>NZ_RCCE01000003.1:297500-705113 GCF_003663885.1 Litoreibacter meonggei
ATTCATCATACCCAGCTTACTGAACCAGGCATGACGTCTTAACCGTTTGGTTGTGCTTGAAGTTATCAAAGATAACAAAAAGCCGTCCAAACAGTGAAGCTGACCTCACATTATCGCCCAATCATCCGAAAACGACCAAACTAGTGAGTTTTGATATGTGACGAGGTTGATCCATCGAAATGGCCAAACCGCCCACATATCTCTTCATGTGTATCTATCAATTTCAAAGAGCGTAGAGACAAAAACAAACCGAAGCGCCTAACGTGTTTGGCGCATCAACCTGCATAAGTCTCTGTTTTTATTCCGCTTTCCGAACCAACCAGCCCGTCCAGCGCCCCGACACTGCATCACTGCCCCGCCGGTGAAGGGGGTTCTAGGCCCACTCGCCCACGCCCGCAACACCTTTTTTCAACTTAATCATCAAAAACTTGAAGTGATCCATATTATCGTTTATTTACAGCACTCTACGGATCAAAATTTCCTAGGAAACCTCAGGCAAATGCTGCAAGTGCAAAGGGGACATTGGCGCGGTTCCCATTTCGACTTGGGGTTATCCACACGAGAACCACAAAATGTGGATTGTTTAGCCGAATCCGAGGGACTCGCCTGCGTTTTAATCTCCGACTCGGCGGCGATTCAGACGTGGGCGACTCAAATGACTCGGCTTCATGGCAAAAGTCTTTTCCCACGCAGGGCCAATAGACTCAAAATCACGGCCAGATAGATCAATGGCTCAGCCTCCCAGACTTTTTGCACCATGACATAATGCACACCGCCCAGAACAATTGCCGGATAACAGAGCTTGTGCAGCCGCTGCCACGCGACCGGCCCCATCAAACGGATCATCGCGTTGTTTGATGTCATCGCAACCGGGATCAGCAGCAAGAAGCCTACCATCCCGATCGTAATATAGGGCCGCTTCAGAACATCCGACCAAGCCTCGGCCCATCGGAACTGGATATCAAGACCAAGCCAGATGCCCAGATGCAGGACCACGTAAAAGAATGTCAGCAACCCCAAGGGACGCCGGAACTTGATCAGTTTCAAGCGGAAGCGATCACGCAGGACGGAAATCAGCATCGTCGCGATGAAGAATTGCAGCGCCAGTTCGCCTAGCCAGTGCTCAATGGTTCGAGCGGGATCGACGCCAAGGCTATTACCAAACACATCATAGATGCCCGACAAAGCCAGCGTTATGCCAACCAATATGTAAATTCCCGGAAGTGCGCCGACCAAATAAACCAGCCAAGTCGGCACTGGACGCAGAACGGCGTTGATCCGTTCCGCTGGGGTCAATGCATGGGACATCAATAACACTTAGAAGTTCTTGGCGAGGTCCATGCCCTCGTACAGACCAGCCACCTGCTCTTCGTAGCCGTTGAACATCGGCGTCGGAATCCGCTTGGCCAGCAGACCGCCACCGACGCGACGCTCGGACGCCTGCGACCAGCGTGGGTGATCCACCTCCGGGTTCACATTACTGTAGAAGCCGTACTCGCGCGCGTTGATCGTGTTCCAACTGGTTTCTGGCTGGGTGTCGGTAAGCGTGATCTTCACGATCGATTTGATCGACTTGAAACCGTATTTCCACGGCACCACCAGACGCATGGGCGCGCCGTTCTGGTTCGGGATCGGCTTGCCGTAAATACCCGTCGCCATGATGGTGAGCGGGTGCATCGCCTCGTCTAGTCGCAGACCTTCGCGGTAGGGCCATGGAACGAAGCGCCGCTTCTGGCCCCACATCTCCTCGGGGCGGAGCAGGGTTTCAAACGCGACGTATTTGGCACCGCTTTGCACGCCCGCCATGTTCAGCAAATCGGCCAGTTCAAACCCATTCCACGGGATGACCATCGACCACGCCTCGACGCACCGGAAGCGGTAGATACGTTCCTCCACGGTCATGGCGGCCATGATGTCTTTGAAGGAATAGGTGCCGGGCTTGTCGACCAGGCCGTCGATCTCGACTTCCCACGGATCGGTGGTCAACGCCGACGCATATTCAGCAGGGTCGGACTTGCCGGTCCCGAACTCGTAGAAGTTGTTATATTGCGTAATTTCATCCCACGCGTTGGGCTCTTCGTCAGTCGAGTATTGCGACGCCAAGGCAGGCCCCGCGATGCCCGTAGCGGCCAAGGCCGAGGCACCAGCCATGAAGGCCCGCCGGTTCAGGAATACGTTTTCGGGAGTGACGTCGTCCCATGTCAGATCAGATTTGAACCGGTTGGCCATACTATAGAGTCCTCGCTATTGCGTGTTCCCTTATGACTTACGCGCCCCGAGGCGCAAAACCAAATGAGGCCTGCTCACGAAACTGTGGGAATGGTGTCATCGTAGCGTGAGCTGTTTCACCTCGCGCGCGCCGACAAGATCAATACAAACGGGTTCTCTCGTCGACAGAATGATCATCTTGCACCTCATCCAAGGTTTGTTTCCGCTCTACAGTTTCAAGAACCCACTCCGCCAACGTGGGGGCGGTTTTACGTGCTGGCCAGCTGTCCGGGTACCAAAGTCGGGACCGAATTAACGATTTGGAGCAGTGCATAAATGCTTCCTGCACCTCAACGACCATGGCCAGAAGCGGCTCTTTGCCATTGATCGCGTGACGTTTGTTAATCGCGCTGTCTCTTACGATGCGAGCTTTGCCTGCAACGCGGAGAGTGTCGCCATGCCCCGGCACAATGAACAAAATAGCTACATTGGGATCTTCAAGAATGTTCTGGAAGCCATCGACACGGTGATTGCCCAATCTATCAGGAATTATCAGCGTTTTGTTGTCATAGACTTCGACAAAACCAGCGGGATCTCCCTTCGGCGACACATCAATCAGTCCGTCCGTGGATTTTGTGGCCACAATAATGAAGGGCGCAGTGGCAATGAACTTCCGTGCGACGTCGTTAAGCTGATCTGTGACTTTGAGAAACGTGTTGGTGAAGCCCTCGGTCGGTAGCAATTCGCGTAGCCGTGACACGCTCGTAATTTCTTCGTCCACTGTCAGCATCGAGAAATCCTTCTTGCGTAATCGCCATGCATTACTTGCCAGCGGGATTACTATAGCAGATTTCAAAGACACTCAGGGGATTAGTCGAAGGGCTCCTGCCCACAAGTTGCGATCAAAGGGGTAAAGCCCCCGTTAACCTGCGTCCTTCACCGGATACAACACATCCATCGGCACCGATTTCCCCGTGTCCTGTACAAGCCGCACATGTTCGCGCCGCATCTGGCGCGGCTCGGGAACGCCGACGGAGTGAGCGATCAGCTCCACCTCCTTCACGATGCTTTTGGCATAGCGGGCGACCTTCTTATATTTGTCCTCCGGCACCAGTCCCTGTTGGAACCTTGGATCGTGCGTGGTGATGCCTGTAGGGCAGGTGTTCTTGTTGCACTTCATGGCCTGAATGCAGCCAAGGCTAAACATGAATCCCCGCGCGGAGGTCACGAAGTCAGCCCCGGCAGCCAGCGCCCAAGCGACATCGCCGGGCACCATCAGCTTGCCGGAGGCAATCAGACGGATGCGGTCTTTTAGGCCATACTCACGCAACAAGTTTGCCACTTCGGGCAGCGCTTCCTTGATCGTGACACCCACCAGATCCATCAACGGCAATGGTGCCGCGCCAGTGCCGCCCTCGCCACCGTCTAGGGTGATGAAATCCGGTGCTTCGTCCCTCTGAAGCACCAGATCGAACAACTCACGGAAGGGCGCGTCCGATCCAAACACGGTTTTGATCCCTACCGGTTTGCCGGTCACTTCACGAATATGAACAATCAAATCGAGCAACTCGCTAGAGTTCGACACTTCTATGTGGCGGTTGGGCGAGATGCTGTCTTGCCCCTCGTCGATCCCGCGAATAACGGCTATCTCGGCTGACACCTTAGCGCCGGGCAAGATACCGCCCTTACCTGGCTTGGCCCCTTGTGCCAGCTTCAGCTCGAACATCTTCACTTGCGGATGCGCCGCAACCTCGCGCAGCTTATCGTCGTTCAGTGATCCATCTTTATTGCGCACGCCATACTTCGCCGTACCGATCTGAAACACGATGTCCGCCCCGCCTGCCAAATGGTAGGGGCTCAACCCTCCCTCGCCGGTGTTCATCCAGATGCCCGCATCTTTAGCCCCACGTGACAAAGCAGTCACGGCAGGACGGGATATCGCGCCGTAGGACATGCCGGACAAATTGAAGAACGATTTGGCCTCATAGGGCTGGCGCGCTGCAGCTCCGATCACCAAGGGTTCGGACGACGCGAATTGATTGTCTAACGGCGGGAAAGCGGCATTCACAAAAAGCGGCGTACCAACCACCGACAGATTGCGGGTGGACCCGAACGCAACGGTATTTCCCTCTCCACTGGTCGCACGCTTCACCCAGTCACGTTGAGCCCTGTTGAAAGGAAGTTCTTCACGATCCATTGCAAAAAAATACTGACGGAAGAATTCGCCCAGCTCGGTAAAGATATGCCGAAAGCGCCCGATAACGGGATAGTTGCGCCTGATGGCGTCACTCGTCTGGGACCGGTCGATGACAAATAGAACCAAGGCAAGAAGGGCTACGATCCCGATAACCCCCACAAAGGCGAGCGCCATCACTTCGATCACCCAGCCCGCCCAATCAAACATCCACATACCGGTTCCCCATTTAATGATGTGCCTACTGTCGGATGCGCCGCCAGAACACGCAAGTGAATGCTCCATACCCCGCGTTGCGATCACGGGCGATAACAAGAATGTCATTGGAAAGCCGGAAAACCGTTTGCTTAGGCCAAGCTCAAGTTTGGTCAAGAATGGAAAAGTGCTGATCGGCGACATCCTGCCGTGGGGTTTGTGCGTATCGGTTCCGATGCTCAATCACGAGCGTCTTTTGTAATGAACAGGAGACTACGAAATGATCCGCAGAACTTTTATCGCTCTGACCGCCGCCGCAGCCCTGACGGCACCAGCCTTCGCAGATGGCCACTCCAAGGACATCGTCGATACAGCCGTCGCCGCTGGCAGCTTCGGCACCCTTGTGGCCGCCGTGCAAGCGGCAGGCTTGGTTGACACTCTGAAAGGCGAAGGCCCGTTCACCGTCTTCGCACCCACGGACGAGGCATTTGCCGCCTTGCCTGAAGGCACGGTCGAAACTCTGCTCAAGCCTGAGAACAAGGATCAGCTAACCGCGATCCTTACCTATCACGTCGTGGCTGGCAAAGTGATGTCGGGCGATCTGTCCGACGGCATGACGGCTGCGACCGTGCAAGGTGGCGATGTAACAATCAAAACCGAGGGTGGCGTGATGGTAAATGATGCCAACGTAACCGCGGCCGACATTGAAGCGTCCAACGGCGTCATCCACGTCATCGACAAGGTCATTATGCCCGCAAGCTAACGGGCCAAACCTGAATAATGAAAGGGCGCCCGAAGGCGCCCTTTTTTACGTTAGTGAACCACCGCGTCGTCCGGCTTTGGTCTGTTGGACGCACTTATGCGCCCACCAACCAGCAATCCGTCCGGCCCTGCGCTCACTTCGACGGTCGAGCCATCAAGCACCTCGCCCGCCAAGATCATCTCGGCCAGCGGATCTTGCAGTGCACGCTGAATGGCGCGCTTTAAGGGACGCGCCCCGAACACAGGATCGTAGCCCTCATCGGCAAGCCATTGCTTGGCATCCTCGTCCAGCGCCAAAGTGATCTTGCGACCAGCAAGACGTTTTTCCAAACGCGCCATCTGGATGTCGACAATCGCGTTCATGTCGTCTCGGGCAAGGCGGTCGAAGATGATGGTCTCGTCCAGACGGTTCAGGAACTCGGGGCGGAAATGCGCCCGCACCGCGTCCATCACGTCGCGCTTGGCAGCCGCGGCGTCTGCACCCTCGGGAAGCTGGCTCAGCGCCTGCGCCCCAAGGTTCGAGGTCAGGATGATCAGCGTCTGCTTGAAGTCCACCGTGCGACCTTGGCCGTCCGTCAGAACCCCGTCATCCAATACCTGCAACAGCACGTTGAACACGTCAGGGTGCGCCTTCTCGACCTCGTCGAACAGCACAACCTGATAAGGCCTGCGCCGCACGGCCTCGGTCAAAACGCCGCCTTCGTCATAGCCGACATAGCCTGGAGGCGCACCAATCAAACGCGACACGGCGTGTTTCTCCATGAACTCGGACATGTCGATACGCACCATCGCGCTATCATCATCGAACAAATACTCCGCCACGGCCTTGGTCAGCTCGGTTTTACCTACGCCGGTTGGCCCGAGGAACAGGAAGCTGCCAAGTGGACGGTTCTCGTCGTTCAGCCCAGCGCGCGCACGACGCACGGCGTTGGCGACCGCCTGCACAGGAAGACGCTGCCCGATCACACGGCGACCCAGCTCTTCTTCCATCTTCAGCAGCTTCTCACGCTCGCCTTCCAGCATTTTGGAGGTCGGAATACCGGTCCAACGTTCAACAACGCTTGCGATCTGCTCAGGCCGCACGGCCTCTTCGACCATCTGCGTTTCTTCGCGGCTTTCGGCCTCGGTCAACGCTTTCTCCAGATTTGGGATCACGCCGTAAGACAGCTCCCCCGCTTTCGCGAGGTTGCCTTCACGTTTGGCGATATCCAACTCGGCCCGCGCACGGTCCAGCTTCTCTTTCAGATCACGCGCGCCTTCCAGCTTGTCGCGTTCCGCTTGCCAAGCCGCCGTCATCTCGGACGACTTTTCTTGCAGCTCGCCAAGTTCCTTTTGCAAGGTCTCCAACCGATCCACCGACGCCGCATCATCCTCTTTTTCCAAAGCGGCAGCTTCGATCTGCAATTGCAGGATCTGGCGGTCCAACGCGTCCAGCTCTTCCGGTTTGCTGTCGACTTCCATCCGCAACCGCGACGCGGCTTCGTCTACAAGGTCGATGGCTTTATCCGGCAAGAAGCGGTCGGTGATATAGCGATGCGAAAGCTCCGCCGCCGCAACCAAGGCACTGTCAGAAATTCGCACCCCATGGTGCAGCTCGTACTTTTCCTTGATGCCCCGCAGGATCGACACCGTGTCTTCAACGGTCGGCTCGGCCACCAGCACAGGCTGGAAACGCCGCGCTAGGGCCGCGTCTTTCTCGACGTGTTTGCGGTATTCATCCAAAGTCGTGGCACCAACGCAGTGCAACTCACCCCGCGCCAAAGCAGGTTTCAGCAAGTTGGAGGCGTCCATGGACCCCTCGCTTGCACCCGCACCGACCAGCGTGTGCATCTCGTCGATGAACAGGATGATTTCGCCCGCTGCCGCTGTCACTTCCGACAGGATCGCTTTCAGACGCTCCTCGAACTCCCCGCGATACTTCGCACCCGCAATCAGCGCGCCCATGTCCAAAGACATCAGCTGCTTGTTGCGCAAGGATTCCGGCACGTCACCATCGACGATGCGCAATGCAAGACCCTCGGCTATCGCAGTTTTACCAACGCCGGGCTCCCCGATCAAAACCGGGTTGTTCTTGGTGCGGCGTGACAGAACCTGCATCGTGCGACGAATTTCTTCGTCACGGCCGATGATCGGATCAATCTTGCCTTCTCTGGCAGCCTCAGTCAGGTCACGCGCGTATTTCTTCAGCGCATCATAGCCTTCTTCGGCATTGGCACTGTCGGCGGTGCGCCCCTTGCGCACGTCATTGATCGCGGAGTTCAGCTTTTGCGCCGATACGGCACCAGCATCCAAAGCATCTTTCGCGGGGCTTTTCACCATTGCCAAGGCGCATAGCATCCGCTCCACCGGCACAAAGCTGTCGCCAGCTTTCTTTGCCAGTTTTTCCGCCTCATCCAGCACTTTGCCGGTTTGGCTGTCCATGTAGACCTGCCCGCCGGAACCGGTGACTTTCGGGATTTTTCCCATCGCCAGTTCAACGGCCTCTTTCACGCGCGCAGGCGCCCCGCCAGCGGCAGAAATCAGGTTGGAGGCAAGCCCCTGCTCGTCATCCATAATCGCTTTGAGAAGGTGTTCAGGGGCAAGGCGCTGATGGTCCTCACGCATTGCGATCGTTTGCGCGGCCTGGATGAACCCGCGGGCGCGCTCGGTGAATTTTTCCAAATCCATTGGGTACGTTCCTTTCATTAAGCCTTTGTCGAATTGTAGCCCGCTAGGCGGCACTGTGCTTTGACAAATCTCAAGTCTTAAATGGGGAGTAGCCTCCACCTGCTCAAGGGGGTGTGATCACAAAATTTCGACGTTACAAGGATTCACTACGTTGTGACCGGCCTTTGGTAGCGACGGAACCTTTTCAACCCTACGTTGTTGTTAGTGAAAAGGAGGTAACTATGAGCAGTTATCAAACAGAAGTGCAGAACTTGAACTACAACGCCGCAACGCGGTGTTTCGAGGCCTTGGTTGTATTTCACGAGGGGCACGAGACCCGCAAGGTCCCGATCTCCACTCCTTTGCCAATCGCCACAGATTTTGAGGCCGTGTCTACCGTTTTAGTTGCGCGCGCGAAGGCGCACCGCTCCAAAGGCCGCGCTAGACTCGTGTCGCGGTCACCCATCCAGAAGTCGGGCCGGCTCATCCACATCAACGACATGATCCGCCAACTCAAAGACACCATGGGTCTGAAGGATATGCCCGCCGCAGCTTGACGACGAAGCGTCAGACAGGCAGCTAGGGAAAAATCCTAGCTGCAAAGGCCCGTTCCCATGTCTGATGACCGTCTGATCGTTGCAATTGACCTCCCCAATGCCCTCGCTGGACTGGAATTGAGCCAGCGCCTCGGCGATAGCGTAAATTTCTACAAAATCGGCCTCGGGATGCTGACCGGCGGTGGCCTTGCGCTCGCCAACGAGCTCAAGGACGAGCATGGCAAGCGCATCTTTCTCGACATGAAACTGTTCGACATCGGGGCAACCGTCGAGGCCGCCGTTCGTGGCCTTGCGCAGTTTGATCATGACTTCCTAACCGTCCACGGCGACCCCCATGTGGTGCGCGCTGCCAAGGAAGGTGCGTCGGGGACCAACATGAAAATCCTTGGCGTTACGGTTTTGACATCGCTTGACCGTGCCGATCTTGATGATGGCTGTATCAAAGCTGGTGACATTCACGAGATTACGCTGGAACGCGCGGCAAAAGCCCTAGAGGCAGGGGCCGACGGCGTCATCGCCTCCCCGCAAGAAGCCGCGATGATCCGCGCCCTCCCCGAGGCCGAGGGTCGTTTGATCGTCACCCCCGGCGTGCGCCCGTCTGGTTCGGCACTTGGTGACCAAAAACGCGTCGCAACTCCAGCCAAAGCTATAAGCGACGGGGCAGACCATATCGTGGTAGGCCGCCCGATCTGGCAAGCAACAAGTCCGCGCGCGGCAGCCCAAGCCATCCTTGACGAGCTGTCATAAGAAAACGGGCTCCTCGGTTAAGAGGAGCCCGCTTTTTTCGGTCTCGGAAGGAGATCGTATTGATTAGTTGCGCGCTGTGCGCTCAGCGGCAGAGTCGTTGCCAAGGGCGAAGAATGCTTGAACGTCGCGGCTAACATCAGCGCCACCGATCATTGCGTTCATTTCAGCTGCGGATTCATTGGCGGAGATACCGACTTTCAGCGCTTTCGCCACGTTGCCAGTGGATGTTTCGCTCACGGTCAGTTCAGCGGCAGAGTCGTTGCCCATGGCGAAGAAAGCTTGCGGGTTGCTCACATCAGCAAATGCAGGTGCGGTTGCGGTCAGGGCGATAACAGTTGCGATAATGGTTTTCATTTTGTGTACTCCGGTTTCGGTTTTTAAGTTCAGCGTTGTTGCTGTTGATGAACCAAACTTGGAGCTTTCCCCGCTCACACTCAATGAACAGCTTCGTGAGAATTGCGCACGATTGGTGCGTGTATGAACAGACTTGGTGCAAGGTTGAGCAGCGGATAACAAGCCCGTTAGAACTGATCAAATCATCAAGAAATTTGAAACTATCTGGTGGCTAGATACGTGAAGGCCCGCACCAAAGGCACGGGCACATGATCTTTTTACTCAGTTGAAAAAAGGAATCAGTTCTCGTTGATATCTTTGTCCCAAACTTTGACCTGACCGTTACGGCGACCAAAGTACTGGCGCAGCCCCAACCAAGTGAGGAGCGACACCGCCCCGTAAACAGATAGCGTTATCGGCAACGAGTCCATCATCATCCCTGCCGGCCAAACCCCGGCTGCGAACACAACCCCCATTGCCGCCGCCGCAAGGGCGAAGCCCAGCAGGATGTATCCAGGCATCAGGATTTCGAACACGCCCAGCAACAACGCCAGCGCGAACCAGACCCAGTATTGGTTCCAAAGAATGAATTGTTCCATCAGGTCCTCCCCTTCAGAAGTTTAAACGCGTCGCCAAAGGCATCCAGCGCGGCGGACGGCAACAACACGGTTTGCTTGCCGGCCCCTTGAGCAACTTCAGACAATGCCTCTACTTGCTTCAAAGCCACTTGATATTGCGCAGCCTCCACGCCGTTTTCCTTGATCGCGACAGCAACCACTTCGGTTGCGTAGGCTTCGGCATCCGCTTCGATACGACGGGCTTTTGCCAGCTGCTCAGCGGCATAAAGCTGGGCATCAGCGTTCAATTCAACCGATCGTTTGGAGCCCTCGGCTTCCGTCACCTGCGCACGACGTGCCCGTTCAGCATTCAACTGCTGCATCATCGCAGCGCGGGTCGCGTCATCAAGATTAACGTCCAAAATCTCGGCCCGGGTCACTTCGATGCCCCAATCATCCACGACTTTTTCAAGCGACGACTGGATGCGTTCGATCAACTGGCCGCGGTTGGACTGGACTTGGTCCAGCTCCAGCGTACCCAACTCGGAGCGCACGATACCAACAACAGTGGTCATGATCGCCGCGTCGATGTCGCGAATACGGTAAACCGTCTTTTCCGGCTCGATGATGCGGTAAAACACGCTGCTTTCGACCTGCACCAACACGTTGTCAGACGTAATAGCATCTTGGCGATTGGTCGGGAGTTGGCGTTCCAGAATGGAAATCTTGTGCGCAACACGATCCAGAAACGGCACGATAAAGTTGATACCAGGCCCAAGCACCGAGCGCAGGCGACCGAAGCGTTCAACCACGAACTTGTCGCTTTGAGGGACGATCCGCACGCCCGCGAGGACGACGACGACCAAAAAGACGAACAACAGCAAGAATACTGCGTTATTGCCCAAAAACCCCAAAATAATGTCTTCCATCAATAAATTCCCTTCACTGTCCTAAAGGTTATATGGGGTGCGCAAGGACCGTTTAGAAGAAAGAAACAATCTGTTTCGGTCGATATCGGCGGCTAGAGTCTTTCCAGATACACCCGCAGGCAGTCCTGCAAATGCGCGATAGCATCGCCGCGGGACAGGTATTCGTCCGGGGACATGAGCGCCCAGCGCTGCCCTTCATCTCCGAAAACTACGCCCAATTCCGCTCCGGCAGGCAAATGAGCTGCGAAGAAATACGAGGTCCCTGCGGGCACGGTTGTCTGATACGCCCTTTTGCCGACCAGTTGATCCGACATCAATGTCAGCCCGAACTCTTCCTTCAGCTCGCGCAACACGCATTCCTCGGGGCTTTCCCCCAACTCTCTTCCGCCTCCGGCAAAATCCCAGCACGCCGGAAAAGGGATGTGATCAAAATCATCGCGCAACGCGACCAACACCCGCTCCCCAATAAAAACCGCTACTTTTGCCCCATGAAATTCCATGCGCCATAGATAGCATAAGATTGCCGCTTACACCCCGCTGGCGTATCACCACCCCATGCCATCGCTTTGCCGAACCTGTTTCCATCAATATGACCAAGGCGCCCGCTGCCCCGCCTGCGGGTCGCCCCGCGTCATGTCACATCCGGAACTGTTCGACCTTTCCATCGCACATATGGATTGCGACGCCTTTTATGCGTCGGTCGAAAAGCGCGATAATCCGGCGCTACGCGACAAGCCGGTGATAATTGGCGGTGGCAGGCGCGGCGTGGTCTCTACCGCCTGCTACATCGCCCGCATTAAGGGTGTGCGCTCCGCGATGCCGATGTTTCAGGCGCTCAAGCTTTGCCCCGAGGCCGAAGTCGTACGCGGCCGCATGGACGTCTATGTAGAGGTCTCGCGCCAAATCCGCGCTTTGATGCAAAAGTTGACTCCCGCTATCGAGCCACTGTCGCTGGATGAAGCATTTCTAGACCTGACCGGAACCGAGAAACTGCACCACGCCCCGCCCGCTGTTATGCTGGCGCGGCTGGTAAACAGGATGGAAAGCGACATCGGTGTGAGCGGCTCCATCGGCTTGAGCCACAACAAGTTTCTCGCAAAGGTCGCGTCCGACTTGGACAAGCCACGCGGCTTTTCTGTTATCGGCAAGGCGGAAACTGACGACTTCCTGCGTGACCGCCCCGTCTCTTTGATCTGGGGTGTCGGCGCGGTGACCCGCGAGAGTCTGGAAAAGGCCGGCATTCGCACATTCGCCGACCTGCTGCGGTGGGACCGCCAAGACCTGCACACGCGCTTCGGCTCCATGGGGAACCGCTTATGGCACCTTGCACGCGGCGAGGACCGCCGCCGTGTGTCCGCTCATGAACCGGTCAAAGGAATCTCGAACGAAACCACGTTCCATGATGACACCGCCGACACTGACCTGCTGGACGGTCACCTATGGCGCATGGCGGAAAAGGTAGCGGATCGCGCGAAGGCCAAGCAAATTGCCGGTCGCGTCGTCACGCTGAAGCTGAAGACCGCCAAGTTCAAACTCATTACCCGCCGCCAATCCTTGCGAGACCCGACGCAACTGGCCGACCGCATTTACCGCACGGCGCGGGATTTGATGACGAATGTACGTGAGGGTCCGTACCGCCTGCTGGGCGTCGGCATTTCGGACCTGATGCCCGAAGACGACGCCGACCGCACCCCGGATTTGCTTGACCCCGACGCCGCAAAGCGCACCGAGGCAGAGCGTGCCACAGACAAAATCCGCGAAAAGTTTGGTAGCGATGCGATCAAAAAAGGCCGCTCCCTGCGCTGAGACCTACTCGGCGGCCAGTGGCAGTTCTTGGCGACCCACATCAGCAATTTCCGCCACGATCCGTTCCATCAATGCCCGGAAGCTGTCGAAGTTGCCGTTCGGCCTGACATATTGCTCGTTCATATAAAGAGCGCGGTCAATCTCGATCTGGACGGCGTGATGGCCCCGCGATGGGCGACCGTAAGCCTGCGTGATGTAGGCCCCAGCAAAGGGCGCATTGCGGCTGACCCGAAGCCCTGCTTCCAGAAAGACAGTCTCGATCAGGTCGACGATTTTTCCGTCCGCCGCCGCCCCGAACCGATCGCCAAGCACAACGTCTGGGCGCGCAAATCCTGTGTGAACCGCGGATTGTACAGCCTCGTGCGGCATGGAGTGGAAGTCGACCAGCACCGCGCGGCCAAAGACGCGGTTGGTGTCCTCCATCAATTGCCCAAGGCGATTATGATATGGACGCCAGTACTGCTCCACGCGTGCGTTGGCCTCCGCCATCGAGAGCTTTCCGGAATAAATCGCTCGCCCGTTCGCCACGACCCTCGGGATCACCCCAAGTCCTGACGCGATCCGTGGGTTGTGGCCAGGGCGGCGCACGTCTTGCACCACTGCGGGGTCCAACTCGTCACAGGCCCGGTTCAGATCAATGAAGGCACGCGGCATATGGGCTGCCAGAAATGGCGCGCCAAACTTGGCGGCGGGGGCCACCAGCCTGTCCATGAATGCATCTTCCGATGAACGGATCTGCAATTCATCCAGAACAGAGCTGCGCAGGAAAGCGCGCGTATAGTTCCGCCCGCTATGTGGACTGGCAAAGACCATGCAGCTGGTCTGGACCTCTGGTAGGGTCAATGTGTAGGCGTCGTTCATCATGCCCGCTCCTGTTGCCATAAGTATAAGGCTAAAATTTGCTCATTCAAAAGCCCTTGAACAGCTTTCCGACTCCTTCTATAGAGCGCGGACCAACGTGCTTCGGCTGCGTCCCCTTTGCTGTGGGACCGGTTCGGAAAATGAAGGTCAGATGGGCGCTTAGCTCAGCGGTAGAGCACTTCGTTGACATCGAAGTGGTCACTGGTTCGATCCCAGTAGTGCCCACCATCTGAAGGAATTTTAATTGAAGGCGCCCTATCGCGCTGGACGAATAGGAGAAGAGACATGAAGGTTAAGAACTCACTTCGCTCCCTGAAGTCGCGCCACCGGGATTGCCGGGTCGTGCGCCGCAAGGGCCGCGTTTACGTGATCAACAAAACCCAGCCTCGCTTTAAAGCCCGCCAAGGTTAATTTCTTGGGCTAAGCTTGAGCGCTTAGGCGTTTTGCTAAAAATTTTAGAGGCCGCTCCTTCGGGGGCGGCCTTTTTCGTTGGGGGGCGACTACTAGAAGAGATCGAGGCCCAAAGTCCGCTATGCGGACAAAACTGCCATTGCGCAATGCAATTCGAATGTCCGCAATGACTGCAGACATTCTGATGTTTAACACGAAAGAATTCCCTCAAAAGTCAGCAAAGTAGTCCAGTGGTACTCATCCTAGGAACCTTGCGAGTGTGGTAACGGATCATATCCCAGCTGCAGCAAAACATGCGGGACATCAACAAACACCCAGTTCTCGACAAGCAGCTCATTTTCCCGTCGCCACCAGTCACAGACACGCATGAATACCCGCTCCTTCGTGGGGCCTTGCCCTAGGAATGGCTTCACGTTGACACCGGTTAGGGATGGCCAACCGCCCGAGCACGTATAATTTCCGTCACCATATCTTGTGAAGTGCTTGGTCATCCCATTGCCCTTGGACCCGCCTGACCATCCGTCAAATTGGGACTCGAATGGAACCTGAAACGATGCAAATTCCTCAATGCCTACAAAACTTCCAAAGGCGCCCGGACCGTACCACATCATATTGTCGTGCCAATAAGGTCGCCATGCTTCGTCCTTGGTTGCAAGTTCTGTGAGCATATCCGTCACGATCTGATAACTGCGTTGGCCCTCGGCTGGATCGGGTTCATTCGTGATGACGCCGTCTTTGCTCGCCGGTCCTTGGATCAACCCAGTATAGCCGCGCGACAGACCCGGCCCAATGGGCAGCGGCCATTGATTGCAGGCGATCATCAATTCCGGGATGTCGAGGTAGATATAGCTTTCGACCGCTTTTCCGTTCTCAATACGGTGAAATTCACCATAGCGTAGATAGCTTAGCGTGCCTGTGGCTTTGATACCGATCCAATCTTGGGCAAAGTGCCCGACGAAGTAGCCTGTGGAACTGATCCAATCCTGTCCTTCAAACTGGCCAGCCATGAAAATGTCGTCGCGTCTGTAAAGCCCTTCGAATGAGTGCTGTAACGGATGCAGAAATTTGTCGAGGTACGCGTCTGCCCCCTGCAATTCATTGAACGGGTGGACAACGTTGATGTCGGCATCCGCGGAGAAGAATGCGGCAATTGCTTCAGACCAATCAGATGGGTGTTGCAGGGCATCTGCGTACCGCAGATAGAGTGAACGGTCATGTGATGACATGATGTTTCCTTTTTGAATGCGTCGATTTGATGTGGTGGGTCAGGTTATTGGTGACCTGGACCCGCACGCATTCTGGAAAAAGGAATGCGACCCGGACGCCTTGACCGCACGGCCAGCAAACGCATGGTTGCGTTCTTGGCGGATGATTGCATCGATTGAAGGCTCTTTGATCCCATACTGTGACCGTAAAGTTTTCGATGCGACAGGCAAGAGTAAACCAGCGTTTTACGGCAGCGCTTCCAAGAGAGAGGAAGCCGAATAGGCGTGAGTCCTGTTTAGAAGCCTTGATCTTGCAAAATGACACCAAACAAAGCCGACTTTCGTGCGACTTGCAGCATCGGTTGTTTTGGGCTCAGAGCCGCCATTCCAACAAACCCCTGCCCGCTAACTCCGCCAGTCAAAGAAGTTCTTGGGTGCCCGTGCGGTCAAACGATCCGCCACGGCACGGCCCATTTCCGCGGCATGCTCAATCGTGGACGTCTCGGCATCGCTCAATGCCTCTGACCCGTCAGGGCGCAAAATCTCGGCACGGAAATTCACTGTGTCGCCATCAAGCTCTGCCAAGCCCGCAATCGGCGTCTCACAAGAGCCTTCCAGTTGCGCCAGATAGGCGCGCTCACACGCCAGCCGCTGGCCGGTGGGAATATCGTGGATCGCCGATAGCATCTCCGCCACGCGGGTGTCATCACCGCGTCGCTCGATCCCGATCGCACCCTGCGCTACGGCTGGCAGCATCTCAGTCGTTTCAATTCCCGTCGCTGGAACGCCATCCATCGCAAGACGGTTCAACCCCGCCATCGCAAGGAATGTGCATGTCGCGACCCCAGCATCCAGCTTCTTCAGCCGAGTTTGCACATTGCCGCGGAACTCCACCACATTCAGGTCAGGGCGACGGTGCAAAATCTGCGCACGGCGACGCAGGGAAGATGTCCCTACAGTATCGCCCTGCGCCAATTCGGCAATGCCCTTCGCTTTCAACGACACAAACGCATCGCGCACGTCCTCGCGCGGCAGGTAGGTGTCCAACAACAAGCCCTGCGGCTGCTCCACCGGCATGTCTTTCATCGAATGAACCGCAATGTCGATCTGGCCCGACAGCAGGTCATCCTCGATCTCGCGGGTAAACAATCCCTTGCCGCCGATCTCTTTCAACGGGCGGTCCAGAATGGCATCGCCTGTGGTCTTGATCACCACAACCTCGAACGCCTCTTCCGGCAAATCGAACGCCGCCATAAGCCGCGCACGCGTCTCGTAGGCCTGCGCCAAAGCCAGCGGCGATCCGCGGGTGCCAATCCGCAAGGGTGAGGTCGGGGTGGGTAGGTTCAATGCCATGACAGCTTGCTTAAATGGGCACACGAATGCTGACAAGCTGTCGCCTTGACATTCGGTCGCCCGAGCGCGGACAAGAGGTCGCAATAGAAGGAGTGTGGCCATGGCCGAGCAGAAGAAAATCATGCGTGCATTGGCAGGCGAAACACTGGATACGCCACCGATCTGGATGATGCGCCAAGCGGGCCGCTATCTGCCGGAATACAAGGCCACCCGTGCGCAGGCTGGCGACTTCCTGTCCCTGTGCTACAACCCCGACCTGGCGACCGAGGTCACGTTGCAGCCGCTCCGCCGCTTCGATTTCGACGCGGCCATTCTGTTCGCCGACATCCTGCTGCTGCCACAGGCATTGGGGGCGGATTTGTGGTTCGTCACCGGCGAAGGCCCGCGCCTATCGACGGTGACCAGCGCCGCCGACTTTGCCAAACTCAAAGGCCCGTCCGACGTGCACGAGCACTTGGCCCCCATCTACCAAACGGTACGCAACCTTGCAGGCGAGCTACCCAAGACCACCACGCTGATCGGCTTCGCGGGTGCTCCATGGACCGTGGCCACCTACATGATCGCAGGCCAAGGCACCCCAGACCAAGGCCCCGCCCACAAGCTGCGCGTCGAGCAGCCAGAGGTGTTCGACGCCCTGATCGACCTGCTGACCAATGCCACCATAGAATACCTGTCCGCGCAGATCGACGCGGGCGCCGAGGTGGTCAAACTGTTCGACAGCTGGGCGGGCTCGCTGTCGGGTGACGCATTCCAGAAATTCGCCCTCGCGCCCACCACTAAGATCATCCGCGCGCTGAAAGCCCGCCACCCGAACACGCCGATCATCGCCTTCCCGCGTGAAGCAGGTGACAACTACATCGGATTCGCAAAGGCGACTGGCGCGGATTGCGTGGCGCTCGACAATTCCGTCTCCGCCGATTGGGCGGCGGCCAACGTGCAGGTTGACGGCTGCGTTCAAGGCAACCTCGCCTCGCGCCACATGGTCACCGGCGGACAGGACTTGGTGGACGAGACCCGCGCCATCGTCAAAGCCTTTTCCAAAGGCCCGCACATCTTCAACCTCGGCCACGGCATCACTCCCGACGCCGATCCCGACAACGTGCAATTGATGATCGACACGGTGCGCGAAACCGCGTCGGCCTAGGCGCATATTTCACTGGAACACCAACCGCCCGTCCCGCTAGGGTCGGGTGCATGATGACTCGTATCCTGTTCGCGCTCTGCGCCGTTTTCGCCCTGTCCTTCCCCGCCCTCTCGCAAGAGGCATCCAGCGAAGGTCAAGACGTCACTTCCCCGTCGCAAGCTGTCTCGGTCGAACCTACGGCACGGGACGAGCAGATCGCTGACCGGATCGTCGGCATCCTGCGCTCGACAGGCTGGTACAAGTTTTCGCGCGTCGAAGTGAAGGACGGCATCGTCTTCCTCGACGGGCGCACCACCAATGACGACCACAAAAGATGGGCGCGCGATCTGGCGTCACAAACCCAAGATGTGGTCGCCGTGGTCAACCGAATACAAGTGGTGCAAGAAGCCAACTGGTCCTTCGGCCCCGCACTGGGGGAGATCAAGTCCGTCGGCAAACGCATAGTCACCTCGCTACCTCTGATCGTGCTGGCGTTGATCGTTCTGCCACTGACATGGTGGCTATCCTCCCTCGCCGCGAGGGGCATCCGCCGTTGGCTTCTCGGCGGCATCGCGTCACCGTTCCTGCGCGACATCGTCAGCCGCGCTATCGCGCTGCCCATCTTCCTGATCGGGTTGTTCGTGGTGTTGCAGGTGGCGGGCCTCACGCAAATTGCCGTCTCCGTTGTCGGCGGCGCAGGGGTGATCGGTATCGTGGTCGGTTTCGCGTTCCGCGACATTGCAGAGAACTTTCTGGCGTCGTTGCTACTATCCATCCGCCGCCCCTTCCAGTCCGGTGACTACATCGAAGTGGCAGGTATGGCAGGCTCGGTGCGCTCGATGAACACACGGTCGACCGTGCTGCTCAGCCCAGAAGGCAACCACATCCAGATCCCCAATGCGACGATCTTCAAAAGCACCATCGTCAACTACACCAGTTCCGCCAACCGCCGCGACACGCTGGTGATCGGGGTCGGATACGATGTGTCAGTTGCCCGCGCCCAAAGCCTGATCCTCGAAGTCATCGCAGGCCACGAAGCCGTGCTGAACCAGCCAGAACCGATGATCCTCGTCGACGGCCTCGGCAGCTCCACGGTGAATATCAAGGCGTACTACTGGGTGAACGCCAAAGACTTCTCCGTGCTCAAGGTCAAATCCGCGCTGCTGCGACAGGTTACCAAGCGGTTGACCGAGGAAGGCGTCTCCATGCCCGACGACGCACGGGAGATCATTTTCCCTCAAGGCGTCCCGGTCCTGCAACTCGAGGGGGCCGCCGAAAAATCCGCGCTCGCCATCGCCAGTCAGGAGTTTTCCGAAGGTGCCAAGCAAGTCGCCGCTGCGGCCGCCGCAGACGATGCGATACCGGAGGTTGAAGGCAATTTGCTCAACGAGCAAAGCGATGTCGAACAAGCGACCGCCGACGCCGTGGTCACCGAAGAAGACGGCGCGGACCTTTTGTCAGACAAAGCCTGACCCCTCCCCGCGTTTCATCTTGGCAAAAATATTCTCAGGGGGTCCGGGGGATGAAATCCCCCGGTCGGTCGACGTGCGCCAGCGCGGCGAAACTCAATACCACTTCGCGACAGGCGGCAGGCTCATCAGAACGGCATTGGCATCATGACCCGTCTCCAATCCGAACTTGGTCCCACGGTCGTAGACGAGGTTATATTCCGCATACAGCCCGCGATGCGCCAGTTGCGCCTCCTTGTCGGCCTCTGACCACGGCGCGTCACGCCATTTTTCAGTGACACCCAGAAAAGCAGGTAGAAACGCGCGGCCCACATCCTGCGTGAACGCAAAGTCCGCATCCCAATCACCGGTGTTCAGATCGTCATAAAAGATGCCACCAACGCCCCGCGCACGGTTGCGGTGTGGAACGTAAAAATACTCGTCTGCCCATTCCTTGAAACGCGGGTAATAACCGGCGTCATGCTTGTCGCAGTACTCTTTCAACACGCCGTGGAAAAACGCAGTGTCCTCCTCCCGCTCAATGCAAGGGTTCAGGTCCGACCCACCCCCGAACCACCACGCACCCGGCGTCCAGAACATGCGGGTGTTCATGTGCACGGCTGGCGTTTGCGGGTTCTGCATGTGGGCCACCAGCGAAATCCCCGCCGCCCAGAACCGCGGGTCCGTATCCATACCGGGCACACCCCGCGCGGCCATGGCCTTCTGCGCCCGCTCGCCCAAGGTCCCGTAGACCGTCGAGACGTTCACACCCACCTTCTCGAACACGCGCCCGCCGCGCATCACGCTCATCAGGCCCCCGCCCGCATCTGATCCGTCGTCAGAACCGCGCGTCGTCTTGGTCACTTCAAATGCGCCTGCTGGCTGGTCCGCAAACGGCCCTTGGGTCTGGGTGTTCTCCAAGCCTTCGAATGCGGCAACAATATCGTCGCGCAGGCTGCGGAACCATGCGGAGGCTTGGGTTTTCTTGGTATCGAAATCGTCCGTCACGGGCTTGTCCTATTTGTTTCACGTTGTGCTAACACTTGCGGGGGACAAGTGTCACGTTCCCTTGCCGTCGCAGCTGGAGTATTATCGCCTTATGAGAACAGTCCTGATCGCCCCGCTCCTCTTGCTGGCTGCTTGCGCCAGCCCTCAAGATACCTGCCTGCAAGATGCGGTCAAAGACCTGCGCATCGTTCAGGCTCTGATTGCGGACACACAGGCCACACTAGACCGGGGCTATGCAATTCAAACCGAGACGCGGACGGTGATTTACACCAACTTCTGCGTTGGAACAGGAATCGGCGGCGACGGGAGATTCAGTTTTTGCAACTATCCTCAGCCGGTTACGACCAAAAAACCGGTTGCCGTCGACCTGGAGTTAGAAAAACGTAAGCTTCGGTCTCTCAGGGCAAAAGAAGCTGAACTAAAGCGTGAAAGTTTGCTGAAACAGCAACGGTGCGAGTTAGAGTTCCCAACAGCGTCCTGATACAAGTTTTCGGACATTTAGTAGATGACAGCCCCACTGCCACTAGATGTTGCTGAGGCACTTCAATGACACCCCTAAACTGCCTGAAACTAAACTGTTTTCTGAATCCGATCTTTGTGCTAGCGGTGTTTCAAAGGTCGGTGATCGGCTGAAAAATAATAAATGGGGATGCAACGTCATTCCCGAGGCAAAATGGGCAGACGTCGTGGTTTTACGTCTTTTGAACGCAGTCCGTGTAGGACTGGTTATTATTGTGGCATCCGCTTGGGCTGGGGCAACCTACGCAGCACCCTATGCGGCGCTTGTGATCGATGCGCGCACCGGTGAGGTGCTTCATTCCCGAAATGCAGACACGCGGCTTCATCCGGCCTCGCTGACCAAGATGATGACGCTCTACGTCACCTTCGATGCAATTCGTCGTGGGGAGCTAACGCTCGACACCAAAGTTAAAATTTCCCGCAAGGCCGCAGCGGAGCAACCTTCGAAATTGGGCCTCAAGGCGGGTCAGCGCATTTCGATCCGCTACCTGATCCGCGCTGCCGCCGTGAAATCTGCAAATGACGCTGCCACAGCGCTCGGCGAAGCTGTTGCCGGATCCGAAGCCGCCTTCGCGCGCCGGATGACTGCAATGGCCAAAGCGCTTGGAATGACAAACACCACCTTCAAGAACGCCCACGGACTGACCGAAAGCGGCCACATGTCTACCGCACGGGACATGACCACACTGGGCCGCCACCTGATCTACGACTATCCACAATACTACAATCTGTTCTCGCGCCAGACGACCCATGCCGGCGTGCGTCAGGTTTCCAATACAAACCGTCGTCTGCTGCAAAACTACAAAGGCGCCGACGGCATCAAGACCGGTTACACCCGCGCCGCAGGCTTCAATCTCGTAGCCTCCGCCGAACGCGGAAACGAGCGTGTCATTGCAACCGTCTTCGGGGGCACCTCAACCGCCGCGCGCAACGCCCGCGTGGCCGAGTTGTTGGACATGGGTTTCAAACGCGCCCCGTCCCGCGCCAAGCTGCGCAAGCCCACGCGGCCAAACCTTGTAACACAACCCGTCAAGCCGAAGGTCATTAAGGTCGCGCCGACTATCACCGCGCGCCGTTCCAGCCCGCGTCCGTTGCAGCGGCCAGACCGCGCCCCGTCCGAGGACATGCTGATGGCTATCGTCGAGAGTGTAGACGACAATGTCAGTCAGGCACGTGCAGAGGTCGCTACTCGCACAGCCCAAAGCACCGAGCTGGCCAGTGTGGGAGCAGTGGTCACACCGATCCGCAAGCCCCAAAATCTGGTTCAGACCGCGATCGACATCACTACGGCCACACGCAAACCCGAACCCCGCAGGATCATCACTCGTGCGTCGACGTCGGGCGGCCGTCATTGGTCTATCTCACTGGGCAAATACACCACCCGCGATAGGGCAGAGCGGCTCTTGCTGAAAACGGCTTTGCAGGAAATCGACACCTTGGATGAAGCCTTGCGCAAAGTTGTGAACCGCCCACGCGGATGGGAAGCAAACTTCGTGGGCTTGTCGCAAAACGACGCCACCCTGGCCTGCCAGCGCCTTAGCGCACGCGGTCATGACTGCGAGGTTCGTGGGCCGGGCGCGTAAGCGCTACCCCGCTTTCAGGTCCAACGCCGCGGCCAGCAATTGCTGGGTGTATGGAACTTTCGGGTTGGCAAACAGCTCTTCGCTGTTGCCGGTCTCGACCACGTCGCCCTGCTTCATCACCAGTACCTTGTGCGACATCGCGCGCACCACCTTCAGGTCGTGGCTGATAAACAGATAGGCCAGTCCGTATTTCTGCTGCAGGTTGCGCAGCAACTCCACGATCTGCACCTGCACCGTCATGTCCAAAGCGCTCGTCGGCTCGTCCAAGACCACCAGCTTGGGCCGCAAGATCATGGCCCGCGCGATGGCAATACGCTGCCGCTGGCCGCCCGAAAACTCGTGTGGATAGCGGTGCATCATCTCCGGCTGCAACCCCACCTCAGTCATGATCTCCGACACCATCTCGCGGCGGTCCCGCCCCGGATCGGTGCCGTGCACGCCCAGCCCTTCAGCGATGATCTGCTCCACCGTCATACGCGGTGACAAAGAGCCATAGGGGTCTTGGAACACGATCTGCATGTCCGCGCGCAACGGGCGCAAATCCTTCGAGGACAGCCCTTGAATGTCGCGCCCCTCGAACTGGATCGGCCCCTTGCTCGAAATCAGCCGCATGATCGCCAGCGCCAACGTGGTCTTGCCAGAGCCGGATTCGCCCACAATCCCCAACGTCTCGCCTGCGCGAACCGACACGGTGGCGGCGTTCACCGCTTTCACATGGCCGGTCGTGCGTTTCAAAAGTCCGGTCTGGATCGGGAACCAGATACGCAACTCCTCGGTTGATACCATCTCCTTCGCGCCCACAGGAACCGGTCCGGGCACGCCTGTCGATTCCGCTTCCAACAACAGTTTCGTGTAGGGATGCTGGGGGTTGTCGAAAATTTCGGCCGTGGGGCCGGTTTCGACGATCTTGCCATGCTGCATGACGCAAACCCTGTCGGCAATCTTGCGCACCACGCCAAGATCGTGGGTGATGAACAGCAGGCTCATCTTTTCGCGCCGCTTGAGATCCGCCAGAAGTTCCAAAATCTGCGCCTGAATGGTCACATCCAGCGCCGTCGTTGGCTCGTCCGCAATCAACAGCTCCGGCCCGTTGGCCAAGGCCATCGCGATCATCACCCGCTGACGCTGCCCACCCGACAATTGGTGCGGGTAGCTCGACAATCGGCTTTCAGCGTTGCGAATACCGACCTTCTCCATCAACTCGATCACGCGCACCCGCGCCGCGTCGCCGCGCAACCCTTGGTGCAGGCTCAGGCTTTCAGTGATCTGCTTTTCCAGCGTATGCAGCGGGTTCAAAGAGGTCATCGGCTCTTGGAAAATGAAGCTGATGTCATTGCCCCGAACCTGACGCAGCTCTCGCTCGCTCGCCGCTGTCAGGTCTTTCCCGTCATAGCTGATCTGCCCGGTTACCGTGGCGCTGTCCGGTAAAAGCTGCACCGTGGACAGCGCGGACACTGATTTGCCCGAACCGGACTCTCCCACCAACGCCACGGTCTCGCCGCGATCCACGTGGAAAGACACCCCCGTGACCGCCTTGGTCACTTCGCCGTCCTGACGGAAGCTGACGGACAGGTCTTTGACCTCCAGAAGTAAGCTCATTGAAAGGTCTTTCTGGGGTCAAACGCATCGCGCACGCCCTCGAATATGAACACCAGTAGCGACAGCATCACCGCGAAGGTTGTGAAGGCGGTAAAGGCCAGCCACGGGGCTTGCAGGTTCTGCTTGGCCTGCAAGGTCAGCTCCCCCAGCGACGGGGCCGAGGACGGCAATCCGAAGCCCAGAAAATCAAGCGATGCCAGCATCCCGATGGTCCCCGTTACAATGAACGGCAGGAAGGTCAGCGTCGCGACCATGGCATTGGGCAGCATGTGGCGGAACATGATGGTGGTGTTCGACACGCCCAGCGCGCGCGCCGCGCGGACATACTCAAAATTGCGCGCCCGCAGGAACTCCGCACGCACCACGCCAACCAAAGCGGGCCAGCCGAACAGGATCGACAGGAACACCAGCAGCCAGAAGCTGCGTCCCAGAATAGCGAACATGATGATGATGACATAGAGGCTCGGCGTGGCCCCCCAGATTTCCAGCACACGCTGGAAGATCAGGTCCACGCGCCCACCAAAGAAACCCTGCACCGCCCCCGCTGCAATCCCGATGATGGACGACACCAACGTCACCACCAGTGTAAATACAATCGACAGCCGGAAGCCATAGATCACCCGTGCCGCGACGTCGCGTGACGTGTTGTCCGTGCCCAGCCAGTTCATCGCATCCGGTGCCGCAGGTGCTGTGCCCGGGCGATCAACAATGGTGGTGTAGCTGAACGGGATAATCGGCGTGATAATCCACCCCTGCTCCACCGACTCGCCCGCAAAGGTGCCGGTAGCGGCTTCCTCCATCACGGCTTCGGGGTCGTCCCAGCAATCCTCGATACCGCCGGTTTTGATCAAGCATTGTATCTCGATATCGCGATAAACCGCTTCGGTCCGCAGATCGCCGCCAAACGCTGTCTCAGGATAGAAGCTGGTAATCGGGGTGAACAACTCACCGCGGTATTTAATCAGGATCGGCTTGTCGTTGGCGATCAGTTCCGCGAACAGCGACAACCCGAACAGCACCGCGAAAATCCACAGCGACCACAAGGCCCGCCGGTTGCGCTTGAAGTTCGTCCAGCGCCGTTGATTGAGCGGGGACAACTTCATGTCTCGCGGCTTTCAAAGTCGATGCGCGGGTCCACGAAGACATACATCAGGTCAGACAGGATGCCGACGATCAGGCCAATCAGCCCGAAGAAATAGAGCGTCCCGAAGACCACCGGATAATCCCGCGCCACCGTCGCCTCGAATGCCAAACGGCCCAACCCATCCAGCGAGAAGATCGTCTCGATAATCAACGATCCCGACAGGAAAATACCTAGAAACAAGCTGGGGAAACCCGCGATCACGATCAACATCGCGTTGCGGAAGACGTGGCCATACAGCACACGGCTTTCCGATAGCCCCTTGGCTTTGGCGGTGACCACATATTGCTTCTTGATCTCGTCCAGAAACGAGTTCTTCGTCAGCAAGGTCAGCGTCGCAAAAGCCGCAATGGTGGAGGCGGTGACGGGCAGTGCGATGTGCCAGAAATAGTCCACCACCTTGCCCATGGCGCTCAGGTCTTCAAAGTTGTCAGACGTCAGCCCCCTCAGCGGGAACCACTGGTAATAGGACCCCCCCGCGAACAAAACCAGCAACACGATGGCGAATAAAAAACCCGGAATGGCATAAGCCACGATGATTATCGCTGACGTCCAAGTGTCAAAGCTTGACCCGTCGCGGATCGCCTTGCGGATGCCCAGCGGGATCGAGATCACATAGGCGATCACCGTGGACCAAAGCCCCAGCGTGATCGACACTGGCATCTTCTCCCACACCAAATCCAGCACGCTGACCGAGCGGAAATAGCTCTCGCCGAAATCAAACCGCAGGTAGTTCCACATCATGTTCAAGAACCGCTCAACCGGCGGCTTGTCGAAGCCGAATTCCTTCTCCAGCTTGGCGATGAATTCTGGCGGCAACCCGCGCGCGCCCTCGTATTTGCTGTCGGTGCTCAGGCTCTCCAACTGGCTGTCATTACTGCCGCCCGAGAAGCCTTCAAAGACGTCGCCTTGGCCCTCCAAGTTCGCAATGATCTGCTCGATCGGACCACCCGGCACGAACTGCGTCAGGGCAAAGTTCACGATCATGATCCCGATCAATGTCGGGATCACCAGCAGTAGCCGTCTGAGGATATATGCGCCCATGTTCGGGTCGTACCGCCTGTTTTTCCGACGCCTCTAAAGGGCGCCTTTTGCCTTCAAGGCCGCAGCCTTGTCGGCGTTATACCACCAAAAATCCAGATGACCCAAGGCCAGTGGCGGCAATTTATCGGGATGCTCGAACATATCATAATACGCGACCCAGAACGTGTCGTTATACCAAGCAGGGATCATGATCCGCGCGGCCCGCAAGATACGGTCCGTTGCCCGCACAGCCGCCTGCATTTCGTCCAGCGTCTCGGCGTCCAGCATCTTCTTGATCAGCGCATCCACGGCGGGCGAGTTGTAGCCCGACGGGTTGAACAAAGAATACTCCGCGTCTTGAGACCCGAACCGCTGCGAAATCCCGTTGTCTTCCTGAATGTAGTTCACATACCCATCGTAGATCATATCCCAATCAAACCCGCGTTCGCGGTTGGTGTATTGAGCTGGGTCCACGCGGGTATATTTGGCCTGCACACCCACGCGTTTGAGGTTTTCGATATAGGGTTGGATCAGCCGGTCATAGGCTGGACTACCGGAGAGAAATTCAATCTCGAACGGCTTGCCATCTTTGGATAGAACCCCGCTTGCATCAGCCTCCCAACCCGCTTCCGACAGCAGTTTTGTCGCCTTGCGCAAATTCTTGCGGTCCAGCTGCCGCGCGCTGCTTTCATGGGCCACGACAACAGGCTCCGTCAGGACGGACTTGTCCTCTAGCAGGTCTTCCACGGATTTCAGGTATTCAAGCTCCAGCCCCTCGGCCACGCCCTCGGCGGCCAAATCCGTGTTCTGCCAAAACGAGTCCCGCTGGGCGAACAAGCCAAATTGCAATGTCTCGTTGGTCCACGTGAAGTTGTACATCAACTGCAACGCTTCGCGCACGCGCGGGTCGTCAAACTTGTCGCGGCGCAGATTGAACACCATGCCGTAAGCTGGCGGAAGGCTACCATTTGCCAGCTCAGCCTTCACAATGTTGCCGTTCTCTATGCCGGGAAAGTCATAGGCCGTCGCCCACTTCAAGGAGCTGCTTTCACGGCGGAAATTGTAGACGCCGCTTTTGAACGCTTCCATCGACGCGGTTTCATCTGCGAAATACTCGATCCGCATCCGGTCGAAATTCCAACGCCCCTTGTTGATGGGTAAATCTGCGCCCCAATAGTCGGGGTTACGCTCGTAAACGATGCGCCGCGGCGGGTCCACTTCGCCTGCCATATACGGACCGGAGCCGACCGCAGATTCCAGCCGTGGTTCTTTGATGTTGGCGTCATTCTCCTCGAACCATTTCTTCGAGAATGCGATGGACGCGCCCGCCTGACTGATCAGACCCTTGCGTGGAATACCTTCGTTGAAGGTGAACTTGATTCGGTGATCGTCCAGCGCCTCGTAGCTTTTGTAGAACTTGGACACGGCTTGCGCGAAGGAGGGCAGCCCATCGGTCAGGAAGGTCTTCACCGTGAAAACAACGTCATGCGCCGTCACGGGTGTCCCGTCCGCGAATTTGGCCTCGGGACGCAGGTTGAAAATGACCCATTCCTGACTTTCGGGGTATTCCAAGCTCTCGCATAGCAAGCAATAGGCCCCGTAAGGATCATCGTCCACGCTCGTCATCAACCGCTCATACGGGATGCTCGACAGCGCTCCGCCGCGCCCCTTGCGGCTAAACGGGTTCATGCTGTCAAACGTGCCTGATGCCGCCACGGAAATTTCGCCACCTTTCGGGGCGTCAGGGTTCACGTAATCCAGATGCGGAAACCCTTCGGCGTATTTCAACTCGCCAAAGTCGGAAAATCCGTGCGCCTTGATGATCGTCTCACTACGCGCCGCCGTCACCGACGTCACTGTCGCCGCCACCAGCATCAAGCCAGCGCCCATCCATTTCATCCGGCTTCTTTGCCGGGAGTGGGATTGCACAAGGGCTTGCGGATGGCGTTTCTTCATTTTGATCCTCCTGAGACCTGTCATGGGCACGACACTAATCAGATAAGACAAAAGAAGTTGGATTTGTTCAACAATCAAGGCCGATTGCGCGATTGTGAGCGGATGAGATCACCTTGAAACGAAAAAGGCCGCCCCAAAAGGGACGGCCTTTCGAAATTCTTACCTCTAACGGACTTAGCCGCCAATGGTCTCAAGATACGCGATCAAGTTCGCACGGTCGTCGATTTTCTTCAGGCCAGCAAAGCTCATCTTCGTGCCCGGGGCATATGCTTTAGGGTTTTCAAGGAAGGCTTGCAGCTCTTCTGGGGTCCAAGCACCGCCATTACCGGACAGCACGTCGGAATATCCGAAGTCACCAACAGCAGCAACGTCACGTCCAACGACACCATACAGGTGCGGGCCCGTGCCGTTTGCGCCGTCTTCCAGCTTGTGGCAGGCTTTGCACTTGGAGAAGACCTTGGAGCCTTTTTCCGCATCGGCTTCAGCCATTACCGCTGCGAAGTCTATTTCTTCGACTTCTTCTTCGACTTCAGCCTCGCCACCTTCAACTTCGATAACATAGGCTTGCTGATGCTCGTCCCCGTGACCGCCTTCGCCGCCGTGGTAGATCAGGTCGGCAGCCCAGCCACCCAGCAGGAACACCAGAAGCGATCCGCAGAGCGCACCCAGAACTTTGGTCATTGTCATCGTGTCAAACATGTCTGTCTCTCACCCGTTTGGCGTTTGCGCGGTATCTATCGTCTTCCCATA
Organism: Litoreibacter meonggei; assembly: GCF_003663885.1. Taxonomy (GTDB): domain Bacteria; phylum Pseudomonadota; class Alphaproteobacteria; order Rhodobacterales; family Rhodobacteraceae; genus Litoreibacter; species Litoreibacter meonggei. The sequence continues at coordinate 326,415 of NZ_RCCE01000003.1, forward strand.
CGGTTCTGCAAGGGCTAGACACCGCGACTAAACGCCTTTTTGCGGGAAAATGCACTATGACTCAGAAAATTGCGTTCCAAGGGGAGCTCGGCGCCTATTCTCACGAGGCCTGCGTACGTGCGCGCCCCGATATGGAGCCGCTGCCCTGCACCACGTTCGAAGAGGTGATCGACGCCGTCCGCACGGGCAATGCCGCCCTTGCCATGCTGCCCGTCGAAAACACCACCTATGGCCGCGTGGCGGACATTCACCGCTTGCTGCCGGAATCCGGCCTGCACATTATCGACGAGGCCTTCGTGCGCGTCCGCATCGCGCTCATGGCCCCCAAAGGCACCTCGCTCGACAGCATCAAGTGTGTGCGTGCGCATCTGGTCCTGATCCCGCAATGCCGCGCCTTTCTCGAATCGCATGGCATCCGTGGCGAGGCCGCCGCCGACAGCGCCGGTGCCGCAGCAGAACTTGCCGCGCATCCGGAAGCAGGCATCGGCGTGCTGGCCTCCGAGATGGCCGCCGACACCCACGGCCTCGAAGTGCTTGCCCGCGACATCGAGGATCACGACACCAACACCACGCGCTTCCTGATTATGTCGCCTAAAGCCGACATGTCGCGGCGCGGCGACACCCATATGATCACGTCCTTCGTGTTCAACGTCCGCAACATCCCCGCCGCGCTCTACAAGGCGATGGGTGGCTTCGCGACCAATGGCGTCAACATGACCAAGCTGGAAAGCTACATGGTCGACGGCGAGTTCACCGCGACGCAGTTCTACGCGGACATCTCCGGCCACCCCGATGATATCGGTGTGCAGCACGCGATGGAGGAGCTGGAGTTCTTCACCTCCGAGATCAAAGTCCTCGGCACCTACCCCGCTGCCTTCGCCCGTGACTGAGCCACGCCGCCCCAAACTCGGGGCGATTGCCGTGGTCGTGCACGAAGGCCAAACGCTGTTGGTCCAACGCCGCAACGCGCCAAACGCGGGTCTCTGGGGCTTCCCCGGTGGCCATGTGGAACTGGGAGAAACCGCGCTGGACGCGGCCGCCCGTGAATTGCTGGAGGAAACAGGCGTCATCGCGACCCCCTCGAGCTACCTCACGAATATCGACGTCATTGCGCAAGCGGACAACGGCGTGGTGCTACACCACTACCTGCTCGCCGCTGTGCTCTGCACATACGTCTCAGGCGCCCCCGTCGCCGATGACGACGCGATGGACGCCGCATGGGTGCCAGTAGAGGCAGCCCTGTCAGGGGACCGCCCGATGTCGGAAAACGTGGATAAAGTGTTGCGCCTCGCCCTCGACCTTAACCGGACGGTGGCATCTGGGGAAACTTAGGCAGGTCGTCATTGATCCCATGCCATTTCGGCGCGGACGAGACATAGATATGCATCTCCGGTTCAAGGTCGGAATTGTCGTCCAACGCGCCCAGCTTCAACGCGAAAAATGGCTCATGTGCAGGAATGCTCCATAACGGGGTGCCGCAGTCACCACAAAATGCCCGACCAATGGTCCCGCCACTGCTCCCTTCGGATTGAAAGATGGACGGTTGCCCTTGGGTAACCTCCAACCCGTCTTTCGGGGTCAGGGCGACGTAGTTCGGGCCACCACCCGATGCTTTCTGACATTTCGTGCAATGGCACATGCCGACACCGATAAACGGCGCGGTGATATTGAAATGAATAGCGCCACAGGCGCAGCTGCCGGTTCGGGTCATTGGAAAACTCCTGCTCGATTGATTCGAAGGGGAGTTATAAGTCACGCCTCCTGACAGGTATTGTCAGGAGTGTTTTCTCCGGACAAAGAAACTGCCTCACGCTCACGCCGTAGTAGCGCGGAGACCTTTTTTGTAACGGTCCTCGAGATCGCTGGCAAAATGCGCAATCCGAGTTTTGTAGCGGCGGTTGAGCTTATTGCGTGCAAGCTTGGCCGATTGCATCAACAACCTCGCCGACAGCGTTTGCGGCCGCGCGTCCAACTCCACCCGCATCCGCGTGCGGGTCCGTGACATGGCTACCAGCTCCACTAGAAAGGTCGCGGCCATATTTTTCGTAGTCACGTCGAACAGCATCTGGTTGGGGCGATCAAACTCGACCAGTTTTACGACAAAATCACGCTTCTTGCCACGCATAGTGGCACGCGCGTTCCACGTCATACCCACGCCTTTACTGCTCATTTTGTCGGATCTTGATACATCGGCCCCATGGCGCAAAATGGCACGTTCGAAACCGTCGAAATCCGACAACATCTCGAACACGTCATCAATGGGTATCTCAAGATCTTCCTTGGTGGAAAACTTCATGTCGGCCCGCTCATCAATTTTCAGTCTAGTCTAACGTGTCCCGCAGCCAGTTAAGCAACAGAAAATGCGCGATTGCGCCTTTGCGGGCGGCTTTCATTTTCGGATTGTTGCCTGCAAACGTCTCCATCATCTCTTCGCGCGTGACCCAGAACGCATCTTCGATTTCTTCAGGGTCGATGGTGATGTCCGTGCTGATCGCATGACCGCGACACCCGAACATCAGCGACGCTGGAAACGGCCAGGGCTGGCTCGATAGATACTCCACCTCGCCCACACGAATGCCGGATTCCTCGAAGGTCTCGCGACGCACGGCGGCCTCGATGGTCTCCCCCGGCTCCACAAAGCCGGCAAGGCAGGAATACATCCCCTCGGGCCATCCCGGAGAGCGCCCCATTAGCACCGAATTGCCATGGGTAACCAGCATGATCACCACCGGATCGGTGCGCGGGAAGTGATGCGCACCGCAGGCGTCGCAATCGCGCTGCCAGCCCGCCATCGAAATCGTGCTTTTCGCGCCGCATCGGGCGCAATACCCGTGCGTCTCGTGCCAGCTGCCAATGGCCTTTGCCGCTGCAATCAACTCCGCATCGCGCGGCGTCAGATGCGTCATGATCGCCCGCAACTCCGAGAACCGCTCGTCGTCGGGCAACCCCGGATAATGCTGCTCGGACGGGTCAAGAAACTGGTTCAGCGTGTCCAAATTCTCGTCCGGCTCCCAGCCCGAGATATCACGCGCAAACCGCGCGACCCCGTTGTCCAGACCCAAGAATATCGGCGCCTCGTCCGCCTCGGAAAAAATCGGGTGGTTTGCAGATTGCCATGCAGGGCGGTCACGATCTTCGCCGCCAATCAAGGGCTTACCCCGCCAAACGGGCAACACACCCGTATCCGGATTGTCCAGCAATGCGCTCAAAGCGTCCGCATCACCACGCAAATGCGCCGCGCGATCCAGCCCGGAGCCGCCAAAGGTAACCGTTTCCGCAAGTTTCACCGTAAGTCCCTCGTTTGATTGCCCCGCTTCTGGCACGGGAACACAAAGTTGGCAAACCTTGCGTTCGCGAGAATCTGTGCCTATATCGGGCTTGAGGGGTTGGCGCGGGCAAGTGCCTCGCCAACCTGGTCAGATCCGGAAGGAAGCAGCCACAACGAGCCCCACTTGGGTCGATGTCCAACCTCTCACCCAGCGCGCCTGATCTATGGCGCGCTTTCTTCTTTCCATCACCGCTCGAAGCCCTATCCTTGCCAACTATGAGCAAAGATAACCAAGACCTCGCCGAAGAGCGTACCGACTGGGCCGAAGATCGCACGATCATGGCGAACGAGCGCACTTTCGCCAGCTGGATGGGTACAGGGCTGGGTGCAATCGGTGTCGCCATTGGCCTGAAAGCGGTGTTCGGCGATTTTGACCCCACTTGGGCCGCCAAGATAGTAGCCTCGATGTTCCTGATCGTCGCGATCCTGATCTTCTGGTCCGCCCAGAAGCAGGCCACCAAAACATGGGAGCGCCTCACCGAAACCCATGCCGAAGCAACGCCCAGCCGAAATTTCCGTTTTCTTGCCCTCCTGATGAGCCTCGCCGCCGCCGCCGTCGGCGCAGTGCTATGGAGTCTCTAGTGGACCTTGTCGCCTCCGCGAATTAGGCTCCGGGACGACCCGAATCCAAGGAACTCCCATGACTGAAACGACCAGCGGCGGCTATCAGGTTCTGGCGCGGAAATACCGCCCTGCGACGTTTGCCGACCTGATCGGGCAGGACGCCATGGTCCGCACCCTGAAAAACGCCTTCGACGCGGGCCGCATCGCGCAGGCCTTCATCATGACGGGCATTCGCGGCACCGGCAAAACCACCACCGCGCGGATCATCGCCAAAGGCATGAACTGCACCGGCGCGGACGGCACTGGCGGCCCAACCACGGAGCCTTGCGGCACCTGCGACAACTGCGTCGCCATCGCCGAGGGTCGCCATGTCGACGTCATGGAAATGGACGCGGCGTCCCGCACCGGCGTCGGCGACATCCGCGAAATCATTGACTCGGTGCATTATCGTGCCGCCTCCGCCCGCTACAAAATATACATCATCGACGAGGTGCACATGCTCTCCACCTCCGCCTTCAACGCTTTGTTGAAGACGCTGGAGGAGCCGCCCGAGCACGTCAAATTCATCTTCGCCACCACGGAAATCCGCAAGGTGCCGGTCACCGTCCTGTCGCGCTGCCAGCGCTTCGATCTGCGCCGGATCGAGCCGGAGGTAATGATCGCCCACCTGCAATCCATCGCCGCCAAGGAAAGCGCCGAAATCGCCGAAGACGCGCTGGCCCTGATCACCCGCGCCGCCGAAGGCTCCGTCCGTGACGCCATGTCTCTGATGGATCAGGCCATCTCCCACGGCGCGGGCGAGACCACCGCGCCGCAAGTTCGCGCCATGCTGGGCCTCGCCGACCGTGGCCGCGTGCTGGACCTGTTCGACCTCATCATGAAGGGCGACGCCGCTGGCGCGTTGCAGGAACTGTCCTCGCAATATGCCGACGGTGCCGACCCAATGGCTGTCCTGCGCGATCTGGCCGAAATCACCCACTGGGTCTCCGTCATCAAGATCACGCCCGAGGCCGCCGACGATCCCACCGTCGGCCCGGACGAGCGCACCCGCGGCGCACAAATGGCCGAGGCCCTGCCGATGCGCGCCATGTCCCGCATGTGGCAACTTCTGCTGAAATCCTTGGAGGAGGTCGCCAGCGCCCCCAACGCCATGATGGCCGCCGAAATGGCGATCATCCGCCTCACCCACATGGCCGACCTACCCTCGCCCGAGGAACTGGTGCGCAAGCTGCAAGACACACCGCCGCCACCTACGCCACCCGCAGGCACCACCGCCCCACAAGGCGGCATGACCACCGCACGGGCGCAAACCCAAACGGTCAGCGCAGGCGGCGGCACCTCCGCCGCACTCGACCTGTCGGCGGAAACCGCACTGGCCCACTACCCCACCTTCAACCACGTGGTCGGCCTGATCCGCACCAACCGCGACATGAAACTGCTGGTCGAGGTCGAAGGCTACGTCCAACTCGCCCACTACTCCCCCGGCCGCATCGAGTTCGTCCCCACCGACAACGCCCCCCGCGACCTCGCCGCCCGCCTCGGCGCGCGCTTGCAGCAATGGACGGGTCAACGCTGGGCCGTCACGCTGGTCAATGAGGGCGGCGCGCCCACGCTGGCCGCCGAACGCGACGCAGAGGCCAACGCGCTGAAAGCCGAGGCGACGGAACACCCGCTCATGCAAGCCACCTTGCAAGCCTTCCCCGGTGCGAAAATCATCGACATCCGCACCGCCGCCGATCTGGTGCAGGAAGCCGCCGTCGAGGCCCTGCCAGAAGTCGAAGACGAGTGGGACCCGTTCGAGGACGACTAGTCACAGCCGCTTGTGGCCCCTATATGCCCACTGTCATAACCACCCCAAACACGATTTCCCAACTGGAGACTCTCAGATGCTCAAAGGATTAGGCAGCCTCGGCGATATGGCCGGAATGATGAAAAAAGCCAAAGAAATGCAGGACAAGATGACCCAGATGCAGGAAGACCTGCAAAACATCGAAGTCCAAGGCGAAAGCGGCGCAGGTCTGGTCAAGGCCACAGCCACCGCCAAAGGCATCCTGACTGGCCTCGACATCGATCCGTCGATCTTCCACCCCGACGAAAAGGAAGTCGTCGAAGACCTGATCCTCGCCGCCATCAAAGACGCGCAATCGAAAGCCGCCGCCAAAGCCGAAGCCGAGATGAGCAAGCTCACCCAAGAAATGGGCATCCCCGCGGGAATGAAGCTCCCCTTCTAACCTATCATTGCTTCAAAAATACCTCCGCCGGAGGCTCCGACAGCAACACAAGGCGCGCCCGTTTGAGTAGCACGAAAGATATCGACGCATTGATCGAGATGATGGCCAAGCTCCCCGGGCTTGGCCCCCGCTCGGCCCGTCGCGCGGTGTTGCACATGATCAAGAAGCGCGCGCTGCTGATGATCCCGCTCTCCGACACCTTGCAAAACGTCGCCGCCACCGCGCGCGAATGCCTCAACTGCGGCAATATCGGCACGTCAGACGTCTGCGACATCTGCACCTCCCACAAGCGCGCCAACGGCGAGATTTGCGTCGTCGAAGACGTGGCCGATCTCTGGGCGATGGAACGCTCCGGCGTCTTCAAGGGTCGTTACCATGTGCTCGGCGGCACGCTCTCAGCGCTGGACGCAGTCGGCCCCGAAGAACTCCGCATCCCGAAGCTGATGACCCGCGTCGCAGACGAGCACATCACCGAAGTGATCCTCGCCCTGAACGCCACGATCGACGGCCAGACCACGGCCCATTACATCGCCGGAGAGCTTGAAACACGCGGCATCCAAGTCACGTCACTCGCTCAAGGCGTCCCCATCGGGGGGGAGCTGGATTATCTCGACGACGGCACAATCTCCGCCGCCCTGAAAGCCCGCAAAGCGCTTTAACGCAGCACGGAATCCGCCAGCAATCGCACCAAGGTTTGCTGGTTCAGGAACCCAGTGCGCGGCAGGTTTCGCGCCTCTTGATACCGTCTGATCGCACGACGGCTGTCATCATCAAATGTTCCGTCCACGGCACCGGGTTTCAACCCCAGTGACTCCAGTCGATCCTCGACCAATCGCCGTGTGGTGCCGTTCAACCCCAGCCGTTCCTCGTTGCGTTGCGCCGCTTCCAGTGCGCCCGCGTTCTTCGCCTCGAATTCCAGCTCGGCAATCTTCGCGCGGGCTTGCTCGACAAACGCCCCTTCGGGGTTCGCCTGAACATAGCCTTCATAGGCCGCGAGCGACCCTACCGATTCCGCCGCATCCCAAGCCGCACGATCCTGCTCTGCCGCCGCAGCGCGACGCGCCTCTTCAAACGGCTCCAACCGCGCGGTGGCAATCTCTGCGAATACGCCGTCAGGATAGCGCTCCAGATAGGCGCGCAGCCCGGTCTCGTCACCACCTTGACCGGTCGCTCTCCAATAGGCGCGGTCTTTGCGTTCCAGTTCAATCTTGCGTTTCTCGGCCTCTATTTCCAATTCCTGCGCACGGCGGTCCGCCTGCGCGCCCAGCCGTTCAATCTGCGGTTGCGTCACGAAGCCCGTCGCAGTTTCGCCATTCACGTTCTGCCATTTCTGAATCGCCGCACGCGATCCTCGCCCGAAAATTCCGTCGATCCCTTTGGGGTCATACTCCAGCAGCGACAGCGCCCGCTGAATTTCCCGCCGCCGGTCACGGCTCAGGTTCAGCGCCTTTTCACCCTGCTCCGCCAACAGCAAGGGTTCCGCCTTGATCTTGTCAATCTCCGCACGCGCCTCGCTTGCAAACAGCCCGTCAGGATGGCGCTTCAGATAGGCCTCAAACGCGTCCATCGTGTCGATATCCTGCGTCACCTTCCAGAACGCCTTTTGCTCTGCATCAGGGTCGGCTTTTGCGACGACAGGCGGGGCCGCCCCGTCACTCGGCAGGAACGGTACCAAAGGCGCCATGAACCCCGAGCCGGTCAAACTCGGCCAAGCATTTAGCGCGTTGGCAATCGACTGCCCCTTCACGCCTAAGGCATCCTTAGCGAAATCCGCCACGTCACCCGAAGGGCCGGTAATGACACTCACGCCTTGCGGAATATCCAAATCGCCTAACCCAGAATTCACACCAGCGCCAAACTCAAACTCTGCCTCTTCCACGCCAAGTGCAACAACCGCGCCTCCCGGTGCGCGGGCCGCGATGTCCATCAGAACGCCCAAAGAAACTGACTGCGCAGCAACAGCACCCAAATCCGGCCCATCTGCATCCGCGCCAACGAACCAACTCCCGCTCAAACTATTCCCGAAATGCCCCGACAAGGCGATCAGCACCCGACCCGACCCGCCCACCTTGGCGTTCAGCTCGGACACCAGTCCCGCCAACGCCCCCGCCGTCAGATCAGACCCGCTCAGCACCTCGAACCCCGCCTCTTCCAGCGGCGCGACCGCGTCCAGCATCTCGTCCGCTGCGCTCAAATCGCGCCCGTTGGCATAGTCTTCGTTGCCGACGACAAGGGCCACATCCCCCGCCCAAACCGGCACCGACGTCATCAACAAAGCGGTTAGGCTGGCACGAAATCTCATGGCAAAATCCTTATCTAGTTGTAGCTGCGTTGGTCCTCGATCACGAGGCCATCGTTGGGCAGGCTGCCCACAGGGACAACGTCCACCGCGCCTTTTAGTTTCAATACATCCGCAACCGAGGCCGCATAGGCGTCCGCATTCCCGCCCTCAGCCTCGATCAAAACACGCATCGTGTCCATCTCGCCGTCACGGGCGGCAACAACCCGCGCACGGGCAATCTCGGGGTGTTTCGCCACCAAGTCGGCCACCTGTTCGGGCCGCACGAACATGCCCTTGATCTTGGTCGTCTGGTCGGCACGTCCCATCCAGCCCTTGATCCTCATATTCGTCCGCCCGCAAGGCGAGACGCCCGACATCACGGCGCTCATGTCGCCCGTGCCAAAGCGGATCAGCGGATAATCAGGATTCAGCGAGGTCACCACGATCTCACCTACCTGCCCTTCGGCCACAGGGACACCCGTGCCGGGCGTCACGATCTCCACGATCACGCCCTCGTCGACGATCATCCCGTCCATCGCGTCCGACTCGTAGGCGATATGCCCCAAATCGGCGGTGGCGTAGCATTGCAGACATGCAATCCCGCGATCCGCATAGCCCTGCCGCAGCGACGGAAACAGCGCCCCACCGGACACCGCCGCCTTGGTGAAGCCCAAGACTTCCCCCATCTCGTCGGCTTTCTCCAAAATCACGTTCAGGTAATCCGGCGTCCCCGCATAGGTCGTAGCACCCACGTCCTTGGCCGCCCGCACCTGCAATTCCGTCTGCCCCGTACCCGCAGGCAACACCCGCGCCCCCACGGCCCGCGCACCGTTCTCGAACATCATCCCCGCAGGCGTCAGGTGGTAGCCAAAGCAATTCTGCACCACATCCGTGCGGCCAATCCCGCAGGCATGCAAAAACCGCCCGAAGCGCCACCAGTCATGGCTCACCCCACCCGGCTCATAGATCGGCCCGGGCGACTGGAACACATGTGCCACGTCGCCTACATTCATGCCGCCAAACGGCGGTTGCGCCTTCTGCTTGGCCGATAGATCAGACTTGCGCAAAACCGGCACGCCAGCCAGCTCCGCCAAGCTCCCCAGCTTCACCCCAAGCGCACCCAAAGCCGCCAGATGAGCCGCTTCCCGCGCATCCGCGCTGCGGGTCTCCAGATCGTCATAGAATCCCACGTCACGTCTCCATTTGGTTTAAAATTCTCGAAAAAGCTACGACAGCCACCGCTTGCGGCGCCGGTAGCTGCGCACATCGCGGAACGATTTGCGCCCTTCATCCGACATGCCAAGGTAAAACTCCTTAACATCCGGATTCTCCCGCAACTCCGCCGCAGGTCCGTCCATCACCACGCGGCCGCTCTCAAGAATATACCCGTAATGCGCAAAGCGCAGCGCCACGTTGGTGTTCTGCTCGGCCAGCAGGAAGGACACGCCTTCTTGCTCATTCAGCGACTTCACGATGCCGAAAATCTCTTCCACAAGTTGCGGGGCCAATCCCATCGACGGCTCGTCCAGCAGGATCGTTTCCGGCTTGGCCATCATCGCGCGGCCAATCGCCACCATCTGCTGCTCCCCGCCTGACGTATAGCCCGCCTGCGACGTCCGCCGCTCCCGCAAACGCGGGAAGTACGCATAAACCTTCTCCAGATCAGCCGCCACAGCGCCGCGCCCGTCAGACCGCGTATAAGCCCCCGTCATAAGGTTCTCTTCAACCGTCAGGTGTTCGAAGCAATGCCGCCCTTCCATCACCTGAATAACCCCGCGCTTCACCATGTCCGCAGGGTCCAGCCCGGCGATGTGGTCACCGCGATAGATGATTGAGCCCTTGGTGACTTCGCCCCGTTCCGAATGCAGCAGATTCGATACCGCTTTCAGCGTCGTCGACTTTCCTGCCCCGTTGCCACCCAATAGCGCGGTAATCCCGCCTTTGGCCACTTTCAGAGACACGCCCTTCAGCACCAGAATGACGTGATTGTAAATCACCTCAATGTTGTTGACCTCCAAGAGGGTCTCGGTTTTGGAACCATCCAGCATTTCAACATCCCGTTAAGGTTAACACGGCCCGCGTCATTATACGGAACGTCGTGGTTTCATCTTGGCAAAAATATTCAAATTCCCCGGCCCGCCACAACAGCAGGCCGGGGAAATTTCACGGCTTACTTACAGCCAGCCTCGATACCGGCTTCCGCGGCAAACGCAGCGCTGTCTTCGTCGATCAGCGGCTGGATCACGTCTTGATCAGAGCCTTCATAGCCTGTGATCAGCGACCATTTCTTCGCTGCTGCATCCCATTGCGCCACAGCCCCAAGACCGTTGCCGCCGTGGTTCTGGCAGGACACTTTGAATTCAGGACCAAAGCCCGGAAGGCCGATTTCAGCCATTTTGGCTTCGGTCATTTCCAATGCTTCCATGCCGTCGCGCATCATCGCAGGTGTCAGGTTTACGTCACCCGAAAGCTCCTGTGCGGTTTTGGCAGCTTCCGAGGCCAGCATCGCCGCATACATGCCGCGGTTATACAGCGCTGTGCCAAGCTGATCGCCAGCACCCGCCGCTTTGCCCGCATCGACCACGTATTTGCGCAGATCGTCATACAACGGATAGTCGTCGCCCAAGTTGTGGAACGTCAGCGCCTTGTAGCCGTTGGCGCGGTCGCCCGCTGGCAGCACGTCATTCTCGGAACCCGACCACCAGATGCCGATGAAATTCTCCATCGGGAAGCGGATGTTCGCGGCTTCCTGAATGGCAACCTGGTTCATAACGCCCCAGCCATACATGATGACATTGTCAGGCTTTTGTTGGCGAATTTGCAGCCATTGCGACTTCTGCTCTTGGCCGGGGTGGTCGACTGGCACCAGCATCAGCTCGAAGCCATGCTTCTTGGACAGCTCTTCCAGCGTGCGGATCGGCTCCTTGCCATAGGCAGAGTTGTGATACACCAGCGCGATTTTCTTACCCGAGATGTCGCCAAGCGACATGATGTGGTTGATCGCGTGCGACGCACCATCCCAGTAGTTGGCGGGGTAGTTGAACACGTTGGAGAACGTCTCGCCGTTCTTCGCAGATGTCCGGCCATACCCCATCGTGTGCATCGGAATGCCGTCCGCCGTTACTTTCGGGATCAGCTGGTAGGTGATGCCGGTCGACAGCGGTTGATACACCAATGCGCCTTCGCCTTTGGTGGCCTCATAGCATTCAACGCCCTTCTCGGTGTTGTAGCCGGTTTCGCACTCGATCACTTTGATCGGGACGCCACCAATGCCACCGTCACGCTCGTTGAGCAGGGTGAAGTAGTCCTCATAGCCATCCGCGAACGGGATGCCGTTGGCCGCGTAGGGGCCGGTGCGGTAAGACAGCGACGGGAACACAAGGTCCGCCATCACCGGGCTGGCTGCCATCACGGCTGCCACTGCAAGTGTCGTAAGTTTCATCTTTAGTATCCTCCCTTGGATTTCTAAGTAGGCGGGCTTCCCCGCCACACCGCTAATGCGGAAACGGCCAGAGCCGTAGTTTCTCTTTCGCGACCCGCCAAAGCTGCGCCAGCCCGTGCGGTTCCAGAATCAGGAACACGATGATCAGGCCACCGGACACGATAAACTGCAAGTGCGCAGCCAGATCGGTGGGCCAGCCCAGCATCCCCACAAACACGTTTTTCAGGAACACCGGCAGCAGCACCATGAACGCCGCCCCCGCGAACGATCCGAAGATCGAGCCCAGCCCGCCAATGATCACCATGAACAGCACCAGAAACGATTTATCGATCCCGAAGCTTTCACCCACTTCGGCGGCCCCCAGATACACGCTGAAGAACAGCGCCCCTGCGATGCCGATGAAGAAGCCCGACACGGCAAACGCGGTCAGCTTGGCCATCATCGGGTTCACTCCGATAATCTCGGCGGCAATATCCATGTCGCGGATCGCCATCCACTTCCGACCGACCGAGCCGCGCGTCAGATTGCGCGCGATCAGCGCCGCCAGTGTCACGAAGATCAGGCAAATCATGTATTTCGCCCAAGCCTCGGTGTTCGGTCCCGTCACGATAATCCCGAACACACTGCGCTCCGGCGACGATATCTGCCCCGAGGCCGAGTAGTTGTAAAACCACGGCACCTTGTTGAACAGCCACACCAGAAAGAACTGCGCTGCCAGTGTCGCCACCGCCAGATAGAACCCTTTGATGCGCAAACTTGGCAGGCCAAAGATCGTCACGACCCCCGCCGTCACCAGCCCCGCAAGCGGAACATGGATCAGCATCGACACTTCGGGGAACGCGGTCATCAGCTTGTAGACCGCATAGGCCCCCACAGCCATAAACGCCCCCGTGCCAAGCGATACCTGTCCGCAATATCCGGTCAGGATGTTCAACCCGATCGCCGCCGTGGCGTAGATCAGGAACGGCACGAATACCGCGTTCGCCCAGTAATCATTGATAAAGAACGGCACGACCAAAAAGGCCACCGCCAACACCAGATAGTAACGATACCGATCAAACTTGATCGGGAAAGTTTGGCTGTCTTCGGAATAGGTGGTGCTGAAGTCGCCTGATTCACGGTAGAACATTAGGTGACTCCCTCGTCAGTTTCCCGAAGATGCTCGGGCACGCGGTTGCGCGGTTTGGCATAGCCAGAGGCCTCGGAGTGGCGCACCAATTGCAAATAGGTGAACAGCCCGACAGCGGCACCGGCCACGGCCAGCAATCCGGCGACCATGATCTGTGTGGTGTTCGCACTGTCGGCGCTCAACGCCAAATACCCGAAGGCCCAAAAGCCCGACCACGCAACGACATTCAGAATGGCGATAAGTTTGTTCATCGTCACACCCTCTCGATAATCTTCTCGCCGAACAGCCCTTGCGGGCGGAACACGAGGAACAACAAGGCCAGCACATAGGCGAACCAGTTCTCGGTCGCCCCGCCGACCATCGGGCCGATCAGGAACTCGAACAGCTTCTCTCCCACGCCGATAATCAACCCCCCGACAATCGCGCCGGGGATCGAGGTAAACCCACCCAGCATCAACACTGGCAACGCCTTCAGCGCAATCAGCGACAGTGAGAATTGCACGCCCGATTTGGCGCCCCACATGATCCCGGCAACCAGCGCCACAAAGCCAGCAATCGACCAGACCAGAACCCAGATGAAGTTCAGCGAAATCCCCACGGACAAGGCCGCTTGGTGGTCATCGGCAACGGCGCGCAAGGCGCGGCCCTGCTTGGTGTATTGCGAAAACATGATCAGCGCCGCCACCAGGAAAACCGCAACAATCGTGGCCGAGATATCAAGGTTGTCGATGAAGAAGCCGTAGCCAAATGCCTCAAACGTCGTGACGTCGATCCAGTCGTTGATCCCCTGCGGCAGGCCCACATCCAGCTTTTTGATGTCGGAGCCCCACATCAGATCGCCTACGCCCTCAAGGAAATACGCCAGCCCGATGGTCGCCATGAACAAGATGATCGGCTCTTGGTTGACCAGATGCCGGAAGATGTATCGCTGCACCAGCCACGCGAAGACCACCATGACCCCTGCGGTCAGAATGATCGCCAGCAAGGCAGGCACGTGCCAGCCGAAATGGTGCAACTCCGTTCCGAAGATCGCGTTGATGATGTGGCTGAACGGTATTTGCCCGTCCATAATCCCCACCAAGGTCAGCGCCGCAAACAGTGCCATGACGCCTTGCGCATAGTTGAAGATGCCGGATGCTTTGAAGATCAGCACAAAGCCCAAGGCCACCAGCGCATAAAGCACGCCGGCCATCAGCCCGTTCAGGATGACTTCCATCGCAAAGAGAAACTGCTCAGGCATTGGAGCCTCCATTTAGTGGTTCACGATTCAAGGTCAGTCTCCTCAACGCGCAAGGTGAACTGGCCACCCTTCATCTGCATGCTCAGCGACACATCAATTTTCGGCTCACGCCACTGGGTGCTACGCACGACAAAGCCAAGCACCGGCTCGCCGATCAAATTATAACGCTCATCAGCTTGGGCGCGTGCGCTCCATTCGAATCCCGCATCCATCAATTCCCGCGCCTGTTCACCCCGAAGAGTCACACGACACCATTTGGGCTGGTTTGCACGCCCGTCAGAGATCGCCAGTTTCACGTCACCGATGCGGTAGGTCGAATACGTGTCACCGTCGTTTTTGAATTTCTTGTCGTGGCGCAGATCATCCGGCTGCACCAGTGCGACATTCTCCATCGGCACCAAACACCGCGTCTCGAACTCTTCCCAAGCGCCTGCCTGCGCGCCGGAGGCGGCCAAAAACACCACCCATAGCGGTCCGGCAACCTGCCCGACGCAAAGCCGACGCTTTGCCGACGTTATGCAGACGCCGAATTTAGTCATGCGCCACACCTAGATAGGCGTCGATCACCTCTTGGTTGTTGCGCACCTCATCCGGTGTCCCGTCGCCGATCTTTTTGCCGTAATCCATGACGACCACACGGTCGCTAAGGTCCATAACCACGCCCATATCATGCTCAATCAGCGCAATGGTCGTTCCAAATTCATCATTAACATCAAGGATAAAGCGGCTCATGTCCTCTTTTTCCTCGACGTTCATCCCCGCCATAGGCTCATCCAGCAACAGCAGTTTCGGCTCCGCTGCCAAGGCCCGCGCCAGCTCCACCCGCTTCTTCAAGCCATAAGGCAAACGGCCAACAGGGGTTTTGCGAATGGCCTGAATTTCAAGAAAATCAATAACTTTTTCAACAACTTCGCGATTTTCCGTCTCTTCCTTCTCGGCCTTGCCCTTCCAGATCATCTGGCTCAGCATCCCCGATTTCATATGCGTCAGGCGCCCCGTCATGACGTTGTCCAGAACGCTCATCCCTTCAAACAAGGCGATGTTCTGAAACGTCCGCGCAATCCCTTGCCGCGCCACTTGGTAAGGCCGCATCTGGGGGCGCTTTTTGCCATGGAACCAAACCTCGCCCTCTTGCGGGTTATAGAAGCCGGAAATCACGTTCAGCATCGACGACTTACCGGCCCCGTTTGGCCCGATAATAGCGCGAATTTCACCCTCATTAATATCGAAAGAGATATCCTTGATGGCCACCACCCCACCAAAGCGCAGAGTGATATTCTTCATTTCCATCATGGTATTACCGATCTTGCGGCCGTCCGCAGTCGTGTAATTTCCACCTGTCAAAGCGTTCATAGGGCTACCTCACGGGATGGCGGGCGGGGCGATGATGAAATCGAGCGACGCACCGTCATTCCGCCGCAACTTTCCGGATTTCAAATACTCGGGCATCGCGCACCTCAAGTGTCGCTTTGATCGACCCTTTGCGCCCGTCTTCATAGGTCACTTCCGTCTCGGTCGAAATCTCCGGCGATCCATCATAAAGCGCCGCGATGATATCCGCGAACTTCTCTTCAATGATCCGGCGTCGTACTTTCAACGTCCGCGTCAACTCCCCGTCATCCGCATCAAGCTGTTTGTGCAGCACCACAAACCGATGCACCTGACATCCAGACAGCATTGGGTCTTCCGCAACGCTCGCATTCACCTCTTCCACGTGGGACTGCATCGTCGCCAGTACCTCAGGATGGCCTGCCAACTCTTGATAGCTGGAATAGGCGATATTGTTGCGTTCCGCCCAATTCCCCACAGCCGTCAGATCAATATTCAGGAACGCCGTGCAGTACTCTTTGCTGCTGCCAAAAACCACGGCTTCCAGTACATTCGGGAAAAACTTTAGTTTGTTTTCAACGTATTTAGGTGCGAACAGCGATCCGTCCGCCATTTTGCCAACATCTTTTGCCCGGTCAATGATCCGTAAATGACCACTGCCTTCTTCGACAAAACCCGCGTCACCCGTCGCGACCCAGCCTTCCGCATCCTTGGTCGAGGCGGTACTTTCGTCATTCTTGAAGTAGCGCACAAAAACGCCCGGAGAACGGTAGAACACCTCGCCGTTATCCGCAATTTTCAGCTCAACTCCGGGGCTAGGGACACCTACGGTATCGGAGCGCACTTCGCCATCAGGCTGCTGCGTAATAAACACTGACGCTTCGGTCTGGCCATAAAGCTGTTTCAGGTTGATCCCGAGCGAGCGGTAGAAATCAAAAATCTCGGGCCCGATCGCCTCACCCGCCGTGTAGCCCACGCGCACCCGCGTGAAGCCAAGCGTATTTTTTAAAGGCCCGTACACCATCAACTCGCCCAGTTGGTATTTCAGCTTATCGCCAAGCCCGACATCTTTGCCATCCAGCAAATCCGGCCCCACTTTTTTGGCATGCGCCATGAAGTGATGGAACAGCCATTTCTTAAAGCGTCCCGCATCCTCCATCCGGATCATCACGTCAGTCAGCTGGGTCTCGAACACCCTCGGAGGCGCGAAGTAATATGTCGGCCCGATCTCACGCAGATCACTGTGCATTGTGGCTGGGCTTTCAGGGCAGTTCACGCAAAAACCGGTCCAAAATGCCTGCCCGATGGAGAAGATGAAATCACCCACCCATGCCATTGGCAGATAGGCTAGAATTTCGTCATCAAAGCGCAGGTCATCAAAAGCGGAAGATGCCTTGGATGTCTCGATGATGTTGCGGTTCGAGAGAACAACGCCCTTGGGTTTGCCCGTCGTACCCGACGTATAGAGCATGACGCATGTGTCGTCGTAGGTTTGCTTGTCAAGGCGGCGGTTCAGTTCAGCACGATCACCGTCAGCGCGACCTTTCTCTTGCAGTACTTGGTATTTTGTCAAAGCCGTGTGGTCGTATTTCCGCATGCCCCGCGGATCCAGATAGACCATGTGCTCAATACCCGGAAGTCGGTCATGCACCTCAAAGACCTTGTCGATTTGCTCTTGATCCTGCGCGATCACAAAACGTGCGTCGCAATGGTCCAACACATAGGCAATCTCTTCAGCTACTGAATCTTGGTACAGCGGTACTGGTACAGCGCCGACCATTTCTGCGGCGACGAAGCTCCAATAGAGATATGGACGGTTTCGGCCAATGATCGCTATGTGATCACCTTCGTTCACCCCGAGGGTAAGAAGACCCAAGGCAAGCGCTTCAATTTCCTCCGCAACTTCAGACCACGTCCAGCTTTGCCAGATGCCAAACTCTTTTTCGCGATACGCTGGCTTGTCGCCAAACTTATCGACATTGCGCGCCAAAAGACGAGGCAACGTATCCAGACCAGCCGAAGCAGATGTTGCGTGAACCAAATTTCCCTCCCAGAGCCGGAATAACCGACGGTAGAGCTAAGCGCTCCCTGTTGCGGGAATATTGAGCGGCGAGCGGTGACACGTCAAATGTTTTTTTGAACGATCGTTCAGATAGCGCTACCAAGCATCTAAATCCCTAAGAAATAGGGGGAGATAAGCGAGCGTCATGCACAAGCGCATTGAAACCACGCCAACTCTCGCCGCCAAAATGGCGAAAGACGCTTGCCCTCGAAAGGTCAGAATCAGTAACCCTGCAGAAATCTACTCTGCTGGAACGGGTTGATCTGCCTTCTCAGCCCGGACCGCGGAAAACTTGAATTCGGGGATTTTTCCGTAAGGATCGACCGCCGGATTGGTTAAGATATTGGCCGCCGCTTCAACATACGCAAAAGGCAGGAACACCATGTCGGGTGCGACTGCACGGTCAGACCTCGCCATGACATTGATCGTGCCGCGTCGCGTTGTCAGCCGCAACATGCCACCGGGTTCCACCCCAAGCTTGCGCAATGTGGACGGGTGCAGTGAACAGTTGGCCTCTGGCTGCAATGCGTCCAAAACCGAGGCGCGGCGGGTCATAGACCCTGTGTGCCAGTGCTCCAGTTGGCGACCGGTCGTCAGAATCATCGGATACTCGGCATCAGGAACTTCATCCGGCGCAATAACGTTAGCGGGAGTGAATTTCGCACGGCCATCAGCACGCGGGAATCCGTCACCAAACACAATCGGTTGTCCGGGGTCCGTAGGGGAAAGTGACGGATAGGTCACCACGCTTTCCGTCGCCAAGCGGTCCCACGTGATGTTGTCTAGCGAGCCCATGTTCTTTTTCATCTCGGCAAACACATCCTCAGGGCCACCGTAGTCCCAGCCCAGACCAAGGCGCTTTGCCAGCTCAACCTCGATCCACCAATCCTCTTTCGCGTCGCCCGGAGGCGAGAGCGCAGGACGCCCCATTTGCACCTGCCGGTTGGTGTTGGTCACGGTACCGGATTTTTCTGCAAAGGCAGACGCGGGCAGGATGACATCAGCAAAGTTCGCAGTCTCGGTCAGGAAAATGTCTTGAACGACCAAGTGATCCAGTTTCGCCAACGCGTCACGGGCGTGCTCCACATCAGGGTCCGACATCGCCGGATTTTCGCCTAATATATACATCGACTTAATGTCGCCCGCATGAACCGCATCCAATATCTCGGTCACAGTCAGGCCCTTCTCGTTCGAGAAGTCTTCTGAGCCCCAAACTTCGGTGAAGGCAGAGCGCACGCCGTCATCCATAACGCTTTGGTAATCCGGCAAGAACATCGGCACGAGCCCCGCATCCGACGCGCCTTGCACGTTGTTCTGTCCACGCAGCGGGTGAAGACCGGAACCCGGGCGACCCACCTGACCTGTCATCAACGCAAGGCTGATCAGGCAGCGGGAATTGTCGGTGCCGTGAATGTGTTGCGAAACCCCCATGCCCCAGAAAATCATAGCCGCTTTGGCACCCGCAAAAGTACGGGCCACGTCGCGCAACATTTCAGGGGAAATACCACAAATCTCGCTCATCTTCTCAGGGGTGAACCCCGCAAGATGGGCCTTCTCAGCCTCCCAATTCTCGGTATAGGCATCGATATATTGCTGATCGTAGAGGCCTTCCTCCACGATCACATGCATGATCGCATTCAGCATCGACACATCCGCACCAGGGCGGAATTGCAGCATGTGGCTAGAATGGCGTTTCAACGCTTGTCCGCGCGGGTCCATGACGATCAGCTTGCCGCCGCGCTTGGCGAATTGCTTGAAATACGTCGCCGCGACAGGGTGGTTTTCCGTCGGGTTCGCACCAATTACGATCGCAACGTCTGCGTTCTCGATCTCGTTGAACGTCGCGGTCACAGCACCGGACCCCACGTTCTCCATCAGCGCCGCAACTGACGACGCATGGCACAGCCGCGTGCAGTGATCGACGTTGTTGTGGCCAAAGCCCTGACGGATAATTTTCTGAAACAGGTAGGCCTCTTCGTTGGTGCATTTGGCCGAGCCAAAACCAGCGACCTCACGGCCGCGACCCTTCATACCACTCGCAGCTTTATCCAGCGCCTCGTCCCATGTTGCCTCGCGGAAGAACTCCTGCCAGTTGCCGGGGTCGACATTCAGCCCCTTTGCAGGCGCGTCCTCACGGCGAATAAGCGGCTTGGTCAAACGGTGGTCATGGTGGATGTAGTCAAAGCCAAAGCGCCCTTTGACGCACAGGCGACCTTCATTGGCAGGGCCATTAATGCCATCCACATATTTGACTTTGCCGTCTTTGACCTTCAGCGAGATTTGGCACCCGACACCACAGAACGGGCAGATGCTTTCCACTTCGCTGTCAAAATCCTTGCTATCGCCAAACTGGTTACCATCGGTCACCGTCGCCGGCATCAACGCACCGGTCGGGCAGGCTTGCACACATTCGCCACAAGCCACGCAAGTGCTATCGCCCATCGGGTCCGCGAAATCGAAGGTCGGGTAGGAATCGTGACCACGGCCCGACATACCGATCACGTCGTTCACCTGAACCTCGCGACAGGCGCGTACGCACAGGCCGCACTGGATACATGCATCCAAGTTCACCGACATCGCCACGTGGCTGTCATCCAGCAACGGGATGCGGCCTTCCTCCAGCTTCGGGAACCGGCTTTCCGACACGCCCTGCATCGCCGCCATGTCCCAAAGGTGGGAGGATTTATCATGCGCTACGTCTGACGCAGGCTGATCCGCTACCAGCATCTCGACAACCATTTTGCGCGCAGTTTCAGCACGGTTGGAGTCGCTGGTGACAACCATCCCATCGCTAGGTTCGCGAATGCAGGACGCCGCCAAAACCCGCTCGCCCTCGATCTCGACCATACACGCACGGCAGTTACCATCGGGGCGATACCCGGGCTCAGGTTTGTGGCACAGGTGCGGGATCACAAGGCCACGGCCATTGGCCACCTCCCAGATCGTCTCGCCCGCTTGGGCCTCTACCTGCTCACCGTTGAGCGTGAATTTGATCGTGTCGGTCATTGGCGTGTCTCCCTGCGTGCGCCAAGTTAAAGCATCGGGCGGGCAATTTCAGAGCATCATGCGCGACCTCAAACACCGTATTTGCGTCAGCCTGTTTCCCATAAGCTCATGGGGTGGCGCGTATTGGCGGCCTCGCGTAAGTCTTAATGTAGCACGTGAGGGGAAGCTGACATGACACATCTTTGGGTTCGATCCGAAAGCCGCGACCACGAACAACGGGTCGGCGTGACGCCTGAAGGGGTCAAATCCCTGATGGATGCGGGGCTTCGAGTCACCGTCGAGCATAGCACGTCTCGTGCCATTCCAATCGACGGTTACGTCGCGACCGGTTGCGAGATTGCGCCCGAAGGCAGCTGGACCGACGCCCCCCGTGACGCGATCATTTTCGGCCTCAAAGAGCTGTCCGAAGACGGCACGCCACTGCCGCACCGCCACATCATGTTCGGTCACGCCTTCAAAGGGCAACCCTCTGGCCGAGTGCTTCTTGATCGCTTCAAAGCAGGCGGCGGCTCCCTCTATGATATCGAATATCTCGTAAGCGATGATGGTCGCCGCGTTGCGGCTTTTGGATACTGGGCAGGCTATGCGGGTGCCGCCGTCAGCCTGCTGTGCTGGATCGCGCAGCAAGAAGGCACCGTCGCAGGGCCAGTGGGCGTCTACCCCTCTTCCAAGGCCATGCAAGACGACCTGCGCAATCAGTTGGCACCGCTTGGCAACAAACGACCCTCCGCCCTGATTATCGGCGCATTGGGTCGTGTAGGCACAGGCGGCGCAGACCTGTGCACCTCAATGGATATTCCCGTGACCAAATGGGACATGGCCGAAACGGCCAGCGGCGGGCCTTTCCCAGAAGTTCTGGAGCACAACGTTTTCCTGAACTGCATTCTCGCGCGCCCCGGCACTCCGGTCTTTGTTCCGGCCTCCGCAAAAACCGCGCCACGCACTTTGTCGGTCATCGGCGATATCGCTTGCGACCCCGACAGCGACTTCTCCCCGATCAAGGTTTATGATCGCGTCACCACTTGGGACGCCCCTGCGCTGCGGGTCCACGATGATCCGACGTTGGATGTGACAGCAATCGACAACTTGCCGTCGATGCTACCAGTGGAATCGTCAGACGACTTTGCAAGTCAGCTGCTGCCAAGCCTTCTAACGCTGGGGGCGCTAAATGAAGGCGTTTGGGGTCGCGCAAAAACCACCTTCGACCAACATATCTAAAGAAGCTCTTCTTCCGCATCCGATAGATCGAGGCCCATCATTTCCGCACCATTCTCAAGATGGTCGGCGATATGGGGCATTCCTAACAGGTAGTTTTCTGTCGGGCTGACCTTCTCTTGCCGCGCGGTTGTTAAGGCTTCGTCCCAATCACTTGCATCAAAGCTGCCGCGCCCGATCCATGCCAGTGCTACCAGCTCTGCTTGTTCGTCCTCGTTCAAACCGTCGATAAAGGCGCGAAGCTCGTTTTCGGCACGGTCGATTTCGTGGGCGAACAGAACCACCTGCGCGATCTTGTGTAGGGAAATGTCCATCGACAATGCTCCTCCTTGTTGATGATTCACTCTAGGAGGCAACATAGTCGCGTCCCATGATATGGATCAAATGTGAACTCAGGAAAAGATGCGGAAATACAGCCAATCCGGCAAGAACTGACTGCCCCTGAATACCAGGCTGAACAAGGTCGGAAAGCTGCGCTTAAAGCGGCTTGATTTCATATGGTCAAACACCTCCTGCGCCGCGCCCTCCGGCTCCATGATAAAGGGCATGTTGAAATCGTTCTTGTCGGTCAGCTGAGTCTTTATAAAACCCGGATTTACCACCTGCACGTCGACACCGGTCTTGCGCAAGTCGGCATACATGCACTCGGCCAAACTCATAGTGGCAGCCTTGCTGGCCGTGTAGCCGATCGAGCCCGGGAGACCGCGAAACCCCGTAAGGCTGGATGTGATGACGATATGCCCGCGGTCGCGCTTCGCCATCTCGGGCACAACCTGCCCCAGAACCCGTACCATTCCGGTAAAGTTGATGTCGCACATGGCGTTCACCTGATCTGCGTCCCACTCCTTTGCACCTTGTGGCCAATAGACCCCAGCCAGATGCACATAGCCGTCAACGTCGCCGACCTCGCTTGCCGCACGGATTACGTCGCCGTTGTCGGACACATCAAGCACAACGTAGGATGCTTTCGGACCAATCTCGGACACAGCCTGTTTCAACTCATCCTCGCCGCGCGCGGATAACACGACCTCCGCCCCGGCGGCGACCAGCTTGTCCGCTAGGGCACGCCCCAATCCCGCTGATGCCCCGACCAGCCAGTAGCGTTTTCCCTCGAATGATCTCACGCCGCTTCTTTCTTTCGCATCGTCGCCACCAACTCCGCCACCTTGATCCCGTATTTGCGAAATTGGCTACGGTTCATGATCGTGCCATTCTCGACCAAATACATCCAATCCACCGTATCCAATTCATGCCCGCCAGAGCTTTCGGGAAGTTTGATGCGATACTTCAACTGAACAGCAGAGCCTTTCTGCATCCCGATCCCGACACCAATAACATCCGGGGCCTCCGCTCTGATCGCGCCGTCATTGCCCACAGTTAGCGTCCATTGACGCTGCTGGCGCTCGCCGCTGTCGTACAGAAAGTCTTCACGCATCACGCCGACGTTTCCGTTCCATTTAACGTCCATGTCAGCCACAAAGCGCGACGTCACCTTGCCAGTTGGGCCGTAGATCATGCCTTCGCATTGTATTGGTCCGCTTAGGTGCGTGCGCAGATCAAACGCTGGTCCGGTGGCCTCATAATCATCAGGACGCTGCCCCAGAAACGAGAATTTGCGCGAAAAGATTGCCATAAGCGTCGACAACAACAGCATGCCAAAAAGTGTGAATCCGAGCATTTCCACGATCATCATTCCTTCAAAGGGGTTGCAAGCAATAGCCCGATAGCAACCAGTTTTAATGCGCAGGGCACCAAGGCGTAGAGAACTGTCAGTGTAATCAGCGCGGCCCCGGTATTCTCCGCCACACCTGCGCTGAATCCCTGCGTTTCCAATATCGGCAACAAAATGGCCGCAGCAAAGGCTAGGGTGAATTTGTTGACCAGAGACCAGAGGCCGAAACCCTGTCCCCCGCTGGGGGAAATGACTGCCATCCGGCGCGCAAACAACGCGGGCAACAGCGTCAAGTCGGCCCCAATTGTCGCGCCGGTTGCGATGCAGATCACGGCGAAGAACAAAACATCCCCACTCCCCAACATCGTCACACATCCGAAGGCTACGATCGCCACACACATCGCTAGAAGCAGCGTTGATTTCTCTCCCCATCGAGAAGCCAGACTGGCCCAGAGTGGCGCGGAAAGTGCCGCAGCAAGGAAGAACAAGACCAAAAGCGGGCCTTCCCAACCCGGCGCGCCGAGGCGACTTTCAACGTAAAACAAGAACAGCGTGGAAGACACGGCTAGAGGAGTCGCATTGACAAGCGCCAGAAGTAGTAGTCGGCGCGCGGTCATGTCCTTCAATATCGCGCCGATTTGGGTTGGTTCGTGGTCTATACGCCCTGACCATTCCGGTGCCATCAAAGCCGCCGCGATCACGGTAACACCCGCGAACCCCGCCGCGAATGCTGCGAACGGAGCTTCCACGACACCTTGCAGCAAAGTTGGCGTTATCGCCGCCACACAGACACCCAGCAAAGCGCCGGTTTCGCGCCACGCAGCGACTGTGGTGTGGCTTCCGGAAACCGCTCCTGCTTTGGTAATGCCTTGTGCGTAAAAGTTGATCGTCAAGAAACTAAACGCAGTGAATAGCCCTGTGATCGTAAGGCCAAACCACCAGAGCGGTGCAATTGGTGGGGCAACTCCGAACAGCCCGATCATCGACACTGCTAAAAGTGCGGCGACGGAAGCCATCGCAGCCTTTCGCCATGCTCCCAACCGCTCACTTATCCAACCCAGCACAGGATCTTGCACCACGTCGAATAACCTCAGGCCAAAAAGAACCGCTGCAAGGGCAGCGAGACTGACACCGTAGGTATCTGCATAGTATTTTGGTGCATAGATATAGATCGGCAGACCTGCGCCAGACAGCACCGCAGCAAAGAGCGAGTAAGCTGCCAGCCGCTCGCCCGTACGGGGCAAACTCATCACCATCACCGCGACACCTTGTCGGACGGCGGTGCGGAATGCGCGCGGAATTTGGCACCCTTCCACCACAGCTTCAAAGCCTGCCAGTGGATCAAGCCCAACACGCGGCGCGAGCCAAATGGCCGGCGCAGACAAGCACGTAGGATCGACATATTGGTCAAAGGAGTTCGCTTGCCGGTCAGTGTCGCCAGCAGCCCGCTGTTGCCCGTCGTATAATCAATCCATACCCCGACCTTGTCGTCAGTGAAATCAAACCGGAAGGTGTATTCCCCCTCGACCGGCTGAAATGGCGAGACGTAGAAAACCTTGCGGGCGGTCAGGCGATCTGCGGGGGCGATAACTCTGTGATCGTCGTGAAAGCACAGGTAGCAGTGCCGGTCGCCGTAGGTGTTAGACACTTCGGGGATAACGGCCCGCAAGTCCCCCTGTGCATCATAGCCAAGCCAAAAGCTAACGGGATTGAAAACATGCCCCAACACGCGCGGCTGCGCGAGCAGTTCGATACGGTCGACGACATTCATCAAGCCTTGGGTTTCCAACAGATCACGCGCCCAGACAAGACCGGCACCCCGCCTCGGCTCCCCACCATGGTCACAGTCGTATAGGGAGGCTAAGTTTGCCCTGTTGCGCGAGAATAGCGTCGGGAGCTTCAGATCCTTCGCCGGATCAAACAGAACATAGTCCACGCCGTACTTGAAAGCATTCTCGACTGCTCCCTTGCGCCCGTGAAAGGTCACACCCGCGATATGGCTGATCCCGCTCACGCGGCCTCGACGGCTTCAAATTTAGACGCAAACGCCCGAGCCACATCGACTGCACTGGACAGCCCGTCCTCGTGGAAGCCATTCTTCATCCAAGCACCACAGAACCACGTTCGGTTGGTTCCGTTCATCGCGCTGATTGCATCCTGAGCCTTCAATGCAGCCACGTCATAAACTGGGTGATAAAAGGTCTTGGTGTCGTAAATCAGCTCTTCGCGTATCGTGCGGGTCGAGTTCAGCGTCACAAACAGAGGATCATCGTCGGGGATCGATTGCAGGGAGTTCATCCAATAGGTCAGGTCAATCTTGTCCGAAGACTTATGTTTGTCTTCGCAATAGACCCAGCTTGCCCAGACCTTGCGCCGCTTTGGCATCATCGAAGCATCCGCATGCAAAACTGCCTCGTTTGGTTGATACCGCACCGCGCTCAAAGCCCCTCGTTCTGTCACCGAAGCGTCCGACAGCATTGCCAGGCTCTGGTTGGAATGTGCGGCGAAAACCACCTCATCAAATCGCTCTGGCGTTCCGCCAATCGGGGTTACTTCGACATGGGTTAACGCACGTGTGACTGAACTTATCGGGGCCCCTAAACGGATATCCACGCCTTGGTTTCGTAGCCGTGTTTCCAATTTCGAGACATATTGCGTCGAGCCATTTTTGACCGTGTGCCATTGGTGTTGATCGGAATACCCCAACAGCGCGTGGTTTTGCATGAAACGGATCATGGCTTGCGCGGGGAAGGACTCCATCCGCTCAATCGGCGTAGACCAGATTGCGCCTGTGAATGGCAGCAAGTACTTATCCTTGAACCAAGAGCCAGTGCCAAGCTGCCCAAGCAGTTCCGATATTGAGATGCCTGGATCCTTGGCAACCTCGACAGCACGGGCGTTAAAACGAACTATATCGCGGATCATACGCAGGAAGCGCGGGTCCATTGCATTGCGGCGTTGCGCGAAGATGGCGTCGATGCTGTGCAATCCGTACTCAAGCTTGCCACCTCCGATCGACGCGCCAAAACTCATGTTACTTTTGACAGTCTCAACCCCAAGTTCGGCGAACAAGTTTACGAGATGTGGGTAATTTTTCTCGTTAAAGACGATGAACCCTGTATCAACCGGTTGATCACCGCGTTTTCCCGCAACAATTGTCCGTGCATGGCCACCCAAACGAGGCTCGGCTTCAAATAAAGTAACGTGGTGCGATTTTGACAGCATATACGCTGCCCCCATCCCAGAAATGCCAGCTCCAATCACGGCGATACACTTTGGGGCTACGGTCATGGGCTCAAAAGGCATTCAGGTCTCCAGCACGAGTAAATTAGTCATATGAAGTGTTACGTCAGCCATCGCCAAATGGATCACAAACCAAAGTGATCCGAATTAGATTCAGGCGCGTAAAAGGTTTATGTTGACGGCAGGCACCAGTTTTGACGACTCTTACGTAGCACCGGCAGGCGTCTGCACACCGGTTTGCTGCACGCTCGAAGCCAGAAAGGGTCGATACAGAAAAGTGTCCACCAAAGAACAAGAAGATTTGCGGTTGGTCGAATGTGTCCTCTTGATCCGGGATGCCCAAGACAAAGCCGCATTTGCGGAAGTTTTCAGACGTTTCGCGCCACGCGTGAAAGCGTATCTAATAAAGTCAGGATCCGACGCCTCTATGGCGGAAGAGTG
This sequence comes from Litoreibacter meonggei, assembly GCF_003663885.1. Classification (GTDB taxonomy): domain Bacteria; phylum Pseudomonadota; class Alphaproteobacteria; order Rhodobacterales; family Rhodobacteraceae; genus Litoreibacter; species Litoreibacter meonggei. The sequence continues at coordinate 353,598 of NZ_RCCE01000003.1, forward strand.
CGCGCAGGACGTCATGGCAACGCTCTGGCACAAGGCGCATCTGTTCGACCCTACACGGGCCAGCGTGAGTACATGGGTGTTTACGATCGCCCGCAACCGGCGGATCGACATGATCCGCAAGCAGCGCCGGCCCGAGCCGGACGAATTGACATGGGGCCCAGAGCCAGAGCCGAATGCGGCCGACGTGATGGAGCTTCAACAGGAAAGTAACCGTTTGGTTCAGGCCCTGTCTGAACTGCCGGATAAACAGAGGGATTTGATCCAGAAGGCCTACTTTGGCGACCTGACTCATAGCGAAATTGCTGATGAGACGGGGCTGCCACTGGGAACGATCAAGTCGAGAATTAGATTGGCGCTGGAAAAGCTGCGCCACGCAATGAAGTGAAACGGTACATGAGCAAGATCAAACATCATCTGAACGACGCACTGCTAATGAGCTACGCGGCAGGCAGCCTGCCCGAAGCCTTCGGCCTCGTGGTCGCCACTCATATCAGCATGTGCGACGATTGCCGCGCCCGTCTTGGGGCGTTCGAAGCGGTTGGCGGTGCAATGTTGGACGACGTCGCCACTTCGCAGGACGTTGATTTGAAAGCAACATTAGCCCTGATAGAAAAAGGTCCGAAAGCTCCCATCCGCGTGGACGTCACTAAATTGGGTTTGTTCCCGTCCGCCCTGCAAGACTATGTCGGCGGTGATCTGGATGCGGTCAAATGGCGTGCAGTTGGCATGGGCGTCCGGCAGGCCATTTTGCCAACGTCCAAGGATGCGAGCGTCCGCCTGCTTCATATCCCTGCGGGTTGCGCGGTGCCGGATCACGGCCACCGCGGAACAGAGCTGACGCTGGTTTTGCAAGGCGCTTTTAAGGACGAGTTTGACCGCTTCGGACCCGGCGATCTGGAAATCGCCACCGAGGAAGACGTGCACACGCCCGTGGCCGAGGAAGGCGTCGACTGTATTTGCCTTGCAGCAACTGATGCGCCGCTGAAATTCCGCGGTCTAGTGCAGCGAATTGCGCAGCCGTTCTTGCGGATTTAGTCGTTAGGCTTTCCGAGTGGAACGACATTGGTCTCTTCCGGTGCCAACTCCTCAAAGTCGAAATTATCCAAACGATCTGCCCGCTTGCCTGCACGGGTGGCGGCGGTCAGCACACCAGCAACGTCGTCTCCGGCCTGACGCAGGTGGGTTTCCAATTTACCCGCCTTCTCGCCAATGATCTCCACATCGCGGTGAAGCTGGCGCAGGGCTTTACGAATTTCACCCGTCTGCTCCCGCATCCGCGAGTCCTTCAGGATCGAGCGCATGGTGTTCAGCGTCGCCATGCAAGTCGTCGGGGACACGATCCATACACGTGCCGCAAACCCTTCGCGCACGATGTGGGGCAAACGGGAATGCAACTCTGCGTAGACCGCCTCCGACGGCAGGAACATCAACGCGCCATCGGCGGTTTCGCCCTCGATCAGGTAGCTCTCGGATATCTTCTTGATATGGACCCGCACGGCCTGCCCCAAAGCCGTCAAAGCCCGCGCCTGATCCTCTTTGGTATCAGCCGCGACAAGCGCCTCGTAGGCTTCCAGCGGGAACTTGGCATCAATCACAATCGGGCCCGGCGGGTTGGGCAAATCAATCAGACAATCCGCACGACGCCCATTCGACAGGGTGGCTTGGAAGGCATAGCTGTCCGACGGCAAGGCTTTGGACACAATGTCGTTCAGCTGGATTTCCCCGAACGCTCCGCGTGTTTGCTTGTTTGACAAGATGTCCTGCAAGGACAGCACGTCGCCCGACAGCTTTTCAATATTGGTCTGCGCCTTGTCGATGGTCGCCAAGCGCTCCTGCAATTGCGTCAGTGACTTCGTCGTTTTCTCGGACGAGCCGTGCAACGTATCGTTCATCCGCTCTTGCAGATCAGACAGGGACCGCGCCGATTTCATCGCGTTCTCATGCAACCGCTCCGCCATCTTTTGCTGCACTTCGGCCAACCGGACCTCCATGGTCTGGATCGTCATGCTCTGACTTTTTGACAGGCTCTCCAGCCCGCCTGTCAATTGCGCCTGCCCCGTGCCAAGGCTTTGCACCGTCTGGTTCAACTGCCCCATCTGCATCATCATCGGCTGAGCCATCTCCGCCGCGCGGCCAGCAGAGCGCACAACCGTGATCAGCAAAATGACCATCAACAACAGCACCGCGACACCCACAAGGCCCGCAATCACCAGCGGATCATCCCACTGCAAAACCATATCGCCAATCTTGATCATTTGCGTCCGAACAACCGTTCTATATCGGCCAATTTCAGCTCCACATAAGTGGGGCGGCCGTGGTTACATTGGCCCGAATGGGGCGTGGCTTCCATCTCGCGCAGCAGGGCGTTCATCTCATCCGCGCGCATCCAGCGCCCCGAGCGGATTGAGCCGTGACAGGCCACACGGCTCAGCACCGCTTCGATTTTGTCAGCCACCAGTTGCGTATCCCCAAGGTCGTCCAACTCGTCCAGAATGTCGCGTACCATGGCTTCGGCGTTGACCTCGCCAAGAATAGCAGGGGTTTCGCGCACGGCGATTGCCCCCGCACCGAACGGTTCCAGCGTTAGGCCCAATTTAGACAGCGCGTCGGCATGGGTCAGCAAAGTGGCGGCATCTGCATCGGACATTTCCACGATCTCTGGGATCAGCAAAGCCTGTGCGGCAACACCGTTCTCGGCCATCTGCTTCTTTAGTTTCTCGTAAACCAACCGCTCATGCGCGGCGTGCTGGTCCACGATGACCATCCCGTCTTTGGTTTGCGCGATGATGTAATTCTCGTGCACCTGACCGCGCGCAGCTCCCAACTGTTGATCGACGGGTTCTGCGGCTACAGGCTCAACCACATCCACGCGGCTATAAACGGCCTGCGTCTCCGCAAATCCGGGCGCTTGCGCCTGATAAGACGCGCGCATGGCGCCCAGCGATGGGCGGTCCATTTGGTAAACAGGCCGGTCCGTGCGTTCCGGTTGGAACGCCCCCAAGGTCGCGTTTGCCACCGTGGTCGAGGCGCGGTGCCCCGCATCCGCCAGCGCATGTTTCAGCGCCGATACGATCAGCCCGCGCGCCAGCCCCGGATCGCGGAACCGCACTTCGGCTTTGGCGGGATGGACATTCACATCGACCTTCGTCGGCTCCAGCTCCAGAAACAGGGCGACCACAGGGTGACGGTCGCGGCTCAGGAAGTCCGAATACGCCCCGCGCAACGCGCCAACCAGCAGCTTGTCCCGCACAGGACGCCCGTTCACGAACAAATACTGCGAAATGCTGTTGCCGCGTGAATAGGTCGGAAGGGCCGCATACCCCGTCAACGTGATCCCTTCGCGCTCCGCATCAATCGGCAAGGCGTTGTCTGCAAATTCAGCCCCAAGGATCGCGCGTAGACGACCACTCAGCGCGTCGAACATATCGCCGGTTTGCGCATCGGCGCGGAAAGTCACGCGGCCAGTATCATCCCGTGACAGGTCGCGAATGGTGAAGCCCACGTAAGGCTCCGCCATGGCCAATTTCTTCACCACATCCGAAATCGCGCCCATCTCGGCGCGATCCGTGCGCAGGAATTTCAGCCGCGCGGGTGTCGCATAAAACAGGTTGCGCAGCTCGACCACGGTGCCCTTCGACAGCGCCGCCGGAGTAACCGCACCCATGGCACCACCATCAACAACGATCTGCGCTGCATCCTCGCCCGCGACGCGCGAGGTGATCGTCATGCGCCCCACAGCCGCCATCGACGGCAGCGCTTCGCCGCGAAAGCCGAAAGTGTGGATGTTCAGCAAATCAGAGCCGTCGATTTTCGACGTGGCATGGCGGGACAAGGCCAGCGGCAGGTCTTGCGCAGGGATGCCGTGGCCGTCATCCGTCACGCGGATCAACGTCTTGCCGCCGTCCTTCACGCATAGCTCGATGCGCGTAGCACCGGCGTCCAGCGCGTTCTCGATCAGCTCTTTAACCGCGGAGGCAGGCCGCTCCACCACTTCGCCAGCGGCGATGCGGTTGACCGCGACATCATCCAATTGCTTGATCTGAGGCCGTTTTGCGGGCTGGCTATCGCCTATGTTGGGGGTCTGAGCGTTCATACCCCAACTTGTAGCACGCCAAATCCCGATTCGGCCATGACACTTGGCTAGTTGGACGCATCCAATCCGGTCGGTTGACCGACCACGACGAAATGCAAGTCCTCGGGCTTCAGCAGCCTCTTGGACACCCGCTTGATGTCCTCAAGCGTCACCGCCTCGACCTTCGAATTCCGGGTGTCGATGTAGTCAATTGGCAAGTGGTCAAACTGCATGGCAGCAAGGATATTCGCGATCCGCGCATTGCCGTCAAAGCGCAGGGGATAGGCCCCTGTCAGATAGGTTTTCGCCTTTTCCAGCTCCTGCTCGGTCACGCCATTCTCGGCCATCTTCGCCCATTCATCACGGATCACCGAAATGGCCTCCGCAATGCTGTCATTTGACGAGGACACTTGCCCCATCATCAGGTTCGCATGTTCACGCAGGGCCAGATAGGAATAGACGCCATAGGTAAGTCCGCGCTTCTCGCGCACCTCGTCCATAAGCCGGGACCCGAAGCCGCCCGACCCCAGAACCTGGTTCATCACGAATGCCGCAAAGAAGTCCGGGTCGGTCCGCTCGATCCCTACATGGCCAAACCGTGCCACAGATTGCGGGGTGTCGTAGGGAACAACGGTTTCGCCACCGCTCAGAAGAAACGGGGCAGCAGACGGCAGGTCTGGTCCGCTTGCAGGCAATGCACCCAGCAGTTGGTCAACGATAACGCCAAGCTCTTCAGCGGTGATGTCCCCCACCGCGCCAACATAAACGCGGTCGCGGGTCAAAAGGGCTTGGTGTGACGCGACCAAATCATCGCGGGTCAGGGCTTTCACGGACTCAGCCGTGCCTTCAATCTTGGTGGCATACGGGTGGTCGCCATAGGCCAGCGATGCGAAAGTTTTCCCTGCGATATCGTTGGGGTCTTCGTCATCGGTTGCGATGATCGACAATACCTGTCCGCGCACACGGTCCACCGCGTCCTGATCAAAACGCGGCTCATTGATCGCTTTGCGTAAAAGCTCAAGCGAGGCATCGCGGTTCTCGGACAAAAACTGCGCCGAGATCGAAAAGCCGTCCGAGAACGCGTCGAAGTCATACTTCAACGCCAGCTCTTCCGCGGCCAATGCAAACTCGGTCGACGTCAAATCGCCCGCACCCTCATCCAGCAGACCCGACATCAAATAGGCCGCTCCGCGTTTGCCATCGGCGTCCAACGACGCGCCGCCTTTGAAGCGGATTTCCAGCGCCGTGAACGGGATAGACGCCTCTTCGACCAACCACGCCTTGATGCCACCCGGAGAGGTGACTTCCTTGATATCAATCGCCGCCGCAGGCAGCGCGATCAGCGCAAAGCAAGTCGCCAGAACAACACGGATCATTGGGACACCTCCTGCGTCATCGGCTTACGGAACCAGCCGGTTACCGCTTTCTTGCGATCAAACACCAAGCGCGCGGCTTCCATAATGTCTTCCTCGGTTACAGCATCCAGAATAGCCGGCCATTCTTGCACGTCCTTAACGGTTAGACCCGATGTCAAAGCTGCACCATACTCGCGACCAAGGGAGGCCACGTCGTCTTGCCCATAGATCAACGAGGCGCGAATTTGTGACTTCACGCGGGTTAAATGCTCTGGGTCCACGCCATCTTCCATGAACTTGGCAATGACCGCATCCATATCGTCCTCGCCTTCTTGCAAGGTCACGCCGGGAGCAGGGACGATGAACACTCCAAATGTCGTGTCGTCGTAGTTGACCCCTGAGTAGAACGCGGATGTATACACCGCCTTGTTGCTTTCAAATTGCAACGCACGCCCCAGCACCGACGTCTGTCCCGTCCCGCCAAGAATTTCGGCAAGCATGGTCAATGCAGCCGCGGTTTCTTGATCGCCTGCATCACGCTCGGGTGCGATATAGGTGCGGATCACATAAGGCTGCGCGGCTTGCGGGTCTTCGTAGACAATGCGCCGCTCTGCACGTTGCGGGGGTTCTTCGGGACGCGTACGCGCCTCCAAGCCTACGGTAGGCTCAAGTGGACCATAGTGCTTCTTGGCCAACGCCTCGACTTCGGCGGGATCAACGTCACCTGCAACGATCAAAACGGCAGCGTTCGGGGCATAATATTTGCGATAAAAAGTGAGCGCATCGTCGCGGCTTAGCTCGGATGCCTCGTGACGCCAGCCGATAATCGGGCGGCCATACGGGTGGTTAAGATACTGTGCGGCCTTGCGTTGCTCACCGAACAATGCGCCCGGATCGCTATCTGTGCGCTGTGCGCGCTCTTCAAGGATCACCTTGCGCTCGGTCTCCACGTCTTCGCCGGTAAGCCGGATGTTGCGCATCCGATCCGCCTCCATTCCCATCATCAAATCAAGGCGATCCGCCGCGATCCGCTGGTAATAAGCGGTGTAGTCCCAAGAGGTGAACGCGTTGTCCGAGCCGCCATTGGCCTCGACCACTGCGGAGAACTCACCAGCCTCCAGCTTGTCCGTGGCCTTGAACAACAAGTGTTCAAGAAAATGCGCGATGCCGGAGACGCCCGGGGCTTCATCAGCGGCACCAGCTTTGTACCAGAGCATATGCACAACGACCGGCGCGCGGTGATCTTCCAAAACGACGGCTTCAAGGCCATTGTCTAGCGTGAATGTCGTGATCTTCTCGGCCGCTACGGCGGGAAAGGCCATCATGGCCGGAGCAAGCAAGCAGGCAATTAGGCGGCGCATAGGCATCCCTTCAAAAACACATTTGTAGAGAACATGACATTAGTTGCGGAGAATTCAACCGAAGCCACGGCCTTGTGACTGGCCTGACTATTCGTAGCCCTCGGGCGGTGCTGAGTTCGTGCGGACGCCAAGACGGCGTAAACGCTCAAGCTCGGCATATTGATCCAGAGATTGCTTGCGGTAAGCCTTGAAGTAGACGTTCACGTTGAACAGGCGTTCCAGCAGACGGCCATCGTTCTTGCGGCGGAACTCCAGATCTTCGGTAGCCAGCGCGGTGCGGATATTCGGCGTGACACCGTAGCGCGACGCATAATTTACCAGACCACCATCACTTATGCCAGCACTTGGGTTGCCGCCTAGCGCCACAACAGCATCGTCAAGTGGTGTGACGTCAGTGCGGTTCGTTCCGCCCTTGTTCGGCACCGGAAGGGCGGCATAATCGTCCGGAAGCGTAAGGGGCTTGTTGGGCAGCACCGCAAATTCGTCCGGCCCTCCCTCCTGATTGGATTTCACATTGAGCAACTGGGGTTGTTTGTTCCGGTCACACGCCGACAGCGCCAGAGCGGCGCTGACCATCCCGACAAGGATCATCGCTTTGCGTTGCATGAAAGACCACTCCTGCTCTTCTTTTGGGGTGTTTTAACCCAATCCGGCGCGGGCGTCACGAGGGTTCTTCACCCTTTCGGTTGCTCGCCCTTGGTGTCGTCGAATGCAATCAATGCGAAGGCACCCGCAAAAATGAAGATGTCAGCTATGTTGAAAGTGTACGGGTTGCTAATACCACAGCACGACATGTTCAGAAAATCCGCGACTGCGCCGTAAATCACACGATCCAGCGCGTTTGCCAACGCACCGCCAATTATGGCCCCCGCTCCAAGACGCGTAATCGTCCGGCCAAGGTTGCGGTTACCCCACCAAAGCAGGAAGCCCGACACTATTATCGCCAATCCAATCAGCACATAGCGCATGATCTCAGGGCTATCCGAAAGCAGGCCAAAGTTAATTCCGGTATTCCATCCCATGCGGAAATTCAGCAACGGGGGAAGCACATCAATCGAGCGTATTTCGATCAGGTTCATTTTGTGAACCACCGCCCACTTGGACAGTTGATCGACCCCGAAAACGGCCAGTGCAGAAAGAAGCATAACTCTCATGATTAATGCCTGAAATGGCGCATGCCGGTGAAGACCATAGCCAAACCCAACTCGTCGGCAGCGGCAATCACTTCATCGTCACGCATGGAGCCGCCGGGCTGGATCAACGCAGTCGCACCCGCTTCAGCAGCGGTCTGCAAACCGTCAGCAAACGGGAAGAACGCATCGGAGGCCACTGCGGAGCCAATCGTGCGCGGCTCAGTCAGCTTCAACAGCTCCGCCACGTCTTGCGCCTTGCGCGCCGCGATGCGGGAGCTGTCGACCCGGCTCATTTGCCCAGCACCGATGCCGACCGTCGCACCATCCTTGACATAAACGATAGCATTAGACTTCACATGTTTTGCCACGCGCCACGCGAACAGCATATCGGCGAGTTCCTGCTCGGTCGGTGCGCGCTTGGTCATCACCTTCAGATCGCCCGACCTGATCCGGCCATTATCTTTGTCTTGAACCAGCAACCCACCTGACACTTGGCGCACGGTTAGCGCAGCGGCCACGGGATCGGGCAAACCGTCTGTTGTCAGCAAACGCAGGTTCTTCTTCTTGGCAAAAATCGCGCGGGCGTCGTCGTCCGCACCGGGGGCAATCACCACCTCGGTAAAGATGCCGCTGATTGCATCAGCGGTCGCCCCATCCAGCGGTTGGTTCACCGCGATGATACCGCCAAACGCTGATGTCTGATCGCACTCAAACGCCTTTTGGTAAGCCTCAGCCACGGTTGCACCACGCGCCACGCCACATGGGTTGGCGTGCTTGATGATCGCTACGGCTGGGCCATCCTTGGGGTCAAACTCGGCGACCAGCTCGAACGCGGCGTCCGTGTCGTTGATGTTGTTGTAAGACAGCTCCTTGCCTTGGTGCTGCTGGGCGGTTGCAACACCCGGACGGGCAGAGCCATCCGTGTAAAACGCCGCCTGCTGATGCGGGTTTTCGCCATAGCGCAAGGTTTGGGCCAGTGTACCCGCAAACGACTTGCGGCGGGGCGTCTCGCCCAATGCACCAGCCATCCAGCCGGAGACCGCAGTGTCATAGGCCGCCGTGCGCGAATACGCGGTCAGCGCGAGCCGCTGGCGAAAGGCGTAAGATGTCGCGCCTTCATTAGCGCCCATCTCGGACAGCACCGCTTCGTAATCCTGCACATCAGTCACCACATTCACAAACTGGTGGTTCTTCGCGGCAGAGCGCAGCATTGCAGGCCCGCCAATGTCGATATTCTCGATGCAGGTCGCGTAATCCGCGCCTTTGGCGACGGTTTCCTCGAACGGATAGAGGTTCACCACCAGCAGATCGATCGCGCCGATGCCGTGTTCATTCATTGAACCCACATGACCTTCATCATCGCGCAACGCCAGCAGGCCACCATGCACAATTGGATGCAGCGTTTTCACGCGACCATCCATCATCTCAGGGAAGCCTGTCACCTCGGACACATCTTTCACGTCCAAACCAGCGTCACGGATCGCGGCGGCAGTGCCGCCTGTCGAAAGCAACTCAACACCGTGACCTGCCAAGGCGCGGGCAAAATCAATCAGGCCGGATTTGTCGGATACAGAAAGCAGCGCGCGGCGCACGGGTACGAGATCGGTCATAGCAGTCCTTAAAGCTCAAGCAGCAGAGGTCAGTTCAGCGCCAGCTCAAGGTCCTCGTCCACATCGCGCAAGTAAGACGGAGTGTCCTGCGCTTTAGCCAAAGACCAACTGACTTGGCTCGCATACTCCATCACGCGCGAGGATAAAACGATCTGTTTGGACGCACGTGGCTTTAATCGCCCTTTTTCGAGGTAAACACTGGGTTCAATCGTCATTTTCGCTGCGAATGACGGCCTGAACACCCAAACTTCACCGCTTTTGAGGGCTAATGATACTGCGGTTCCGCCCATGTCCAGAGAGGCGTCGACCTCTGGATGCAAATGGAACCGGACCGAATACGGCACGCCCTGAAGTGAGATTTTGTCCATATGTGCGTCGAACCGAACACGGTCGGGGTCGGACAAGGCAGCCAACGTATCCTCGCCAGTGATCCGCCCGCCGTCGAAGCTAACCTCCATTTTACGAACGTGGGTCAGGCCATATTCCGTGCAATAGCTATTGTGGCTTGAGATGATTTCAGACGCGTTGTCGGTCACCGTGCGTTGCTCTGTTACCTTCGTGGGGCCGGACGTCAGGAATTCACCTTGTGGATGCACAGTCAGTTTAGCGGAAGAAACCCCGTCAATGGACAGCGTCGAGTGCGACGGCGTCGCACGCCCCGCCCTGCGCCATTCGGCACCGAACGGCGCACCGGATCCGCAATTCACAATCAATGCGCGACGGCCAGACGTTAGCTCGAATGCCAAACTACTGGCATGTGCCGCGCGTGAGGCATTTCGGGCAGGCGGTGTGCTGACATCAGCGATCATTGTGGTGCGTCCACCTGACAGCCGCGCGTAGCCCATGGCCAACCCTTCCAAATGGGCCGCCTTCACACCGGAATTGGCCAAGGCATGGTCCAATCGGCCTTCCAGACCGCGACCACCGCCATTAAATCGGGCCAAACCTCCATCCGCATGACGCAATGCGCGCAGGGTGGGCGCAATCCTCTCAATAGCATCCAAATGGGCAGGCAATGGCGTGCGCTCTGCCTCGGTCAAAGCCGCCGCTGCCCATGTCAGCAGGGTAAAAACCTCCAGCAATTCTTCTGGATTTCGCGTTGGGATTCCGCCTTCGGCATCAATCTGATCCGCACATTCACGCGCAAGCGCGTTGGTTGACGGCGCCGCATATCGTTCCATGCCGCCAAGGCTGAGCGATGCATATAGTAGCCCCGTCAACGCCTCAAAACGCGGCAGACCGCGCGATGCGACGGCCCAGCGCCGCCCGAGATAGGCCGTCTGGTGCGCCAGCGATTTGTAGTACAGGTCATTGGTCTCAGGCGCCTGGCCGTTCATCAGAAACAGCGCGTGGTTGATCCAGCGGATCAGCCTGCGTCCCGTCAGATCCGGCGACCACCCTAACCCGCGACCACGACCAAACCGTTCAATCCACTCATGCATCCAAGCCTGCGCCATCAACCGCGACTTGCGGTCCCCGACCGAGGCAAGATCGTCGAGCCAGGTGAAGCCGTTGAGTTCCGCCTCATACATGGCATCCGGCGGCGTGATTTCCCAAAGGGACCGCCCTTCCGCCTGCACCAAATGGCCGCCAAACTGGAAATTTCCGGCGGCAAGCTGTTTGCCCTTGGCAAACGATCCAATCGTGCGAGGCTCAGGTTGCGAGACAAAGCCCGTCGCCTGCGCCCGCATGGCGCTCAGCCGTGCATGCACCTTGTCCATAAACGTTATGCTGCGCTCCACCCCGATGGATGGCGCGACTTTGGCCTCAATGCTCATATCACCGACTTTTCGCCTGCTTCTTTTGCCACGTTTCTACGCGGGCAAGGCGGGCCTGTCACCGATTATTCAGGCTTGCGCAGCGCAATCATGAAAAAGCCGTCCATTCCGCCACGGTCCGCCCAGTAGCTGGGGGACAAACGCAACCCGCCAACGCGGCTGCCCCATTCGGGCTCAATGCCTTTCAGGTCCGGCTCGATCTCGGTCAAACCATGCCGTGCCATCGCGGTTTTGGCCTGACGCTCGCCCTCGTCAAACAGCAAGGAGCAGGTGCAAAAGACCAAGCGCCCACCGGGCTTCAACAGGCTCACCGCCGTGTCGATCATATCCGCTTGCAGCGCGAACAGCTCGTTCAGCTGCGTGCCGTCCTTGGCATAGGGCAAATCAGGATGACGGCGGATGGTGCCGGTGGCCGAGCACGGCGCGTCCAAAAGGATCGCGTCATAAAGCACATCGTCAGGAGCGTTCAGCGCGTCCTCGATCATCAGCTTGGCAGTCAGTCCGGTGCGTTGCAGGTTCTCTTCCACCCACGCCATCCGGTCGGCTGAAATATCCAGCGCAGTCACATCGGCACCGGTCGCCGCCAGTTGCATCGTTTTGCCACCGGGCGCGGCGCACATGTCCAATACAGCCTCGCCCTTTTGGGCATTCAGCATACGTGCAGCAATGGCCGCGGCGGCATCCTGAATCCACCAAGCACCCTCTGCAAAGCCCGGAAGCTCCGTCACTTGGACCGAGCGATCAATGCGCAAGGACCCAGTCGGCAGCAGCTCAGCGCCCAACTGCTCGGCCCAATGCTCGGCCTTCTCCTCGTCGCGTAGGGTAATATCCAAAGGTGCCCCAGCGAGATGCGCGGCTTCAATTGCCTGCACAGTCGCCTCATCGAACAAATGCACCACGCGCGGGCGCAGCCATTTCGGCATCGGGGAGGCGGGAATATCCGCCCACATCTGCGGACCCTCAGTCGCAACTTTACGCAACACAGCGTTCGCCAGTCCCGCCATGCGAGGCGAGCGGCCGGAGCGCTTCATCAGGTTCACCGCACTGTCCACGACACCGTGCGGGGCTTCGCCCTCGACGCACAGCTCCACCACCGCCAAACGCAGGATATTCAACGCCACTTCGGGCGGCATCTTCTCGACGAATTGCGAGATCACCACATCGGCCCGCCCCAACTCCCGCAAGGTCGTCGTCGCTAAACGTTGTGCGCGGGCGCGATCAGCGGGTTCCAGACGGTCCAGAACACCACTGCCCAGCAGAACGGAAAGCTGTTCTTTTTCCTCCAGTACGCCCCGAAGCAGTTGAACCGCTGCACGGCGGGCATGAAGTCCGGAAGAGGGCGAGGTGTGGTCTTGCGTCATACTTGTCTCCTTGCCCATGGGCCGTATATCAAGTGCAGGACCGGAACAAGGACGTGGGACATGACAGACAAACAAGACCTGCCCCCAGAGGCCCTTCGCGCATTGGAAGAGGCCGCTGCGCGCAGACAAGCCAAGGGTGATCTGGAGTTACCAAACGAGCTAGGCGGTCGCGACGGGCCAGAGCCTGTGCGCTATGGCGATTGGGAACGTAAGGGGATTGCGGTCGATTTTTGACGGCGAACGCAGCATCAAACCCTCACCGACCTGTCTGCGCGCTTCAACTAACCCTTAAGCAACGTGCTTCATTGACTTCGGTCAAGGTGTCACTCCCAAGACCGACTATGCTGGTTTCGTTACGACAACCTTTCTAATGCAAAGGAGTTGAGCGATGTCCCAGTCTCCACGTTGGGTGCGCCCTGTGGCGGTTGTCGCCGCAGTTTTCGGCCTACTGACAATCTACTCTGGCGGTACTGCCCTGTTTGGGAGTGCTGCCAGCAAAGCTGCGGTGGGCGACGCAGTTCCCCTAGTCCTATGGTTCAATTTTCTAGCTGGGTTCGCTTACGTGATAGGCGCGGTTACGCTCTTTCAGTTTGCACCAGTTGCGCTGCGAATTGCTTGGCTTATTGGACTTAGCACTCTGTTGGTGTTCGCAATTTTTATCGTCTTGGCCATTACCGGCACCCCGTTTGAATGGCGCACAATTGGCGCGATGGTGTTGCGGTCCGGTTTCTGGTTGGCAATTGCGGTCGCGCTTTCAAAAGGGTCCTGAGAAAAGTACGAAGTGAGAGTGGCCGCCGCCCGTAAGAAGGCCAAGAGTGATCTGGAATTGCCAATTGAGCTAGGCGGTCGCGACGGGCCAGAGCCTGTGCGCTACGGCGATTGGGAACGTAAGGGGATTGCGGTCGATTTTTAGGGGGGACGTATTGAGTCCTACTAAGTCATTCATTCCATTCCCAGGCGTCGCATCCACAACTGGGCCTAAAGTGCTACCCATAGTGACCAAAATCTATTCATTGCAGTCACTCAACATCCTCGCCAACACATCTTTCGACTCATCAAATACCGCCAAGCCATAGATATGCGTCGCAAAACAAGTATCACTTACGGGAAAGCCTACTTCATCCGCATCGCGATCGAAAAAATAGAGAAACAGCCTAAGCGGTCGGGTTGGTCCATCAAATTGTGCAGATAGGTCAAACGTTTTAGCAACGGCTCTAGGATCGGTCAGAATTACGGCTTCTAGGTTTTCAATCTCATCGTAGATTGGAAGCTTCCGAAAATCCGCCTGCGATTTCAGAAAAATTATTGCCAAATCTGCCTCTGATAGAGCAACTGGTTGAGCGATGTCGTCTAACAATTGTGCAGAGTCAGCAGCAAGAAACTCCGGTCTAAAACTGTCCGGTGCGTTCCAATAGGCTACTTTTAATCTAGCTTGGGTCTTCCAAGTGAAGTTTGGAAGTTTGCGAAGTTCTAGGCCAAAAATATCGTGCGCATACCCAGGAATGGTAAAGGCGGCCAATGTGAGTGCGCCAAGTAGCGTTGGAAGTCGCGCGAATGACACCAATCTTTGCGACAGCCCCAATCTGAAAAAATGGGAAAAACCGCCGATTTGCAATTCGTTTCTCATCTAAAGCCCCAGCACATCCAGCATATCGTATTCGCCCGGACCTTTGCCCTGCCCCCAGAGCGCTGCCTTGAGTGCACCGCGCGCAAACACCGCGCGGTCGGTTGCTAGGTGGCGCAAGACGATGCGTTCGCCGTCGGCGGCGAAGATAACGTCGTGCTCTCCGACCACATCCCCACCACGGATGGCCGCAAAGCCGATGTCGCCGCGTTTGCGTGCGCCTGTGATGCCATCACGGCCACTGTCTTTGACGTCGTTCAAGTCAACACCGCGCCCCTCGGCGGCGGCCTCGCCCAGCATCAGGGCGGTGCCAGACGGCGCGTCGACCTTGTGGCGGTGATGGGCCTCGACCACTTCGATATCGTAATCCTCGTCCAAGGCGGCGGCGACCTTCTTGGTCAGTTGCACCAAAAGGTTCACCCCAAGGCTCATGTTGCCCGCCCGCACAATCGGCGCGTGGCGGGCGGCGGCTTTGATCTTGGCGAGATCACCGTCGCTAAGCCCGGTAGTCCCAATCACATGTACCGCGCGGGCTTGTGCGGCCAGCTCTGCCATAGCGACGGAGGCGGCAGGGGAAGTGAAATCAATGATGGCTTGCGCGTCTTTGACGACCTCGATGGCGTCGGACACCACGGGCACGCCCATCTCGGACTGACCCATGGCGACGCCCAGATCTTGGCCAACCCACGGGTGGCCTTCGCGCTCGGTCACGCCGACAAGATGGGCGTGGTCCGACGCCTCAACGACCTTAATCAGCATTTGCCCCATACGGCCGGATGCGCCTGTAATCACGATGCCAGTCATTGAAAAACCCTCATATACTATAGCCCGAACGGTGTAGGACCTGTTGCAAGGGGCTGGCAAGGGGCTTAAGTGCGGGCGTATGGCCAAGAAATCAAAATTCGCGGGCGCAGGCCCATCGCAACGGCAACTTCGTGTGGGCGAGCTTATCCGCCGCACCTTGTCGGAGATCCTGAGCCGTGGAGAAATCCACGATCCGGACCTGAACCGCATGTCGATCACCGTGAGCGAGGTGCGTGTGACGCCTGATTTGCGCATTGCGACGGCGTTCGTGCTGCCCTTGGGCGGTAAGAACCAAGAAGAGGCGATTGCGGCCCTTGCCCGCAACAAAGGGGAAATCCGGCATGCGATCACGAAGCAGATGTCGGTGAAGCATTCGCCCGACATCCGGTTCCTGATCGACGACACATTCGACCGCATGGACGAGACCAACCGGTTGTTCGCCCAAGAAGGCGTGCGCCGCGACTTGGCTGCGGGTGACGATGCTGGCGAGGATTAAATACGCCCTGCTGGCGTGCCTCCTTGCAGGCCCCGCTTTGGCGGACGGGTGTCGCGACCTGACGCATCTGGGCGACAGCTATACGGTGTGCACCGTTGAAAACCCTGACACGATCAACCTTTGGCTGAATGACAACGACGGGTTTGTCATCGGCGAGTTTTTTGCCCTGCAAGAGCAATTGGCAGAGCAAGGCCAAACGCTGACCTTCGCGATGAATGGCGGGATGTACCATGAAGACCGTCGCGCTGTTGGGCTGTTCATTGCCGACTTCAAAGAACAAGCGCGCATTGTGACCCGCGAGGGGCCGGGCAACTTTGCCCTGCTGCCGAACGGGGTGTTTTGCGTCGCGGGCCAAACGGCGCAGGTAATCGAGAGCCGTGCTTTTGCGGCCAATCCCCCTGACTGCCGCATTGCGACCCAATCGGGGCCGATGCTGGTGATTGAAGGCAAGTTGCACCCCAAGTTTACCCCCGACAGCACCTCCAAGAAGCGGCGCAATGGCGTTGGCGTGGACAAGCAAGGGCGGTCGCATTTTGTGGTCTCGAACGGCTTCGTGCGCTTCCATGACATGGCGACGCTGTACCGTGACGTGCTGGACAGCCCGAATGCGCTGTTCCTCGATGGAACCGTGTCGCGCCTGTATTCCGCCAAGCTGGGCCGGTCCGACGCCGGTGCGCGGATGGGGCCGATTATCGGGCAGGTTCTGCCGTCGCAATAAGCTAGGGATTGACGCCCCGCACGACCCGCAATAGCACCCGATCGTTGAGCACAGGAGCACATCATGGGACGCCGCAAAAAAGGCCGCGACATTTCGGGTTGGGTTGTCATCGACAAACCTGCCGGGATCACTTCCACCGCCGTGGTGAGCAAGGTGCGCTGGGCGTTTGACGCCAAGAAAGCGGGCCACGCTGGCACGCTTGATCCTGATGCGACTGGCGTTTTGGCGATTGCCCTTGGGGAAGCGACCAAGACGGTGCCGTTCGTGACGGACGCCATGAAAGCCTACCGTTTTACTGTGCGACTTGGACGGGCCACCAACACCGATGACGCGGAAGGCGAAGTCGTGTCTGAAAGCGATGCCCGCCCGTCCGATGATGAGATCATCGCCGCCCTACCCGCGTTTACGGGCGACATCATGCAGGTTCCGCCGCAGTTTTCTGCTGTGAAAATTGACGGGCAGCGCGCGTACAAGCTGGCCCGCGATGGCGAAGACGTCGAAATCGCTGCGCGTCCGCTGTTTGTAGAGTCCCTGACCTTTATCGAGCGCCCCGACGAAGATCACGTCACGCTAGAGATGGTGTGTGGCAAGGGCGGCTACGTGCGCTCCATCGCGCGCGACTTGGGCGAAGCGTTGGGTTGCTTTGGTCACGTTCGCGAATTGCGCCGGATTTGGTCGGGGCCGTTTGACGTTGAAGACGGCGTGACGCTGGAAGAGCTGGAAGCTGTCGCCAAAACCGACGCGATTATGGAATTTCTTGGACCGCTCGAAATCGGCCTAGTTGACCTGCCGGAACTACCCACCACCGAAAGTGGTGCGGTGAAACTGCGCAATGGCAATCCGGGCATGGTGATCGGGTCTGGCGTGCAATATGGCGACGAAGCTTGGGCCTCGCTGAACGGTCAAGCGGTCGCCGTGGGCCGCTATAAAGCGGGCGAGTTGCACCCTTCGCGGGTTTTCGTGGTTGGTAACCTGTAACAATCTCGACCCGTTCGACCGCTGCCTCACGCAGATGTGGGGGTTTGTTTCATGAAAACCCACCGAATTGTAACAAACCACGCCGCATCATCGCGCAGACCACGCAATCGCGTGAGGTATCTGTTCGAAAGCGCACATCGCAGACAAGATGGCCCCAACACGTAATTCTGGAGCACATCATGCAACGTCAAATCTGGACTATCCTTCTTGCGGGCGCCCTTAGCACCGTCGCGTTCGATCTTTTCGGGCAGGGGCTGTCCCCTGCCTTCGGGTTCGCCAAGCTGGCGCCTGTGGGCCTTGCCACAGCGACACTTAAAACCGTCTTCGGGAGCATCCCAAAGGGTGCGGGGGATATCCTGCACATTCTGACGGGCATGTTCGTCTACTCGCTGGGCTACTTGCTGGTGGCGCGCCCTATTCAACAAAAGATCATCCCACGCCTGCACTGGGCGATTACCGCGACGGCTTACGGCATCGGGCTTTGGATCTTCGCGCTGTATTTCGTGGCCCACCTGATCGCTGGCAACCCTCCGTTCCTAGGCTTCACGGGCATCACTTGGGTCGCCTTCTGGGGACACATTGTCTATGCGCTGGTCGCCGTCTACGTGATCGAGCGCGGCCCGTTTGCGGATAAAGCAGAGGCTTGAACCAAGCGTCATGGGCTGGCACAACCCAGCCCATGATTACCCGCACACATATGAAGGACGACGCGGCCTCGACGGCGGTCTATTCGAACTGCGAACGCTACCGCTATATGCTGTCGCGCGTTTGGGATGCGCAGGGCCGTAAGGTCTCTTTCGTCATGTTGAACCCCTCCACTGCGACGGAAGTGCAGAACGACCCGACCGTCGAGCGCTGCGAGCGCCGCGCGCGCGCCTTGGGGTTCGGGGCGTTTCGTGTGTGCAACATTTTTGCGTGGCGCGACACGGACCCGTTCAAGATGAAAAAAGCCGCCGAGCCGATTGGGGCTGCGAATGATGCAACCATTACTGACGCTTGCACTTGGGCAGACACGGTGGTCGCTGCGTGGGGCACCCACGGGGCGCATTTGCAGCGCGGCCCACAGGTCGAAGCGCTGATGCGCGCGACGGGCAAGCCGCTGTACCATCTGGGGCTGAGCAAAGCCGGCCACCCCAAGCATCCGCTCTATATTGCCTACGTCAAGCAGCCGGAGCTTTGGGATTAACCGACTTGATCGCTCCTTCGCTTCGCGCTCCTATGAGGGCGCAATATCGGAGAGCATCATGACCGCATCGAACCTACCGGGATTTACCCGCCACACCATCAACGTCGGCGGGGTTAATATATCCGTGCATGTTGCGGGCAATGGTCCGGCTTTGATGCTGCTGCACGGCTACCCGCAAAACCATATGTGCTGGCTGAACATTGCCCCGCATTTCGCCAAGGACTTCACCTGTATCGTGCCGGACCTGCGTGGCTACGGGGACAGTGACGCGCCTGAAGATATCAGCGCGGACCATTCGACATATTCCAAACGGCAGATGGCACTGGACCTGATTGGTGTGCTCGATTACTTGGGGCACGACCGCGCCCATGTGCTGGGTCACGACCGCGGCGGGCGTGTGGCGTATCGCTTTGCGTTGGATCACCCTGACCGGCTGGATCGACTTGGCATTATCGAGATCGTGCCCACTGGTGATTTCTGGCGGTCTTGGAATGCCGAGCTTGCCTATAAGGCGTATCACTGGACGTTTCTGGCGCAGCCGCATCCGCTGCCCGAGAGCATGATTAACGCGGACCCCGTATCCTATATCGACCACACCTTAAAAAGCTGGGTCAACGCAAAGTCGTTGGACATCTTTCCGAAACCCGCGCTGGACAGCTATCGCGCGCAGGCACTGGATCCCGCCCGCATTCATGCCATGTGTGCTGACTACCGGGCAGGTGCGACGTTTGACAGGCAGCTGGATGAGGCAGACCGTGTGAATGGGAAGAAAATCGCGGCACCACTGCGCTTCTTGTGGGCCGAGGGTGGTTTTCCGGGGCAGACCGGCAACCCCGAAGGGCTTTGGAGCAACTGGGCAGATCAGGTGAGTGCGCAATCTTGCGTCAGCGGGCATTTCGTAATGGAAGAAAACCCCGAAGCGGTACTCGACTGCTTCGGGGCCTTTTTCGGGTCGGACTGAGTAGTTGGCGGGTTAAGCCGCAACTGGTGCCGTCAGGTTCAGGGAAGCAACCAGTTCGATATCTGTAACCACCAAATCTCCGGGTGTCGTGACCTTGAGGACCACTTCGCCGTCAAGAGTGATGTCTGCCGAGCCGTCTGCATTGGTGACAATAGCAACGACAGGCGCGGCGGCTGCGGCGCTACTATATCGCAACTCGATAGTGTCTTCGTCAGGATCGAAGTCTGTCACGACCCCAGCCGTTCCGGCATTGATGAAGGTCCCCGTGGCGAACGTGTCAGCGCCGTCTCCACCAGTGGCGACGTCACTATTGCCAATATATATGAAGTCATCGCCTTCGTTACCGAACAGTTGATCGCCGTCATCCTCTTCGTCGCCAGTGGTAAGCGAGAAGGCGGTGCCGACGACGACGTCGTCACCTTGGCCGCCGCGCAGCGTGTCTACGCCCAAGCCACCGCCCAACTCGTCATTGCCAACCCCGCCACCGACGATGTCGTTGCCGTCGCCGCCAGCTAGGAAGTCGTTGCCTGTACCACCGGCAAGAGTATCATTTCCTGCACCACCCAAGATTGAGTCGTCGCCCGCTTTACCCTCAATGACATCATCACCTGCGTCACCAGCCAAGCGATCTTGCCCGCTGCCACCGTCGATTGCATCATTGTCGTCACCGCCAGAAATCAGGTCATCACCCGCGCCGCCGCGGATAGTGTCATCACCTGCGCCACCCATAATAGTGTCTGCGCCGTCTACACCCGCGAGAATGTCGTCGCCTGCGCCGCCCGCAATCCGGTCGTCGCCATCGCCACCATTGATTTTGTCGTCGCCGTCTTCACCCGCTATGTCGTCGTTACCAAAACTGCCGCGAAGGTCGTCGTTTCCGTCGCCGCCAAGCACGGTGTCATCGCCGCGTCCAGCTGCAATTGTGTCGTCACCCGCAAGGCCAGAGATCACATCATTTCCGGCGTGGCCTTCCATGATGTCGATATCCATGGTGCCGGTCAGCACATCGTCACCGTTGGTGCCGACAAGATCGTTGGGGTCTACGGGATCAACCGGTGCAACATCATCGCTGTCAGAATCAAAAATCACGCCAAGCAAACCAACAAGTGCTAATAGACCTACTACTCCGAACATCGTATTCATTCCCCCTGAGGACGGTTACAAAACAAACTTTGTTAATCATATGTTAAGATTTGAGGGGGCTGCCAGATAAATCGCCTCATTTAGAACAAACTTTTGCCACACTCCCCTCATTGTTTCCGAAAGCGAGACAGAATGATCATGGGCTTGATTTTATGTCATATTTTTGGGCAAAATCGCACGATTCCAGCATGACCCCGACAGGAATACCCGCCTTGGCATGCTGCAAAGATTCGGGCTTCCCTTTCGCGCGCATTCGCCCTATACGCGCCCATCCGCAATAGGTTTGCGGTGCACTCCATGGGCCCTGCTGGACGACATCCCGGCCTGCGCCATCCACACTAACTTACAAAGGAGACCCCGATGTCGATTACTCCAGAGCTCAAAGCGAGCCTTATGAAAGAATACGCAACGAAAGAGGGCGACACCGGTTCGCCTGAGGTTCAAGTTGCAATCCTGACGTCACGCATCACCACGCTGACCGAGCACTTCAAAACCCACAAAAAAGACAACCACGGTCGTCGTGGTCTTTTGAAAATGGTTGCTCTGCGTCGTAAGCTTTTGGATTACACCAAAGGCAAAGACGAAGCACGCTACCAAGACCTAATCAAACGCCTCGGCATTCGTCGCTAGACAATTCCAGCGTTCGGTGTGGTCGGTTTCCTAGGAAACTTGCGTACCGCTACAGGTTGAAATCAATAGAACGCCCGCCTCACTTGGCGGGCGATTTTACATTTCAGGCGCTGTATCCTGTCGATTTGGCCCTAACGAAGCGCCCCGCCTGTCAGCCGGTCATAAAAACATCGTAGCGCGTTGATTTCCCCAGTATTTGATGGGAACACGCTCGTATCCCCTCGATTGCGTCCGCCTTTGCTGGCCACTTCAAAACCACTCGATTGCGTGCGTTCGCAAGCGCCACGCGCACCAAATCAGCGGCGTCATCATCCGTTCCAACAATTTCGCGAACCTGACGTAGCTCGCGCTTCACCAAAGCAGAATTTTTGCGCGGCGGGTGCATCGGGTCGATCAGGATTGCCTCACAAGACAGGTCAGGCAGCACGTCTTTCGCATCGCCTTTCAACAGTGTCATGCGGCTAACAATATCGCGAAACTCGCCCCCTTCTTTGAGGGCGCGGTCCATGCCCTGCGCCAACAACGCATGCATGTGCTCCGATCGC
Source organism: Litoreibacter meonggei (assembly GCF_003663885.1). GTDB lineage: Bacteria > Pseudomonadota > Alphaproteobacteria > Rhodobacterales > Rhodobacteraceae > Litoreibacter > Litoreibacter meonggei. The sequence goes on from NZ_RCCE01000003.1 coordinate 375,353, forward strand.
TCGATCAAGGTGACCTGTGCCCCCAGAGACGCCAGCAAGAATGCATCGCGACCCAAACCGGCCGTTGCATCGACAATGGCAGGCGTCTTGCCCGCGCGTAGCCCCATGGCTTTCGCCAGTGCTTGCCCCCGCCCCCCTCCGAACCGGAGGCGATGCGCGACAGCCCCGCTGACAAAATCAACGCGCAACTCTCCTGCACTCTGCGTCATGCTCGGTTCATCACAAATTTCCGCATTGCATTCAAAAGCCTCCTTCCTAGGCTCGTAACCGATTTTCTTCGGCTGTCATATGCTCCGAATGCCGATTTTGAAGTTCAAACACTTGGCGAGCCTGCACAGCCTAACTACGCAAATTAGGGTTGTTGGGCGGCTTTGGCGCTCTGCCTAAGCTCCCCACTTCCCAAACGGCTCAAACCCCTATATAGCCCGCACATCTGAGACTGTGCGCCCTGACCCTAGGCGTATGCATAAAGGATAGGGGTCGGCGGCAATGGGGCCGCCATTTACACGGGAGACCCGGAACGCCGGGAGTGCTCCCATATAGGAAACGACACATGTTTAACGTGACTAAAAAATCCATCGAGTGGGGCGAAGAAACGCTGACACTCGAAACCGGCAAGATTGCCCGTCAAGCTGACGGCTGCGTGATTGCCACTTACGGCGAGACCTCCGTTATGGCCGCCGTGACTTTTGCCAAAAAGCAAAAGCCGGGTCAGGACTTCTTCCCGCTGACCGTTCACTACAACGAGAAATACTACGCCGCGGGTAAAATCCCAGGCGGTTTCTTCAAGCGTGAGGCCCGCCCCACCGAGAAAGAAACACTGACATCGCGCCTGATCGACCGTCCGATCCGCCCGCTGTTCGTCCCCGGCTTCAAAAACGAAGTTTTGGTGATCTGTACTGTTTTGTCCCACGATCTTGTTAACGACCCTGACATGGTTGCAATGATTGCGGCCTCCGCTGCGCTGACCATTTCCGGTGCACCGTTCATGGGCCCAATCGCTGCCTGCCGCGTGGGCTTTGAGGATGGCGACTACATCCTGAACCCCGAACTCGATGACATGCACAACCTGCGCTACAACCCAGAGCAGCGTTTGGACCTTGTTGTTGCAGGCACCAAAGACGCCGTGATGATGGTTGAATCGGAAGCCTACGAGCTGTCCGAGGAAGAAATGCTTGGCGCTGTTACTTTTGCACACGAGCAAATCCAACCGGCTATCGACCTGATCATCGACTTTGCAGGCGAATGCGCCAAAGAGCCGTTTGACTTCACGCCTCCTGACTACTCCGACCTGTACAAGGCCGTTGCCAAGTCTGGCGAAAAAGCCATGCGTGCTGCTTATGCGATCTCCGACAAGCAAGAGCGCACCGCTGCGGTTTCTGCTGCAAAAGAGACTGCAATGTCGAAGCTCTCCGAAGAGCAACTGGCTGACGAGAACCTTGGTTCGGCGCTGAAGAAACTCGAATCCACCGTCCTGCGTGGCGACGTGGTGAAGAACAAGAAGCGTATCGACGGTCGTAACCTCGACGAGATCCGCGACATCGTATCCGAAGTTGGCTTGCTGCCACGGACCCACGGTTCCGCCCTGTTCACACGTGGCGAAACCCAAGGTCTGGTTGTCACCACTTTGGGTACCGGCGACGACGAGCAGATGATCGACAGCCTGCAAGGCATGTATAAGTCGAACTTCCTGCTGCACTATAACTTCCCACCCTACTCGGTTGGTGAAGTGGGTCGTTTCGGCCCTCCAGGTCGTCGTGAAATCGGTCACGGTAAACTTGCATGGCGCGCCCTTCAGGCCGTTCTGCCAGCCCCAACCGACTTCCCGTACACGATCCGTCTGGTCTCCGAGATCACCGAATCCAACGGCTCCTCTTCGATGGCGTCCGTTTGTGGTGGCTCCTTGTCCATGATGGACGCTGGTGTGCCTTTGAAAGCGCCGGTTGCCGGTGTGGCCATGGGTCTTATCCTAGAAGAAGATGGCTCCTACGCGGTTCTGTCGGACATTCTGGGTGACGAAGATCACCTAGGCGACATGGACTTCAAAGTGGCTGGTACCGAAAACGGCATCACCTCGTTGCAGATGGACATCAAGGTTGCGGGCATCACGCCTGACATCATGTCCAAAGCACTGGATCAGGCCAAAGCTGGCCGTTTGCACATCCTTGGCGAGATGAACAAAGCGCTGTCCTCGGCTGGCGACTTCTCGGTTCACGCCCCACGCATTGAGACCATGCAGATCCCAACGGATAAAATCCGCGAAGTGATCGGGTCCGGTGGTAAAGTCATCCGCGAGATCGTGGAAGTGTCTGGTGCCAAAGTGGACATCAACGACGAAGGCGTCATCAAGATCGCGTCGCCGAACGGCGAAGCCATCAAGAAAGCCTACGACATGATCCACTCGATCGTGGCAGAGCCTGAAGAAGGTGCGGTCTACACCGGTACCGTTGTGAAAATCGTCGACTTCGGCGCTTTCGTGAACTTCTTCGGCAAACGCGACGGTCTGGTCCACGTGTCCCAGATCGAAAACCGCCGTTTGAACCACCCTTCGGACGTCCTGAAAGAGGGCCAAGAAGTGAAGGTCAAACTGCTGGGCTTCGACGATCGCGGCAAGGTTCGCCTATCGATGAAAGTTGTCGATCAGGAAACTGGCGAAGAGGTCAAAGAAGAGAAGAAAGAGGACTAATCCTCCCCTTTCTTTCCAACAACTTGTGGCCCCGGTGGAAACGCCGGGGCCTTTTTCGTGACTCTCCGGGATATTCGGCGATAGATTGCGCGTGACGAGGTCAACTTACCCCACGTTATACTCGGCTTCGGCCCGAAGATGCTTCCTAGACGCGCTTTGTCTGCCTAGCCTTTCAGTAGGGTCTGCAAGGATTCTGAAACTGGGAGGAAATAATGAAATCATATCTGATAGGAACGGTCATCGCCGCATGCGTGGCGACTTCAGCCGCGGCATCGACGCTGACCAACACGTTCACAAGCTTTGTCGTTCTGGGTGATAGCCTCAGCGACAATGGCAACCTGCCGCCCACAGCTGCTCCTCCACCACCTTACTTTGCAGGCAAGTTTACCAATGGCGACGTCTGGAACGAAGCCATTGCAGCTGAGTTCACCGCAGCTGGCCTGCTGTCACAGAACTTTGCCTTTGGCGGCGCAAAAACGACTAGCGGCGGTTTCGCCCCTCCGTCACTTGACGAACAGGTGGCCCTTACATTCTCGAACATCCCACCCGCGGCACTGGGCGACAATCCACTGTTTTCCATATGGGCGGGGGCGAACGACATATTCGGACCATTGGATGCAGGAACGCCAGAACTGGCGCCAGCAATTGCAGAGGCTGCGGCTGACAACGTGGCTGCCACGATCTTCGATTTGTCTTTACTTGGTGTCGACGATTTCCTCGTGTTCAACCTTCCTGATATTGGCCAAACCCCATCCTATCCCGGCGATGCTGACGCCAGCTTAGCCAGTGCTGTGTTTAACACGAAGCTGGCCGATAATATTTTAGGTCTTGAGGCAATCGGGCTGAACATTATCGAGGTCGACATTGCATCACTGTTTAAGGACGCAGTGGCAAACCCAGCCTCGTATGGTTTAACCAATGTGGACGATGCCTGTGTCTTCAACTTGTTTACAACTTGCGATCCAAACAGCTGGCTGTTTTGGGATACCGTCCACCCCACAGCCTTTGGGCACAAAATTGTGGAGACGGAAGTTCGGGCTGTCTTGAACGCCGAACTGTCAGCCGTACCGGTACCCGCGGCCCTTCCTCTGCTGTTTGCAGGGATTGCCGCGCTCGGCCTTTTTGGCCGTCGCGGAAAAGTAGCTTAAAAACGAAGCGAAACGCGTTGCAAGGGCCCAGCTTTACGCCGGGCCTTTTTGCATAGCAGGCAATCACGTGGCTGTTATTGCCCCTTTCAGCAATTCTCCGCTACAATGTGGAAACATCGCCGCCGCTCTGACGTTTAGCGGGGACAGGAAGGGACACGAAATGATCAACCGCCGCACATTGCTGACCACATCTTTGGCCGCAGCAGCCCTTGGAACGCCTGCGCTCGCGCAACGCAAGCCATGGGTCATGCCGGAGCAATTCAAACCCCGTGTGATCACCTTGCAAGGTGATTTGCCGGCCGGTGAGATCCATGTCGACCCGCGCGCTTTCGCTCTTTACTGGACACTGCCGGAAGGCAAAGCCATCCGCTATACTTGCGGCATTGGCAGAGCAGGGCTTTATGAGTCTGGCAAGTTCCACGTTGGGGCCAAGAAGCACTGGCCAGCATGGACGCCAACCCAGGAAATGATCGAACGTGACCCGGGTTCCTACAAGAAATTCGAAGACGGGATGCCAGGCGGCCCTAACAACCCACTTGGGTCACGCGCGCTGTATCTGTTCACGCCGGGCAAAGGCGACACTTTCCTGCGTATCCACGGCACGTCTGCACCTTGGACAATTGCCTCTGCGGTTTCCAACGGTTGCGTGCGGTTAACCAACGCCCATATCGCGCATCTGTATCAGCAAGTGCCTCAAGGCGCGCGCGTCGTGCTGCACTAAGCAAGCATCGTAAACGTAAAAGGCCGACCCATCGGGTCGGCCCTCATGTCGTCCAAAATACGCTTAGGCTGGCGCTTTAACCGTCCGCAGGTAGGGCAACACTTCTGTAACATTGCCAAATTTAGCGGTCGCGTCCTCGGTGCTGACAGCTGGTGGTACGATCACGTCTTGGCCCAACTGCCAGTTAGCAGGGGTCGCCACACCTTTGGCGGACATCTGCAAACCGTCCAATGCACGCAGGATTTCCGCAAAGTTACGACCGACGGTCATTGGGTAGGTCATGGACAGCTTTAACTGTTTATCCGGCCCCACGATAAAGACAGACCGCACGGTGGCGCTGTCAGCAGGCGTGCGACCGTCGGGCAAATATGCCTCTGCGGGCAGCATGTCGAAGGCTTTGGCCATCTTGAGGTCTTCGTCGGCAACAATTGCGAATTCAGCCTTGGCGTTGGCCACTTGCTCGATGTCGCGCTTCCATTTGACGTGCTCTTCGACGCCATCAACCGACACGCCAAGAACTTTTGTGCCACGCTTGGCCCACTCGTCTGCGAGTTGCGCGACCGCGCCGAACTCAGTTGTGCAAACAGGGGTGAAGTCTTTTGGATGCGAGAAAATAACTGCCCAGCTGTCGCCCACGAAGTCGTGCAGGCTAATGTCGCCCTGATCAGTCGTCACCGTGATGTTCGGAATAGTGTCGTTAATGCGCAGGCCCATGGCGGTCCCCTTCCATTTGTGGTTTCTGTTCCCAATATAATACCGACAAATACCATACACACCCCCGAACGGAGCATCCCATGTCCAATCTCAAGAATTTCTACATTAACGGTCAATGGGTCGCACCCTCTGCGGCGAACGACTTTGATGTAATCAATCCATCTAACGAAGAAGTTTGCGCGACGATCTCTCTGGGTAGCGAAGCCGACACCAACGCCGCCGTCGCAGCAGCGCGCGCAGCCTTTGAAAGCTGGGCCTTCACGCCAAAGGCCGAGAAGATGGCGCTGCTCCGCAAGCTGCTCGATATCTACAAAGCGCGCTCCGAGGAAATGGCGCAAGCCATGTCAATGGAAATGGGTGCGCCAATCAAGCTATCCCGCGCCCAACAGGTCGGTGCCGGATCCTGGCACCTGGAAGGCTTTATCAACGCGTTCGAGAAGTTCGAGTTCGATACCCCCTACACCGCCACCGAGATGACCCTGCGCGAGCCTATCGGCGTCTGCGCTCTTATCACTCCGTGGAACTGGCCGATGAACCAGATCGTGCTGAAGGTCATTCCGGCCATTGCGGCTGGTTGCACAGTGGTGCTGAAACCGTCCGAAATTGCGCCGCTGTCAGGCGTTCTGTTCTCGGAGTTCATGGACGAAGCTGGCTTCCCCGCCGGCGTCTACAATATGGTCAATGGCGATGGTCCGGGCGTTGGCTCGCAGCTCTCCGCGCATCCCGATGTCGACATGGTATCATTCACCGGCTCCTCTCGCGCGGGCAAGCTGATTTCAAAGTCCGCTGCCGACACGCTGAAGCGCGTCTCGCTGGAGCTAGGTGGCAAAGGTGCGAATATCATTTTCGCAGATGCGCGCGACAATGCCCCGGCTGATGGCGCAGCGCGCTGCTTCCGCAACACAGGCCAATCTTGCAACGCACCTACTCGGATGTTCGTGGAAGCCTCTCGTTTCGCCGAAGCCGTAGAGCAGGTGAAAGCCACTGCTGAAGCCACCAAAGTTGCCCCAGCATCTGAGGACGGAGGCCACATCGGCCCGCTGGTGTCCGAGATGCAGTTCAACAAGGTGCAGGACCTCATCCAAAAAGGTATCGACGAAGGGGCAACATTGTTGGCAGGCGGCACAGGTCGCCCAGATGGTTTGAACCGAGGCTACTACGCCCGCCCAACGGTCTTCACCGACGTGACACCCGACATGACGATCTACAAAAAGGAAATATTTGGTCCTGTTATGTGCCTGATGCCGTTCGACACGGAAGAAGACGTCATCGAGATGACCAATGACACGCCTTACGGCCTGACCAACTACATCCAGACCGAAGACACCGAAAAACGTCGCCGTGTGGCGCGTCGCTTGCGGTCCGGCATGGTGGAAACCAACGGATCCGGCTTTGCCCAAGGCTCGCCCTTTGGCGGCTACAAGCAGTCCGGAAATGGCCGCGAGGGCGGCGCGTTCGGGATTGAGGAGTTCCTTGAGGTAAAAGCGGTTTCTGGCTGGAACGACTAAATTCATCGCTGTTGCGCTACTTTTTAGTGCAACAGCGGCCGACTTTCGCGACAATCATTTGGTGAATGTTGATGACGGTTTGGGCAATGGAATTTGTTCTGGCTTTCAAAATTTACACGAAAGAGGTTTAACGTCATCGGGGTTTGATTTCGCTGCCGACAGTTGAGACACTGCCAAAAATCTTAGGAGCTAAACATGTCCGGATACCTAACCACCCATGTCCTAGACACCGCCCGTGGCTGCCCAGCTGAGGGGATTAAAATTGATCTCTACCGCATCACCAAAGGCGAGCGTGAGCACCTAAAAACTGTTGTGACAAACGATGACGGTCGTACCGACGCGCAGATATTGCCATCTGATGAATTCGAGATCGGCACTTATGAGCTGGTGTTTCATGCGGGCGATTATCTGGACCGCACCGGAACGCCGCCCGAGGAACCTCGCTTCCTGAATGTCATTCCCCTGCAATTTGGCATGTCTGAAGCACTACACTATCACGTGCCTTTGCTTCTAAGCCCGTTTGGCTACTCGACCTACCGCGGGAGCTAGTCACCGGGCTTTGCCTCTTAGTCTACAGCAAGACCGCTTGGCACTCGGACGGGAATCCCGAAGACGGGGGACCCAAGCGAACTTCCTGTAAGCGCAGTCAGAAACGCAACTAGATATCCAATCTCGGCGTCAGACAACGACGGACTGCGTGGTGTTAGCACGCGCTGTTGTCGCGCGATTTCTGCACTGTCTTGCCATATCAAGAAGTCTGCATGTTGCAGCCAACGAACCTCTGGCAATTTCGCCTTGGTTGGCGTCCATGTTTTAAACATGGCTTGTGGGTCCACGTGCTGGCGGATCATATCTGCCAACGTTTTGTGCGCTCCGTTATGCCCGTAAGGCGCACTGAGGGCGACGTTGCGCAGCATCGGTGTTCGGAACTTATACGCGTCCTCTAACCGGTCGCTTTCGCCCAACCGCCCAACGTCACGGGCGATCAGATCAAACTTGCGCGTCCGGCCCGGACCAAATGGCGGTAGGCCAATGGCGTGGAAGCTTTGGTCCGAAAGCAACGGCCCGCTGTGACACGATGCGCATCCGGCCTTGCCATAGAACAGATCGAACCCGCGTTTTTGCGCGCCGTTCAATGCGCTTATGTCACCCGCCAAATACTGGTCAAAGGGGCTGTCGATACTTTGGAATTCGACCGCTTGGAACGCCGCCAACGCGTTGGCGATATCGACAATCGTGACATCCTCGGGGGTGGTGACATGGTCAAAGGCATCAACGAAAAGCTGCCCGTATTCGGGAATGATCCGCACCCTTTTGGCGATGATCAGCCAGCCGTTGTCGATCCGGTCGTTGACCGCGCCCGCGACCTCGTTTTCACCGGAGCCTCCGGCCATTTCCGTCTCGGACGTCAGCGGGAATAGCGCTTGCGCGGCAAGAACCGTGTCGATGCCATCCGGCAGCCATTCCTCGGCGGGGGTGTTAAAGCCGTTGCCATAAGTCTCCGCGCGACTGATCCGCCCGTCATGCATCAGCGTGTGCACATCGCGCGCGCCCAGGTTCCATAAGGCAGGCGCGTTTCGTGGGACGCGCCGTTCGATCCGGCTATCACCAACGCCAGCATTGCGGTCGGTGCCAAGGCCCGCACCACCCTCACCAATCCCCAAGGACCAACCGTCCGAGGTGCCAAACTTGGGATGGTGACAGGTGCCGCAGCTGATATTCTTGTTCCCCGACAGTATTTTATCGTAGAATAAAAGCTGCCCAAGCGCCGCCTGATCTTGGTCGCCGGGATTGAAATCAGCGGCTGTCAAAGCAGTCGGAAAAGGATCGGCGAGCACTATCGCTGGTGCCATCGCAACGAAGAAGAAAGCCGCGCCCCAATGAGAACCCTGATTGCCTTGCTGCTGAGTGTGTCGCCAGTTTTTGCCGACATCGAGAACGCGCGCGACCTTATGGAGAGCGGTGAGTTTACCAAAGCCTATGACGAACTTGCCCCAGCGGCCTTGGCCGGAAATGCCGATGCGGAGGAGCTGATCGGCATCATGTACGCGATGGGATTGGGGGTGGAGCGCGACGACGAGCGGGCGTTTGAATGGTATTTGCGCAGCTCCATGAAGGGGCATCCGGGCTCGCAATCCGCAATCGGCTGGTATTATGAGGTCGGGCGCGGTTTGCCGAGCCCTGATCTGACCCGCGCTTATATGTGGTACACGCTGTCGGCCATTGGCGGCGATCCCGACGCGGCGATCAGCCTTGAGGAAGTGGTCAAGAAAATGACGCCTGAGATGATCAAGAAAGCGCATGTACTTGTCGCCGACTATAAGGGCTGGATGTACCCGTTCAGGTAAATGAGGCAGCGCGATTAGGTCGCGCTGCCCCGCTTGGTCTTAATTCAGGTCGCGTGCGTAGCCGGCAGTAAGATCGGCCTCGGCCTCACCCACGGCCGCCACCAAGGCGTCCAGAATTTCACCGCCACCGTCGACATTGCCACGGAACCAGTCTTGAACCGGAGCCGCTGCTGCCGCGAAGGCTGCTTTCTCTTCAGGGGTCGGCACGTAGAGATCACCGCCGCCTGTGACAAACGCTTCATAGGCTTCAATCGACTTGCGCTTGGGCGACGCAAATGTCGCCTGCTGCAACTGGCTGAACCCGTCGACCACGACGCGACGCAGGTCTTCCGGCATTGCCATGAAGTTGGCGTTCGACATCCACCATAGCGCGCCCATGTAGGCGTGACCGTCCAGAGTCATATACTGTAAACCCGCATCCGGGAATTTCATCCCCATGATGTCGGTGATGCCGTTTTTGGAGCCTTCCACGACGCCGGTTTGGAACGATGTGAACAGCTCCGGCCAAGGGATCGGCGTCGGGGACGCGCCCATCGCGCGGACCAGTTCTTGCGGCAGGTCGGCCACAACGGTGCGGATTTTCAGGCCTTCCATGTCGGACGGCTTGGCCACGCGGCGCTGTGTGTTGGCAAAGTTGCGCCAGCCGCCGGTGTTGCCGATGGTCATCAGGCGGATCGCGCCGTCAGATGTCTCCAACGCCATGTCGCGCATTTTGCGGGTGAAGTCACCTGTCAGCACGGCTTCTGCCACACGGTCGTTGGCCATCAGATATGGCAGGTCCAAAACCTGCACATATGGGAAGATGCCCGCCGCACCACCTGACGTGGAGATATAGACGTCGATGGAGCCTTCCGCCACGCCTTCAAGGCATTCCGCGCCGGTCGCGCAAAGTTGCGTGCCGATGAACAGCTCCACGCCCACGCGCCCGTTGGAGGCCGCTTCGACGTAGTTCTTGAACACGACAAGACCGTCATAGTCCTCGTCATTCTCGTTGGAGTTGGCCGTGGCGCGGATGGTGAAATCCTGCGCCCATGATGCGAGCGGGGTCGCCAGAAGCGCAGCAGTCATTGCCACTTTGGTTAGGTTTTTCAGCATTGTGTCCTCCCTATGGATGCTGTTGGAGACGCTTTTGCGCCTTTATTGATTGTGTCTACGGTGGTCACGGTGATGGGCTTATGCAAGCCGAGAAACCGACCTCGGGGCCGCAGCCCAGAAAACCGGCAAGATATGGCACCGTCATGGAAATGGCGGGGACATAGGTGATGAGGAAAATTACGACGACCTCTACCGCAAGGAACGGCAGAATGGCCCGCGAGATTGTTTCGACCTTCTCGCCGGACACCGACGAGGCCACGAACAGCACCAGCCCCATGGGCGGCGTCGCAAGGCCGACGGTCAGGTTCACCGACATGATGATCGCGAAATGTACGGGGTGCACGCCAAGGTCGACGAAGATCGGGCCAAGGATTGGCCCGAGGATGATGATGGCCGGCCCCGCATCCAGAAACATGCCGACGATGAACAGCAAGATGTTGATCAAGAACAGCAGCACCAGCGGGTTGTTGGACAGGGACAGGATGTAGTCCGACAAAATTTGCGGCGCGTAGGACAGCGACACGACCGTTTTGAACGACACCGCCGCCCCCACCAATAGCAACACCGCCGAGGTTGATAAGGCCGAGCGCGTCAGCACGTCGATCAGGTCGCGCCCGTTCATGGAGCGCAGCACGAAAAAGCTGATGATCAGCGCGTAGGCCACGGCGACAGCAGACGCCTCGGTCGGGGTGAAGACGCCAATGAGGATGCCACCCAGAATGATGATGGGCGTTTGCAGCGGTGCGACGGCTTTCTTGCAGACCAACCGGAAGTCGTTGGAGACGCGGGCCTTGGTGGCTTGGGCGATGGCATGCGCGATGGGCAGTGCTACGCCGAAGATCAGCCAGCCGTTGACCTCCATCGGGAACATCCATGTTACCAAACCCGATACCGCATAAAGGATCCCCGCGATGTTGATGCGGATCAGCACAAAGCTGACAGCGGATTCCAGTGGTGTAATGGATTGGTCCTTGCGCACGATACGCTCGGCCTTGGGCAGGTCATAGCGGTCCGCCATCAAGCGCACCATGACCATGAGGCCAACGCCCACCAAGATGCCCGGCACGATGCCCGCAAGAAACAGCGAGGCCACGCTTTCGCCCATGACATAGGCGTAGATGATCATGATGCCCGACGGCGGGATGATCGGCCCGATGACCGAACTTGCCGCCGTGATCGCCGCCGCGAATTTGCGGGTGTAGCCGTTCTTTTCCATCGCCGGAATAAGAGTGGAGCCAAGGGCAGATGTATCCGCCACCGCAGAGCCGGACAGGCCCGCGAACAAGATGGACGCCAAGATATTCACATGGGCCAGCCCGCCGCGCAGATGCCCCATGAAGGCTTGCGAAAACTCGACGAGGCGCAGCGTGATGCCGCCACGATTCATGATCTCGCCCGCCAGCATGAAGAACGGCAAAGCCATCAACGGGAAGCTGTCCATGCCATTATAGAGGTTGCGGTAGAGGCCCGCGACGACGTTGCGTTGATCACCTTCCAGCATGATCAGCGCGATGGGCGAAGCCAGCAGCGCGAAAATCACCGGCAGGCCGATCATGATCAGCAGCAAGAAGATGGGCAGGAACCAAAGGAGCATCAGTCAGCCCCCGCCAGTGCGTCGTTATTAATCACCGGCAGCTTGTCGGCCTGCCCGAGCAGCGTGACCACCTGACGGATGATCAACTCGATATTCACGAGGATAAGCAGATTCACCCCGACCCAGAGCGCCGCGTATTGATAGTTGTTCTGGAATTTTGCACCGCATTTTCCGATCTCGATGCCAAAGGGCCAACGCAATGACGACGAACACCCCCGGCCCGACAAGGTGTCGACGTGGTTGTTGAGCCCGCGATCCCACGCGATAAAAAGCACCCATAGCGAAATGCCAAGCAGCAGGATGCCTAGCAACTGCGCCAGAAGTCGCGGCAGAGCGGCTTCCAGCATGTCGATGGCGACGAACCCGCCCTTGCGGTAGGCCAGCGGCGCCACCAGCCCCGTCATCCAAAGCATGCCAAAGCGTGCGCCTTCTTCGGTCCAGTTGGGGGCGTCGTTCAAGGCGTAGCGGAAAAACACCTGCCCAAGGATAAGGCAGACCATGATCGCCAAGGCGGTGATCCCGATCCAACGGCCCATCGCCAAAACGCGGCTATTGACCCAATGAAGCAGACCGGCGGCTGCCAACAGTATCTGCATCTTTTTCCTCCCCCCGACCCTAATCAGTGCGCCGTAAAACGCCCCACCTGTCCTTTGTAGAAGGCAAGTGGATCGCCCTCTTCGCGCATCTCGGCGCGGTTTACCTGACCAAGCATGATCACGTGATCGCCGCCCTCATAGACGGCAGTTTTTGTGCATTCAAACCGCGCCAGACAGTTCTCTAGCACCGGTACACCTTCCGCGTTCAGCTTCAGATCGCGGTCGTTCAAAGCATAGACGTCTTTTGCCACGGCCCAGCACAAATCGTCCTGATCCGCCGACAAGACGTGCACGGCATAGCTCGTGGCGCTCTCGAAATAGGAAAACCTGCGCGAGTTTTTGTCGGGCGACCACAGCACCAAGGGCGGCGACAGGGAGACCGACGAGAAGCTGTTTGCTGTGATTGCCGCCACGCCGTTTTCGGTGGCCGCCGTCACAATTGTCACGCCTGTCGCGAACCGCCCGAACGCGTCACGCAGCAGACGGGTGTTGCTGTCATCCGGCACAAACGCATTCGAAACAGGGGCGTGAAGCGACATCACGCGACCTCCCGACCCAAGGCGGCTTCATAGAGTGAGAACCATGTTTCACGGTCCAACTGCACCTTCAGCGCGTCCGAGATTTTGGCAATGCGCTCCAAGTTATTGGTCCCCAATACCGGCAATATATTTGCGGGGTGGTGCAGCAAGAAGGCCACGGCAACCGCTGCACGGTCCACGCCTTGGTCCGCCGCAATGGCGTCCAACCGATCCGCAACATCGCCTTTGCCCGTCATCAGGCCACCCCCGCCAAGCGGTGACCACGCCATGAGCGGCTGACCTTGACGTTGGTGGAATGCGATATCGCCGTTGGTGAACGGCGCGACCTCGGCCAATGAAATCTCGATCTGGTTGGTGGCCAGTTGCGTCTTCATACCCGCTTGCAAAAGCTCCCAATCATAGGGACGGAAATTCGATACGCCGACGCTGCGCACCTTGCCGCTTTGCACAAGATCATCAAGCGCGGCCCCCGTCTCGTTGTGGTCCATCAGCGGATCAGGGCGGTGGATCAGCAGCAGGTCGATATGGTCGATGCCCATGTCACGCAGGGAGCAATCGACCGAATATTCGATGTGTTTGCGCGATGTGTCATAGTGCTTTACCCGCGCGTCCGAGTAGCGGCCAGCGGGGGCAACGATATCGCATTTCGTTACAATCTCCATCTTCGCGCGCAGCGACGGGTTCGCCTTTAGCGCCCCGCCAAGAACGGCCTCCGCGACGTAGCCGCCATAGATGTCGGCTTGGTCGAACGTGGTGATGCCTTGATCCAGACAAGTCTGAATTTTTGCCTCCACATGGGTAGGGGACGTATCGGCGTCGTCTGCCACGCGCCACATGCCATAGACAAGGCGGCTGAAGGTAAGGTCGGACGTGAGGGAAACGCGATCCATTAGCGGCGGACTCCTGCGGCAAGTGGGGTTGCGGGGGACGTTGATGGAACGCGGCCATAGGCTTCGGGCAAGGAGCAGGTTTTCATCTGCGGCAGCACGCGGGTCCCGAAATGTTTGGCCTCGTCGATATGTGGATAGCCCGACAGGATGAACGCACGGATACCCATCTTCTGATACGTCTCCAGCTTGGACAGCACCTGATCGGTCGAGCCCACGATAGCCGCTCCACAGCCAGAACGCGCACGGCCAACGCCAGTCCACATATGTGGCTCAATATAGCCATGGTCATCGGCCACGTCGCGGTTTTTGGCTTGGTGACTGACGCCCAAGGACTTGGCATCAAGGGCGCGCTCGCGGATAGTAGCACCCTGATCGTCGTCCAGTTTGGACACGATGTAGTCTGCGTATTCCTTCGCCTCCGCCTCGGTGTCGCGCACGATGACATGCGTGCGCAGCCCGTAGTCCAGCGTGCGGTTGTGGCGCGCGGCGGCCTCGTTGGCGGCTTTCATGCGGCCTCCGAGTTCCTCGATCTTTTCGGGCCACATCAAATAGACGTCGCAATACTCGCCGCACAGCTCCAGCGCGTCGGGGGAGTAGCCGCCGAAATACAGCATCGGCCCACCGGTTTGGTATGGGCGCACGGGATCGGTGGTCAGGCCTTTGAAATCGTAGATTTCGCCAGTGTGGTTAATCTCGTCTTGGGTCCACGCCTGCTTGAGGATTTGCACCACCTCGCGGGAGCGTTGGTAGCGGTAGGGGCTTGGCTCTTTTTGGCCCGGGAAGTCGGAGGAGATGATGTTAACCGTCAGCCGCCCTTCCAACATGTGATCAAGCGTAGCCAGCGTGCGGGCCAGCATGATCGGCTGCATCTCACCGCAGCGCACGGCGGCCAGCAGGTTGATCTTGGATGTGATTGGGGCGCAGCCTGCAACGAAGCTCAGCGTGTCTTGGCCGACTTGATAGGACGACGGGCAAAGGATGTTGCGAAAGCCTTGATCTTCGGCGGTTTTCACGATGTCCGAGCAATGCGCCCAAGACGATCGAAGATCGCCGTCTGGCACACCCAAAAACTGATAGTCATCAGAGCACAGGGCCGAGAACCAAGAGACCTCTGCCGCGTTCAAATCTGGTGATGTCACCGGAACAACTGTCATGTGATTCCTCCCAAAACCCCGTCGCAATTTCTTCTTGCGTAACGCTGTCCTTGATGTAGATCAATGGGGTATCAATTTTTACGCACGGAGGCGGCCCGCAGATGTATGAGCGTCACGACAGCCCAGCCGCCCTTCCGATTTACGCTCAGGTCAGCGAAGTATTGATCCGCGAGATTGCGTCAGGACGGTTGGCGGATGGTCAACGATTGCCGCCAGAACGGCAGCTGGCCGCAGCGCATCAAGTGACCGTTCGCACCCTGCGAAAGTCCCTGAAAATGCTGGAGAACAAGGGGCTTCTGGAACGCGTTCAAGGCTCGGGTAACTACGTCAGGTCCAATCCTGAAGCGCAGAGTATCTATTCGATGTTCCGGATTGAACTTCTGGCGGGGGGCGGACTGCCGACGGCGAAGTTTTTGGACATATGCGAGTGTGAGAAACCTGCGGAGCTGCCAAAATTTGGCACATCCAAACACGCGACGCGTATGCGGCGATTGCGGTTTCTCAACAAGGTGCCGGCGGCCCTGGAGGAAATATGGCTCGACGCGGACAGCGGAGCTGTGCTGCCGGAACAGGCGTCGGATTCTCTTTATCACTACTATCAGGTGAAGCTTGGCTTCTGGATCACGCGGGCCGAAGACTACGTCAGCATAGGGCAGACGCCGGACTGGACGCCGCCCGAGTTTGGCAAGACCGCTGGCGCGACAACAGGCTTTATCGAGCGTTTGAGCTGGGAGCAAAAACCGCGCCCCGTCGAGTATTCGCGCACTTGGTTTGACACTGACACCGCACGATATGTGCAACGACTGAAATAGGGAATTCGACATGGCTCAACAGGTCAATTACGGCGTCATTGGATGTGGCATGATGGGGCAAGAGCACCTTCGCAACATCGCGCTTCTGCCTGACACACGCGTGTCCGCGATCTTCGAGCCGGATGCGGAGATGGCGGCGGAGACCTTGGAATTTGCGCCGACCGCAACCGTTGTGGACAGCATTGACGCGCTGTTGGAAGTGGCGGATCTGGACTGCATCCTGATCGTCAGCCCCAACTTCCGGCATGTCGAGCAACTGGAGGCCTTGGCCGAAAAACGCCCCCTGCCCGTTTTGGTCGAAAAGCCCCTGTTCACCGACCCGAACGACGTCCAACGTATGGAAGCGTTTCGCGCGCGCTACCCCGCACCCGTTTGGGTGGCGATGGAGTATCGCTACATGCCACCCATCGCCGCATTCTTGGCAGAAGCAGCCGACGCCACGGGCGGGGTCAAAATGCTGACAATCCGAGAGCACCGCTTCCCGTTCCTGCCCAAGGTTGGTGACTGGAACCGGTTCAACCGCAACACCGGCGGCACCTTTGTCGAGAAATGCTGCCATTTCTTCGACTTGATGCGTCTGGTGATCGGGTCCGACCCTGTCCGCGTCATGGCGTCGGGGGGACAAGATGTGAACCACTTGGACGAGACTTATGACGGCGAGACTCCGGACATTTTCGACAATGGCTATGTGATCGTGGATTTCGAATCCGGTGCGCGCGCCGTTCTGGAACTGTGCATGTTTGCCGAAGGTGCACGCTACCAAGAGGAAGTGTCCGCCCTTGGGCCAAGGGGCAAGATCGAGGCATTCGTACCCGGCCCCGATCGTTTCTGGCCGGAGCATTTGGGTGCCGCGCCCGTTCCTCAAGTGATTATCAGCCCGCGCGATCCGAAGGGCCCGTATGTGCGTGACGTTCCAGTGGACCCGACCATTCTAGATGCAGGCGATCACAACGGATCAACGTTCTACCAGCACCAAGGCTTCGTCGATCTGGTCCGTGGCATTCGCAGCGCGCCGGAGGTGGATCTGAATGACGGTATGATAGCGGTCATCATGGGGATGGCCGCCCAGACATCGATGAATGAGCACCGTGCGGTCCGTATCGACGAGTTCACCTAGACGCGCTGCACAGTTTCTCTGCGTTCACCAAGGTTGCTCTGTCCATGCGACCGAATAAACTGGCTTGCAAAGAGGAGCTCCAGCAATGCAGAAAATTCAGTCACAGGGCATCCATCATATTACGTTGATGGGCGCTGACAGGCAGACATCGATTGATTTCTGGGAAGGCGTGTTGGGAATGCCCTTCGTATTCGAACAGCCCAATCTGGATGACCCAAACGAAGACCACTTGTATTTCGACCCCGGCGACGGGCGGTTGATCACCATCTTCACCAATGAGACCCGCACGCGCGCGCATGGCCGCACGCCGACTGATGCTGGATGTGTGCATCATCTGGCAATCAACGTCAGCCTCGCCACTTTCCGCCAAATCGAGATTCGCCTGAACGACCGTGCCATCCCGCATTCCGGCCATAAAGATCGGGGCTTCATGGATAGCATCTATTTCAAAGATCCGCTTGGCTTCTTGATCGAATGTGCCTGCTACAAGTTTGAGCCACCCCTCGGATGCACCCACGCAGACGTGATGATCCAAGCCCATAAACTGCGTTTGAAAGCCGGTGATGACAGTATCGGTGAAATCCATCTTGCGGATGCGATTGAGGTGCTCGTCGCTCGCTCACAAGACTCGCTCTCGACCGACCGCAGCCCGAAGGCGCCTTATTAGAACGGCACTTTTGCTTTAAACTCGACAGCCCTGCCCCCTTGCGGATGGCGTAGTTTGAGGCTTTCGGCATGCAACATCATGCGCGGATACAAGTCGGCATCATCGGAGTAGAACGGATCGCCTAGAATGGGATGGCCCATGGCTTGCATATGCACTCTGAGTTGGTGCGAGCGCCCAGTATGCGGTGAAAGCCGCATCCTCGTGGTTCCGTCCTTCACTGCGCCGCGACGCCACTGCGTAACCGCCTGCTTGCCATGCTCAAAGTTCACATGTTGAAGCGGCCTGTTCGGCCAGTCGACAACCATAGGCAAATGGATTTCACCTGTCTTACCCTGCACTTCGCCATGCACCAAAGCCATGTATGTTTTCTTGGTGTGGCGGCGCTCGAACTGAAGCCCCAAATGCCGCTGCGCCGATTTCGTCAGCGCAAAAACCATGACGCCAGACGTGTCTCTATCTAGGCGGTGAACAAGTAGTGCCGTCGGGAAAACCTGTTGAGCACGCGATATCAGGCAGTCGGCTAAATGCGGTCCTTTTCCAGGCACCGACAATAGACCTGCGGGCTTATTGACCAACAAAAGCTCGGAATCCTCGTGGATCACATCCAATGGATCGGAGGGCGGACTATAGTCGCTACTTATCACGGTTTCGCACCATAGAGTATGTGTACAGAACCAGTGCAGCCCAGATCATCGGAAATGCAATGCCCCGTGCTGTCCCGAACGGCTCGCCGAAGACAAACACCGCCACAATAAAGATCATTGTCGGGGCAATATACTGAAGGATCGCGATGGTAGACAGCCGCAACCGTTTGGCACCATTGGCATAAAGCATCAGGGGAACGGACGTGACGACGCCGCATCCTAACAACAACCACATGTCAGTCGAAAAATGGCTTTCCCCGGTCCCGCCAAGATAGGCCCAATACCCTATGGCCGGGATCGACAAAATCAAAACTTCCAGCAAGAATCCTTGGTTTGGGCCAATGGGCAGGGACTTCTTGAAGAACGCGTAGAAACCCCATGTCACAGTCAAACCGATCGCCGCAAGCGGCAAGCGACCTGCATCAACGGTAAGGACAACCACAGCCGCAAAGGCGAGTGCAATCGCGGCCCATTGCAGGCGTGTTAGACGTTCTTTTAGCAACGCAAAGCCGAGGAACACCGAAAACAGGGGGTTAATGTAATAACCGAGTGCTGCGTCCAATGTGTGATTGGTACTGATAGCCCACAAATATATACCCCAATTTACCGAGATCAGCGCCGCTGTTACGCATCCCATAGCAAGTATTTTGGGCGAGGTTAGAGCCTCTTTTATGTCCTTTGTGCG
Organism: Litoreibacter meonggei; assembly: GCF_003663885.1. Classification (GTDB taxonomy): domain Bacteria; phylum Pseudomonadota; class Alphaproteobacteria; order Rhodobacterales; family Rhodobacteraceae; genus Litoreibacter; species Litoreibacter meonggei. The sequence goes on from NZ_RCCE01000003.1 coordinate 394,271, forward strand.
CCCGAGAAAAATCAACACCAATCCGGCGACCGGGATCGACCAGATCACACGGTGGGCAACCACCTCGGCTGCCGACACATGCGAGAGCGCCTTCATGTAGAGCGGAAGAAACCCCCACAGGAAATACGCTGAGACGGCAAATGCCAACCCTGCGGGGCTGTCGTCCGATTGAGCGGGAATATCATTAAAACGGGCCATGGTCTCATTCATCACCATGGCCCGACAGTTGCAAGGCTTAGACTTTCACGCGTTCCGATTTTGGATCATAAAACGGCTTGGACGAGACCTCTGCTTTTACGCGCGTGCCCGCGACGTCGATCTCGTAGGTGGACGCCAGAACATCCGCTAAGGCTTCACCCCGACACGGGATGTAGCCCATGCCCATTGCGGCGCCCAAATGGTGGCCGTATGAGCCGGAGGTCAAATAGCTGACGATCTCGCCATCGCGCATAACTGGCTCGGCGTGGTAGAGAAGTGGCTCGGCATCGGTTAACTTAAACTGCAGCAACCGCATGTTTAGGCCCTTCTCCGCTTTCTCCAGCACGGCTTCACGCCCTATGAAATTCGGTTTGTCCTTCTTCACAGCAAAGCCAAGTCCCGCTTCCATCACATGGTCCTCGGAGGTGATATCGTGGCCAAAATGGCGGAAACCCTTTTCCATTCGGCAACTATCCATCATGTGCATGCCACACAACTTCAGGTCCATGCCCCGTCCGGCGTCGCGAAGCGTCTCGAAGACATGTGCCGCTTGATCTGCGCCGACATAAATTTCCCAACCCAATTCCCCCACATAGGTGACGCGATGCACACGAGCGAGGCCCATGCCGATCTCGATCTCTTGCGCAGTGCCGAACGGGTTTACGGCATTCGAGAAATCAGCAGGTGAGACCTTCTCAAGCAAAGTGCGGGCATTCGGGCCCATCACAGCCAAAACGCCCTCGCTAGAGGTCATGTCGGTGATTACAACGTTAAAGTCGCCGATATTGCGGCGCATCCATATCTCATCTGCAAGCCGCGTAGCCGCAGGCGTTACCACCAGATAGGCCGTTTCAGACAGCCGTGTGACCGTCACGTCAGCCTCAATTCCAGCCTGCGCATTCAGGAATTGCGTGTAAACGATCTTGCCAACAGGCACGGAATAATCCCCGCCACCGACATAGTTCATAAACGCCTCAGCGTCGCGCCCTTCGACCCTGATCTTGCCGAAAGAAGACATATCATACATGCCGACATTGCTGCGGATCGCGTGGTGTTCGCGGGCTACGTTGTCGAAGAAATTTTGCCGTTTCCACGAATATTGGTATTCACGCTCCTGCCCTTCATCCGCAAACCAGTTGGCTCGTTCCCAACCGGCAAGTTCGCCCATGACGGCTCCATTTTCGACGAGTTGCTGATGAAACGGCGTGCGACGAACGCCACGTGCTGTCTTCTTTTGCAGATAGGGAAAATGGTCTGCATAGAGCAGTCCTAGAGTCTCTTTGGAGCGCTCGAACAGATAGGTCCGGTTCCCCTGAAACGGCTGCATCCGGCTGATATCCACATCGCCCAGATCGAAAGGCTTCTGCCCCGCATCCATCCATTGCGCCAGCGCGGAGCCCGCGCCGCCCGCAGATTGTATTCCGATAGAGTTAAAACCTGCCGCGACCCAGAAGTTATCCAGCTCCGGCGCAAGGCCCAGATGGTAAGCGTCATCGGGGGTGAAGGATTCCGGGCCGTTGAAGAAGGTGTGAATGCCAGCCTCCGCCAGCATCGGAAGGCGCTCGACCGCCGCCTCCAAGATCGGCTCGAAATGGTCAAAATCTTCGGGAAGTTGATCGAACTCGAAGTCTTTGGGTATCTCTAACTTCCACGGCTTCGACACCGGTTCGAACGCGCCCAGCAGCATCTTGCCTGCGTCTTCCTTGTAGTAGGCACACTCGTCCGGCACCCGCAGTACCGGCATTTGCGTGAGGCCGGGTATCGCTTCGGTGACGATGTAGAAGTGCTCACACGAATGCAGCGGCACGTTGACGCCTGCCATTTTACCCACTTGATAGCCCCACATGCCGCCGCAATTGACGACGTGTTCGGCTTGGATAGAGCCTGTTTCACCGTTCTTATCCTGCCAGCTCACCCCCGTGACGCGACGGCCTTCTTTGTGGATATCGGTGACCAGATATCCCTCTTTTACCAACGCGCCATTCTGGCGCGCACCTTTGGCCAAAGCGTGCGCAATATTGGCAGGATCGCCCTGCCCGTCGAGCGGCAGATAGACACCCCCGGTAACCCCATTGATGTTGAGATGCTCGTAGCGGTTTTTTACCTCTTGAGGTGAAATAGGCTCTGCTTCAACGCCGAAAGACCGCGCCATGGCGGCTTGGCGGTTGATCTCTTCCAGCCGTTCTTCGGTCAATGCCACGGTTATAGAGCCGCACCGTTTGAAGCCCGTGGCGACGCCTGTTTCGGCCTCCAGATCGCCATAGAGTTCTTGCGAGTATTTCGCGAGCTTGGTCATATTTTTCGTCGCGCGCAATTGCGCGATAAGACCAGCGGCATGCCAAGTTGTGCCGGATGTTAGTTGCTTGCGTTCCAACAAGATCACATCTTTCCAGCCAAGTTTGGCCAGATGATAGGCAACCGAGCATCCGATAACGCCCCCGCCAATGATGACGACACGTGCATGCGTGGGAAGTGTCATGTTGGAGTTCCTTTAAAGCGTCGCGATAGCTCGCGAATATGGGCTGGGCCAACTTCACAGCAGCCACCGATTAGCGTCGCCCCTGAGGCCACCCAGCGATCTGCAAAGTTCGCGTAGACTTCTGGCGTCAGATCATTGCGTGCGGACAGCATGTCTACTGTCGCGCCAACCTCCGAGAAGTCACTGCTGATCCCAGTGAAGCCATTGGCGTAGGCTCCGAGGGGTATGCGACAACCAGCCAGCAACGGCACAGCCTGCGTCACTGACTCCGGCGTTGAACAGTTTATCAACACGGCGGTGGGCGCGTATTCTGCTAGCAGCGGCAATATCTCGATCAACTGCTCGCCAGATCGAAGCTTCGTCCCATCTTCATCATCGACAGAAACCGCAACCCAGACGGGCTTGCCTGTAACACCACCCCCCATCAACGCGCCTTTGAGTTGATCGACAGAAGCCATGGTTTCGAAGATATGCGCATCGACGAGCGGTGCCTGAATTTTTGCAAGTTTCGCATAAACCTCAGCAGCTTGTTCCGCCGGAGGAGCCTTGTCAGGCTGATATGAGAAACCCAGCGGTCCAAGTGCCCCAAGAACCTGCCCAGACCCCTGCGCATCACGCGCCTCGCAAGCCAAAGTGCAGGCGAGGATTTCAAGTGATTCCAACTGTCCTAAAATTCCGTGCGCCTCGAAGCGATCTGGCAGGACCGAATAGCTGTTAGTTGTCGCAACTTCCGCACCGGCAGCGAAATAGTCGTCATGCACCGCGCGCACCATTTCAGGATTGTCTATTAGGGCTTGAACGGACCAAAGCGACGTCGCGCGACCTGCCCGCGCGATCAACTCTTGGCCCATTCCCCCGTCTAGAATCGTGACACTCATGCGCGGATTCGCGTGTTTTCGGGATCCCATAGCGGTTGATCTTCCTGAACCACTGCTTTGCAACGCACGCCAAATATTTCCACTTCGAGTTCGGTGCCGGGTTTAGCGGCTTCCGCCTTCACCACGCCCAAAGCAATGGACTTGTTCACGCGGTAGCCCCAGTCTCCGGAGGTAGTTTCCCCGACGATTTCACCCCCCGACCAAACAGGCGACATGTAGGGCGCATCAGCGTCGCCTGCGTCAACTATCAGGGTAACAAAGCCCTTCTTAGAGCCTTGTTGCACCTCGCTGGCCAAAGCGGCCTTGCCCGGGAAGTCCTGTTCTTTGTTCAAGCGCAGGAACCGATGCAAACCGCCTTCCAGCAAGGTGTAGTCAGTGGAGAGATCGCCTTTCCACGTCCGATACCCCTTCTCTATCCGCATGGAGTTCAACGCGTACATTCCAAACGGGATTGCGCCCGCGTCGCGAAGGGCCTCATAGACCACCGCGCTATCGTCGAACGACGTGTGCACCTCCCAACCCAGTTCGCCTGCGAAGGAGATACGCATTAGCTTGGCGGGCTTACCCGCGACCGTGGCGTCTTGAACGGTCAACCAGCCAGCAGTCAGGTCAGCGTCCTGGACCAGCCCCTGCATCAGTTCGCGCGATTGCGGCCCTGTAACCAACGCGGTCGACCAATCGCGGGTGATGTCAGTCATAGTAAGCGACCCATCGGTGGGTAAACGGCTTTGCAAAAACTCGAAGTCATGCCATTGCGCCACAGCAGCTGTCATGATCCAAAAGTCGTCCTCAGCCCAACGGATGATCGTCACTTCTGTCACGATCCGACCGCGACTGTCGGTGAAGTAGCCAAGGTTCATACGGCCTGTTTTGGGCAGCGCGCCCGCGATTTGTCCGCGCAGCCACTCAGCGGCACCTGCACCCGTCAGCGTGTAGCGAGAGAAGCCCGGCATATCGAGCACGCCGGTGCCAGTCGTGCAGGCTTCAACCTCCTCCTTGATACGCTGTTCCCATGGGCCTTTGCGGCCCCATGTCTGGGTCGCCTCTTCGGACGTGTCATCCCCGCCTTTGGCGAACCAATTCGCGCGTTCCCAGCCGTTATAGGCGCCCATTTGCGCGCCGGACGCTAACAACGACGCGTGGTTCGGCGACAACTTCTTATCGCGACCAGCGGGCCATTCATGTCGCGGGAAGTGCATCGCGTATTCATGGCCGTAAGTCTCTAGTGCCTTCGCGTGACAGTAGTCATGGTCGGCAAAGTCGGTGTAGCGGCGCGGATCGACGGACCACATATCCATTTCGGTCTCGCCGTGCATGATCCACTCGCTTAGCACCTTGCCCGCGCCGCCGCCTTGGGCGATGCCGAAGGTGAAACTATGGCCCTCGAAGGCGTTTTTGACGCCGGGCATGGGGCCAATCATCGGCAGGCCATCGGGGGCGTAAGGAATTGGGCCGTTGATGTTGCGGCCAACGCCCGCCTCGCCGAGCAGCGGGACGCGTGCCATGGCATCTTCGATATAGAATTCGAGCCGCTCCAGATCGTCGGGGTAGAGTTGGAAGGAGAAATCCTCCGGCATAGGGTCGTCTGGCGTGACCCAATGGGCTTTGCAATTGCGCTCGTAGGGACCAAGGTTGAGGCCGTATTTATCCTGACGCAGGTAGTAGCTGATGTCGACGTCGCGGACGAGCGGCACCTTGTGGCCTTTTTCCTTGGTCCAAGCTTCCAGCTCCGCGATTGGTTCGGTCAGGAAATACTGGTGGGACATGACGACCATCGGCACGGTGCGGCCACCGAAGGGCTTGAACATCTCGCCCACGCGCTGCGCGTAGTAACCGGCACAATTGACGACTATTTCGGCTCTAATATCGCCCTTTTCGGTCTTTATGATCCACTCGTCGCCATCTCGATCAAGGCCAATAATGGGGCAGAACCGCTCGATGCGCCCCCCTGCGGCGCGCGCACCTTTGGCCAAGGCTTGTGTCAGCTGCGCCGGGTCAATGTCACCGTCGAGCGGATCTGACATGCCGCCCGCGAGGTCGTGAATTTCGAGAAACGGGTGGTGATCATGCAACTCCTTCGGGGTCAGAATGTCCATTTGTAGACCCTGATAACGGGCTTGAGAGGCAACCTTCTCGAACTCCTGCATCCGCTCTTTCGTGTGCGCCAGTCGCAAAGAGCCCGTGACGTGGTAATTCATTGGATAGTCCACATCCTCGGCCAGCGTGCGGTACATCTCCAACCCAAAGCGCTGCATGTTCATCACAGCCCAGTTGGGCGCGAAGTTCGGGCAGTTGCCAGCCGCGTGCCAAGTGGAGCCCGCCGTAAGTTCGTTCTTTTCCAGAAGAACACAGTCGGTCCAGCCTGCTTTCGCGAGGTGATACAATGTCGACGTGCCGACCACCCCGCCCCCGATAATTACGACCCGTGCGGTTGTTGGAAAATCACTCATCTTCTTGCTCCTCCTGCCGGACTTGGTCCGTGATTTCGTAGTAATCGCCTTGATCGGCGGTAAATATGTGGCGCTCTAGCTTGAGGCCCGTCGGTCCATCCATCGCCCCTAAGGCGACACCGGTATCTGCGTCGGCATCAGACTTCCAAAACAGGAAAGAGCCGCATGTGGGGCAAAAGCCGCGCTTTGCCGAGGGGCTGGATTGGTACCACTTCACCTCGCCCAGTACGCGCAACTTGTCGTCGTCGATCTGCACCGCGGCCCAGTAGTGGCCTGATTGCTTGCGGCATTGGGTGCAGTGGCAGGCTGCTGGGTCGCGCGCGGCGCCGTCTGCTTCGAAACGCACATTCCCGCAAAGACAGCTTCCTGTCAGCATTAAACTCTCCCCGGTACTGGTGAGCTGCCGAGCAACACGCCGTAGACAATGAAACACAGCGCCATGACGCGGCGCACCCAGACGTTGAGCACGGCACCCATTGCGGCACGGCCAAGGCCGGCGCCGATGGCGGTGAAGCTGGTGTAGCTTAGGGTGGTGATTGCCAATGCGGTGGGCATGATGACCCACATTTGCGACCAAACGGGAATGTCGGGCTGCACGAATTGGGTGAAAGCCGCGAAGTAGCCAGCCACCGACTTGACGTTGATCGTCGCAATCAAAAATGCCCGCCCGTAAATAGAGCGTGCAGAGACATGGCGCGGTGTCACGGGCTTGCCAGCATTCAACAGGCCCCTGACTCCTAGGAAAACCAAAAACCCAGCGCCGATGAGCTTGCCCCAGAAGAACGCTTCGGGGGCCTGTGCCAATAAAGCTGTGACGCCAGCGGCTGAAAGGAGCAGGAACAGGGTCGCTTGTGTCAAGATTCCTAAGACGCCCCACAGAGACCGCTTAAATCCGTGGGCCATGCCATTCTGGATACAATTCACCGCATTTGGCCCCGGCGTGGATACGAAAACCACCCAGAACAGCGCGAATATGATCCATCCCTCCCAAGACATCTTAGTACACCGGCGGGGCGATAACCCAAATCACCACGGCGGGCGTCGAGTATGGGTTCATCCAGCGAAAAGGCTCTCCACGGATGCGGAAGCTATCGCCGACGTTTAACGTGAAGTTGGTGCCAGCAATCCATAGGTCGAGCTTGCCGGACACCACATAGCCCACTTCCTGCGTGGGTCGGCTAACAGGCTCTATTATTGTGCTATTCGGCTCGAATGTGGAATGAACCACCTCAAAGTCGTCTGTCAGATCGGGGGACAGGAGTTCCTCGGTCAACCCAGCCTCATGCGAGCCAATGGGGCGGCGGGACGCGGCCCTGACGATGAACCCCTGCTCGTCGGCAGCGGATGCCGCCTGCCGGAACAGGCTCGAGACTGACACGTTGAGCGCCTTTGCCATATGACGCAGGTCCGTGATCGACGGCTCGGATAAATCGCGCTCCACCTGACTGAGCCACCCGACCGAGCGATCTAAGGTTTCTGCAAGTTCGGCAAGGTTCAGCCCGCGCGCCTTGCGTAGCGCGCGAAGGTCGGCGCCTAAGGTGATTGCTTTGCTGGGGTGAGAATGCTTCATTTGGCTTTCGTGAAATTTTGTGTCTTTTTTTCACCAAAGTACAAAACTCACGAGTCGCGCAAGAAAAATTTAGGCGCGAGGGTCAAATTTTACCAAAAACGTCTTTCAAGATTTGCGCCATCTGGTCTGCGTCTTGTTGCGTGAACGCGTCGGGCAGATCGCTATCAATATCAAAAACAGCGATTAGCTTGCCGGACTTACCCCAAACCGGCAGCACAAGCTCGGAACGAGTGGAAGAGGCGCAAGCGATATGTCCCGGGAACGCGTCCACATCGGGCACCAACTGGGTTTCTTCCAGTCGCGCCGCAGCACCGCATACCCCGCGTGCGAAAGGGATAACCAAGCAACCGTGACCACCCTGATACGGGCCGATCTTCAATAACTCAGGTGCGACCACACGGTAGAAACCCGTCCAGTTGAAGCGGTCATCCGAGTGGTGCACCTCGCAAGCTACAGTCGCCATTAATGACACGGCGTCAACTTCGCCGTCGGTCAGCGCGGCCACGGTTTGGGCCAGCGACGTGTAGTCGACCATCAAACGCGCTCGATCGCGATGGCTGTCCCTTCGCCACCGCCGATGCAAATCGCGGCGACCCCGCGCTTGAGGCCGCGCGTCTCCAATGCGTTGAGCAACGTCACGATGATACGCGCACCGGACGCCCCAATCGGGTGGCCCAAGGCACAAGCGCCGCCGTTAACGTTCACAATATCGCGCTCCAGCCCCATCTCGTGCATGAAGGCCATTGGCACGACTGCAAAGGCTTCGTTTACCTCCCAAAGGTCAACATCAGAGACGCTCCACCCGATGCGCTCCAACAGTTTACGGGCCGCAGGCACGGGTGCCGTCGTGAACAGGCTGGGCGCTTGCGCGTGGTTGGCATGTCCCACAACACGGGCGCGCGGCGTGAGGCCATGTGCTTTGACCCCAGCTTCAGACGCCATGACCAGTGCAGCAGCACCGTCAGAAATCGACGATGAGTTCGCCGCCGTGACAGTGCCACCATCGCGGAAGACGGGTTTAAGCTGCGGAATCTTCTCGGGACGCGCTTTGGCAGGCTGCTCATCCTCTGACACGGTGAATGGCTTGCGTCTGCCGACTTCTACCGCAGTAATCTCTGCCGAGAACGAGTTATTCTCCTGCGCCGCCAACGCGTTCGACAGGGAGCGCAGCGCGTATTCATCTTGCGCGTCGCGGGTGAACTGGAACGCCTCGGCGCAATCCTCGGCAAAAGTGCCCATCAGACGGCCCTTATCATAGGCGTCTTCTAACCCATCAAGGAACATCGAGTCCTGAACCGCTTGGTGGCCTATCCGCGCACCACCCCGCATTTTTGGTAGCAGGTACGGCGCATTGGTCATGCTCTCCATTCCACCCGCGACCATCGTCTGCGACTGGCCAAGGGCAAGTTGGTCGAAGGCCATCATCGCGGCCTGCATCCCGGAGCCGCACATTTTATTGAGCGTCGTGGCAGGCACTTCTTCCCCAAGACCCGCTGAAAAACCGGCTTGCCGCGCGGGTGCTTGGCCCTGACCCGCAGGCAGGACACAGCCCATCAGCAATTCGTCCACAGTTGCAAGGCCAGATTGCTGCATCGCTGCTTTTATTGCGGCTCCACCAAGCTGTGGGGCGTCAACGCCACTAAGAGCACCTTGGAAACCGCCCATCGGGGTCCGGCTCGCGCCAGTGATATATACAGACATTTTGAAACACCTTTGCTGATAGTGACCCCTGAATGCATACCGAATGGTAACGTTTGGCGTCTAGTCCAAGACCCTGAAAAGATCAGGAGAGTGGACCATGATGCAGATAAACGAAACCTCAAGCGGCGTTCTCGTCCTGACTTTGACGGCGAAACGTATTGATGCCGCCAGTGCAGTCCATTTTAAAGACGATTTTCGAGAGGCAACAGCCGCGCATAGCGGGCGTGTCGTCATGGACCTCGGATCCGTCACATTCATGGACAGCAGTGGGCTAGGCGCGATGGTCGCCGCATTGAAGGCCATGGGTGGGCGCAAGCTGGAGCTGTGCAAAATGACTGCCGCGGTGGACAAGGTTTTCCGACTGACCCGGATGGATAAAGTTTTCCTTTTACACGCAGACGTCGAACACGCCTTAAGTTTTAATGACTCTAAAGATGTAGACGCCGCGTGACCAGTTTGGCCCGAATGCCAAGCTCTTTTGGTGCGCCACGCCTACATTTCGAAGAAACGATCAACGCAGATCCCATTTCTGTGCGCGACGCGATTCTGGAAATCATGAGACGGATTCAACACGAATTTCCGGCGCAATCCGAAGGCATTGTCAGCACTGAAATCGTGCTGGCTGAGGTATTGAACAATATCGCTGAACATAGTTATCAGGACTCAAATCTTGGCGATATTATCGTTTCGGTGTTGTGTACAGATGTCATGATCTCTTTTGAAACAAGAGATTATGGCTTGCCTATGCCCGGACTAACCCCGCCCGAGACTGAGCTTGAGGCGCTACCCGTGGGGGCAGAAGACCTGCCAGAAGGTGGATTTGGCTGGTTCTTCATACGCAGCCTGTCGTCCCATATGGAATACCTGCGCACGGGATCACAAAACATCTTTTGTGTGCAGATTCCCACGGCACCTGAAACTGACAACTAACAACTCAATAGCCGCGAACTGTTTCCAAAATGAGAACAGTTCACAGATGGGCCACAATTATCGCGCCGAAAGACCAATATTTGCTCGTTGAGGTGACATATTCGAATGCGACACGTCGGGGGTAGCTGCAGAGCTTCACTCGGCGTCGCGTTTATCAGCCCCCACCCAGATGCGCGACGCCGAGGACCATTCTTGCACTGCCCCCATCCCTGCAATCGCCCATAGACTTTCGCGGATCGCCGCTTATCCTCATTCCGGCAACAGCAAGGGATGCGATTTAGATGCGCGATTTTCAACAGCCCGGACGATCCACAGTCTTTTCGACAAACGGAATGTGCGCCACCTCCCATCCACTGGCCGCCAAAGTCTCGATACAGATGTTGGAAGCAGGCGGGAACGCCGTCGATGCCGCGATTGCCGGAGCAATATTGTTGGGCCTGTGCGAGCCTCAGATGACCGGAATAGGCGGTGATTGCTTCGTGTTGCTCGATAAACCTGGCGAAGCAGACGTCATCGCCTTGAATGGCTCAGGACGGGCACCGAAAGGACTATCCGCGGCCAATATGCGCGACAACAAGCTGACAAACGTCCCAATCGACTCGGTTGAAGCAGTAACCCTCCCGGGTGCAATCGACGCGTTTTGCCGACTCAGTCGAGATCACGGCAAACTGGGGATGAAGGCACTCCTCGCTCCGTCCATTTACTACGCAGAGGTCGGCGTTCCAGTTAGCCCGCGGACCAGTTTCGATTGGGCCCTGGCTGCAAATACGCCGAAGGGAGTGGCGGTCGACTACTATCTTTTGGGCGGCAAAGCTCCAAAACCCGGCCAGCTATTCCGCTCACCACAGCAAGCTGAGGTGTTGAGACGCATCGCCGAATTCGGGCGTGCCGGATTTTACGAAGGCGAAGTAGCAGAAGACATGGTGGCGTCACTGCAGGCCGCAGGGGGCACACATACTCTTGAGGATTTCGCGGAAACTTTTTGCGAATACACGACTCCGATCACTGGCTTCTACAAGGGGACGGAGTTGGTCGAGCATCCACCGAACGGGCAAGGTGCCACGGCAATTCTGATGAACAACATCCTTGGCCATTTTGATTTGGCGTCGGTGGCTCCATTGGGCTCAACACGCGCTCATATTGAAGCAGAGGCTACGAAACTGGCATATGATGCGCGTAACCGTTTCCTAGCTGACTTAGATTTCACAACCTGCACCGAACACATGCTCGCGCCGGAAACCGCCCGAAAGTTGGCAGCGTTGATTGATCCCAAAAAGGCCATGGCCAATCCACACAAACTTTCCGAACAAGTGCACAAGGACACTGTTTATATTACCGTGGTCGACAAGGATCTCATGTCCGTGTCATTGATCTATTCGATCTTTCACAGCTTCGGCTCTGGTATCGCGTCAAACAAGTTCGGCGTTTTGTTTCAGAATCGTGGGTGCGGCTTTACGCTTGACGAAGGCCATCCGAACGAGGCGGCTGGTGGTAAACGGCCGATGCATACTATTATTCCCGGGATTCTGCGTCAGGATGGAGACGTCGTTATGCCATTCGGCGTGATGGGAGGTGCCTATCAACCAGCTGGGCACTCCCGCTTTTTAACCAACATCGTTGATTTCGACATGCACCCTCAGGCCGCTATTGATGCCCCCAGAAGCTTTTTCGATGCGGGCGAGCTAAGGGTAGAACGTGGTTATTCCGACATGGTCAGGCAGGAACTAAGTGATTTGGGCCATACAGTTGTGACACCAGACGGCCCGATTGGTGGTGCTCAGGCGATTTTCATCGACCGTGCGAATGGCGTCCTTCACGGCGCCTCTGATCCACGAAAAGACGGTTGCGCCTTAGGCTACTAGTTGAAGTCAAACTGAAGTGGGTACTTCCCGCGCCCGTCGTAGTCACCAAACATGGCGCTCAGGTCGGGATGGTCAATCGGCTCACCCGTCAAGTCGGCGGCAAGGTTTTGCTCCGACACATACGCTACGTAGTAGCTGTCATCATTCTCGGCGAGCAGATGATAGAACGGTTGATCCCGGTTCGGGCGGCTCTCTGCTGGAATGTTATCATACCACTCTTCAGAGTTGGAAAACTCCGCATCCACGTCAAAAATTACCCCTCGAAAGGGATGTTTTTTGTGGCGCACGATCTGGCCTAAAGTGAATTTTGCCCGCGTTTTTAACATAACATTGCAACCTTTACCCCTCGTAGATAGACCCTCGGCAGGTGGTTTGTCCATGAATGGACAGTGCTTTTTAAGGAAACAGTCTGTGAACCTAATTTTTACGGTGTTGGAGATTGTCGCCCCGGTGTTCATCCTTGCAGCCATCGGCTTCACTTGGGTGAAGCTTGGGTTTGACTACCGAATCGAGTTCGTAACACGACTGGCAATGACCCTGTCGGTGCCGTGCCTGATCTTCTCTGCGCTTATGAGAACTGAGATCGCACCTGATGCGCTAACCACCGTTTCACTGGCCGCCGCGGCCGCTTATGGCCTTGTAACTGTTGGATGTTTTTTGCTTGTTAAGCTTGGGCATATGGATGTCCGCACCTACCTTGCTCCTTTGATTTTTGGCAATACGGGTAACCTGGGTCTGCCCTTAGCCCTGTTTGCCTTTGGGGATGAGGGGCTTGGCTACGCGGTCGTCATTTTCGCCATTATGGCGATTTATTCGTTCACGTTCGGCGTTTGGTTGGTATCCGGCGGTGGATCTATCACGAAAGTCATCAAGGAGCCTTTGGTCGGCGCAACTCTTCTCGGTGCGGTATTTCTCGTCATGGACTGGGAAACACCGCGGTTTTTGACAAACTCCATTGATCTGATCGGCCAGATGGCGATTCCCATGATGCTGATCACCCTTGGGGTGGCGGTCGCTCGGTTGAAACCACGCGGCGTGACGAAAGCTGTCACCGCGTCTATTCTGAAGGCCTGCATTTGTATTGCCGCCGCCACGGCCGCAGGTTTGTGGTTTGAATTACCTCAGATCCCGTTTGCGGTGCTGATTCTACAGGTCTCCACACCCGTTGCCGTTACATCTTACCTGTTGTCAGTGAAGTACGAGGCCGACAGCGATGCCGTTGCAGGCCTAGTTGTAGTGTCCACCTTGCTGTCGGTCATCTATATCCCGCTCACATTGGCGTTTTTGGTCTGATCACGACGATTGGACGGTTTGCCTAAGGCAGGTTTTGCGCTAAGATTTGAAAAAGCCAAAGAGGCAAAAAGCCCAAATCAAGGCGAGCAGGTACCATGAAAAAACTCTTTACCGCGTTAGCGTTCGTTCTATTCGTGGCCGCATGTGGCGGTGGTGGCGGCAGCGCGCCGCGCAATCTCGATAACGCGTGCTCAATCGTGTCGCAGCGCGCCGGCTGGCTGAAGGATATGAAGGCCGTGGAGCGTAAATGGGGCGTTCCGGTCCATGTGCAAATGGCGACCATCCACCAAGAAAGCAAGTTCGTGAGCGATGCGCGAACACCATTCCGCTACGCAATCGGAGTGATACCTATGGGGCGCCAAAGCTCGGCTTACGGATTTAGCCAAGCCCTTGATGCAACTTGGAAAGAATACCAGAAAGACCAAGGCCGCTATAGCGCCAAACGCGATAAGTTCCGCGACGCGGTCGACTTTATGGGTTGGTATATGAATGGCAGCACCGACCGGCTGGGCATCTCCAAATACGACGCGCGCAACCAGTATCTTGCCTATCACGAAGGCAGAACGGGATTCGCACGTGGATCATATAACCGAAAGTCATGGCTGCTGCGGGTATCTCAAGCGGTTGCGGATCGGTCGGATATGTATCGCTACCAGCTAATCAGCTGCGGCAAAGCGTAGGGCCTTAGTTAAGCCCTCTCGCCTGTATTTCCTGGGGAATATTGAACGGTCGCGCGCCGATCTTTACGCCCTTCTGCAGACCACCCAAAATAACCGTGGTTTCGCCACCCGCGTCGTTTGTGATTACCCACTGGCGCAACTCGATCGGGTTTGACGTGAACTTCAGCTGAATGTTCCCGTATTCTGGATGCTGTGGATCCTGCAATTTCACCACGGTTGCGGTTCCATCGTCGCGATGCCCGACAACCATGTTGGAGCGGTTGAAATCAACGTTCCTAGCCAAGATAAGGTTCAGCGGAGTCCGTTTGAGTGGAAACTGCTCGGGAGGTACGTTCGATTTCGGGTCAAAAACAGCAACCTGACTACCACCTGCAATGACAAGGCTGTCGTCAGGCGGGGCGTAGTCAAAACGGACGCGCCCAGGGCGCTTGATGAGGATTTCACCAGTGGTGACCGATCCATCTTCATTTATTTGCGTAAAGTCGCCCTTCGCAGTCTGGAAGCTGTTCAGAAAGCTAGAGATTTGCGAAAGCGAAATCTTTTCGGCCATTGCTGGCACCGCCAAAGCGAGCGACAGGACTGGGGCAAGGATCAGGTGTTTTATCATCATTCCCTCAAGATAAGCAAAAGGCCGGGGATTTAAACCCTCGGCCCTTCACGAAGCTGACATACAGCGCAATATTGCGCATGAGTTAGTGTTGTTCTGGCACCAAAATCTCACGCTTCCCAACGTGATTGGCCTGAGAAACAACGCCTTCTTCTTCCATTTGCTCAACCAGACGCGCGGCTTTGTTATAGCCAATCGCCAGTTTGCGCTGGATATAGGATGTCGAGCATTTGCGGTCTTTCAACACGATCTGAACCGCCGTGTCGTACAAAGCATCCTCACCATCAGTGTTACCGCCAAGGCCTAGAACCATGTCAATATCACTGGATTTTTCGTCGGCCGGGCCTTCGACCACACCCGACATATATGTCGGTGGTCCGAAAGACTTGAGGTGATTGACGATTTCCTCAACCTCTTCGTCAGACACAAACGGGCCGTGGATGCGGGTGATTTTCGAGCCGCCAGCCATATAGAGCATGTCGCCCATACCCAGCAGTTGTTCTGCACCCATTTCACCAAGGATAGTTCGCGAGTCAATTTTCGACGTCACCTGGAAGGAAATCCTTGTGGGGAAGTTGGCCTTGATCGTACCGGTGATGACATCCACCGACGGGCGCTGTGTGGCCATAATCAAGTGAATCCCCGACGCACGCGCCATTTGCGCCAAGCGTTGGATGCAGGCTTCGATCTCTTTGCCTGCAACCATCATCAGGTCGGCCATCTCGTCCACCACGACCACAATATATGGCATGGTTTCCGGCTGGAACTCCTCGGTTTCAAAGATCGGCTCTCCGGTTTCGTCGTCGAATCCAGTCTGTACCGTCCGCGTGAACATCTCGTTTTTGGCAAGCGCGTCTTTCACGCGGCTGTTGTAACCGTCGATGTTCCGCACGCCCATCTTGGACATTTTGCGATAGCGTTCTTCCATCTCCCCAACAGTCCATTTCAGGGCTACGACCGCTTTTTTAGGATCGGTCACAACAGGGCTTAGAAGGTGCGGGATGCCGTCATAGACGCTGAGTTCAAGCATCTTGGGGTCGATCATAATCAGGCGGCATTCCTCTGGCGTCAACTTATACAGCAGCGACAGGATCATCGTGTTGATCGCCACCGATTTACCGGAGCCGGTTGTACCCGCAATCAGCAGGTGAGGCATCTTAGCTAGGTTCGCGACGACAGGCTCACCACCAATGTCTTTGCCCAGCGCCAGCGGCAGCTTCTGGTTGCCATCGCCAAAATCACGAGCTGCAAGGATTTCACGCAGCACGACCATTTCGCGCTTCTCGTTTGGCAACTCGATTCCGATCACAGTACGACCCGGAACCGTGGAGACACGTGCCGACAAGGCCGACATAGAGCGCGAGATATCGTCAGACAGCCCGATCACACGGGACGCTTTCAAACCCGGTGCGGGCTCCAGCTCATACATGGTGACGACAGGACCGGGACGAACCGATACGATTTCCCCTTTTACGCCGTAGTCGTCCAGAACGGCCTCTAGCATCCGCGCGTTTTCTTCCAAAGCTTCGTCGCTCAGAACATGGCGCTCCACGGTGGAGGCGCTGGTCAAAAGGTTCAACGGAGGCAGTTCGAAATCGGAGTTGTTGTCTTCAAACTGAAGTTTTGGTTGGGCCTCGGCAACTGCGCGTTTAGATGGCGCTACAGGCTTGCGAACGGGTTGTTTCACGACCGGTTTGGTCAACGGCGCACCCATACGGCTAATAGCGGGCGCTGGCGGAACAGACTCAATCAACTCTTCTTCGTCTGCATATTGGGACGGAGCTTCGCGCAAAGCCGGCTCGATCCGCAATGGATCCGGGCCGCGTCCACGTGTCAATTTCGGCTCGGCGCGCATTGCCGGTTCATCGGTGTATTCCAGAGGTTTTGTCCGGCGGGCGCGATTTTTGATCACATCCGAAATCTTGGACCTAATACGATCTTCCGGCTCGATGTCATCGTGGATCATCGCAGGCTCGTCGTCATACTCGGGCTCACGCGGCTTCAGGCCGGGCAAGCGCGCGAGCAAACTTGGCTTGGTGACGGGTTGCTCAACTTCGATCTGAGGCTGACCAACCGGCTGGGGTGCGTGTACAACGGGTGTCCGGCGCAAGGATGGTCCAGCAATGGGGGCGTCTTCGTCATAGGCCTCTGCCGCAGCGGTCAGCCGTGCTTCCTTGCGTTGAACACGAATGTCATTGGCCTTAGCCGCGGCGAGAACTGCACCTTTGCCGGTTGAACCAAGAATTTTCATGATGCTCGCATAGGTCAGGATAACGCCGACTAGCATGAATCGAGCGACCGACTTGATTTCGGAGCGGTCAAAACCAAGCACAAAGAGAGACAGGAACAACAGGCCGAAGAACACGATAAACGCCAAGACTTTTAGACCGAACGTGGCGCTGATCGGAGCGACACCAAGGATCGCGCCCAAAACGGTGTCACCGAACAGGCCACCAAGTCCAAAGGAATGGGTCCACTCGCTTACCGGAACATGGGTAGAGGCGTAGACCGAAGCCAGGGCGACAGCCAATGGCGCGAAAATCAAACGGCCAACCGCACGCTCTTCGCCGCGGTGCATAACGAAACGCAGGCCCCAGACGACGGCAACAAAAGGAATGGCCCATGCCCCGAACCCGACGATGATAAACAACGGGCTAGCAAGATAGGCACCGAAACGGCCCAACCAGTTCTTGGCAGGCTCGTCTGTAGCAGACATCCAGCTTGGGTCTTCTGGCACGTAAGACAGCAGCAACATCGTCACCATGACACCAAGCGCCAACAGCCCGAAGCCAAAAAGCTCTTTGCCTCGTTTTTCGATTGCCGCCTGCATGTCGCTGTCCAAAAACGGATCGCGTGACCTTGCCTGATACGCCATAACTACTTCCTCACCTTCAACCGTATATGCAGCTCTTGAGGCGGGTTAGCCCCGGCTGCAGTTCGTTCATTGGGGCAACCAAGGCCACCCGGATATATTTCGTGCCGGGGTTAGACCCCTGATAGTCGCGACCCAGATACGCACCGGGTAATACTTTAACGCCTGTTTCGCTCCACAGCTTTTTCGTAGCCTCTTCGCCATCCTTGACCGGAAGCCATAAGAAGAAACCAGCTTCGGGCGCTAGGTAGCCGTCAACGTCGCCAAACAGTGTATCGCTAAAGTCCAGTTTTTCGCGGTAAAGTGCGCGGTTCGCTTCAACATGCTCTTCGTCCGCCCAAACCATTTCCGCGACGCGCTGCAAAGGCAGCGGCAAGGGAGCGCCAGCATAGGCCCGCAGCGCCTTTAGTCGTTTGATATTTTCGGGGCCACTTGCTGCAAAGCCAGACCTGAGACCCGCCAAATTAGATCGCTTCGACAGTGAATTGAACAAAACCACCCGCTCTGGGTCCAAATCCTTACCCGCTGTCAGCGCCCCCATCGGCGCGGAGGAGCGGTAGATCTCGGAATAGCACTCATCGGCAAAAATCTTGAAGTCGTACTTCTCAGCCAAGGCAAGCAAGTCGGCCCAATATTCTGGAGACGCCACAGCGCCTTGCGGATTGGAGGGCGAACACAAATAGGCGATCGCGGTGCGGTTCAGAACATCTTCGGGTAGAGCGCCAAAATCAGGCAAGAAGCCTGTTTCCAACGTTGCAGGCACATAGATCGGCTCCGCCCCTACAGCTAGTGTTGCAACCGCATAGACTTGATAAAACGGGTTCGGCATTAATACGACCGGTGTTCCGTTCTTTTCCTCGGGGCACAGAGCCAAGGCCGCGTTGAACAACCCTTCGCGGGTGCCGTTAAGAGGCAAAACCTGCGTCTCACCATCAACTGCTACGCCGTATCTGCGGGCGATCCATCCAGCAATCGCGGACTGCAATTCCGGCGTTCCATCATTCGGCGGGTAGCCGCCGAACCCTGAAGCATGGGCTACAATGATGTCAGTAATCCAGTGAGGGAAGGGATGCTGAGGCGAGCCAATCGTCATATCCACTGGCACCCCACCCGACTCAAGCCCGGCGAGAAGCGACCGCAAACGCGGAAATGCATATGGTGGCAGGTTCGAAAACCGCTCAGGAAAGGTCATTTGGACCTACTATTACTGCCTCAAGGATCGGGATCATTTTCGCCCCGTTTGTCCCAAGCTACCCCAATGCGCGGGGGGCGGTCCAGAAAAAGCACCGCAATTTCAGCAATGTGGTCACATGCCTGTGACTTTTTGGCCCATTAGCTGAACGCAGCCTCTGCCGCGGCGCCCAAGCGAAGCAAACGCTCCTCCGAGTTTGGCGCGCCAAGGAACATAATCCCCGTTGACGACAATCCGGTTGGCAATGTGATGCCAGCTGACCCCATCAGGTTGCCAACCCTAGTATTGCGCAGCGCCAGCAGATTTTCAGTGACGTAGTATTCGCTATCAGTCAGCAACCGCTCGGCGTTTGGCGGCAAAATAGGCGATGTGGGCAATATAACTGCGTCATAGCCTGCGATGCGTTCATTCCAGATGACTCGAAGCGCTTCGAGTTTACGCCAGCCAGCGACATAGTCTGGTCCAGATATTTGGCTGCCTGACCGGAAGCGCTCTAGAATTTCGGGGAACATTACGCTTGGATTTGCGTCGATCACGTCTTTCCAAATACCATAGGCTTCTGGCGCGAAAAGCGTGCCTGACAGGGCCAACGCATCCGCTACCTCGGGAGCTTCCTTGCGTTCAATGACAGCACCCGCCGCCTTGAGACGCTCGACCGCGCTCTCGAAGCCCGCCTTTGGTTCTGGGCGGATGTCGTCAAACGCGACTGACTCTAGGATCATCAACCGCATGCCGTCCAACGACACGCCATTTATGTCCGCTACTTTACCGCCCTCTAACGCAGCCAGCAGGTGCGCCGCATCCTCAACCGAGCGACACAACGGACCGACGGAATCAAAGCGGGCGCAAAGAGGCACCACGCCCTTGACGCTTACTCTACCGACTGTCGTCTTCAACCCGACAAGATCGTTCCACGCGGCAGGGATGCGAACTGATCCGCCCGTATCAGACCCTATTCCTGCGGCAGCCAGCCCAAATGCGACGGAGGTGGCCGCACCGGAAGACGATCCGCCTGCGACCGCGTCCACGTCATTCACACAAGGCGACGTGGCCGTGACAGGGTTTAGGCCAAGCCCCGAGAAGGCCAGTTCAGACATATGGGTTTTGCCAAGGCAAACAGCTCCGCCATGCGATGCGTTGACCAGCACTTCTGCATCGGAGTCAGGAACGCGGCCTTTCAGCAATGCGCTACCTGCTTCTGTTCCGGTGCCAGCCGTATCGAACAAGTCTTTCCACGAGATCGGAACGCCATCTAGCAACCCTCGGCGCTGCCCCATGTCTGCCCGGACCTTCGCAGCGGCAGCCTCGGTCCTTGCCCGACCTTCGGTCAAGCGAGCGTAAATACGATCGGAAAATTCATGACCCCGCGCCGCGTCCAGATACAACTCGGTCAGGGCAACCGGATCAATCTCTGCGGTATCGATCCCGCGACCCAAGTCGCTTGCTGTCATAAACAACCATTTATCCGACATCACCAATTCCTTGTGCTGATTTGGCGCGAGGGTAGCGGCAGCACAACGCATGGACAATCCCAACCAGCCCTCCATATTGAGAGGCATGAATTATGACAGCGATATCGCCATCGTCGGCGGAGGCCTGAACGGCTGTGCCCTTGCCATTGCGTTGGCCAGCGGTGGCCTTTCCGTCACATTGATTGACAGCTTGGCTGTCGACACGCTGAAGGACGACAGTTTTGACGGTCGATCCTATGCGCTTGCCTTGGCGTCCAAACGCTTGCTGAGCGCCGTCGGCGTATGGGACGGCATTGCCACTGATGCCCAACCGATGTTGGAGATCAAGGTCACAGATGGGCGCGCTGGCGAAGGCCCCTCGCCGTTTTGGATGCACTTTGACCATACCGAAATCGAGGAAGGCCCAATGGGGTTCATGGTCGAGGATCGCCATTTGCGCCGCGCCTTCCTTGAGAGAATTGCCTCGGATGATCACATCATCCACGTCACACCAGAAACTGTGATCGCCCAATCGGTCGATCAGGTAGGTGCAACTGTTTCTCTGGCTTCCGGCAAGACCATCCGCACGCGTCTGCTGGTTGGCTGCGATGGACGGCGCAGTGGTGTGGCCGAACGGGCCAATATCGGACGCAGCTTCAAAGACTATGGCCAGACAGCCTTGGTCGCGGCGATTGGGCATGAGTTGCCTCACAACGGAATTGCTCATCAGTTCTTTATGCCGGCTGGTCCTTTGGCAATCTTGCCCTTAACGGGTAACCGTAGCTCTATTGTGTGGGCCGAAACGCATGAGCGGGCGGCGGAGCTTTCCGGCCTCGACGATGACGCGTTCATCGAGGCCTTGCGCCCTGCGTTTGGGGATTTTCTGGGTAACATTCACGTCACCGGGGCGCGGTTTTCCTATCCGCTGAATCTGACTCTAGCTGACCGGCTGGTTGATACACGGCTCGTTTTAGTCGGCGACGCGGCGCATGGCGTTCACCCAATTGCCGGCCAAGGATTGAACTTGGGTCTTCGGGATGTCGGCGCACTGGCACAAGTACTTGTTGACGCCCGTAGACGCGGAGAAGACGTCGGAGCAGACGCAGTTCTGGCGCGATATGAAGACTGGCGGCGCTTCGACACCACAACATTGGCAATGGCGACAAATGGATTCAACGAATTGTTTTCAAACGATAATCCATTATTGAGAGCAGGTCGCGATATTGGGATGGGGCTGGTCAACGCCTTCCCCGCCTTGCGCCGAAGCTTCATTCGCGAAGCCGCCGGATTGACCGGAGACCTGCCCCGCTTGCTTCAGGGGCGCGCGCTTTAATCGAGCTTGCGCGCCTCGTCGACCAGCATGATGGGGATACCACCTCGTATGGGAAAGGCGAGTTTTGCGCCCTTCGAAACCAACTCTTGTTTCTCAGCATCGTAGGACAGCGTGGCCTGCGTGATCGGGCAGACCAAACCTTCAAGCATATGACGGTCAAAGTTGGGGTCGGTCATTGAAGTATCTCCTCGGTAGAGCCGCCTCGTAGCGAAAATTCGATCAGCGTTACCAGCGTTTCACGGCGCGTCGTCAGCGACGGCGCTTCAAGCAATGCTTGCTTTTCTTCTGGCTCGAACGGGCAGAGCATGGACAAGGAATTGATCAGTAACTCGGTGTCTGCATCTTTCAGGCTTTCCCAATCGGTGCGCAGGTCATGCGCGTCGAAGAACTTTTCAAGAGAATTCAGAAACTCTACGCGGTCAAACCCTGCATCTTGTTCAGTTGGCCCCAAGTCCCGCTCGAACCCTGCCCAACTCACCTCCGCCTTACGGTACGGGCTGAAACCATCGACTTCTTTGGAAATCCGAAAGCGGGAGATCCCTGCCAAAGTCACCATGTATCGCCCATCTTCTGTCTCGGAAAACTGGGTCACACGCCCTGCACAACCGATTGCATGAAGTTGTTCCTCGCCCTTCGGTCCATTGTGCGGCTGAACCATGCCGATAAGTCGATTAGACGTCTTTAGGACGTCTTCAAACATCTGCAAATAGCGAGGCTCAAACAAGTGCAATGGCAGCCTTGCACGTGGCAGCAGGAGTGCACCCGGCAACGGAAAGAGCGGGATAGTATCGGGAAGGTCAGCTGAGTTCATCATACGCATGGACCTAGCTCGCGCGCCTCTTCAGACAAATATCATCGACGATAATTTGCGGCGACCGTTCAACACGATCGGATCATCCGCTTTCAGTGCATCAAAAACCGTAAACAACTGTGACTTGGCGGCCCCGTCATTCCATTCGCGATCACGTCGGAACAACTCCAGCAAGTGATCGACCGCGCCTTGAGCGTCTCCTGAAGCATGCAATGCGACGGCCAAATCCAACCGTGCCTGATGGTTGTCAGGATCGGCGTCAACAGCGGCTTGAAGCTCCGTTGTTGGGCCAGTCTCCGCTGCCTGCAACAGCAGTTCTAACTGCGCGCGGACGGCCTCAATCTCGGGTAGGCCGTTCAACTCTTCCGGCGCGTTGGCGAGCAGCGTCGATGTTTTTTCTAGTTCATCCATCGCCATATGCGAGCGCATTAGCCCTGCATATGCGGCGGGGTTGTTCGGCTCTTCGCCCAAGATGGCCGCGAAGGTTTGCGCGGCGTCGACGGCAGCGCCCTCTTCCAGCATGGCTTCAGCAGCCGCGATGGCCTCGCCCAGCCCTTCGTCAACTTCACCGCCGGACTCGGCAATCAGTTTGTCGATAAAAGTCTTGATCTCGCTCGCCGGCAAGGCGCCTTGAAATGCGTCGATCGGCTTGCCTTTGTAGAAAGCATAGACGGTAGGGATCGACTGAATTTGCAGTTGGCCGGCGATTTGCTGATTTTGGTCGACATCGACCTTCACCATTTTTACAGCACCCTTGGCTTCTTTAACCCCGGCCTCCAACGCCGGGCCAAGCGTTTTGCATGGGCCACACCACGGAGCCCAGAAATCAACGATTACAGGCACTTCGTGGCTGGCCTCGATCACATCAACCATGAAGGTCGCTTCACTTGTGTCTTTGATCAGGTCGCTACCACCGGCGGAAATTCCGCCTACGTTTAGTTCAAGCATGGTTTTGTCCTCGGTGTTTAAGCTCAGTTGCCCTGTATATGTGCGCTCTTTGCTCAAAGATCAAATGTCGCGAAAACTGGCGCGTGATCAGAGGGTTTTTCCCAGCCCCGCACGTGCCGCACAACCCGTGAGGAATGGCCGGACGACGCAATGTCAGAGGTTGCCCAAACATGATCCAGCCGGCGGCCTTTGTCAGCGGCATCCCAGTCTTTGGCGCGGTAGGACCACCACGAATAAAGCTGCCCCTCCGGAATATCGTTACGGGTCACGTCAGACCAGCCGCCTGCGTCCATCACCTCGTTGAAATGTTCAACCTCGATCGGGGTATGGCTCACCACCTTTAGTAGCTGCTTGTGGGACCAAACGTCATCCTCACGAGGTGCGATATTCAAATCCCCGACGAGAATTGACTTGGTTGGCTTATCCGCATGAAAGGCGTCGCGCAGCTCGGTCAGGTAGTCGAGTTTGTTGCCAAACTTCTCGTTGATGTCACGGTCCGGCACATCACCGCCCGCCGGGATGTAATGGTTGTGGATGGTCACGCCATTCTCAAGCCGTGCGGCGACATGGCGGGCATGGCCCAACGAAGCGTAGTCCTCGGCACCAGCTTCAACAATTGGCAAGCGCGAGATAATTGCCACACCGTTATACCCCTTCTGGCCGCGTGCAACCATGTGGGAATAGCCAATTGCGTGCAGCCCTTCGAGCGGGATATTGTCCACGGGACTTTTGCATTCCTGCAGGCACAACACGTCAGGCGCTTCCTCGCGGAGTAGTTTTAGAACCAACTCCTCTCGCAACCGAACCGAGTTGATGTTCCAAGTAGCGAGAGTGAATGACATGAGTTTTCTCCGATGTGACCTGTTGCAAGGTTAGTCCGACGCTTGCGCCAGCACCACAAGGAAACGAAGAAAGCCAATTCCGCAATCAGCCATACCATGCGTCGTGCCAGTCCCTCACCTTGCAGGATACATCAGCGTGCACATCCAAAAAAAAGCCCGAGCATAAAGCTCGGGCCAGTCCAACAGGGAGAATACCGCAACATAACCCCGTTGCGGTCAGGGGAGCTTTGATTGAGGTCAAACCTCACGAATTCAGTTTATAGCCTCCAGATTCGGTCACAAGAAGGCGCGCATTTGACGGATCTGGTTCTATTTTCTGACGAAGGCGGTAAATATGTGTCTCAAGTGTGTGCGTTGTCACACCGGCGTTATAGCCCCACACTTCGTGCAACAGGACATCACGCGCCACCACGCCATCGGTCGAGCGGTAGAGAAATTTCAGAATATTCGTCTCTTTTTCAGTCAGACGGATTTTCTTCTCATCCTCGGTAATCAACATCTTCATAGAAGGTTTGAACGTGTATGGCCCAAGCTGGAACACTGCATCTTCGGACTGTTCGTGCTGGCGCAATTGGGCGCGGATGCGGGCCAGCAGAACAGGAAACTTAAACGGCTTGGAGACATAGTCGTTGGCGCCGGCATCAAGGCCCAAAATAGTATCTGAGTCGCTGTCATGCCCCGTGAGCATCAATATAGGGCATTTCACGCCTTGTTTACGCATCAAGCGACAAAGTTCACGCCCGTCTGTGTCTGGCAAACCGACATCAAGAACGACAAGATCGTAGATCGCCTCTTTTGCCTTCAGCATCGCGTCGGCGCCATTTCCGGCTTCAAACACGTCGAAATCTTCTGTCATGATCAATTGCTCGGACAGTGCCTCACGCAAGTCCTCGTCATCATCAACAAGCAGGATTTTTTTGAGTGTCGTCATTGTTCAATGTCCTCTTTTGTTGAGTACAAGATGTGCCCTGCCACCAAAGTAAACAACTCACGGGCCCGTTATTCACAGCCTCGTGTCGCAATGGGGGTGTTTTGTTTCAACTTTCTTTCGTTTGGAGTAGAAGTGGGCTGACAATGTTACAAGAATGAGCCCCATGACACTGGCACCTGACACAATTGAGCTAGCCGCCCGCGCCCGTGCTGACCTACGAATGGGCGTTCCAGTGGTCATTGGATCATCTCTCGTGCTTGCAGCAGAGACCCTTGGAGAAGGGCGTCTGAAGGCGCTGCAAATCTCTGGAATGCCCCTTGTGTTGGCTATTACGGACTGGCGTGCGCGTACGCTGAAGGCCCGTGCCTATGATACTGACCTTGCTCGAATCATCGTTCCAACGGACGCACCGGTGGATTGGATTGTCGCTATTGCCGACCCCGCTGATGATTTGAACGCCCCAATGAAAGGGCCGCTTCAAACACTGCGTGATGGATCCGCCGATGACGCGCGCCTAGCAATTCAGCTGACCAAAGACGCACGGTTGTTGCCCGCTGTTGTCATGACGCCGCTGGACTCCCCGTTTGAATATGCGGCGCGCCACTGTCTAACGGCGCTTGATGCAGATGCATTGGCCCGTATTTCTGCGACACCTAGCCCGCTTCACCCTTTGGTTAGCGCCCGTCTCCCGTTGGAGGTCAGCGAAGCAGGACGTTTGCATGTTTTTCGCCCTGAAGACGGCGGAGAAGAGCATTATGCGATCGAGATCGGCCAACCATCGCGATCAGCACCAGTGTTAACGCGGCTACATTCTGCATGTTTTACCGGCGACCTCCTTGGATCCCTTAAATGCGATTGTGGGCCGCAGCTTCGCGGGGCTCTCGCTCAGATGGGGGCGGAAGGGCAAGGTGTGTTGCTCTATCTAAACCAAGAGGGCCGCGGCATCGGACTCGCAAACAAAATGCGCGCCTATTCACTGCAGGATCAAGGATTCGACACCGTCGAGGCCAACCACCGGCTTGGATTTGAAGATGACGAACGCGACTTTAGGATCGGTGCTGGAATTTTGAAATCTATGGGATTTAGCAAGATCAAGCTTCTGACCAACAATCCCGCCAAACTTGCGATGCTAGAGGCCAATGGTCTGGAAGTAGTCAAGCGTGTACCCTTGAAGGTTGGCGAAACCCGCCATAACGCCGACTACCTCGCCACCAAGGCCGCGAAATCGGGACATCTTTTGTGACCACGGATGACTTGGTTGTAACCCGTTGGGCTACACGTTTCATGGGAAGGCTTTTTTCTTGCAGCATTGGCAAGGGCGGTCTCTCAAGCGACAAACGCGAAGGAGACGGTGCGACGCCTGCCGGTGTGCTTCGGATAGCAGGTATGCTTTATCGCCCTGATCGATTGGAAGCACCAACGACGTGGGCCCGACCAATTGGCCCCGCAGACCTTTGGTCCGATGATCCAACCGCCGCCGACTATAACCAATTGGTGCGGGCGCCGTATGCCCCGAGTCATGAGGCGTTGCGACGCGCTGATCCACTCTATGATCTGATTCTTTTGACGGACTGGAATTACCCGGTGTCGGTTCCCGGTTTGGGATCGGCAATTTTCATTCACCGCTGGCGCAAACCGCGACATCCCACCGAAGGTTGTGTAGCCTTTTCACCCGGAGATTTGCTGTGGATCGCACAAAGGGTAAATCTCGGCACCCGCGTGGTTGTCAGGCCTTAGTCGGGACACGCTCTCCAAAGATCGCAGATCCCACACGCACGTAGGTAGCACCTTGCGCGATGGCCTGCTCGAAGTCGCCACTCATGCCCATGCTTAACTCTGGCAGTCCGTTGCGCTCGGCCAGTTTTCTTAGCAGTGCAAAATGCACGGACGGGTCTTCGTCGACCGGCGGGATGCACATCAGGCCAATCACTGGTAGGTCGAGCTTCTGACACGCTGCGATGAAGCTATCGGTTTCTTCGGGCAAGACACCCGCTTTCTGATCTTCTTTTCCCGTGTTCACTTGAATGAACAGCTTGGGACAACGCCCCAGCTCGTCCCTTATCGCAGCTATCCGTTTGGCGAGCTTTAGCCGATCAAGTGTATGGAAATAATCGAACAGTTCCACCGCTTGTCGCGTCTTATTGGTTTGGAGCGGACCCAAAAGGTGAAGCTCTACACCATCATACTTGCTGCGAAACTCTGGCCATTTGCTTGCGGCCTCCTGCACGCGGTTCTCGCCGAATATCCGATGACCTTGCTCAAGCACCTCCTCGACACGGTCATTTGGTTGAACCTTGGAAACTGCGATCAAACCGGTGCTGCCACGTGGCCGACCGGCACGTTCTTCTTCTGCTGCGATGCGGTTTCGAATATCTGATAGCGACATGGACAGCTCCCGGAAGTTGGCACGCCCTTATCCAACATAGACCTGCACAAAAGAAAAGAGCGGGCCTAAGCCCGCTCTCTCTAAATCAGTAGGTTTGGTAGAGCTTAGAAGCTCAGGCCAAGACCGATCGAAGCCGATTTTTGTGTTGGGCCAGCGCCGACTTTGCCGGAACCGTAACCGAAGTGAGCAACTGCACCGCCGCCTAGGTCGTAAGCTGCAGCCAAGCCGAAGCCTTTTTGGTCGTTGGCAGCGACAACGCCGTCATACTTGCCGTAGTTGGCGTGGACCGAGATCGCGCCGGTTGTGTAACCAACACCAACACCGATGTGCTTGTCGAAGACCGAGTTGGTCATGTCTGTGTACTCGATGCCAGCGGCCAGGCCGTTAGCGAAAGTAGCGGACACGGAAACACCGGTTGCTTTTGCGTCAGTCGCGGTGCCAGGAGCGCCGTCAGCTGCGCGCTGGTGACCCAAACCGAAGTTTACAGTCGTGCCGGACAGGTCCAGAGCGTATTTGAAACCGATCGCATAACCGATGCCGGTGTTTACAGCGTTCGAACCGTTGTCGTCTTCCAAGGAGACTGCAACGCCCCAAGCGCCCGATGTGTAATCCCAACGCAGGATTTGGCCATCGTTGCCGCCATCAAGATACGCGCCGTTGTAGCCAGCGTGTGTGGTTTCGTCGTCAGCGATGGAACCTGGGTTGCCAACGTTACCGGCATCAGTCAAAGCCCAGTCCAGAGCGCCGTCTGTGTCGCCCATCGTCACGGTGCCGAAGCCGCCGGAGATGAAGATCGTTGCGCCGCCATCGTCGGAGTTGTTCTTCGTTGCAGCTTGGTTGCCGCCTTCGTCCAGATCAACGGACGCGCCGAAGGTCAGGCCGTTGTCAGTTTCGCCGGACATGGTGAATGTCACGTCGATGTCGGTGAAGAATTGTGGGTCACCAGGGTTTGCTGCGCCCTTAGCGGCTGCGAATGCGGCGTTGTACTGGTATACGCCCATTTCGGCGCGACCGGACAGAGCAACATCTGCTGCAGCCAGACCAGCTGTGGAAACCAGCGCGGTGGATGCGATAAGGATCTTTTTCATGACAATATGCCTCTTAAGTTAGTGTGCCAAAGATTCGGCACGTATATTTCCTTACCTTGGATAAGAGAAAACGCCGCCGGGCAAAAGTGGCAGAAAAATTGTAAGGCGAATTCGGCGCTTTTTTGCAACATATTTACGAACGAAAAAAGGCGGGCCTGCTGGCCCGCCTTTCTAAGATAGTCGCTTGGTGGGTGAGCTTAGAAGCTCAGGCCCAGACCCAAGGACATGGATTTTTGGCTTACGCCAGCGCCGACTTTGCCGGAACCGTAACCGAAGTGCACAACTGCACCGCCGCCCAGGTCGTAAGCAGCAGCCAAGCCGTAGCCTTTTTGGTCGTTGGCGGCGACAACGCCGTCATACTTGCCGTAGTTGGCGTGGATCGAGAACGCGCCGGTTGTGTAGCCAAGGCCAACACCGATGTGCTTGTCGAAGACCGAGTTGGTCATGTCTGTGTACTCGATGCCAGCGGCCAGGCCGTTAGCGAAAGTAGCGGACACGGAAACACCGGTTGCTTTTGCGTCAGTCGCGGTGCCAGGAGCGCCGTCAGCTGCGCGCTGGTGACCCAAACCGAAGTTTACAGTCGTGCCGGACAGGTCCAGAGCGTATTTGAAACCGATCGCATAACCGATGCCGGTGTTTACAGCGTTCGAGCCGTTGTCGTCTTCCAAGGAGACTGCAACACCGAAGGCGCCCGATGTGTAATCCCAACGCAGGATTTGGCCATCGTTGCCGCCATCAAGATACGCGCCGTTGTAGCCAGCGTGTGTGGTTTCGTCGTCAGCCAGGGAACCTGGGTTGCCAACGTTACCGGCATCAGTCAAAGCCCAGTCCAGAGCGCCGTCTGTGTCGCCCATCGTCACGGTGCCGAAGCCGCCGGAGATGAAGATCGTTGCGCCGCCATCGTCGGAGTTGTTTTTCGTTGCAGCTTGGTTGCCGCCTTCGTCCAGATCAACGGACGCGCCGAAGGTCAGGCCGTTGTCGGTTTCGCCGGACATGGTGAATGTCACGTCGATGTCGGTGAAGAATTGAGCGCCAACTTCAGTAACAGGGTTGCCTTTGGCAGCCTGGAACGCAGCGTTGTTTTTGAAGATACCCATTTCGGCACGGCCGGAAAGAGCTACATCTGCTGCCGCTGCGCCGCCGAAGGCGACCAATGCGGTGGATGCGAAGAGAATGTTTTTCATCGTTTTCCCTCGAAGGTTTCATTAATACTTAGGTGCACCTCAATTCAGGGAATCCGAACTGAGTCCCAGTCTGTTTCTTACGGACGGCCTCGCAATTCAAGCCGCCGCGCTCAAAGGAAAAGTTTACCACACCGATTGATGCAACAGCGCCACAGTCCCATTTTTGGCCAATGTGACCGTTTAGCTATTCTTTCTTGTTCCATATGGCAGCGTCCGATATGACAGGGAAAACAACAGGCCGAGAGCATTTATCAATGGTGAGCACCCGTATCCTTAAATGGACAGCAACCTGTACCCTAGTCCTGTCATTGTCAGCCTGCGGCGGTAGCGGCATCTTCGGCAAAGGCAAGAATGAGCGTCGCGAAAATGACGCTAACGGCTTCTCCCGCGATTATGACAGTGCCGCCCGCTCGAATGCGGTGAAGAAGGGCAGCCGGTTGGCCGACCTGTTTACCAACAATGACGATCCCAACGTCACGTTGAAGGTGAACAAATACCTTTGGAAGGCCTCTTTGGATGTGTTGAACTTCATGCCGGTTGAAGCCGCCGACCCGTTCACCGGCACGATCGCGCTAGGCTATGGCCGACCGCAAGGCGGTGGCCGCGCGTATCGTGCGACTGTCTTTATTACCGACCCCGCGCTTGACGCCCGCTCTTTGCGCGTGTCGCTGCAAGGCGCTGGCGGCAGTGCCGTTTCTACGCAAACCGCCCGCGCGGTCGAGGATGCGATCCTGACTCGCGCCCGCCAGCTTCGCATTGCTGACGGCAAACTCTAGCCTCTGGACCAAGTCCAGCGGCATCCCTATTACATGCGCCGGGCCTCATCGCCCGGCGCTTTTCGTATCCTAGGAAGACCAAATGTCCCGCTACAACGCCCGCACAGTCGAACCAAAATGGCAAAAAGCTTGGGATGACGCCCAAACCTTCCTAGCCACCCGTGATGAATCCCGCGAGAAATACTACGTGTTGGAGATGTTCCCCTACCCGTCGGGCCGCATCCATATCGGGCATGTGCGCAACTACACCATGGGTGACGTGATCGCGCGGTATAAGGCGTCATGCGGGTTTAGCGTGCTTCACCCGATGGGTTGGGACGCTTTTGGCATGCCTGCGGAAAACGCAGCAATGGCAATCGGCGGTCACCCCAAGGAATGGACTTACGGCAACATCGCCGCGATGCGCGACCAGATGAAGCCGCTGGGCCTGTCCATCGACTGGACCCGCGAATTTGCCACATGCGATCCGGAATACTACGGCCAGCAGCAGGCGCTGTTCCTCGATTTCATGGAAAAGGACTTGGTCTACCGCAAGAACGCCACGGTGAACTGGGATCCGGTCGATATGACCGTTCTGGCCAACGAGCAGGTGATTGACGGCAAGGGCTGGCGCTCCGATGCACCGGTGGAGCGACGCGAGTTGACGCAATGGTTCTTCAAGATCAGCGATTGGTCCGAGGAATTGCTGGGCGCGTTGGACGGGCTAGATAACTGGCCGGACAAAGTGAAGCTGATGCAGGCCAACTGGATCGGCAAGTCACGCGGCCTGCAGTTCGGGTTTGAGCGCACAGACGGTGGCGATGCGATTGAAGTTTACACAACTCGTCCTGACACGTTGATGGGCGCCAGCTTTGTAGGCATCTCCCCGGATCACCCGCTGGCTAAGGAACTGGAAGCCTCCGATCCAAAAGCCGCCGAATTCATTGCAGAGTGTCGCAAGGGTGGCACCACGGCGGAAGCTTTGGAAACGGGCGAAAAGCTAGGCTTTGACACTGGTATAAAGGTGAAGCACCCGCTGAACCCCGACTGGGAATTGCCCGTCTGGGTCGCGAACTTCATCCTGATGGACTACGGCACCGGCGCGATCTTCGCCTGCCCTGCGCATGACCAGCGCGATCTGGACTTCTGCCGCAAGTATGACTTGCCGGTGATCGACACCTTCTTTGCAATCGATGACGCGAAGCCCGTGGAGACAGAAGCCTTCGTACCGCTGAAAACCGAGAAGGTGAAATGGGTCGACCATTTTGCGGGCCTTGATGTTGCCACAGGCGAAGACGCGGTGAACGCCACCATCGACTTCGTTGAGGCCGCTGGTTGGGGCAAGGGCGTCACCCAGTATCGCCTGCGCGATTGGGGCCTGTCGCGCCAACGCTACTGGGGTTGCCCGATCCCCGTCGTGCATTGCGACGACTGTGGTGTGGTGCCCGAGAAGAAAGAGAACCTGCCGATTGAGTTGCCCGATGATGTCACTTTCGACATCCCCGGCAACCCGCTCGACCGCCACCCGACATGGCGCAACACGCCCTGCCCGTCTTGTGGCAAAGCCGCCAAGCGTGAAACCGACACGATGGACACGTTCGTGGACTCGTCGTGGTATTACGCGCGCTTCACCTCGCCCCACGCGAGCACGCCGACCGATATGGCGGACGCGGAGTACTGGATGAACGTCGATCAGTATATCGGCGGCATCGAGCACGCGATTTTGCACCTGCTCTATTCCCGCTTCTTTGCCCGCGCGATGAATGAGACGGGGCATTTGCCCGCGTCGGCAAAGGAGCCGTTCGATGCATTGTTTACGCAAGGCATGGTGACGCACGCTATCTACCAAACTCGCGACGACAACGGACGACCCATCTATCACCTGCCCGAAGATGTGGACGAAGCGAACGCCACCTTGCGTGCAACGGATGAAGCTGTGGAAGTCATCCCCTCCGCCAAGATGTCCAAATCCAAGAAGAACGTCGTCGATCCCGTCGACATTATCGACCAATACGGCGCGGATACCGCGCGGTGGTTCGTGTTGTCCGACTCACCTCCCGAACGGGACGTGGAATGGACCGCGTCTGGTGCAGAAGCCGCGTGGAAGTTCCTTGGCCGCGTCTGGCGCTTGGCTGCTGAATTGGAAGACGGCGATGACAGCGACCTTGATCTGGAGCGGGCCAGCGCGCAAGCCATCCGTGAAGTCACTTTGGGCATCGAGACCTTCGGGTTCAACAAGTCCGTGGCCAAGCTCTACGAATTCGCCAACGCGATCTCGAAGTCCAAGGCCGGTTCGGGCGCGAAACGCAAGGCGGTCAAAGTGTTTGCGCAGCTCATGTCCCCTATGACGCCGCACCTGTCGGAAGAAATCTGGTCTCATCTGGGCGGCGAAGGCCTGATCGCCAACGCCCCATGGCCCGTCGCCGACGAGGCACTATTGGTCCAAGACACCATCACCATGCCAATCCAGATCAACGGCAAACGTCGTGGTGAAATCGACGTGAGTGCGGACGCCTCCAAGGAAGAGGTTGAAAAGCTGGCGCTGGCGCATGATGCTGTCATCAAGGCTCTCGAAGGTCGCGAGCCCAAGAAACTTATCGTGGTGCCGGGCCGGATCATCAATGTCGTCATTTAACCGCCGTTTCCTGCTTCTTGCTCTGCCAGCCCTCGCCGCGTGCGGGTTCGAGCCTGTCTATGGCACAGGCGGTAGTGCAGAAGGCCTGCGCGGTTCTATTCTTGTGGACGAGCCGACCACGCTAGACAGCTTCAATCTGGTCGCTCAGTTGGAACAGCGGTTGGGCCGCGCGCAAGCACCTGTCTACGGCATGAGCGTGACGCTTAAGGTCGAAGAGAAGGGGCTCGCCATTTCCGGCTCCAACGACATTACGCGGTACAATGTCTTGGGAACTGCCGTCTACGTGTTGCGCAATCTGGGTTCGGACGAACAGGTCTACAAAGGCACCGTGAACACGTTCACGGCGTATTCTGCATCCGCCCAACCGGTCGCGACACTTGCAGCAAAGCGCGACGCCAGCGAACGGCTGATGACCGCGCTTGCCGATAAAATCACCACCGATCTGCTGATCAACTCCGGCAAGTTCTGACATGAAACTGGCCCCGAAAGACGCCCGCGCGTTCTTCGCCAAACCCGACCCGACCCGCGCCGGCCTTTTGATCTATGGCCCCGATGCCATGCGCATCGCTATGCGCCGTCAGGAAGTTATCGCAGCCCTAGTTGGCCCTCAGGGCGAAGCGGAAATGCGCCTGACGCGCATCCCGTCTTCGGATTTGCGCAAAGACCCGGCAATGTTGATGGACGCAATCAAGGCGCAGGGCTTTTTTCCCGGTGCGCGTGTGGCTTTTGTAGAGGACGCCACTGATACGGTCGCCAAAGCCATCGACGCGGCGTTGAAGGATTGGCGGCAAGGCGATGCTACCATCCTCGTGACATGCGGGCAGCTCACCCCCCGCTCTGCCTTGCGCAAGATGTTTGAGGGCCACAACAACGCCTATGCGGCAGCAATCTATGCCGATCCACCTGGCCGCGATGAAATTGAAGCAGAGCTTCGCAAGGCAGGTGTAACCGACATTCCACCCGATGCGATGGGTGATTTGATGGACCTAGGCCGTGTTCTCGAGCCGGGTGATTTCCGTCAAACCGTCGAAAAGCTGTCCCTTTATAAGCATGGTGACGCCACGCCCGTTACGTCCGACGACATCGCAAACTGCGCCCCCGCTACGTCCGAGGCATCGCTTGATGATGCGCTGGATATCGTGGCGGAGGGACGGTTTCAGGAAATCGGTCCGATCCTGACCAAGCTGGAGGCGCAGGGTGTTGCCGCCGTGCGCTTGTGCATCGGGGCGACGCAGCATTTCCGCAAGCTACACTTGGCAGCAAGCGACCCAAAAGGGCCAGACGCCGGCATCGCTCGCGCCCGCCCGCCCGTACCATATAAGCGCAAGGACCGGATGCTCCGGCAGGCCCGCGCTTGGGGCACCTACAAGCTCGAAAACGCCCTTCGGCTTCTGACAGATACAGATTTGCAGCTCAGGTCAGCTAGTACAGCACCACAAATGGCGCTTATGGAACGGGCGCTGATCCGCCTTGCAATGATGAACCGAAGATGAGGAAGCCCCCATGTATACGCTGATCGGATTGACCAAAACGCGCACCTTCCGCGTAAAGTGGGCACTAGAAGAGCTGGGATTGCCTTACACGCAACGGCAGGCTCCCCCCCGTTCCGACGAGGCGATGGAGCACAACCCCTCCGGCAAAGTTCCTGCATTGATCGTCGACGGCGCTACACTGACTGATAGCACTGCGATCATCACATATCTCGCTGACAAACATAGTGGGATAACATGTAAAGCTGGCACGCTAGGCCGTGCACGTCAGGATGGGTTTACGCATCTGATCCTCGACGAGCTTGACGCCGTACTCTGGACTGCCGCCCGGCACAGTTTTATTTTGCCGGAGGAAAAGCGCGTACCCGAAGTCAAAGAATCTCTGAAATGGGAATTTGCCCGCTCTGAAGCGGTGCTGGTCGCTCAAATGGGTGACGGGCCGTTCCTGATGGGTGAAGAGTTTACCATCGCGGATATCGTACTGACGCATTGTCTCGATTGGGCGATTGGCGCGAAGTTTGGCATCTCACAATCTCGTTTGAGAGAATATCTCAAAACCGTACACGCGCGGCCTGCCTATATAGCTGCGCGCGCTGACTAAGCGGGCTTAGTTTTGGCACCTACGAGATCTTGTTCGCCGACGGGCGCGACGCGTACGCAGCTGCAGCGTTCCCTGCCCAGCGGCCTGTCGCCAGACAACCAGTTATCAGGTAGCCGCCCGTTGGCGCTTCCCAATCCAGCATCTCGCCAGCGGCAAAAACACTAGGACGCGCGCGCAGCATTAGAGTCTTGTTGACCGCTTCCGACGCCAATCCGCCTGCCGTCGAGATCGCCTCGTCTATTGGACGCGGCCCTTTGTGTGGAACCGGAAGCGCCTTGATCAAAGCCGCCATATCGGTTGGATCATCCGGCAGCGGTCGTGCGAACTCTTGTAACAGAGCCAGCTTGACTGGCTCCAGTTTCAGGTTCTTGCGCAGATGATTTGACCAGCTGTTTTTCCCGCGTCTGCGCCTAAGGCGTTTCTCAACGTCAGCGATACTTAAATCAGGCAAAAGATCTATCTTCAGCTCAGCGCCATCGCGCACC
Organism: Litoreibacter meonggei; assembly: GCF_003663885.1. Taxonomy (GTDB): domain Bacteria; phylum Pseudomonadota; class Alphaproteobacteria; order Rhodobacterales; family Rhodobacteraceae; genus Litoreibacter; species Litoreibacter meonggei. The sequence continues at coordinate 429,923 of NZ_RCCE01000003.1, forward strand.
GCCCCGGACACGGCATATACGCCGCCTCCCTCCAGCCCTTTGGAAGATATAACCGCCTCGCCGCGTATCGGAGCACCACCCGCGCTAAATGCAATATTCTTCAAGGGCGTTCCCAAGTGGTCATCCATATGGGTCGACCAGTCCACCACAAACCCCATATTGGCAGGTTTGAAAGGTTGCAGATCGGAACTGTTGAACTGCTCGGCCCATGCTCCGTCTGATCCAAGCTTGCGCCATGACGCGCCGCCCATTGCAAGGACAGTCACCGTTGGCTCAACTTCGATCGGCCCGTTAGGCGTCATGAAAATCGAAGCGTTGCCCTTCCAGCCTGTCCACCGCCACCGCGTTTGGAAACTTACATCTTTTTCAGCCAAGCGCGCCAACCACGCCCGCAAAAGGGGCGAGGCCTTCATTGCTTTTGGAAAAACCCGCCCACTTGAGCCGGTAAAAATCTGTTGCTCCAAATCTTCGGCCCAAGCCATGACGTCTACCGGTCCGAACTCTCTAAGCGCGGGCAGCAACCAGTCGGCTTTGAATGTACTGAAGAATTCAGCTTCGGGTTCATCTTTGGTCAAATTTAGTCCCGACTTACCAGCCATAAGAAACTTGCGTCCAACCGAGGGCTTTTGTTCGGCAACGGTCACTGAACGACCTGCATCCGCCAGCATCTCGGCTGCCATCAGGCCCGCAGGCCCGGCGCCGATGACAAGTGCATCGCTCACTTGGGCATCTCGCCTTTGAACTCGATGACACGGTGCGGATAAGGGATCTGAATTCCGTTGTCTTTCAGCGCGTTCCAGATGCGGAACAACACATCAGATGTGTATTTATGCCGCCCGTCGTCAATTCCGTTCACCCAGAACTCCACCGAAAAATCTATCCCGCTATCGCCAAACCCACGCAGCTCGCAATCGGCGGGGTATGGCTCCAGCAATACGTCTGGGTGCGCCTGCACCGCGGCCTCGACAATCGCGGGGACGGTATTGATATCGGTATCATAAGATACAGAAAATTCCGCCTCATACCGGTTAGCCGATCCTTGATCTGAATAGTTGACGACACGGGTGACAATGAAATCTTCGTTGGGCACGACAATCCATCTACCGTCGTAGGTCTCCAGGATGATCGCCCGAGCAGTCATCTTTACGATGGTGCCGGCTTCACCTCCGTCAAGCTCTACGAAGTCGCCCACGGTGGCTTGGCCTTCCAGTAGCAAGATGACGCCCGATATGAAGTTGGAGGCGATCTTTTGCAGGCCAAAACCAAGACCAACACCGATAGCACCGCCCAACACGGCAAGACTGCCGAGGCTGATCCCCATGATGTTCATCAACAGCAGGAACGCGGCGCCAAAGATCATGATCTCGACGGCTTTCACCGCAAGTTGCCGCGTCGCAGGGCGCAGCTCTTTCTGGTTTCCGATCATCGCCGCGCTTTGGTCGTTTGACCAACGCCCTAGCCAGAACAACAGCGAGCCAGCAATCAGCCCCCGTACCAGCGCCATGAGCGAGAAGCGGATGTTCCCGATTCCAACCTGGAACTCCGTGAGCGCCACCGTAGCGGTATCCAACAGACCCAGCGCATATAGCGCCGCTATCGGGATCAGGATGAATTTACCAAGTAGTTTCAGGAACGGATCAGTGATGATCCGCTGCACAAGGATTCGCGCTGCAAGAAACAGAAATACACGCTTTCCGAACGCGATGACCGCGCCACTATCGAATAGCGACCGGACGACCTGCTCGCCTACGGCGGTAAAGACGTAGGCCAACAGTGGCAGCATGAGCGGCAGGAACCGAAGAACAAAGCGTCGTGCCGTTGTGATGATGCCTTGGGACTCTTCTGCAGGTGTTAAAAGCGCACGCAGCATTTTGTTCAAACGTCGGCTTAGAAGCCACGCCAGTCCGAACGCGGCAACCAGCAGTGCGAACTGGGACCAGGCGGCCGGACTCGTAAGCCAACTCAGCGCCAGCTCCCAGCCCTGTTCGCCATAGCCTAGCATCTTCTGAATAAATGGATTGTTTTCCATCGCATGCACCTCTGGTCGTCGCACCTTGTTGGGTAATCTCTAGTCGGTCACCAACAGCAAAGGAAGCCCTACGAAGACGCGATGCCTTAGTTGGGAAGTCATCGCGCGGTGCGCCTAGCCAAGCATCGCCTTGATCCTAGCCGCATGCGCTGGCGTGGCTGCCACGACATCGTCCGCCAACGACTTTGCGGCATCAATTAGATCGTCGGCTTCTACTATGCGGTCGATCAAACCCCATTGCAGAGCCTCTTTTGCCTCAATCTTCTGGCCCGCCATCAAGATCATCTTGGCCCTTGCTGGACCAACGAGTGCACTTAGACGCGGCGGATCAGAAGGTTGCGGAAGAAAGCCAAGTTTCATTACCGGATAGAAAAATTTCGCCGTTGGGACACAAATGCGCAGATCGCAAGCCAACGCCATACCCGTGGCTCCGCCAGCCAGGGTGCCGTTTAACGCCGCAATGCTGAGGCCGGGAAAATCGGCGATTGCCTTTGATAGACGTTCCCAAATCGGATCGGTGGCCAAACCGGCCTTAGCGGCCTCCAGATCAGCGCCGGCACTGAACACTTTGCCTTCGCCTGTCAGAACAATGGCTTGCGCCTGCCCTGCCGCTGTTTCGACCGAGACTGCCAAGTCTTCCAGCATACCGCGTGTCAGCGAATTCGCCTTGTCCGGCCGGTTGATCTTGATAATCCAGATCGCGTCGTCCTTACGAAGCTCAATCATTCGCCAAGGCCCAACTGATTGCGGATATCCTCGTTTCGCAGCGAAATTTCCTCGCCCAGATGCGCGTCGGCATCGGCCCCGCACATCCAGAGTAGCGCCTTCGCGGGCCAATCGGCTGGAATATGGACGGACGGGTCCAACTCGCTGACCGGGTTAATACCGCTGGCTTTTATCTTGACTTGCATGTCAGTCGCGACCGTCCCCGGGGAAAGCCCCATGACGCGGATACCCGCATGGCTATGCTCTTTGTGGATGCAGCGCGTCAGCATGGCCGCTCCGGCCTTGGATGAGCAATAGGCGCTCCACCCTTCCAAGGGGCCGTGCGCAGCGCCAGAACTGATGTTCAAGATCGTGCCATACCCTTTGGCGATCATCGTCGGCAAGGTGGCTCTTACGCCATAATAGACACCTTTCAAATTCACATCTATGAGTCTGCCCCATTCCTCTGGGTCGCTATCTTCCAGACGCGCTATAGGGTCGATCAGGCCAGCATTGTTGACCAGAATGTCGATACGGCCAGTTTGCTCCAGCGCTACGCTCACAGCCTTGGTCCAGTGGTCGTAGTTAGCAACATCAGACGTGCAGACAATTGCTTGCGCCCCTATTTCAGCCGCCAGAACCTCCAGATCACGAACGCTGCGGGCGAGCAGAACAACCTGCGCCCCGGCCGCTGCCATGGCACGTGCAGTATCAGCCCCGATACCCCTGCTTGCACCCGTTATCAGCGCAGTTTTCCCCGTAAGATCAACCATGACTACTCCATCAACTTTCGCTCTATGTGACCCGTGCGCTATAACAGTTGCAAGCAGTCGTTACCCAAGTCGCCTTGCAAGCGGCGATCCATGAGACTACCTCCAACCATACACCACCGGAGCCACCTATGTCCCAAGATCTGTCCGCCCTAACCGACCGCATGCTTGAAGCCGCCCGCAAAGCTGGTGCCGAGAGCGCTGACGCGATGGCGGTTGATGGCACGTCCGTTTCCATCGACGTGCTAGATGGAAAGCTGGAACATGCCGAGCGATCCGAAGGCGTCGACATCGGCCTGCGCGTCTTGATTGGGCAACGGCAAGCAGTCGTGTCCTCGTCGCTTTTTGATGATGCGACTTTAACCACGATGGCCGAGCGTGCAGTCGCGATGGCCAACGAAGCCCCCGAAGACCCGTATATCGGTCTGGCAGACCCGACGCAGTTGGCCAACGATTGGGACGTGGGCACGCTAGAACTTTACGACACCACCCCTGAACCCAAGGCGGCAGAGTTGGAAGACGACGCCAAGCGGGCCGAGGCGACGGCCTTGGCACATGACGGTATCAGTCAGGTGCAATCCGCTTCTGCGGGTTATGGACAACGACGCATCCACCTTGCCACGTCCAACGGCTTTTCCGGTGGCTACCAGCGATCAAGCCGCAGTCTGTCTTGCGTAGCTATTGCCGGTGAGGGCAGCGCTATGGAGCGAGACTACTATGGCGAAAGCCGGATTTTTCAAAGTGAGTTGCCCGGCGCAGAGGAAGTCGGTCGCATTGCCGCAGAACGCACGCTAGCGCGTGCGGGTGCGCGCCGCCCGAAAACCGGGTCTTACCCTGTAATCTTCGACGAGCGCATCGCGTCCTCGTTAGTCGGACACCTGCTAGCGGCGTCAAACGGATCGATGATCGCACGCGGCTCCTCTTGGTTGGCCGGCAAGCTCGGAGAGCAAATCCTTCCTGCCGGCCTGTCGATCACCGAGAACCCGCACCGGCCGCGCATCTCCGGCTCTAAACCATTTGACGGCGAGGGCCTTGCCACCAAACAACGCGACATCGTGCGTGACGGGGTGCTTCAGGGATGGACGCTCGACCTTGCCAACGCCCGCAAGCTGGGTATGGAAAGCACCGCTTCTGCATCGCGCGGAACGTCGGGGCCGCCTAGCCCAACAGTCTCTAACATTGCGCTTACGCAAGGGGATCGTAGCTTGCAGGAGTTGATGAAGGAGATGGGGACCGGACTCTGGATCACCTCGATGATTGGCTCCACGATCAACCCCAACACCGGTGACTATTCACGCGGGGCCTCCGGTATCTGGGTAGAGAACGGCGAGCCGCAATATGCCATCAACGAATGCACGGTTGCTGGAAACTTGTTGGATGTGCTTCCCCGCATTCAACCCGCCAACGACGCCCGAACACATCTATCGCGTGTTGTTCCAAGCCTTCTGGTCGAAGGATTGACCCTTGCCGGCGACTGATGATTTACAGCTGCTAATCGACGCGGCCTACGCAAGCGGCGATATCGCGCGAAAGCACTTCAACGCGTCGCCAGAGGTTTGGGACAAGCCGGGGAATGCCGGACCTGTGACCGAGGCCGACTTAGCCATCGATGATATGCTGAGAACCGACTTGCTAGCTGCCCGAGCAACTTACGGATGGCTGTCCGAGGAAACTGAGGACGATAGCGCACGGTTGTCGCGAGAGCGGGTTTTCATCGTCGACCCGATTGACGGCACTCGTGCCTTTATCGCGGGTGAGCGGCATTTCTCCCACTCACTCGCTATCGCAGAGAATGGACGGGTGACGACCGCAGTGGTGTATGTCCCGATGTTGGACATGCTTTTCGCGGCAACCGAAGCCGGTAAATCGACCCTAAACGGTGCAAAAATAACTACGTCAGCACAGCTAGATCTGGATGGCGCGACCCTCCTCGCGACCAAACCGAACATGCGACCAGAACACTGGATTGGTGGTGTTCCCGCTGTGCAACGCAAGTTCCGGCCGTCGCTAGCGTACCGCCTTTGCTTAGTCGCACAGGGCCGCTACGACGCGATGCTAACGTTGCGCGACTGTTGGGAATGGGACATCGCAGCAGGCGACCTTATCGTGCGGCAGGCAGGTGGAACCGTCACCGACCGCCATGACAGTCCGCTTGCATTTAACAACCCACATCCCAAGACCAAAGGTTGCCATGCAGCCGGTCCACCGATGCATAAGGCATTGCAAGCCCGCATTCGCCAGCCAGAGCAGTAATAAGCCCCTGTCGCAACCCTGACCCATGGCCTATTGTCGGCGCAAACCATAGCAACACCGGAGCCTTTCCTATGACCCAGCGCCTGCACCTCGTCTTTGGCGGCGAGCTTGTCGATCCAACCAAAAACGCGTTCAAAGACGTCGACGACATCCATATCGTAGGAATGTATCCTGACTATGCCACCGCCTACGACGCGTGGAAGTCAGAGGCGCAGAAAACTGTAGACAATGCGCATATGCGGTACTTCATCGCGCATATCCACCGCCTGCGCGACGAAAAGGTCGAGGCGTCACCGACCGAAGAACTCGACAGCTAACGCAACTGCGTAGGTCTCGCGATGGCATTTTCCCCAATGCTGGCACTTTATCTGACGGCCTCTCGCTGGATGGTTCCGCTTGCCAATCGCAAACTGGAATCCCGTTTGGCCGAAGGGAAAGAAGACCCTGACCGCATCAACGAGCGGCGTGGTATTGCCTCGCAACCACGCCCTCGTGGAGAGCTCGTTTGGTTTCATGCGGCGTCGGTCGGTGAATCGCTTTCAGTACTGGACCTCATAGAGTCGCTCATCGACGAGCGACCCGATCTAAACGTCCTTATCACGACTGGCACGCGCAGCTCGGCTGACCTGTTGGAATCGCGACTTCCTGACCAGACAATTCACCAATTTGTCCCATTAGATGCCCGTGAGTATGTCAGAACATTTCTCGACCACTGGAAGCCTGACGTTGCGGTGTGGACAGAAAGCGAGTTTTGGCCCTCACTCATCCATGAGACCAGCGCCCGCGGGATCGCGATGATTTCCCTCAATACCCGCATGTCACACGACTCCTACAAGAAATGGCTTTGGTTTCGCGGCGCCGCGAGCGCGCTGCTTGGAAAGTTCAATCTGTTTCTGGCGCAAGACAGGATTACAGCGAAGCACCTACAACGCCTTGGCATCCCATCCGATCGGGTGCGCATTAACGGTTCTCTCAAAGAAAGCAGCGGTGCGCTGCCGCACGACGAAAAAGAGCGTGAGGCGATCTCCGCTGCTTTAGAAACGCGCCCGGTCTGGCTCGCGGCGTCCACCCATCCTGGAGAGGATGAAATTGCGGCGGAAGCGCAGCGCATTGCCCGCCGCACCGCCCCGCGGCTGCTGCTTATCATCGCCCCTAGACATCCAGAGCGAGGGCCAGAGATTGCCGAAATGTTGCGCAAGTCCGGTTGGCGCGTGGCCCTGCGCTCCGAAGGGGTGCAGCCTGATGCCGTAATCGATATCTATATTGCAGATACGCTTGGTGAGATGGGCCTCTGGTACCGAATTGCCCCGCTTAACTTCCTTGGTGGGTCGCTGGTCGAGATTGGGGGGCACAACCCCTACGAGCCCGCCGCGTTGGGCTCTGCAATTCTGCACGGCCCACATATTGAGAATGCGAAAGACATTTATGAGCGCCTCGATGAATCGGGCGGCGCACGGCTGGTCAATGACTCCCGTAGTCTGGGCGACGCTGTGATTGAGTTGCTGGAACCCCACAGGTCCGCCGCAATGGCTCATGCAGCTTGGGAAATCAGCAGCCAAGGTGCGCAAGCCGCGGAAACCGCCTTCGTCGAAATCAACGCCGCCCTTGACCGCGTCGCAAAGGGGGACTGATGCAGCCTCCCCGATTTTGGCACCGACCGCCTGGATTATGGTCCACACTATTGTCGCCGCTGGGGGCACTCTACGCCGCCGGCACGGCACGTCGTTTGGCTCAAGGACAACCGTCGAAGCAGAGTGTACCGGTAATCTGCATCGGCAACATTAACGCTGGCGGGACAGGAAAAACACCGACTGTCATTGCGCTTACCCAACGGCTGCAAGCCATGGGTCACACCCCGCATATCGTATCGCGCGGATACGGCGGCTCGGTGACGTCTGTTGTTCGGGTCGACGAACGCGCACACAAAGCAGCCGACGTTGGCGACGAGCCACTGCTACTGGCGGCTTTCGCGCCGACATGGGTTTCACCTAACCGTGTTGATGGCGCGGAACTGGCCGTTCAAAACGGGGCTGACGCCATCATTCTGGATGACGGATTCCAAGACCCGGCGCTACACAAAGATCTGTCTGTGGTCGTCGTTGATGCCGCGCGCGGATTTGGTAATGGGAAGGTCATCCCCGCAGGCCCTTTACGGGAACCCATCGCCACAGGCCTTGCCCGTGCCGATTTGCTGCTGAGTATAGGCCCTAAAAAGGCGCAAAGTCGTTTTTTGGAGGCATGGGGAACGCCACCCTGTCCGCATCTAACAGGCCGCTTAACCCCGCTGCAATCTGGCATGGATTGGCAAGGGAGCCGTGTTCTCGCTTTTGCGGGCATTGGTCACCCGCAAAAATTCTTTGCGACAGTGCAAGAGCTGGGAGCGGATATCGTAAAGTCCGAGGCCCTTGAAGACCATCAACCCCTATCGCAAGCGCTGATGGTTAGGCTGGAGCATGAGGCGATGCTTCTTGGGGCCCAGTTGGTTACAACCGAAAAAGACGCAACGCGCTTGCCCGACGAATTCCGTGCCAAGGTTCTGGCTGTGCCGGTCCGGTTGGAAATCGAGAATTGGTCAGCGCTTGACGCCGCGCTGACCAAGTTGTTCTAGATATTACAGCTCGGCGTCGAGGATCTTTTTCAGATCATCATAGCTCATGTTTTCATGGAGCTTGCCGTTGATAACCAGCGACGGCGTGGAACGGATGCCATCCGCTTCTGCGTTCTTTTGGTAGACGGCGGTCAATGCCGCCGCTTTGTCGCCATCGGTCATACAAGCATCAAGCGTTGCGTCGTCAAGGCCCGCTTGCTTGCCAAACTTACGAAGATTGCCCGCGATCTGGGCAGGTTCGCCCTGCGCCCAGTCGCGTTGGTTCTCGAAAATCAGATCAGTGATCCCGAAATAGCGCATGCCGTCACCGCAACGCGCAACCATGCCTGCCCAAAGGCCATAACGGTCGAAATAGACCTCACGAAACACGAACTTTACTTTGCCAGTGTCGACGTAGTCTTTCTTCAGTTGCTTGAAGACGTTTTTGTGGAAGGTCGCGCAGTGCGGACAGGTGAAGGACGCGTATTCAATCAACGTGATTGGGGCGTCGACGTCACCGATGACCATTTCCTTGACGCCAGAGGTGTCTACGTCACTGGTACTCGCCGTCTGTGCGTTCAAAGGCGTCACCGGCTCAGGGCTATTCCCCGTTAGCACGAAAGCGCCAAGGCCGATGGCGAGGACGCCAACTATGGCAATCAGGATATTGCGGTTCATCTGCTTATGTTCCTTCTCAGGTGTTCGTTTTGCGGGCCATAACATTTTGGCCAAGTTGTTCCAATGCGCGGCGCAGGCCGTCGCTTTCTACATCGCTAGCTAGTTCTTTACTGGCGGAAATCACGTGGGGCGCGGGAGGCGCTTTCTGCTTAGGGGCCGTATCGAACGACATCTGCCCCTCGCTGAACCCGACAGGCGCGGTTTGTGTCACCCGAACGCGGCTGATGGCGGAGTACCCATAGCAGGCATTCACCTTCTCGCGAATTTGCGGAAGCATCTGCTGTACTAGCGGCGCGCTGGAGCCCGTGCACAGCACGGTCAGGGTCGCGCCAAATCCTTCGCGACCATAGCCGACGTCCACCGGATGGGCCATGCGGGCAGTGTCGTCGCCGACAATTTCATTCCAGTGGGTCAAAAGGCGCATAACGGCAAAGCCGCGCTTCTCTCCCGCCCGACGGATTTGCCCGTCGAGAAACCCGGACATCGCCGAAAACCCTTTCGAGCCGCGCCGACGGTGGGTCGGGCGACCCTTTGTGCTGGGCGCGGAATATGGCGTCTGCTTGCGAGTCACGTTTTTTGCCTTAGGTTGCGCCCATAACCTAACGCCTCACCTTCGCGGTGTCAGACAAAAGCGATCCAATAGGGGAATAAACTTTGCGTGAAGACCCAACTTCCGACGCCCTCCTTGCGTGGTACGATCAGCACGCACGGCAGATGCCGTGGCGCGTTTCGCCGCAAGATCGCGCGCAGGGTATCATGCCCGATCCCTATCGCATCTGGCTAAGCGAGGTAATGCTACAGCAGACAACCGTAGCCGCAGTGAAGGACTATTTCCTGAAATTCACCACCCTTTGGCCAACGGTTCAAGATCTCGCCGCCGCTGAGGATGCCGATGTCATGGCCGCGTGGGCAGGTCTTGGCTACTACGCGCGCGCGCGCAACTTGCTCAAATGCGCGCGTGTGGTGGCGGCAGAATATATGGGCGTATTCCCAAGCGATCGTGACAGCCTGCAAACGCTCCCTGGTATTGGGCCTTATACCTCCGCTGCAATTTCAGCGATTGCATTTGATCTTCCCGAAACAGTGTTGGACGGAAACGTAGAGCGCGTGATGGCACGTATCCACGCTATCGAAACGCCACTGCCTACAGCCAAGCCCGAGTTGATGGCTTTGGCGCAGGCTCTAACACCGCTCAAAAGGGCCGGCGATTACGCACAGGCGGTAATGGATTTGGGAGCCACGATCTGCACCCCCAAAAACCCTGTATGTGGAATATGTCCTTGGCGGGACGGCTGCGAAGGGCACGCCACAGGCATCGCGCCAGAGCTTCCACGCAAGCTGGCCAAGAAAGCCAAACCAACCCGTCGCGGGATCGCCTATGTATTACGCAACTCGAACGGCGACTGGTTGTTGGAAACGCGTCCTGAAAAGGGTCTACTTGGCGGAATGTTGGGATGGCCGGGGTCGGACTGGTCGGAAGCCCCCGTTGCTGCGCCGCCAGTATCAACAGGATGGGAGGCTGCCGGAATGGAGGTCCGCCATACATTCACCCACTTCCATCTGATCCTCGAGGTTATGACCGCGCGCGCAGATATAGACCCTGACATTGGGAAATTTGTCCCGCATCATGCTTTCCGCCCCTCCGATCTTCCAACTGTTATGCGCAAGGTATTTGACGTTGCGAAACATCGCTTCGAGTAGAATTGAGTGCCTCCCGTTAACAAGGTACAATCTAACCAAACCAGAGTCGAAACAGGTATATCATGGCAACTTTGACCACGACCGAGGTCTCGAAATTCAGTGCGGCGGTGCCGTTTTGGCTTTCTCTGCTCATGATACCCCTTGCGTTAATAGGGGCGACACAAGGCGGGTGGTGGCTGGCGTTGCTTCCAATCTATGGCTGGGGAATGTTCTCGATCCTCGACGCAGTCATTGGCCTAAATCTTGACAACGCCGATCTGGACACCACCGAGGACGATCTGTTTTGGTACCGCATCATCACGATGATCTGGTTCCCACTGCAATTCATCCTGATCTTCGGAATGATCGCTTACGCCACGCGCGCAGACCATTTGTCAGGCGGTGAGAAAATTGCACTGTTCTTCGGCATCGGAGTGATTTCGGGAACGGTGGGCATCAACTACAGTCACGAACTGATGCACCAGAAAAACAAGCTGGAGCGCTGGCTGGGCGACCTGCTACTCGCAACAGTTATGTACTCGCATTTTCGATCCGAGCATTTGCTGACGCACCATCGGTATGTCGCGACGCCCAAAGATCCGGTGACTGCACGGTACAACGAAGGCTTCCACCGCTTCTTCCCACGCGTTTTGCGCCAGAGTGTGATCTCGGCTTGGGATGCGGAAAAAGCGATGCTGGCGCGCAAGGATTTGCCCGCGACGGACTTTGGAAATCCGTTTTATCGCTACGCGGCGTTGCAGGGGGTGATGTTGGTGCTGGCATTTCTGATTGGCGGCTGGGCCGGTCTGGGGCTTTTCCTGTTCCAAGCCTATGTCGCAATCTGGCAGTTAGAGCTGGTTAACTACATCGAACACTATGGTTTGACCCGAAAGCATCTGGGAGAAGGCAAGTACGAGCACGTCCAGCCACGTCATTCTTGGAATGCCGCACATAAAGCTTCGAACTGGCTTCTCATTAATTTGCAACGTCACTCGGATCACCACTACAAACCCGACCGGCGCTTCCCGCTCCTGCAAAACTATACCGAGGAGGAAGCACCTCAGTTGCCTTATGGCTATCCGGTAATGACATTAGCCGCGATGGTGCCGCCGATCTATCGTCGCATTATGAACCCAAGGGTGCGCAAGTGGCGGGCAATGTACTATCCCGAAATTACCGATTGGGGGCCCTATAAAGCGGCCACCAACCCGATGCCGCGCTAGGCGACGGGTCTTCACTACAATTGGGACATCTTGTATCTTTGCCGCTAACTAAAGAGCATAGCCATTGCGGCGCGATGCTTCCACCAACGGTCGCCAATATCCAAGTGCTGCATCTGTAGAACTGCTGTGCACCGGCGCCTCGGTGCCAATCAGTTCAGCACGATCCCGAAGCTTCTCCGTCTGATATGGCGCGACGCCCGCTACGTAGATTGAAGGCGCAATTTTAGAGCATCGTATGTCATCATCTTCCGCCGAGAAGCCCAGATACGGGGCGATCAATATGGTTCCGGGGCGGGCCTGCTTCATGATCTGATCTTCCATTTCAGTTAGACCAACGGAGTCTTTTAATGGCCTATAAAAATAGATCACATCGTAACTTGAATAGTCATCGAACAGCCGTGCGTCCGCCTCCATAATGCAGTCGGCAGGTGCGTTTAACTTTGCCATAGCGGCAGCGCCAATTTTCACCTGTGTTGGATTGTTCTCTAGGCCACGGGCATCGGGGAAAAACGGTAAAGCGGCCCAAATTTTGGTCCCGCCTCCGCACCCGACGTCAAGAAATCGCGGCGGAGCGTCTCGACCCTGCGCAAGACAAATCCTGTACGCGGCATGCATCAACGCCTCGAAATGGGTTGCGGGCAAAGCGACATCAGGGTGCGCGTCCGGCATCAGGTTCATCATCGCGGCGGCGGACGGCAACGCAAGTGTGTGCAGCGCCGAATACAGATGATTAACGTAGCGGTTATGTGCGCCCTCCATGTAGTTGGAAGGCTGCGGCATCAGCGCCTTACGCTCCGGGGTCACCTGCTTGTTCACCATATCTTCGATCTGAGGCCACAGGCGCAGGCGTCGGTGCGCTGCGTTATATCCGACTCGCTGTTCAATCTCGGATCTCTTTGCATCACGGTATCTTGGGTCGGAAAGAGCAGAGCTCTGTTCTTGCAAAGCAGTCCTCAATTGAACCCTATATCTGGAAATGGGGCGCCAGATTTTGGCAAACCCCGGAGTGCTGCGGTCGGTGGGTGGAAGTGACAAGAATTCTGCCAGTTGTTTGGTCAACTGAGCTAATTCGGCTTCCATTTTGTCTAATTTGGACATCCGAGAACCGTTCTGACTAATAAAAGATATGCAATTTACCAGCAGGTTAGACATTCGGCACAAGCATGACCAGTGCCGCAAACCGTGAAACCGCGTGAAAAAAATGCCCCGCACCTTGGGTTAGGGCGGGGCAGTTATGTGCCGCGGATAGGCCGCAGACACAGGCGGTAACTTGGAATTTCGGTGTCTTAGTTCATCTCGGCGCGGATTTGCTGGCGCAACAAATCAATCGGAACTTTTTTGCCATCGCGTTTGAACGTCCAGTAAGTCCAGCCGTTGCAACTTGGTGCGCCTTCCAACGCCGCGCCCACTTGATGGATCGATCCTTTAACGTCGTCGCCAATCAATGTGCCATCGGCGCGGATTTTCGCTTTGTGACGCCCGTTGAGGCTCCAGAGTTCTTCGCCCGGCGTCAGCATGCCGCGCTCAACCAATTGGCCGAATGGAACGCGTGGCTCGGCGCGTTTGGATTGCGTGACTTCTAGGGATGTTCGGTCAAATTTCCGCACATTCTTCAATCGTTTCTCGGCAACTTCACGATACGCGGCTTCACGCTCGATACCGATGAAGTCGCGGCCAAGCTTCTTGGCAACAGCACCTGTCGTGCCTGTGCCAAAGAATGGATCAAGGACCACGTCGCCCGGGTTTGTGGTCGCAACCAACACGCGGTGAAGCAGGCTTTCCGGCTTTTGTGTCGGGTGGGCTTTGTCGCCCGCGTCGTTTTTGAGGCGTTCGTGGCCGGTACAGATTGGCAGGACCCAATCGGAGCGCATCTGCGTGCCCTCGTTGAGAGCCTTCAATGCCTCATAGTTGAATGTGTATTTGCTGCCTTCGGACTTGGAGGCCCAGATCAGCGTCTCATGGGCGTTGGTCAAACGCTTGCCACGAAAGTTTGGCATCGGGTTCGACTTGCGCCACACCACGTCGTTGAGCATCCAGAACCCTTGGTTCTGCAACTCGTGTCCGACACGGAAAATGTTGTGGTAGGACCCGATCACCCAGATCGCGCCGTTCGGCTTGAGCAACCGCTTGGCGGCTTTTAGCCAAGCTTGGGTGAATTCATCGTATTTCTTGAAGGACGAAAACTGGTCCCATGCGTCATCGACCGCATCAACCTTGGAGTTGTCAGGACGATGCAGATCGCCACGCAATTGAAGGTTGTAAGGAGGATCTGCAAAGATCAGGTCGATGGAGCCTTCAGGAAGGCTGTTCATCGCATCAATGCAATCACCGTCTAAAATCGTGTTCAGCGGCAATGCTTCATGCATCACCTTTGTCATTTTACCCATCGTCTGCCCCAAGCTGGTGCACGTTGTCGTGCTTGTTCGCTGTGTTGCCCTAAAGATGAGTCAAAGCTGATTCGCTGTCAAAATCTTTATATTTCAATGCGTTAAAAATTATGGATGACACAAGATGTTGTGGACCGGCTTGAAGCTACGTCTATGATGTGGGGTCACACCAAGCTCAATTAGGGCAGAAATGTGACCCTTGGTCGGATAACCGGCATTTTTGTCCCATCCGTAGCCGGGGTATTGTTGCGCAAGTGCATCCATGTGTCTGTCGCGCGTCACTTTGGCCAATATGGAGGCAGCGGCAATTGACTGTGATTTACCGTCACCCTTCACGATCGCAGTTGCAGGTGCCATCATGTCGCGCGGGATTTTGTTGCCGTCGACCAGCACATGCCCGACCTGCCCCAAACCTGCCACAGCACGACACATCGCCAGATGCGACGCGTGGTAGATGTTCAGTTCGTCGATTTCTTCCACGGTCGCTTCGGCAACGCAAAATCGTGCGTGAGACTTTATCAAATTGAACAAGAGATCCCGCTTCTTGGCGCTGAGCTTCTTGGAATCATTCAGCCCGTCGGGAATGTTGTTGGGGTCCAGAATTACGGCGGCAGCGACCACGGGGCCAGCAAGTGGTCCGCGCCCAACTTCGTCGGTGCCGGCAATGGCTGTCACTCCTCGCGCGATCAGCGCCTGTTCATAGGTGAAATCCGGTTCGATCATACACACAGCAAGAGCCGGATTCGAAAGTGAGCGCAACCAAGATAGCTAGACAAGGAAGGGGCGAGCCTTTCAGCTCGCCCCTCCTGCTCGGTTATCTGAATTGGTTAAGCGTTCCAGCCGTTCCTGCGCAGGCAACGCGGCGCATAAAATTTGCGCACTCCGTTACGGGTATCAATGGTGCGCTTACAGTTGCGCGGTAGTGCATGGCGAGCATTGTTCTTCATACAACGCGCACTGTAGACCTCGCGCTTGCCACGGTGCGTCCATTGTTCACGCAGGCAACGACGCGGGGCGACCTTCTTATCGTGACGCTGGCGCTTCGGCTTCACATGATGCGGGCGATGCTGGTTTTGGGTGACGACCTGACGGTCGTTCTTCTTTGCAGCGTTGGCCAGAATACCCAGCAGCGCCAGACCGGCGATGATCTTGACAACATCTTCATCTGCGCGAGCGGGTGCGGTCGTCATGGCGCTAAATCCAAGTGAGAGGCTAAGCAGGGCGGCGATAAATTGGCGTGTCATGATGTTTCCTTCGGTTTGGCCTAGCTGAGTAGGCTTGTGATGGGTTGACCTTGACCGCAGCGGGTATTGTCGCTCAATGACAGCGCGTGGTTATCTGATAGCATGCCTCAAAATGCAGCTTGATATTGAATAACGGGGCGGCGCGGATCATGGTCGCCCTATGAAACATCGCATTCACATACTCGCCCTTGGTCTTGGACTGTCTGTCCTGGCATTACCCGCGCATGCCGCCTGCTATGCCGATTATAAGGCCAAGAAGGATAATCCGTTGAAACTGCATTACGGGGTGATCAAGCTTCCCAATTCCGCATGCTCATCCGCGAGTACCGCAGCCAATGCTATCGCACCACGGTTGGCGGCGGCGGGCTGGACCTTGCTCAACATTGTGTCGCTGTTCAACGAGAATGGCCTCGACGGGAGGCGGGCAAATGCCGGACCTTACTTCCTCCGCTTCTAAAGCGCCTTCACCCATGCAGGTTATCGTCGTTGGGATGGCCGCCATTGTGGGCATCCTAGTGGTGGCCGCATTGGTTTTGTTCCTGAACCTGCCCGACGCCAATGCCTTCAACATGCGGGTAGAACGCATTTTCATCGAAAACGACGCCCTCACCCAAGGCGGGGAAATCCGGCTGCTGGAAATTCTTGCGCAATCTGGCACTGCGTTCTCCGACACGCTGGCCTCCTACCGGTTCATCATCTTCGTTCTGCTAATTTTCGCGACCGCGCTGCTTATCGCGGCTTTGGTTTCAATTGTATTCCTCGTCACCCTTGCGCGCCGCATGGCCGAGATCGAGAAGAGCGGCATTCAAGTCAGTTCACTTGTTGTCAGTCGCGACGAGCGGATTGTTCAGATCAATGACATGGAATTCAAACTCACAGAGGCTGCACTTGAAACGCTTTCTGTACTAGCCGAAGCGCGGTTGGATGACGATATTCTGTCGGGACTGGAAATAGAATCCATGATTTCGGGGAAACCCGAAGTTGACTGCGACGAGGCCTCCGGCGCGACCCGCATCAAGCGGCTACGCGATCACTTGGGGAACCAGATGATAAGCGAGTTGTTGATTAAGAACATCGCCCGCAAAGGCTATGTTCTGGCGGTGGAGCCAAACGCGATCAAGATGATCTGAGCCTCTTTACGTGTTCAGGAAAGTCGCTACGCTTCGTCCCCATGACATATGATGCACGTTTAGAAATTCTTAAGAAAATCTGCGCCGAGGCTGGCAAGCTGGCCTTGCGATATTTCGAGAACCAGGGTGATTTGGTCATTGATCACAAAGGCCATCAGGACTTCGTGAGCCAAGCCGACCGCGAGGTCGAAGCGTTTACGCGCCGCCTTCTGGAAAACGCCTTTCCTGATGATGCAATCGTGGGGGAGGAAGATGCACCCAAGGCGGGCACAACCGGTTTTACTTGGGTGATCGACCCAATTGACGGGACCGCAAATTTCATCAACGGCATTCCCGCTTGGACCGTGGTGGTTGCTGGTGTCAGCCAAGGCAAGACCCAGATTGGCGTCATTCACGACCCCTGCCACGACGAAACGTTCGCGGCGATGTCAGGTGGTGGCGCTACACTGAACGGCAAGCGGCTGTTGCTGGACGATCAACGTGGCCTATCAGATGGGACAGTTGGCGTCGGGTATTCCGGTCGCGTCGATAACAAGGGGATCGTTCAGCTTGTCAAAGCACTCATAGATGAAGGCTCGATGTTCTACCGCAATGCCTCGGGCGCAATCTCGTTGGCTTATGTCGCCGCAGGGCGGCTGCTTGGTTATTCGGAAGAACACATGAATGCGTGGGACTGCCTCGCTGGGCAGTTGATTGTGGCCGAGGCAGGTGGTGTCGTGGAGGTCCAAGACGCCGACACGATGATCCTGGAAGGAGGTCGCGTCGTTGTCGGAACTCCTGCGGTATTCGAGCGACTGCTTGAGATATCCGAAAAGGCATTTGCGCCTAGCGCCTAGCCCTCGGGTAACAGCACAGGCCCCTTTGCGGCGAAGCCAACCGTTACCTCGGTTCCGACATCCAAAGGCGCGTCCACGTCGTCTTGCACCGCGAACATCGACCCAAATGCGGCCTCAAGCGTGTATTCCATCCTCACCCCGACATATGTGGCCTTGATAACCTTAGCTCGGAAACCGTCCGCAGCCCCGATGACCAAACGTGACGGACGAACAGCCATAGTCGCAGGCCCTTCGGAAATGCCTCGTGACGGCAGGTCGTAGCGATAGTCTTCGATCGCAATCGTCGCCTGCTCGCCCGTCACTGTCTCGATCGTGCACGGTAGCAAGTTCGCTTCGCCAATGAAGTCGGCGACGAAGCGATCCACGGGCGCATCATAAAGCTGGCGTGGCGTGCCGATCTGGGCAATCGCCGCGTTGCGCATGACGACAATTTCGTCAGAAACCGCCAACGCTTCTTCCTGATCGTGGGTCACGTAAACAACGGTCAAACCAAGATCTTTTTGGATAGCGCGAATGTCTTCGCGTACCTGCCGCCGCAGTTTAGCGTCGAGGTTGGAAAGTGGTTCGTCAAACAACAGAACCTGCGGCTCCAGCACCAACGCCCGCGCCACCGCTACCCGCTGCTGCTGTCCGCCCGATAGTTCGCTTGGCAACCGAGTGTCGAAGCCTTTGAGGCCGACAAGATCAAGGCCCACCAAGGCCCGCTCCCGCGTTTCGGCCTTCGAGAAGCCCGAGAACGACAGCCCATAAGACACGTTTTCCAGCACCGACATATGCGGGAACAGCGCGTAGGACTGGAACACCATCGACACGTCGCGGTCTGTTGCAGGCAGCGTTGTGACGTCGGCGTCGCCGATCAGGATACGGCCGGACGTCGCCATTTCCAGACCCGCTATCATGCGCAGCGTCGTGGTCTTGCCGCAGCCTGATGGCCCCAACAATGTGACCAGCTTACCAGCCTCTATCTCCAAATTCACGTCGTCTACCGCCAACACGTCGCGGCCATAAATCTTGCTGACATTCTGGAAGCTGACTGGCGCCGCCTTGGAACTAATTTTCATGATGATCCCTCAGACATTGGTGCGCGACTGGCTCATGCGCCGCCCGATTTCGGTTCGCCCGACAATAAGTTGCATGACGCCCACGACCGACAGCATCACGAAGATCAGCGTTGTCGAGTAGGCGATGGCAAGGCCGTAATCGTTATTCTCGACGCGCCCGATGATATAGCTGGTCGCCATGTCGTATTCCGCCGACACCAAGAAGATCACTGCCGAAATTGCAGTCATGGCGCGCACGAAGCTATAGACGAGAGCCGCCAAGATAGCCGGTCGTAGCAGCGGCAGGATCACCTTGCGGAAGGTCTGCCAGCTGTTCGCGCCAAGGGTCAGGGATGACTCATCAAGCGACTTGTCCAGCTGCGACATCGACGCGATGCCCGCACGGACACCCACGGGCATGTTTCGGAAGATGAAGCTGATGATCAGGATCAAACCCGTTCCGGTGATCTCGATGGGCGGCACGTTGAAGGCCAGAATATAGCTGACGCCAATGACCGTGCCGGGAATGGCAAAGCTGAGCATTGTGCCAAACTCGAACGCGTTTTTGCCCGCAAAGGTTTGCCTCGTCAGCAGGTAGGCGGTGATCAAACCGACCACTGCCGTGAGCGGAGCCGCAGCTGCTGCGATGTAGATCGTCGTCCAGAAACTGTCCCATGCCGCACCAGTCCAGCGGATGCCGCTATCCTCGATGCGGACCGAGAACGCGGTGACATAGTGCTTGAAGGTCAGTGTGTTGTTGACACCCCAAAGTTCAACCATGCTGCCGTACAGGATCATGCCGTAGATCACGATAGTGAAGAGCCCCCATGCGCCGGCAATAACAAAGACCGGAATCGCCAATCCGTTTGGCATCATTGGGTGAACGCCAGCATCCCCCTTGCCCGATACTGTCGTGTAGCTTTTCTTACCCAGCCACGCGCGTTGCGCGTAGAAGGCTGACAGCGTGAAGAACAACAGCACCATGGCCAGCACAGCCGCGCGGCCTTGATCGTATTGAGCACCTACAATGGCAAAGAATATCTCGGTCGACAGCACATCGAAGTTGCCGCCAAGAACCAGCGGATTGCCGAAATCCGCCATGCTCTCGATGAAACCAAGCAAAAACGCATTGGCGAGACCCGGGCGCATTAAAGGAAGCGACACTGTGCGGAAGGTTTGCCATTTGTTGGCCCGCAGCGTTTGCGCGGCCTCTTCCATTGACGGCGAGACGCCTTCCACGACGCCGATCAGCACAAGGAAGGCGATGGGCGTGAACGCCAAGACTTGTGCGATCAAGACTCCCGGCAGGCCATATAGCCACCTGGTGGGTTGGACGCCGAACAGGTCGGAAATGAATTGCGTGACGGCCCCGGACAAACCGAACAGCAGGATCAGTGCCAAGCCGATGACGAAAGGCGGTGTGATGATGGGCAGAACTGTGAGCGCCCGAAGGGCGCGTTTATAGCGGAAGCCGGAACGTGTCACGACCAGCGCGAAAACAAGGCCGAGAACCGTAGTTAGCAAACCAACAAGGACGGCTAGGAATAGCGAATTCCACGCAACACCACAGCGTCCACCACTTAGGCAGCCAAGCCCCCAGAGCCGATCATCGAAGAACTTTGCTGCGAAAACGCCCGCCGAATAACTACCTTCTTCGGTAACGAAGGCCGCAAGAAGCATCTTGGCAATCGGGAAGAATACGAATGTCGTCACGATAACGATAACGCCCCCGATGGCGCTGACCACGAACACGTCGCCGTTGATCGCCCCGCGTGCAGCTATGCCTTGGGTGAAGATAAACAGGAATGCCGAGGCAAGGACCATCGCGCCTAGCCCCATGCCGAATTGGCGGTCGCCCAACTCTCCGAACAGCGCTTTGAGCCATTCAAAGTTGAACCCGCGAATGCCAATTCCGAAGCCTTGGGCCGTCAACCATCCAAAGCCGAGTGCACCCGTCAGGATGAGAATTTTTGCGTAAAGCGGATCACTCTTTGGACGACCTAACGCGGCAAGTGACAATGCAAGCGGTAACAATAATGGAGCGAGCCATAGCTTCTCTCCCTGTGCGATAAGGAACGCCGCGGGCGCGTAGTCTTCGTCGAACGGATAGCCGTCTATCAGCCATTCAAACGACAGGATTCCGTCTTCGACCCCATACCAAGGCAGAAGCAGAAACCCGACCCACCCGGCAACGATCCAGAAGATCAACGCCGGGTGGGAGGTCTTGGTGTTTGTCGTATTGCGCAAAGTTTATTGCGGCAAAGTCGAGACGTCTTCGTCCCATTTTTGCAAGAGGCGCTTGCGTTCTGCCGACGACCCGTAGGTTTTGAAGTCGTAATCAATCAGCTTGATCGAAGACATGTCAGGCGCTGAAGGAGACGTATCCGCACCTTTGTTCGACGGCACTTGGAACGCGTTCACTTCAAGCGCAAGGTTCTGCGCGTCGGTTGAAAGCGCCCAGTCATAGAACTTCTTGGCCTCGTCCATGTTGCGCGCGCCTTTGATGATCGACATAGAGCCGATCTCGTAGCCGGTGCCTTCGCACGGGGCCACAACCTTCACGGGGAACCCCGAGACAGCCTGCTTCACAGCGTCATGCATGAAGACGATACCAATCGTGTTCTCGCCACGACCCGCGGCTTTGATCGGAGCCGAACCGGACTTGGTATATTGGTTGATGTTGGAGTGCAGACCCTTCATGAAATCAAAGCCTTCGTCCTCACCAAACAGCTGCACCATTGTGGCAAGCGTCGTGTAAGCGGTGCCCGACGAGTTCGGGTTCGCCATCTGCACGTGGCCTTTGTATTCAGGCTTCAGAAGATCCTTCCAGCAGGCAGGCTCTGGCAGGTTGTTCGCGGCAAGAAGGTCGGTGTTGTAGCCGTACCCCAAAGCGCCGGAATAGATGCCGATGGTTTTGTCACCGGCGCTTGATGCCTGAGAAATCGCCCAGTCGTGCAGCTCGCCACGCATCGGTGTGACATATGGCTCGGTCAGGTCTTCTTCGGCAGCTTGAAGATGTGGATCGCCAGTACCACCCCACCAGACGTCGCCCTTCGGGTTCGATGATTCCGCTTTGATCTGGGCGAAAGTTTCGCCGGATGATTTGCGGGTCATGTTCACGTCGATGCCTGTCGCATCTTCAAAACTACGCGCCATAAGCTGGCACCAGTCTTCTTGCGCAGAGCAGTAAAGCGTCAGCTTTTCGGCCTGTGCAGCTGAAACACTGGCGGCCATCGCAATAAGCGACGGGATCACTAGTCTTTTGATATTGTTCATATTTTCCTCCCTAGGATTTACTTGGTCTTATCGTCAGTCACAATGTCCTGAGCAGCAGTTCTTCGACCGCCGATTGTCCTCTCGGCTTGGTGGCCAGCACATGCAGCATGTGCGGAAACGCAGCTTCGTCAACATTATTCGTAGTGCTTGCAACTCTCACACCACGCCCTCCCCGGTCGCAAGACGGCTCGACAACAACGCCCCGGTCGCCTCCACGATCGGATAAGCAGTGTAGGTGAAATCAGTGTTCACTTGCTTCAAGGCGCGGATGGTTTCTTGGTGAAGGTTGCTCGTTTCCACGGTTGCAGTGTTGCCTTTTCGCAGTCGCTCAAGGTGATGCGCCTGCAGTCGTTGCTCGGCTTCGCGCATGCGGTCCTTTTCCTCGACAAGCTGAATTGCGGCCTCCGCGTCACCCGTCATCAGAATATTCAATCCAAGCTGCACATTCGACATAACCTGATCATGAAAATCGCACAGATCTCGCCAGCCTTCTTCCGAGAATGACAATCCGTCAGCACGAAGACGTTGAGCAATGTCGATCAGATTGGTGGAAACCTGATCGCCAGCGTCCTCGAGGTGATTAGAGATTGTTGCGATATCCATCGCTCGACGTGCTTGCCTGCCGGACAATACGCCTTCCTGAAGGTGGGCAATGTATAGCTTCACCTCGAAGTGCATCCGGTCAACTTCGTCTTCGCTATCACGGATCGCGCGGAGGGTATCTTCATCCCAGTCGCGCAATAGCCCCATAATCGGGGTCAACATGCCGTGAACCTGCTCGCCCATCTCTAGTACCTCACGCGCCGCACAGGCCAGTGCGCGATCAGGATCTGTCATCGTCGCATCAAGTGCGCTGATCCGCCGTGGTTTGGACGGTGCGATCTCCGGTAGAATCGAGGTGACAAGACTAAGCGTTGGGGTGATCAGTATCAGCCCAAGCAGCAGCACCACAAAATTGAACACCAGATGTAGATTGATAGACTGAACTGCGGCGCTCGCGCCAAGCAAGCCGATCTGATCTTGCCAATGAAGCAATGCGAGCAACGCCAGCAACGCGCCACCACCACGGATCAGCAAATTGGCCAACATGACCCTCCTTGCCGACTGCGCCCCAGACAACGTGAGCAACACCGGGATCGTAGCGCCGCCAAGGTTAGCGCCAAGGACAATTGCAGCCGCAACAGGTGCCGCAAGGAATCCTTCGGACGCCATGGCCACGACCGCAAGTACAGTCGCAACGCTGGAATGTGTCACCCATGCCAACACCGCCCCGATCAAAAACGACGTCAGAAGATCCGTCGACAGATACGAAAAGATCAGTGTGGTAAATTCGCTGTCCTGAAGGGGTGCTGTCGCTGTGCGGATCATCGAAAGGGACGTCAACACAAGCGCAATGCCTATGACAATGCGGCCCGATTGCTTGGTTCGGCGCGACCTGCCTTTCAAAAACAACCCGACACCGACAACCAAGAGCACCGGCACCAGTGCTGCAATCGGGGTCAGCAAAATGCGGGCTGCAATCGACGAGCCCAAATCCGCGCCAAGAATCACGGCCAAACCGCTTCCCATCGGAAGTGTGCCAGCGGTCAGAAACCCGGCGACGAGCATTGCGACAGCAGTTGAGCTTTGCATCGCGATGGCGGCAACTAGGCCGCTGCCCGCTGCGGTAGTTTTCTTTTGAGAAGCCCGTCTCACACCTGTACGCAACGGGCCGGAGAATCCTCGCTCAATTCCAGTGCGCACCAGACGCACCGACCAAAGGAGGAGCGCAATCGCGCCCGCAAGATTTCCAACTATTTGGATCACCGAATTTTATCCGATCCGCGCACTATCTCACAAATCGACGCCAAGCATTCTCTATAGCGCCACCGACCAGAAACCGGCCCTTGAGACAATCGGAACACCGAAATCTGCTATATGCAACAATTTTTCTTGCAAAAATGTGGAAAAGTCCACAACTTCGGCTGCAAGTTGGGGAATCTGATTCAAATTCAGAAAGCGCACATGTCAATCGATGTCGACATTGAAACACGACCGAAGCTGCGCAAGCACGAACGACGCAAGCATATCTTGCTTGAGTTGCGATTGCGTCCTCACGTCCGCATTTCAGAATTGGCTGATCGATTTCGGGTCTCCTCGGAAACCGTCCGCAGGGATCTTGAGAAACTCAGCGCAGATGGCCTGCTTGATCGGGCGCATGGCGGTGCATTGGCTTTGGTGTCAGGCAAATACCCCACATTCGACGAGCGCGCGACTGCCCGTGTCGAGGAGCGAGAACGGATCGGTCGTGTGGCTGCGCATCTTGTGCAACCGGGAGAGACGCTGATGATCGACTCCGGCTCGACGACCCTTCAGCTTGCACGGTTTCTTGCCTTTGACGGCACAGCTTGCACCGTGATCACCAACAGCTTTCCTGTTGCGATGGCTCTAGGCCAAAGCGAGGCTGCCAATGTCATCATCTGTCCCGGCGACTATCTTCCATCCGAGTCTGCGGTGATTGGGACGGATGCCGTCGAATTTCTAGCGCGCCATTCCGTTGATAGGTGCCTAATTGGTGCTTCGGGCATCGCCGAAGCGGGGCCGTCGGAGGCCGTGCGCGGGTTCGCTGCAATCAAACGCGCGATGCTGCGTCAAAGCGCTATCGCTCACCTTTTGATTGACGGCCAGAAATTCGGCCGCAAAAGTCTCGCACAAGTCGGCAATTTGTCTGACGTGTCGTCAGTTGTATCCGATCAAGCGCCAGCAGAAGAATTGGCCGCGTCACTCAAACGGGCAAATGTCGAGGTGCTTGTTGCACGTTAGAATAAGCGTGCTAGCCAGAAAAGGCTGGCACAAATGTAAAACCAAGGGAGGAAAGAAAGAATGAGTAAACTAAGAAAGATACTAGCAGCGACGGGGGCAATAGCCGCATTGTCGATCACGGCAACCGGTGCTTGGGCACAAGACTGCCCACGTGGCGATCTTGACGCGCGCTATTGTGACCGTGATGGCGATCTGGTCGCCGATACGCCTGATGACGCGTCTGAGTTAGTCGACCCTGACACGCTGATCTTTGCGTATACGCCAGTTGAAGATCCAGCCGTGTACAAAGCCGCTTGGGCTGACTTTCTGGATCACTTGAAGGAAAAGACCGGCAAAGACATCGTCTTTTTCCCGGTACAATCAAACGCAGCCCAAATCGAAGCCATGCGCTCCGGCCGTTTGCATATTGCAGGCTTCAACACAGGCTCCAACCCACTGGCGGTAAACTGTGCGGGCTTTAGCCCGTTCACAATCATGGCGGCGGACGATGGCGGCTTTGGCTATGAGATGGAGATCATCACCTATCCCGGCTCTGGTATCGAAGACGTCGCGGATATCAAAGGCAAGCAGTTGGCTTTCACTTCGCCAACGTCAAACTCCGGGTTCAAGGCACCAAGCGCTATTCTGAAAGCCGACTATGACATGCTGCCAGAGCGCGATTTTGAACCGGTCTTTTCCGGCAAGCACGACAACTCGATCCTTGGCGTAGCCAACAAAGACTACCTGGCCGCTTCTGTCGCCAACACGGTGATTACGCGCATGGTCGCGCGTGATGTGATCAAGGCTGACCAGATCGTGTCGCTCTACAAATCAGAGACATTCCCAACCACGGGTTTTGGCACCGCGTACAACCTGACGCCTGAGTTGCAAGCCAGTATTCGCGATGCGTTCTTCTCGTTCGAATGGGCCGGTACTTCGCTTGAGGCCGAGTTTGGCAAAGGCGGTGAGTCGCAGTTCATTGAAATGAACTACAAGGACTTCTGGAACGTGATCCGCAAAATCGACGCGGCAAACGACGTCAGCTACACCTGCCAATAGGCTAACCCTAATTGGCGGCGTTCTTACGGACGCCGCCAGCAAGACTGCGTCAACCGAGGCTGGACATGCTGAAACTCAAAAAGCTCGTGAAAACCTATCGCACGGGCGATCAGGCACTGAAATCTATCGAACTCGAAGTGCCGGAGGGACAAGTACTTGCCCTGATTGGGCCGTCGGGTGCGGGCAAGTCTACCTTGATCCGGTGCATCAACCGCCTTGTCGAACCCACCTCGGGTGAAGTCTGGCTGGGCGATATCGAACTCACCCACCTCAAGTCCTCTGGCCTGCGCCGTGCGCGGCGCGAAATGGGTATGATCTTTCAAGAATATGCGTTGGTCGAGCGCTTGACCGTTATGGAAAACGTCCTGTCTGGTCGACTTGGCTATGTAGGTTTTTGGCGCAGCCTGACGCGCCGTTTCCCGCAATCGGATGTCGACGAGGCATTCCGGCTGCTTGATCGTGTTGGGCTTCTGGCAATGGCCGACAAGCGCGCCGACGAATTGTCCGGCGGCCAGCGTCAACGCGTTGGGATTTGCCGTGCCCTAATCCAGAATCCCAAATTGTTGTTGGTCGACGAGCCCACCGCCTCGCTTGACCCAAAAACCAGCCGCCAGATCATGCGGCTGATATGCGAGCTGTGCACCGAGCGCGGTCTTGCGGCAATTATCAACATCCACGACGTCGCCCTCGCGCAGATGTTCGTGCAACGCGTCGTTGGGCTTCGGTTTGGTGCCGTCGAATTTGACGGGCCACCCGAAGCGCTGACACCAGACGTCCTGACCACCATCTACGGCGAGGAAGACTGGGAAGCGACAATCAAGAAAGTCGACGATGACGGCAATGAAATTGAGGCCGCCGAATGAGTACCGAGCTAGAAGCAGTACTTGGTAAAACTTGGAAACGGCCACCTTTCATCTCGAACCAGCTGCTACGCCGAGGGCTGGCCCTAGCGTTCGTGGCCTACCTGATTGCTGCCTATTTGACGATCGATATCAACTGGTCTCGCGTCTATGAGGGCCTCGACAGAGGGGCGCAGTTTGCCCTGGCCTTTACCAACCCCGACTTCACGTCCCGCGCGTCAGACATCTGGGGTGGTTTATTGGAAAGTGTGATAATTACCGTTGCCGCGTCGGTCGTCGGCATCTTGATTTCGATCCCTATCGGCTTGGGTGCTGCACGCAACATCGCACCTTTGCCAGTATATCTCATCTGCCGGGGCATCGTGGCCATCAGCCGTGCTTTGCAAGAAATTATCGTGGCAATCCTACTTGTCGCCATCTTCGGTTTTGGCCCGTTGGCTGGCTTCCTGACGCTTAGCTTCGCGACAATCGGCTTCCTGTCCAAGCTACTGGCAGAGGACATCGAAAGCATGGACCGTGTTCAAGCTGAGGCTATCAAAGCCTCAGGCGCGCGATGGGCGCAATGGATCAACTACGGGGTTCAGCCACAGGTCATGCCGCGGCTGGTCGGGCTATCAATCTACCGGGTGGACATCAACTTCAGAGAAAGTGCGATCCTAGGTCTTGTTGGCGCCGGCGGTATCGGCGCAACGCTGAATACCGCATTTGACCGGTATGAGTATGACACAGCCGCTGCAATCCTGATTTTGATTATCGTTGTCGTAATGGCGCTGGAATACATATCCGGCATTGTCCGCGCGAGGGTCCAATAATGCCCGTTATCGAAAAAAATGGCGACACCATTTGGCATCGCCGGACGACCAAGCAGTCGCTTGCACATTCCGCGATGTGGCTCGTTGGCCTCGCGATATTCGCCTATTGCTGGCAGCAAATATCCAATGCCACAACTTGGTTCTTCGTTTGGGACGCGCCTCGTATTGCAAGTGACATCTGGACACGTGCCACTCCTCCCAAATGGGAATACATCTCCCAGCTGGGCCGCCCGATCTGGGACACTCTGAACATTGCAACGCTCGGCACTTTAATCGCGCTTTGCCTCGCAGTTCCCGTTGCCTTTCTGGCCGCGCGCAATACCACGCCCTCGGCACTTTTCATCCGACCCGTCGCTCTATTGATTATCGTATCGACGCGCTCGATTAACTCGCTGATCTGGGCCCTACTACTAATCGCGATCATCGGACCAGGTGTGTTTGCTGGTGTTGTAGCCATCGCGATCCGCTCCATCGGTTTCTGCGCGAAGCTTTTGTATGAGGCCATCGAGGAAATCGACGAAGTCCAAGTGGAGGCCATCACGGCAACCGGTGCATCACGTTGGCAGGTCATGGCTTACGGTATCGTGCCTCAAATCCTTCCCGCGTTTGCTGGAATTGCAGTGTTCCGTTGGGATATCAACATTCGCGAATCCACAGTCTTGGGGCTCGTAGGTGCAGGGGGTATCGGACTTCAACTTTCGGCGTCCCTGAATGTTCTGGCATGGCCACAGGTTAGCTTGATCCTTCTGGTAATCCTCGCTGCTGTGGTGATCAGCGAATGGGTATCAGCGAAAGTTCGGGGGGCAATCATTTGAGCGAAATGGATACCGCTACGGCTTTTGCAGCTTACGAAGCTGTAAGACACCGTTTGCCGGTTCCCACCAAGCCGAGAAAAATCCCCCATCACGCCACGACGCTAGAAGACATTGCAGACCATTACGACGCCTTTCTTCTTGATGCATTCGGGGTACTTAATATCGGCGAAACAGCAATTCCCGGCGTCGCTGAACGGATTGAAATGCTGAAATCACGTGGCAAACGCGTGATCGTCGTCTCGAATGCCGCTGGCTTTCCTCAAGCCGCGTTGATGGAAAAGTATCGCCGCTTGGGTTACGATTTTACGCAAGAAGACGTGATCACCAGCCGGGCGACCCTATTGTCTGCGATAGGCTCCTATAAAGCGATGCACTGGGGTTTGATGGCGACGCGCAGCACGGGTTTGCGTGACCTTGAAGGTCTTAGCATAAGCTATCTGGAAGAAGACCCGGCTCCCTACTCGCTGGTTGACGGAGTCCTGATGATTGGAAGTGCGGCATGGACCGAAGAGCGTCAGGCGCTGCTTGTTCAGGCGTTGAAAGATCGCCCCCGACCGGTCTGGGTTGGCAATCCTGACATCGTCGCCCCGCGTGAAACTGGGTTTTCGGTGGAACCTGGCCATTTCGCGCATCGGTTGGCCGATGAGGCGGGTATTGTACCGCAGTTTTTTGGCAAACCGTTCAGCAATATCTATGAGCTTGCATTTGAGCGTCTGGGGTACGAAATACCGCGCGATCGTATCGTTATGGTTGGTGACAGCCTGCACACCGATATCCTTGGCGCGCAGGCAGCAGGCATCAAATCGGCGCTTATCGCAGATCACGGATTCTTTGCCGGCTACGACGTACAAAGCGCAATCAGCGCATCAGGTATTTCACCGGACCACGTCGTAACGCGCCCTTAGCGTTGCTCGATATCCTACGTCCGACTTTCCACACCAGTTACAGCCTAAATCGCAGAAATCTATCAGTAGTTTGGGATGGTGACCCCGGCAGGATTCGAACCTGCAACCTGCCCCTTAGGAGGGATGCGTTCATAGCGCTATTCCTTTTGTGATTTCTTACTGTTGGGTGTTTGTACAGTGTCATCCTGTACGTGGTTTGTACGAAAACGGGCCCTGATGTCGGCCTCATCGGTCTCTGCGTGGGCATAAATGCGCATGGGTAAATTGGGGTCTGACCATCGCCCAGCTTTAGCCGCCGTAACGGGGTCGACGCCCTGACGGACAACAAGTTCGGTGAAGAAACCGTGCCGTCCAGCGGGGTGCGCAGAAAGGTACGGAATGCCCGCGAGCTTACAGATCGTCTTCCAGCGCGTGTTGTAACCTGTCGAGCTGCCATAGCCGAAGATGCGCGCTTTCATCAGCTTGCCGGTCTTGCGGTTCTTGGGTCGCTTGGGTGGCAATGCGAGAAGCTCATCCATCATCTGAGGTGAGACAGTGATCCAGCTTTCCGGATGCCCCTTCTGCGCTTTCACGCTAACTTTGTTTTCATGCGGTCGAAGGTCATCAGGCTCCAATGACACTGCTTGATCAATCCGTGCAGCCGTCTCGAACATGAAGCGGACCAGAGCGGCGTTATATGGATCGGCGGCACGGCAAAATGCCTCGATCCATTCCTTGTCGGCTGGCGTGCGCTCGACGCGGCTGAGCTTCCCTCGTCGCTTGTCCTGCGCGATCCGCTCGAACTTGTCGTAGGGCCTCACGCGGATCAGCGGCGTCCCCTCCAGCTCATGAGCATTGTTGATCACTGCACTCGCAGGCGTCACGATTTCACGCCACCAAGTATCCGTTGATGCCTTGGGTTTTAACTTTGGCCCGAGGCCCTTTAACAACGCACCGGAAATTGCACTCAAAGACAGGTCGCCGATTGCTTCGACAATCGGGATCAACTGCTTCGCTGCTTTTGGGGACGCGTTGTAGAGCATGATTGCATCAGAGAACGTCTTGCTTGGTTCGTCGCCCACGACATAGCGACGGATCTGACGTTCGGTCTCATGGTTTATCCAGTCCCGTGCGCCCTCTTCTGAAGATGCCTTAGTGCTTCGCCGGTATGGGCCGGCGATTGGCCTGCCGTTGTATTCGATCCACCCCTTGGCCCAGTAAACGTGGCCCCTCTTGTAAATTTGGAGCGGCATGACTGGCCTCCTTCAAAAATCGTATCAATCTGCGCGGGCGTGATCAGCATGGTCCGCCCAAGCCGATAAAAAGCGCCCGTCTCATTGGCGCGTTCGCGCAAGGTGCGTTCCGAAATATCGATCCCCATCCCGGCCATAACTTCGACCCATTGCGCGGGCGTTTTCCCAAGCCCCAGGATTTGCGAGCTGTCTGAAAAGTTGGTCTCTGCCATTTCAGTCGTCCTTGTCCGCTTAAGTTGAATCGGCGACACGCATGGAATCGCTTGTTCTGCACCTTCTGACGTGATCAGATGTGATTAACTGAAAAAGTTCGTCACTTTTTGCAATGTTCGCGAAATTTGGCGAAGTAGTCAATTGGAAAATGCAGATGCCGCAGAAACATGCTGATCTTTTTGCTGCAATGGGTGCTCGTCTAACCATTGCTCGCAATGAAATCGGCTTCTCACAAGCGGCCATGGCGGAAGCCATCGGTGTTTCACCGCGCGCGTATCACAGCTACGAAAAGGGCCAACGCGGCATGCCTGTAGAAGCCCTGGTCGCGATGGGGGAACGGTTCGAGGTGGACGTTCCTTGGCTACTGCTGGGCACCAAATCCATTCGGGCTGGGCATGATTTCGAAGCGCTCAAACACATTGAAAGCTCGCTGGATAAGCACCTCACCGAAGAGGGCATAAAAATCAAAAGCGAGAAGCGCGGGGCCATCGTCGCCCGTTGGTATCAATCGCATGTCGAAGGTCGTGAAGTGACGGATGACGACGTGCACACATGGATCGAGTTGGTAAGGGAGTAATCTGGTGAACAATGCAAGCAAACGCTGGAAAATGTTGCGGCACTCAGTCTTGGAGCGCACCCGCCGTGAGGTGATCGAACCCTTTGGGCCGCTCTACTCGATCTTACTTGGAACCAGTGTGTTCTACCTGATTGGCTTGGGTCGATTATCATTGGCACAACAGACCGCCGAATACTCGGTTTTGGCCGCCATCATGATTTTTGCCATCGCCGCAGCTGGCTTGGCACTTCCATTTTTGACAGGTGCGGTGCTGACCCTTCGCGCGGCCGATCGAAAACTGGAACGCCTCCAACGCGGGTGATCCGATGGCTTTCGGTATCTTCATCCATCGTAGCGACTCGATCTACGACGACATTCCCTCGGAGCGGTATCAGTTTCCCAAGCAATATCTTTCGCGTGCCCAGCAGTGCGAAGGGGATTGGATCGTCTATCTGGAGCCAAGCAAGGTCAAAGAGACCAAAGGCTATTTTGCTGTCGCTAAGGTCCAGGAGATCATTCCGGACCCTAGGAAGCCGGACATGTTCTTGGCGGTGATAGAGCCAGGAACGTATCTTGATTTCGGCGACCCAGTTTCATTCCGGGACGAGAATTCAATCATCGAAAGAGGATTGCTGAACGATCAAGGCAAGATATCCGGACGCGCGCAAGCCGCGGTTAGAACCCTTTCCGCTGAAGACTTTGCTCGAATTGTCGAACGTGGTCTTGGAAGGGATGAGGACATCTTGCCCCGCGTGGGTGACACGATGCAGATGCCAGGGTTTCAGGACGCGCAAACACCTTTCCAACAAATGCCAGCACGGGAACGCGTCAACCAACTGACCAACCGCGCTGTTCGCGACCGCAACTTCAGAAAGAACGTCCTGCGCGCCTATGGAGAACGGTGCGCCATCACTGGCTTGCGCCTGATCAATGGCGGTGGTCGCGCTGAGGTGGAAGCCGCTCATATCAGACCGGTCGAACATGACGGCCCTGACATCGTTAGTAACGGGCTCGCCCTGTCCGGAACCGCGCACTGGATGTTTGATCGCGGTCTCGTTGGGTTGGCAGACGACCTGACAATTCAGGTTTCCCGTCAAAGCAACGATATCGAAGCCGTAACGTCGATGATCAACTCGTCCGGCAAGATCTTGGTGCCGGACCGCCTCGCCAACCGACCAAGGACTGAGTTTGTAACCTGGCACAGAGAGAATTGTTTTAAGCAGTGATGGCCAATCAAGTAGGTCCTCCTGAACAAGCAAAAGTTTGGAGTTATCCGTGAAGTTATTTGAGCAAAAAATCGAAGGCGTTCCCCAATTTGTTAGCTATTTTGGTCCGGTTCTAGATGTCCTTAGAGACCTGGGCGGCGAGGCAAAACCTAAACAGGTCTTCGAGGCGATTGCTGAGCGTCACGAAGTTCCAGAAGATTTCCTGAATCAGACAAACAAGAATGGGCAGCCCAAATTTAACAACCGTGTCGCTTGGGCTAGGTTCTATCTGGTTAAAGCTGGACTTTTGTACTCACCAAAACGTGGCATCTGGGCTCTTACCGAGGAAGGAAAGGCCACAGAGATGTCTGACGACTTGGCTGTCGATATTTTCCGGCGCGAGCATTCAGCTCTCAAGGCCGACGAAGACGAGGACCAGGCACCTGAAGGCGAGATCGTACCAGACGGAGTGAACTATTGGTTTGTAGGCGCAGCTTGGGATGAGGGAGATCAAACGCCTCGATTCCTAGAAAATGGCATTTGGCAAAACGGCTATGACGACAAATTTTCGCACCTCGTGCGCCAAATGAAGCAAGGCGATCGAATTGCGATCAAGGCAACATACACCCGCAAACATGATGTGCCTTTCGACAACCGTGAACGTGCTGTCAGCGCGATGCGGATCAAAGCGATTGGGACGATCACCGGCAATCACGATGATGGAAAGACGGTCGAAGTATCTTGGGAAGAAATCGATCCTCCTCGCGAATGGTTCTTCTACACATACCGGACGACTGTTGCCCGAGCACGTTTCGAAGACGATGAAATGGCTCGGCAACTTGTTGGCTTCACCTTTGAGGGTAAAGACCAGAACATCGAACGCTTTCTCAAACACCCCTACTGGGCAGAAAAATATGCAGAAGATATTGAGCCACTCGCTGCGATTGAAGAGCAAGAAGAAGCGGATGATGAGCAGCCAATCGAGCCCTATGGTGTAGACGACATCATTGCCGACGGTGGATTCATGACGCTTGGCACATTGCAGGGAATGATTTCTCGCATAGAGAGTAAGAAAAACATCATTCTGCAGGGCGCTCCGGGCACTGGGAAGACATGGCTTGCGAAGAAATTGGGGAAGGCCTTAATCGGGAAACGAAATCCGAGCCCAGGGCAGCTGCGTTCAGTTCAGTTTCACCCATCTCTTTCTTACGAAGACTTTGTTCGAGGTTATCGGCCTAGCTCTACTGGCCTCGTCATTACCGATGGCATTTTTCTTCAAGTCGTCGAAGTCGCGCGTGCCCAACCTGACATCGCCCACGTCTTGATTATCGAAGAAATCAACCGTGGCAATCCTGCGCAGGTGTTCGGTGAAATGCTGACTTTGCTGGAAAACACGAAACGCAGCCGAGCAGATGCAATCGAGCTCGCTTATCGCAAACAACCTGGCGAACGCGTCCATGTGCCAGACAACCTCTACATTATTGGCACAATGAACGTCGCTGATCGTTCTTTGGCGCTTGTAGATTTGGCGTTGCGACGGCGTTTTGCATTCGTTTCCCTAGAGCCTGTTCTAAATGACTCTTGGGCGGCCTGGTGTTCAGATCGTGGCATCGACGGTGAAACGATCGACTTCATACGCACCCAAATGACCGCACTTAACAATGACATTTCATCCGACAGATCCTTGGGCCCGCAGTTCCGGATAGGTCATTCATATGTGACGCCGAACGAAACCATTGAAGACGCCAAAGCTTGGTTCAAAGATGTCATCGAAACTGAAATTGGACCATTGTTAGAAGAATACTGGTTCGACGCGCCCGAACGGGCAACAGAGGCAATGGCGCGGTTGCGCAATGGGCTGTGATGTCCAGGCCAATCCCCGTTCGAAACATTTGGATCTTGTTCTTATACGCCGCAGATCTCGTCCAGTTTCGTGACAAATACGAACGGGATGTTGAGGACGCCAGGGACCTCCCTGACCTCATCGGGCGGCTGCTGGCGCATGTGGTCGAAGACAGAATGCGAAAAAACCTAAGCCGAGGGTATCGCTCCAAATCGGCAGTGCTCCAACGGGTTCGTGGCCGTATCGATATGCTGGCAACTGAAACTGCGCAACTTATGGATCGTGGGCAAGTCGCCTGCCGCTTCGAAGAACATGTTATGGATACGCCTCGGAATAGATTGGTGCGTACTGCGCTTGAGCGCCTCGCAGCTAGAGTGGATAACATCGAAACGGCCCATCGATGTCGAAAACTTGCTGCCGATTTTGCCCGCTTCGGTGTGTCCGGAATGCGACCCTCGCGGGCTCAATTGGCAACGGACCAGATCGGACGAAACGAGAGCGCAGATCGAATGATGGTCGCACTCGCGCGCATGGTGTTTGACGGTAGCATTCCAACGGAAATCGAAGGCAACGCCCTCCAACCTGGCGATGAAACAACTGAGCACCTAATCCGGCGGCTTTTTGAACGCGCAGTCGGCAACGCCTGGCGAATTCAATTGGAACCCGAGGGGTGGCACGTTGCGCAAGGTCGCCGCATTTCCTGGCCGGTTTCTGCCGCGAGTTCAGGCCTGCATGCAATCCTTCCTGGGATGCAGACAGACATAGAATTGAACCATCCTCAAACAGGGCGGCGCGTGGTCATCGATACAAAGTTCACGAGAATTTTGACCTCTTCAAACTACCGAAGTGAGGTATTGAGGAGCGGATATCTTTACCAGATGTATTCCTACCTTCGAACCCAAGAACAAGAATCTGATGCCCCCAGCCTGGCAGCAAAAGGTATTCTGCTTCACCCGCAGACGGGAGGTTATGTAAATGAAATGATGATGGTCCAAGGACATGAAATTTCGTTTAGAACCATTGACCTGACTGCCTCCGCATCGAATTTCGAACGCCAGCTGAGACTGCTGGATGCAAACTAAAACCGGATTGTTTGTGCGCTCATCAAAATAAGGTGCGGCACACCGCATCGCTGGCGTGAGGAACGGGTGGTCGGGTTTGCATACCCGACCACCCAACTTTAGGAGCGTTTAAGCATCATCGCTTGATCACACCGTGGTTTTCATAGGCCTTCAGCAGTGTCTCGGTAAAATCTGCGGTGTCTGAAGTCATGTGCCCCAAGTCCGGCCAAGCAAATGGTTCTGTGAACAAAGAAACTTCTTGCGCAACTTCCAGTCCCAGCTTTTTTGCGACAGCCAATGCTGAATTTGGCTCCTTGTCTTCAGGCCACAACATCTCGTCAAATGTGATCCAGACCTCTTCTCCATCTAAGAGGCTAATGTCTGCTCGCATCGCGCCTAGCCGTTCGTTGACTGATGCCGCATCCTCGAGCAACGCACACCGGATCAATGTCGAGACGGTTTCCTCGTTCAAGTGAAGGGTCAGCCTAGGTTCCACAATCCGCACCTCCGGGTTCTCTCGCTCAGCCGCCTCAGGCGTTTCCACCGGCTCCCCCGGAAACTGACCATCAACCGGCTCAGCATGGATATTGAGAGGGTGCGTCCCGCAGTTAGGGCAATGCCAATAGTTCTTAGCCAATTGTGAACCTGTAATCTGTGCATCACAGCTGTGACAGTACCAAGTTGAGGCCTCTCTCCCTCGTAGGGGATGGCGCGCAATGCCGTCGATATCTGCTTTTGTCGATCTACGCGGCCAATCGACTGCCATCTGAGCGCGGATCCGTTTGCTACGGTCTTCTGCAATCTCAATGAGTTCAGCTAGGAAGCGTGGATCTTTGACTGGGCTGGTTTCTGCGTGGCGTTTATCAATTTCAACAATAGGTGCTTTGAGGGGAGCTTCCGGAATGCACAACTCCCACCCATTCCCCGAGACGATAACATCCCCGAGGTAGCTTCCAATCTGAAATTGATGACCGCAAAGCTCTCCGTTTTCCGGTTCTGGTTCGTGGTAGTGCGAGGCGTCATTTCTTGCATCCGTTTTGGCACCTGCTTTGCGCACGAATTCTTCGACCTGAGCGAGCGCTTCTTCACTCGGCTGCCAATCTTCCTTCACCGCATCGGTAAGAGATTTCCAGTGAGCGAAGCCAAACTCCATGGCCAGGATGTTCAAAGCGTCAGTGTGTGCCATTGCAGTCGCTCGCGCATACCGCTTGCCCAAAGTTTTCATTTTTTTGATCTGATAGTGTTCCATGTGTCATCTCCAATAGGATCTGACTAGGTGCCCGCTGCTAATCATCCCGCGCAACTTGCGCAGTGTGTCAATTCAAAGCTTAATACGCTGCTTAGCTTTGCATGGCGGGCACACCGGCCTGCGTGAAGGCCAAACTCTGGATATGAACTTCAAACGATTTGGTCAAGTGGCCCGTTGCAGACTTTCGGTAGAGTGCTTAGTGCTGTGGCTTCTCGTGAGCGGACGTTATTGGGCCGCCATCGAAGGGAAACGGGTTCGGATGCAGCTAACGTCGCTTCAAAGTGTATGAGTGCAAATCCGCGCCCACGAAGTATCGCAAAGGGGTTTGAGTTGTTAGACATTAATGCCTTGGCTGGGACAAACTGGAATTACGATTTTCACGAGTTATGCAATTTTGGCAAAGACTTGAAAACAGGTCGACCTGGACTGGCGGATTACGCGAATAGAACCAAACCATTGTTTGCAAAATTGGCTGATCGTTGGTCGCCAGAGTTGCACGCCGAATGGTTACAGCGGCACTACCTTTGCCTAAAACTTGTTATGGGGGCGACACTACAGTTTGGCACAGCGGAAAATGCATATCGTCACAACCTTCAGATGGCCGTCCCATATCTATCCTATTACGGAATGTTCAATGCGATCCGAGCGAATATATTGAGTTCCCCAAGATCTGGATGGGGAAAAAATAGCCTCACGATCGGTCATGAAAAAGCAATTGAGGCATATAAGAACGAAATTTCACTTCTTCTTTCTCCTGACGAAGTCGAAGCAGAAATCAGTTTGTTTGTTAAAGCCAAACGCGGCAGGGAACTGTTCTCTTATCGTTTTCCAAGTAAGGGTGCTCCGGGTCGCGGCGGTTTCTTTATTTATCCAGATGAAGCTGAACGTTTTGCTAGGGTTGCTGCTGAGCTGGCTTTGTTTAACTCGTTCTGCCTGGGCGCAGCCATCGAAAGAAAATTTGGTAAGTACGGAGAGTGGGACGGCTACCTAGTCGACGACCGAGAACTTTCCCAAATGTGGGAGCATGCTCTGAAAGGGTCTCTGGGCGATGATGATTACATTCACGTCGATTCCGCGGACGAACACAGGGTCAAGAAAATCGCTCGATCGCTTCGCCAACCATTGCCATTTGTCTGGATGATAGGAGAAGGCGGCGTGGAAGACTTTTTTGAAGCACATGGCCCTACCGAGGATGCCGAAGATGCGTTCGACCCTGACGAGCACTGGGACAGGCTTCTCGAACTACCCTAGCTGACCACCAGTTCTACTCACGGCCCTGTACGACATTCAATACCCACATTTTTTTGGAGAGCAGCGTCGCCAAACCGGTCATTTCGGAACAGCAGACATCCGAAGCACTCCAACCGTAGCCTTAAAGGATACTTGGCTCAGCTCTTGCTGAGGAACCATATTGGCAGCCTGCTTGACCTGCTCCCACAACTACAAGTTACATAGCGCAACGTGATATCTGTTCGACCACATTTTGAAAGTGCAGCGTATGGCAAGTTCACCATTTGACCTTCTGGCAGCTCAGGAAGCCATGCAAGCAGCAAGTCAAAAAGGCGTAAATAAATTTGCGAAACAGCTTGTTGGCTTTGATCGAGGTGTCGCAGCACAGGCCATTGGCGGTCTCATGCTTCTTCCAGCCTTGCAGGCTTCCACATACAGGTTGGAAATGCTTGCCCACGCTGTGGTGTCAACTTGCGCTGGGGACAAGGCACCTCGTCAACGTGACTTGTCGGAGTGGCTTGCGGCGTCAGGTAAAGCGGTCGGCCACCATGAAGATCCTGCCGAAGATGTCTTCTTGGGACGTGTCACTTACGACGGCGAGAACTACCGCGTTTTAGAAGGGCTGAGCGAGGGCGGATGCTTCCACCTCCAAGTTTTGCTGAAAATCGTCGAAAACATGCCAGCAAAGTTCCGGGAACTAAAGGATGCGTGTCAGGCATGCCTGACTCTTTCGGAGCAAATGTGCGAACGTGTTGGACTTGTCGGCTTCGAGGTTGGCGCCGAAGATCCCATACGGACGCGCGTCCCGCCGACAGACCTTCCTCCAGTCCGGACACTATCGAGTTGGGTCACATTCTCGAAGGCGGAACTTAGTGCATTGGGCATTACAACGGAGGCCTTGAGCAGTTTTGTGCTGGCCCCTGAGTTTTTCGATGTGTTGGAGGCGTACGCAGGAGATAGCGCTCTTTTTCGCAAGCCGGTCCTTTGCCTCGGTGAACATATCGTCGTAGCGCTCCCTACAGCAATTGGACCGGCGATCCGCAGCATTGTGATAGATTTTTGTCGGTCACTTGGGCCTGCTGGAGAGCAGCTTTTCCGGATGCAACACCTCTCGATAATCGCAAATCAAATGCTTGAAACACCCATGATCGATAGTATCGGGATGAGTCCATCGCCCTTGACGCTTGATCCAGTTGTCCCGAGCCCACCCGTCGAAATTGATCCGGGATATTGGGTGCAAGTCGTTATCGTTGCTGACGATCTCTCAGGTTTCGAACAGGACGGACTGATGGGAACTTCGCAAAATGGCGCAAAAGCACAAATTGAGCTGGAGGAGGCGATCCAGTCTGCACGCGAGCGATGCGAAGGGTCCGCGAATTTCAAGGCGGGCCTGACCTTTGTCATCTTCTGTGGCTTTGGGCGCGGTCAAATGGTGGGGCTGCCTGATCGCAGTGACGGTTGGTTTGTAGAAGCTGCAAGCGCATACGACGCCGAAGTGCTTGGTTGGCGTACAGACTTTTCCATATTCGACCTGTTGCGCTTTTCAATGGCCGAGCTTGACCTCAATTCCAAGGGGTTTGAAATGCCCCACGTGAATGGGCTTCTCGCGCAGGTCGGGGATACTATTAGGAATGGCGGCCACCTAATACCGCACAGCGACCTGCCTGACGGGATGCCTGGTGGACTGATCATGGGTCGAACGAACGGGCAGCTTCAAATAAGAGTGGAGCATCATCAACGCCATGATCGGCGCATTGTGTGCACGCCTGACGGTGAATTCGTGGCAATGCAAAAAGAAGGCACTGGA
This sequence comes from Litoreibacter meonggei, assembly GCF_003663885.1. Taxonomy (GTDB): domain Bacteria; phylum Pseudomonadota; class Alphaproteobacteria; order Rhodobacterales; family Rhodobacteraceae; genus Litoreibacter; species Litoreibacter meonggei. The sequence continues at coordinate 469,389 of NZ_RCCE01000003.1, forward strand.
GCACGCTCTCCAGGGGGCGTGAGCCACCTCTACGTGTCAATGGATGACGCACGAAATAGACGGTTTCGTGCGGTCTGGATTCAGTCTCAAAGAACTTGGTGGGTTGAGACCCGTCCGCGGTCGAAAAATGTCATCTCTCCCTGCTACAGAAGCTTTGAAGCACTTCGGACCTGGATCCAGAGAATAGCCCCCGTACTTGATGAAGCCATTCCAGAATTGCCAGATTTCCTTTTGTGGGACATGAAAATCGATCCGCAGCCGCCGACTCCCTCTGCCGATCTTGTCCCGGCGGGCGCGGACGACATCAGGGCATCAATCGACTTGCAGTGCCCTTCTCCGGGAGTAATTACAACGACTGTAGCACCTGAGTTTTGGTTGGGCTTGTCCAATGACAGTAATATCGCGGAAGCTACTTTGGTTGAGGCATTCTTGCTCGGCGCACTGCGCCTTACCGGTAGGGAAGAGAGTGAATTGGCATCGATCAAGGGAAGGATCGTGTCATCGCCTCGTGCCCGGCAATTGCATGCATTCGCTCCACAAGATTTCCGCGATCACATGCGCGATACATTCGATCGGCGCGTCGTGGAAATTAGTTCGATACAAGATGCCGCAATTCGGATCGGGCTCGGTTGGAGCGGTGTCGAGCGCCCCGGGGGCCGAGTCTACGGCGTAGACGCCTGTACGGATGCTTTGAACAAAATCACGGCGGCCGCGGAGGACGATCTTTGTGAAGACCTGTCCCTTTTTAGTCGGCAGGGTTTAATCGAAGCAGCAATCAGAAACCACGAGGCGGCAGCAATTGATGCACGGCGTTGGAGGAAGACCTCCGGCGCAATCATTGCATTGTCCGACAACGAGAGCGCAGTGCGGTCTGAAATCGCGGAGACCCTGTTTGGCTTAAACGGGGTGTCGTTGGCCTGCCGCCTACTCATCGAGATCGGTCTTCACCATTGCCCCGAAAAAGGTGGATTGGAGGTGGGCGATATCGACCTGTCGCGGCTTATGGCGAGGGTGATGATGATCGTACATCTTGGCGGGTATTCGGACGCCATCCAGTATGGAGCAATGAAGCCAGAGCTACGTATCTCTCCTGCGGGAGAGGTTCAGATCGACATCACCTTCTTTGATCGGATCATGGAGCCGGTCGGCAGAGCTTTCACCGATCGGCAGGTTGATCGAGAGCGAATGTCCTATAGCGTTTCCCTTCGAGAACCTGAACTTGCAGATGAGAGTCAACACGGGAAGGTAGACACGGATTTCGAGATGGCTTGGGCAGAAGAGTTCGGCGCAAGTTTCTGGGCGTATCGATCAACTATGGATGAACTTGAGAAGCTCTGTGCGCAACAAGAGAAATCGTGGATTATCTTGCCCAGATCCGAATTGATTGCCCTCCTCGATACAGAGGAGGCTCCCAAGGTATTGGAAATGCTCGAGAGCGTGCCGCGAGAACGTTGGAAATCGGTGCCGCAAGGCTACGATGACGCAGATCGGCAGCCATGGCGTTTCAAGCGTCGACTTTCTATTGCGAGACGACCTATTGTGAGGCTCGGAATGGACGCTGATGCAAACGTGCTCGTGGCACCTGGTATGGTCAGAGAAAGCCTATCGGCAACCGTCCACAACATGTATGAAGGTTCCTATGAGCCGTTTCGGCTCGCCTCGCGCAAGATGCGCCGTTGGGCCGACAAAGTTTCAAACGCGAACGGAACGGACTTTGAGGAGGAGGTCGCATCAAAGCTTACGGACCTCGGTTGGTCCGTCAGACGAGGTATCAAGTTCGGCGAAATCCTTGGACGTCACCCAGACGAAGATCCCGGAGACATCGATGTGCTTGCATGGAATAAGGCAGGTTGCATAATGCTTCTAGAATGCAAGCACCTCCAGTTCGCCAAAACAGCAAGCGAGATTGCAAAGCAACTCTCCAAGTTCAGAGGTGAGGTCGATGAGAAGGGCAGGCCCGATCGCCTTGCAAAACACTTGAGACGTTGGACGTTAGCTCGGCAAAACACTGAAACATTTTCGAAATTCACTAGTCTGAAGGATCCGAAAATCGAAGCTGGCTTAGTATTCTCTAACACCGTGCCCATGCAGTTCGCCGTTGATCGTATGCGCGAGCAGTTATGGACGGGAACGATTGAGCAGCTTGGTGCGCTTTCGGATCGGTCGAATTAGCAGCGTGCTGCAAATTGGCTATTCCAGAGAGGCTCCTGCGTATGGGCGTGCGACACAAGATACGATTTGTATCCTGCTCTCTGTAGAGTCCCCATTCGACCAATAGTCAAATTAGTGCCGACCGAATCCGGCATTTTCTGAATTTCATCTTCGGTAGTGGATCTGGCATGCGTTCACGACTGCGGCGAACTTCCGGAAACCGCCCAACTCCAACCGACTAGCTACGGCAAAGCAAACGGCCAGTGACTGAAGAAAATCGGCTCTTCCATAGCACCTAATGGGTGAGCCTTTGGTTGAGTTCCCGCGCATCTAACTCTCGTTCAGCCGCTTCTCGGCTTCTTTCGCTAGTTTCCAGCTGGTTTTTAATCCCGACTGAAGCGTGTCGTAGTTCTGCTCCTCGCGCAGCAAGTCGGCTAATGTGGTGACGGACGTGAGATGTGATTTCATCAATAGCGCCACGCAATGCGCCAAGCCATTCACCTTGCTTTCGATCCTGCTGGTCGAGCGCTTCTCCAAGGCGTGCAATTCCTTGGCTGAGCTCTCGCAAGCCGTTACCAAGCGTTCCACGGATGCGAGCAATTCGCGCTCCAATGCTGTCAGGTGCTGCGTCATCTAGGGCTCCTTGATTTCGATGCAGATAATCGGCGTTTGCGCCATCGTGCAGGTTTTCAATTCGGTCCGGTCGGGGTCCAATGTCACCCATGTCAGCCCAGCCTGTTCGATCCGAGTCAGACCCAGCCCCGTCAGCTCCGAGCGTGTTGTCAAAGCTGTCCAAATCCAACCCGCCATCAGCACTGTCGCGATCCAGGCTGCGACCATCCCCACGATCACCCAAGGTGAGATCGTCAGCAAGCGCCGTATCGTCTCGCTCCGCCTCTCCAACTCGCTCTTGCTGTCGCTGAGAAAGAACCTGATATCGGTCTCGATTGTATGCAACGCGCTGGTCGCAATGCTGCTGAAATCGCTTCTGAAGCTCTCCAGCTGAGATGCCATCAAGGCGGCGTGGTCGTTCCGGATCGTCTCCAGGTCCGCATTCAATTTCTCGGCGAGGCGGTTCGGCTTGCCAGTCGTCATGGAAAATCTCTCCTTTCAAACGCCAGCGCTCACCGGTGTCGGGGTCTTTGGCGGTGATGTAGTTTTTGCTGGTGCGGGGGATCTCGAAGCCCGCGTCGGCCAAAGCATCGATCATGCTGGCGCGGTCAGTGATAATGCCGACGCTGATCTGATCGAGGATCCAATCGTGTAGCGCTTCGCGACCTTGCGCGCGCGTCGGCGCTTCAATCGTCGCCCTCAATTCACGGGCGCGTTCTGGCTCCAAAGGGTCTGCCCAACCGTGCGTCTTGTTCATCAGATCGCGCAGGCTGGAAAAGGCGTTCTCATGTCCTGGCGGCGCGATGTTCAGCGCCTTGCCGGTGCTGAGCTCAAGGCGTGGCGTGCAGAAGTGCAGCTCGACATTGCCCTCATGCGAGTGGCGCACCCAGAGACAATCGTATTGATCCCTGTCCAGCCCAGCAAAGGCCAGAGCCTCAAATAGCTCAATGGCCTCTTGCTGGGCGTCGGGACTGGGATCATCGCTTTCAGCAAAGCTGATGACGCCTGCCGTGTAGCTCCACTTGTTGGGGCTCGCGTCGATCAGGTTGCGGGTTTGGTCGGGGTTGCCGTGCAGTACCTCGGGCACCGGGTCGCGGATCTTGGTTTGCGGCTGGCCGGTGTCGTCGCGGATTAGATTGCGGTTCTCGTCGTAGGCCAGAACTTCACGCGCTGTCAGGTAGTCGACGGGGGCCGCTCCGCCGCCCGTACCGGTGGAGAAGAACGAGATGATCATGTGTCGCTGCCTCCTGTGTGTGCCGTTGCGATCTGCGCCATTTGCCGTTCGATGACCACCAGTTGCGTCGCGACCTTGAGCGCATCGATCTGGCTCGCGCGGCCGGATTTGACCGCGCCGTTGATCCAGCGGGAGAGCTGATTGAGGTTGCCGCCGACACGGGCAATCGCAAAGGTCAGCTTCGGGTCAACACGCGGCACGGGCTTGCGTCGACGTGCCTCGGCCAGTCCCAGGGCTTCGCGCATCAGCGTGGCATTGGGCAGGCCAGCGGCGCGCGCTTTGGCCACAAGCGCTGCCTTCTCCGACGGCGTGCATCGAAAGATCACGCTCTCGGAAAGGCTCTCTTTGACACGCGCCTCGCGCGTCTGGTTGGGGTTTGAAGGGGAGGCTTGCCGCCCCTCACAAGTCCCGCCGATGTAATCGGTGGGTAACCTTGCTCTCTGCTCTTTGTGGGGATCAGTTGCGTTCATGCTCTGAGCCCCGCCGCCTCGATTTCGGCTGGGCTGACTAGGTTTGCAGCCAGCAAAGCGGTCACTTGGCCGGGTGTAATGTGGCGGCACAGTGGATGTTTGCCTGTGACCCAGTCGGCCAAACCTTTCAGCAATTCCACCTCTTTGGCTTTGCCTGCTTCTCGTGCCTCCTCAACGTCGTGGAGGTATTTCAGCCAACGGCCAGAGGTGAACCAGTTGTCGGAGAAGCACACCTTGGATCGGGTGAACCCTTTGCTCTCGGTGGCGTAGGCACGCACGGCTTCCTCAAGGTCTTTGGCGTCCACGCCGTCGGCCAGCGCTTGGCGGATTTGTGAGAGGCAAACCGCCTTGCCGCGAATGCGATCTTCGGGATAAGCGGACAAAATCTTTTCTGATATCTCATCCTCCACCGCCGCATTCGCGTGCGAAGGATTTGGTTTTTGATATGGTTTATATCTGTTCTTATAGGATTTGCCCTCTGGGGCAGATGGCTTGTCCTCAGGGGCAAATGCATCATTTTCCCTTTCGGTCGCATCGATTTGCCTATTTGGGCAAATGGAGTTGCCCAGGGCATACCAACAGGTCCGATCATAACGATCATCGCTGAAATTACCCTTGATGATCAGCTCCGCGCTGACCAGCTTTTCGAGCGCCGTGCGGATCTGCTTCTCGCTCAGATAGGGGAAAAGCTCGCCAAAGGCCGAGATCGAATTGTAGGTCCAATACCGCCCGTCGCAAAGATTGCGGCGATTGGCTTGGTTCTTCTCGATCCAGAAGGTGATGTTCTGGAAGATCACCGCTGCATTGAGACCGACACGTCCGGCGATTTCGGGATCAAAGCTATGGCGGCTCATGACTGACCCCCAAAATACGCACAAACGTGCGAATTTTGTACAGGTTTTGTACGAGAAATCGGCCGTTTCAGCCGATTTCGGCCTGAAAGCTGTCGGGACTTTTTGCACGCTTCCGCACAACGTCCTGTAAATAATCCATATTTTTCAGGTGTTTTTGGTGACCCCGGCAGGATTCGAACCTGCAACCTGCCCCTTAGGAGGGGGCTGCTCTATCCAGTTGAGCCACGGGGCCACTCAGCCTGTATGGCGTTTTTCTCGACAGGCAGGCAACCCTAAATGCCGCCACAGTTGCGCCTTGGAGAGTGCCGAGTTTAGCGCTATCATACCTCACACTCAAAAGTTGACGAGATATACATTGGCCGAACGCTCCAGCCCAGAATACCGCCACCAGCTTACTCTTCGGGACGTTTCAGAGGCGTCTGGGGTTAGCGAAATGACCGTCAGCCGCGTGTTGCGCAACCGCGGAGAGGTGTCTGACAAGACTCGAGAAAAGGTCCTGCTTGCCGCTCGCCAACTTGGCTACGTTCCCAACAAAATAGCCGGAGCCTTGGCCTCGAACCGGGTGAACTTGGTTGGCGTTATTATCCCCTCACTGTCGAACATGGTATTTCCCGAGGTAATGATGGGAATATCAAAGGTTCTTGACGAGACGCCCTTGCAACCCGTGGTTGGTGTCACGGATTATCTTCCCGAAAAGGAAGAGAAGGTCATTTTCGAAATGCTATCATGGCGCCCCTCTGGCCTGATCGTAGCCGGGTTGGAGCACACGGATGCCGCCCGCCGCATGATGGAAAACGCCGGTGTGCCTATTGTGGAAATCATGGATGTGGACGGCCCGGCCGTTGACGCGTCGGTGGGCATTTCTCACACGCGCGCAGGCCGCGAAACGGCGAAAGAAATTCTGAAACGTGGATACCGGAATATCGGCTTTCTTGGCACCAAAATGCCGCTCGACCACCGCGCCCGCAAGCGTTTCGAAGGTTTCGAGGCTGTTCTGCGTGAAAACGGACTTAGCCTTGCGGCCGAAGAATACTATTCTGGCGGCTCGGCCTTGGGCAAAGGGCGCGAGATGACCGCAAACATCCTTGAGAAGAAAAAGGATTTGGATTTCCTATACTACTCCAACGACATGATCGGAGCGGGAGGGTTGCTCTACTGTCTTGAGGCGGGAATTGACGTGCCCGGAAGATTGGGGCTGGCAGGGTTCAATGGGGTGGAGCTGATAGATGGATTGCCTCGCAGGTTGGCAACGATGGATAGTTGCCGTGTCGAAATCGGGACGGCCGCAGCTCAGATCATTGCAAACGAAGCAGATGGGTCAGGCGACGCAAGCATCGAGAAAAGAATAGAGCTATCTCCGGTGTTTGCGCCTGGCGACACACTGCGCCCAGTCGCCTAGCCTCTCTGACCCACTTCCAGTTTCTTGTTGTGGGAGCGCCGCGAGAGCTCACAATTCAACGTCGCTCCAAGCAACACCACCCACGCGCTGATATAAAACCACATCAGCAACGCCACGACCGCGCCGATTGACCCGTATACCTCGTTGTACTTGCCAAAATTGGCCAGATATTGAGAGAAAGCCCATGACGCGGCGCCCCAGATAACAAGGGCGACCAACGCACCAGGCGAAACCCAGCTTGCCTTGAGATGTGCCGTTTTATGATTGGGGCCGAAACGGTAGATCAGCCCCAAACCAAGGATCACGGCCAAGATTACCACGACCCAGCGCAGCGTTTCGAAAGTATCTTCGGCATACTCTCCCAAAGGCAACAATGCCAATGCGATGGGGAACACCACGATGCCCGTAAGGGCGATCAATGACATTGCGATGAGGCAAATCGTTAGCAGCAGGGCTGCAAAGGCACGTCTTATTCCTGTACGGTGAGGCGCCGAATACACAGCATTAAGACCCCTGATCAAAGCAGACACTCCGGCACGCGTAGACCAAAGGGCCGCTCCCAGAGAAATCATTGTTGTGTAGCCCAATGTCGAGTCGTTTGCGTTAATCAACGCGTCAACTTGCGCCTCGAACAGCCTGAACGCGTCACCCGGGATGAACCTGCGCAACAGCGTCACCTGATCGTCGATTAGCGCAGGGTCAGAGAATACCCCCCACAAAGCGATGACCGCCGCTAGGGCGGGAAATATTGCCAGCATAGCGTAGAAGGCCACACCTGCCGAAATCAGGCTCAGGTTGCGCGCGTCCATGGCTGTCAGAACTTTGCTGACGAACATGTAGAACGACATCAGGTAGCGTAGTGCTGTCACGATCAGCGGGCCGGTTTTGGACCCGCGAAATACCAGATCAGAAAGCCGATAATTGGCAAGAATAGGACCAACGCGATCCACAGAGCTTTTTGCGCCGTCTCGACTTTTGAGTTGAAAATCGACGCAATGGCCCAAATATCGAGCGCGAAAATTATGAGGGCAAACAGAGGGTTAAGGCCCATAGGAGGCTCCTTTTGCGTTACAATGCTCTCTCAAAGGTAAGCAACTACGCCCCGAATACCAAGCACCGCGTTGTGCTTAGCTTTCATATCCTTGCCGCCCGATGGACGCATAGGCCGCGAAGCCAGCCCGTTTTGCGTCTTTTGCCGAGTAGATGTTGCGCAAATCGGCCATCCGGGCGTTCGACATCCTCTTCGCTAGCTTTTTAAGATCAAGAGCACGGAATTCATTCCATTCGGTGAGGATCACCACCGCGTCAGCGTTTTGGGCCGCCTTGTATGGATCCTCAGCCCACTGCACACCTGGTAGCAACGCCTCCCCCTCGCGGAAGCCTTGCGGATCAACCACGCGAACCTTGGCACCGCCACCGACCAAGGCCGGTACAATAGTTAGGGATGGTGCGTCGCGCATGTCGTCGGTGTTGGGCTTAAAGGTGACACCAAGAACCGCTATCGTCTTGCCGTTAAACGAGCCCTCGCACAGGTCGCGCAGCTTCTCAATCATACGTGCTTTGACGCCATCATTAACCCGCATCACGGTTTCGGTTATTTGCATCGGAACCGCGTGTTCTTGCCCGATCCGCGCCAGTGCAGACGTATCTTTGGGGAAGCATGAGCCACCATATCCGGGGCCTGCATGCAGAAACTTATTGCCGATCCGGCCATCCATGCCCATGCCGCGAGACACCTGTTTGACGTCTGCGCCGGTTTTTTCGCACAAGGCCGCAATCTCGTTGATGAACGTGATTTTGGTCGCAAGAAATGCGTTCGCGGCGTATTTGATCATCTCCGCGCTTTCCAGATCGGTCGTGATAATCGGGAAATCGCGCAGGTATAGCGGGCGGTAGACTTCGGACATGACCTCAGCAGCGCGATCGCTTTGAACCCCGACGACCACGCGGTCTGGCTTCATAAAGTCGTCAATGGCCGCACCTTCGCGCAGGAATTCCGGGTTAGAGGCCACGTCAAAGTTAAGATCAGGTGCCGCTTTGCGAACCACCTGTTTGACCTGACGGTTGGTCCCCAAGGGCACCGTCGATTTGGTAACAATCACCGTATAGGAATTTCCGGCCGCAGAGCAGGCCTTGGCAATATCCTCGGCAGCGGCATAGACGAACGACAAATCCGCATGACCGTCCCCGCGCCGCGTCGGGGTGCCTACAGCAATAAAGATTGCTTCGGCGTCTTTCACGCCTGCACTCAGATCGGTTGTGAATGACAGGCGGCCAGCCTCTACGTTTTTGGCCATCAAATCATCAAGGCCGGGCTCATAGATTGGAACTTGCCCACTGTTGAGCATTTCGATTTTGGACGGGTCGCGGTCAACGCAGACCACATCATGCCCGAAATCCGAGAAACACACACCGGACACCAGTCCGACATACCCTGTGCCGATCATCGTGATTTTCATACTAACCTCTTAAGCCACTTACACGGACTTGCGGAAATTTTGGGTTCACTGTCAACGAAACGCGTGTCCTAAGACTCGTCCCGTTCGCAAATGCGATCTTTGTACCTCACCTTGCGTCGCCCCTCAGAAGATAGTTTTCACCATGATCCACGCGTCCATGCACAGGTTGCGGTTCTTTTGATACATCAAATCCAGTTGCGCCTTCCGGGGAATGCAGCGTCGTGAGTAAACCGAGTCAGTTTCTCCGGGCGTTTCACACACGGCCAGCAATAGCTCTTCGTGGCGATGAAAGATAATCGACGCCAAACCTGTTATCCCAGGTCGACTTTGTAAAACCCGCCCGTAAATCTCTGGAAAACGCTCCACGTATTCCCGAAGCGGCGGGCGTGGTCCTACGAAGCTGATATCGCCGCGCAGAACATTCCAAAGTTGTGGGATTTCATCCAACCGCAACCGGCGCAGCGTCGCACCCGTTCGGGTGACCCGATGGGCCTTGTTTCCACCAGATACGCCCCCATCCGCATCGGCTATGGTCATCGTGCGGAACTTGACCAGTCGAAAACTCTGCGTCGAGGTCTTCATCCGCTCGGCCAAATAGAAAATGGGGCGACCATCGAGAATGGCCACCACGACTGCGGTCACCAAGATAACCGGCAGCAGTATGGCACCAAGCAACAGCGTCGCCAAAAGATCAAACAGTCGTTTTGAGATGGTCAAGCCAAGACCCCCAGATTGCGCAATTCGGCTACCATATTGTCCGGCGATGCAGCAAGGCTTTGCGCGCCGAGGGTTTGCGCCAGTAATGTGCAATCAAGGGTTATTCGCTGGGTTTGATACCGCTCTACTGGAGCGGGTGACCAAACCCACGGCAAATTTGCAGCTTGAACCAAATCAGCCATTGCGACCGGAGGTTCTGCCGCGCAGTTCAGAACAGGAGGTAAGGCGCCCTCGTGTCTAACCAACTGCTCCAAGCAGCGCGCCAAATGCGCAGGGCCGATATAGGAGCGGAGCGGGCCTTTTTGATCCGGAAATTGGTCCAATTTTATAGGATTGCTGTCTGTCACGTCGCGTGCGCGCCCAAGCAGCGCGTCGGCTCCTGCTACGTTCCCGATCCGCAGACAGCAAACCTCTGGACCGACGGTTGACTGTAGAACCGAACGCTCCATATCGAGTTTCGCCTGACCATATGCGCTTATCGGATCAGGTATATCACTTTCGGATTTGTCTTCTCCCAGCGCATAGACCGCAGATGACGATGCAAGCAAAACTCTTGGGACATCAGCCTGACTTGCCGCGCTGACCACCGCATGCGCCAGCGCAGCAGTCTGCGCCATATCTCCGGAAGTCGAAGGTGTCGCGCCAATCATTGCGACGATTGCCTTTAACCCGCCTTCAGCCTCGTTGAAGCGCAGCAGTGGATCAGGGCCATCTTCTAAAGGCGACCACTGGAGATCGAAGCCTGCACTACGAGATTGGGTTCGCACCGGGTTTTGCGATGGCGACGCCTGCCAATGCCTCACGAGCAGCTGGCTGACCCGACCCTTGGCGCCCATCAACAGAAAGGCCGGTTCTTGTGGAAAATTGTTCAATTGATGCCTTACGAATGTCAGACGACGTCATCCAGACCCGTTTCGGCCACATGAAAACCGTCCACGTTTGCCTTGATGATCGCGCGCAGCGCCGCGGGATCATTTGCGGCAATCGCCGTCCTAATCTGTTTCAGAATCCGTGCCATTTCTATCTGGGACAGCCGACCTTCCTCGGCCCGCATGATCTTTTCATGCGGCGTTGAAAGCATGTTGTTCCCGATCAGAAGCTCTTCATAGAGCTTCTCGCCTGGCCGCAACCCGACAGTTTGAATATCGATGTCGCCATGAGGGTTGTCTTCGTCACGCACGGTTAACCCCGTCAGTTCCACCATCCGCCGTGCAAGGTCACGAATGTTAACAGGCGCTCCCATATCCAGCACGAATACGTCGCCACCGGTTGCATATGCGCCCGCCAAAAGCACCAGTCGGGCTGCTTCCGAGATCGTCATGAAATAGCGGGTGATCTTGTCATGGGTCAGTGTGATCGGACCACCGGCGGCAATCTGGTCTTGAAACAACGGAATGACAGAGCCAGAGGAGCCCAACACATTACCAAAACGGACCATCGCAAATTTCGTGACCTCGGATCGCGTTTGCAAATCCTGAATGGCCAGCTCCGCCAATCGCTTACTTGCGCCCATGATATTGGTCGGACGAACAGCTTTGTCGGTCGAGATAAGAATGAAGCGTTCAACACCCGCCTGCTGCGCGGCTTCTGCGGTTGTCAGCGTTCCGAACAAATTGTTCCGCAAGCCCTCAATCTCGTTTTCCTCAACGAGTGGCACGTGCTTGTAAGCAGCGGCAAACAGAACGATATCAATTTCGGATTCTGCGATGACGTTCGACATCCGATGCCGGTCACAAACCGATCCGAGCCGCGTTACCAACTCGACGCCATGCATGAGTGCAAGCGGCGCCAATTCACGAGAAATCGTGTAGAGTGCATATTCCGAGTGATCCAGCAAAGTTACGCGATGTGGTGCGCGCAAAATGATTTGGCGGCACAGCTCCGACCCGATGGACCCGCCTGCACCTGTGATGAGAACACGGCGCCCCGCATAGGTACGCGCTACTTCCGCCGTTTCCAAATCAACTTTATCACGCCCCAAGAGCCGGTCAGGGGTAACAGGACGAAGGTTCGAAGCAAGACCCGTTCCTTCAACCAACTCACTATACGTGGGCAGGGCATGGACTTCGCATCCTAGCTCTGAAAGCTCTTGCGTCATTCGGCGCATTTTTGGCTCACTTACGGAAGGCATCGCGAGCAAAACGCGTTTTATCCGGCCTTTTTTCACCAGCGCCTCGAGACCCGATCGCGAACATACCTGCATTCCTGAAACTGTCATCGACTGAAACGTCACGTTGTCATCCACGAATGTAATTGGACGCATTTGTAAATCTTGGCGCAGTGCCGCCAGAAGCTGGACGCCTGCTGACCCCGCCCCATAAATGGCGACGGGAATCCGGCCGGATCCATCATTGAGTCTGCGGACGAGAAGATTTCTACCAAGTGTTCTGAGACCAAAATGTAACAGCAAGAAAATTGGACCGGTCAACAGCGCAACCGCGTGCGGAATGTCGAGACCGAACAGATACCTTATTCCCGCAGTCAAGATTGCAACCGAAAGCGCCGCGAAAGCGCCGCGACGCATGTCATGCGCCTCGAATGCCATCAATTTAATACGGTTCAAGCCAATGCGCATGAATACCGGTGTGGCAAGAATTGGGGTTATCAGAAAAAGCGGTAGAGCCGCCCAAATTAATTCGCCTGCGGGCGCGGTATCAAAAAGAAATACAAGCGCTATCATCAAGCTTAGTGGCACTAGAAATACGTCGATAAGAAGCAGGATGTGCCGTTTAATCGGTCTCGGCAGTGTTACTAGAAAATCAAGCATATGAAAAAGCGTCCCCGGCCCCACAGTTCTCGATGAAAGAGACAGGCAGAAAATGTTGCAGGGGTAAGATTAATAGTATCTCCGATAGATCTGAGTCCGCAACCGACATTCCATGAAATTTAAGGGGAAACGGCGACATCTTGCCGCGTATTTGAACATTCATTGTGATTTCACACACTTTTGGCACAAAATAAGGGTGCTTTGCTTGAAGCGCATAAGCCGCGTGTCGCAAGGAAAAGCGGATGAACGCTTGTAAAAATAGCTAGATTCTTTGCCTCAAGCCAAGAGCACTCCAGTGTTTTCCACCCACTATGCACCGATATCCATTTGATCAACGCTATCGCTCAAAGCGTGAGAATAATTAGTTAATAATTGACTAATACGCGGCGTCAGACCCCACGATGCCTTAGCTATCGCATCCAGGTCTGGTAATCGCTGACCAACAGATGTGTGGGGGCCACGTCTTCCTCCACATTAGCAAATCGGCCAATTGGTTCACGGAAAATGTTATCTGTTTCATCATCATTGACCGTAGAGACCTCGCCAATCAGCACATCGCCGCCCTCGCCCCAAAAAGCGTGCCAGTCGCCGGGCATCAGCGTGACACTTTCACCTGGCGCGAGCTTCAGTTTTTCCCCCGCGGCAAACTCTCGCCGGATGCCGTCACAGTATACAGTGCCGCCCCTATCTTCAGCAAACTGCCCGTTATCATTCGACCCGAACAGCTCGACAACCAAAGTCGCACCACCACGGTTAATGATGTCTTCGGCTTTGATCACATGCGTATGCATCGGCGAAAGCTGATCCTGCTTCGAGATCAACAGCTTTTCGGCGTAGCACATACCACCGCCGCGTTGCAGATCCGTCAATCGACCGTTGCGTAAGGTGAACAGGAACAACCCCAACTCATCATAGCGACCCTCGCCGTAGTCTGTGATGTCCCAGCCGCAGCGCGCATCGATGACGTTTTGCGCGTGGCTTTTGTTGCGCTCGAACTCTTCGGGCGTCCAAAACGCGAATGGCGGCAGAACAAAGCCGTGGCGGCGGATCATCTCATCGGCTTCAGCCATAATGCTATTGATTTCAGAGCGTTTCATTTCTGGCTTTCATTGTCTGCAATGGAGATTCAGATACCCATCGCGGTGATACAAGTAAATTGCCGACAGCCCCGCTCAGGACAGTTACCTACAAAAAGCTTGACCCACGACGCGGGTGCCTTCGGTACCAAGTAGCTCATACGATGACGTGACTGCGTCGCGAAAAATACCAATACCTAAAAGCTTGGGCTTGTTGCATGTCAGGCGTGACTACGTCAGCAATGCAGGCTACTCATAGCTTGTAGGCAGCTTTGGCCAAACCATAGGCAAGATCATGGGCGACCTCTAAAGCGTCAGCCATGCTTAAGCGGCCCGTCTCCACAAGACCGGCAAGGTAGGCGCAATCAGAGCGACGCGCCACGTCGTGCCTTGCAGGAATGGAGCAGAAGGCCCGCGTATCATCGTTAAAACCAGCCGTGTTGTAGAAGCCGCAGGTCTCAGTCGTGGCCTCGCGGAACCGTTTGATCCCCTCAAAGCTGTCAAAGAACCACCAAGGCGGGCCCAGTTTCAATGACGGGTACGCACCTGCAAGCGGGGCAAGTTCGCGTCCGTAAACCGTTTCGTCCAAGGTAAACAGCAGCACGGTTAAATCCGGTTCCATCCCAACGGCATCCAGCAAGGGCTTTAACCCGCCGACATAGTCGGTCCGTGTGGGGATATCGAACCCCATGTCCCGGCCATGTGTCTTGAAGACCTGCTGCGAGTGGTTGCGGCCAGACCCCGCGTGGATTTGAATAGTTAGCCCGTCTTCAAGGCTCATCTTCGCCATCTCCGTCAGCATCTGCCCGCGAAATGCGTCCGCCTCCTCAACCGTGCAGGTGCCAGCCAGCGCCTTCTGGAACAGCGCGTCTGCATCTGACGCACTCAGGTTCTCAGTCCGCGCCGTTGGGTGGCCATGATCGCTCGCAGTCGCCCCGAAGCTCTTGAAAAACGCACGGCGTTTGCGGTGAGCATTTAGGTAGCCGATCCAAGTCGTAGCCTTCTCGCCGGTGGTTTCGCCGAAAGCTTCGATGTTCGCGGCAAACCCCTCAAAGTCGGGATCAACCACAGCATCAGGGCGATAGGTCGTGATCACGCGACCAGACCAGCCGCTTTCTTTGATCGTCTTGTGCGACTTTAAGTCATCAAGCGCTCCCTCGGTGGTGGCTAAACACTCGATCCCGAAAGCGTCAAACAGGGCTCGCGGGCGAAACGCATCTTGCGACAACTTATCGTCGATATGATCGTAGTATTGATCCGCCGTATCCGCACTCAACGGCATATCCAATCCGAAAACGTGCTCGAACGAATGGTTCAGCCACATGGAAGACGGCGTTCCGCGAAAAAGATGGAAGTTTTGTGCAAACAGCCGCCAAATCTTGCGCGGATCGGTCTCGGTTGCGCCGCCATCAATGCGCGAAATACCCAAATCCGTCAACGGCACACCTTGGCTCACCAACATGCGAAACACGTAGTGATCGGGAATGACCAACAGCTCAGCCGGATTTGGAAAACGCGCGTTCTGAGCAAACCAACTTGGGTCGCAATGCCCGTGCGGACTAAGGATCGGCAGGGCTTCGACGCTCTCAAACAAGCTACGTGCGGTGCTGCGCAGCTTGGGATCAGAGGAGAAAAGTCGATCAGGGTCGGTCAAAGGCATCGCGTTTCCAACTCATTTCGAGAGGCCGTTCCGCAAACTGATATTCTAATATGCCAGCATGTCAAATCAACGCGCTCAAAGAAAACAAACGTGCCACAAAAGATTGAGACACGTTTCATTTCAATAGAAATGGAGAAAGTGGTGAGCCCTGATGGGTTCGAACCATCGACCTACTGATTAAAAGTCAGTTGCTCTACCAACTGAGCTAAGGGCCCACTGAGGGTGCTATCTAGAAAGGTCGCCCCATGGGGTCAACCCCCAAATCCACGTGAATCTGCGCCACGTCTTCCATTGTGTCCAAGCGAAGGTTATATCGCGCGTCATGCAACATGCAGATGCCCCCCTCGGCCTGCCCTTCATGAAAATGCACGGGCTGGGCAACGACTTCGTGGTTATTGACCAACGGGGCAACGATACGCGTGTGTCGGCGGCCCTCGCCCGCGCGCTTGGCGACCGGCATCGCGGGGTGGGATTCGACCAACTTGCGGTGCTGGGTGACGTTGCAGACGCGGATATCGGCCTGACTTTTTTCAACTCTGACGGCTCCACCGCGGGTGCATGTGGCAACGCAACACGCTGTGTCGCGCGATTCGAGATGGCGCGGCGGGGAATCACGTCCCTCACCCTCAAAACCGAACGTGGGCTTTTGCAGGCCGAGGATGCCGGAGGCGGCTTGACGCGCGTCAACATGGGCGCGCCGCTGCTGGACTGGGCGGACATCCCGCTCGCGCGCGAAATGGACACCTTGGAACTGCCAATTGATGGCAAGCCCACTGCCACAGGCATGGGCAACCCGCACTGCACCTTCTTCGTTGACGATGCCGAGGCGATTGATCTCACCAGCTTCGGTTCTGCGCATGAGCATCACGAGCTCTTCCCCCAGCGCACCAATGTACAGGTGGCGCATCTGGTCGATAAAAACCACCTGCGCATGCGGGTCTGGGAGCGCGGTGTCGGCGTGACGCTGGCCTCCGGCTCGTCCTCATGCGCGACTGCCGTGGCCGCCGCCCGCCGCGGGCTCACCGATCGCCAAGTGCGCATCGACCTCGATGGCGGGCGCATCGACATCAACTGGCGCGACGACGGCGTCTGGATGACCGGCCCCACGGCGCATGTTTTCTCCGGCCACCTAACGCCCGAATTTATAGCCGCGCTATGAAACCGCCGATTTTCTCCACCCACGGCTGCCGCCTCAACGCCTATGAGACCGAGGCCATGCGCGACCTGACCCAAGGCCAAGATAACTTGGTCGTGGTGAACACCTGCGCGGTGACGGCCGAGGCCGTGCGCAAAGCCCGCCAAGACATCCGAAAGCTTCGCCGCGAGAACCCGAATGCCCGCCTCGTGGTCACCGGCTGCGCCGCGCAAACCGAGCCGGAAACATTCTCTAATATGGCCGAAGTCGACAATATCATCGGCAATACCGAGAAGATGAACCGCGCCACCTGGGGCTTCCTGCCCGACACTGAAAAGGTGCAGGTAGACGATATCATGAGCGTCGAGGAAACCGCCGGCCACCTGATCGACGGCTTCGGCACCCGTGCGCGGGCCTATGTGCAGGTGCAAAACGGCTGCGACCACCGCTGCACCTTCTGCATCATCCCTTACGGACGCGGCAATTCCCGATCCGTTCCGGCTGGCGTGGTGGTCGACCAAATCAAACGCTTGGTCGACAAGGGCTACAACGAAGTGGTGCTCACCGGCGTCGACCTCACCTCTTGGGGCGCCGACCTTCCTGCCACACCACAGCTGGGCGATCTGGCGCTGCGCATCCTCAAACTGGTGCCGGACCTGCCGCGCCTGCGCATCTCGTCCATCGACAGCATCGAGGTGGACGAGGCCCTGATGCAAGCCATCGCGACAGAGCCGCGCCTGATGCCCCACCTGCATCTCAGCCTGCAAGCTGGCGACGACATGATCTTGAAGCGCATGAAGCGCCGCCACCTGCGCGATGATGCGATCCGCTTCTGCGAGGACGCCCGCAAGCTGCGCCCCGACATGACCTATGGCGCGGACATAATCGCGGGCTTCCCGACCGAAACGGACGCCATGTTCGAAAACTCGTTGAAGCTGGTCAAGGACTGTGACCTGACATGGCTGCACGTCTTCCCCTACTCCGCCCGTCAGGGAACGCCCGCCGCTAAAATGCCCGCCGTCAACGGCAAGGACATAAAGGCCCGCGCAGCCCGTTTGCGTGCCGCCGGCGAGGCGCAGGTACAAAAACACCTCGCCTCCCGCGTCGGCCACACCCACAACATCCTCATGGAAAACCCGCGCATGGGCCGGACCGAGCAATTCACCGAAACGCTGTTCGAGACCGACCAGCTCGTAGGCCAGATCATCCCCGCCCGCATCATCGGGACCAAAGGCACCCAGTTGCGCGCATGAGTCTTCATCTTGGCGAAAATATTCCCGCCGGAGGCATCCCCGTTCTCTACAGTTTCCGCCGTTGCCCCTATGCGATGCGGGCGCGCCTTGCGATTCATGCAGCAGGTCTTCAGTTAGAGCACCGCGAGATTTTATTACGAGACAAAGCCCCTGAGTTCCTGGATGCCTCCCCGAAAGGAACTGTTCCAGTTGTCGTCGCACCTAGTGGGGTGATCGAGGAGAGTCTTGATATCATGCTTTGGGCACTGACTCAGAACGATCCCGAAAATTGGCTGCAAAACCGCAACGACAGCCTAGACCTGATTGCGCAGAATGACGGCCCGTTCAAGACTGCATTGGATCGATACAAATACGCGAACCGGCACGACAACGATCCTGAAACATGGCGTGCCCTCGGATCCGGCACTTTAGAAAATTATGACTCTATCCTTGCTCAAAATGCCTATCTTCTGGGCAACCAGCCTCGCCTCGCAGACATGGCAATCTTCCCCTTCGTGCGCCAGTTCGCCAACACCGACCGCGCGTGGTTCGACGCTCAACCTTGGCCGCATCTGCTCCGGTGGCTAAACGGTCACCTGACCTCCCCAAGATTCACGGCGATCATGATGAAATATCCCAAATGGCAGGCGGGTGATCCGCCAACCCTTGCGCCCTCGGCCTAACCCCGCCAAGGATAGCACCATGCATCCGAACCCCGCCTTCCGTCAGGACCCCAACAGCCGCAACATCGGCTTCGCCCGCGAACGCGGTTTCGGCACCTTGGCGATCAACGGAGATGACGGCCCTCTGACTGCGCACATCCCGTGCTTGCTGTCGCAGGACGGCAAACAGGCAGAGCTGCACCTTGTCCGCTCGAATCCCATCGCGCGGGCCTGCAAGGGCCCCACGAAAGCTGTGATCACCGTCACCGGCCCCGACAGCTACATCTCACCAGACTGGTATGGTGTCGCGGATCAGGTGCCTACATGGAACTACGTTGCGGTTCGGATCAGCGGAACGCTCAGCCCCTTGCCGCAAGACAACCTACACGCGTTGCTAGACCGCCTTTCCGCGCATTTTGAAGACCCTTTGCTTCCTAAAACGCCATGGACCTCCGCTAAGATGTCGGATGGTGTCATGGACCGCATGATGCGCCAAATTCAACCCTTCCAATTTGACGTGACCCAGATCGACGGCACTTGGAAGCTGGGCCAGAACAAACCTGATGATGTCCGCGTCAAAGCCGCCGATCATGTTGCGGGACACGGCATCGGGCAAGACACGCAAACCCTCTCTGCGCTTATGCACGGGGCCAAACCGGAGAAACCACAATGAAGCTCTTTTCAAGCCCGACATCCCCCTATGTGCGCAAGGTTCTCGTCCTATTGCGCGAGACCGACCAGTTGAATGACGTGGAGATGGTCCCCGCGGGCGGCACCCCGCTCGATCCCGGCACAATGCCACGTGACTTGAACCCGTTGGGCAAGATCCCGGCGCTTGCCCTTGATAACGGACAGCCGATCTATGATAGCCGCGTCATCTGCCGCTTTTTCGATGATCGCGCCAAGGCTGGCATGTATGGCTCTGGCGACGCGACATGGCAACTCCAAACGCTTGAAGCCACCGCCGACGGCATCCTCGATGCGGCAATTTTGATGGTCTACGAAGCCCGCGTGCGCCCAGAAGACAAGCAATTCGAAGGCTGGACGGAAGGTCAATGGCGTAAGATCAACACCGCGCTAGATGCGTTGGAGGCGGCTTGGATGGACACCCTCACTACCGACAGCCTGACCATCGGCCAGATCGCGATTGGCTGCGCGTTGCCGTATCTCGATCTGCGCCACGCCGACCGAAACTGGCGCGAGGGCCGTCCGAACCTTGCCGCGTGGGAGGCCGAGTTCGCCAAGCGCGACAGCATGACCGCCACCGTGCCGCCCGCCGGCTGACATATGGCGCAGATCACCCGCACGGATGACATCACCACCTGCCTTCAGATCAGGCGGGTGGTGTTTATCGACGGCCAGAACGTGCCGGAGCCCGAGGAGATCGACGGCGACGACCCCAACTGCATCCAGTACCTTGCTACCGCGAAGGGCGCGCCCGCAGCGACGGCGCGGGTTAAACCGCTTGGTAAAAAGGCAAAAATCCAGCGCGTCGCAGTTCTGGGCACTCATCGCGGAACCGGCCTGGGGGCGGAACTGATGCGGTTCATCCTGACTGACCTGCGCGCAGATTTCGACGAGGCGGTCTTGGGATCACAACTCCATGCCATAGGTTTCTACGAAAAGCTGGGGTTTGAGGTGTTCGGGCCAGAGTTTGACGACGCGGGCATTCCACATCGCCATATGCTTTTGAAGCTAGAAGAAAAGTCCTCTTGGCGGGGGAAGTGACTGTTCACCGCCCCCCAACAGCCGCATTCCACGTGCCGTCCCTAGTTTAAACAGTGGCAGAAATTTTGCTTTCGCCACGCGTACCGATCAAAATCGACAAAATTTGCGATGGCCTGAATTCAGCGTCTGACCACTCGCTAGTTTGAAATTTGCTGATACCAGATCGGTGCGTTGCATGCCTTGGTGTCAACGCAGTCGCATCTACAATGCGCCTCGTGCAATTTGATCTGCTTCTATACTCTCGAACAGAGCCTTGAAGTTCCCCTCTCCGAAACCGTCATCGCCTTTGCGCTGTATGAACTCAAAGAAGATCGGACCAATCACGGTTTTTGAGAAAATCTGCAGTAAGATGCGGGTTTCGCCCCCGTCAACCACGCCTTCGCCGTCGATAAGAATCCCGTGTTTCTGCATCCGGTCCAGCGGCTCTTGATGATCGACCACGCGCGATTGGCTGAGTTCGTAATAGGCGGCTGGCGGCGCGGGCATGAACTTCAGGCCGTTTTCGGCAATTTTGTCGGTCGCATCATAGATATCGTGAGCGCCAACGGCGACATGTTGTATGCCCTCGCCATTGTATCGCTTGAGATATTCGACAATCTGACCTTTCTCGCCGCGATCTTCGTTGATCGGAATGCGGATACGTCCACAAGGAGAGGTCAGTGCGCGGCTATAAAGGCCAGAGTGTTTGCCTTGAATGTCAAAAAAGCGGATTTCTTTGAAGTTGAACAGTGCCTCATAGAACTTGAACCAGACATCCATGTTGCCCTTGTGCACATTGTGGGTCAGGTGGTCGATATAGTGGAATCCGACGCCCATCGGATGCGTCTTCGCTACCCAATTGAACTCTGCGTTATAGGGGTTTGCCTCGTAATATTGGTCGATGAAATAGATCAGCGAGCCGCCAATGCCTACGATGGCAGGCACGTCCATGGTTTTGTCGTCGCCGGTGTAAGGCGTCGCACCGTTGGACACCGCATGATCGAATGCTTGCTGCGCATCGACAACGCGCCAGGCCATGGAAGGGGCGCAAGGGCCGTGCTCTTCGACAAACGCGCGGGCATGACTTCCGGGCTCGTTGTTCAGCACATAGGTGATATCGCCCTGCTGCCAGAGCTGAATGTCTTTAGTTTTGTGTGTTGCAGTATGGATGTAGCCCATTTTCTCAAACAGCTCGCGCAGTTTTTCTGGCTCTGGGTGGGCAAACTCCACAAACTCAAATCCATCTGTCCCAGCGGGATTTTCAGCAGTGATGGTCGCTTTTGGTGCATCATGTGGAAACGGGCCCATGGGTCAATCCTTGTTGTTGGTGGAATGTGACAGGCATACCGCAAGCCCAAAGCGTTGAGTGCGTATAATTCGCGGAATTTTGGCAGTTATTTGCGTTCAGTTTGCATGATTCCATAGTTTCATGCACGATACGAGCATGACCAGACTCGACTCAATTGATATCCGTCTTCTCGAACTTCTTCAGCGCGATGCGCAAACCACCGCGCAGACGCTGTCGGAGGTGCTGCATTTGTCGCCCTCGCAGGTAGGGCGCCGTCGGCAGCGGTTGGAGATGGAAGGCTACATTATCGGCACAGCCTGCAAGGCCAGCGCCAAGCGGCTGGGACTGACGGTGCAGGCCTTTGTTCAAATTCAGACCGTCGCACATGCGGCAGAAACCCATTCAGCCATCGAACAGCTGATCGGGTCACAACCCGAAATTACGGCCGCCTGGACCCTGACCGGAGATGCGGATTATCTGCTACGGGTTTATTGCGCCGACCTTTCGGCGCTCAATCACCTGATCCAAAATGTGCTTTTGCCGCATCCATCCATCGGGCGAGTGCAAAGCCAGGTCGTGATGGATCAGTTGAAAACGGATGCACCTCTGCCGGTGTTTGGCTGATGCCCGCGGCTACATCGCCGTTACAAGCCACAGCGACAACCAAGGTACCGCGATCAGCAGAGCGAGCCGCGCGATATCGGCCAGCCAGAACGGCAGTACACCGCGGAAGATCGTGCCCAATGAGACGTCTTTCAACACTGACTTCAGGACAAATACATTCATGCCCACGGGCGGAGTGATCAGGCTGATTTCGGTTACCACCACAACGACAATGGCAAACCAGATCAAGGCATACTCCGGGTCTTGCAACAATTCGTTGGTAAAGGGCAGTTCGTACATCAGCGGATAGAACACAGGCACGGTCAGCAGCACCATCGACAAGCTTTCGAGCACGCAGCCCAGCACCATGTAGATGACCACGATCATCAGGATCACCGCCCAGACGGGCATTTCCAAATCCAACACCAGTGATGCCAGCCCATCGGGCAATCCGGCGAAGTTCACGAAGTTTGAAAAGAGCTCTGCGCCTATGATCACGGCAAAGATCATCGCTGTTGCCCGAACGCTGTCAAACGTGGCGGTCATGAAGTCCCTGAAGCTCATGGTGCGCAAGCCAACAGCGATCAACACGGCAGCCCCGGCGCCGGTCCCCGCCGCTTCGGTCGGGGTGAAAAAGCCACCATAGATTCCCACCATGATGAAGGTGAAAAGGCCAAGTACACAGAACACACCTATCAAGTCAGAGGTATCCATGGGCTCATTCTCGGTGACGTCCGGTGCCAGTTCCGGCTTGAGCCAAACGGTGATCTTGACCGCCATCAGATAGAGCAAAACCCCCAAAATGCCGGGGATGATGCCTGCGATAAAGAGTTTCGAGATATTGGTTTCGGTCAGCAGCCCGTAGATGATCAGGATTACCGACGGTGGGATCAGGATGCCCAGCGTGCCGCCCGCCGCGATGGACCCTGTCGCCAGCCGGTCATCATAGCCAAATTTGCGCATGGACGGCATGGCGACCTTTGACATGGTTGCGGCCGTTGCCAGAGATGAGCCGCAAACAGCGGAAAACCCGCCGCAGGAAAACACCGATGCCATGGCCAACCCGCCGCGAGTACGCCCGAACAGCCGGTCTGCCGCCGCAAACAACCCGTGTGCAACGCCGGACGCTGCCAACACATTGCCCATGAAGATGAACAAGGGAATGACCGACAGGCTATAGGACAGCGCGGAATCGAAAGCGATTTGCCCTGTCATTGCCCACGCCGGCTGCCAGCCACGCAGAAGGGCGAAACCGATGCCCCCGACAGCGGCCATGGCAAAAGCAATCGGCACGCGCAGCAGGATCAACCCAAGCAGAACGGCAAAACCTATCAACGATTCCAACATGGCAGGGTCCTAAGCGACTTATCGGTTGCGAGGGGGGTGGATGCCGCGCAGGAACGCGATACAGGCGCTGACCATACACGAGAATGCGGCGAGAAAGCCAAATGGTGCCAACGGGATAGACAGCGCGTTGGTAACGGCACCATCTTCAAAGCTCGACGCGGCATGTGACGCCAATCGCCACGCCAGTGTCGCCAAAAGAGCCGCCGAAAAAAGCCCGGCGAAGGCTGAGAGCAGTTTTTGAAACTTGTCGCTCAGACCCACGTTCAGAAGGTCCACTTCAATATGCTCGCGACGTTCCGTGGTCAGTGGCAGCGCGGTGAAAACCAGCGCTGCCAGCATGATTTCAGTGACTTCGAACGCGCCGCTAAGCGGGGCCGAAAAGAAATAGCGGCCAACCACATCCACGCAGGTCACCAGAATGAGGCAGAAGAGCAACAGCCCCGCCGCGACACCAAGTGAGTTTTGCATGATCAGGCCGATGTCCAGGCTGTTCTGGCCAAGGACATCGTCCGTTTTCTGTGGATCAGGCTGCGCCATGGATCAGAACGACACGCCGGATGCTTTACGCATCGCAGTCAGGGCTGCGACACCGTCAAAGCCGTCTTCTGCGATCGCGTCGGACCAAGTTTTTTCGTGCACGGCAGCAGCATCTTTGATCGTGTTCAAAAGCGCATCGGGAGCTTCGGAAACTTCGATGCCAGCTTCCGCGATCTTAGCAATGGCAGCTTCATCTGCAGCGTTCCAGGCTTCGCCAATCCGTTCGGCAAAGGCCGCGCCGGAAATAGCTTCGATTGCGGCACGGTCATCTTCGGAAATTCCGTTCCACGCTCCCTCGTTCATCACGAGGAACCAGGTGGTATTGTAGAGCCCGCCTGGCACCTTGGTGGTGTGTTTTAGGTCATCGGTCAGCTTGAACGCGGTGAGGGCTTCGTAGGTAAAGGTCACCCCATCAATCACCCCGCGCGAGAGCTTTTCGAAGACTTCACCGGAGGACATGAACAGAGTCTCAGCGCCCAAATCCGACATCAGGTCCGCGATATAGCCGCCGGGAACGCGAATTTTCAGACCGTCCAGATCGTCAGATGTTGTGATCTCGCGGACGTTGTTGTGCAGCACGCCGGGGCCGTGGACAAAGAGACCAAGCAGTTTGACGCCTTCGTGTTCCGCTTGGGCATCCAATTGGCCGGTATACACTTCCCAGAAGGCTTTCGATCCGCTGACAGCATCATCCCCGATGAAGGAAAACTGGCCAATGCGCGAACGCTCAAACCGGTCGTCCTTGGTAAAGGAATGCAAACCGTAGGTGATGTCGGCAATTCCATCTGCTGCCATGTCGTAATGTGCGGGTGGCGCACCCAACGGCTTGGCCAGAACACGCACCTTCACGCGGCCTTCGGTGACATCTTCAATCTCTTTGGCCCAAGGCTTGATCGCGTTCACCACAATCGGGTGGCGTGGCGGTAGCCAGCTGGACAGCGCCAGTGTGGTTTCGGCAAACGCCGCGGTGGATGTCAAAAGGCTGGCACTCAGAAGTGCCCCTGCCATTAGTTTTCCAAAGGTGGGTGTAAGTTTGGTCATTGTTTTCGTTCCTCCCAGTAACGTCGTTTATTTGTCGATCGGCATCACCCGTTTGTGTTGCCAATTTAGCAGCGCCACTCCGTTCATCAGGCCTCTTGTCCCCCTGAGCGCTTGGGCGTTGATTCATCTCCCGTTCATAATCGTTTCATTTGCAACGAAGTCAACTATTTTATTGCACATGCAACGAAATTGCGGTCTTGTTCGACGCGAACCGCAAAGCTTGGACGTATGAAAAGCAACCTGCCCGACTTTGATCTTGATCGATATCTGCCTTACCGGTTGACCGTAATCGCGGCTCAACTGAGTGCGCGGTTATCCAAGCAATATAAGACCCAATTTGGCATATCTATTGCCGAATGGCGTATCCTGCTGAACCTCGGCTATTCAGGCAGCGGATCTGTGAGGGATATCGAAAAGCGGGTCAGTCTGGAGAAATCAAAGGTGAGCCGCGGCGTGTCGCGGCTTGAGGCCAAGGGATATTTAACGAAATCAGTAGATGACAAGGATCGACGTCTTCTGAAATTGGCGCTTACAGAAACCGGTGTCGCATTGCTTGGTGAACTCATCCCTATTGCCACGGCCTATCAGGAACAGCTGGACGAGATATTGGGAGAAAAAACCCAATCCTTGCAATCAGCACTAGATCGTCTGGCTGAAAGCCCCGACTGAGTTCTTCCTATTACGACTGGTTATTCGCCACAGCACGGGCCAACGCCTCAATACCCTGAACCAGTGCGGCCCGGTCTTCCTCACTCAGCTTTGCTAGAACGACATTGGCCTGTGCATCTACCTGTGGAAAAACCTCGGCAAAAAGCGCCTGACCGGTTTGGGTGCAGGCATACACACGCAGCCGTTTGTCCACTTGTGAAATCTCTCGGGTGATCAGGTTCTTGTCTTCGAGGCGTTTCGAGGCGCGGCTGATCTGTACCTTGTCCAAAGTGGTCCGCTGCGCAAGCTCATGCGAACTCAGTTGCTGCGCTTCGGCCAGAAGCAGTAGTAACCGCCATTCTTCTCGCGACAAACCATATTTGCGGCCATAGACCTCAACCAGCTTTTGTGAAAACGCTTCTGCGGCCAAAGCGAGCCGATAGGGAAAATAGGTCTCAAGTTGCATGTGCCTTCCTTACGCGATCGGCAAAGCTCGTTACAAGTGAAACCAATGCTGCACAGCTTTCACACTACTTGGCTTTGGCGGCAGCAAAGGCCTGTCGCAAAACCTCCCGGTCTCCGATGTGATTGGCAAGGATCAGGATTAATCGCGCATTCAGCGCATCACTTTGCGCCTTATCAAGGTCCTGATGCGCCCCAAGCAATTCATCATAGAACCCATCGGCGTCCGGAATGTTGGGATTGGTGTTCAAATCCATAGCTTAGCTCCTTTTCGCAACGGCTGTCCTAAGGGCGGACCGCACATCGCTTGCATTCGCCCGCGTCCAGCGCGCCGCAACATGCTGATCCGGGCGGATCAGGTAGATGGCGCACTCGGCGGTCCCCAGATACCGTTCTTTCAAAGCGCCGGTTGGGTCATCGGCTGAAGTGTCCAAGCGCAGCTTCTGTAATTCGATCCCATCTACCTCGGTTAGTTCCGGCAGCTGGGTATTGATGGCAAGTAACGTGAAGTGCCCCGGCAATTGATCCAGCAAAAACCCATCTGAGAGGGGCGCATCGACGCACGGCGCGCCCACGCGGGTACAGCTCGGGCCATCCAAGCCATCTGCGCCGTTCAGGGACAGGCCATCATACGCGCATGGCACTGAAAGTCTGCCGGAGTTCACCAAAGGTCGTGCAAAATCATGATGCCGCGCAAGATC
This sequence comes from Litoreibacter meonggei, assembly GCF_003663885.1. Classification (GTDB taxonomy): domain Bacteria; phylum Pseudomonadota; class Alphaproteobacteria; order Rhodobacterales; family Rhodobacteraceae; genus Litoreibacter; species Litoreibacter meonggei. Next base: position 496,151 of record NZ_RCCE01000003.1, read on the forward strand.
CAGCACAGCATTTCGGAAGATCTTGCTGATCTCACTTTTGGGGGTCAGAAAATCGGTGGCGCGGGTGGAATTCAGAATGTTCTCGTCCGCACCATGAACGCGTTCTTCTGAGTAGGTATCAAGCAGGGTGTCGTGGGCTAGCCCCTTGATCACCAGATCCAGCTTCCATGCCAGATTGTCGACGTCCTGAATACCTGAATTCGCCCCGCGCGCACCAAAGGGGGAAACCTGATGCGCGGCGTCTCCGGCAAAAAGAACACGTCCGTGTCGGAACTCTTTCATGCGGCGACACTGGAAGGTGTAGATCGACGTCCACTCCAGCTCATACTCAGCGTCATCGCCCAGCATCGCATCGACGCGTTCGCGGATTTTCACCGGATCAAGTTCCGCTTCGCGGTCGATATCCCAGCCCAGCTGAAAATCGATCCGCCAGATGTCGTCGGGCTGTTTGTGGAGCAAAGCCGACTGGCCGCTGTTTTTGAAGGGTGGTTCAAACCAGAACCACCGCTCGGTCGGGAAATCTGCCGTCATGCGTACATCGGCAATCAGGAAATTATCCTCAAACACCCGGCCATCAAAGCTTAGCCCCATCATCTCGCGCACAGGCGAGCGTGCGCCGTCGCAGGCGATCAGCCAGTCGGCTTCGACCTGATAGGGGCCGTCAGGGGTATCCACATCCAGACACACATGATCGTCGTGCCGGGTCAGTCCAGTGACAACATTGCGCCCCCTGATTTCAATCGGCGCACCATTGGCCTGAGCGCGACGCACAGCGTCTACCAGGAATTTCTCAAAGTAAGGTTGCTGTAGGTTGATAAAGGCGGGGTTCTTGTGGCCCTCTTCTGGCAACAGGTTGAACTCGAATACCTTATCCGGACCGTGAAACACCTTGCCGACATTCCAGATCACACCCTTGTCGACCATCGCCTGACCTGCGCCAAGCCTGTCGGCAATCTCTAGCGTACGCTTGGCGAAGCAAATCGCACGACTTCCCAGCCCAACGCCATCATGGTCGTCCAGCACCAGAACCGGCGTACCCTTCAGGCCCAAATCTAGGGCCGTTGCCATGCCAATCGGCCCACCACCGACAACCACAACGGGATGTCGGTGCGGCGGCAGATCTTGTGACGCGACCTTTGCGTAGGGATAAAGCTCAAAAGCAAGTTGATATGTTGCGCCAACCATAGCGGCCTCCTGTGCGGTGATGTCAGCCCTGCAATTGATCCCACATTTCCAGATCACGCTTGTCGGTCCAGATGCGGGGGGTGTCGATGCCGCGAGCCTCGTCATAGGCGCGGGCAACGTTGAAGGGCAGGCAATGTTCGTAAATGGCGTAATCCGCGAATTTGGGATCGCAGGACGCACGAACAGCATCCCAGGCGTCCTTCAAAGAACCGCCTTTGGCTGCAACTTTTGCGGCGGGGCGATAGGTGCTTTGCACAAAATCATGGGTGCTTTGGATGGCTTTGTTTACCATGTCCTGCCCAATCAGTGCGCCACCCCGACCGGGTGCGATCGCATCCACTTCGTAAGCCTTGATCGCATCAAGCGTATCGCCCCAGTCCGCAAAATGCCCGTCGCCGCAGTAACACGCCGAGTGGTATTCAACGATGTCGCCGGTGAACATTACGTTCTGATCTGGCACATGGATCACCGCGTCACCCGCCGTGTGGGCGCGCCCCAGATGTTTGATATCAACCCGACGATTGCCCAGATAGACCGTCATGCTGTCACTAAATGTTGTGGTGGGCCAGGTCAGACCGGGGATGCTTTCATGCCCCTCAAAAAGGCGCGGAAAGCGTTGAAACTCGCTGTCCCAGTCTTCCTGTCCGCGTTCCACAACCATGGCGCGGGCCGTGTCGGACATGATGATCTGATCGGCACCAAAGGCCGAAGCGCCTAGCACGCGCACGGCGTGATAGTGGGTCAGCACCACATGGCTGATCGGCTTGTCGGTGACCTCGCGCACTTTCTCGACGACCTTGTTCGCCAGTCGTGGCGTGGCCTGAGCCTCGACAATCATCACGCTGTCATCGCCGATGATCACACCTGAATTGGGATCGCCCTCAGCAGTGAAGGCGTAAAGCCCTTCACCGATCTCATCGAAGGTGATTTTCTTTTCCGTCATGTCGCCCTGCGACGCGAATGCCTTTGCCATGTCAGGTCTCCTTAGCGTTTGTAGGGGTTTTCGAGGGCGGGCAGGATTTTGCCTGTGCAGTCACCAAATCCAATGGTGAATCCTTCGCCATGCGCCGCGGCCGTCAGGGTCAACGTATCGCCGTCCTCAATGAAGCTGCGGGTCTCGCCGGTCTCCAGCTCAAGCGGTTGTTTTCCGCCCCAGCTCAACTCCAGCAACGATCCCCGGTTTTGTTTTTTAGGTCCCGAGATCGTGCCCGATCCCAGCAGATCGCCCACCCGCATCGCGCAGCCTGATGTGGTGTGATGCGCCAATTGTTGTGCGGCGGAATAATACATCTCGTTGTAGTTGGTGCGCGCGATGGTGTCGGCCGCTTTGCCCTCAGGGGTCAGCGTGACGGACAGGTCAATGTCATAAAGCATCGGGCCCGCGTCTTTCAGATGATCGAGCAGTTCAACCTCGCGCGCGGGCGTATCGCACCGGAAGGGTGCCAGCGCCGCGGCGGTCACGATCCAAGGGCTAATTGAGGTCGCCGTTGCCTTGGCCTGAAACGGACCAAGGGGTTGATATTCCCACGCCTGAATGTCGCGCGCGGACCAGTCGTTCAGCAGCACATATCCGAAGATGTTTTCATCCGCCTCTTGCACCGTAATCGGCCCGTCGCTGGCGGTGCCGACAATAGCGCCCATTTCCAGTTCGATGTCGAACCGGGCCGAGGGCGCAAAGCGCGGTGCATCGTCATTCGGGCCTTTCAATTGACCCCAAGGCCGCCGAACATCCGTGCCGGAAACCACAACGCTGGAAGCACGGCCATTATATCCGATGGGGATATGCAGCCAGTTGGGCGGCAGAGCATTTTCCGCGCCACGAAACATGGTTCCCACATTGGTGGCATGGTGGCGGCCGGCGTAAAAATCGGTGTACTCGCTGACGGTGATTGGCATGTGCAAGCTGGCGTCTTCTTGGGCCGTCAGAAGCGGCTCTGCCTGTTCGCGGTCGGTGCTTCCCTCGGCCAAAATTTCCATCAGGCGCTGCCGCAGCTTGGCCCAATCCGCCTTGCCTAGTGCCATGAAGGTATTCCAGGACGACGCTTTGAAAGCCCCTCCGAATGCAATCAGCCCTTTGGCTTCAAGCGCCTGAACATCAAGAATGTAATCGCCAATGGCCACGCCGCAGCGTGGATCGCTGTCAGCGGTTGAGAACACGCCATACGGCAGGTTGTTCAGCGGAAACTGGGTTTCAGCGGTGTTCGCGCTCTCCACCCAGGAACGGAGCAATTTGGTCATGAGATCACTTTCGCATCAGGTTGTTGGTCGGGATGAGCCGCTGCGATTTCGGGAAGGGCAAGGCATGCCTCCTCTACCCCGCGCAGCTTCGGATAGTGGGTCAGGTCCAGCCCCCAGCGACGGGCATTGTAAAGCTGTGCAATGATGCAAAGATCAGCAATGTCCGGAACGGCGCCAAAGACAAATGGCGTGTTTTCCTCAAGCTGCGCCTCTAGCGCTTCGAACCCCAAACGCATCCAGTGACACATCCAGTCTGTTAGCTGGTCTTGTGTGGCCCCGAAACGCGTCTTCAACTCACCGAGCACGCGCAGATTGTTCACAGGATGGATGTCCAACGCCACGGTATGTGCGGCCGCCAGCACCCTTGCGCGCTGCAGCGGATCAAAGGGGATCAGCTGAGGCTCAGGCCATGTGGCGTCGAGATAGTCGAGGATGGCCAATGATTGCGTCAACGTGGTGCCGTCCTCCAGCACCAATGTAGGCACGCCTGCGCCGGGGTTCAGCGTTAGATAATCCTCTTTGCGCTGAACTCCGGCCACTAGGTCAACCGGTACGATCTCATAGCTCAGCCTCTTGAGGTTCAGCGCGGCGCGGACTCGGTAGGACGTACTGGATCGCCAGTAGGAATAGAGTTTCATTTCTTGCCCGGAGTGCCGTCGAACTTCTTCTCCAGACTTTCCCAGCAATCAATATAGTCGTCTTGTAAGGGCGCTTGCTTGCCTGCAAATTCTGTCAGTTGCTGCGGAAAGCGCGTCTCGATCATGAACGACATCGTGTTGTCCAGCTTCTCGGGACCCAGATCGGCATTTGACGCCCCCTCGAACGCTTCCATATCAGGGCCGTGCGGCAGCATCATGTTATGCAGGCTGATCCCACCGGGAACAAATCCCTGAGGTTTGGCATCATATTGGCCATAAATATTGCCCATCAGCTCGGACATGATGTTCTTGTGATACCAAGGCGGGCGGAAGGTATCCTCCATCACCATCCAGCGCTCGCGGAAAAGCGCAAAGTCGATATTTGCGGTACCGGGCTGGCCCGACGGGGCTGTCAGAACGGTGAAGATCGACGGATCAGGGTGGTCAAACAGGATCGCGCCAACAGGGCAATAGGTGCGCAGGTCGTATTTTACCGGCGCGTAGTTGCCGTGCCAGGCCACCACATCCAGCGGCGATTGTTTGATCTTGGTTTCATGGAATTGACCGCACCATTTGATAGTGATGGTTGAGGGAACCTCGCGGTCTTCAAAGGCCGCCACGGGCGTTTTGAAATCACGCGGGTTGGCCATGCAATTGGCCCCGATCGGGCCCCGGCCCGGCAGTTCAAACTTCTGCCCGTAATTTTCGCAGACAAAACCGCGGCAGGGGCCTTCCAGCACCTCAACCCGGTACACCAGCCCGCGCGGAATGATGGCGATCTCCTTGGGCTCAAGATCGATGATCCCCAGCTCGGTACAAAAGCGCAACCGCCCTTCTTGGGGGATAATCAGCAATTCGCTATCAGCCGAGAAAAAATAGCTGTCGACCATGCTTTGCGTCACCAGGTAGACGTGGTTTGCCATGCCTACCTGTGTGTTCACATCGCCCGCCGTGGTCATCGTTCGCATACCGGTCAGCCAAGTCTGATCTTGATCGGAATGTGGCAAGGGATCCCAGCGATATTGACCAAGGCTGGTGACGTCCTCGACCACGTTGGGTGCGGACTTCCAGTGCGGCAGATCGATTTTCTCGTACCGGTGCGAATGCTTAACCGACGGGCGGATACGGTAACACCATGTGCGTTCATTCTGATGGCTTGGTGCAGTGAAAGCGGTTCCACTCAACTGCTCACCATAAAGACCGTAATTGCATTTCTGCGGGCTGTTCATGCCCCGCGGCAATGCACCCGGGAGTGCTTCGGTTTCAAAATCGTTGCCAAAACCGGGCATGTAACCAGGCGTAACTCCAATATTATCAGGGGCCGTAACCATTTCATTTTGCGCGTTTGATGTATTCATTTGGCAACCTTCCTTGGTGGTCTGATTCAATTTGGTGTTGCCTTCTTTATTTCGTTGCAATTGCAACAATGTCAAGAATTTTATTGCACATGCAACGAACCTGGCCAGTCTAGAGCGCTTAGACTTGTCGTCGCGAAACAGCATCCCGACATCGAAATCGCTGCTTCGAGTACTCTCGGGCATATTCTGACAGAGTCATATGTTACAGAAGCGAACAGAGCTTTCATCACGCAGGAAAAGCGCAGTTGCGGTCGTTAATGGAAGATGCGGTATTCAACGCTTGGGCTTGTTCCGGTCATTCACTGCGATTTGCGCCAAGGTCGGCTATGCGGGACTAAGCCGACCTTGTTGCGCGTGCCGTAAACACACCTGCAACGAACAAACAGCTCGCGCCGATGCGGTTCAGTATCCTCATGGCTGCGGGTCTCTGAAATTGTGTCCTCATTCCATTGGCGAAGTAGAGCCAGAAAAGACTGTTCAGCGTTGCAACGAACAAGAAAGTTGCGATGAGGATCGCAAATTGCTGAAAAATCGGACCTGACGGGCTGACGAACTGGGGCACGAACGCGACATAGAAAGCAGGGCCTTTCGGATTTAAAACGCTGATAAGCAGAGACTGCCAGAATAGGTTTTTCAAAGGCTTCGCGTCGGACACTCTGCCAACCGATATGCTTTCAACAGGAGCCGTCCAAAGAGAGTATGCCAGCCATATCAGATAGATCGCGCCTGCCAGCTTAAGAAGCGTGAAAAGAAAGGCTGACGTTGCCAAAACTGCTCCTGCGCCCAATAGAGACAGCGACATTGCGATAAACGCTCCAAGGACGACACCTGGAATTGTCGCGAGGCCTGACCGTTTTCCGTCGCGGATCGCATAGTTCACTGTCAGCACGATGTTTGGGCCGGGAATGAGGACAACAATCGCGCTTGCTACGGCAAAGGCCAACCAAGTTTCGTATGTCATTTGTCACTCCCACGCTACATACTGCTGACGCTGATAAGACTGGAAAGCCGAGCAGATTGAAAGCTCAATTCTGCGTCCGCAGCATTAGGAAAAAAGGGCTCTAAGCGGACATCTGAGCGTTTTCCTCAAACATCAGGGCCTTCCTAGAATGGCTGCAATGCGTACGAAGCGGAATTTATAGGCGGGAAGGCGAAGCCAGTGCCAAGTACATCTCGGTGCTGTCATCCACCTGTAAAGCGAGGCTGCCGTTTTTCGAGAAATGCACTGATGCCTTCATTGGCATCTTCACTTTCTAGTGCAAGTGCGAATTGATCATGATCCGCATGGCTCGCAACACCTGCCAACGCATTGGCATAAGCATTGATATCTTGTTTGCACATTCGCACAGCAACCGGGGGCATAGAAGCTGCTCGGGTCGCCAGGTCCATTGCCGCATCCAGTGTGGAACCGTCCGCAACCACGTCATCCGCCAATCCCCAATCCAGTGCGCGGTCTGCCCTTATCTTTTCCGCAAGAATTATGATGCGCTTGGCGCGTGCCGGTCCAACGAGATTTGTGATACGGGGAACAGATCCCCATGACATATTCAAGCCGCGTTCAACCTCTGGCACATAAAGGCCAGCACTCTCACCTATGACGCGCAAGTCGGTGGCAACCGATAGGGCGACACCACCACCAACGCACCACCCCTCGACGGCAGATATAGTGAGAGGCTGTAAGTCTTCCCAAGCCTGACACATACGTTTGCCGACCATCGCAGCTTGCCGGCGTTCGGCTAATCCAGCACCTTGCAATTTGCTCGTTTCTGCATCACTTAAATCAAAACCCATCGAGAAATTATCTGGCCGACCAGCTAGGACAATTGCAGAAGTTTCAAAGTCGTCTTCGAACCCACGCGCCGCTTCGGTAAGTTCTCGCATCAGATCATATGACAGCGGGTTAGCCGTCTTGCCGCAATCAAAAGAGACAACGGCGATCCGGCCATGTTGTTCAATTTTTACGTACTTCATATGACGTCCGCTTCCGGTTTTGCGAGAGCGTGAAGCAAGCGGCGGATCGTGTCTAGAATGTTCTATTACCGCATCATCAAGGATCGGTCCCCGACATGCTTCGTGGCAGGAGGAAAAGCCACCCATTCAAAGCGAAGGGGGCGTCATGTGATATAGGGTTGGCGGCAGTGTCAGAGCATGAGTTGGAACCGAATTCACCCACGCAGTTGCCGATGCGCCTCCGCTATGGCAATTCCGGCCGAAATCGCCACGTTCAGGCTCCGCCCTCCGCCGGGCATGGCGATCTTTACGCGGCCCTCGGCGGCGTCATGCACATGATCCGGCACGCCTGCACTTTCGCGCCCGACCAAAAGGCAGTCACCGCGCTGAAACTCGAAATCCCACAAATCCGTCGCCCCTTTGGTCGTCAACAACACCAGTCGCCCCACCTTTTCGGCCTCGAAGGTCTCCCAGCTGTCATGGTGGTGCACCTCGGCGTGCTCTGCGTAATCTAAGGCCCGTGTTCGCAGCAATTTCAGCGAAAACGGGAAACCGCAGGGCTCGATCACATGCAGCGGGGCGTCAAAGCACACGCCCAAACGCACCAAAGACCCCAAATTGGGGGCCAAATCCGGCTCAAACGCGGCAATTTGGACAAAGTGCGACAAATGGCTTCCCTTACAGTACGTTCTTGGGTGGACGTGGAGGCACCTTAGAATATATCTAGCCTCGATATCCTGCGCCCTCGGTGCGGATTCTTCAATTTACCGGCCGCACAAGCGGTCCGACAAGGGAGAAGTTCTCGTGTCCCACGCAGACGACCACAGCGGCGCTACCCGTCGCGACTTTCTGTACTACGCAACAGCGGGTGCAGGCGCAGTGACCACAGGGGCCGCCGTTTGGCCTTTGGTCAACCAAATGAACCCCTCCGCTGACGTGCAGGCTCTGGCCTCCATCGACGTTGACGTGTCTGGCATCGAGCCCGGCACCCAACTGACCGTCAAGTGGCTCGGTAAGCCGGTGTTTATCCGCCGCCGGACTGCAGACGAAATCGAAGCGGCCCGCGCAGTTGCGCTGTCTGATTTGCCAGACACTGGCGCAGAGAATCGCAACCTTGGACCGGAAGCCGATGCCGAGGACCAAAACCGCACGCTCGACGAAGACGGCGAATGGCTGGTGATGATCGGCGTTTGTACACACCTTGGCTGTGTGCCGCTGGGCGACGCAGGCGACTTTGGCGGCTGGTTCTGTCCTTGCCACGGTTCGCACTACGACACTGCAGGCCGTATCCGCAAAGGCCCTGCCCCGCTAAACATGCTAATTCCTGTGGCTCAATTCACGTCTGACGACGTGCTGAAACTCGGTTAAGGGAGAAACAATTATGGCTGGTATCCCACACGACCATTATGAGCCCAAATCCGGCGGCGAGAAGTGGCTCCACTCTCGGCTGCCGATTGTTGGTCTGGCTTACGACACACTGATGATCCCCACTCCGAAGAACCTGAACTGGATGTGGATCTGGGGCATCGTTCTGGCATTCTGCCTCGTTTTGCAAATCGTCACCGGCATCGTGCTGGCTATGCATTACACGCCGCATGTCGATCTGGCCTTTGCGTCTGTCGAGCATATCACGCGTAACGTCAACGGCGGCTACATGCTCCGTTACCTGCACGCCAACGGCGCGTCGCTGTTCTTTGTGGCCGTTTACGCCCACATCTTCCGCGGCCTGTACTACGGCTCCTATAAGGCCCCGCGTGAAATCACGTGGATTATCGGCATGATCATCTACCTTGCCATGATGGGCACCGCCTTTATGGGCTACGTGCTGCCATGGGGTCAGATGTCCTTCTGGGGCGCTACTGTGATCACCGGCCTGTTTGGCGCTATCCCGGGTATCGGCGAGATGCTGCAAACGTGGCTGCTGGGCGGACCTGCTGTGGACAACGCCACGCTCAACCGCTTCTTCTCGCTGCACTACCTTCTGCCCTTCGTGATCGCCGGCCTCGTCGCCGTGCACATCTGGGCGTTCCACACCACGGGCAACAGCAACCCCACCGGTGTCGAGGTGCGTCGCACATCGAAAGAAGACGCGGCGAAAGATACCGTTCCGTTCTGGCCTTACTTCGTCATGAAGGACCTGTTCGCGCTTGGCGTCATCATGATCGTCTTCTGGGCGGTTGTCGGCTTCATGCCAAACTTCCTTGGTCACCCTGACAACTACATCGAGGCAAACGCGCTCGCCACTCCTGCGCACATCGTGCCTGAATGGTACTTCTTGCCCTTCTACGCAATTCTGCGGGCCTTCACCGCCGACGTTTGGGCCGTGCAGCTGGTGTCCTTCCTGACGGCTGGCATCGTTGACGCGAAGTTCTTCGGTGTGGCTGCCATGTTCGGCTCCATCGCCGTGATGGCTCTGGCGCCATGGTTGGACACGTCATCGGTACGCTCCGGTCGTTACCGCCCGATGTTCAAATGGTGGTTCGCCCTGCTCGTATTGGACTTCTTCGTCCTGATGTGGGTCGGTGCCATGCCAACTGACGAGCCTTTCGCCACCATCTCGCTGATCGCGTCGGCTTACTGGTTTGCCTACTTCTTGGTGATCCTGCCGCTTTTGGGTGTCATCGAGAAACCGCTGGCCCGTCCCGCGACGATCGAGGAAGACTTCGATTCGCATTACCCCGCCAAAGACAAGGGCTCCGACACTGTCGCAGCTCCTGCAGAGTAAGAGGAAGATACCAATGCTCAAGAAACTCTCTCTCGCAACCGTCTCGGCAGTGGCTCTGGCCTCCGGCGCATTTGCCGCCGGCGACGCGGGTCACACCCACGATGTGGATTTCTCGTATGAGGGGCCGTTTGGCACCTATGATCAAAACCAGCTGCAACGCGGCCTGAAGATCTACACGGAGGTTTGTTCCTCCTGTCACGGTCTGAAGTTCGTACCACTGCGCACGCTGGCAGACGAAGGCGGCCCCGCGCTGCCCGAAGATCAGATGAAAGCCTATGCTACGGCGTTCCCGATTAACGACGAGCTGTCAAACCCTCAACTCTTCGACAAAGACCTCGAAGAGTACCGCACGCTGAAGCCTACGGATAACTTCCCGGCGCTGTACTCTGCCAATGCACCTGACTTGTCCCTGATGGCCAAGGCACGCGCTGGCTTCCACGGCCCATTGGGCTCTGGGATCAACCAGTTGATGAAGGGCATCGGCGGCGCTGAATACATCGCGTCCTTGATGACCGGCTACACTGGCGAAGAAAAGGAAGAAGCTGGCACCACGTTCTACGAAAACACCGCCTTCCCGGGTGGCTGGATTTCCATGGCGCCGCCATTGTACGGCGAAGACGTCGACTTCGCTGACGGTCACTCCAACGAGTTGCACCACGAGGCAGAAGACGTCGCAGCCTTCCTGCGCTGGACGGCAGAGCCACATCAAGACGCCCGCAAGCGCACAGGCTTCGTCGCCGTGTTCTTCTTGGTCATCCTGACAGTGCTGCTCTACCTGACCAACAAGCGCATCTGGGCACCGATCAAGCGCAAAGACTAAGCGCTTTCGCCAATAGTTTCGAAAGGCGCGTCCCTCGGGGCGCGCCTTTTTCTATGCGCGGCGCGAAAGGTATTGTGAACCAACAGCAGCGGCACCATCTTCACTACAAGCGACCCCTGCCACGACAACCGGAGCAAGCCGATGAAACTTCTACTGACCGCAATCCTGTGCTGCCTACCATTCACGCTCGCCGCTGAAGAAGTGGGCCGTGTCGGGGTCGACTGGGTCGGCAACGACATCATCATCGAAGCCATTCCCGATCCGGACGTCGAGGGCGTGACCTGTCACATCGCCTATTTCGACCGCAGCCTGATCGACCGCCTGTCCAACGGCAACTGGTTCGAGGACCCGTCCAACGCCTCCATCGACTGCCGCCAGACGGGGCCAATCACCATAGGCGACATTGACCGGTCCGACGACGGCGAAACCGTGTTTCGCGAAGGACGGTCAGTGATCTTCAAGTCCCTGCGCCTGTCGCGCATCTATGATGAAGAAAATCAGGTTCTTATCTATCTGGCACATGGCAACGAGCTAACCCAAGGCTCTGCAAAGATGTCGATCTCTACCGTGCCGCTCTATCAAGCCCAGTAATTCAGCCCCCGAGATAGGCCCGCAACACATCCGGCGGCGCGTCCAGAAAAGGGCCGGTCGGCACCGGCGCATGGGCGATCCCATCGGCCACCAGAATAGTACTTCCATTCAACTGCCGCGCATCCTTGGGGTCGTGGGTCACCATCAGGACCGTCAACCCGCGCTCCTCAGCGATTTCCACCATCAGGGCCAGCATCTCGACCCGCAGCGCAGGCCCGAGCGCTGCAAAAGGCTCGTCCAATACCATCACGGGCTTGTCGCGCAACAGCACCCGCGCTAGCGCCACGCGGCTTTGCTGTCCGCCGGACAGGGCCGCAGCCTTGCGCGCCTCGAAACCGCTAAGTCCCACTCGCGCCAAAGCCTCCGCCACGCGGGTGTGTTCTTGCGCCGCCAGTTTCAGGCTAGGTTTCACCCCAAGCCCCACATTCTGCGCCACTGTCAGATGCGGAAACAGGTTGCTGTCCTGAAACACCATCGCCAGTGGCCGGCCGGCGGGCGCGGCTCTCGAGATGTCGACGCCCTGCCAGAAAATGCGCCCGCTGGTGATGGGCACGAACCCCGCCAGCGCTGATAACAACGTCGACTTACCCGCTCCCGACGGCCCGATCACGGACACCATCGCGCCCGCCTCAACGGGGAAATCCGCGCTCAGCGAGAAGTCCCCCTGCACGATCTCCACCTTGTCAAACGTCAGCATCTACGCGGCCTCCTCGGTCGAACAGCCAGAACAGGGTCAGACTCAGCACCAGCAAAACAAGCGCTGCGGCAAATGCCTCCTGCATCCGGTATGCGGTCATCAGGTTATACAATGCCAACGGCAAGGTCGCGCGGCTGGGGTCTGCGAACAAGGTGATGACCCCCAGATCCCCCATCGACAACGCCGCTGCTAGTCCCGCGCCAAAGCCCAAAGGGCGGCGCAGGCGAGGCAGCAACACTATCTTCAGCCGCGCCCACCCCGACAGCCCCAGAGAGGCTGCCAGCCGCCCATAATCCGCCTCGACCTGACGCAGCGCCGGGGACAAAGCCCGCAAGGTAAACGGCAAACTCATCGCTGCGTTCACCACTATTGTGACTGGCAAGGCCAGCAAAACAGGGTCTATCCAGCGGTAAGTCAGGATGAACAGCCCCGTGCCGATCACCAAAGGCGACGCCGCAACGGACAGATACCCGACAATCTCATAACCTCGCCCCCACCTTAACGATAGCAACGCCAGCGCAAGGGCCAAAACAACCGTCAAGGCGGCAGAGGTCACCGCGACCCACACCGACCGCCACGCAGCGCCCAAGATGCTCAGCGACAGGTCAGGCAGTCCCGGCAGCCCCTTCGCTACAATCATCATCAAAGGCGTGATCAAGAACAACGCCACAACGGCAATCGCAAAGCCGTCCAAAACCTTGGACCCATCGTTGCGCGGCACGACACGGTCCAGCCCCGCGCCCTGCCCCGAAGGAACGGAAACCGTCAGCGACACCAATGCCAGCACCGCGCAGATGGCGAACTGCACCAATCCCAGCAGCGCAGCTTTCCCAAGGTCAAAATCGAAGCGGAATGCTTGGTAAATCGCCAACTCAATCGTCGTCGCTTTCGGACCGCCCCCCAAGGCCAACGCCACCGCAAAACTCGTGGTACAGATCAGGAAAATCACCATGACGACGCCGGGCAAAACTTCTCGCAGCATCGGGCGTTCCAGATGCCTTGCGATGTCACGTGAGGTGAAGCCAAGCGACTGTGCCAACCGGAACCGCTCCGCCGGAATGGACAGCCAGCCCTGCAGGATCAGCCGCGTTGCCAGAGGCAGGTTAAAAAACACATGCGCGAGGATGACACCATGCCATCCATAGATCGAAACAGGCTCTAACTCTGCCCAAACCAGTACATCTGAGACGATTCCACTACGCCCGTAGACTGCCAGCAAGCCCAACACGGCGACGATCACGGGCAAGATAAACGGCGCGCCCAGAATGGTCAGCAGCGCCCCCCGCCCCCAGAATTGCCGCCGCGCCAACGCGCGGGCAACGGGGATCGCGCAAACCGCGCTCAGCAGGGCAGACACTGCCGCCTGCCAAAGCGTGAACCGCACCGCGGACCAGTCGGAACGCGACAATGCCGACACCTCTTCCGCCCGCCACGCAACCGCGCCGAGCGTTCCAAGTGTCAGCACCAAAAGCAGGGCGACCACCGCCGCCCCGCCAAAGGTGGACAGGCTTATTGGCTGAACGCGCTCAGCCATTCTTCCAGCGCCGCATCGCGCAACCCTGCTGCTTCATCTTCCGAATAGAACAGCGCCTGCGCAGGCATATCCAACTTCTTGAACCCGTCCGGCAGCTTGTCCGCGTCCAGTTTCGCGGGGAAGGACCAATTGGCGGTCGGAATCATCGACTGAAACGTCTCCGACAACACGAAATCCATGAACGCCTGCGCCAGTTCCGGCTGCTTAGAGCCTTTCACCTGCGCCGCCAACTCCGTCATGAAGTAGTGGCCTTCGTCGAAAATCGCCGCCCGCTTGGTTTCATCCTCTTCCGCGATGATGTGGTAGGCGGGGGACGTCGTGTAGCTCAGCACCATGTCCGCCTCGCCATCGGTGAACATGCCATAGCTTTCCGACCAGCCTTTGGTCACGGTCAAAGTCTTGCGCGCCAGCTTGTTGAACGCCTCCTGACTGTCGTCGCCATAAACCGATTTCACCCACAGCATCAAAGCCAAGCCAGAGATCGAGCTGCGCGGGTCCTGCAACACCACCTTGGTGTCCTCATCCGCCAAAAAAGCATCAAACGTGGTCGGCGCATCAGCCATTTTCTCGGTGTTGTAGATGAACGCAGTATGCCCCCAGTTGAACGGCAAGAACACGTCATCCGTCCACTCGATCGGCAGCGTCAGGTCGCTGGTATCCTGCTCGTGGGGCAGGAATAGACCCGTTTCGCGGGCCTTCTTGGTGACATCGGTATTCAACCCGATCACCACATCCGCCTTGGTTCTCTCGCCTTCCAAAAGCAAGCGTGGCAGCACGTCACCCGCCACGTATTTCACGTCGCAAGCACACGTCTCTTCAAACGCCGCTTCAATCTTCGGGCCGGGGCCCCATTCGCTGGTAAAGTAGTCAGGCGCATAGATCGTCAGCACGGGCTTATCGTCGGCAAATGCCGAAGTAGCCAGAGCAATCAGTCCTACGCTCAGAAGGGTCTTTTTCATCTCATTCCTCCAAAACGACGGACGGAGTGGGGAGTGAGAGCATCTCAAACCTTCCCTCCGCCGGTCTTAACCGGTTCAGGTTCAACGGGTCAGCTTGCGCTATCTCAGCCAATGAAGGCCCCCCGAGGTATCGTGATATCTAAGCCCCAACCCGCGCATCGGCAAGGCGAAAGGTCTTGAGGGGGGCGTTGTGCCTCGCTAGACCTCTGACAAAAGGGAGACGCCCCATGTCGATGAACAGCTTTGGCCATCTTTTCCGCGTGACCACTTGGGGCGAAAGCCACGGGCCGGCGCTTGGCGCGACCGTCGACGGCTGCCCTCCGGGTGTGCCTTTGACGGCCGAGATGATTCAAGTTTGGCTCGACAAGCGCAAACCCGGTCAAAACAAATACACCACCCAGCGCCGCGAGGCCGATGAGGTGCGTATCCTGTCTGGCGTGTTTGAGGGCGTCACCACCGGAACACCGATCCAGTTAATGATCGAAAACACCGACCAACGCTCCAAAGATTACGGCGATATCGTCGAGAAATTCCGTCCCGGCCATGCCGACATTACCTATTGGACCAAATACGGCATCCGCGACTATCGCGGCGGCGGGCGCTCCTCTGCCCGCGAAACTGCGGCCCGCGTTGCAGCTGGTGGCGTTGCACGTGAGGCGATCAAAATGCTGGCGCCTGATCTGAAGATCACCGGCTTCATGGTTCAGATGGGCGAGCATAAAGCCGACAACCGTGACATGGACCAGATCGACCAGAACCCGTTCTGGGTTCCTGACGCCGAGGCCGCTAAGACGTGGGCCGACTATCTGGACGGCCTGCGCAAGTCCGGCAGTTCCGTCGGCGCTATGATCGAAGTCATCGCCCAAAACGCCCCTGCGGGGCTAGGCGCACCCGTTTATGCCAAGTTAGACACTGATTTGTCCGCCGCCATGATGTCGATCAACGCGGTCAAAGGCGTCGAAATCGGCGCAGGAATGCAAGCCGCCATGCTCACCGGAGAGGCCAACGCGGACGAGATCAGCATGGGGCCGGACGGCCCCGTCTACAGCTCCAACCACGCAGGCGGCATCTTGGGCGGCATCTCCACTGGCCAAGACATTGTCGTGCGCTTCGCCGTGAAGCCCACAAGCTCGATCCTCACCACCCGCAAGACCATCACCAAATCCGGCGAGAACACCGAGATTATCACCAAAGGCCGCCACGACCCCTGCGTCGGCATCCGCGCCGTTCCCGTGGGCGAGGCCATGATGGCCTGCGTGATCCTTGACCACATGCTGCTACACCGTGGGCAAATCGGCTCTAACCAAGGAAAAATCGGCTAGATTATCTTCTGCTTCGCCAGTTGCACCGCAAGAATGCCACCGGCGATGATGAGCACGCCGATCAGGTCGACCCGTCCGATACTCTCGCCTAGCAGAACCGCCGCGATCCCAACCCCGAATACTGGGTTGAGGAAGTGGAAGGTCGATGCTTTCACCGCCCCCACACGGCCCACCAGCATAAACCAGACCCATGTCGCCAACAAACCGGGTACCAGCGTGGTGTAAACGAATGCCACGATCCAAGTCGGACTCAAGGTTACGTCCCATGTCTCCAACGGCACAGCGACGGCAAATAGGCAGGCCGAGCCCACCAGCATTTGCAACCCGACAATCATCAAAACGTTTCCGCCCGAGGCCGCACCCTTCACCGACAAGGTCGCAAAGGTCAGCGCCATGGCCCCGACCAAGCAGAACACCACGCCCAAAACATCGACGCCGCCACTGATCCGGCTGCCCATAATCAGCACAACGCCCGCGATCCCCGCAACCAATCCGATCATGCCCATCAGCGGAACACGATCCTTGAACACCAGCCATCCTACCAATGCCACCAACAGCGGCATGGTCGAGGCAATAATCGCCGCCAGCGAGGCTTCGATCCATTGCATGGCGACGAAATTTAGACCCAGATACAGCGCATTTTGGCAAATCCCGAAGATCCACGTCGCCCGCCACTGCGCACGGCTCAGGCTCCACGTTTGCCCCAACGCCTTGGCGATCAATATCCCCAACAGCCCGGACAGCAAAAACCGCAAACTCAGCGAATAAAGCGGCGGCGCGTCGGCGACGATAATCCGCGCCGAGGTGAAGGCGCTGGACCACATCAGCGCGAAGGCCAGCCCCATAAAAATCGCTTTGATATCCACGCCGAAATCCTTGCCCGTTTCGCGGCACTGTCACGCGAATAGGCGCAAAAGAAAAGGGCCGCCCGAAGGCGACCCTTAAATCTGTAAACGTATCTGGCGCTTAGCCGTTTACGCTATCTTTCAGAGCTTTCGCGATGGTCATTTTGACCACTTTGTCAGCGTCTTTAGAAATCTGCTCACCAGTGGCGGGGTTGCGAACCATACGTGCCGGACGTTCGCGGCAGTAGATTTTGCCAACGCCGGGCAGGGTCACTGCGCCGCCGCCAGATACTTCGCGGGTGATGATTGCGATCAGACCGTCCAAGGAAGCAGCTGCGCCCTTCTTGTCGGTGCCTGCTTCTTCAGCCAATGCTGCGACCAATTGTGTCTTGGTCATAGGTTTCGTTGCCATGAGCTCTGCTCCCTCTCTATTACCCCACCTTTGGGGTGTTATCGCGAGAACCTAACTGAATATTGCGGGGCCGCACAACAATTAGTGTGCGAAAACCCCTTCTTTTTCGTGTTTTTTGCAGTTTCCCTAGGGTTAAAGGAAGGCAGTTTCGGCAAAACTGCGCAATTTCCGCGAATGGAGGCGCTCCAACGGCATTTCCCGCAGATGCTCCATCGCCCGAATTCCGATCAACAAATGCCGTGAAACCTGCGTTTTATAGAAGTCTGACGCCATTCCGGGCAGCTTCAATTCCCCATGCAGCGGCTTGTCGGACACACATAGCAACGTCCCGTATGGCACACGGAACCGGAACCCGTTCGCGGCAATCGTCGCGCTCTCCATATCCAGCGCAATCGCGCGGGATTGGCTTAGCCGTTGCACCGGTCCGGACTGGTCGCGCAACTCCCAGTTGCGGTTATCAATCGTCGCAACCGTTCCCGTCCGCATGATCCGCTTCAAATCGAATCCCTCGAACTGCGTGACCTCGGCCACGCTCTTCTCCAACGCAATCTGAATCTCCGCCAGCGCCGGAATTGGCACCCAAACAGGCAGGTCATCGTCCAGCACGTGATCCTCGCGCAAGTAAGCATGTGCCAGCACGAAATCACCCAGACTTTGGGAGTTCCGCAAGCCCGCACAATGCCCCACCATCAGCCACGCATGAGGCCGCAAAACCGCGATGTGGTCCGTCGCTGTTTTGGCATTAGACGGCCCGACCCCGATATTCACCAAAGTAATGCCAGAGCCATGCTTGCGCTTCAGGTGATAGGTCGGCATCTGCGGCGTTTTCTCGTTTGTGGGAATAACTCCCTCCGCGTCCGTCAGCACATGGTTCCCCGTGCTCACGAACGCCGTGTACCCGCTGTCGGGGTCGGCCAGCATCTGCCGCGCGTAGGCTTCGAACTCCTCAACGTAGAACTGGTAGTTCGTGAACAAAACGTGGTTCTGGAAATGCTCCGCCGCCGTCGCCGTATAATGCGACAAGCGCGCCAGTGAATAGTCGATGCGCTGCGCCGTAAAGGGTGCCAGCGGCGCGGGAACATCCGCCATCTCTTTGAGCGTACCATTCACGATGTCATCATTCGTCGTCGCCAAATCCGGCACGTCGAACACATCACGCAAAGTGAAGTCCATCGCCCCGTCTTGCGGCACCGTCAGGTCGGTCGCGTTCGCCACGGCGAAGTGCATCGGCATCGGGGTCGTAGACACGCCGATCTCGACTGATATCCCGTGATTATCGACCAACAGCTGAATCTGCTGCTCCAAATAGTATTGAAACAGGTCGGGCCGCGTGACCGTCGTCGAATAGGTCCCGGGCTGGGCCACGTGACCAAAGCTCAGGCGGCTGTCGATCTTCGCAAAACTCTGCGTGGTGATTCTGATCTCCGGATAAAAAGCGCGATAGCGTTCGGCGGGCGGATTGCCCTCAAGGCTGTCGCGAAACCGTTCGATCAGGAAAGACGTGGCGACTTCGTAAATCTCGCACAGGCGCTGCACCGCTGCTTTTGGATTGCTGAAAAGCTCCGCAGCCGGCGTGTCAGGGGTGCGGATAGGTAAATTGGCATCAATGCCGTTCATTGAGTTTCCTCTATCAATTCTGTCAGTTCAAATTTGGTCACGTCCACCAGCCCCAGATCGGATATCCGAAGCGATGGAATGACCACGAGCGCCAGCAGCGAGTGCTGCATATACGCGTTGTTCAATGTGCAGCCGCAGGCCTGCATGGCCGCGACCATCTGGTCAGCCTTGGCGGCAACTTCCTTGGCGGGCCGATCGGACATAAGTCCCGCAATCGGCAATTCGACCAATGCCAGTTCTTCGCCACCTTTCCAAACGGTGACCCCGCCGCCAACCTCAGCCAAGCGGTTCGCCGCCAGTGCCATCTGCGCACGGTCGGTGCCGACCACGATCATGTGGTGGCTGTCATGCGCCACGGTCGAGGCCATCGCCATGTTGCCTTCATACCCGAA
Source organism: Litoreibacter meonggei (assembly GCF_003663885.1). GTDB lineage: Bacteria > Pseudomonadota > Alphaproteobacteria > Rhodobacterales > Rhodobacteraceae > Litoreibacter > Litoreibacter meonggei. The sequence continues at coordinate 515,434 of NZ_RCCE01000003.1, forward strand.
CCCCTCCACCAGTGCATTAACCACGTCGCCGGTGCCTCTGTGGCGTTCCACCAGAGCGATTTGGCAAACAGCACCTTCCGGCTCCAACAGACCCTGTTTCACTGCAATCGTGCGTTTTAGTGCTTCCGTGGGTGCTTGATTCTCGACCACACCAATCACCTTGGCCGTAACCGTCTCCACCCCGTCAGGTGCCTTAATCTCGAAATCAGCTCCGCTCAACTCACGCCCCAAATGCACCGTCTGCCGCGCATCCTCCGGCCAGTCCAGATGCGGGCAGGTCACGGTAATCTCACCCGCCTCCGCCACGATACGCCCCTGTGCAATCACCCGCTCAATCGGCAGGTCTCGCAGATCAGACGTCACGATCAAGTCCGCTCGCCGCCCCGGCGCGATGGAGCCCAACTCTCTTTCCAACCCGAAATGGGTCGCGGTGTTGATCGTCGCCATCTGCAACGCCACCAGCGGATCACAACCACATTCAATCGCATGACGCACCACGCGGTTCATATGGCCGTCATTCACCAAGGTGCCAGAATGGCAATCATCCGTGCACAGGATGAAATTCCGCGAATCCAGCCCCTTTTCCGTCACAGCCGTGATCTGCGTCTCCACGTCATACCAAGCCGAGCCCAGCCGCATCATCGACCGCATCCCCTGCCGCACCCGCGCAATCGCATCCGCCTCGCAGGTGCCTTCGTGGTCATCCGCAGGTCCGCCAGCGGCATAAGCATGAAAGTCAGGCCCCAAATCAGGCGAGGCATAATGCCCACCCACGGTTTTCCCCGCGTTCTGGGTCGCCGCAATCTCTGCCAACATCTGCTGACTGCCATTCACTACCCCGGGGAAATTCATCATCTCCCCCAGCCCGATAATACCGGGCCATGTCATAGCCTCGGCCACGTCATCAGGGCCAATCTCATACCCCGTCGTCTCCAACCCAGGGGCGGACGGCGCGCAGCTTGGCATCTGCGTATAGATCGAAATCGGCTGGATTAGAGCCTCGTCATGCATCAGCTTCACGCCCCGAAGCCCCAACACATTGGCAATCTCGTGCGGGTCGGTGAACATCGTCGTCGTGCCATGGGGGATCACCGCGCTGGCAAATTCTGCGGGGGTCAGCATGCCCGATTCAATATGCATGTGCCCGTCGCACAGCCCCGGAATCAGGTAACGCCCGCCCAGCTCGATCACATCGGTATCCGGCCCGACGCAATGCCCAGCGTCCGGCCCAACATAGGCAAACCGCCCGGCACTGATGGCAACTTGCCAGCCGTCCAGCACCTCTCGCGTATGTACATTAACGACTTTTCCGCCACGCAGAACCGTGTCCGCAGGCGCACGACCAGCCGCAACGGCAACCAAGGTTGCAGCGCTGTCGGCCCATGATTTGAGGGGTTGGTGTTCCATGTTCCAATTGTCCAGACTTTGAACGCGGGTGCAAGTCGCAAAATCGCTAGTCATATCGCGCCCAAAATGCCTTACTTGCCCAAAGTGAAAGGGGCATGACATGGACGGAACACACGCAAACATCGAACACTGGGCGGAGCGGGTCGACCTAGCCGCCGCCTTCCGCTGGACCGCGCGGCTGAATATGCACGAGGGCGTGTCCAACCACTTCTCCTTCGCGATCAATGACGATGGCACCAAGTTTCTGATGAACCCCAATCAGGTGCATTTCTCGCGGATCAAGGCCTCCGACATGCTGGTGATCGACGCCAACGATCCCGACACGCTAAAAGGCCCTAATGCGCCTGATCCCACGGCTTGGGGCCTGCATGGCGGTCTGCACCGCCACTGCCCGCACGCCCGTTGCGCGATGCATATCCATTCCATCCACGCCACGGTTCTTGCCTGTCTGGAGGACAAAGTCCTCCCCCCGCTCGACCAAAACGCAGCGATGTTCTACGACCGTCAGGTGGTCGACGACAGTTACGGCGGACTCGCCTTCGAGGAGGAGGGCGAGCGTTGCGCCCAACTGTTCATCGACCCGAAAAAAAAGGTCATGATCATGGGCAATCACGGCATCATGGTTATCGGCGACACCGTGGCCGACACCTTCAACCGAATGTATTTCTTCGAGCGCGCCTGCGAGGTCTACATCCGCGCGCTGCAAACAGGCCGCCCCCTGTCGATCCTGCCCGACGACATCGCCGCCAAAACCGCCGATGAAATCGAAAACTACCCCGAACAGGACATCCGCCACTTGGCCGAACTCAAGGCCATTCTCGACACTGAACAACCGGATTACGCAACCTGATGCAATATGGCCTGAATGAAGAGCAGGAGATGATCGTCTCCACCGTCCGCAGCTTCGTGGAAAAGGAAATCTACCCGCATGAAGAATTGGTGGAGCGTACCGGTGAGGTGCCGCACGAAATCGCGCAAGACATCAAGAATAAGACCCTAAACCTGGGCTTTTATGCCTGCAACTTCCCCGAAAGTGTCGGCTGCGCAGGTCTCAGCCACCTCGATTTTGCGCTGGTGGAACGTGAGTTGGGCCGTGGCTCCATGGCGCTCAACCACTTCTTTGGCCGTCCGCAGAACATCCTCATGGCCTGCGAAGGCGACCAAAAGGAACGCTACCTCATGCCCGCCGTTCGCGGTGAACGGATGGACGCGCTTGCCATGACAGAACCAGGTGCCGGCTCCGACATTCGCGGCATGAAATGCGCCGCCGTCCGCAATGGCGGCGATTGGGTGGTGAACGGGACCAAGCATTTTATCTCCGGCGCGGATCACGCTGACTTCTTCATCGTCTTCATCGCCACCGGCGAAGATGACACGCCAAAAGGCCCTAAAAAGCGGATTACGGCCTTTCTTGTCGATCGCGGCACCCCCGGTTTCACCATCCGCGACGGCTACAAATCCGTGTCCCATCGCGGCTACAAGAACATGATCCTCGATTTCGACGACTGCCGGCTGCCCGACGCACAGGTTCTGGGGCAGGTCGATGGCGGTTTCGAGGTGATGAACACATGGCTCTACGCCACCCGCATCACCGTCGCCACCATGTCCGTCGGCCGCGCCCGCCGCGTGTTCGACTACGCGCTAAGCTACGCCGCCGAGCGGGAGCAATTCGGCCAGCCAATTGGCAAATTCCAAGGCGTCAGTTTCCAGCTTGCCGACATGATCACCGAGATTGATGGTGCCGACCTGCTCACCCTCGCCGCCGCCGACCTGCTCGACAAAGGCCTTCCGTCGAACCGCGAAATCGCCTCTGCCAAGCTTTACGCCTCCGAAATGCTGGGCCGCGTCACCGATGCCGCGATCCAAATTCACGGCGGCATGGGCCTGATGGATGACTTCCCGCTGGAACGTTTCTGGCGCGACGCAAGGGTGGAACGCATCTGGGACGGCACGTCCGAGATCCAGCGCCACATCATCAGCCGCGAATTGCTGAGGGCGCTCGGTGCCTGACCTCTTTCGCCTCCTGAACCCGAAATCCCTCGCCGTTATCGGCGGCGGCGCGTGGGGCGAAGCCGTGCTGACTCAAGCGAAGAAGTTCGGCTATCAAGGTACGCTCTACGCCGTGCATCCGGTGAAGACGGAATTCGCTGGAATCAGAGCCTATCCAAGCGTAATTCACCTCCCTGAAGTCCCAGACGCCGCCTTCGTCGGCATCAACCGCGAAGCGACGATCGGCGCTGTCGAACGCATGCGAAAGCTCAACGCAGGCGGCGCGGTCTGCTTCGCCTCCGGCTATGCCGAAGCCAGCGGCGAGGACATTTCCGGCACCGACGCGCAGGCAAGATTGTTGAAGGCGGCAGGCGATATGCCGATCCTTGGCCCCAACTGCTACGGCTTCATCAACGCGCTGGACGGTGTCGCCGTCTGGCCCGACCAGCACGGCTGCAAGCGTGTTGAATCAGGTGTTGCGATCCTCACCCAGTCCTCCAACATCTCGATCAACATGACGATGCAGACCCGCGGCCTGCCCATCGGCTACATGATCACCGCCGGAAATCAGGCGCAAACCACCCAAGCCGATATCGCTTTAGCCTTGCTCGATGACCCCCGCGTCACCGCCATCGGCCTTCATATCGAAGGCTTCGGCGACCTGACCCGTTGGGAGGCCCTCGCCGCCAAAGCGCACGCCAAATCCGTCCCCCTCGTCGCGCTCAAGGTCGGCATTTCCACCCACGCGCAAGCCGCCACGATCAGCCACACCGCGTCCCTTGCCGGCGGCGACACCGCCGCGCAGGCGTTCCTTGACCGGCTCGGCATCCTGCGCTCCCCCGACCTGCCCAGCTTCCTTGAAACGCTGAAACTGCTGCATGTCGCAGGGCCGCTCGCTTCTAACCGGATATCCTCCATCAGCTGTTCCGGTGGCGAGGCATCGCTGGTCGCCGACATGACCCACCGCCACGATCTCACCTTCCCAGAGCTCACAATAGAGCAGAAACAGAGCCTATTTGAAGCTCTCGGCCCCAAAGTCGCGCTGGCCAATCCGCTCGACTATCACACCTATATCTGGCGCGACGAGGACGCGATGACCGCTGCGTGGTCCACCATGGCCGCGCCGCATATCGCGCTGACGCTCGTGGTGCTCGACTACCCCCGCGACGACATCTGCGACGCCAGCGATTGGGCCTGCGCCACCAACGCGGCGTTACGGATGCGCAAGGCAACCGGCCAGCCCGTCGCTGTTGTAGCCACCCTCCCCGAGCTGATGCCCGAACCTGTCGCCGCGCAGCTTATGGAGGGCGGCGTGATTCCCTTCGCCGGACTGGCCGAGGCCCTGAACGCCGTCGAAGCCGCATCACGCCCGCGAAACACACCTTCCGCCGACCCCGTGCTCAAACGCCCGCTGGCTGAAAACACCAAAACACTGTCCGAATTCGACGCCAAAACCGCCCTCGCCGCTTTCGACCTGTCGGTCCCCAAAGCGATCCAAACCAACCACAGCGCCATAGGTCTCGACGCGCTGACCTTCCCCGTTGTGGTCAAGGCCGAGGGCATGGCGCATAAGTCCGATGTCGGCGGCGTGATCCTTGACTGCAATTCCCGCGCCGAGGTCCGCGACGCGATGGACAGCATGACCAATGCCACGTCGTTCCATGTCGAGGAAATGTGCGACGCAGGCGCGGAGCTTCTGGTCGGCGTCACGCAAGACCCCGCCCATGGCTACCTGCTGACCATCGGCGCGGGCGGCATCCTGACGGAACTCCTGAACGACACCCAGTCCGTGCTGATCCCCAGCACGCCGGAAGACATAAAACAGGCCCTAACCCGCCTGAAAATGTATCCTTTGCTCACCGGCTATCGCGGTGCCGCGCCCTGTAATCTGGACGCCATCACCGACGCCATCCTCGCCGTTCAATCCTATGTCGTCGCCCAAAACGGTGCGGTGGCCGAGGTCGAGGTTAACCCCCTCATCTGCAGCCCCGAAAGCGCCGTCGCGGCAGACGCACTCATCCGGAGGACCCCATGACAAACCCCATCAAAACCCGCCGCGAAGGCACCATTCTGGAGGTCACGCTCGACCGTCCCAAGGCCAACGCGATCGACCTCGCGACCTCCCGCATCATGGGCGACGTCTTCGCGGATTTCCGTGACGACCCCGACCTGCGAGTGGCGATCATCACCGGCGCGGGTGACAAGTTTTTCTGCCCCGGCTGGGATCTGAAAGCCGCCGCTGATGGCGATGCGGTCGATGACGACTACGGCGTCGGCGGCTTCGGCGGATTGCAGGAGTTGCCCAACCTCTACAAACCGGTCATCGCCGCCGTGAACGGCATCGCCTGCGGCGGCGGGCTGGAACTGGCGCTGTCCGCCGACATCATCCTTGCCGCCGACCACGCCACCTTCGCTCTGCCCGAAATTCGCTCCGGCACCGTCGCCGACGCGGCCTCCGTCAAGCTGCCGAAACGCATCCCCTATCACATCGCCATGGAATTGCTGTTCACCGGCCGCTGGTTCGACGCCGAGGAGGCGCGCGGCTGGGGCATCGTTAACCACATCCACCCCGCCGATAAGTTGATGGAGGAAGCGTGGGACATGGCCCGCCTGCTCGCCTCCGGCCCGCCGTTGGTCTACGCCGCGATCAAGGAAATCGTGCGTGAGGCCGAGGACGAGAAGTTTCAGGATACGATGGACCAGATCACCGGCAGCAAGTTCGAGTCGGTAAAACGGCTTTATTCCAGCGAAGACCAGCTTGAAGGCGCAAAAGCCTTCGCCGAAAAACGCGATCCCGTCTGGAAAGGCCGCTAGGCGAAGTCGCTCACTGCATAGCCTTGCAGGAACAAGAGCGCAGTCAGATCACCGTGGTTCACCCGTATCTTCGCCTGTGCTTGCACTGTCGGTTTCGCGTGCAGCGCCACGCCCGCTCCCGCCCGCTGCAACATGCCCAGATCATTCGCGCCATCCCCGACCGCCAAAACGTCAGCCTCTGAAATCCCCAGCCGCGCCGTTATCTCCTCCAGCGCCTGCACCTTCGCCTCGCGTCCCAAAATCGGCATCGCCACCTGTCCAGTCAGCTTGCCGCCATCCTCCAGCAACGTATTCGCGCGGTTCTCGTCAAAGCCCAGCGCCGCCGCGACGGACGCCGTGAATGCCGTGAACCCGCCCGACACCAGCGCCGCATAGCCGCCATTGGCCTTCATCGTCGAGACCAGCGCTTTGCCGCCGGGCATATAGGTGATCCGGTTCGCCAAAACAGTCTCTATTACACCGGAATCAAGCCCTTTCAGCAGCCCCACACGCTCTTTCAGCGCAGCCTCGAAATCCAGCTCCCCATTCATCGCGCGGGCAGTAATATCCGCCACACGCGCACCCACGCCAGCTTCATCCGCCAACTCGTCAATGCACTCCTGCTGGATCATCGTGCTGTCCATATCGGCCAGCAGCATCTTCTTGCGCCGCCCCTCCATCGGCTGGATCACCAGATCCACCCCCAGCGCCTGACATTCTTCCCAGACCTGATCGAAATTCGCCGGCACGCTCGCCAAAGCAAACTCCGCCGCCACATCCGGCATTAACCAGATCACATCCCCGCCGCCCCATGCGTTGCGCAAATTAACCGGCAAAGCCGCGTCCAGTTTCGGCGCGGAGGGGTCACATAAAAGGGTCGCTACGAACATCGTGAAGTTTCCTATCGTGGAGAAGCATGTCGCAAATAATCACTCAAGCGGCGCTATAGCGACGTTTTCTCTATTGTGAAAGCCCGCGCCCTTCCGTAGTGACGCCAGTGGGACACCTCTCCCCAACGAGAGGCAATTATCTGTAAGGGTAGATATTATGACTATGAAAGCTCCGGCTACCAAGCCGACGAATCCGCGTTTTTCTTCCGGCCCCTGTGCCAAACCCCCCACATTCACGCTCGATAAGCTGGCCGACGCCCCTCTGGGCCGCTCGCACCGTGCTGCTGTCGGCAAAGCCAAGCTGCTTGCCGCGATCGAAACCACGCGCGAGGTGCTGGGCATCCCCGCCGACTACAAGATCGGCATCGTGCCTGCGTCTGATACCGGCGCGTTTGAAATGGCCATGTGGAACCTCTTGGGCGAACGCCCCGTAGAGATGCTCGCGTGGGAGAGCTTCGGTTCCGGCTGGGTCACAGACGTGGTCAAGCAGCTCAAGATCGACGCGCAGGTGACGACCGCCGATTACGGCGAGATTGTCGACTTCTCGCAGGTCAACTTCGACAATGACGTTTGCTTCACTTGGAACGGGACCACCTCCGGCGTGCGCGTCCCGTCGAAAGACGTGATCCCGACCGACCGCGCGGGCTTAACCCTGTGCGATGCGACCTCCGCCGCTTTCGCGATGGACCTTCCTTGGGACCGCTTGGACGTCACCACCTTCAGCTGGCAGAAAGTTCTGGGCGGCGAAGGCGGCCACGGCGTCCTCATCCTGTCCCCCCGCGCCGTGGAACGGCTGGAAAGCTACACCCCCGCATGGCCCCTGCCCAAAATCTTCCGCCTGACCAAAGGCGGCAAGCTGATCGACGGCATCTTCACGGGTGCCACCATCAACACGCCGTCGATGCTGTGTGTCGAGGATTACCTCTTCGCGCTCGACTGGGCGAAATCCGTGGGCGGCCTCAAAGGCCTCATCGCCCGCGCCGATGCGAACACGGCCGCGATCACCGATTTCGTCTCGGCGCATGACTGGATCGACTTCCTCGCCACAGACCCCGCGACCCGCTCCAACACCTCCGTCTGTCTGAAGTTCACCGACGACCGCATCACCGACGGTGCCGCATTCGCCAAAGCCATCGCCAAGCGGCTGGAGGCGGAAAACGTCGCCCTCGACGTTGGCGCCTACCGCGACGCCCCTCCGGGTCTGCGCATCTGGTGCGGGGCCACGGTCGAGACGTCCGACATCGAAGCCATGCTCCCGTGGCTCGCCTACGCCTTCGAGCAAGAGATCAAGTCGTAAACCCATTTCGTGCCATACGCTTTGCCGACGCAAAGCCGACGTAATTCATACCGCAAAAACAAGGAGCCCATCATGGCCCCCAAAGTACTCGTATCCGACAAACTGTCCGAGACCGCCGTCCAGATTTTCCGCGACCGCGGCATCGATGTGGACTTCATGCCAGAGCTTGGCAAGGACAAGGAAAAGCTGCTGTCGATCATCGACCAATATGACGGCCTCGCCATCCGGTCCGCGTCTAAGGCGACCGAGAAACTGATCGCTGCAGCAACGAACCTCAAGGTCATCGGTCGCGCCGGCATTGGTGTAGACAATGTCGACATTCCCGCCGCGTCGAAGAAGGGGATCATCGTGATGAACACCCCATTCGGCAACATGATCACCACCGCCGAACACGCCATCGCGATGATGTTCGCCGTGGCCCGTCAGATCCCCGAGGCGTCGGCATCGACCCACGCAGGCAAGTGGGAAAAATCCAAGTTCATGGGGGTTGAACTGACAGGCAAAACCCTTGGCGTCATCGGCGCGGGCAACATCGGCGGCATCGTCTGCGAACGCGGCGTTGGCCTTAAAATGAAGGTGATTGCGTATGATCCGTTCCTGTCGGAAGAACGCGCGGAGAAACTGAACGTGACCAAAGTGGAGCTGGACGAATTGTTCGCCCGCTCCGATTTCATCACGCTGCATGTGCCTGCCACCGACAAAACCCGCGGCATGATCTCCGAGGAAAACATCGCCAAGATGAAGGACGGCGTGCGTATCGTGAACTGCGCCCGTGGCGGTCTGGTGGACGAGGCCGCACTGGCCAACGCGCTCAAATCCGGCAAGGTCGCCGGCGCCGCCTTCGACGTGTTCGAGGTCGAGCCCGCCACCGACAGCCCGCTGTTCAACCTGCCCAACGTCGTCGTCACTCCGCACCTCGGTGCGGCCACCACGGAGGCACAAGAGAACGTAGCCCTACAAGTGGCCGAGCAAATGTCAGACTACCTGCTGACGGGCGCAGTTTCCAACGCGCTGAATATGCCCTCCGTCACCGCGGAAGAGGCTAAGGTCATGGGACCATGGGTAAAATTGTCCGAACATCTTGGAGCGTTCATCGGCCAGATGACCGACGAGGCGATGAAGGAAATCCAGATCACCTATAACGGCAACGTGTCCCATATGAATCTGGAGGCGCTGAATTGCGCTGCCGTGGCTGGCATCATGAAGGCCACCAATCCGGATGTGAATATGGTGTCGGCGCAGGTTATCGCCAAGGAACGTGGCGTCAAAATCTCGACCACGACGCAGGACAAATCCGGCGTGTTTGACGGCTATGTCAAGCTAACCGTGGTCACCGACACCCGCGAGCGGTCGATTGCTGGCACGGTGTTCTCCGACGGCAAACCGCGCTTCATCCAGATCAAAGGCATCAACATCGACGCCGAGATCGGCGAACACATGGTCTACACCACCAACAAGGATATGCCGGGGATTATCGGCACTTTGGGCCAAACCATGGGCGAGAACGGCGTGAATATCGCGAACTTTACCCTTGGCCGCGAATCTGCCGGTAACGGTGCGATTGCGCTACTGTACGTGGACGGCGCGGTGCCTGCGCCGATCCTTCAAAAGCTGACGGATACCGGCCTGTTTAACCAAGTAAAAGCGCTGCGTTTCGACGTGGCATAAGCAACACCGGACACGCGAACCCAACGCCGCTACCCTTCACGGGTCGCGGCGTTTTCCGTTAGCGATCTAGTCTTTGCGGATCACACCCGTAATTGCGGCGGCGCCCAGCGCAGTTACGATCCAGCCGATAGATTTGGCGAACCAGCGAACCCACCACGCAATTTTGCCCAAAGGCGAGCGTGACGTGGAGGGTGCCCATGCGCTTTCCTGCCCAAAATTCACCAGTGGCACCACCACGTCCGCCGCATAGGCAAAGGCGTTGAAGGTCTCCCAATCCTGACCACCTTGCCCCGGAGACGACCAGAAGACCGCCGGATTATCAGGATGGGTTCGCGTGGCATCCACCCAATCCTTCGATACCAGAATTGGGGCCGCATTTGGTGTCATGTCACCCGCGCGCCATGTGCTTTCAAAGAAGAACCCAAGCGCAACAGTGAGAACGATCGCGATAACCACTGCCCGTCCGGGCCGATAACCATACCCGATAGACCAGCGCAGGAAATCATCTGCAAATCGTGATACGCCCCGCCGCGCTGTCGATACATTTCGCTGCGCCATCAGTTTGCGGTTCTCGGCCCTGAGCAGGCGTTCTTTGCGCATCAAGACCGAGCGCGCATCATTGCGATGTCCAAGCGATTGTAGAACCGATGCCAGTTGCTCGTAGGGTTGCGAAGTAAACGGCATGTCCGCTGGTTTTCGCGCTAACCAGTCAAGGCGGGCGGCAATGTTCGTTTCCGCGTGGCGGGAAAAATCACCGTAGCGAAACCCATCAAGCCGCACCGGATATGCGGCACCCGGCCCGACTGGTTCATCACGGAAACGGGCGACCTCGGCCCCCGCGAAGTTCACGATCCCGCGTGCGATATGATTGTCGGCGAGATACAAAATCCCACTGATTTTTGCCCGCGCAAGACTAAGCGCCATATCGCGGCCATGCTCCTCGGTCGGGTCAAAAACCGGTGCGATAGCAATAGGATCTTGGGGCAAGCTGATGGAGGTATTCGTCAGGAAAAAATCATGGTCCACCCGCGCCGAGGAGAAGAACAAAAGCCCAGTTGTATGAAGCTCTGTAACGCTCTCGGAATAGGGGTAATTGCCTAGAAAAACAGATCCCTCCACACGCAAGGACGGGGCGAAAATAGCGTCTTGTCTAGGGCTCTCGATCGTTGCGTCGCAAATTTGGAGGTCGCCGCTTATCCGCGCGCCCGCCATGGAAATCTCACCCGTGACCCGCGTGCCTGCCCTAATATATACAGAGCCGGAAAAAGATGTGTTGTCTGCCGACAGGCCGGTCAGGCTACAACCCGACAGGTGCAATCCGCGTAGCCGGGCATTTACGAGATTGACCGGCGTGCTCAAGTGGCAATGGGACAGCGAGATGTCGCGCTCGCAATCACACCCCTGCAGGTCGAGTGCGCCGCTGATCCAAGCTCCACGCAGGCGAATGCCCTTGTCGTGAAGGGCATCGAACCGCAGCAACAGGTGACGTATCAATTCACCGCGGATCGCTCGATCCGGATCATCAGTTTTAGGCAACTCGCCGTCACCAACACTGGTGCGCTCCGGGTCGGCGGCGTCATCTATAAGTTTCTGTTCGGCTAGGGAAAACGGGGCAAAGGCGTCAAGTGAATTCATGCCGGAACCGTGGCACGGGGCGCGCGATCAGGCAAGATACAGACACCCGAAAGCCGGTGGGGCAAAAAAGACTCAGACAGACCGCACGGCGCTTGGGCAGGGTTTACACTGCGCCGCCCTGTGTGGTCCCGTCCAAGCCATGAACAAGCGCTTTCTTCCCTATTGGGTCACCTTCGGGATCCTCGTCGCCACCGCCGCAATCCTACTGTGGATGGGCCGCGTTCCCATGTGCAAATGCGGCTATATCAAACTGCTGCATCTGGAGACCATGAGTTCCGAAAACTCCCAACACATCATGGATTGGTACACTCCGTCCCATGTCCTGCACGGCTTTATCTTTTACTTGATATTGTGGCTCTTTGCGCGGCGCGTGGACATAGGTTGGCGCTTGGCTATCGCGACCCTGATCGAGGCAGCGTGGGAAGTGCTCGAGAACACCGACGCCGTAATCAACCGCTACCGCGAGGTGACTATTGCACTGGACTACTATGGCGACAGCGTTCTGAACTCTGTCTGCGATATCTTGGCCATGTGGTTCGGTTTCTGGTTGGCAAAGCGTGTGCCGGTCTGGGTCAGCGTCGCAATCGTCATCATCGCCGAAGTCGCCGTCATGGCGGCCATTCGAGACGGATTGGCGTTGAACATTATCATGCTGCTGTATCCGCTCGACGCGATACGCGAGTGGCAGGCAGCAGGCTAGGCAGAAACAATCGCCCTACCATTCAGCAGGTCAAACTCCAAAAACGCCGCAGCTTTCCGCGCGTTGTCGCGGTCAGGCCTGTTTTGCTTGCATTCCAAGCCTGCGGCGACCAACTGTAGCGTAACCCAGCGAGAGTTACCCCTATGAACCTGCTACGCTCATTTTTCAAAGGCAAAACGGCTCCGAAAGACGTTCAAACGAGTGATATTGACCGGTCTCGACCAAACCCTACGACCCCATATTTTGTAGTTGGCGATTTGCACGGTACACTCGATCTGCTGGAGCATATTCTTGAGCAAATTGACCATGTCATCGGCACACTAGAGCTGCGTGACCCCAAGCTGGTCTTTGTGGGTGACTATATCGACAGAGGTCAATCTAGCGCAGCTGTACTGACACGTTTGCACGAGCTCAACAAAGAATTCCCAGAGAACGTCACCTGCATATTAGGCAATCATGAGCAGATGATGCTCGACTTTCTCGACGCGCCAGAGGCCCGCCACGCGAGGTGGTTCCGAAACGGGGCAACAGAGACCCTCGCCAGCTTTGGCATTCTGATCCCCTTCGAGACAGAATGGGCTACGACTGCAAATTCCATCGCCGAAGAGCTTCGCTCGCAACTGGGTGACGAAATGGAAGACTGGCTGCGGAACTTGCCAGCCTCCGTCAGTTCCGGAAACCTGATGATCACCCATGCGGGCGTCGATCCTGGCCGTGCCATCAACGACCAATCGTCACGCGTCTTGCTGTGGGGGCATCCCGAATTTCTGACCCGTGGTCGCACTGACGGACAATGGGTCGCCCATGGACACACGATAATGGAGCGCGCGGTTTGCGAGGACGGTCGTATCTCGGTTGATACCGGAGGTTACGCAACCGGTTGCCTGACCGCTGCGGTGGTGCTCCCTGACGGCACGGTGGAGTTCCTGCAGACAACGCAACCCCGACAAACCGGATAAGCCTGTCGCCTCATTCATAGAATAAGACGCAAGGTCACTTCTTCTAGTGTGCTGAACTGCGTTAAACTTCATGCGACTCAAACGGAGGACCCATAATGTCTGAAATCATGATCCTGAGCGGCGCACGCACCGCCATCGGCACCTTTGGCGGCGCATTGGCCGCGACCCCGCCCATTGATCTGGGCGCTGCCGTCTCCAAGGCAGTGATGGAGCGGGCGGGCGTCGACCCGTCCCAAATCGGGCATGTCGCCTTTGGCCATGTCATCAACACCGAACCGCGCGACATGTACCTGTCCCGCGCCGCCGCGATGCAGGCCGGTATCCCCGACACCGTGCCCGCGATGAATGTGAACCGTCTTTGCGGTTCCGGCGTGCAGGCGATTATCTCGGTTATCCAGTCGCTGATGCTGGGCGACGCAGAGTTCGGCCTTGCTGGTGGCGCGGAAAACATGAGCCGTTCCCCCTACATCATGCCGGATGCGCGTTGGGGGCAGAAAATGGGCGACGCCAAATCCCAGGACATGATGCTGGGCGCATTGAATTGCCCCTTCGGCACCGGCCATATGGGCATCACCGCCGAGAACGTCGCGGCGGAGCATAACATCTCCCGCGAGGCGCAAGACGCCTTCGCGTTGGAAAGCCAGACCCGCGCCGCCCGTGCGATTGAGGCGGGGTATTTCAAAGACCAAATCGTGCCCGTAGAGGTCCGCGTGAAGCGTGACATGGTGCCGTTTGATACCGACGAACATCCGAAAGCGACGTCGCTTGAGGTGTTGTCAGGGCTGCGCACGGTGTTCCAAAAAGACGGCACCGTGACGGCTGGCAACGCATCGGGCATCAATGACGGCGCGGGCGCGGTCGTGCTGGCAACGGAAGCTGCGGCGAAGCAATCCGGCCTGCCGCCACGCGCGCGCATCATCGGCTACGCCCACGCCGGTGTGCGCCCGGAAGTCATGGGGATTGGTCCGGTTCCTGCCGTGCAAAACCTGCTGAAACGCACCGGCCTGAAGGCGAGCGATTTCGACGTGATCGAATCCAACGAGGCCTTCGCCGCGCAGGCGTTGGCAGTGTCTCAGGAGTTAGGCCTCGACCCAGAGAAGGTGAACCCCAATGGCGGCGCGATTGCCTTGGGGCATCCCGTTGGCGCCACCGGCGCGATCATCACCGTCAAGGCCCTGCACGAGTTGGAGCGGACCGGCGGCTCCAAGGCGCTGATTACCATGTGTATCGGCGGCGGTCAGGGCATCGCTCTGGCGATTGAACGGGTCTAGCTACTCCGCAAAAACTGTGGTGCCCGTGGCGCGGCCGCGGGCATCTATCACCCGCACCTGTACGTAGCCCCGCCCCGACGGGACAAGCTGCGCTTGGCGGTCCCAGCTGTTTGTCAATACAGGCGTGCCATTCTGCATCCAAGTAAACGGCGCAACGCCGTCCCGTATCTGCACAGTCAGCGCGCCGCCGCGCAGCGCTACGCGTGCGCCATCAGGCGGAAACGCGACCTTGGGGTGGTCTTGCGCAACGCCGCGCTGCTCGACCCGGCTGATGAACCGTTGCAAAGGTTGCGGCAGTTCCGCATTGCCCGACAGAAGCGCATCGCGCGGCGGCGCGGGCAACGGGTCACTGTCCGGTTTTATCTTGTCGAAGGCTTGGAACATCAGCGGCGCAGCAAGCTCGCCGCCGAACGCCCCCGGCACCGGTGTGCCATCCGCCCGCCCCATCCAGACACCGACGACATGCCGCCCGTCATAGCCAATTGCCCACGCGTCGCGGTGCCCGTAGGAGGTCCCTGTCTTGAACGCAACGTCCTTGCGCCCCGCCATGGCGGGGCGTGGAACGCCTTTGAGGATGTCGCCGATATACCAACTGGCACGCTTGCTCAGCACCGGCGGCAACGGGGCGATGGCCCCTTGGGTCGCCGCGAGGGTCTTGGCCCTATCCGGCTGGGCGATCACCGCGTAAAGCTGCACCAGCTCGCTCAGGCTCAGCCCCAACCCGCCCAGCGCTATTGCCAGCCCCGCCTGATCACCCGCCAATTGCGGCGACGCCCCAGCCTGACGCAGCTTGGCGATCAGGTTCGCGGGGCCAAGCCGGTCCAGTATGCTCACAACCGGCAGGTTCAGCGAGGCCTGCAGTGCCTGCCGCACTCGAATGTCGCCACGGAAAACGCCGTCGAAGTTCTGCGGCGCATAAGCGCCGAACTGCATCGGGCGGTCCGACACCAGCGTTTCAGGGTGGATCAGACCCTGATCAAATCCCATGCCGTAGATCAGCGGCTTCAACGTCGATCCGGGCGAGCGGCGCGCCTGCGTCATATCAATGAAACCACCACGCCGGTCATTCGCGTAACTGGCCGAGCCGACCGACGCGATAATCTCGCCCGTTTGGTGGTCTGCCACCATCATCGCCACTGACAGATGTCGGCCCGCCGTGGCAACTGCATTGGCAGCCATCCGCTCCAGTTTTCGTTGGATGCCGACATCCAGCGTGGTGCGCACAAGTTGCCCGCCGTTTGTGTTGCGAATGCGGTCCGTCAGATGCGGGGCAAGTGCTGCGAACTCGTGGCGCTTTGCCCGTAGCGCCTGTCCGCTCCTGTCCTCTGGTGTCAGGGCACCAGCGCCCACAAGACGCTCAATGACGTGCTTTCTGGCCCGTAATGCACGTTCCGGAAAGCGGTCGGGCCTGCGGCTTTCGGGTGATTGCGGCAAGGCGATCAGCATGGCGGCCTGCGTCGGCGTCAGCCGCCGCGGTTCTTTGCGATAATAGGCCAATGTCGCCGCCCGCAATCCTTCGAGATTGCCGCCATAGGGTGCGCGTACCAGATAGAGCGACAGGATTTGCTCCTTGCTCAACCTCCGTTCCAGCGCCAGCGCCAGCCGGATCTGGCGCAGTTTGCCGGGCCACGAGCCTGTGCCGCTCTCCTCCAGCAGACGTGCGACCTGCATCGTCAGGGTCGACCCGCCCGAAACGATACGCCCGTTCCACACCCCTTGCGCGGCGGCTCGCAGCATCGCGACAGGGTCAACACCCGCGTGGTCATAGAACCGTTTGTCCTCGTAGCGGATCAACAGGCACAAAAACTCGGGGTCGACCTCAGCGACAGATGCCGCGAGCCGCCACCGATCGTCCGAGGTTTGAAACGCGCGTAGCAAATGGCCGCGCCGGTCCAGAACCTCCACGCCTGTCTCAATCGCCAACACCGGTATTTCCGTCCGGTCTATCCAATGGTCAAATCGGTCGCGCCCGAAGGCGGCAGCCCACAACGCAACCGCCAGTAGACCAAATGTTCGGGACAGTCGCACTACCGCACGACCTGCACGCGACCCTCATCGGTGCGGGCGCGGTAGAACGGGCGGTACATATCCTCCACGCTCGCCGCAGGGTGGTGATACTCGCCCGGAGCCACGGCGCGTAGAATATAGGCTAGCTGAAATTCCTTCGTCCCGTAGTGGTCGACGGCGGCAAGAAACCGGTCATCTCTAAATTCCGAGTTGCGCACATTGGCCTCGGTATTGAGCCACGGTAGTGATTTGACGTCACCACTGCGAAGCAAGTTCGGATTGTCGATCTCGAAGCCTGCGGGTAACGGGTCGCTTACCATCAACCGCGCTTCGCCTTTGGCAAGGGGCGTGACCGTCAGAACCGCAACCAATCGCGTGCCTGACGCGACACGGCTTGCGTCAACAGGATTGCCATCCAGATCATAATAGTCGCGTGCGATGCGGTAACCGTTACCACCGGCAGCAACGGGATCATCCGAGACGCCGATTGCGGTCAGGGTTACGGTCGTGTCTTCCCCAGACGTGTTGGTGATCCGAACAGGGTCTTGGGTGTCTTCATCCAACACCTTCACCAAGGGGCCATCGACGACCTCGCCATTCAGCGACAGGCCTGTGCCTTGGCGGTCGATCAGCGCGTTTGCCGCCAGCAATGTCCACACGGATTCCTGCGTGGAGCGCCCGACGACATCGCCGATGGACGGAGCGATCCGCGCACCTATCTTGGCCACGTCCAACACGCTAGAACCGGATTCGACCGCCAGCGTCAGCACCGCCGCCGCATCCCGCAAGTCGGTGCCGTAATCGTCACGCCAGACCTGTTGGTTTCCTTTTTCCTTGTCCAGCAACTCGGCCGCCCTGCGGAACATCGCATCTGCGCGCGTTGGATCGCCGTAAGATGCCAGAGCAGCGCCCAATTGTGCCGCCGCCAGTGCGGTCGCGAAGTCGTCAGCCTTGGTGTCCGCGTAATAGCGCAGATCCCCGATGGACGCCGCCCCTTCGCGGGCCAGCACCAACAATGCGTAGGCCAGACCCTCTCCGCCGTTCTCGAAGTCTGGGGCGCTGTTGACCTCGTTGCGCAGGTTGTCGAGCGCCTGACGGAACGCAACTTGCGGCACGTCATGGCCTTGCGCCCGTGCCCTGCTCAGGAAGTCGGTGACATAGGCATCCAGCCACAGATCGCCCCGATCAGGCCGCCATAACCCAAACGCCCCGTTGGAGGCCTGATTGGTCAGCACCAGCGATATGGACTGGCTGATGCGCTCGGCAATGCCGTCGCGGTCTTCCAGTCCCATCGCACGCGCAACCTGATCCAAATAGAGCAGCGGCAAGGCCTTGGACGTCACCTGCTCGGTGCAGCCGTAGGGATATTTGTCGAGCGCATTGAGCAGCCCCGGCACGTCAAACCGCGCCAACGGCCCTGCGGCCAGCGTCACCGAGCCGGAGCCGGGCGCGAAGCCGGCAAAAGCGTTTCCATCCAGCGTGAAGGTTCCGCCAGCAGCCAAGGCGAACTGGCTGCGTCGCTGGGTAAGGGGGTCGTTGCGACGCAGTTCGATCTGGTGCGTTTGTGTCAGCGTTCGGCCATTTGGCAGCGTCAGGGCAATGTCCATGGTCACCGCGTCGGTGCCTTGCGCCGTGAAGGGCACGGAGAGCCTCGCCGTTTCTTTCTCGCCAAGAGTGACGGAGGCTGGTGGCTCATCCGCAAGCCGCGCGCCTGACGCGCTGACGGACAACGGCATCTCACCGGTCGGCCCGTCCGCATGCACGATTTCAAGCAATAGTTGGCTGGTGTCGCCGGGGGCCAGAAAACGTGGCAGGGTGGCCGAGACCACGACCGGATCGCGGACCAGCACCTCGGCATTGGCCTCGCCAACCCCGTCTTTCGACCAGACCACCGCCATCAGGCGAACAGAGCCGTTGAATGCCGGCAGGTCGAAAACCGTCTCAACATTTCCGTTCTCATCTACCTTGAGAGGCCCACTGACATAGGCGACCAGCTCTTCCGTAGGTGGTGGAGATTTCGCCCGAAGCTGCGCACTTGCATCGCCACCGGAGCGGACAGCGCCCAAGGCACCGGCTGTCCCGTCGATCAGGCGGCCATAAACGTCGCGGATAGCGACGCCCAACTTACGCTGGCCGAAATAGTGCTCCGACGCATCGGGCGGCGTGAAGCCCGTGAGGTTCAGAATGCCCTGATCCACGGCAGCGATCATGGCGAAGGTTTCGCCGTCAGCATTGTCGACCTTAAGGCGCGCCGTAAGCGGGCCTCGCGGGGCGGCCTCGGCGTCAGTTTCAAAACGAGCCGCCAGTTTGGCGTTTTCAGGGTCTATCGCCGCATGCGAAAGACCCAACGCCCGCGCGGGGTTTTGACCTGCCACCGCGCCCATCGGGCGCAGCACGGAGGCGGCGACATAGGCACCGCTGCCCCACTCGTCCGTGACCAGCAGCGTAATCAGGTTTTCGCCTTCAGACACGTCGACCGCCTTCATGTCGATCAAACGGTTCGACATGACGGTGACCAAAGCGGTGCCCGCATAGCGCGTCACGATGCGAAGGGTCGCCGTGTCGCCCGACTTGTAGAATTCCTTGTCGAGCGAAGCATCCAGCAGGTCGGGTGTTTGAGCCGCATCGGCGCTGGCATACCAACCAGCGTCGAAACTCATGGAGGAGGCCACATACGGCCCGTCTATGCGTTCGATCTTTACCTCGTACTCGCCCCACTGCACCGGTGCGCCGATCCGCAATGGGGTATCCGCCTTCACGGTCGCCTCCCCCGACGCCACGCGACTGCGGGTCGTGATCGGGTCCCAATACCAATTGCCGTAGTTGGAGTACCACTGGTACTCGGTCCGGACGCGATTGATCGTCCAGCGCACCTGCATGTCCTGCCGCGTCAGGTCTTGACCAAGGGCCACGACACTGAACTCCGCCTCGCTGTTTTCAGGAAGAACACCATCGAAATCGGGCTTGATCCCAATCAGCGGCTTATCAATCAGAAGCGGCCGTTTGATGCGGCGCTCGATCGGCCGGTTGGAGCCTTCCCGCACGCGAACGACAACCTCGGCCTCCAGCGGCTGCATCACCTCATCCAGTTCGGGAATATCCAGTAACGCGGTCGCGGTCCCGCTGGAATCTGTGCGAACGGCGGAGACAAACCCGCTACGAAGCGGGCGGAAGGGCGTGTCATGCCTCCCGAAGCGGTAGTCCTTGAACCCGTCCAGCGATTTGGATGCGCGGAGGATCATGTCACCCTCCACCGCAAGATCTGCACCCGGCGCACCAAAAAGATACCGCGCCTCAATGCCAAGCTCAGGGGGGATTCCACCCGCAATCATAGGGCCATCTGGCAAGGTTAGGGTCGCGTCGATACGTTCTGGAAGGAAATCCTCAACCAGCAGGTTTTGCGTCGACAGCGCGGGTGCGTCAGGGTCTGCAAAAATCGAAAGACTCCACGTGCCGCGCGGCACCTCTGGCCCAAGCGGCATCCTGAACATACGCCCACCCGCACCAGCATCCTGCTCGGTTATGCGCGAATACTCTACGCCATCGGGGCGATTTAGAACGGCCGTAAGTGACAGGTCTTTGATTGCTTTAGCGGTTCCATCACGGGCCAAGGCCAGCGCGTTGATTACTTCGCCCGCTCGGTAGGCGCCGCGTTCGGTGGTCACAAAGAGATCAACGGGTTTGGCAGGCGAACGCCCTTCGACGCCACGGTCCGAAAGGTCAAATTCCGGGTCGCGCAACGACAGGAAAGCAAAGTCGTCATCCTTCTGAACGGTCAGCAAACCCGGAGCGGTTGCGCCAGTGCCGCGGATCAGGCCCGCATCAAAGCGGGCGTAGCCTTCGGCATCAGTTTCGACGGTGTCCAACACCTCGTTGGCGCGGGAGATCAGCGAGACCGAAACCCCCTCCTTAGCCGCGACGTCGGACAGGCCGCGCACGAACACATGCATGCCATCGACGCCCTCTAGGCTGGTCAACCCCAGATCACTAATCACAAACCACTGGGTTGCAGGTGAGGCTTCGTCGGATGACTTTCCTGCGACAGATGCTTGCAGGGCGTACACCCCCGGTTGCATCTTCCCCACTATATCGGACACGGGCAATCGGGTCGTGACGTCGCGGTTCAACTCCGTTTGGACGTCACCGATACCTTTCCACACTTCTACACCCATGGACGCGCGGAACTCCCGCTCGCCGTAATAGCTAAGCGGTCGGGCGAAGAAGTCGTTCTGCATAGTGCGCAGGATGTTTCTGTCCGACACCTTGTAGAGCGTCAGGTCCAGCTTGTCGGTATTCACCGCGACCACGGGCAACGCCGCATCACCGCTGCTGGGCAGAATGTAGGATCGTCCGGGAAAGCGGACGGACGGGGCGCGGTCACGCACATATTGCGTGATCTCGATTGGCTTTTGCAGAACTTCACCGGATGCCGCAGGCAAGCCTTGGCGCAATGTGAAGCGATAACGGTCACCGTGGTTGAGCCCGCCCAGACAAAGCTGACGGTCCTGCGCCTCGATACTGAGCCCTTCGATCTGCGACTTCACGAAGGGCGCATAGTCTGTGGTCTTGGACAGAGACTCCGAAAAGGCCACACAGATCCGCGGCTCTGCGGAATTGTTTTCCACGTCCGTGTCGGCCACGTTGAAACCAAACAAGCCTATGACCCGGTCCAGCGCCTTTTCAGTATCGTCTCTGGGTTGCAAGGATTGCGCCAACCGCAAGGGCGCAATGGCATCGCGACCCCTGCCGTTTTGCTCGAACGCATCCGCCAACAGGCTCAGCGCATTGACCGACATGGCAGGGTTGGGCGCGCGCAAATAGGCGTTTAACGCGGCGGTCAAATAGCGCCGATTGAACTCCCGCCGCTTACTCCCATCCTTCTTGGCAGCCGAGGCCGCGTCGCGGGCAAACTGGTCCCACAAGTCAGAACGATCCTCTATGGTAAGACCTGCCCCGACAAACCGCATCGCCACATCCGGCTTACCTTCGCTTCGGGATTTATTCGCGGCGTCGATAAACTGCTGGAGCGAGAAGGCATTGGCCGCGTAGCGGCTGGTCATGGAGGACGCTTGCGCATAGGCCGCGTTCAAATCCCGCTCAGTCAGGAAAGACGCCCGCCCTCGCTGCGTCTCGGCCAGACGCAACTCCGCCGCAGATGCATTGGTCACCTTGACTGACAAAGCGCCTTCAAACGGTTCACTATTCGTGATGTCCGACTTCGGGAAGCACGCGCTCGATTTCGTATTGAACGTAAACGCCTTGCAGGACGGATCGGTTAGACACGCGCGCGTGCAGGCGTCGAAGCTGGTATCGAAAATGTTGGTCAGGTCACTGCCGTAGAAATCCACGTTGCGCAACAGGGTCATGCGGCGGTCCGGGATCAAATCATCCGCAACTGCCATTGATGTTGTCGCGGCGGCCAACAAGCCTACCAAGAGAGTGCGGAACGCCATATCAACCTCGTAGTTCAAAACGCACCCCAAGGGTGGCACGACCGGACCGAGTCGGGCAACCCGATCGCGTTAAGTCGGCTTTCACCAAGTTTCGACAAATCTGTACGCAAAAGCGGGCAGACGATTCGAGAATGATGGAACACTCACTGACAAATCAGGACCTCATGCAGGAACGGCGCGCCCGGCTGGCTGCCGAACGGCTGCTGGAGCAAAAACAGACCGAGCTTACTGCCGCCAATCGCAAGCTCTCTGCCCATGCGTTGGATCTGTCGGGTCAAATTGTCGACCAACGGCGGGTGGTGGAGGAGCTTGAGGGGCAGAACACCCGCGTCGCCAACGACCTGATGGCCGCCAATCACAAGGTGGTCGCCGTCGAGCGGCTTCTTTGGGACGCTATCGACACCATCAGAGACGGCTTTGCCTTGTTCGATGCCAATCTGAACCTGATCGCAGCCAATCCGCCCTATCTGGCCGCCTTTGAGGGCGCCGGCGACATTGGACCAGGATCCGGCTTTGGGGACATTCTTGATCTTTGTATCGACGAAGGTATCGTCGATTTGCGCGGGCAGAGTTCCGAAGACTGGCTCGACATGATGCTGGACCGATGGACCGTAACGGAGATCCAGCCGATCACGTTGCGTTTCTGGAATGGTGTTTACGTCAAAATGATGGACCGGCGCACCTCGGATGGCGGCGTCGTCTCAATGGTGCTCAACATCACCGAAAACATACTACGCGAGGACGAGTTGCGCGACGCGCGTGACAAGGCCCAAGCCGCTGACCGTGCGAAATCCGCATTCCTTGCAAAGATGAGCCACGAGTTGCGCACGCCGATGAACGGCGTCGTTGGCATGGCAGATTTGCTGCTTGAGAATGGGTTGGATGACGAAAGCACGCTCTACGCGCAAACGATCCGCAACTCGGGCGAAGCGTTGCTGGAAATTATCAATGACGTATTGGATTTCTCGAAAATCGAAGCGGAGCGAATCCTACTAAAGCCCGCACCATTCGACCTAGAGCGCCTAGTGCAGGATGTTGGCTTGATTGTGGGTCCGACTGTGCAGCAAAAGGGCCTCGATTTCCAGATAGACTACGACCAATTCTTACCCGCCGAGTTTGTCGGTGATCAGGGCCGTATCCGTCAAATCCTCACCAATCTTGTTGGCAACGCAGTGAAATTCACTGACAAGGGCCACGTGATGGTGCGTGTTGTCGGGATCGTCGATGACAAGACCAACATATGCCAAACTCACTTCACCATTGAAGACAGTGGCCTAGGGGTCGAGGCATCGATGGTCGATCACATATTTGGAGAATTCAATCAGATTGAGGATGACGCAAATCGCAAGTTTGAGGGCACCGGGCTTGGGCTCGCCATCACCCGAAAGCTCGTTGAGCAAATGGGCGGTGAAGTCTGGATCAGCAGCGTAAAGGGCGAAGGTGCCTGTTTTGGCTTCCAGATAAATCTACCACTGGTAACGCCAGCAGACGTCAGCCCGAATGCGGTTCCAAGCGAGATCAGAACTGCCGTCGTCGTTGAGTCAAACGCGATGGACTTGGATATTCTCACAAGACAGTTGGAGTTGCTGGGTGTTCCGATCACAGTGCTGCCCAACGCCGCTGCCGTACCGGCGGACATAGCTCCTGATGTGATATTCGTGGGCCATCACCTCGAATGCAGCGATGGACCGTCAACTATTGAAACCATGGGGCGGGCTTTCCCTGACACCCCAATCGTAGCCATGATGTCCGCTGTCGATCCGGCTCCGGAGCCGGATGGCGTGCTGACACTTCGTAAACCCTTTCGCCGCGAGGATCTATTTGCCTGCTTGTCCGAGGTCGAGCGGGCACCTGCTGTTGTCAAAGCCAAACGCCAGTTGCGGATCCTTGCAGCAGAGGACAACAAAACCAACCAGCTGGTGTTTCGCAAAATGCTAAAAGCTGTGGCAGCTGACTTGACGATGGCGATAAACGGCGTCGAAGCGGTAGATGCTTTTGAGCAGGGTGAGTTCGACCTGATCTTCATGGACATCTCGATGCCCGAAATGGACGGGATGGAGGCCAGCCGGGCCATCCGCCAGATAGAGAAGGATCGAGACGCAAACCCGATCCCGATCATCGCGATGACCGCGCATGCCATGGAAGGCGACGAGGAGCGGATCAAAGAGGCCGGGCTAAGTCACTACCTGACCAAGCCTCTCAAGAAGGACAAAATCCATGCCTTGATCCAGGAGCTGTCGCCGGCTGATACCGACCCGCTCAAAGCTGAATGAAGTCAGGGCTTAGCCGGATGCGGCCTGCGTGCAGCCCGCTTCTGCTCAAAATCGGACCATACATGCGTTTTCTTGCCATGGGATGGTTTTCATCAAGTACCCCATACTTCACCAAGAGCCCTGCAATCGCAGCCTCTGCCGCTCGGGTGCCACCGTCGACAATCTTTAGCGCCATGCCCAGACCCTGTTCGGGCAGAATGGCGGTAAAGACCGCCTCGGCGCCCGTCTTGATCGCGACCTTGCCATCCATGGCCCGCATCAACTCTGTGCACGCGCGGCCTTCACCTGCGACGAGTTCAGGATGCGCACGCATCGCATCTACCAGTCGAGTTGACGCCTGAGCGCGGGAATCCGAACCGGACGGCTTGGCCATCCGCGCCATTGCCCGCGCCAGCCCGGTCACCGAGGTAGAGAAATTTGGGGCGGAGCAACCGTCGATCCCATAAAATTCTGATCTTTCGCCTGTCATCTCTTCAAACGCAGCTTTGGCCGCCCGCTGAACCGGATGATCCACTTCGACATATTCCGATCCAGCACCCAAATGTTTGTTCAACGTCAGAAAGCCACCATGCTTGCCCGAGCAATTGTTGTGAATCTGGCATGGGTTCTTACCCGCCCGCACGAGCGCTTCATGCGCTTCCTTGTCGTCAGGTCGTTGGGGTCCGCAGCGAAAATCCGAAACGGAGAGGCCCAGGTCATTCAGCCAGACTTGCACCCGATCCGTGTGGATCGCCGCCCCTTGGTGCGATGCGCAGGACAACGCCAAATGCTCGGATGTCAGTCCAAAGGCATCAGCTGCGCCGCTCTCGATCAACGGCAAAGCCTGCAACATTTTGCATGAGGAGCGGGGGTAGATCACCTTTTCGTCATCACCCCACGCCTCGACCACGTTTCCGCTCGCGTCACAGACGACCGCATGGCCCAGATGTTGTGATTCAAGCAGGTCGCCCCGCCAGATTTCGACCATAGGGATGGGTTGTGTCATAGACGCCTCCTTCTAAAGCGAAAATCCGCCAATTGGGCTTTCCCAACACATGCATTCTGGGCTATCGTTTGGCAATCGAGATAATAATATGTTGTGCTGAGATAAGTTGAATCCGTTAAGGATCGATCAGTGCACAAGAGGCAGAAACAGCTGGAGCTGTGAGATACATGAAAAAGATGCTGCAAGGCATGGCCGTAAGCACGGCCCTTATTCTGGCCATTGGCCCCCTTTCCGCTCAGGAACAATCTACAAATCGCGTGGCGTCCAAAACGGACTGGAGCGTGTTTGTCGAGGACAACCCGACCCAGTGCTGGATCGTATCCAGCCCAAAGGAAGTTGTGAACACCAAGGGTGGCCGCGTTGTGGCCGTGACCCGCGGCGACACGCTTATGTTCGTGAGCTACTGGCCCGGTGCCGGTAAACTGGGCGAAGTCTCCTTCACTGGTGGCTACCCCTACCCCGATGGCGCGACCGTGAGTCTGAAGATCGGTGATGGCACATATGAGTTGTTCACCAGTGGTGAAACAGCTTGGGCCCCGACGCCAGCTGATGACAACAAGATCATTTCTGCCATGAAGCGTGGCGCAGATGCGGTCGTCACCGGGGTGTCGAAACGCGGCACAACCACTAAGGATTCCTTCTCCCTGCTCGGCTTCACCGCCGCGCTCGAGGATGCCGCAAAGCGTTGCGGCGGGTAATTTAGTCAAATTTTTCAGGGTTAAGGGATCGGCTGCCAAGGTTCCTTAACTCCCTCCACACTAAGACCGGGACAACCCGGCCAACAGGCAGCATCTTATGACCATCTCCTCGAACACCAGTTCCGTTAGGCTTCCCGCTGAGAAGACCGCAGTCGCTGTCCGACTCTCCCCCGCTGGGTTGAGCGTGGGAACACCTGTCATGGCCAGCACTGGGGAACGCTTTGTTGAAGATCTTAAATCCGGTGACAGGATTCTAACCAAAGACCTTGGAATGCAGACAATCAAATGTGTCGCGTTTCGGGATTTCGACCTTATCGCATCCCCTAAGGAATCGCCTATCCGCATACCCGCAGGCATGTTCGGGGGCGATCGCCCCAGCACCGACATTTTTCTTGCGCCAACGCAGCGTATCGCCTTGCGTCATCAGATGTTTGACGTCCTGTTTTCCGCGCGCGAAGTTCTGGTCTGCGCCAAGGATCTGTTAGGCATGGACGGCGTTCATCAGATCGAAGGTCTGCGCGGGGTGACATATGTCTCGCTCGGCTTCTTGCAAAGCCATCTGCTTTACTGTGGAAACTTGGCGGTTGACCTCGGACCTACCGGCCCGTCGTGCTCACGCCCCTCCTTATCTGCTGAAGAAGCACGCCTTGCCTGCAGCCTTGTGCGACCCCAAGTACAGCAGGTTCACCAAGCCGCTGGTTTCCCTTTGCACTGATTTGGTGTATCCGGCGGTCTTTCTGCTCTCTCGTGAGGCTCCGATGTCCGCAACTGCTCCGATCACCCAAGACCTAGTGACTATCCCCCGCAAACTGCCCGACGGCGAGCGGACCAACCTGATCGGTTTGACCCGTGATGGTTTGCGCGAGGCGTTGATCGCTGCCGGCACCCCTGAAAAGCAGGCAAAGATGCGGACTGGGCAGGTGTGGCAGTGGTTGTACCAAAAAGGTGTGCGTGATTTCGACAGCATGACCAACTTGTCGAAGGATTACCGCGCGCTGTTGGCTGAAAAGTTTGAAATCGCCCTGCCCGAAGTCGTGACCCGTCAGGTCAGCACCGATGGCACGCGCAAATATCTGGTACGCATCGCTGGCGGCCATGAGGTGGAGGTCGTCTACATCCCCGAGGAAGATCGCGGCACACTGTGCATTTCCAGCCAGGTTGGATGCACGCTGACATGCTCGTTCTGCCACACTGGCACGCAAAAACTGGTGCGCAATCTGACCGCGGGTGAAATTATCGGACAAGTTATGCTGGCCCGCGACGATCTGGGCGAATGGCCAGAACCGGGCCACAACCCGAATGACGAGGCGCGGCGCAAGCTGTCCAATATCGTTCTGATGGGCATGGGTGAGCCTCTCTACAACTTCGAGAACGTGCGCGACGCCATGAAAATCGCGATGGATCCTGAGGGAATCAGCCTGTCACGCCGTCGAATTACACTATCAACCTCGGGCGTCGTGCCCGAAATCGCAAGAACAGCCCAAGAGATCGGCTGCCTTCTGGCCGTGTCCTTCCACGGCACCACGGACGAGATCCGCGACAAGCTGGTCCCGATCAACAAGCGTTGGAATATTGAGGAATTGCTTGCATCGCTAAGGGCCTACCCAAAAGCGTCGAATAGCGAGCGGATTACCTTCGAATATGTGATGCTTAAAGACGTGAACGACTCTGATGAAGACGCGCACAGGTTGGTCGAATTGATCAAAGGCATCCCCGCCAAGATCAACCTTATCCCGTTCAACGAGTGGCCCGGTGCACCTTATGAGCGGTCTTCAAACAACCGCATCAGGGCGTTTTCCGAAATTGTCTATCAAGCCGGTTACGCCTCTCCCGTGCGCAAACCGCGTGGGGAAGATATCATGGCAGCTTGCGGTCAACTCAAGTCCGCAACCGAGCGTGAACGCAAATCCCGTAAACAAATCGAAGCTGAAGCCGGGTTGGCAAACGAGTAATTAGCCGTTCCTTCCGAGCCCCCAACGTAGAAAAGGCGCCCGATTGCTCGGACGCCCTTTCAAAAACTCGGTTTAGCGTGCGCTTAGGAAGAAGCAGCGGCAGCGGCCAGAACCAGGAACAGCAGTGGAATAAAAATGCCACCAGCAGAAGAAGAAGTTTCTTCTACGATTACAGGCTCTTCGATGATTGGGTCAGACAGACCACCAGCGAAAGCAGTAGAAGCGGCTGCAGTGAAAACTGCTGCAAGTACGATTTTTTTCATCTCTATATATCCTTCCAAGATACGCCTGCTGGACCCAGACTATCCGGTCCATCCACAGACACCCAAGACAGTATCTCGTTACATCGTATAACCAAAAATGTTTGCTCAATACAATGGCACGACGCATGAGGTCGATTTCAACCAGTCAGAATGTCGTCAAATTAGCAACACTTGTGTGCCGATCTTGGCATTGGCGAACACCTCCGCGATGTGCTCGTTGAACAGACCAATGCACCCGTTTGACGAACGGCGCCCGATTTTGCGCGTGTCGTGCGTCCCATGGATCCGGTAATATGTCCAGCCAAGATACAAGGCATGCGTCCCGAGCGGATTGTCCGGTCCTGCCGGCACGAAGTCCGGCCATTCAGGGTTGCGCTTCTTCATTGCAGGTGTGGGACTCCAGGTTGGACCATCAACCTTACGGATGATGCTGGTACGACCCCGGCGCGTTAGATCTTCGGACAACGGAACGGAGGACGGATATAGCCTATATCCACCGTCTTCGGTCCACATATGCAGGGCGCGGCTGTCGATATCGACAAGAATCGCGCCATTTCTCAGGTTGCTGAAATAGGGCTGCCACTGCAAAGAACGGAAGCTCGACATATTGCGGCGCACCACTTCAGTGACATCCCGCTCAACTTCGGTGGTGTCAGCAGTAACTTGCGACAGCGTCGGTGTCGCGAAGCCCGTCGCAGCGGCGCCGGCGGTTAGTAGGAAACTACGGCGGTTCAGGCCGGTGAAAGTCGTTTTGCTCATGGAACATACCCCCCTTGAGTAGTCTTCGGTCCATTAATATGGCGAGAATGCCGCAATCACAAATCAAACAATGATATGATCGGCCATTTTCCACCACCGTGTTTGAACAGCCGCACCGTTCAGTTTAAGGATTGGCAAAATTCTAAGGAATAATTGGTATGGCAAGACTGCTTCTCATTGTGATCTCCGCGTTCTTCGCGCTCTCGGCTTGTACACCGGTCGGTCCAACCATTGGTCCAGACGGGAAGCCGCTGCCTCGCGTGTATCGAATAAAAGCCAACGATACCGCTAAGATCCAGTTCCGCGTGCTGGATTCCGTCAACGCCTTGCGTGTTGCCGCTGGCAAGAACCCGGTAGAACTCGACAGCAAACTAACAGCCGCCGCCGCAACGCATTCACGTGATATGTCGGTGCAAAACCGCCCTTGGCACTTTGGCTCTGACGGCTCTTCCCCGCTAGATCGCGTCGCACGCACTGGGTATGAAGGTCAAATGATCGGCGAAAACATCTCCGAATCTTACGAAAACGAGTCAGAAACCGTCGCCGCATGGATGCAATTGCCCTCGACGCGCGAGGTCATTTTGTCCCCACGGGCCCGCAAGCTGGGATTTTCGTGGTTTCAGGAGCCAAGCGGCAAAATTTGGTGGACCATGGTCACGGGCAGCTAAAGCTGCCCGCTTACGGGAAGATGTCGATTACGGTCCCGTTCTTTACCATTGCATAAAGCAACCGCATCTCCTTGTTTCGGATAGCTATGCACCCTGCCGTCCAATCCGGCCCGCGCTTACCTTTTAAGTTGGGTTGACCGTGAATGAAGATGTCGCCGCCCGGTGATTTCCCGATCGACCGCGCATAGGCACGATCCCTTGCGTTCGGGTAAGATATTCCAAGAGACAGATAGAACGAGCTATTCGGGTTACGGCGATCAATGGTGTAGCGCCCCTCAGGTGTACGCCCGTCACCCTCAACCTGTTTGTGGCCCCGCGCGCCGAATCCCAGATCAACTTCGTAGGTCTTAAGAAGTCGGTTTCCGTGGAAAACTCTCAGGATTCGTTGGGTCTTATGAATCTCGAGCTTTGTGACCTCAGGTCCATTGTAGGTTGCGAACTTCGACGAACAGGCCGACAGAATCAGCAAAGAGGCCAGAAGCAGACCACGCAAAAGCACAAAGCGCATATGAGTTACCATCCCGATTTTTGAGAACTATAACCAGAAATTTCCGTCGCAGGAATCCACTAAATTCACCGTCACACTGATGTGTTCTCAGCTGCCAGCAATGCCTCAAGTCCTATGCGATAATCCGGGTAGAGCAATTTCACCCCAAGCTCTTCCTTGATGCGATCATTACGAACGCGTTTGGACTCCGCGTAAAAGCTACGCGCCATGGGCGACATGTCTGCGGACGCGAAATCCACTGCCTCTGGCAAAGGCATATCAAGCAACCTAGCCGCGTAACCGATCACGTCTTGCGGTGGGGCTGCGTCGTCATCGCAAAGATTGTAAACCGCGCCGGGGTTGGGTTGTCTAATGGACGCTTCTAATACCTGCGCGATATCTTCAACATGGATGCGGCTAAAGACCTGGCCTTCCTTGATAATCCGTCGCGCCGTTCCGTTTCGAACCTTTGAGAAGGGTCCACGCCCCGGTCCATAGATTCCCGCAAGACGGAAAATATGGAGCGGTAAATTCACCTCATCCGCAAGGTCCTGCCAAGCAGCCTCCGCCTCGACCCGCATTTTGCCGCGTTTCGTAGATGGCGAGAGCGGGGTGGCTTCATCAACCCAGCCACCATGATGATCACCGTAGACACCGGTGGTCGATAGGTAGCCCACCCATTCCAGATTTCCGGCGAATTTTGCAATCTGTGTCCGCAGTTCGTTCAGAACCGGATCACCGTCTTCGTTTGGCCCAGCGGATACCAGTAAATGCGTAGCTCTTGCCAAATGAGGTGCCATGTCTGCATCTGGCCAGATAACGGGCTGAACACCTTCCTGCTGCAAGGTTTCTGCTTTTTGTTTGGATCGCGTGGTGCCGGTAACTGTCCAACCCCGCGGCAACAACAAACGCGTTAACGCCTGCGCTGAATATCCGTGACCAAAGCTCAGAAGATGCGGCATCAGGTTAACCTCTCAACGGCCCATCGCGCGGCATCTGCAATAGTAGGGTCGGGGTCGTTGGTATGTGCTCGTGCCGCTTCAATCAGCGCAGGTGTCGCAGAATTTCCGATGGCATAAAGCACATTCCGAATGAAGCGATCCCGCCCGATCCGCTTGATCGGCGAGCCAGAGAACTTTGCCCGAAACTCTACGTCATTCAACGCGACCAACTCCGCAAGGGCTGGTGCACGCAAATCGTCACGTGCAGCATAGCGAAGCTCTGTCGCGTTTTGGGCGAACTTGTTCCACGGGCAAACGGCGAGGCAGTCGTCACAGCCGTAGATGTGGTTGCCGAGTTTTCCGCGCAGGTCTTCGTCGATAGGGCCTTTGTGCTCAATCGTCAGGTAGGAAATGCAACGCCGCGCATCCAGCTGGAACGGAGCAGGGAACGCATCCGTCGGGCAGACGTCCAAGCAGGCGCGACAGGTCCCGCAATTTTCGGTTTGGGCGGTATCAGGGTCTAATTCAACGGTTGTGAAGATCGCCCCGAGGAAGAACCAATTGCCCAAATCGCGCGACAGAATATTCGTGTGCTTCCCTTGCCACCCAAGACCAGCGGCCTGTGCCAATGGTTTTTCCATAACCGGCGCAGTATCTACGAAAACTTTGATCTCAGCTCCCTCAGCCTGATCAATCAGCCAGCGGCCAACGCGCTTGAGGCGCTTTTTTACAATGTCATGATAGTCTCGGTTCTGCGCGTAGACCGAGATCACCGCGCGGTCGCGAAGCTTCAGGGTTTCAAGCGGGTCGTGATCTGGTGAGTAAACCTCTGCCAGCATGATCACAGAGCGGGCCTCGGGCCAAAGAGCTTCAGGACTTCCGCGCCATGCCATGCGCTCTGCCATCCAGCCCATCTGGCCATGACGCCCTTCGTCGACATAGGTATTCAGGCGATTGGAAGCCTGCGGGATAGCGTCCGGCCTGCATATCCCCATTTTCGCAAACCCTTCCGCGAGCGCTTGCGCCCGTAGTCGGTCCTTCAGGCTCAAAAATCTAGATCCGCATAGTGCGGCGGCTGGATGAAGCCTGACACCTGATCCGCGAGGATGGATCGAAACGCAGGCCGTGATTTGATCTTCGCGTACCAGTCTTTGACGTTAGAGTTCCTGTTCCAGTCCACATCACGAATATAGTCGAGGCAGGAGAAATGGGCCGCAGCGGTGAAATCAGCCAAGCTAAGCTGGTCCCCACCCAACCAACGACGTTGATCCAGAAGCCAGCCCATATAGTCGATGTGGTACTTGATTTTCTGAGCGCCCAGCTTCACGTTCCGGCTCTCAGGATAGCCTTGGCCCATGATCTTCTTGTTGACCCGCTCATAGAGCAATTTCGACGTGACTTCTTGGTGGAATTTATCATCAAACCAAAACACCAACCGTCGTACTTCGGCACGGTCTTCCGGCTTTTTCGGCAGCAAAGCCGGCTCTGGGATGACTTCTTCCAGATACTCGCAGATCGCTTGGCTCTCGCTCAGCGTTTGACTGTCGATCTTCAAGATCGGCACTTTACCCGCAGGGTTGCGTTGCATGAAATCGGTGCTCTGCTCCCAATAGCGCTCCTCGACCAGTTCAACCTCGACCTTCTTTTCGGCCAAGACGAGGCGTACCTTGCGGCAAAATGGTGAGAGCGGGGCGTGGTAAAGGCGGTTCATCACATTATCCAATGAGAGAAATCTGTCTGTTTGTCATGGCAACGTTGCACGGAATTTTCAACCTTCGAAACACTGATTGCGCCCATCCGCGCGGATCGTAGCCGCCCCGGACGCAATCGACCGTGCCCGTTTCTGAATGTATGCGGATGGCCGTTTCGCCGAACGTCCCTTCGGATTTGGTAAGATCGCCGCCAGCAACGAGGCCTGTCGCATGGTCAAATCTTTGGCATCTACACCAAAATACCAAGGCGCCGCAGCACCGACACCAAACACGCCTTCATCGAACTCGGCAACATTCATGTAAACCTCAAGAATACGGCGCTTCGTCCAGACTGCTTCCATCACCGGGGTGATGCCCGCCTCCAGTGCCTTGCGAGTCCAGTTTCGGCCATGCCAAAGAAACACGTTCTTTACCGTCTGCTGCGAAATCGTGGACGCCCCTCGACCACCGCCATCTTCCAACGCGTCGCGAATCGCGGCCATGTCGAAGCCCCAGTGGTTACAAAAGTTGGCATCCTCGGCGGCGACAATAGCATGCGGCATATTGGGTGAAATAGTCTCGAAATCGCGCCATTCCCGACGGGTTTCGTCAAGCCGCCAATTTTCCGAAAAGATATAGGCGGTCGTAGGAGGATTTACCAAAGCATAAAGCACGACCATGAACAGTACGAACAGCGCCAACGCCACCAAAAGCCGCCACCCCCATCGCACCGCCAGAAACGGCACGACGCCGATCCACCAGAAGATAGATCGTTTTGGTTTCGCCTGTTTGGTTTTCGGAGCCAGTTTAGCTCGCGTTTTTGGTTTCGTCACTGCCTTCGCCATATCGCTGTTCTACCCCGATTGAGGGTGTGGTCAAAGGTTTGACGTCCCGATAGTTGAAGGCTGCCGAGTGGTGATGCCTATCGGCAAGTTACGCTAGAAATCAGGCCGGATCTGTCGATATCAATCGTCAGGCGGTCTGGACTAAAATCCATGGTAATTACGTCGTCAGGACGTAGCACGCGCGAAGACTTGGGTAGGTCGAGCTTATCCAACGCCGAAGCCCTTTTACCCAACAGATAGAAATAGCTCTCGGCACCACAGCGCGGCTGCCCGTCAAAATCTGCGGGGTCAGTGAATTGATCGCCACAGGCAGCCAACAGCAAGAGAAGGGGCAAAAGGAATCGCATCCAAGCGGTTTAATGGGTCCGGCCGACATGAGCAAATCTAAGGCGATTGATTTCACCGTGACTATGCGCAAGTTTGACCACAACACACTAGGAAAGGATCACATAATGCGCACCAGAGCCGCAGTCGCCGTTCAAGCCGGAAAACCGCTGGAAGTCATGGACGTAAATCTAGATGGCCCTCGCGACGGCGAAGTGCTGGTCGAGATGAAGGCCACTGGCATTTGCCATACGGATGAATTCACCTTGTCCGGCGCTGATCCCGAGGGACTGTTTCCCGCAATCCTTGGCCATGAAGGCGCAGGCGTTGTCGTGGATGTCGGTCCGGGCGTGACGTCGCTGAAAAAGGGTGACCACGTCATCCCGCTTTACACGCCAGAATGTCGTGAGTGCGAGTATTGCCTGAACCCGAAAACCAATCTGTGCCAATCGATCCGATCCACGCAGGGGCAGGGGCTTATGCCTGACGGCACGTCGCGGTTCTCAACTCTCGATGGTGACCCGATCCTGCACTACATGGGATGTTCGACCTTCGCGAACCACTCGGTCATGCCAGAGATTGCGCTGGCTAAGGTGCGAGACGACGCGCCATTTGACAAAATTTGCTACATCGGCTGCGGCGTAACCACCGGCATTGGCGCGGTGATCAATACGGCCAAGGTTGAAATTGGCTCCCGCGCGATCGTTTTCGGTCTTGGTGGCATCGGGCTGAACGTCATCCAAGGCTTACGCCTTGCCGGTGCAGATCAGATCGTAGGCGTGGACCTGAACCCGTCCAAGGTTGAGATGGCGACACGCTTTGGCATGACAGATTTCGTCAACCCCTCCGAGATTGACGGCGATCTGGTAGCCTACCTAGTGGCCCTCACTAAAGGCGGCGCGGATTACACATTCGACGCCACCGGAAATGTTGGCGTAATGCGCACCGCGCTGGAAGCCGCACATAAGGGCTGGGGCGAATCTATCATCATCGGTGTAGCGCCCGCGGGCGCAGAAATTAGCACGCGACCATTCCAACTGGTCACCGGACGCAGCTGGCGCGGTACTGCATTTGGCGGTGCGCGCGGTCGCACCGATGTGCCTAAGATTGTTGACTGGTACATGGATGGAAAGATCGAGATCGATCCGATGATTACCCACACTATGGGCCTTGAAGACATCAACAAAGGTTTCGATTTAATGCACGCGGGCGAGTCGATCCGGTCGGTCGTGGTCTACTAAGAACAGATCACAAAAGACCGCTATCAAGCGCGGGGCGTAAGTTACGCTCCGTAGCGCGCCAAAAACATATCGACAGCGCCACTGATGACCCGATCAACTTGGGCTTCAGTTGGTTTTTCGATGATATTGAAGATCATCTGCACGAAGATTTCCGATTTCATCAGCTCCTGGAACTGCATCGCGGCGAGGCCAATATCGTCGATCTTCAACTCCCCACGTTCGCAGGCATGTTCGAAATACTCGCTTAGACGATCTTCCAGCAGCTTCGGGCCGGATGCGTAAAACTCGCGCCCCAGCTCCGGGAAGCGATCCGACTCGGCCACGCAAATACGGAAAATGCGCTGTGCGAAATTGGACGTCAGAAACTCCATCATCTTGTAAGACATTGCAGTCAGCATTTCGCGCACAGGAACATCGGTTGCATCAACCTGCAAAGCACGGTCTGCTTGCGATGCGCATTCCTGCTTCGCGACTTCGATGAAGAGAATCCGTTTGTCAGGGAAATAGCTATAAAGCGTGGCCTTGGAGACCCCGGCTTCGCGCGCGATCAGGTCGACACTTGCGCCCTCGAAACCCTGAGCCAGAAAAACGTCACGCGCCCCTGCGATCACTTGATCGTATTTGCGGCCGCGTTTGATTTCAGGTGTGTTTCCGTCCAAGTGAGTGTCTCCCGACCCAATGTGTTATTATAGACCATACAGTTTAGTTTGGGCAATGACTGCCAGAAACTTAAGGGCGGGCCACGAGGCCCGCCCAGTTGTACGACATGAGTTAGGGGGGAGCTACTCGTCGCGCGCAAGCTTGCGTTTCACCAGCTCCGATTTGGAGATGGTGCCGCAAGCATCCGGTTGAACCCCAACTTCCCGTTCCAGCAGCGTGCAGCGATCACCAGAGGGTGCCAGCAATTTGGCATTGTTCTGCGAGACAGTCACATCCTGCGAAGGGTAGGTGAGGTTGTGAATATAGCCAAAAGACATTCCTCCGTTAGCCAGCGCAGGGCCAGCAAAAACTATCGAGGCGGCGATCAGGGCGGACTTGAGAGAGTTCATGGTTTTCATCCTTCATAAGTGAACCGTTCAGTTCATATTCGGATAACTAAACCGAGTCGTTCACTTTTTCAAGATGTTTCTGAACCGTTCGGTTTACTTTTTATCGCGGGTTGATCTCTCTTATGAATTGCCTATTTTAGAACCATTCTAATATTGAGGTTCCAATGCTTCCCTCCGTCAGTTTCCGCCGTCGCTTCACCGATCTAAGCGAACAAGAAGTCCTCGCCTTGGCGATTTCGTCAGAGGAAGACGATGCCCGTATCTACCGGGGATATGCCGAACGCCTACGCGAGAGCTTTCCCGCGACTGCGGAAGTGTTCGAAGCTATGGCAGCAGAGGAAGATACACATCGACAGATGCTTATTGATTTGCATAAGAAACGGTTTGGCGACGTCATCCCACTCTTGCGCCGCGAGCATGTTGCAGGTTTCTACGCCCGTTCCCCGATTTGGCTTGTCGAGAATCTCGGCCTCGAGAAAATACGCGAGCAGGCCGGACAGATGGAGCGTGACGCGCAGCGGTTCTATGAACTTGCTGCTAAACGGACCACAGATGCCGACACGCGCAAGTTGCTTGGCGATCTGGCCGCCGCCGAGGCTGGCCACGAACAAAAGGCTTCTGAGCTTACCGCCCGAATAGATGGTGATACGCGTGACTCCGAGGACAAAGAGGCGCATCGCCAGTTTGTGCTGACTTGGGTTCAGCCTGGCTTGGCCGGACTTATGGACGGTTCAGTTTCAACTCTTGCACCGATCTTCGCAGCCGCTTTCGCCACCGGCAACACGTGGGACACCTTCCTTGTGGGACTTGCGGCGTCAGTCGGTGCAGGTATCTCGATGGGCTTCACCGAAGCGGCGTCCGATGACGGGCAGTTGTCTGGCCGTGGCTCCCCATGGAAGCGCGGCTTTGCGTCGGGTATCATGACCACGCTTGGTGGCTTGGGGCATGCGCTGCCTTATCTCATCACGGATTTCTGGACCGCGACCACCATTGCGATCATCGTCGTGTTTATCGAGCTTTGGGCCATAGCGTGGATTCAGAATCGCTTCATGGAGACCCCGTTTTTCAGAGCCGCATTGCAGGTGGTACTTGGCGGCGCGCTTGTCCTTGCCGCGGGTGTATTAATCGGCAGCGGCTAATCCACTGTTGCAGCCCCCGAGACCGTGGTATCGGGGGAAGCGATGCTGGAGATATTTCTGAAAACACTGCCCTTTTTCGCCATCATAGGCGTGGGCTACTGGGCTGGTCGGGTGAAATTTTTCACGCCCGAGGCCACGGGCTATCTGACAAAATTCGTCTTCTATTTCGCATTGTCGGCCATGCTGTTCCGCTTTTCTGCCAATCTCTCCATAGCCGAGATTCTGGATTGGACGTATATCGTCGCCTATTTCTGGGCAACGGCCCTTGTCTACTTGCTTGTCACCGCTGTCGCATTGCTACGCTGGCGGTCGGTTGAAGAAGCGGCGATTGAAGCCCAGTGCGGGGTCATTGGCAATGTAGGTTTCCTTGGCGTGCCGATGCTCGTGTTGCTTATGGGCGAGGACGCCATTGGGCCAGTCATGTTAATTTTGGCGGTGGACCTAATCTTCTTCGGTAGCCTCGTGGTGATCCTGATTACCGGGTCACGCGACGGTCGCATGTCGCTTGGAATTTTGAAAACTGTAGGTACGGGCCTGATTAAAAATCCAATGATCGTCTCTATCGTTTTGGGTTTCGCATGGTCGGCCTCCGCGATGCCCATCCCCGTTCCCTTCAACGAGTTCCTCTCCATCCTTGGTGGTGCGGCCACACCCGGCGCATTGTTTGCAATCGGTGCCTCGCTCGCGACCAAATCAGCGGAACGTATGGAGGTGGCAACTTGGCTGTCCTTCTCAAAACTGGTGCTTCATCCAGCGGCTGTAGCGGTATCCGCGCTTTGGCTGTTTTCGGTGGACCCCTATTCCGCCTCGGTCATGATTGCCGCCGCCGCCTTGCCAGTTGCGGGCAATGTTTACATGATCGCGCAGCATTATGGGGTTGCCCCGACGCGGGTATCGGCCAGTATTCTTATATCAACTGCCGTCAGCATCCTGACCGTTTCGCTGGTGATCGGCTGGGTCACTTAAAGGAGACCACATGGAAATCATTTCTGAGAACGCGTGTTTTGGCGGGGTCCAAGGCGTCTACTCTCACCGCTCCGACAGCTGCGATTGTGACATGACGTTCGGACTGTTTCTTCCTGCCGAAGCGAAAGACGGGCCCGTTCCCGTCCTATGGTACCTATCGGGCCTGACCTGCACGCACGAAAACGCCATGGTAAAAGCTGCCGCGCAAGGGTGGGCAGCAGAGCAAGGAATCGCACTGATATTCCCGGATACCTCCCCGCGCGGTGACGGCGTTGCAAATGACGACGCATATGATTTGGGCCAAGGTGCTGGCTTCTACGTGAACGCCTCCGAAAATCCGTGGGCTCCCCACTTTCAAATGTATGACTATGTTACCAAGGACCTGACTGAGCTGGTCTTCTCCAAGTTCCCTCTGGATGCGTCACGTCAGGCAATCACCGGCCATTCAATGGGCGGCCATGGCGCGCTAACAATTGCAATGAAGGAGGTTGGTCGGTTTGCCAGCGTCTCTGCGTTCTCGCCTATCTGCAACCCAACCGATTCCGATTGGGGCAAAAAGCAGTTTACGGCCTATTTAGGCTCTGATGAGGCGAAATGGGTGGATCACGATGCCAGTCTGTTAATGGCCGATCGCGGCTTTGACGGTCCCGTTCTTATCGACACAGGAACCAAGGACCAATTCCTTGACCTGTTAAGACCCGAAACTCTGGCGCAAGCTGCCGCTGCCAAGCGTCAAGAAATCACGTTTCGGATGCAGCCGGGCTATGACCATTCTTACTTCTTCGTTTCCACCTTCATGGAAGATC
This sequence comes from Litoreibacter meonggei, assembly GCF_003663885.1. GTDB lineage: Bacteria > Pseudomonadota > Alphaproteobacteria > Rhodobacterales > Rhodobacteraceae > Litoreibacter > Litoreibacter meonggei. Next base: position 554,590 of record NZ_RCCE01000003.1, read on the forward strand.
ACATCACCTTCCACGCAGAGGCCCTTTACGCATGATCAAGGCAGTTATTTTCGACATCGGCAACGTGCTGATCGAGTGGCAACCGGAGCGCTATTACGACAGCGCCATCGGGGAAGAGCGTCGCAAGGCGATGTTTGCCGAGGTGGACTTGCACGGCATGAACGACAAGGTCGATTTGGGCGGTCCCTTCAAAGAGACGATCTACGACGCCGCTGAAGCGTACCCAAAATGGCGGGAAGAAATCCGGATGTGGCATGACCACTGGATTGAAATGGCGTCGCCCACGATTGACCACTCGGTCAAGCTGCTTCGTGCGTTACGCAGCAAAGGCGTCCCGGTTTTTGCGCTTAGCAACTTTGGCATTGGCAGCTTTGACTACGCTGAAACGATCTACAACTATCTCGGTGAGTTTGATCGGCGCTACATCTCCGGCCACATGCAGGTGATCAAGCCCGACCCCAAGATTTATCAAATGTTGGAAGACGATTGCGGCCACGCACCCCAAACGCTCCTGTTTGCGGATGATCGCGCGGACAATATCGACATGGCACGATCCCGTGGGTGGAACGCGCATTTGTTTGAAAATCCGCAAGGCTGGGCAGATTGTCTGGTCTCACATGAACTACTTACCGCCGAGGAGGCCGCCGCTTGAGTATCACGATCATCGGTTATGAAGACGGCGAAGCCGCATTGACGTGGAGTGGCCTAACAGATGCGCTCGCCAAAGGGCATGCCCTTCCCAAGGCCGAGATCAGCGATACGTTTCTTTACCGCGATCCTGATACGCTATTGTCCCGCTCTGCTTGGATCGACGGTCTGGGCGTCGCGGTCAAATCCGCGACCATCTTTCCCGGCAACAAAGCCAAGGGACAGCCCGCAGTGAACGGGTCTGTTTCAATGTTCTCGGATGAAAATGGAGAGTTGGAGGCACTGGTGGACTTCCACCTGGTTACCAAGTGGAAGACAGCGGGCGATAGCCTTTATGCGGCCAAACTGCTTGCTAATCCGAACCCAGAGACAATTCTAATTGTCGGAACAGGCACCGTTGCGGGCAACATGATCGACGCGTATCGCAGTGCATTTCCAGATGCTCGATATATCGTTTGGGGCAGGAATAGAGACTATTCTGCGGAATTTGCGAAAGCTCATGGCGCTACCTCTGTTACGGATTTGGCAGACGGCATTCAGCAGGCTCAAATCATCTGCACCGCCACGATGGCAACCGATCCAGTCCTCAAGGGTGAATGGTTACAACCCGGCCAACATCTGGACCTGATCGGGGCTTATCGTCCTGATATGCGGGAAGTCGATGACGAGGCATTGCAGCGAGCGCGAATATTCGTTGATAGCTTTGAAACCACTCTGGATCACATCGGAGAATTGAAAATCCCACTCGCCAGCGGGGCAATTAGCCGTGGTGACATTCTGGGTGATTTTTACGACCCATCTGTCTTCAAGCGGGCACCAGACGACATTACCATATGCAAAAATGGTGGTGGCGCACATCTAGATTTGATGACCTGCCGCTACATTATAGATCAGTGGAAACCGAAATGATCACCAAGCAGCAGATCGCCAACTTTCAGCGCGACGGCGCGGTCGTTGTGCGTGGCGTATTCAAGGAATGGGTCGACACCATGGCTGAAGGGATTGAGCGCAATATGCGTGAGCCCGGCCAATACGCGTCCGAGAATGCCGTTTCAAAGGGGCGTTTCTTCGACGACTACTGCAATTGGCAACGCATCCCCGAATTCGAACGCGTGATCCGCGACAGCCCCGCCGCCGAGCTTGCTGCCAAAGCCATGGTGTCTAACACTGCGCAGATCTTTCATGACCATGTATTGGTTAAAGAACCCAGCACGCCAAAGCCCACACCGTGGCATCAGGATTCTCCCTACTACTTCGTCGAAGGATCACAAACAGTCAGCCTGTGGATTCCCCTTGATCCGGTCCGAGAGGCCAGCCTTCGCTTCATCGCGGGTTCACACAAATGGGACCGTATGGTCAGGCCAGTGTCTTGGGCTGACAACAGCGATTTCTACGCCTCCGATGACAAATGGATCGACGTACCAAGCCCCAGTGACGACGACGTTCTGGAATGGCCTATGGAACCGGGGGATGCGGTATTGTTTGACTATCGCACCGCCCACGGCGCACGCGGAAATGAGACCAGCAGCCGAAGACGTGCACTCTCGTTGCGGTTTGTCGGGGATGACGCGCGGTATGTCGACCGGCCGGGCCGCACGTCTCCGCCCTTTCCGGGTCACGGGATGAAAGCTGGTGACAAGTTGCGCGAGGATTGGTTTCCCGTGGTTTACACAGGCTGAGCCGACCACGGTTTTTCCCGCACGGGTAAATGTACGATTGCGCTGAACGCACCTACACCTACGCCGATCCACCAAACCAACGTATAGTCACCTGTGAGGTCATAGAGCTTGCCACCGAGCCAGACGCCCAAAAAAGACCCTAACTGGTGGGAAAAGAAGACAATTCCATAAAGCGTGCCCATGTAGCGTAGCCCGAAGATATGCGCCACAAGACCGGAGGTAAGCGGTACCGTCGCGAGCCACAGGCTCCCCATTGCAAGGCTGAAGATGATCACCGTTGTTGGCGTCATGGGGGTCAGGATAAACCACGCGGCGACGACCGTTCGCCCTGCGTAGATGCCCGCGAGCAGGTATTTCTTGGAGTGCCGCTTTCCCAGATACCCTGCAAGGATCGTTCCTCCGATATTGGACAGTCCAATCAGCGCAATGGACAGGGCGCCCAATGCCGATGTGGTAGTGATCCCCATACCCGCCAACAAGCCGCCGCCTGAAATTGGGCCGCATACCTCTGTGATGAACGCCGGAAAGTGCGCGGTGATAAATCCCAACTGATAGCCGCAGGAGAAGAATCCCAGAAAGATCATCGTATAGGATGGATCCCTAAAGGCGCGCTTGAGGACAGTCCCTAAACTGTCTTCAAGTTCCGACCGTGTCGCCATGGGTGCGCGCATAAGCGGAAGCGCGAAAAGCGACAGAAGCATGACTGCGGCGAAGATCACGAAGACCGTTTGCCAAGGGAAGTAGCCCAACAAGAGTTCCGCTGCGGGCGCTCCGAACACCTGACCGGCAGAGCCCGCAGCGGTTGCAATGCCCAGAGCCATCGACCGGTTCTCGTCCGACGTGGCGCGACCAACCATAGCAAGGATCACCCCAAAGCCCGTGCCGGCGATTCCGAAACCTACGAGTATCTCGTAGAACTGGTGCTCGCCCGGCGTGATTGCGAATGAGGACAAAACAAGCCCTGCCGCATAGAACAAAGCACCCAGAATAATCGCTTTCCGGTCCCCCATCTTTTCGGCAATCGCGCCGAAAATGGGCTGACCGATGCCCCAGGCCAAATTCTGGATGGCGATGGCAAGACTGAAATCCGCGCGCGGCCAGCCAAACTCCTCAGCGATAGGAATCTGGAACACTCCAAAGCTCGCGCGGATCGAGAACCCGAGCATCATTATGATGCAACCGACAATGAGAACCGGAGTGAAAAGAGGGGTACGCGTTTGTTCCATCGCGAGACCGTCGGTGAATTTCAGGTTTGCGTCAATTCACGAATATTGCGACACGAGGTAAGCAATATTGATGAGACGCGCCACATGCTTTTGACAGACAGTTACAACGCCAAGGTCCAAGCGGGGGAAATAAACCCCGATCCCGCGCAGATGGAGGCACTGCCGTTTTTTGATGTCGTGGCCGAAGAGATGGCAAATTCAACCGGCAAAAAGAAGCTGTTCGGCCTGTTCGGCACCGACGATGTACCCGTGAAGGGCCTGTATCTGTGGGGCGGGGTCGGACGTGGAAAGTCCATGCTGATGGACCTGTTTTTTGAGACCGTGCCAGAGCCGCGCAAGCGCCGCGTACACTTTCATGCCTTCATGCAAGAGGTGCACAGTGCGATGCACGAAGCGCGGAAAACCGGTGTGGACGACGCGATCAAACCGGTTGCCGATGACATTGCCCAAGATGTGCGCCTTCTGTGCTTTGACGAAATGCAGATCAGCGACATCACCGATGCGATGATTGTCGGGCGGCTGTTCGAAAACCTCTTTGCCAGTGGTGTCGTGATCGTAACGACGTCGAACAGGGTGCCAGATAATCTGTATAAGAACGGATTAAACCGCAATCTTTTTGTCCCGTTCATCGACCTTCTAAAGAGCCGAATGACAGTACATGAACTGGCATCCGAGACCGATTATCGTCAGGATCGACTGGAAGGCGAGCAGGTGTATTTCTCACCTGCGAACGCAGAGGCAAAGGCGAAGATCTCCGATATTTGGCAAAGCCTTACGGGTGGCGCAGCCGAGCCTTTGGTCCTTCGTGTCAAAGGGCGCGATGTGACACTCCCGGCATTTCGAAACGGAATTGCGCGAGCAAGCTTCTTTGATCTCTGCGGCCAGCCCTTGGGCGCGGCAGACTACCTTGCCGTGGCCGAAAACGTGCGTGTTTTGGTGCTAGAAAACATTCCCTGCCTATCGCGTGACAACTTCAATGAAGCAAAACGCTTCGTGACCTTGATCGACGCCTTGTACGAAGGCAAGGTTCGTCTGATTTGCTCAGCAGCTGCGCAGCCGGAACGGCTGTATCTTGAGGGCGAAGGTGTGTTTGAATTCGAACGCACTGCGTCGCGGCTGCGTGAAATGCAGGCTGCGGAATGGAGCGCTGAATAGCGCTCTACTTAGCCGTTTTCACGCAAAACACCACCAGCAAGGTAGAGCGAGCCGCAAATCAGAATGCGGGCGTTTGGGTCGATTGCAGATATTTTCTTGATCGCAGCCAAGACCGTTTCAGACTCCTGCGCTTGCAAGCCCGCCTCTCGCGCGGCAGCAGCAGTTTGCTCTGCTGACAAAGTCGCCTGCTCCCCCGGAATTGGAACAGCATGGAGGGTTTGGGCAACCTCGACGAGCGGCCTCATATAGCCAACAACGTCTTTGGTATTAAGCATTCCACACACCAGATGGGTCGGCTTCGGCGGCAAGGTTTTCAATAGTGCAGACAGCGCCTCCCCTGCTGCGGGGTTGTGACCGCCATCGAGCCAGAGTTCCGCGGCACCTGCGGCATCTACCAAGGGGCCGGACTTCAAGCGCTGCATACGGGCGGGCCAAACCGCTCGAACCATCGCAGCCTCGCAAGCGGTCTCATCAAAGCCAAGGTGCCGGAGAGCAGCAAGTGCCGCGCCTGCGTTCTGGATCTGGTGCGCACCCAATAGGGCGGGCAATGGCAGATCCATCAGGCCGCGTTCATCTTGAAAAATCAGTCGACCGCGTTCTTCCCAAACATGCCAGTGCTGTCCATACGCCAGAAGGGGCGCACCAAGTTTGGCGGCTTGCGCTTCGATCACTGCCATCGCTTCGTCAGGCTGAGGTCCGACAACGCAAGGCACACCGCGCTTGATGATACCGGCCTTCTCGAAGGCGATCTTGGCAAGAGTGTTGCCCAGATAACTCTCGTGATCGATGGAGATCGGCGTGATCACTGAAACCTCTGGCTTAGCGATCACGTTGGTGGCGTCTAAGCGGCCGCCCAAACCCACCTCCAAAAGCGTAAAATCGGCTCTAACACGGCTGAAAGCGAGCAATGCTGCAACCGTCGTGATCTCGAAATAGGTGATCGATTCCGGCCCATTGGACGTGTAGCACTCATCGAGAACTTCGCTTAGATACTCTTCGGAAATCAACTCCCCAGCAAGGCGGATACGCTCGTGAAACCGTGCCAGATGTGGCGAGGTGTACGCGTGAACTGACCTTCCCGCGCCCTCCAGTCCAGCGCGGATCATCGCCTGCGTAGAGCCTTTGCCGTTGGTCCCCGCGATATGAATAACCGGGGGTAATTTCGTCTCGGGGTGGCCCAGCGTTTCGAGCAAACGCCAGACGCGGTCCAATGTCAGATCAATGATCTTCGGGTGAAGCGCCATCATCCGGTCGAGGATGGCGTCGCTGGTTTGAGTCACTCGGCGGGTTCCGCTGGCTTCGGATCTTGTTCAGGCTCCGGCGCTGGTAGATCCCCTTTGATCGCAGGGGGCTGACCTGTCAGCATACGAATGATCGTTACCAACTCATCTTTCATGTCCTTGCGGTGGGTAACGCGATCAAGCATGCCGTGGTCGAGCAGATATTCCGCTCGCTGGAAGCCCTCGGGCAGCTTCTCACGGATCGTTTGTTCAATCACACGCGCGCCTGCGAACCCAATCAGCGCATTCGGTTCTGCAATTTGCACGTCGCCCAGCATGGCGTAGGACGCCGTCACGCCGCCTGTTGTTGGATGGGTCAGGACAACGATGTAAGGCAGGCCTGCCTCTTTAAGCATTTCAACGGCAATCGTCGTACGCGGCATTTGCATCAGGCCCAAGATGCCTTCTTGCATCCGCGCGCCGCCGGCGGCGGAGAACAGCACCAAAGGGCGACCCATTTCGATCGCGCGTTCGGCGGCGGCGATAATCGCGTTGCCGACATACATGCTCATAGAGCCGCCCATAAAGCTGAAGTCCTGTGCAGCGGCCACGATAGGCGTGCGAAGGATTTCACCCTCGACGACCAGCATCGCTTCCTTTTCACCGGTCTTCTTGATCGCAGCCTTCATGCGGTCGGGGTATTTCTTTTGATCTTTGAAGTGCAACGGGTCTGCCACCGGTGCCGGAACAGCGACTTCGGTGAATATGCCGCCGTCAAACAGCCCCGTGAACCGTTCGCGTGCTGTGATCGGCATATGGTGATCGCAATTACTGCAGACGTTCTGGTTGTCCGACAGCTCGCGGTGGAACAGCATGGTGCCGCATTCGTCGCATTTCGTCCAAAGGTTCTCGGGCACCTCGCGGCGCGAGAATAGCGAGTTGATGGTCGGCCGGACGTAGTTTGAAATCCAGTTCATGAGGCTCTGCTCCCGTTGCTCACAATCAGATAATCCCGAGGCTTGGAAATTGCAATCAACGCAGCATCCTGCGGGTTACGGCCCAGATCAGCAAAAGAACCGCTATATCAAGAACAATGTAGTTAATAAGGATGGACGTGTCTTCCATCGTAAACGGCGCGTGATAGAGCGCGAGACCGGACAGCTCTCCCGGCACACCCACCAGCAACAACGCTACAAAATTATTGGCGAAATGGAGACCCATCGCAGCCGCCAAGTTGCCCGTCACACGCGTCAAATCTGCGGCAATGACGCCGAATAAAGTTGTCGCAAAAACGATCAAAAGGGCCAAGATAGGGTCTATTGTGTCGTCATAGTGACCCAAGCCAAACAGCAAGGATGGCATGACCATCCAAATGATCGGATTGTTGAAACGCGCTGCAAGCTGCTGCTGGAAGTAGCCACGAAACACCAACTCCTCGGATGTGGTTTGGATGAACAAAAGCGGTATGGCCCAAATCAGATGTTTGGCCCATGTTCCAAAGGCGAGATTTGGCACATAGTCCGCAGTTCCGATCACCTGCTCAACGATAAAGAATATGACGTTCGCTGCTGCCAATATGGCAATTGCAATGAAAAAGTTTCGGGCGAAGCCTTGCGGCGGCCCGAAAACCGTCAGTGGACCACGCCAATGCCAAGCCGCCATCGCAAAGGCAGCCAGCCCCATGGGAATGAACGTCGCGAGGATGAGGGCCATCTGACCGGGCGACGAACCGTTCGCATACAAAAGCATGAACGCATCCATGCCTTCCAGCTCCGGGAAAATGCGCGCAAGCGGTTTGATCCCGAACCACAGCACTATCGCGGCACCCATCATGTAGACCGCAAAGCCCGTAATCGTCGCCACGACGATCCGCCAGAACGCAGGGTAGACCCGCGCAGGGGCGATGAAGGCCTCGAAAGCCGGAGTTCTGAGCATATGCAAGCGCCTCAACGTGGTTTTCGCCACGCTATCGCTGCAAAACCTCAGGTGCAATCGCGCTTGTGCCTCTGGGGCTTGGGCTTTATTCCGTTTTGCAACGCTTTTGAGGGAGCCACCCATGCTGAAGAAACCTACCGATAAAACCAATATGCCCAGCCGCCATGTGACCGAGGGCCCGTCGCGGGCACCGCACCGGTCATATTTCTATGCGATGGGCCTTGGCGACGAGGAAATTCACCAGCCGTTCGTGGGTGTCGCAACCTGCTGGAACGAGGCCGCGCCCTGTAACATTTCCCTGAACCGTCAGGCACAAGCGGTGAAGCTGGGCGTCAAGCAAGGCAATGGCACCCCGCGCGAATTTACGACAATCACCGTGACGGACGGCATCGCGATGGGTCACGAGGGCATGCGGTCCTCATTGGCGTCGCGCGAAGCCATTGCCGACACGGTCGAGTTGACCATGCGCGGCCACTGCTACGACGCGATTGTGGGCTTGGCGGGCTGTGACAAATCCCTTCCGGGTATGATGATGGCGATGATCCGTCTGAACACGCCTTCGGTGTTTATCTACGGCGGCTCCATCCTTCCGGGCCGGTTGAACGGCAAGGACGTCACCGTCCAAGACGTGTTCGAAGCTGTGGGCGAGCATCAGGCAGGCAACATGTCCGACGAAGCGCTGCGCACACTGGAGCGTGTTGCATGCCCATCCGCAGGCGCGTGCGGCGGTCAGTTCACGGCGAACACCATGGCGTGTGTGTCCGAGGCGATTGGTTTGGCTCTGCCAAACTCCGCCGGTGCGCCAGCGCCATACGAGAGCCGCGATCACTATTCCATCGCGTCCGGTCAAGCGGTTATGAACCTGCTGGAGAAAAACATCCGCGCACGGGACATCGTGACGCTGGAAAGCCTGCAAAACGCCGCGCGGGTCGTGGCCTGTACCGGTGGCTCAACCAATGCTGGGCTGCACCTGCCAGCAATGGCGCATGAGGCTGGCATCGACTTCGATCTGGATGACGTCTGCGAAATTTTCCGCGACACGCCGTACTTCGTCGATCTGAAACCCGGCGGGCAGTATGTGGCCAAGGACCTTTATGAAGCAGGCGGCGTTCCTGTCATCATGAAAGAACTGCGCAAAGCTGGCCTGATCAACGAAGACTGCATGACTGCGACCGGCTATTCCATCGGCGAAGAAATCGACCGTGTGGAGTTGGAAGCAGACGGCAAGGTGATATACTCGATCGGCGAGCCGCTGTCGAAAACCGGTGGCGTTGTTGGCCTGAAAGGCAACCTCGCGCCCGAAGGTGCAATCGTGAAGGTCGCGGGCATGTCGTCCCAGCACCAGATGTTCACCGGCCCAGCGCGTGTGTTTGAGTGCGAAGAGGATGCGTTCGCCGCCGTTCAAAAGCGCGAATACAAAGAAGGCGAAGTGCTTGTTATCCGCAACGAAGGCCCCGCAGGCGGTCCGGGTATGCGCGAAATGCTGGCGACGACGGCGGCGCTGTCTGGCCAAGGTATGGGCAAGAAGGTCGCTTTGATCACCGACGGTCGCTTCTCCGGCGCGACTCGCGGGTTCTGTGTGGGCCATGTCGGCCCCGAGGCCGCGCATGGTGGTCCGATTGCCTTGCTTCAGGACGGCGACGTTATCACGCTGGACGCTATCAAAGGCGAAATCAGTGTCGATCTCTCCGACGATGAACTTGCCGAGCGCAAGGCCAACTGGAAAGGCCCGCGCGAAACGATCTATGCGTCGGGCGCGTTGTGGAAATATTCCCAGCTGGTCGGCTCCACCCGCCTTGGCGCTGTGACCCATCCGGGTGCCAAGTTGGAAAAACACATCTACATGGACCTCTGACGCAGTGCGTCTCAGGTTTTTGTTGCTGTTGATACCGCTCGGGATTTCGGCTTGCGGGGATGATCCGCTGGCCAGCTTCATTGGTGGCGGATCATCTAAAGCGCTTAGCGAAATTACGGTCACTTCTGACCGGGTTGTTTTGCGAGGGCCAACGGGATTCTGCGTTGACCCAAAATCTTCACAGCACGGCCCGTCACAAGCCTTTGTGGTGTTCGGTAACTGTGCTGCCATTTCGGGCAATGATGAGCAGCCCCAACCGTTTGTGAATGCCATTGCGACCGCATCCGTGTTGCCGTCGAGGCAGAACAGCCCCGCGATTGGAGAGTCTGAGGTAGCACTTGCGGAATTCTTCGCCTCCACGTCCGGCAAGGCGGTCCTCAGTGCTGATGGAAACGCGGATAGCGTCGAGATCCTAGACAGTTTCTCCCGCAATGGTGCTTTCTTCGTGCACGCCCGCGATAAGTCTGCGCCGGTCTTGCCCGGAACCACCAATACCTATTGGCGTGGTTATTTTGATGTAAAGAACTCTGTCGTAGCGCTGTCAGTACTTGGGTTGAAGAACGCGCCGGTAGGTAGCGCCGATGGGCTTCAAACGTTGTACGACTTCGGGAATGCGCTGATGGAAGGTCAGGCGTCGCGCACCAAAGGCGCTGCCACGCAAGCGTCAGGAGATGTTGCCAAGACGGGACTCCTTCGTCGTTTATTTGGCTGAAACCATTGTTTGCAATGCGGAAACAGTGGTAGCGAATTAGATTAAAGCTAATAGGACTGTCTCAACAGCCATGATGGATCGGATGCGAGAATTCGTACGACGGCGATTGCACCGCCGGACCTTGCGTCGTTGGGAAACAGCGGTGCAAGACGCGGAGACCATAGATTTATCGCTATTGCGGCATCTGCGTGCGCAAGCTCGCCAGATGCGACGACGCGTCGATCAGGTGACCCATGTTGCCGATGCACGCCTGACCCTACCCCGAATCGGCTCAAACGCTATACGCAAGCCGGCGCAGTCGGATTGGTCCCATCGGCCAGAACTGTGGCGCGGTCCGGTTTCCCCGATCGGCGTAGCAGCCGTCGAAAGCCGGACAAGGATCGGCAACGCCGCAACGATTTATCACGACTGCCAGATTTCCGAACTCACCCTGCGCCAAGTCCGAAACACCCGCGAAGGCGACCTTGCACCGTTCGGGCTGCGGATGGATGTGTTCAGGTTTGACGGCAGCTTCCTGAGCATCGTGCTAGACCTGCCCGAAGATGCAACTGACGGCCTTCGGAAGAACCATATCCTGCGGATGGATACCGAGATCGAAACCGAAAAGCCTCTGGAGATCTTTGCCCGCCTGAACATCAAGTATGGCCCCAACGTAGAGCAGGTCGTGCGCGAGCTGCCGCTTGATGGCTCCGACACCATGGTTGAGTTCGATCTGGCGCACACCAAAATCAGCGAGCGCCGGTTGGAACGTATCTGGATGGACCTGATTTTTGAGGGCCCAGAAATGAACGAAATCAACCTGCGTGACGTTACATTCAGTCGTCGCCCGCGCGCCGATTTCTAGGGAGCACGCCACATGAGCAAAGTCGTCCTTACCAAGACCCGCATTCAAGCCGGAACCTACGAAGCCGTGCTGACCGCTGAGACCGAGGAGAGCTACACTCCTAATTTGGTCGCCATCCACTTGGAACGCGAGTTGGACGGGCTGTCAGTGACCGAGGATACCAGCCTTGGCAACACGTGGCATGTACGCTTCGACATTCCGCGCGACGTGCTGACAGACGGGGTCCAGACCTTCCTGATCAACGAAAAATCAACAGATGACACGCTGGACAGTTTCACCATCGTGACTGGCGAAGTTCTGTCCGATGATATTCGCGCCGAGATGGATTTGCTGCGCGCCGAACTCGACATGCTCAAGAAAGCCTTCCGGCGGCATTGCGTCGAGACTTCCTGAGGGCCAGACTCACCCTGTTTTGTGAGCGCATGACGCCGCGTTTTGCGTGACGTGCGCGTAAGGTTGGGTAAAGCTGTGATGAACTCTGGAGGACACTTATGACCGCTTATCCAAACCTTCTTGCTCCGCTGGACCTTGGCTTCACAACCTTGAAGAACCGCGTTCTTATGGGCTCTATGCACACTGGTCTTGAAGAGACCAAAGATTGGAACCGCGTCGCGGAATTCTACGCTGAGCGGGCCCGTGGCGGGGTTGCGCTAATGGTAACGGGCGGCATGGCTCCGAACCGCGAAGGTGGAGTGTTTCCCGGTGCTGCCGGTCTGTTTTCCGACGAGGATATCGCTAACCACAAAGTGGTCACTGACCGCGTACATGAAGCAGATGGCAAGATCGCGATGCAAATCTTGCATGCGGGTCGGTACGCTTACGGCCCTGAATGTGTGAGCGCATCGGCCATAAAGTCCCCGATTTCACCGTTTCCACCGAAAGAGCTGGACGAGGACGGGATCGAAAAGCAGATCAGCGACATCGTCACCGCCGCCAGCCGTGCCAAGGAAGCCGGATATGACGGCGTCGAAGTCATGGGGTCGGAAGGCTACTTCCTGAACCAGTTTCTCGTCACCCACACCAACAAACGCGAAGACCGTTGGGGCGGCTCGTATGAGAACCGGATGCGCCTACCTGTTGAGGTTGTGAAGCGGGTGCGCGCTGCCGTGGGGAGCGATTTTATCGTGATCTACCGGCTCAGCATGATCGACCTGATCCCCAACGGCTCTACTTGGGAAGAGGTGGTGCAGCTGGCCAAAGAAATCGAAACGGCAGGCGCCACGATCATCAATACCGGCATCGGCTGGCACGAGGCACGCATTCCGACAATTGCGACATCGGTGCCGCGTCGCGCGTTTACATGGGTGACCAAGAAGCTGATGGGAGAGGTGTCGATCCCCATCATCACCTCGAACCGGATTAACACGCCTGACGTTGGCGAAGCCGTGCTGGCCGACGGATCTGCCGACATGGTGTCGATGGCCCGTCCGTTTCTGGCCGATCCGCACTTTGTCGCGAAAGCCGAAGCGGGCCGTGCGGCCGAAATCGCACCATGTATTGCGTGTAACCAAGCCTGTCTTGACCACACGTTCAGCGGCAAAATGAGCACATGCCTTGTGAACCCGCAAGCCTGCTTTGAAACTGAGTTGCTGATTGAACCCGCCTCTAATGCCAAAACCATCGCCGTTGTAGGCGCTGGGCCAGCAGGGCTTTCGACCGCGCTTACGGCGGCAGGTCGTGGACATAAAGTGACGCTATTCGACAAGAGAGACGAGCTTGGTGGCCAATTGAACATGGCCAAGCAGGTTCCCGGCAAAGAGGAATTCTTTGGGTTGGTCGACTGGTACAAAACCATGGTTGCCAAAAGCAGCATCGAGCTACGCCTTGAGACCGAGGCCACCGCACAGATGCTAGCAGATTTTGACGAAGTGATTATCGCCACCGGCGTTGCCCCGCGTGATCCACAGATCGACGGGCAAGATGGGCCGAATGTTGTCTCCTATATTGATGTGCTGCGGGGCGGTGCCCACGTTGGCAAACGCGTGGCGATTATTGGCGCAGGCGGCATCGGTTTTGACGTGGCAGAGTACCTGACAACAGATGACAGCCCGACAGTTGATCTGGACGCTTGGCTGGAGGAGTGGGGCGTCACCGACCCGGAAACCAAACGCGGCGGCTTGGCCGCCGAGGGGCCACAGCCCGACCCCGCGGTTCGGCATGTCACACTGCTTCAGCGTAAAGCCGAGAAACTGGGCAAGCGGTTGGGTAAAACCACAGGTTGGATTCATCGCGCCGCGTTGCAGATGAAGGGCGTACACATGGTGGGCGGTGTCAACTACGAACGAATTGATGCGCAAGGTCTGCATGTGTCGGACGGCGACGCGCGGGAGAACCCGCGGGTGATTGAAGTCGATACCATTGTCCTATGTGCGGGTCAGGTGCCAATGCGCGCGTTGGCGGATGAGCTGGAAGCGGATGGTCGCACACCACACGTCATTGGCGGCGCGGATGTGGCGGCGGAACTCGATGCGAAGCAGGCAATCAACCAAGGCACCCGCCTTGCGGCCGCACTTTGAATTTCCAGTGGCATCACTTCGAGCTTGGTGACCCGACGTTGCCCGACTGGCTTTCTGCAAATGTACCGGAGATCGCTGCCGCAGCTTTGGTCCAGTCCGAGACTCGGCCGAGATGCGACAGGCTTGGCGATGGCATTATCCTCAACCTGCGCGGCGTGAATATGAACGAGGGTCAGCATATCGATGACATGGTATCCCTGCGTTTATGGGTAACTTCCGAAATGATTGTCACCGTGAGAATGCGCCGCATCTTCGCCCTAGAGGACATTCGCACGCAAATCACCGAAGGGCACGGGCCTGAAACGGTCGGGAACTTCTTGACCAAGCTTGTGACCGGACTGACAGATCGGATCGAAAACACTGCAATGCGTCTAACCGCTACAACTGACGACATTGAAGACACTGTTCTTGAGAATAGCTCCGGCGACGTCACTGGTCTCGGACCACTTCGACATTCGACCATCAAGCTGCGCCGCTATATCGGGCCGCAGAAGGACGCGCTTGCGAAACTGGCTGCGCTAGACAGCCCTGTGCTGACTGAAGCGGACCGGCTGCAGTTGCGTGAACCCGCGAACCGCATGGCTTTGGCACTTGAGGCGCTGGATGCGGTGCGGGACAGGTTGGTTGGATTGCAGGATCACCTCGATATTCAGGTGGCGCTCAATCAAGGGCGAAACGGCTATGTGCTTTCCTTGATTGCCGGGGTTTTTCTACCTTTAGGATTTCTGACCGGCCTGTTCGGAATGAACGTCGCCGGCCTTCCTGGCACTGAATGGCCGATGTCTTTTGCCCTGTTATGTTTTGCCATGCTCGGCGTCGCATTGGGCTTGGTCGCGCTGTTTAAGTGGCTCGACTGGCTTTAGCGCCGTCTGGAAATAACCGCTCCCTTGTTTCCACGCCATCAACGATCCCAATAGATACCCCTGAATCGTCCAACGGAATTCGCATTCCTGCCCCAATTGAACTGGATAACGGCTCAAACGTCATGAGTTATTGAGGTATCCGAATGGACCGACTGACCGAAATGGAAGCATTCGCCACTGTGGTGGATCAGGGGGGCTTTACCGATGCGGCCCGCAAGATGGGGATTTCAAAATCCGCTGTCTCGAAGCACGTATCATCCCTTGAGACACGACTTGGGGCGCGGCTTCTTAACCGCACGACGCGGCGTGTCAGCCCGACCGAAATTGGCCTTGCTTACTATGACCGCGCCCGTCGCGTTTTGAATGATGCAGGCGAGGCGGATGCCTTGGTCTCGTCAATGCAAAGCGCGCCATCCGGCCTATTGCGCATCTCTGTTGCGACGGATTTCGGCGTGAACCATATGTCACCCATATTGGGTGACTTCCTTGTGGATTACCCCGATATCACTGTGAACATGGTGCTGAACAACCGGTTCGTAGAGCTCATCTCCGAAGGCTTCGATCTGGCGATCCGCATCGGCGAAATGGAAGATAGCTCCCTTCGCGCCCGCAAGCTGACAGAGACCAACAAGCGGCTCATCGCGGCCCCGAGCTATTTCGAGCAATTTGGCCGCCCCGAAAAGATCGACGATCTGAATAACCATAAGCTGCTGCATTATTCCAACCAGTCGGCTGGCAATGTGTGGAAGCTAACCGCGCCGTCGGGCGAAAAACGTCAAGTGCGCACGCAGGGCTGGCTGACAGTAAATGACGGGCAATCCTTGCTAAACGCATGTGTGTCTGGGCTGGGCATCGCCTACCTACCGAGCTTCCTCTACGCCGACGCCCTTCGCCAAGGACTGGTGGAAGAGGCCATGCCGGAACTTCCCAAAGAAACACAAGGCATTTACGCCGTCTATCCACCTGGCCGCTACACGCAGCCAAAGGTGAGAACGTTTATCGACTTCCTTGTCGAGGCGTTTAAAGAAAAAGGCCCTGACGTCTGGGCGAACTAGATGACATGATTTTCCCCGATGTTTGGCAGCATCACTTTTGGGTCGAGGTGACAATCACCTCGACCCTTCTGTTTTGCGTGCGGCCTTCTTCGCTAAGATTGCTGGCGCGCGGGGCCAGATAACCAACACCATCGGCCTCAAGTTGCCTGCTTGGGATGCCAAACTCCTTGGTCAGACGCGACGCCACGGATTGTGCGCGCTTGCGTGACAGGCTGACATTGCCCTGAAGCGACCCTTCGGCGTCTGTATGCCCGACAAGGGCGATGCGAAATTCGGGGTTTGCCTTCAGATATTCCGACAAGTCGACAAGCGATTGGAACGGCCCGCCACCCAACGCGGACGAGCCCGTTTCGAACTGCAAATCATTCAGCACCACATGCCCGTCGCGCAAAAGAGCCGCGACCAGAGAACCGGATATCGCGGTTGGAACTGCTGGTGTCACCTGCGCAACCGCGTCGCCGGATTTGGTCGTTAGCGCCGCTGTCTCGGGACTGCCCACAAGGATCATTTGCACGAATGCGGTGTCCCCACCACGACTGACAAACAAGCTGATATACTCGGGAACAGGGCCACCAAGCCGCTGGGCGGCAAGATAGCGAAAGTCGCCAAGGTCGACATGCATGACCGGTTCTGGAAGCACATCGGTGGCGAACCTGAAATCGAAGCCGCCGCAGATTTCAGTAGTGCACTCATACAGCAACTCGAATCCGGACGCCTCCAGCTGCTGGCGTAGGTTGTCCATCACCAGCAGCGACGTTCCGACATCAATGGCTATCCGCCATGCGCGCGTCGTCTGCTGCCCCTCGGCCACCAATGTCTGCACGAAACCGTCGGCATACGGGCCTACGGGCAACTTGTAGCTGCCAAACTGCTCGGTCTTGGCAAAGGTCTCGGTTGCCGGGCCCGGAAAGGTCAGATCCAGGTCGGCCAAAGCCGGGTTGGCGAAGATAAAACCCGCCAAACAAAGAGGCAGTGCTCGGATCATCTATCCGCCGCGTGATATTCTGCATTCGGGCGCATATCCACCGCCGAGGCCATCCGGTTGGTCATGTTGAAAAAGCTCGCAACAGCAGCGATATCCCAGATATCGTGGTCGCTGAAGCCAACTTTGCGCAACGCGTCACGATCAGTTTCCTCAATCCGGTAGCTGGCTTCCGTCATCAGCACTGCAAAGTCCAGCATGGCCCGTTGTCGGGCATCAAGGGGTGCCACGCGATAGTTCATTACCAATGCCTCGCCCAAAGCCGGATCGCCGGACAACTGGCGCACCGCAGCGCCATGCGCCACGAGACAATAGAAGCATTTGTTTACGGACGACACCGCGACGGCGATCATCTCGCGCTCCAGCTTCGACAGGTTGCTATCGCCAAGCATCAGGTCGTTATACATGCCTGTAAACGCGTTCAGCTTGTCTGGGTCGAAGGCGTAGGACTGTAGCACGTTCGGGATCATGCCCAACTTTTGGGTGCAAATATCGAAGTACTTTTGCGTTGCGTCGGGAAGCGGGTCGGCCATCGGAAGATCAAGCGCGGTCACGTTAGGGTTGGTCACGGGGCAGGGCCTTTCAGGGTTTCATGCGGTAATGATACCGCCCAACCACCGACAAGCCCAGCGAACTATAGAGTGCTTGCGCAGCGACATTTGATCCCGTCGTCACCAACGAGAAATTTTCTGCGCCTTGGTCTTTGGCCCAACGCGCAGCGGCGTACATCATGTTTCGGGCAAGTCCATGGCGGCGATAATCGGGCAAAACTTCAACAGCGTGGACCATTGCTGTCGTCCCGTGCATCGCAACGAATGCGCAGCCGGCAGCGCGATCCGAGATACGGCCAAGGATGGATGTTTTGGGGTCGGTCACACGTTCCATAACCGCAATTCGCCCGTGACCAATGCCACCTTCGGCCCAAACGTCTTTCATAATCTGCAACGGCGGCCAGATATCAAATGCTGTGACAGGTGGGACTTCGGCCTCAAAGACCGGTCCTATGAACAAAATCGACGGATCGAGCACCACATAGCCCATTCGAGCGAGGATAGAGTCTAAATAGCCATCTTCAGGACGAAGCGAAAACAGAGCGGGTTGCCCCAGCTTCTCCATCTCGGTAACAGCCATGGCGATATCTTCTTGCTTCACCGGTCCTAAAGGCCGCGCGGCAGATACGCGCTTGCCGCCGCCCTGACCATCGCGGATCAGCCACGGGCCAACCTGCGTTTCCTTAGCCGCAGGCCACGTGGCCTCGACAACTTCAAAGAGATCATCCGCGTTCAACACCAAGCGCCTTTGCCAATTGTTCCATTACCGATTTTAGACGGGTAGCATCGGTGCCACGCGCAACCACGTTACTGCCGTAAACGCCGTCTTTTTGAAACGGGTAGGAGCCGAGGGACACGTCGGGATTAGCCTCCGCAAGCACCCCCAAAGGCCCCGCAATATCGCCTTCGCCAATAAATACTTTCAACGTCTCGGACAGCAGTGGCTGCCCGCCAGTCATCGTGGCCAGCACCGTGGCGACCATAGCGTGAAACACCGTTGGTACACCCGCCATAACGTGCACATTGCCAATGCTGAAGCCCGGCGCAATCGAAACCGGGTTGTCGATCAACGTGGCCCCGTCAGGGATACGGGCCATACGCTTGCGGGCGGCATTGAACTCCATGCCTTGGCGCTCGTAATGCGTGGCCAACAGCGCGCGAGCGTCGTCCCGAATGTCGACTTTCGCACCAAAGGCGGCACCAACCGCGTCAGCGGTGATGTCATCATGGGTTGGACCAATGCCCCCAGACGTAAACACATGATCGAATTGTCCGCTCAGGGCCTGAAGAGCGTCAACAATCTGAGCCTGATCGTCGGAGACAACGCGCGCCTCTTTCAGATCGATACCTGCTTCGGTTAACGCGCAAGCCAAATAGTTGGTGTTGGCGTCTTTCGTGCGCCCAGATAAAATCTCGTCCCCGATAACAAGCATGGCGGCGGTGGGGTTTGGCATAGCGTTATCCTTGATTGACGGCTTCCTTTCGGTATAGGCCCCGCCCATGCGCTTTCAAACCCCACTTGTGCCCGCTCGACTAATCCGACGCTACAAACGCTTCCTCGCGGATGCGGTATTGGAGGAGACAGGGCAAGAAGTTACCGCCCACTGCCCAAACCCCGGCGCGATGCTTGGGCTAAAGGACGATGGGATGCGCATATGGCTTGAACCGAATGACGACCCGAAGAAAAAGCTGAAATACGGGTGGCGGGCTGCTGAATTGGCAGGTGGTCATTTCGCCTGCATAGACACTGGCCTGCCTAATCGCGTGGTCAAAGAAGCGCTGCTGTCCAACCAGATTACAGAGCTTTCGGCCTACCGCACCATAAGGCCCGAGGTTGCCTATGGCACCGGGAGCCGCGTGGACTTTCTGCTGACCCAAGATGGATTACCGGATGCCTATGTGGAGGTCAAAAGCGTGACCCTGCGACGAGACGGCGATTGGGCGGAATTTCCCGACTGCGTCACTGTGCGGGGTGCGAAACACTTGCGTGAGTTGACTGAGATTGCGCAGACCGGAGCCCGTGCCGTGATGCTGTATCTGGTAAGCCGAACCGACTGCCGCCAACTACGGATGGCGGCCGATTTAGACCCTACATATGCGCAAAGCTTTGATCTGGCACGTGCGAACGGCGTCGAGATGCTTTGCTATTCGAGTAATATCTCGGCAAATGAGATGACGATAGACGTACCGTTGCCAGTGGACCCAGCGCCGCAAAGCCGCCCAAGGGTGGTCTAACCCCACAGGGCATATTATATGTGCAAAAAGCAAACATCGGAGTGACCCGTGGACGACACGACGCATAAAGGCCGCATTACCAAGCAAGGCATACGCATCTACGACGACGTGGATTTCGCAGGTATGGCCAAGGCAGGCGAACTGGCGGCGCAGATCCTGGATAATATGGTCGAGCTTGTGCAGCCCGGCACCACGACCGAGGCTCTGGATTCAGCGATCACCAAAATGGTGAGCGACGCAGGCTCGACCTCTGCCACCATCGGTTACAAGGGCTACCAGCACGCCAGCTGCATCAGCGTGAACCATGTCGTCTGCCATGGCATCCCCGGCTCGAAGGTGCTGAAGGACGGTGATATTCTAAATATCGACGTCACAGTAATCGTGGATGGTTGGTTCGGTGACACAAGCCGCATGTATGTAGCCGGCAAGCCCAGTCGAAAGGCGGAACGCCTCATTCAAGTGACGCATGACGCGCTCTTCAAGGGAATTGAGGCCGTGAAGCCCGGCAACACCTTTGGCGACATCGGCCATGCCATTCAAAGCTATGTCGAAGGTCACCGCATGTCGGTGGTCCGAGATTTCTGTGGTCACGGGCTGGGCCGCGTGTTCCACGCCCCGCCGAACGTTCTGCATTATGGTAGACCCGCGACCGGTGCCGTACTGGAAGAGGGCATGTTCTTCACGATCGAGCCAATGGTGAATCTTGGACGCCCAGAGACCAAGGTGCTTGCTGATGACTGGACCGCTGTGACCCGCGACAAGTCGCTATCGGCACAGTTTGAACATTCCATCGGCGTAACGGCTGACGGATGTCAGGTTTTTACCCTGTCGCCAAACGGAAAGTTCCACCCGACCTACTGACGCGCTTAACCCACAATTAAGTCGAATCGCCTGAACTGGCGCTATGACACTGCACCAGACACACCTGAGCGACGCTTTACCGGGGCTACAACCACACCGGATCTCGATCCCGCCCGCGCGGGAGGCGGAGCAACATGGCCACCGTCAACGCGTTCGGGACCGTTTCTTGATTTCCGGCGGTGACGCAACACCGGAATCGGAGTTGCTGGAACTGGTGTTATTTCGGGCGATTCCTCGGCGTGAGGTTCGCAGCCTGGCGCGGCGGCTATTGGCAACCTTTGGTGACTTTAACAGCGTGATTTCTGCGTCGTCCAATCGACTATCAGCCGTGCAAGGTGTCGGATCGAGTGTAATTCAAGAACTAAAGATTGTGGAAGCAGCGGCCCAAACCATGGCGCGTGCCAAGGTTATGCATCGTGACGTGTTGTCGTCTTGGGATGCCCTGCTGGAGTACTGCCGCACCAAGATGGCATATATGGAACGTGAACAGTTCCGCGTCCTGTTTCTAGATCGCCGCAATAGGCTGATGGCAGATGAGGCACTCCAGACAGGGACAGTCGATCATGTGCCTGTTTATCCGCGTGAAGTGGTCAAGCGGGCGCTGGAACTCAACGCCTGCGCACTAATCTTGGTACACAATCATCCATCCGGTGACGCCACGCCGTCCGAAGATGACATCGCCATGACACGTCAAATTCGCAAGGGCGCCGATGCTTTGGGTTTGACGCTGCACGATCACTTAATCATCGGAAGCAGCGGTAGCTACTCGTTCCGCTCAAATGGGCATTTTTAGGGTCTATTTCACCCAAACTTCTACGCGTCGGTTGATTGCACGCCCCCAATCGGTGTCATCACATGCCATGGGAAGCGCCTCGCCAAAAGCCTCCGTGGCGAGTGTCACGCGCTTGAAATCCGCATCGGGTGCAGTCTCTTTCAAAAGCCGCAATACCGTCCGCGCCCGCTTCTTGGACAACGCCAGATTAGGGCCTGCAGGCCCTTCGCCATCGCTGAATCCGGCAAGCAGCAAATCTTGATCATTGAACGCGCCCGTCTCAAGCGCACGGGCAAGGCGAATGATGTTTTCTTGTGACTGCACATCAAGTCTGGTTCCACCAGTGAAGCGGAACGTTGTGGATAGGCGGTCGCGATCACGCAACGCCCCAACCATAGTTTGCAAATCTTCTAACGTGACTTCCGGACCAGCCTGCGAAATCGCATGGGCCAATCGATCGCCCTGATCGTCAAACCGCGTTTTGGTGATTGCTTGGTCGATAAATCCGGCGCGACGGATCACCAGATCAGCCGCAGGGTCTTGGGTAAAATCAAGAAACTCACGCGCAATAAGCGGCAGCCGTCGTGCGGGCGTATAGAGCATAAGGGGTAGGGTGAGCGGGTAGTCCTCAGCGCGCAACGCAGCGAGCGTCGCGCTTGTCTCAAAGCCACAACTTCCAGCCACCTTCAAAGGAATGGTGTTTCCAATCTCGCTCAGCGTTGTCAGACCTATGGCAAAGGTGTCATCAGCCACTCGATCTGACAAATCCTCCAAGAAAGCATGATGTGTTGCACCATCGTTTAGGGTCAGCTTACTCGGGCGTAAAACGCGGTCTTCAAAAGTCTCTAACAGGCCGGATCCCCGCTTTGGAAGGTGGCGAATAATGGGAATATCGGCCCCCCCGATGTCGGACCATCGCGCGGTCTGTCCCGAAATTGCGGAGGCCATCTGTTCCAACGATATGCTGCGTAGTGGCTGGCCCGGCGCGGTGATTGCCACGACCCCATCCAGCGCCACGACCCGAGCCCGCCTACCTTTCAACAAATCACCTGCTGCCGCCGTACGAGCCATGGACACCTCGGACTTGCGCGGCTCTCGTAAGACCAAAGCGATGTCGGCTTCTTCTGCGATCAGGTCGGCGTACCCTTCCGAGGTGGTGCCTGATGATAGCTGGAATCGCGCGCGCAGCCGCTCTTGGTCGCTTAACGCGAATGTGGACTGGCGATCGCTTTTCACCTCGCGGATGACTGAATACCCATTACGAATCGCAAAGGCCTGAATGAGCGCGGGGATCAAAACCTCCGCCATTCGATCCGTGCCGGACAGACGAATATTTGCAACGAAGGCGTTGAGGTCAGGGCAGCCCGGACCGTCGCACGTCACGCCTTGGCCATCCAGCGTCAGCGGACCATAGATCGTTTCCACGCGGTAGAACTCGCCATCATAGGTGAGTAGGGTGCCCTCAATCTGGATGGCCCCATCGCGCGACGTGAGCCGCACGTCATTTGCGACCGCCGACGCCGCCGACAAACAAAGCCAGATTGCCGCCCAAATACTGCGCCAGAAAAATTGCACGTGAGTGTCCGCCCTAATTTCCCGAGAGTTTCAGGTCTTGCAGGACATTATTCAACTGAAGACTTTGCCCGATAGCCCCGCAGCCCGGCCCGTTTAGGATCAAGCCATAGATCGAAGTCGGCTCACCCGGCACCATCCGACGCACGCGTGCCACTTGACCGCTACCGCAATTGGCCGCTGTCACGGGTGCACGCATCGACAACCGGACTACGCCTGATGCAGTTTGGTCGCTGATCCGGCTCGAAAAGACCTGCAGAACAGCTCCGTTGGCGTCAGGAGATTGACCCAGATGGATCACCTTGCCGTCCAAAACTCTAGGGGCCTTTGCCACCAACTCACCCGGGTCAGCGCCGCTCCATTGCAGTGCTACACGAGCGAAGTTTCGCGCATCAGGAACGTGGTTTCGCGCATTCAGAACGGTTCCATCAGAGAGTGTCGCGGTTAATTCAGCATCCGTATCGAGTGCAGGAAGCAGGAAGGCCAATTCCCCCGTCAACGGCATCGGGACAGTAAACGCCAATTCTTCATGCTCAAACCAAATGGCATCATATGGCAAGCAGGGCGCACTCACGCGAACAGCAAGCATCGCATCTGGGGCGACCGTCATGCTCAACGAAGGTCCGCAAGCAGTGCCGAAATTGGAGATGTTGGCCTGCCGCGCCACGATCCCAGCGACCGCGCGCTGCGGCTCGTCAAACGTTGCCTTGGCTGATTTGAACTGCGTAAGCGTGAACTCGCTTTCCCTCGGAAGTTCAGGTGACGGAAGCGACGCTCTTGGAAGTGGCGGAGTGATCGCCGCGGGAACTCCGTCTGCCAGTGTTGGGGGTGCAATACCAAACCACGCGGTTAAAACCGCGGTCATCAAATTTCTGCTCATTTACCTGCCTTGCCGAGTATTCTCGTTGCAATAGACTTCTAGCGTAGCAGAAAAGACGCGGCGGCGAAACCGTGTGGATTTAACCCCTTACCCGAGTTCGCCATGGCAGTGTTTGAATTTCTTGCCAGACCCACATGGGCAAGGCGAGTTGCGTCCGGGGTTGCCCCAAGTCGCCTGATCATTTTCATCGAAACCGGGGGCGGCAACGCCGTCATGCTCTGCTTCCAAATCGGCTACTGGCTGACCGCCATTTTGTTGCGCCAAGAACTGCTGCATGAGCTGCTCTTGCTCCGCTTCGGACAGTGGGCGCACTTTCGACAACTTTTCGGTAACGTCAACGCGTAGGCTGTCGAGCATACCCTCAAACAGCTGGAAGCTCTCGGTCTTATACTCGTTCAGCGGATCGCGCTGTGCATAACCACGGAAGCCCACGACCGAGCGCAAATGCTCCAGCTTCAACAAGTGATCACGCCACTTCCCGTCGATTGTTTGGAGCAAGAGCTGCTTTTCGATATTCCGCATCTGCTCGGGACCGAAATCAACAGCTTTCTTCGCCATGAATTCGTCGGACGCGTCATACAGGCGTTCACGAATATCACCGTCGTCGACACCTTCTTCGTCGGCCCATGCGATGACCGGCAGGTCCATTCCAAGGGTTTCCATCACAGCGACATAAAGCCCCTGCGTGTCCCATTGATCGGCATAGCTTTTGGCGGGAATGAACTGGTCAACCAAATCGTCGATCACCTGATGACGCATGTCTTGGGCGATCTCGCCGATTTCTTCGGCCTCCATGATCTCCATACGCTGGCCAAAGATGACCTTGCGCTGATCGTTCATCACGTCATCGAATTTCAGCAATTGTTTACGAATGTCGAAGTTGCGCCCTTCGACCTTTGCCTGTGCCTTTTCCAGCGATTTGTTCACCCACGGGTGCGCAATCGCTTCGCCTTCTTTCATGCCCAACGTGGACAGCATCTTGTCCAAACGCTCGGAGCCGAAGATGCGCATCAAGTCATCTTCCAGTGACAGGAAGAAGCTGGAACGACCCGGATCACCCTGACGACCGGACCGACCACGCAACTGGTTGTCGATACGACGGCTCTCGTGGCGCTCTGTGGCCAAAACATACAAGCCGCCAGCGGCTTTAACTTCGTCTTCAGCCTTGGACTGCTCGTCCTCGATACGGGCACGGATCGCTTCTGGATCCCCATCAGGTTCAGCTTCCAGCGCCGCCATAATCTTCATCTCGACGTTGCCGCCAAGTTTAATATCAGTCCCGCGACCCGCCATGTTCGTCGCAATTGTCACCGCACCCAAGGTACCGGCGTTTCCGACAATCTCGGCTTCTTTCTCGTGCTGCCGTGCGTTCAGGACGTTGTGTGGAACGCCTGCTTTTTCCAGAAGCTGGGACAGGAATTCCGATTTTTCGATGGAGGTTGTGCCGACCAGAACGGGTTGGCCCGTCTCATGAGACTTCTTGATCTCTTCGACGATGGCTTCGTATTTTTCCTTCGCCGTGCGGTAGATCGCGTCATGCTCGTCAATACGGGCGATGGGCTTGTTTGTGGGCATTTCGACCACGCCCAGACCGTAAATTTCGGCAAACTCTTCTGCTTCGGTCGCAGCGGTACCGGTCATGCCGGCCAACTTGTTATAAAGACGGAAGTAGTTCTGGAATGTCACAGAGGCCAGCGTGATGTTTTCAGGCTGGATTGGGCAGCCTTCCTTGGCTTCGATAGCCTGATGCAGACCACCAGACAGGCGGCGACCAGCCATCATGCGGCCGGTAAATTCGTCAACGAGCATAACCTCGTTGTTTCGAACCATATAATCCTTGTCCCGATGAAACGCCTTATGCGCCTTCAAAGCCTCGGTGACATGGTGCACGAGGGAGGTGCTTTCAGGATCGTAAAGGGATTGCTCTTCCGGCAGCAGTTCCATCTCGCGTAGGCGAACTTCGATGAAATCATTGCCAGCGTCGGTGATCGTGACAACGCGGGTTTTTTCGTCGAGCTTGTAGTGCTCTTCGGTCAACTCGGGGATGAGTTTGTCGATGGTCAGGTACAGATCGGAGCGGTCGTCCGACGGGCCGGAAATGATCAGAGGCGTGCGGGCCTCGTCGATCAGGATCGAGTCAACTTCATCGACGATCGCGAAGTTATGGCCACGTTGCGACATCTCGGCCAGGTTCGAGCGCATGTTGTCGCGCAGGTAATCAAAGCCCAACTCGTTGTTTGTTGCGTAGGTGATGTCGGCTGCGTAGGCGGCGCCCTTTTCGGAATCGGGTTGCTGCGGATAAACCACACCCGTTGTCAGACCCAGCGCGGCATAGACTTTGCCCATCCATTCCGCATCGCGTTTGGCCAGATAGTCATTAACCGTAACGATATGAACGCCCTTACCCGACAGCGCATTCAAATACGCGGGGAAGGTCGCCACAAGCGTTTTACCTTCACCGGTTTTCATTTCTGCGATGTTGCCTTGATGCAGGAAAATGCCACCCATGATCTGGGTGTCGAACGCGCGCAGGCCCAGCGCGCGGCGGGCTGCTTCGCGGACGTTGGCAAAGGCTTCGGGAAGCAGGTCATCCAGTTTCTCACCAGACTGCGCCCGCATCGAAAGCTGCTCGGTACGTTGCTTGATTTCGTCGTCGCTCAGGGCTTCAAATTCGGGCTCTAGCGCATTGATCTTAGCGACCAGTGGCCGGACAGCCTTTACTTTGCGGTCGTTCGGCGTTCCGAAAACCTTTTTCGTAATGGTACCCAAACCCAGCATATTTCCGCGCCTTTTGTGATGGCTAACAAATTCGTGTGTCAGTGCACCTTGCCCATCAGGCCGTCGCACCATATCTCGACGGCTAAGACAAGACGCGCCTCAAACCTCTTGGCGATGTAAGGGCCGTGTCTGAGAGTGTCAACGCCGCGCCCCCGTGCGGCCCCTGAGGAGACAGATAATATGGGCAAATTTTCAACACTTCTTCGTGCGACCGGCCTCGCCGTGACCGTCGCGATGCCAGCAATGGCGCAAGACGCGACGACCGTAATGGCGACTGTAAACGGCACGGACATCACGCTTGGCCACATGATCGCGCTGCAAGAGCGCCTGCCAGAGCAGTACAAGCAGCTCGAAGATGCTGTTTTGTTCGACGGCATTCTTGAGCAATTGATTCAGCAAACGGCCCTGAGCCAAGAAATGGAGAAAGACCTCTCCGGTGCGATAGAGATTAGCAAGGAAAACGAAATTCGTGCATTTCTCGCAGGCGAACTTCTTGCCAAAATCGGCACCGCTGATCTGGATGAGACCGCAATCGAAGCCGTCTACAAAGAACGCTACGCCGAGGGCGAGCCTGAAATGGAATTCAGCGCGTCGCACATCTTGGTAGAGACGGAAGAAGAAGCCAAGGAATTGATCGCGCAGCTTTCAGGCGACGCAGATTTTGCAGAACTGGCGAAAGAGAAGTCCACTGGCCCAAGTGGTCCAAGCGGTGGCTCTTTGGGCTGGTTCGGTAAGGGCGCGATGGTTCCTGCTTTTGAAGAGGCTGTCGTCGCGATGGAAGATGGGGCCGTGTCCGAGCCTGTTCAAACCCAGTTTGGCTGGCACGTCATCAAACGCAACGAGAGCCGCGTGAAAGAGGCCCCCGCCTTAGGCACCGTGCGCGACGAGATTGAACGCGAGCTTCGCGCCAAGGCAATCGACGACGAAATCACCCGCCTGACCGACAGCGCAAACGTGACGCGCACAGAGGTTGAGGTTGATCCGACAGCCATCCGCAATGTAGGCCTTCTGTCGAAGTAACCGACACATAAGGTTCACCGCCATGGCCAAGATCACCAAAGTATCCCCCCTTGCACCCAAGGGGGGCTTCCCGAAGCTTCCCCAGATTGACGGCGTGCGCTTCTCCGCCGCCGCTGCGGGGATCAAATACGCTGGCCGCACGGATGTGATGCTTGCCCAAATTGATGCAGGCAGCGCGATTGCTGGCGCATTTACGCGGTCGTCGACACGTTCCGCGCCGGTGCTGGACTGCCAGTCAAAGCTGGGGAGCGTTGAAGACGACAGCAAAGGGTTCGCCTTTTTGGTGAACTCGGGCAATTCCAACGCGTTTACCGGCGGCGTTGGTGTCGCAGCCGTTGAAGCTATCACAAACGCCACCGCGAAAACGCTGAACCTGCCAGCCTCGCATATCTACACGGCCTCCACCGGGGTCATTGGCGAGCCGCTTCCGTATGAGAAAATCACACACGCGCTGGACGGGCTGCATGGAGCACTAAAAGCTGACGGCATTGAAGACGCCGCGCGCGCGATTATGACCACCGACACGTTCGCAAAAGGGGCATCTGCCACGTGCGAAATTGGCGGAGTGGAAGTAGCCGTTGCGGGCATCGCCAAAGGCTCCGGCATGATCGCGCCGGATATGGCGACGATGCTGGTCTATATCTTCACGGACGCCAAAATCAGCCAGCTTGGGTTGCAGGAAATGGTGTCTCGTTTGAATGAGAACACGTTCAACTCGATCACAGTGGACAGCGATACGTCCACCTCCGACAGTTTGCTGGTTGCCGCAACCGGTACGTCTGGCGCAAACGTCGAATACAACGAAACCTTCGAGCGGACTTTGGGCGTAGTCATGAAAGACCTTGCCCATCAGGTTGTTCGTGACGGCGAGGGTGCCACTAAGTTTGTTGAAATCCGCGTCGGCGGGGCGACCGATAACGTCGACGCCCGCAAGGTTGCCATGTCGATCGCGAATTCTCCGTTGGTGAAAACCGCCATTGCTGGTGAAGACCCGAACTGGGGCCGTGTGGTGATGGCCGTTGGCAAGTCCGGTGCAAATGCAGATCGCGACAGGCTGTCGATCTGGTTTGGCGATGTGCTGGTTGCGGAAGACGGCTGGGTGTCGCCGACATATGTCGAAGCGGATGCTGCCGCCCATATGAAAAACCAAGACCTACGCATCCGCGTTGATCTGGGATTGGGTGCCGGACATAGCACCGTTTGGACCTGCGACCTGACGCATGGATATATCGAGATAAACGCGGACTACAGATCGTGAAAACTGTTCTTGTCTCAGCTGTCGCGCTGATCGACGCCGATGGTCGCGTCCTACTGGCCCAGCGCCCAGAGGGTAAGTCGATGGCGGGTCTATGGGAATTTCCTGGCGGCAAGGTTGAACCCGGTGAGACACCGGAGCACGCGCTGATCCGTGAACTACAAGAAGAGCTGGGCATCAACACATGGCAAAGCTGCCTCGCGCCGCTGACATTCGCCAGTCACAGCTACGATGATTTCCACCTGCTCATGCCGCTCTTTGCCTGCCGCAAATGGGAGGGCATCCCGACTCCGCAAGAAGGTCAAACGCTGGAATGGGCGCGACCTAATGCGCTGAAAAACTACCCTATGCCGCCCGCAGACATCCCGTTAATCCCGATTTTACGCGACTGGCTATAGGGTTAGCTGGTGCGGCAAATTAGACCAATTTTTCGGTGGCATAAGAAGCAAAGCTGAGTAAACTCCGGCGTAATAACTTTGGGGGAAGTTACAATGCTTCGGACAGTGACAATCGGTAGTTGCGTTTCAATTCAGGGCATCTTCGTAAAGGCGCTGGAAAACGGATTAATTCGTATCAAAGTTGACGACCGCATCTTTGATGGGCGCCCGGTCGCCCCACAGACGAACTAGACCCAACCCTTCAAGTTATCACCGATGATCTTAGTCAGCGCTGCAATATGCGCGGGTTCGGCGTTTAGGCATGGAATGTAGGTAAACTGCTCTCCGCCAGCCTCCTCGAAGCTTTCTTTGATCTCTTCGTTGATCTCTTCCAGCGTCTCGATGCAATCCGCTGAGAAGGCCGGCGCTATCACGGCAATCTTCTTCTTGCCGTTCTCTGCCAGCCGCGCAACCTCTTCGACGGTGTAGGGCTTTAGCCATTCCTCGCGGCCAAAGACAGATTGGAACGTCGTGGTGATGTCGGTGTCCGCCCAGCCCAACCGCTCTTTCAACAGGCGCGTCGTCTTTTGGCATTGGCAGTGGTACGGGTCACCTTCCATCAGGTAGCGGATTGGCATCCCGTGGTAGGAGCAAACCAATACATCGGGCCGTTGGATCCCCTTGTAGGCGCGTTCTACTGACTGGGCGAGTGCGTCAATATAAGCCTCATTCTCAAAATAAGCTGGAACTGTCCGTGCAGACGGTTGCCACTTTTCCTGCATTAGAGCGCGGAAGAATTCGTCGTTGGCGGTAGCGGACGTCGCACCTGCATAATGCGGGTAGAGTGGGAAGAACACGATCTTGTCGCATCCCTTCGCGATCAACTCTTTGACCTTCGATTTGGTCGACGGGTTGCCGTACCGCATGCAGAAATCAACCTCGACGTTGTCCCCGTACTTGGCCTGTAGTGTCTTTTTAAGAGCGGCAGTTTGGTCTTTTGTGATGGTCAGCAGCGGGCTTTCACCCTTGTCGTGGTTCCAGATGCTTTTGTAAGCCTCACCAGAAGAGAACGGACGTTTGGTCAGGATGATAAGCTGCAGCAATGGTTGCCACTTCCACGATGCCAAATCCACGACACGCTTGTCGGACAGGAACTCGTTCAAATAGCGGCGCATTGGCCAGTAGGTATAATCGTCTGGCGTGCCTAGATTGGCAATGAGTACGCCAACTTTGCCGAATTTCACTTTAGGGTGGTCTGCGTCTGCGTGGGGCAAAGGTGTCGGGGTCATTGTATTCATCTCTATTGGTCCTCGTCCCCTGTAACGGGTTTTGCATCCGGCCCCAACTCGGTCGTGTTCAAGAAATCCGCAAGTCGTGTGGAGGCCGAACCGGGTTGCAACGGTTTTTGTTGCGTCTCGGACGGCGCCCAACCTGTCAGGAAGATCATCTCGAACGTCGCCGCCACCCGATCCAGGCCAGCGGGGTAATTGTCAGAATATATACGCGCCATGCGGCTAAACAGATCACGGGGTGGTGGGGTTTTCTGACGATCCGTCAGGGCGTTGCCTTCCCCCATAGCCCGCAGATCGTGCAGTAGGGCCATAGGAGAACTGTAGCTGACGTTGCGCTTGGAGCAATCGGCAACGGGCAACGCAAGCCCAGCACGCTGTAACAAGCCGCCCAGATCGCGAATTTCGCCCATCGGTGCCACGCGCGGTGCAAGACCACCGCTGATCGACACCTCAGCCTCCGACAATGCGGCACGGAGCTGAACAAGCGTTTGCCCACCGAGAAACACAGCTATGAACAAGCCGTCAGGTTTTAACGCGCGACGGCATTGAACAAGTTGACCAACCGGGTCGTTTGCCCAGTGAAGACCCATGGCATGAATAACCAGATCATGTTCGATAGGCTCTAACGCCAAGGTGTCATCGTCCGGCACGATCTGCGCATCGGGGAAGGCGTTGGCCCAAAAATCCGGATGACCCGTGACAATCGCAGGTGACGTAAACGACCTGTTAACGTCGATAAGTCTTTCCTGAACCTCGAATAGCGCCTCTTCGTGCAGGAACGTGACCGGCCCTTGCCGCATCGCCCGTGCGCGCTGGCGCACCAACGCGGCGCGGTCTGTCAGGGGACGGGGTTGGGACACAGAGAAACTCCTAAGGCTCAGACGCCGCTACTTAGAGGAATGGGATGAAATTGCAATCCGCGCTAAGGCTGATCTATCCGCCACAATGCCTCACCTGTGGCGCAGCGGTAGAGGACGATCTGTCGCTTTGCGGCGAATGCTGGCGCGAAACGCATTTCATTCATGGCCTCGCATGCAAAAGCTGCGGGGTGCCCTTGCCGGGGAAAGATCGGGGCACCGACATGCAATGCGACGACTGTATGACTATTGAACGGCCATGGGATCGTGGGGCGGCGGCCATGATGTATCGCGGCAAGGGCCGCGACATGGTTTTGCGTTTGAAACACGGGGACCGCACCAATCTGGCGCGGCCCGCCGCGCATTGGATGGCGCGTGTCACGCCGCCGGTTGACCCCGATGCTGTCGTTGTTCCCGTTCCTCTACACTGGCTGCGCCAACTCAAGCGGCGCTACAATCAATCTGCGTTGATTGCGAAAATTTTAGCTAGAAACCTGGGCCTAGCCTATCTGCCTGACTCTTTGCACCGCCAACATGCGACTGAAACATTGGACGGTAAATCGCGCGACGGTCGCTTTGCATCACTCGAAGGCTCCATCATTCCGCATCGCAAGCGGGGGTATCTTCTTAAGGACCGCCCTGTTTTGCTGATTGACGATGTCATGACGTCCGGCGCCACCTTGGCCGCCTGCACCGAGGCCTGTGTTTCAGCAGGCGCACGGCAAGTTGACGTGCTGGTGCTAGCGCGCGTAGCGAAAGATGACTAGATAACGGTCCAACATCGCATCACCAAGGACCAGTTTCATGGCACAAATCGAAATCTATACGTCTTCTCTTTGTGGGTACTGCCACGCCGCGAAACGTTTGCTGACACAAAAAGGTGCTTCGTTCGAAGAGACCGATGTTGGTCGCGATGCCGCTAAGAAGGCCGCGATGATCCAGCGCGCCAATGGCGGCCGGACCGTGCCACAGATTTTCATCGACGATATTCACATTGGCGGATACGACGATCTCAATGCACTTGAGCGTGCCGGAAAGCTCGATGCGTTGTTAGTATGAAGATTGCCCTCCTCCAGCTCAATGCGAGTGACGACCCCGTTGCCAACCTTCCGGTGACACTTGCGTTGATCGACGACGCGGTACGTGACGGGGCAGAGTTTATGCTGACGCCGGAGGTGACCAACTGCGTGTCGACCAGCCGCAGTCATCAGATGAAAGTCTTATCCCACCAAGACAACGACCCCAGTTTGGCTGCGATACGTGACGCGGCGGCCAAGCGTGGAATTTGGCTGTTGATCGGCTCACTGGGTTTGAAGACTGACGATCCTGACGGGCGTTTCGCCAACCGCTGCTTTCTGATCAACCCACAGGGTGGCATCGAAGCGTGGTACGACAAAATTCATATGTTCGACGTGAAGATTTCGGAAAGCGAAAGCTACCAAGAAAGCGCAGGTTACCGCCCCGGTGATCGTGCTGTGGTTGCGGATGCTGGGTTTGCCAAGATCGGCATGTCTATTTGCTATGATATGCGGTTCCCGAAGCTTTACCGCGATCTGGCTAAAGCGGGCGCTCAGATCATCACGGTGCCAGCTGCGTTCTCGCCAATTACCGGCGCTGCGCACTGGGAAAGCCTGTTGCGCGCGCGCGCCATCGAAACGGGGTGTTTTGTGATTGCCCCTGCGCAAACGGGAAAACATCTGGCGACCAAAGGCAAATCACGCTCAACCCACGGGCATTCGATTGTTATCAGCCCTTGGGGCGAAGTTATTCTGGACGCAGGGACCGATCACGGTATGGTTTGCGCGGAGATTGATCTGGGTGACGTTGCGAGGGCGCGACAGCGTGTCCCTTCCTTAACACACGACCGTCCCTATACGCTTTGACCCATGGCAGAGACCCAAGACTCTATCGCTATTTCGCTTTTTAGTGAGCTGTTCATGGTTGATCAGCTTGCGCGAAACAAGTTGGGAAAGGCGTTGCCTAAAGGAATGGAGTTATCCCATTTCACCTTGCTCAATCACCTGTACCTGCTGACAGAGCCGCGGACACCCGCGCAACTTGCAAAAAGCTTTGCGCTTACCCGTGGGGCTTTGACCAACACTCTGGCCAAACTGGAGTGGGCCGGACATATCCATGTGTCCCCGGATTGGGATGACGCGCGCCGTAAGCAGGTGGTAATCAGCCCGGCGGGGCGTCGAGCCCGCGATGCCGCATTGAATTCGATCGCGCCGATGATCGTTAAAATTATTAACGGCGTTGGCTCCGAAAGGGTTCGCGACGCTGTGCCCGTTTTGCGTGATTTGCGCCGCAGTCTTGCCGAAGATTAATCGGACTTGATACTTGCTGTGACGTAATTCACCGACAAGTCGCGGTCTGACAAAGACCAACTCCAAGAGATCGGATTGAACACGAACCCTTTACGATCCACAGGGTTCAGCCCGGCATTGGAAATCAATTCGAATAATTCTTCAGGCGTGATGAATTTGTTCCACTCGTGGGTCCCCTTCGGCAACCAACGCATGATGTGCTCCGCCCCGATGATTGCCATCATGAAGCTTTTCGGGTTCCGGTTGATTGTCGAACACACCATCAAGCCACCCGGTTTCAGCAATTTCCGACATGCAGTCAGGTAAGCGAGTGGATCAGCAACATGTTCAACGACCTCCATGTTGAGCACGACATCAAATTGCTCCCCTGCCTCGGCCATCGCCTCGGCAGTGGTGTGTCGGTAATCGATATTCAGCCCAGACTGCGTTGCGTGAACTTGCGCGACCGGGATATTTCCCGCGGCAGCATCTGCACCCACCACGTCAGCCCCAAGCCGCGCCATGGGTTCCGAAAGCAAGCCACCGCCGCACCCAATATCAAGGATTCGCAGGTCCTTAAACGGTGCTTCGGCGTCCAGATCTCGGTCGAACTCTGCCGCAATCTGGCTTGTGATATAGTCCAAACGGCACGGGTTGAGCATGTGCAGCGGCTTGAACTTTCCGTTCAAGTCCCACCACTCCGCGGCCATGGCCTCGAACTTAGCGATTTCTGAGGGGTCGACGGTGGAGGTGTTCATGTGCAAACTCATCGATATGTTGATCATTTTCGGGCATGGTGCCCAGTGCTCAGCAGACTATATAGGGCCGTATGGACAGATCGTCAGGACAAAACCGCGCGGTAGCGCATCTCTACCCACCGATTGACCCCTTTGACCAACAGATGTTGGACGTGGGCGACGGCCATCGGATCTATGTAGAGCAGTGCGGCAATCCGGACGGCATTCCGGTTGTGGTTTTGCATGGCGGCCCGGGTGGCGGATGCTCCCCCGCGATGCGACGCTATTTCGACCCGGCCGTGTACCGCATCGTGCTATTTGACCAACGCGGCTGCGGACGATCCCGTCCACATGCCAGCGTCGAAAACAATACCACCTGGCATCTGATCCGTGACATCGAACTGATACGGAAGCGGTTCAATATCGAGCAATGGATTGTCTTCGGCGGCAGCTGGGGTGCAACGCTTTCGTTGCTCTACGCGCAAAGCCACCCTTGTCGCGCAACACAGCTGGTGCTTCGCGGTGTTTTCCTGATGACGCAAGCAGAATTAGACTGGTTTTACGGCGGGGGCGCAGGGCTGTTCTTTCCAGAGCAGTGGTCGAAATTCGCGGACCTCATCCCTAAAGAAGAGCAAGGCGACATGATTGCCGCCTATGAACGCCGCCTATTCTCTGGCGATATGAGATTGGAAACCCGCTATGCACGGGCGTGGGCGGGCTGGGAGAATGCCTTGGCGGCGTTGACGGTAACGCATTCTGTTGGCAATGCCCCGGCGGAATACGCCCGCGCCTTTGCCCGTCTGGAAAACCACTATTTCGCCAATCGGGGCTTTCTGGAAAGTGACGGCCAAATCCTCGCCAAACGCAGCCAGATAGAACATATCCCCGCTGTGATTGTGCAGGGACGATACGACATGATCTGCCCACCAATCTCAGCTTACCGCCTTGCTGACGGCTGGGAGAAGGCCGATTTGAGGATGGTCAAGGCATCCGGGCATGCCCTGTCCGAACCTGCCATTACTGCCGAACTTGTTGGCGTGATGGACAACTTACGCGCCGCGTATGCGTAATTGAGACTCCGAAAGTCCAGAAACCAGGCAAAATAGGTTCTACGGGTTTACAGATCGACTTGAGTCGCTAGTCTCTGAAAATCCGGGGAAATGTTGGGATGTAAAAAGCGCCTGTGGCTGGACTATCAAAGATCATCCTTCAAAGACTGTTGCTTGGGATCGCAACCCTCTTCGCTGTTTCCATTATCATCTTTGTCGCAGTGAACGCGCTGCCCGGCGATTTCGCGCAGTCCATTTTGGGGCAAGGCGCCACACCTGAAGCTGTCGCAGCGATCCGGGAACAGCTTGGCCTAAACGAAGGCCCCGTTACCCGCTATTTCAAATGGCTATCCGGCGCTGTTCAAGGCGACCTTGGTATTCCAATGTCACAAGCCCTATTTCAGTCGTTTGCCGGATCTAGCACCGGTGGTGATGTCACCACGGTATTTGAACAAATCGTGCCACGCCTGAAGAATACCATGTTTCTTGCCGGCGTAAGCGCTGCGATCTCGGTGCCGCTGGCTGTCACACTGGGAATTCTGACGGCGCTCTATCGCAACACTGCTTTTGACAAGGCGATGA
Source organism: Litoreibacter meonggei (assembly GCF_003663885.1). Taxonomy (GTDB): domain Bacteria; phylum Pseudomonadota; class Alphaproteobacteria; order Rhodobacterales; family Rhodobacteraceae; genus Litoreibacter; species Litoreibacter meonggei. The sequence goes on from NZ_RCCE01000003.1 coordinate 590,404, forward strand.
ATGTTACAACCCTGTCGGCGATCTCCAGCCCTGAGTTCTTCCTCGCTTATGTCCTGATCTTGTTCCTCGCCGTTTTGAACCCTGTGTTCCCGTCATTGTCCAATATTTTCCCCGGCATGGAATTCAGTGACCGCCTGAACAAAACAATGCTTCCAGCACTCACGCTGACTCTGGCCGTAACCGCGCAAATGATGCGCATGACACGCGCCGCAATTATCAACCTGTTGGCCTCGCCTTATATCGAGATGGCGCGCCTTAAGGGGCTTTCGCCAATGCGGGTGATCGTGAAGCATGCACTGCCAAATGCCTTGGCGCCGATCATCACCGTTATTGCGTTGAACCTTGCCTATCTAGTGACCGGCGTGGTCGTGGTCGAGGTGGTGTTCGTCTACCCGGGTATCGGCCAGCTATTTGTGGACAGCGTTAAAATTCGCGACATTCCTGTGGTACAGGCCTGCTGCCTGATCTTCGCGGCAGTCTATATCCTGCTGAACCTGACGGCGGATATCTTGTCCATCGTCTCCAATCCACGCCTGAGGCATCCAAAATGAACGCGCTAATTTGGATCATCGGCGGGCTTATTGTCATGCTGGCAGTTGCATGGGCCTTTCGGTTTGCTGCGCAGAAGGCCACCAACGACAAGCCCTACTTCCGCGACATGCCGCTTGGCGTCGCCTTTGGCTATGTGTTCGCGGCCGCGGCGCTGTTGTTCAGCCTTTGGTATTTTTTCCAACCTCAGGCCGTTGATGGCGTCCCACAGCCAGGTGTGATCTTCTTTCGGTGGGCTGTGATAGGGCTTTTGGGCTTTGCAGCTGCTTCTTGGGTGTTTCGCACGGTATTTCGCAATGTCGGCACTGAGAACAGTAAAAAGCTGTTTCGGTCCATGCCGCTGACTGCTGCATTTGGCATTATGATCATCTTCATCTATGCGATCGTGTCTATCTTTGCGGGCCTCATCGCCCCCTATGGGCAGGAAGAAATTCTGGGCGCCGCCAATGTTGTCGCCGGGGGTGATCCGGCTTTGGGCGGCAATCCCGAATATCCGCTTGGCACCGATCAGATCGGCCGAGACATTATGAGCCGCCTGATCTATGGCGCGCAGAACACCGTTGGTATTGCCTTCGTCACGACTTGCCTCGCGTTTTTCTTGGGCGGCTCCCTTGGCTTTCTCGCCGCAGTTTTGGGCGGATGGTTAGATCAACTTCTGTCACGGGTTGTAGATGCTCTTATGGCGATCCCCTCCCTGATCTTTTCGCTGTTGCTTATGACAATCGCTACCGCTTGGGCCGGCAGCGAGGCGTGGCTGGTCACCATCTATATGATCTTCATTATTGCAGTCATCGACAGCACCCGCGTCTTCCGTTTGTCACGCGCGGTCGGGCAAAGCATCGTCGTTATGGACTATATTGAAGCCGCAAAACTGCGCGGTGAGGGTATGGGCTACCTGATCTTCCGCGAAATCCTGCCCAACGCGCTTGCGCCATTGCTGGCTGAATTTGGTCTGCGGTTCTGCTTTGTATTCCTCACGATTGCGTCACTCAGCTTCCTTGGTGTCGGCATCCAGCCACCCAAAGCCGACTGGGGCACCATGGTGCGTGATCTGTCGCAGTTCATCAACTTCGCGGCCTTCGCGCCAAATGTTGCTGTCACCCCATTGTTGGCCGCTGGCGCCATCGCCCTGCTGACCGTCGCCGTGAACTTCGTGGTCGACTGGATGCTGCACAAATCTTCGGGGCTGAAAGAATGAGCGACCTGCTGCTAAAAATTCGTGGCCTGAAGATTGAAGGCCGGTCCGACGAGACTTGGAACCCAATTATCAACGGCATTGATGTTGATCTTAAGAAGGGCGAAGTGCTGGGCATGATCGGCGAGTCTGGTGCCGGTAAGTCCACGGTCGGCCTTGCCGCAATGGGCTACACCCGCGATGGCGTGCGGATCAGTGAAGGCTCTGTAGAGTTTGACGGTGTTGATCTGGTAAAGGCATCCGCTGCGGTAAAACGTGCCCTGCTTGGAAAGCGGATCGCCTATGTTGCGCAATCTGCTGCCGCCAGCTTCAACCCCGCGCATAAACTTATCGACCAGCACACCGAAGGCCCGGTTCAGCATGGCGTCTCCAGCCGCGGCGAAAGCGAGTTGGACGGTATCGAGCTTTACCGCCGCCTGCGCCTGCCAAACCCCGAAGAAATCGGTTTCCGCTATCCGCATCAGGTGTCTGGCGGTCAACTTCAGCGGGCTATGACAGCAATGGCGATGGCCTGTCGCCCCGACCTGATCATTTTTGACGAACCAACGACCGCGCTGGATGTGACGACCCAAATCGAGGTTCTCGCCTCGATCCGCGACATCGTCGAGCAGTTCGACACAGCCGCGATTTATATCACACATGATTTGGCCGTGGTCGCGCAGATGGCCGATAAGATCAAAGTTCTGCTGAAAGGTGATGAAGTCGAAGAAGCCGACACCCGCACGATGCTCTCTTCGCCTACAAAAGATTACACCAAGTCGCTTTGGGCGGTCCGCAGCTTCGAGCGCCCCGCGAAACCTGCGATAAACGTCAATGCTACCCCGGTGGTGAGCATCAGGAATGTCACCGCTGCCTATGGAACAGTTGACGTTTTGCACGATGTCAGCTTCGACATTCATGCAGGCCGCACTGTGGCCGTTGTCGGCGAGTCCGGTTCTGGCAAATCAACCGCCGCGCGCTGCATTACCGGGCTACTTCCACCGCGTATCGGTCATATCGAGTTTGACGGCGAACCACTTCCAGTGAGCTACAAACAGCGAAACAAAGGCCAGTTGCGTCAAGCGCAGATGATTTACCAAATGGCCGACACCGCGCTGAACCCACGCAAAAGCATTGGCGAGACCATCGGGCGTCCAGTCGAGTTTTATATGGGCCTGAAGGGCCGCGAAAAGCGCAAGCGTGTCGAGGAATTGCTGGCCGAGATCGAGCTGGAACCGACAGAGTATTTCAACCGTCTTCCCTCAGAACTGTCCGGCGGACAAAAACAGCGCATCGGTATCGCCCGTGCATTGGCCGCTGAACCGAAATTCATTATCTGTGACGAAGTGACGTCTGCTTTGGATCAATTGGTGGCCGAAGGGATTTTGCGCCTGCTCGCCAAGCTTCAAGACGAGCTAGGGCTGAGCTATATGTTCATTACCCATGATCTGGCCACCGTTCGCTCCATCGCAGATGAAGTCGTGGTGATGAAGGACGGTGAGGTCGTTGAACAAGGTCCGAAGAAGGAAATGTTCAAGCCGCCGCACCATGCCTACACTGACTTGCTGCTAAGCTCCGTACCTGAAATGGACCCGGACTGGCTGACAAATCTTCTGCAGGAACGCGGAGTTGATAACATCGGCGACGCTGCTGTTGATAAGATGTAAAACGAATCGCCCTGTAGCGGGGCCGATATAAATGCGGACGAACCGCATCTGACTAAAACCAACTGGGAGACACTCATGTCACAAATTTCAAGACGCAGCCTGCTCAAGACGGGCGTTGCTGCTGGCGTTCTGTCCGCCACGGGTCTGCCGCTTCGCGCGCAGGCCAAAAAGGGCGGTCGCCTTCGTATGGGGCTAAACGGGGCAAACACCTCGGACAGCTGGGATGCGCGGACCCATTCCGACGCATTCATGATCAACTGCGGCCACGGCTGCGTTTTCGACTGCTTGACCGAAGTTGGTCCGGACGGCCAGCTGCGCGGCGAGCTTGCCGAAAGCTGGGAAGCTAGCGCGGACGCTGTTAAATGGACGTTCAAACTGCGTCAGGGCGTTACCTTCCACAACGGTAAGGCATTCGGTGCGGATGACGTGCTGGCCTCGCTTGCGATGCACACCGAAGAAGGCGCTAAATCTGCGGCGAAACCGATTGTGTCGGCGATCAGCGAAATGAAAAAGATCAACGACCACGAAGTTGAATTGACGCTTGCCGCGGGCAATGCCGACTTCCCATTCCTGCTGTCTGACTACCATATCGTCATGTTCCCTGCGGGTCAGATTGACGAGGCTATCGCCAAAGGTATCGGCACGGGCATGTATGAGGTCGTCTCCTTCGACCCCGGCGTGCGTTTTGTCGGCAAGCGGGTTGCGAGCCACTACAAGGACGGCTCCGCAGGTTGGTTCGACGAGATCGAATACATCGCGATCAACGACACATCCGCACGGATGAACGCGCTGATGACGGGTCAAGTCGACGCCGTGAACCGCGTAGATTTCAAAACCGAGCCATTGATGCGCGCGAACCCGCGCGTCACGATTTTCGAAGTGACCGGCAACCAACACTACACGCTGCCAATGCTGTCTGACGTTGCACCTTTCGACAATCTGGATGTCCGTCTGGCGCTGAAATACGCCGTCGATCGTCAGGAATTGGTGGACAAAATCCTCCAAGGTCACGGCGCAGTGGCAAACGATCATCCGATCGGACCTGCAAACCAATACTATGCCGCCGATCTTCCTCAGATCGAGTTTGATCCGGACAAAGCCAAGTTCCACTTGGATAAATCCGGCGTCGGCGATCTGAGCGTTGATCTTCATATCGCAAATGCTGCGTTCAACGGCGCAGTGGATGCGGGGCAGTTGTATCAGTCGTCTGCCAAGAAAATCGGCATCAACATCAACGTCGTTCAAGAGCCTGATGACGGGTATTGGTCCAACGTCTGGCTCAAGAAGCCATGGTGTGCCAGCTACTACTCTGGCCGCGCGACTGAAGACTGGATGTTCGCGACCGCCTATGAAGCTGGCGTTCCTTGGAACGAAAGCAACTGGGACGATCCTCGCTTCCAAGAGCTGCTCTATGCAGGTCGCAAAGAGCTGGATTCCGCGAAGCGCCGCGTGATCTACCATGAAATGCAGGAAATCCTGTCGACCCGTGGCTCAACCGTGATCCCGATGTACGCGAACTACGTGGACGCGGCATCGTCCGGTCTGGCGCATGGAGAAAACATCGGGAACAACTTCCAGATGGACGGCTCCCGCATGGCAGAGCGCTGGTGGTTCGCGTAAGCGACCTCGATAGAAGATAGAAAAACGCCCCGTCCATTTGGCGGGGCGTTTTTTATTGGTTAGGCAGTTGCGGCTGCACGTTCAGCGCGTTCGGCGTCCCGTTTTTTCCAAGTGCGGTTCATCACCACATACATGATGGCCACGCCGCACAGGAATGCGCCGCCGCCGACGGAGACCACTAGGCCCAGGCTGCTTGAGTCCATTTTCGTTTCCTTCCAAATTGACTGTAGGAATAGTTAATTTCGGAATAGGGCGGTTTTTGGACAGGTTTGCGGCCCTTGCCGGAACATCTTCAAACAAAACTTGCAGACTCGTCCGGCTTCCCCTATATCCCCCTCAACAGCGGCGCGCTGGTCTCCACCCCCAGCGCTCCACCGGGAAACATCAACGGGCCGCGCGCCCGTTTTTTTGTGCCTCTAAGGAAACTATGTCTGATCTGATCGCCAAAGCCGCCATCGACCGCCGTCTGGCCGAGATTGCCCAACCCGTTATCGAGGGTCTGGGCTATGAGTTGGTGCGAATGCGCCTGCTCACGGGCAAAGCCGATATTGTGCAAGTTATGGCGGAGAAACCTGAGGGCGGTATCGAGGTCGATGACTGCGCCAAGATTTCTACCGCGCTGTCTGCGATTTTTGACGTCGAAGATCCGATCTCCGGCGAATATAGCCTTGAAGTGTCGAGCCCCGGCATCGACCGCCCCCTGACCCGCTTGAAAGATTTCGAGATGTGGGACGGGTACGAGGCAAAGATTGAAACCGAAGAACTCATCGACGGCCGCCGCCGCTTCAAAGGGCAGTTGGCAGGCGTTGAAGGTGACGAGGTTCTGATCACCATCGAAGAAGGCACAATCGGCCTGAAATTCGAATGGCTGACAGACGCGAAGCTAGTCCTAACCGACGAGCTGATCCGCGATGTTCTTAAAAACCGCAAAGACGCGGGCGAAATTGACGAAACCCAATTCGACGAAGTTCAACAGATCGTCGATGGCGAAGGAGACGACTAATGGCAATTACTTCAGCCAATCAACTTGAGCTGCTGCAAACCGCAGAGGCCGTGGCGCGCGAGAAGATGATCGACCCGGAACTGGTCGTCGAAGCGATGGAAGAATCCCTCGCTCGCGCAGCCAAATCGCGCTACGGTGCTGAGCTGGATATTCGCGTTTCCATCGACCGTAAAACGGGTAAGGCCACCTTCACCCGTGTGCGGACTGTTGTCGAAGATGACATGATCGAGAATGACCGCGCCGAGCTGAACGTCGCAGACGCCAAAGATTATCTCGACGACCCAAAGGTCGGCGACACAATCGTTGACGAAGTGCCTCCAGTTGAAATGGGCCGCATCGCCGCGCAATCTGCCAAGCAGGTTATCTTGCAGAAGGTGCGCGAAGCCGAGCGTGATCGTCAGTACGAAGAATTCAAGGACCGCGTGGGCACGATTATCAACGGTCAGGTTAAACGCGAAGAGTACGGCAACGTCATCGTCGACATTGGTCGTGGCGAAGCCATCCTGCGCCGCAACGAGAAAATCGGCCGCGAAAGTTACCGCCCGAACGACCGCATTCGCGTCTACATCAAAGATGTGCGTCGCGAAGTGCGTGGACCGCAAATCTTCCTGTCACGCACCGATCCGCAATTCATGGCGGAACTGTTCAAGATGGAAGTGCCAGAAATCTATGATGGCATCATCGAGATTAAAGCTGTGGCCCGTGATCCAGGTTCGCGTGCGAAAATTGCCGTTATTTCACATGACGGATCCATCGACCCAGTAGGGGCCTGCGTTGGTATGCGCGGCAGCCGCGTTCAGGCCGTTGTGAACGAACTTCAAGGCGAGAAGATCGACATCATCCCATGGAACGAAGACCAACCGACATTCTTGGTGAACGCACTTCAACCTGCTGAAGTTTCCAAAGTGGTTCTGGACGAAGAAGCCGAGCGCATCGAAGTTGTCGTGCCCGAAGAGCAGCTGTCGCTGGCGATTGGCCGTCGTGGTCAGAACGTGCGTCTTGCATCACAACTGACTGGCCTCGACATCGACATCATGACCGAGGAAGAAGAATCCGCGCGTCGTCAGGCTGAATTCGAAGTCCGTACCAAGCTGTTCATGGAAACACTGGACCTCGACGAGTTCTTTGCACAACTGCTGGTCTCTGAAGGCTTCACCTCGCTGGAAGAAGTGGCTTACGTCGAAGTCGGCGAGCTTCTCGTTATCGACGGCGTAGACGACGATACCGCATCCGAGCTGCAGGCCCGTGCCCGCGATTATCTGGAAGCTGCTGCCAAGAAGGCGTTGGAAACGGCCCGTGAATTGGGTGCGCAGGATAGCCTTATTGAATTCGAAGGACTGACACCCCAAATGGTGGAAGCGCTGGCGAAAGACGATGTGAAGACACTGGAAGACTTCGCAACCTGCGCTGACTGGGAACTGGCCGGTGGCTGGACAACAGTAAATGGCGAACGCTCCAAAGATGACGGCGTTCTGGAGCCCTTCGACGTGTCGCTTGAGGAAGCGCAAAAAATGGTTATGACCGCCCGCATCCAGCTTGGCTGGGTTGATCCTGCTGATTTGGCGTCTGAAGAAGAAGCCGAAGACGGTGCCGAAGAAACTGCGGAGGCTGAGGCCTGATCTCAGGCCTCAGGGATCCCGGCATGAGCCGCGGCGGTCAGGAAAAAGAACAAAACGGCCCGGAGCGACGTTGCATCGCTACGGGAGAGTTGCGCGACCCGGCGTTGATGATCCGCTTTGTGGTTGGACCGGAAGGTCAGGCCGTACCGGATGTTCGCAACAAGCTGCCCGGTCGTGGAATTTGGGTGAGCGCCGACAAGGACGCCTTGGAGAAGGCCATCAAGACAAAGGCGTTCTCGCGCTCCGCCAAGGAGCAAGTAAGCGTGCCAGACGGTCTGTTCGAACAGACCGACAAACTGCTGGCACGTAGGTTGGTTGATCTGATCTCGCTCGCGCGTAAGGCGGGGCAAGCGGTCACTGGCTACGAGAAGGTAAAGAGCCTGCTGGAAAACGAGCGTGCAACGCTCTTGGTGCAGGCAAGTGACGGGTCCGAGAGGGGCAAATCAAAGCTCCATTCGCCGCCCGGAAAAGACGTATTTATTGGCTGTTTGACCTCTCAGGAATTGGGTTTGGCTTTCGGTCGGGAAAGTGTGATACATGGCGCCTTAACGGCAGGTGGACTCAGCAGACAGATAAAAGCTGAGGGCATCAGGCTGAAAGGTGTCCGCGGACATAGCGGCGGAAAGAAATCCCGCCCGAAAGGAAAAGACGACGCATGAGCGATAGTGACGGTAAAAAACCCCTTGGCCTTAAAGGTGGCGCACGTCCCGGTAACGTGAAGCAAAGCTTCAGCCACGGGCGCACCAAGAACGTGGTGGTGGAAACCAAACGCAAGCGCGTAGTGGTGCCTAAACCCGGTGGCGCTAAGCCTTCAATTACTGGATCGCCCTCTGTTGGTGATCCTTCCAAACGTCCTGCCGGCATCTCCGATGCAGAAATGGATCGCCGCATGAAGGCGCTTCAGGCTGCTAAAGAGCAAGAAGCAGCCGACATCGAACGCCGCGCCGCCGAAGAGGCCGAACAGCAAGAGCGCCGCGAACGCCGCCGCGCCGAGGCTGAAGAAAAAGAGCGTGAAGAAAAAGAACGCGAAGACGCTCTCAAAGCCAAGGCTGATGAAGAGGCTCGCAAAGCTCGCGAGGCCGCAGAAGCCAAAGCTGCTGCGGCGGCTCCTGCTGTTGCACCGGCTGCTGCTGCAGCACCGGGCGAGCCCGCAGTATCCCCATCCGGCCCGCGTGGTGGCGGCAAAGCCGCGCCAACACCAGCGCGTCGTGATCGCGATGACCGCGACAATAAAAACGCGAAGACCCGTAACGACGACGCACGTCGCTCTGGCAAGCTGACGCTGAACCAAGCCCTACGCGGTGGTGACGGCCGTCACAAATCCATGGCCGCCATGAAGCGCAAGCAAGAGCGTGCGCGTCAAAAAGCTATGGGTGGCTCTGTTGAGCGCGAAAAGGTTGTGCGTGACGTTAAGCTGCCAGAAGCCATTGTTGTTTCTGAGCTGGCAAACCGCATGGCGGAACGCGTGTCAGATGTTGTTAAGGCGCTGATGACAAACGGCATTATGGCGACTCAGACTCAGTCCATTGACGCTGATACTGCCGAATTGATCATCGAAGAGTTCGGCCACAAAGTTGTTCGGGTTTCGGACTCGGATGTGGAAGACATCATCACGGAAGTGTTGGATGACGAAAAAGACCTGTCGCCGCGTGCGCCGGTCATCACCATCATGGGCCACGTTGACCACGGCAAAACATCGCTGCTTGACGCCATCCGCAACGCCCGCGTTACCGCTGGCGAAGCTGGAGGCATCACGCAGCACATCGGTGCCTACCAAGTAGAACAAAACGGCAGCTTGTTGACGTTCCTCGACACACCTGGCCACGCCGCATTTACGTCCATGCGCGCCCGTGGTGCTCAGGTAACCGACATCGTTGTACTGGTTGTGGCCGCAGACGATGCGGTGATGCCGCAAACGATCGAGGCTATTCACCACGCCAAAGCTGCCGGTGTTCCTATGATTGTGGCGATCAACAAGGTCGACAAGCATGACGCAAACCCGGACAAGGTTCGCACCGATCTGCTTCAACATGAAGTGATCGTTGAGAAGATGTCGGGCGAAGTGCAAGACGTGGAGGTTTCGGCTACCACCGGGCAGGGTCTCGACACCTTGCTTGAAGCCATTGCACTCCAATCTGAGATCTTGGAACTGAAAGCCAACCCTGATCGTGCCGCTTCCGGCGCCGTGATCGAGGCTCAGCTTGACGTTGGCCGCGGTCCGGTTGCTACGGTTCTGGTCCAGAACGGCACATTGCGCCAAGGCGACATCTTCGTTGTGGGTGAGCAGTACGGTAAGGTTCGTGCGCTGATCAACGACCAAGGCGACCGCATCAAGGAAGCCGGCCCTTCGGTTCCTGTCGAAGTTCTTGGCCTCAACGGCACACCTGAGGCTGGCGACGTTCTGAACGTCGTCGAGACCGAAGCGCAGGCCCGCGAGATCGCCGAATACCGCGAGAAAGCCGCCAAAGACAAACGCGCCGCCGCTGGTGCCGCGACGACCCTTGAGCAGTTGATGGCGAAAGCCAAAGACGACGAAAACCTGTCTGAGATGCCCATCTTGGTGAAGGCTGACGTTCAAGGTTCTGCCGAAGCTATCGTTCAAGCGATGGAGAAAATCGGTAACGACGAGGTCCGCGTTCGCGTCCTACACTCCGGTGTTGGTGCGATTACAGAAAGCGATATCGGTCTGGCGGAAGCCTCCGGCGCGCCAGTGTTCGGCTTCAACGTTCGTGCCAATGCATCTGCGCGTAACTCCGCCAACCAAAAGGGCGTGGAAATCCGGTACTACTCGGTGATCTACGACCTAGTGGATGATGTGAAACAAGCAGCCTCTGGCTTGCTGTCTGCTGAGATCAAGGAAACCTTCATCGGTTACGCCACGATAAAAGAAGTCTTCAAGGTCACCGGCGTCGGCAAAGTTGCTGGCTGTATCATTACCGAAGGTGTGGCCCGCCGCTCCGCTGGAGTACGCTTGCTGCGCGACGATATTGTGATCCACGAAGGCACGCTGAAAACTCTGAAACGCTTCAAAGATGAAGTTCCGGAGGTTCAGTCTGGCCAGGAATGCGGTATGGCATTTGAAGCTTACGACGATATCCGCCCTGCGGATGTGATCGAGATCTTCACCCGCGAAGAGGTCGAGCGTTCACTGGATTAAGTCGACGCAATATGAATACTAGAAAGCCCCGTGCAGAAATGCCGGGGCTTTTCTCGTTCAAGGCGCATCTAAAACGCGACAAGCGGCGTTTTGTGGTTCTTTACGTAGCGATGGATCATATGACGCGCACGCGCACCTGACCTGAGCGTTCGCGCCGAACGAAGCTGTCTCTCCGCTGCCTCGCCAATCGTCTTCGGAAGTAGAATTTCCAACTCCTCCCGCGCGGCGATCGAAATCGCACTCAGCGATTCAGAGCCCAGAAACAGACTTTCAGCGGCTACACCGTTGGCATTTAACACGTGGTGGTCGTCAAGAAGGACGTGGAAATAGTAGAAGTCCTCGTCGGGTTGCTCGACCGTAACCCCATCGCATCCCAACAGGTCTTTCGCGGGGACAAGTAGTTCGTCATGCCCAAACATGCGTTGCGCGATCTTGCCGGTGACAAGTAATCGGTGCTGACGTGACACCCGCAACGGACGCTGTTCGACGCCAAGACCCAGAGCTTTGGCGTCGATACAGATAGGTGCAAGTTTGGTATCCGACTTTAGCTCGGCAGCGCTGACCCGCCGCGCGAAAATCCAGCGGATTGGTTGAACGCCATTGTCGCGGGTATTTACCAAGTCCCCAGCGCGTAAATGTTCGATGCCGGTGAAGCCTTGCGGTGTCTCCAACATTGTTCCAGTCGCGAAACAAACGTTCTGCGATCCCGGCGTCGGCGTGGAATTGTTGGTAAAGCTGGACCCGCCGCGCTGAATAGAAAATCCGTCTTGATCATTCCCGAAGTTCTCACCCGATCCTACTCGCGTGGCCGTGCTGGAAAAACCGGCGTACCGCGAGCCCGTGGTCGGGTCGTCCAGCGTGTCGCCGTTATAGGTCGCCTGAATAAACTCGTCATTCGCAGGGTCGTAGACGACCAAGTTGTCGGCACTATTGTTAAACACGTTGCTGTTGTAGTTCGCGTCAAACGCAAGGTTATTACCTGTGACGCTGGGCAAACTGCCGCCGGATTGAACGTTGCGTACAACAACCGCTACGGCCCCTGCTTCTAGAACGGTGCCGGGTGGAAAGGTGAACCAGTTGTCGCGACCTGCATCCCAAAGCTCGAGACCAGAGATATCAATAGCACTGCCGGAGGTGTTTATGAGTTCAAGAAATTCGTCGCCGCCGCGCGCGACGCCACTGCCATCTGTATCAAAGTTGTTAGCGCCATTGGGGTCAACGAGGACCTCGTTAATCGCAATACCGCCCAAAAGTAAGTCGGGCACCGCTCTGCTCTTTATAATTTTGATCTAAGCGACCCGAATTTACCCAATTTTGTGGACAAATATACGGGGAAACAATGCTGGCTAATAAACTGTTGCAGATTTCCCGAAATTCTCGGCACCTCTTTGCGCCCATGCCCATCCATGACTATATGTCCGCAAGGTACAAAGGAGAGCAGCATGTCCGACGACAAATTCCCCGGCTGGCACGGCACAACCATCATTGGCGTTCGCAAGGGTGGCAAGGTTGTTATCGCGGGTGACGGGCAGGTGTCCGTTGGTCAAACCGTGATGAAAGGCACTGCGCGCAAGGTGCGGCGACTGTCTCCGGGCGGGACGGATGTAGTTGCGGGGTTTGCGGGGTCGACCGCAGATGCGTTTACCTTGCTTGAGCGGTTGGAAAGCAAACTTGAGGCTGTTCCGGGTCAGTTGGCGCGCGCCGCAGTTGAGTTGGCGAAAGACTGGCGTACAGATAAATACCTGAAAAACTTGGAGGCGATGCTGATCGTTACCGATGGCAAAGACCTGTTTGTCATAACTGGTGCGGGCGATGTGCTGGAGCCGGAACATGACGTCACTGCTATCGGCTCCGGTGGGAATTTCGCATTGGCAGCGGGTCGTGCAATGATGGACACAGACAAGGATGCCGAAACCATCGCAAGGGACGCGATGAAGATCGCCGCCGACATATGCGTCTACACCAACGGCAACCTAACGGTTGAGACCATTGATGAGTGACGGCATTTCACGCGATGATCTGCGCGCGGCGGTTGCATCTGGCGTTCTGGACGAGGCGCAAGCCAGCAACCTGATGATCCTGTCTGACCAGCGGCAGGGCTACCGCGCCAACATGATCGGCGACGACGAACCATTCGAGTTATTCAAGGGGTTTGCAGAGATATTCGTAACGGTTGGGCTTGGACTGCTCGTGGCGGGCTTGATTGGGCTGACCGCTATTTTTGGCGATGTCGTTCTGATTCCTGCCGTCACTATGGCGATTTCCTTAGCTTTGGCATTTTACTTCACCAAAAAGCGGCGCATGTCACTGCCCTCAATCGCGCTTTGCATCGCATTCGCTGTGACCCTGGCGCTCACCACCAGCTCTGTGATTGTCGGCGAGCAAGGCGACATGACTCCATGGAGAGTGGTGATAATAGGCCTCATCGGCATAGTCGGCATGCTGGGCTACTATCGCGTGTTCCGATTGCCGTTCGCAATGTTTGCGCTTGGGGTGTTTGGAGTCATCACGATCATCGGAGCGGTCGATTTCCTATTTCCAGGCAACACGCCAAACGCGGACCTGACCGACTACTTTGATCTACGTCGCCAACCCTATCTGGCTATTGGAACACTGGTCTTCGGGGTTTGCGCATTTCTGGGTGCGCTCTGGTTTGACTTGCAAGACCCGCATCGCGTCAGCCGCAAATCCGCCTCTGCCTTTTGGCTGCATATCCTTGCCGCCCCGGCATTGGTGAACACGCTTGTCATGTCCAACTACCAAATGGGCGGCGCGGTTGGTACAAGCCTCGCGATTTTCGTACTGGCACTATTCACCTTGCTCGCGATCATCATCGACCGGCGCAGCTTCCTGACGGCAGGGTTGGTGTATATGGGACTACTCTTGGCGTCCGCTATCAGTGAAACGGGCACCGAATGGGCGCCCGTTCTGACGATGCTTGTGCTTGGCCTTTTCGTCACATCCCTTGGAGCGTTCTGGACTCAGACCCGCGCATGGTTGCTTGGATTGCTGCCAAACTTTCCCGGGAAACACCGCCTGCCACCCTACGAGGACGGGCTGGCGGTGTCGGAATAATCACAACTTGGCGACACCCAGCGGCACGTTGAACTTCTCGCACCAAATCCAGACTTCGTTGTAGTCGTCGGGATTAATCCCGGATGGGATCTTGTATGTGGACGCGCCTTTGTCAGATTTCAGTGAGCCCATAAGCGTCTTTGGGTCGTACCCGTTATTTCCAAGCGCAACTTTTGGATCAGGGGCGCCGTCGAAGGTAAAGTCGCTCATCAATTCTACTGAGCCACCAGAACCCGATTTCACAAGCTCGGCACGACCGGTGGTCTTGTGATTGCTCGCGCCTTTGAATTTTCCGATGCGACCATGGCCACCAGCGAACGCCGGAAGCGCAGTTACGGTTGAAACGGCGATGGCGCCACGAAGGATAGATCGACGAGAGATCATGGGTTGCTCCATAGATTGATACAATGGGCAGAGTATTCGCTGAAAACGCCAAAGCCGGAACCCCTCACACGGAAACGTCACCTTAAGTGAATTCGACCCTTAAAGTTGCGGGTGGTTCGTCATAGGTCTAAAACACCTTCAAATCTAAGAGGATGCCATTGTGACCGACCTGACCCCCCGCGAAATCGTATCCGAGCTGGATCGCTTCATCATCGGGCAGAAAGACGCCAAACGGGCCGTGGCCGTGGCCTTGCGCAACCGCTGGCGGCGCAAGCAATTGGCTGATGATCTGCGCGACGAAGTGTACCCTAAGAACATATTGATGATTGGGCCTACCGGCGTTGGCAAAACTGAGATCTCGCGCCGTTTGGCCAAGCTTGCCCGTGCGCCGTTTTTGAAGGTTGAGGCCACCAAGTTCACCGAAGTTGGTTATGTGGGCCGAGACGTGGAACAGATCGTGCGTGACTTGGTGGATGCCGCAATCATCATGACGCGCGAGCAAATGCGCGAAGACGTCAAAGCCGCTGCGCATGAGGCGGCAGAAGAACGTGTGATTGATGCGCTGGCTGGGACTGATGCCCGTGATGGTACGCGCGACATGTTCCGCAAGAAGCTGCGCGACGGTGTACTGGACGACAAAGAAATCGAGCTGGATGTAACCGATTCTGGTGGCGGAAATCCCTTCCAGATGTTCGAAGTTCCAGGCCAGCCCGGCATGGGCGGCGGCCCCGGGATGATGAACCTTGGCGATCTGTTCGGCAAAGCAATGGGCGGGAAAACGACGAAGCGGAAAATGAAAGTTGCCGACTCCTATGAAGTGCTTGTGGCTGACGAGGCGGATAAGATGCTGGATCAGGAAGCCGTGACCCAAAACGCGATTGAAGCTGTTGAGCAAAACGGCATCGTCTTCCTTGATGAAATCGACAAAGTCTGTGCACGCGCCGACGCGCGCGGTGCTGATGTCAGCCGTGAAGGCGTGCAGCGAGATCTGCTTCCGCTCATTGAGGGCACAACTGTTTCAACGAAACATGGCCCCGTAAAAACTGACCATGTCCTGTTCATCGCCTCCGGCGCTTTCCATATCGCCAAGCCGTCCGACTTGCTGCCTGAATTGCAAGGACGCCTTCCCATTCGGGTTGAGCTGCGCGCCCTGACCGAAGATGACTTCGTGCGTATCCTGACAGAAACAGACAACGCGCTGACGCGTCAGTACACAGCATTGATGGGCACCGAGGAGGTCGAGGTATCTTTTACAGATGATGGGATCGCCGCCCTGGCCCGTATCGCCGCTGAAGTAAATCAATCGGTCGAGAATATCGGCGCACGTAGGCTTTATACCGTCATGGAGCGCGTGTTCGAAGATCTTAGCTTCACCGCGCCTGACCGCGCGGGCGACGAAATTACAGTGAACGCCGCGTTTGTTGAAACGCATCTGGGCGAGTTGAGCAGATCGGCCGACCTCAGCAAATACGTTCTGTAGAATGAAAGTAAAACTCCTCCTTCTGATTGCTGCGATGCTCCTGACGGCTTGCTCTTTCAGAGGGGGGCTTGCCCGTGTTCCTGTCGGGCTAGAACCAGCAACCGAGCGTTCGATATTTTTTGCGACAACAAGGCAAACCGATCGGCTTCCTTTTGGATCGCTCAGGTCCCGTGACTCTGTCTACGGACTGGTGGATGTTTCTATACCGCCAAACCACAAAGCTGGTAAGATCGAGTGGCCAAACGCCAATCCAGATCCCCAGAAGCACTTCCTTCTGGCGAATACGGAAGCTTATCAAAGTGGTGCGGACCTGCGCGCCAACATCAACAGAGCGCTTGCCGCGAAGAAGCCAAAAAACCGGGACGTGATTATCTTCGTCCACGGTTTCAACAACCGCTTCAGCGACGGCTTGTATCGTATTGCGCAGATGAGCCACG
This sequence comes from Litoreibacter meonggei, assembly GCF_003663885.1. Classification (GTDB taxonomy): domain Bacteria; phylum Pseudomonadota; class Alphaproteobacteria; order Rhodobacterales; family Rhodobacteraceae; genus Litoreibacter; species Litoreibacter meonggei. The sequence continues at coordinate 606,569 of NZ_RCCE01000003.1, forward strand.
ACTTGAACCTGCCCGGCGTAGCAATGACCTATTCATGGCCATCCGCGGGAAATCCGCTCAACTATGCGTATGACCGCGACAGTGCGCTTTTCGCCCGTGATGGGCTGCGCCGGTTGATCAATGAAGTGACGAAATCAAACGCCCGCAATGTTCTTCTGGTTGCGCATTCCCTTGGTTCGTTGGTCACCATGGAGACATTAAGAGAGCTCCGCGTATCAGGGAACACCCGAGCGCTGAACAGGATTGGTGGCGTGGTTCTAATGTCGCCGGATATCGATCTGGATGTATTCAAATCTCAGGCCGATACCATCGGCAAGTTGCCGGATCCATTCATTGTTTTTTCGTCCAAGAAGGATCGCGCATTGCGCTTGATTGAACGCGTAACCGGTCAGAAGAACAGGTTAGGGCTGCTGGAAGACGTGAGCGAGATTGCCGAATATGACATCACATATATCGATGTGACCGCTTATAGCGAAGGCGGAATTAACCACTTCCCGACCGCTAAATCGCCTGCATTGCTAAAACTCCTTGGTCAGGTGCCCGATTTGGAGCGCGCACTTTCCGCTGATGGCGGACGCCCGGGCCTGCTGCCGGGGACCGTTCTCACTGTGCAGAACGCAACAACATTGATCCTGTCGCCAGTGGCGAGCAGGTAATGGGCACGCTACGGTTTATCCGCAGCAACCTGAACTGGCTAAGCGCAGGGTTGCTTCTGACCTTCGCGTCGTCATTCGGGCAGACCTTTTTTCTTTCCATTTTTGCCGGCGAAATCCGCGCCGAATTTGGCCTGACACACGCGGCTTGGGGCGGCATCTACATGTTGGGAACCTTGTGTTCGGCGTTGGTAATGGTTTGGGCAGGTGTCCTGACTGATTTGCTTCGCGTCCGCGTTCTTGGATCCGCCGTGCTGGTGGTTTTGGCGCTGGCATGTGTTTCGATGGCGTTCGTCTCGTCCCTTCCAATGCTTGTGGCGCTTATCTTTGTGCTGCGCCTTATGGGTCAAGGCATGTCCAGCCATGTCGCCAGCACCGCAATGGCACGCTGGTTCGTCGCCGCGCGGGGGCGCGCGTTAGCTGTGGCGAGCTTTGGTTTCTCGATCGGCGAAGCGTTACTTCCGTTTATTTTCGTGGCACTTATGGGGCTGATTGGCTGGCGTAGTTCTTGGTTGGTCGCCGCTGGTGCGCTCGTGGTAATTTCACCCCTGATATTCCTGCTGCTAAAACAAGAGCGGACACCGCAATCATCTTCCTCTGAGGATCACGTCGCTGGCATGGACGGGCGTCACTGGACGCGAGTTCAGGTTCTTCGCTCGCCGCTGTTCTGGATGGTCGTTCCCGTATTGATCGGGCCGCCCGCCTTTGGCACCGCCTTTTTCTTTCTTCAGGTGCATCTGGCCGAAGTGAAGGGCTGGAGCCACCTTGACCTCGTTCAGCTATTCCCCGTTTACACCGCGATGTCGATTTGCGCGATGATAGCTTCAGGGTTTGCAATCGACCGGTTTGGAACTGGCCGTATGATGTCGGTTTACACGCTGCCGCTGGCCGTGGGTTTCTTGATCTTTTCGCAAAGCGCGACGCTGGTTGGCGGGGCAATCGGGATCGCGTTTTTTGCGATGACATCGGGCATGCAGGCGACGCTTCCAGCGGCGTTTTGGGCCGAGTTTTTCGGAACCAGAAATCTGGGAAGCATCAAGGCCATGGCCACCGCGATCATGGTCTTTGGATCAGCAGTCGGGCCGGGCTTAACGGGACTGATTATCGACTTTGGTGTGGATTACACCCAGCAAATGGTTTGGGTTTCTGGCTACATGGTTGCTGCCACCGCGTTCGCAATGACTGGGCTAAATCGCGCGCGTCTTTTGCTACCGCGCGCGCCGCAGGTAGACGTAATACGCCCCTGAGCCGCCATGCTTCTGGCTCGCTTGCGTAACTTGCAATATGTGAGGCTTAAGCGGGTGTTGTTGAAACCAGTTCGGCACCTGATGGCGCAAGACCCCTAATCGCGTCGGAATCGGGCCGTTGTCATCTCGGCTTTTGCCTTTACCCGTAATGACCAGCACCAGACGTTTCCCCTGGGCGTGGGCGTCCAGAATGAAGCGGTTTAGCCGTGGATGTGCTTGGTCTAACGTCATGCCATGCAGGTCTAGCCGTGCCTCTGGACTTAGCTTCCCCTGCTTCAGTCGCGTAAACGCCTTCTTGTCCATGGCGACCGGAGCTTTGACCAAGTGTTGGTCAAGGCTTGGCGCCAGATTATGTCTGGCAGTCTTGGAGGCAGCCCGCTCGCCCAGTTTGAAAGACTTAATAGGGCGGGGCGAAACGGGGTCGGCAACTTTTGTTTTGATTGGCTGATCGGCAATTTTTGCCTTTGAGCGCACAGGCATCGGTATAGCGGTTTCTGTGACACGCGCCCAAAGCTCTTGCTCTTCGGGGTTCAACTTACGTTTACCGCGCTTCATGCTGTTAACCGCCGGGGGCCAGAGTATAGGCGGTCTGGATAGGTAACAGGGCAACCAATCTGCCACGATCACGGATACGGCCTGCCGCTCGGCCAGCCTGATCGCCGGTCCCGTAGTAGATATCCGCCCGCTGCGCACCCTTGATGGCAGAGCCGGTGTCTTGCGCGATCATCAAGCGAGCGAGCGGCTTCGCGCCACCTTTCTCGATCCAGACCGGACCACCCAATGTGTTGAAAGCCGGATCAACAGCAATCGAGCGCATGGGCGTAATCGAGCGGTTCATTGCGCCAAGCGGACCTTTGTCAGCAGGCACCTCGGACACCTCGCGGAAGAACACGTAAGATGGATTGTGGCGCAGCAATTCGTGCCCGTCTATCGGGTTCCGCTTCACCCAGTTGCGAATGACCTGCGCTGAAACTTGGTGGGGTTCATAGATGCCACGGCGGATCAACTCTTTGCCAATAGACTTATATTCATGGCCATTCTTGCCGCCATACCCCACGCGCATCGCGCCGCCTTCGGCCAGCTTCACGCGGCCAGAACCTTGAACCTGTAGGAAAAACTTTTCAACCGGATCGTCGATCCACACCAACTCTAACCCGCGACCCTCGAGCAAGTTTTGCTCTTCTATTTCGCGTCGGGAAAACCACGTGCTCCCATTTTGTACTTCTGGGGGCTTACTATGAAGAGGGTATTGATACGGTCCGCCCCGCGTTCGAGATCCTCGCAGTTCAGGCTCAAAATATCCTGTAAACAGCGCTTGATCGTCGCCGTTGATCAGGACAGGGCGAAAGAACAGCTCGAAGAACGTGCGCGCGGACGGCTGGCTTGTCGCCAACGCGCAAAGGGTCGCCCATTCGGGGTCTTTGATATCAGCGCAGGTGTCCTGAAAAACGGAAAGGGCGGCGGCGTGATCGTCATCCGCCCAGCCGTTCAAATCATCAAATGTGAGGATTTCATAAGTGGGCGCGGCGTCAGCTGGGGTGAGGGTCACAGTCGCCCCCAGTGCAAATATCGCCGCTGCCCACCGGACATGCCTCATTCCCCGGTGGCGACCAATTGCCAATTAGGATCATCGCTGCCCATGATACGAGAGAAGGTCCAGATGTCTTTGACCCGCTTGATCGCATTCGGGTCGCCTTCGACAATATCGCCGGCGGCGTCGCGTACAACGGATGTAAGCTCACCCACAAACCGAACTTTCAGCTCGCCCTCTTCGGTGTCTTTGTCGAACTCCGCATCAAGTAGAGTCAGCTCGCGAACGCCAACGAAATTGGCTTGAACCAGAAGGCCTTCCTTCTCGCGTTGCTCGATCACTTGCTCGAATGCTTCGAGAACGTCACCGGATAGGAACGGGGCAATATCGTCGATCTCTCCAAGCTCGAACGCCATCAAGATCATCTCGTAAGCGCCGCGTGCGCCTCCTAGGAAATCACTGACACCGAAAGATGGGTCAACTCGCTTCATCTCCGCGAGTGCTTTGGCCGCGTCGCTGTCTTCGTCAACGTGGTCGGTAATGTCGCGATCCGCGCCGCCATCGATCACTTCAAACTTCTGACGCGCTTTTTGAGCAGGGTCGTTCGCGGATGGAATGGGGAGTGGAGGCTTCTCGAACCCCTCACGCGTGCCCAACACCGATTTCAGCTTTAGAATGAGAAAGACGGCGATGCCCGCCAAGACTAGAAGTTCGATCATATTATGCTCTTCAACGCCTCTGTGTGCCGGAAAGTTGGCAAATTGGAACCCAGCCTCTTATGTAGGTGCTAGGGGGACACAAGTCCACCTGACGCACTACTAGGAATAGGCTTTTGCCATGTGGCTATTTTTGCTCTTCGTTACGATCCCAATCGTGGAGATCGCGTTATTCATTCAGGTCGGTGGATGGCTAGGCCTATGGCCGACGCTGGCAATTGTGGTTTTAACCGCTATTTTGGGGACATTTCTTGTGCGTGCGCAAGGGCTTATGGCGATTTCCAAGATACGGTCCAACTTGCAGGAATTTCAAGATCCTACCGAATCCTTAGCACACGGCGCCATGATCCTCGCGTCTGGCCTATTATTGCTAACGCCCGGCTTCTTTACCGATGCCGTTGGTTTTGCCTTGCTTGTTCCACCAATCCGTTTGGCCTTGTTCCACTGGCTGCGCAGTAAAGTTAAGGTTCAGAGCTTTGTTCAAACCGACTATCGCCGCGAACAACGACGCTCACCTGACAATGGGGTGATCGACGGCGAGTTCTCCGAACTGGACGATGACGCGCCCAGCCCAACGCATCGACCGCCTTCAGGATGGACAAGGCATTGAGTTGAGGCGAACGTGACGACCTGCTAAGCACATTGCAGCTAAATTTCTCGCTTTAAGGAGACGCCTCAGATGGCCGAAGAAAACGGCGCGGCACCAACCGCCCCTACACCACCCCGCATGCAAGTTCTGGCTCAGTTCATCAAGGATATGTCCTTCGAGAACATCGCCGCCCAAAAGGGCCTTGGCGAAGGTGACCAGACACCCGATATTCAAGTTCAGGTAAATCTCGACGCGAAAAAACGCGGCGACGAGAACCAGTTTGAAGTGTCCACAAAGCTGGAAGTCACTGCGAAAACCACTGGCGAAGGTAAACCGATCTTCCTGATGGAGCTGGAATATACCGGTATTTTCCAAGTCGAGAACGTTCCCGAAGACCAGCTGCATCCCTATCTGATGATCGAATGCCCGCGCATGTTGTTCCCATTCCTGCGCCGTATCGTATCTGACGTCACGCGCGATGGTGGCTTCCCACCATTGAACTTGGAAACCATCGACTTCCTTGCCCTGTACCGCAACGAACTTGCCCGTCGTGCGCAGGCCGAGGCCGCAGCAAAAACCGCAGACGCCTAAGCTTGAGATTTCCACAAAGCGGCGTCGCCCAACTTGTCTACAAAGACTTTGTGGGCGGCGCGTTCTTCTTCGGTGATCAGCGGGGCCAGCGGTTCAGGCCGCGGCATTGGACGCCAAGCGTCCGCTGACTGGTTTTGACCAGTCGCGCCCCCCGACGCAGATAACACCAGATCGGGTTGACGCCCACCGATCAGCTCCAGATACACCTCTGCCAGAATTTCGCTGTCCAGAAGGGCCCCGTGTTTCTCACGTGCGGAGTTGTCGATACCAAACCGGCGGCAAAGCGCATCCAGCGATGCGGGCGAGCCCGGGAACTTCTTGCGCGCGATCGCTAACGTATCCAGCGCTTGATTGTTGGGAAGCAGCATAAAACCGCCCCAGCCCAATTCCGCGTTCAGAAACTTCATATCGAAAGCTGCGTTATGAATGACGAGCGTTGCGTCGCCGACAAAATCAAGAAATGCCTGCCCAACCTTCTTGAACACCGGTTTGTCACGCAAGAATTCGTCACCAAGCCCGTGCACCTCAAACGCGCCTTGCGGCATGGAGCGTTCAGGATTGATGTATTGGTGATAAACCTTACCCGTTGGCATGTGATTAAACAGCTCGACCGCGCCGATTTCGACGATGCGGTCCCCTTCACCCGGCTCAAAGCCGGTGGTCTCTGTATCCAGAACGATTTCACGCATGTCGGGCCCTCAATTCTTCGACCAAGGATGTCACGTCCGCCTTGGTGTTTTCAAGGGTCAGAGTCTCGACAACATAGTCCGCACGTGCGCGTTTTTTTGCATCGGGCATCTGTTTTGCAACGATCGCTTCAAACATTTCAGGCGTCATGGTGCCGCGATCCAATACGCGCGCGCGCTGAACCTCCGCGGGAGCGGTCACGACCAACACAGCATCAACCTGATCTTGCGCATTTGTCTCAAACAACAGTGGGATGTCCAAAACAACCAGCGCATCGTCCTTATGGCTCTGAAGAAATGCCTCGCGACTTTCGCGGACCAACGGATGCACAATCGCCTCGATCTGCTTCAACACATCGGGATCGGCGGCAATGGCTTGCTTCATCGCTGTCCGGTCGGCGTAGCCATCGGACACGAAGCTGGGGTTGATCTCTCTTAGACCGAAAATGGCGCGGCCATCTTGAGAATAGAGGTCGGCAACTGCTTGGTCGGCATCCCAAACAGGAACCCCAAGATCACGAAACATCTGAGCGGTGGTCGATTTTCCCATCCCAATCGAGCCTGTAAGCCCCAAAACGATGCGACCAGCCCTCATCCCAGAACGGCGCGGCGCAGTTCCGCATCCACCTCTGGCGCGCGACCGAACCAGCGCTCGAAGCCAGGAACGGCTTGATGTAGCAACATTCCAAGGCCATCCACGGTGAAACAGCCACGCTCTTTTGCATTCGCCAACAGCGAGGTGACCAACGGGTTATATACAATATCCGTGACCAGCGTTTTAGGTGTCAGGCCATCAAGATTGAACTTCAGTTCTTCCTTGCCAGTCATTCCCAAGGCCGTTGTGTTCACAAGCGTGGTCGCTTCATCAAGGTGGCTGGCGGCTTGTGTCCAGTCGACAACTTTGATCTTGCCGCCGAAATGGGCTTTCAGCGCATCCGCGCGTGCACGGGTGCGGTTGGTCAGAATAATCTCGGGCACTTTTTCATGCAACAGCGCTGCCACAATCGCACGAGATGCTCCACCGGCCCCAAGGACCAAAGCCGGTCCTGCTTTTGGGTCCCACCCTGGCGCCTCTTGTTTCAAACTAGAGATAAACCCGATCCCATCAGTGTTATCAGCGTGGATCTTACCGTCACTTTGAAAAGTCAGCGTGTTGGCTGCACCAATAAGTGCAGCCCGATCGGAAATGACATCGGCGATATCCAAAACGCTTTCTTTGTGGGGCAGCGTAATGTTTACCCCGCGAAACCCCATCTTGGGCAAGTTGTTCAGAACGTGAGGCAGGTTCACACTGGAGACGTCCATCGGGATATAATAGCCGTTAATACCATACCGCTTGAGCCAATGACCGTGCAGGAGGGGTGATTTGCTTTGGGTAATCGGCTGGCCAATGACCCCCGCCAAGAGGATTGTGTCGTTGGTCATCCGTCAATTGCTCCTGACATGGTAAGATAGCCTAGCACTTCTAATAGCGGCAGGCCCAGCACTGTGAAATAGTCACCGTCCACACGGGCGAAAAGCCGCGCGCCTTCGGCCTCAAGTTGATAGCCGCCAACGCAGTGGCGAATGTTATCCCAATTTCTGTTAACGTAGCCCTCGATATAATCTGGGCTCAGCACACGCATGGTTAATCGGACCTGCCCTACAGTCCGCCATACAGGCTTTGCATCCTCGTAAATGACAGCGGCAGAAAGCAGTTTGTGTTGTTTGCCGGACATTCGTGCAAGTTGCGCCATCGCATCATCAGGGGATTTAGGCTTGGATAGGACTTGGCGTTCAAACTCCAACACCTGATCGCTGCCGATCACCAAGGCTTCCGGGTGTCTATCCGCAATTCGGCGGGCCTTGAACTCCGCTAGGGTATCGGCGACGTCGCGTGCAGTCGCATCCTCGGCGAAAAGCGAAGCCTTAATGCTATCCTCATCAATACGAGCAACCATAGAGGTGAAGGAAACACCCGCCTGCCGCAGCATGGACTGCCGTGTTTCAGAGCCGGATGCGAGAATTATTGGGCGTGTCATGTGGATAACTCTGAGGGGAAGTGCAGGGACATATATTGCGTTAAGAAGATCTTATCCACCGTGTTTGAGTTGATCGATCGCTTTACCCACATTGTTCGAATTTTGGGTCTACTCTTGTCCCTTGTGGAGTACGCCATTCACGGATGTGCGCAATGTTGCTGAACGCAATTCCGTACACTATTTACCCACAGATTCTCCACTACGTTGAGTGTGTTTAACTATCTGTTTTTTATAAGTTTTTTATGGCTTTTACTTTTCCATGGAAACTTTCGCTCTCTGATTGCGGAATCGTGGACAAGTATTTGATCCACACTATCCACTGTACCTACTAACAACATCATCTTTTCTTTCTTCTTTATTTATTTAAGAAGGAACAACTTATATCGGAGCGCAAATGACAGATTTTCTGGCAGAAGTTTATCCATGGACCAAAAGCATGCATGTAATCTCCGTGATTGCTTGGATGGCCGGGTTGTTCTATCTGCCACGATTATTCGTTCATCATACTGAGAAAGTAGAAGTTGGGTCCGAAACGGACAAGCTGTTTCAAATGATGGAACTGAAGCTGTTCAAACTCATCATGACTCCGGCGATGATGAGTACGTGGATTTTTGGACTGTCACTGGTTTTTACCCCCGGGGTTGTAGACTGGTCGGAATGGTGGCCTTGGATCAAGGCCGGGGCGGTGCTTGGAATGACATGGTTTCATGAGTGGCTGGGTCAGCGCCGCAAGGAATTTTCTGCGGGGAAGAATACGCGAACGGGTCGAACCTACCGCTTGATGAATGAGCTGCCGACTGTTTTTATGATCGTTATTGTCATCATGGTGATTGTCCGCCCGATTTGATGTGGCCCGATTTGATGTGGATTGACTCGACCTGTCTTCGTTGCTACCCACCTCGCTTAATGGCCGTCCGGCTGTGATGACTCCCTGACCAACATATTTTCGACCTGGCTTAACTGCCACCTGAATTGGGTGATCCCTTATGTCTGAAGACAAGATAAATCTCGCTGACCTCAAGAAGATTAGCCCAGCCGATCTGGTGGCTATGGCTGAGGAGCTGGAAATTGAAAACGCTTCCACAATGCGGAAAGGGGACATCATGTTCTCGATCCTCAAAGAGCAGGCGGAAGAGGGCTGGGAAGTATCCGGTGACGGCGTCTTGGAAGTGTTGCAGGACGGGTTTGGTTTCTTGCGTTCTCCGGAGGCAAACTATCTACCCGGCCCTGATGATATTTACGTGTCGCCTGAGATGATCCGAAAACACTCGTTGCGTACCGGTGACACGGTGGAGGGCGTTATGGCTGCTCCCGGCGAAGGTGAGCGGTATTTCGCAATCACTTCGGTAACTTTGATTAACTTTGAAGATCCGGAGAAAGCGCGACACAAGGTATCTTTTGATAACTTAACGCCGCTTTACCCTGATGAGCGGATGACGATGGAGTTGAAAGACCCGACCATCAAAGACCGTTCCGCGCGGATTATCGATCTTGTCGCGCCGATTGGCAAAGGACAGCGATCCTTGATCGTGGCGCCCCCGCGGACGGGTAAGACCGTCTTGCTGCAAAATATCGCAAGATCAATCGAAGAGAACCACCCAGAGTGCTACTTGATCGTTTTGCTGATTGATGAACGGCCTGAAGAGGTGACGGACATGCAGCGTACGGTTAAGGGCGAAGTTGTCAGTTCGACCTTCGATGAGCCTGCGACTCGCCACGTGGGTGTGTCGGAAATGGTCATCGAAAAGGCCAAGCGTCTGGTCGAGCACAAACGGGATGTTGTTATCCTTTTGGACTCCATCACTCGTTTGGGTCGCGCATTTAACACTGTGGTGCCGTCATCTGGTAAAGTTTTGACCGGTGGTGTCGATGCGAACGCGCTACAGCGTCCCAAGCGCTTTTTCGGGGCTGCACGTAACATTGAGGAAGGCGGCTCTCTGACGATCATTGCAACGGCTCTGATCGATACTGGTTCGCGCATGGACGAGGTCATCTTTGAGGAATTCAAAGGGACAGGTAACTCCGAGATTGTTCTGGATCGCAAAGTTGCTGACAAACGCGTCTTCCCTGCAATGGACATCCTTAAGTCCGGTACGCGGAAAGAAGAGCTGTTGGTTGATAAAAACGATCTCCAGAAGACCTTCGTATTGCGCCGTATTCTGAACCCAATGGGGACGACGGATGCGATCGAGTTCTTGATCGGGAAATTGAAGCAAACCAAGTCAAATGCGGATTTCTTCGACTCAATGAACACCTAATTTCTGTTTAAAAACAGTAAGGTACGAGAATATGAACACGATATTCGCCCTCGCCACGGCGCGGGGTAAAGCTGGTGTTTCTATTATTCGGGTAAGCGGTCCGAAAGCGTTTGAAACAGCCAAGGTGTTGACTGGTCGCGACATCTCTGCGCGGAAACCTATGCTGTCCGATCTACGAGGTTTTGATGGTGGACTCATTGACCGGGCACTTGTGCTTGGCTTTGCCGAGGGCGCAAGCTTCACTGGCGAGCAGGTAATCGAGTTTCAGGTGCATGGTAGTCCGGCTATTGCATCCGCGTTACTGAAAATACTTGGTGACATGGATGGCCTGCGACTGGCTGAACCTGGGGAGTTTACCCGTCGTGCGTTGCAGAACGGGTGCTTAGACCTCGCTCAGGTCGAAGGGTTGGCGGATCTTATTGACGCAGAAACCGAAGCACAACGTCGGCAGGCGGTCCGGGTGTTTAGTGGTGCATTGGGTGAAAAAGCAGAAAGTTGGCGGAAGGATTTGATCCGCGCGGCTGCGTTGCTAGAAGCTACGATAGATTTCGCCGATGAAGATGTGCCGGTTGATGTCTCGCCGGAAGTTCGCACGTTAACGTCCGGTGTTCGGGTAGAACTGGATAAGATGGCGGACGGAGTTGGTGCCGCTGAGCGGATTCGTGACGGGTTTGAGATTGCGATTGTTGGACCACCCAATATCGGAAAGTCCACACTTCTAAATACGTTGGCAGGTCGCGACGCGGCGATTACTTCGTCGGTGGCTGGTACAACGCGGGACATTATCGAAGTTAGGATGGATCTTCGAGGTTTGCCGGTGACATTCCTTGACACTGCAGGATTACGCGACACGCAGGACGAAGTCGAAGCAATCGGAATTGGGCGCGCTGTAGAGCGAGCGGCAATGGCGGATTTACGAGTGTTTTTGGTTGATGACACGAACGCGCGGCTTCCGCTGGCTGTTCAGGCTGACGATATTGTCGTGCAGGGGAAGGCGGACAAGACTGGTGATGGTCTATCTGGCTTGACCGGGGAAGGCGTGCCCGAGCTGCTGGACAGGGTTCATATCTTACTGGAAGGCAAGGCGTCCGGGGCCGGGTTAGCGATTCGCGAGCGGCATCGTGTGGCGTTGTTGAAGGCCTCTGAGGCCTTGGGAGCCTGCGACGAAGAGATGCAGTACGGCATGGATCGCGCAGAGATTGCGGCAGAGGAGCTTCGGACGGCTGTAAGGGCATTGGAAAGTATGATAGGTCGCGTAGATGTCGAATCCGTATTGGACGAGATTTTCGCAAGTTTCTGTTTGGGCAAATAGGAGTGTTTCACGTGAAACATTCGTCATTCGATGTAATTGTTATTGGCGGCGGTCACGCTGGCACCGAGGCTGCGCACGCCGCGGCGCGCGCCGGCGCGCGAACTGCACTTGTTACGCAGAAGGCTGATACCATCGGCGTAATGTCCTGTAATCCAGCGATTGGCGGACTCGGAAAAGGGCACCTGGTGCGAGAAATTGATGCTCTTGATGGTATCATGGGTCGCGCAGCCGATGCGGCAGGGATTCAATTTCGGCTGCTAAATCGCCGCAAAGGTCCTGCGGTTCAGGGGCCGCGTGCACAGGCAGACCGCGCCTTATATAGATCGTCAATTCAAACACTTGTTGCGAATCAACCTAATCTCACAGTCGTTGAAGGCGAGGTCGAAGATCTTATTTTCAAAGGCGAAACTGTAGGTGGTGTGATTCTGGCTGACGGTTCGAAGATCACATCGGGTGCAGTTGTGTTAACGGCGGGCACTTTCTTGCGCGGAATTATACACATCGGTGATGAGTCGCGGCCCGGCGGTCGGGTTGGCGATGCGCCAGTGATAAAGCTGGCAGAACGCATTGATAGCTTTGGCGTTGAAATGGGCAGACTGAAGACGGGTACGCCCCCTCGGCTTGCCAGTGATACAATTAACTGGTCGATATTGGAGATGCAGCCCGGCGATGACCAGCCGGAGCTATTTTCGTTTATGTCTAAGGGAACAGTGGCTAAGCAGATTTCTTGCGGTATTACACACACCAATGAGCATACCCATGAGCTAATTCGCAGTAATCTTGAACGATCGGCGATGTATGGGGGGCACATCGATGGGGTGGGTCCTCGATATTGCCCCTCGATCGAGGACAAGGTTGTCCGCTTCGCTGACAAGACATCCCATCAAGTGTTTTTGGAGCCTGAAGGATTAAACAGCAACTCCGTTTATCCGAATGGTATTTCGACGTCGCTTTCTGCGGATATTCAGGAGAAATATGTTCAATCAATTCAGGGTCTTGAGAATGCGCACATCCTTCAGCCGGGCTACGCGATTGAGTATGATTACGTTGACCCGAGGGCGCTCAGCAGAACGCTAGAGCTTCGGGTTGCGCCCGGATTGTTTTTGGCAGGACAGATCAACGGGACAACAGGATACGAAGAAGCAGGCGCGCAAGGATTGATGGCTGGACTGAATGCAGCGCGACGCGCCCTTCGAAAGGATGAATTTATAATTGGCCGCTCAGAAGCATATATCGGGGTCATGATTGATGATTTGATCACGCGTGGGGTTCAAGAGCCATATCGCATGTTCACGTCCCGCGCAGAGTATCGAATGTCCCTTCGGGCTGACAATGCCGATCAGAGGTTAACGCAACGAGGCATCGAGGCGGAGTGTGTCAGCAAAGATCGCGCCAAAGTATACCGCACGAAGTATGAAGGCTTGATGGCGCTTCGCTCCCAGATGGAGTCTGTGAGAGTGTCTCCGCAAGAAGCGGAAAAAGCCGGTATTAGGGTGAACAAGGACGGGCAGAGGCGATCGGCTTTTGAGCTTTTGGCGTTTCCTGATGTAACGCTGGACTCGTTGTCCACGTTGGTGCCTGGATTGTCTGGATATGACTCAGAAATCGCGACTCAAGTAGCTCGAGATGCGCTTTATGCAAACTATATTGAGCGGCAGAATCGGGACGCAGAAGCGCTTCGTCGGGACGAAGCCGTTGTTATTGATAGTGATTTTAGTTTTGATAACCTAAATGGCCTTTCCAATGAGCTTAAGGGTAAGCTTACACGCGCACGTCCGGCGACACTTGCGCAGGCAGCGAAGGTGGATGGTGTGACCCCCGCTGCGCTAACGCTCATCCTCGGCCATATTAAGTCCCAGAGGGCGCGTGCGAGCCAAGCATGATGGAGCAAGATCAATTTGCTGAGCAGCATGATGTTTCACGTGAAACAATGACGCGACTGCGGACTTACGACAGCTTGCTGAGGAAGTGGACGACGAAAATTAACCTCGTCTCCAAATCAACATTGCCGGAACTCTGGACGCGCCATTTCGCGGATTCGGCGCAGGTATTTGACTCAATCCCTAGCGACGCCCTTTCACTATGTGATTTTGGCGCTGGTGGTGGCTTTCCGGGACTAGTAATCGCGGCATTAGCACATGAGAAACTACCAAATCTTACCGTTTCGCTCGTTGAATCGGATGTTCGGAAGGCATCATTTCTAGTCACCGCTGCACGGGAGATGGGTGTCCAGGTAGTGGTTCACGCCGAGAGGGTAGAAGCGTTGCCGGCGCAAAACGCGGACGTTATCACAGCGCGCGCCCTTGCTTCGCTCAGTGACTTACTTTTGATGGCCGATTTGCACCTCCGAGAAAGAGGGACAGCATTGTTTTTGAAGGGCGAGCGGCATCAAGAGGAACTAGACATAGCCTCAACGATGTGGGACTTCAAAGTAGACAAGCATAAGAGCACGACAAATACCGGGTCGGCCCTCCTAGCGATAACAAATCTGAGGCGAGCAGTATAAATGGCGAAAAAGCCACCAAGAATCATTTCTATCGCCAACCAAAAGGGCGGCGTGGGCAAGACAACAACGACAATTAACCTTGGCGCAGCTCTGGCCGCTAAAGGAAAGAAGGTTGCCCTAATTGACTTGGATCCTCAGGGTAACGCCTCAACTGGGTTAGGTATCGAGCATGCCGATCGGAAAAGCACGACTTACGATCTGCTCTTGAATGACATGCCGTTAACCGAGATTTTGCGGGATACCGCAGTTCCTGGCTTGTCAATTTCGCCCGCAAACTCCGACCTGAGTTCAGCTGACTTGGAATTGGTTTCAACAGCACGCCGAACTTTTCTTATTAGCGACGCTTTAACCGGACAGGATATCAAAGGGTTAGGCTTAGACTACATTCTAATAGATTGCCCACCATCGTTGAACTTGCTGACGCTGAACGCGATGGTTGCATCGGATTCGGTCCTTGTGCCCCTTCAGGCGGAGTTCTTCGCATTGGAGGGACTTTCACAACTGATGCTCTCAGTTCGCGAAATTCGCGAAACTGCGAACTCCAGACTTCGCTTGGAAGGTATTGTGCTTACCATGTATGATAGACGCAACAACTTGTGTCATCAGGTAGAGATGGATGTCAGGGAAAACCTTCGTGACCTCGTCTTTAAGACGATGATTCCTAGAAATGTAAGGTTAAGCGAGGCGCCATCTTACGGCCTTCCTGTGATTAACTATGACCCTGCTTCACTTGGGGCGGTGGCATACAAATCGCTCGCGACAGAGATGGTCGCGAGACATATTAAATTGGATGGAGCTTAAAATGGCGGAGAAACGTGGACTTGGGCGTGGATTGTCGGCGTTGATGGCTGATATTGATGTGTCCGCGCCGTCAAAGGCGGATAGCCCCACTGGCAGTGGTGAGCGGATCGTCGCAATCGAGCGTATCGAGCCAAATCCAGATCAACCGCGCCGTGATTTCATCAAGGCGGATCTAGAGGAGCTCGCTGAGTCCATTCGGGCCAAGGGGATCATTCAGCCCTTGATCGTGCGTACGCATCCGACGTCCGCAGACCGGTTTGAGATTGTTGCCGGTGAGCGGCGCTGGCGCGCAGCGCAAATGGCGCAAGTTCATGAAGTTCCTGTCGTCTTGCGGGACCTGAACGACACTGAAGTTCTTGAAATTGCTATCATCGAGAACATCCAGCGTGCCGATCTGAATCCCGTCGAAGAGGCGATGGGGTATCGACAACTGCAGGACAAGTTTGGCCACACCCAAGAGCAGTTGGCGAATGCACTGGGAAAAAGCCGCAGTCACATCGCGAACTTGATGAGATTGCTGAGCTTGCCAGAAGACGTTGTGCAAATGCTGCGCCAAGGGGACCTGACCAGCGGCCATGCTCGGGCGCTTATCACGACAGACAACCCTAGCGAATTGGCGCGGAAGGTTGTTAAAAATGGCCTTTCGGTACGAGAAACAGAACGTCTCGCGAAAGCAGGTGGCGCAAAGCCGAAGCGGGTTAAACCCGCAGTTCGATCAGAAAAGGACGCTGACACGAAGGCGCTAGAGGGCGATCTGGCTGCGACACTTAAAATGGGCGTGAGCATTGATCACATAGCGGGCACCGAGGGTGGCCGCCTTACCGTTACTTATAAAGACTTTGAGCAACTGGACGAACTGTGCCGCCTTCTTGCGGGAAACTAGTCTTCTAGGTCACAAGTTGTGCAAGTATTGCGTTCAGCAAAATCCTGGATTTAGCAGGAACAACCAATCTTGAATCCTCAAGTATTAAGCGACCAGATTCTGATAAGTCTTTGATTTTGCTAGATGAAATAGAGTTTTTATCCAACTGATACAACCAGTCCGTCTCGCAACCTTCTGCCAAGCGCAATGACATCAGGAGATATTCGAGCGCTTGCTCCTCAGTCGTGAGACGAGCCACGGCGTTTTCGCCCGTGCCTCGAGTATTGACGGAGTCCAGCCATTTGTTGGGCGCCAAAAAGGTCTCGGTTGCTAGTCGCGCGCCATTGGCATCAAATCTGCCATGGGCACCGGGGCCAACCCCCACATAGTCACCGCCGCGCCAGTATACCAAATTGTGGCGAGACTCTTGGCCAGCCTTGGCATGGTTAGACACTTCATAAGCGGAAAAACCATATGCGTCGGTGATGGATTGCGTAATCTCGAAGAGGTCTGCGGATAGGTCATCAGACGGTAATCCACGCAAGCCGCCCCGTGCGAAGCGATCACCGAATGCTGTGCCGTCTTCGATCGTGAGTTGATAGACAGAGAGGTGGTCGACGGCCATTCCCAGCGCGCGTGTCAACTCGGCTTCCCAGTCGGAAGCCGTTTGGTTCTGCCGCGCGTAGATTAGATCAAAGCTAACTCTGTCAAACGCCGTTCGTGCGATATCAAAGGCGCGCTCGGCCTCGGATACGGTGTGAAGTCTTCCCAAAAGTTTGAGGTCAGCGTCATTCAGCGCCTGTATCCCCATCGAGATCCGATTAACTCCAGCTTGACGAAAGCCGTTGAACCGCTCGGCTTCGACCGAAGTTGGATTGGCTTCCAAGTTTATTTCGATGTCGTTGGAGGTTCGCCAGTTAGCACGAATTCGTTCAATGATTGCGGCGACGGTGTCTGGATGCATAAGGCTAGGCGTGCCGCCGCCGAAGAAGACGGTGCTGACAATTCGGTCTGGTGTGAGTGCCGCGAGTCGGTTCAACTCTGATAAATAGGCTCTAACCCACGCGGATTGATCCACATTGGCCGAAACATGGCTGTTGAAATCGCAATACGGGCACTTGGCCTGACAAAAAGGCCAATGGACGTAGACGCCAAATCCGGCCCGTTGCCAGTTTTCAAGGCTCAAAGGCTTTTACCAGTTTAGAGAAGGCGTTGGCGCGGTGACTGATCTTGTTCTTTTCCCAACGGTCCATTTCGCCAAATGTGATGTCATAACCGTCTGGTTGAAAGACAGGATCGTAGCCGTGGCCCTGTTCGCCGCGCATTGGCCAAACAATCTGGCCTTCCATAGTGCCGACGAAGAACTCATCATGCCCATCGGGCCAGGCGAGCACCAATGTCGCACAGAATCGAGCGGTCCACGGCGCGGGCTGTCCTGACTTCAGTATCTCGTCATAGGTTCGGGTCATTGCGACAACAAAATCCCGTCCGTTAGGGGTCTCGGACCAATCTGCGGTGTAGACGCCCGGTGCGCCACCCAGGCAATCGACTTCGATCCCGCTATCATCAGACAGCGCAGGAAGGCCCGTGGCTTTCGCGGCAGCGTGCGCTTTGATGCGCGCGTTGCCGACGAAAGTTGTTTCGGTTTCTTCTGGTTCTGGCAGGTCATGTTCGGCGGCGGATGTCACATTGATCGCAAAAGGCTCTAACAATGCGGAAATCTCTTCCAATTTGCCCGTGTTGTGGGTGGCCACAAGAAGGGTATCGCCAGTAAACTTGCGCATTGCTTAGCCCCCGACGGCTGCTTTTTGCGCGGCTGTCAGCTCGGCAACGCCTTTTTCAGCCAGATCCATCAACTTGTTCAGCTCATCACGGCTGAACGTGGCGCCCTCGGCGGAACCTTGAACCTCGATAAGGCCAAGGCTATCCGTCATGACGAAATTCGCGTCAGTGCCCGCGTCGCTGTCTTCAGGGTAATCGAGGTCCAGAACGGGCTGACCTGCATAGATCCCACAGCTAATGGCCGCGACATGATCGGTAAGCGGATCGGTCGCGATATCGCCAGCCTTCATCAGCGCATTCACCGCTAAGCGCAAGGCGACCCAACCGCCCGTGATTGACGCGCAACGCGTTCCGCCGTCAGCCTGAATGACATCACAATCGACAACAATTTGACGCTCGCCCATCGCCACGCGGTCAACACCAGCACGAAGAGACCGACCAATAAGGCGTTGAATTTCCTGCGTTCTGCCTGATTGACCACGTTTGGCTTCACGATTCATTCGTGTGTGCGTGGCGCGGGGTAGCATACCGTATTCGGCCGTGACCCATCCAAGACCGGAATTCCGCAAAAATGATGGCACACGCTCGTCGATTGAAGCGGTGCAAAGCACGTGCGTATCACCGCATTTGATCAGGCAAGACCCTTCGGCGTGGCGGGTGACATTGGTCTCAATTGTGATGGAACGCATTTCGTCGAGCTGGCGGCCAGAGGGGCGCATGATAAATCTCCTGTTGGAACGGGTCCAGATACCCTTGTGATACGCTTGGTTGCAAGCCACATTGAGTATTGCCACATATCAAGCGGGCCATGAGAGAAGTTGCAGGATGAACCGAGAAGATCTCTTGTCGCAGATGAACGACCGCAGCCGGGAGGTGTTCCAGCGGATCGTGGAGTCATATTTGGCCAGCGGTGATCCTGTTGGCTCGCGTACATTGACGCGAACACTCAGCGAAAGCGTAAGCGCCGCGACCATTCGTAACGTGATGCAGGATTTGGAGCTTCTCGGACTGCTTGATAGCCCACATGTTTCAGCGGGCCGCATTCCTACACAGGCCGGGTTACGGATGTTTGTCGACGGGTTGCTGGAGATGGACGAAGTCACCATCCATGACCGAGAAAAACTGGATGCAACTTTAGGAAGCAATGACCGTGACGTCGGGGTGATGCTGGATCATATTGGATCGGCGTTATCGGGTCTAACACACGGCGCGAGCCTTGTTTTGACACCAAAACACGAGGCACCGATCAAGCATATCGAGTTCGTGAGTCTTGCCGCAGATCGCGCTTTGGTCGTTTTGGTGTTTGCGGATGGGCACGTAGAAAACCGCGTTTTCGTTCCGCCGATGGGCCAAACTCCGTCATCGATGCGTGAGGCGGCAAACTTCCTGAACGCTGTCGCAGTTGGTGCCACTATTTCAGAGCTTCGCGGGCGAATCCAAAAGGAAATCAAAGCCAGGCGGCAGGAGCTGGACGTACTGGCGCAAGACCTTGTTAAAACAGGTCTGGCCGTCTGGGAGAACGAAGGCGAGCAAACGGAACGTCTAATTGTTCGCGGACGGGCAAATCTGATTGAAGACGCTGACGATTCCGAAGCGCTTGATCGTGTAAGAGCACTGTTTGACGATCTCGAACGCAAGCGAGACATCGCTGAATTCCTTGAGTTGACCGATGCAGGCGACGGTGTGCGCATTTTTATTGGCTCGGAGAACAAACTCTTTTCACTTTCGGGTTCCTCTTTGGTCGTCTCTCCCTATATGAACTCTGATCGAAAGATTATCGGCGCGGTGGGCGTGATTGGCCCGACACGACTGAACTATGGGCGCATTGTGCCTATCGTGAATTATACAGCGCAGATGGTCGGCAAATTGATTTCGGACGGCGGCTAGAGGTAAATATGTCTGACGTGAACAAAGAAGATGATTTCCAAACGGATCACTTGGAGGCAATGGCTGAAGAGTCTGTAGATCTGATGGAAGAAAATGACGAGATGCAGGCGCTTGTTGAAGAGCGCGATATGCTGAAGGACCGCCTTCTGCGTGCGCTGGCGGATATCGAGAATACGCGCAAACGGGGTGAACGTGACCGGCGAGAGGCCGAAAACTACGGCGGGACAAAGCTGGCGAAAGACATGCTGCCAGTTTACGACAACCTACGTCGTGCGCTGGATGCTGCTGATGACACGCAGCGTGAAGCCGCCAAAGCAGTATTCGAGGGTGTCGAGTTAACTCTGCGCGAGCTTATTCACGTGTTCGGAAAGCACCAAATCGAGGCTATTATGCCTGAAGTGGGTGATCGCTTTGATCCCCAGCTGCATCAGGCGATGTTTGAGGCCCCGCTTCCAGACACCAAAGCTGGTGATATCATTCAAGTAATGGCGGAAGGCTTCTTGCTGCATGATCGCCTGTTGCGTCCGGCGCAAGTTGGCGTTTCTTCAACTCCGGCTTAAGTCCTTCAACTCATAGAGCAACTGCAAAGCCTCGCGCGGCGTTAATTCGTCGGGCGAGATTTCTTTCAGCCGCTCATCGGTTTGCGATGCCTTGGCGATCGGGGGTGGTGTCGGTGCCGATGCGAACAGCGGTAGATCGTCAATCAGCGCTTTTTGACGGGTTCCGCCTTCACGCTCGCCCTTTTCCAGCTGTTCAAGTACAGCACGTGCGCGGTCGATGACTGTAGCTGGAAGGCCGGCAAGCTTCGCAACTTGAACCCCATAAGATCGATCTGCTGCACCGCGCTTAACTTCGTGCAGGAAGATCACGTCGCCATCCCATTCCTTAACAGTAACCGTCGCATTTTCGACGCCCGGTAGTTTTCCGGCCAATGCGGTCAATTCATGATAGTGCGTCGCAAACAATGCGCGGCAGGTATTGGTTGCGTGAAGATGCTCAAGCGTGGCCCATGCAATAGACAGGCCATCATAAGTAGCCGTGCCGCGCCCGATTTCGTCGAGAATAACCAACGCCCGCTCGTCTGCCTGATTTAGGATGGCTGCGGTTTCAACCATTTCGACCATGAAAGTGGATCTTCCGCGTGCAAGATCGTCAGACGCACCGACACGGCTGAACAGTTGCGATACGACGCCGATGTGAGCCGAATCTGCGGGCACATAAGACCCTATTTGGGCCAAAAGCGCGATAATTGCATTTTGGCGGAGGAAGGTTGATTTACCCGCCATGTTAGGACCGGTGAGTAGCCAAATGCTTGACGCACCTTCCGAAGCTGACAGATCGCAGCCATTCGCAACAAAGGGTGCCGCGCCTTGATCTTTTAGCGCTTTTTCTACGACAGGGTGGCGTCCCCCAGATATTGCAAAGGCTCTGGAGCTGTCGACCGTTGGGCGAATCCAGTCCTCAGACGCGGCAAGATCTGCCAATGCCGCAAAGACATCTAGCTGCGCTAAAGCAGCAGCGGCGGCGAAGAGATTGGCGCTGACCTCCAGAACGTCTGCTCTGACATCCTCGAAAATTCTTAGCTCAATCTCTGTTGCTCGACCGCCTGCGTTCAGAATCTTTGTTTCTAGCTCCGACAGCTCTAGCGTCGTAAACCTGATGGCGTTGGCGGTGGTTTGGCGGTGAATGAAGCGTTCGGAAAGTGGAGGCTTGAGCATTTTTTCGGCGTGCGCCGTTGTTGTCTCGATGAAATACCCCAGCACATTGTTGTGCTTAATCTTTAGGGTGCTAATTCCGGTTTCCGCGGCGTATTCGGCTTGATGTTCAGCAATTATCTTACGCCCCTCGTCGCGCAACTTTCGCATTTCATCTAGTTCCGCGTCGTAGCCCGCAGCGACAAAGCCCCCATCTCTGGTTAGCAACGGGGGCTCAGCGACAAGCGTGCTTTGAAGTAGGCTTATGGTTTGGTCGTGGCCAACCAGATCCGTGGTGCACTCCTGAATTGTAGGAGAGAGGTCTGCGGAAATCAGCAGTTCGTGCAATATTAGACACTGTTCAAGCCCGGTACGAAGCGAAACTAGATCTCTTGGCCCCCCACGGTTCATCGCTATCCGCGAAAGTGCGCGGTCCATGTCTGGCACTCGTCGTAGTTCACCCCTTAATTCGGTCCGCAATTTGGCTTCCGTAGAGAACGTCTCGACCGAGTCCAGTCGAGCGTGGAGTTCTTCCAAATGTGTGGAGGGGCTGGACAGGCGACGGTCTAGCAATCGTGCCCCACCTGCGGTCAATGTGCGATCAATAGTGTCGAGCAACGAGCCTTTGCGGGTGCCGTTCAGCGTTTGTGAAAGCTCCAAATTGCGGCGAGTTGCAGCGTCGATTTGCATTGATCTGTTTGCGGCCTCGCGGACTGGCGGGCGTAAAAGCGGTAACTTACCCTTCTGTGTTATGTCGAGGTAGTCGACCAGTGCGCCAAGGGCTGCAATCTCGGCGCGGGAAAATGTTCCAAACGCATCCAACGATCCGATAGAATAGAGACTAATCAGACGCTTTTCGGCTGAAGCGCTGTCAAAGCTGCCTTTGCTGAGAGGTGTGAGCGCAGACCCCGTGTCTTCGACAATTGCCATCAGGTCATCAAAGTCCGGTTCAGAAACTAACACCTCGCTCGGAGCCAATCTTGCGAGTTCAGGAGACAGGCGCATCTTTGAGCAGGGCCCCGCGCGCATCTCGCCGGTGGAAATATCTACCCAAGCCATCGCGCCATCCCCGCGAATTTCGGAATACGCTGCGAGGAAGTTATGCCGTCGTGGCTCCAACAGGCTGTCTTCGGTGAGAGTTCCGGGGGTAACAAGCCGCACTACGTCCCGCTTCACCACCGATTTAGAGCCGCGTTTCTTGGCTTCAGCAGGGCTTTCCAGCTGTTCACCAACGGCTACGCGGAACCCTTTGCGGATCAGTGTCAGTAAGTAGTTCTCGGCAGCATGGAAGGGCACCCCACACATCGGTATGTCGTTTCCGAGATGTTTGCCGCGTTTTGTGAGGGAAATGTCTAGCGCCTCAGAGGCGGCAACCGCATCGTCAAAGAATAGCTCGTAGAAATCACCCATGCGATAAAACAACAGCGCGTCAGGATACTGCGCTTTGATATCCAGATATTGCGCCATCATTGGCGTTACAGATGCGTTGGCGACGGTCACAGTCTCACCCCCCGGTGTGTTTTGCAGATTCTAGTGGTCTGTGCGGGGGGGCGAAAGCCCGAATTCCAAGGGATGTTGTCGCGCGGTGTTAAGCTGGGTATCAATGGTATCTGCCCAACAGAAAGAATGTTCATGTCCAAGAAAAGCCGCGTCACTGATGAAGAGGCACTGTCCTACCATTTGGAACCCACCCCCGGGAAGCTGGAGATCAATGCCTCGACTCCGATGGCGACGCAACGCGACCTGAGCTTGGCGTATTCTCCGGGTGTCGCGGTTCCGGTTCAGGCGATCGCGGACAATCCGGCTACCGCCTATGATTACACGACCAAAGGCAACATGGTCGCCGTAATCTCGAATGGCACGGCCATTCTGGGAATGGGTAACCTTGGTGCGCTGGCGTCCAAGCCGGTGATGGAAGGCAAGTCCGTCTTGTTCAAGCGGTTTGCGGATGTGAACTCCATCGATCTGGAATTGGATACAGAAGACCCGGACGAATTTATCAATGCGGTCCGACTGATGGGGCCAAGTTTCGGGGGCATCAATCTTGAAGATATCAAGGCGCCTGAATGCTTCATCATCGAGCAGCGGCTCCGTGAAGAGATGGACATTCCGGTCTTTCACGATGACCAGCACGGAACGGCTGTGATCTGCGCTGCCGGGTTATTGAACGCGCTGCATCTAACGGGCAAGAAAATCGAAGATTGCAAAATCGTTCTGAACGGTGCTGGCGCGGCTGGGATTGCATGTGTCGAGCTGATTAAGGCCATGGGGGCCAAGCACGACAATTGCATCGCTTGCGATACCAAGGGGGTCATCTACCAAGGCCGGACCGAGGGGATGAACCAGTGGAAGTCCGCCCACGCCGCAAAGACAACGGACCGCACTCTTGAAGAGGCGATGACTGGTGCAGATGTGTTCCTTGGCGTGTCCGCGAAAGGCGCCGTGACGCAGGACATGGTAAAGTCCATGGCTGACAACCCTGTTATTTTTGCAATGGCCAATCCCGATCCCGAGATTACACCAGAAGACGCGCACGAAGTGCGACCCGATGCGATTGTGGCGACGGGACGTTCTGACTACCCGAACCAAGTGAACAATGTGCTATGTTTCCCTTACCTGTTCCGCGGGGCATTGGACATTCACGCACGAACAATCAACGACGCCATGAAAATTGCCTGCGCGGAAGCTTTGGCGAAGCTTGCAAGGGAAGACGTGCCAGATGAAGTGGCGGTGGCCTACGGGCAAAAGCTGACATTTGGTCGTGACTACATTATTCCGACGCCGTTTGATCCGCGACTGATCTACACGATCCCACCCGCAGTCGCGCAGGCCGGTATGGACACGGCTGTTTCACGCAAGCCAATCGTTGATTTTGACGCCTATACAGTGACCTTGCGATCAAGGATGGATCCAACAGCATCCATGCTGGAAGGATTGCACAACCGCGCCAAAACCAAGAATGCACGGATGATTTTCGCCGAAGGTGACGACATTCGCGTTTTACGCGCTGCGGTTGCGTATCAACGCGCAGGACTTGGGCAAGCTCTAGTTGTTGGACGCGAAGATGACGTCAGAGATAAGCTAATGGCGGCCGGGTTGGAGGACGCATATCGTGAGCTTAGCATCGTGAATGCGCGAAATACCGAGCATTTAGACAGTTACCGTTCATTCCTCTACAGCCGCCTTCAGCGGAAAGGTTACGACGCGCAGGATGTGCACCGCTTGGCGTCGCGCGACCGTCACGTGTTTTCTGCGTTGATGCTTGCCCATGGGCATGGCGATGGATTGATAACAGGCGCTACCCGCAAGTCTGCACATGTTTTGGAATTGCTGAACTATGCGCTGGACGTGTCCCCTGAAGATGGCGCCGTTGGCGTAACCGCCCTGCTTCGAAACGGCCGCATCGTGTTGATCGCAGATACATTGGTTCATGAATGGCCGGATGAGCACACTCTGGCGGATATCGCCGAACGCGGGGCCGCGACCGCGCGTTCGCTTGGCCTTGAGCCGCGTGTGGCGTTTGTCAGCTTTTCCACCTTTGGTTATCCGGTCAGCGAGCGCGCGGAGAAAATGCATGTTGCAACAAAGGTGCTTGATGGGCGTGGTGTAGACTTCGAATATGATGGCGAAATGACGGTGGATGTTGCGATGAACCTCGACGTCATGGCGAATTACCCATTCTGTCGTTTGACGGGTCCTGCCAATGTTTTGGTCGTGCCAGCGCGCCACTCTTCCTCGATCTCGGTTAAGTTGATGCAAGAAATGGGAGGCGCGACTGTTATCGGCCCGATTCTGAGCGGTGTGGATCATCCGGTACAGATTTGCTCGACGACGTCGACATCCAACGACATTCTGAACATGGCTGTTATGGCGGCTTGTAACGTCGGATAAGAAAAGAAGCGCCCGTTTTGGGCGCTTCTATTTAGCTTTTCATATCTTCCCAGAAGGATTTGACCTTCGAGAAGAAGTTGGTGAGGAGCGGATTATTCTCCTCACTAAGCTTTTCAAACTCTCGAAGCAGCTCTTTTTGCTTTCCGGTCAGGTTGACGGGTGTCTCGACGGCCAACTCAATGAACATGTCGCCAGATCCACCGCCACGAAGGGCTGGCATACCTTTCGAGCGAAGGCGCATTTGACGGCCGGATTGGCTGCCAGCCGGAACCTTCACGCGTGACCGACCGCCGTCAATAGTTGGGACTTCGACATCGCCACCAATCGCAGCAGTCGTCATTGCGACCGGCACCTGGCAGAATAGATCTACGCCGTCACGTTGGAACAGTTCATGCTCCGTGACTTCGATAAAGATGTACAGATCGCCTGACGGGCCTCCGCGCAGTCCGGCCTCGCCTTCACCGGCAAGACGAATTCGTGTACCAGTTTCGACGCCTGCGGGAATATTGACGCTTAGCGAGCGCTCTTTTTCCTCGCGGCCAGAACCGCCACATGTGCGGCACGGATTCTTGATAATTTGGCCCATGCCGGAACAGGTCGGGCAAGTGCGTTCAACAGTGAAGAAACCCTGTTGCGCGCGAACTTTGCCCATGCCGGAACATGTTGGACAGGTCTGTGGTTCTGCACCGCCTTCGGCACCGGACCCGTCACACCCATCGCACGACACAGAGGTCGGGACGGTGATAGCTTTTTGCAAACCGGCGAACGCATCTTCCAAAGAGATGCGCAGGTTATAGCGCAAGTCAGAACCACGGGTCGCGCGTTGACGCCCGCCACGCTGGGCGCCTCCGCCCATAAAGTCGCCAAACAGGTCTTCGAATACATCCGAGAACGCTGACGAGAAGTCACCATTGCCTTGGCGTTGACCGCCTCCGCCCATTCCGTTTTCAAATGCTGCGTGACCATATCGGTCATAGGCTGCCTTTTTGTCGGCATCCTTCAAAACTTCGTAAGCTTCATTCGCTTCTTTGAACTGGGATTCTGCGTTGGGATTGTCAGAGTTGCGGTCCGGGTGCAGCTCTTTCGCCTTTGTCCGATAAGCCTTCTTGAGCTCTTCGGGTGAGGCGCCGCGGGTGGCGCCCAGTACTTCGTAATAATCACGTTTTGCCATGGATCAACCTTCCAAAACTCGATCACTGAAACATGCAGACCGGCCCATGTTGTTGGGCCGGTCTTTGATTTCAGGACTTGGCGTCATCAGCCGCGTTTGTCGTTGTCCAAATCTTCGAAATCGGCATCCACGATGTCTTCGTCTACGCCGCGCATTTCGTCAGGCTCCTCGGAAGGCTCAGCCGCAGCGGCTTCGTCTTGCTGCGACTTGTAGATCGCTTCGCCCAACTTCATGGCCGCGTCGGTCAGGTTCTGGATGCCACCTTTGATCTTGCCGGCGTCCTGCGTTTCCATGGTTTCTTCGAGGGCCTTAACGGCTAGCTCGATGGCTTCCACTGTAGATCCGTCAACCTTGTCGCCATGCTCTTCCAGCGATTTGTTTGTGCTGTGGATCAGGCTTTCAGCTTGGTTGGTCGATTCCACCAACTCGCGACGTTCCGCATCCGCATCGGCGTTCGCCTCTGCGTCTTTGACCATTTGTTCGATATCGTCATCGGACAGACCGCCAGATGCTTGGATCGTGATCTTCTGCTCTTTGCCTGTGCCTTTGTCTTTGGCGCCAACTTCAACGATACCGTTGGCGTCGATGTCGAAGGTCACCTCGATTTGTGGCAGGCCGCGAGGAGCGGGCGGGATGCTTTCCAGATTGAACTGGCCAAGGACTTTGTTGTCGGCGGCCATCTCGCGCTCACCTTGGAATACCCGCAACGTCACAGCGTTTTGGTTGTCCTCGGCGGTCGAGAAGATTTGCGACTTCTTGGTCGGGATGGTCGTGTTGCGGTCAATTAGGCGGGTGAACACACCGCCCAGCGTTTCAATACCCAAGGACAGCGGGGTCACGTCGAGGAGGACGACGTCCTTCACGTCACCTTGCAAAACGCCGGCCTGAATGGCGGCACCCATGGCGACGACTTCATCAGGGTTCACACCTTTGTTGGCTTCGCGACCAAAGAATTTAGAAACTTCTTCGATAACTTTTGGCATGCGGGTCATACCGCCAACCAACACGACTTCGTCGATGTCAGATGTGGAGAAGCCCGCATCTTTAAGCGCAGCTTGGCATGGCTTGATAGACGCTTTGATCAGATCGCCAACGAGGCTTTCCAACTTGGCACGAGTCAGCTTCATCACCATGTGCAGCGGCTGACCGCCCTTAGGGTCCATGGAGATAAACGGCTGGTTGATCTCGGTTTGCTGGCTTGAAGACAGCTCGATCTTGGCTTTTTCAGCAGCTTCCTTCAGCCGTTGCAGCGCCATCTTGTCTTTTTTCAGGTCAACGCCGTTCTCTTTTTTGAACTCTTCGGCCAGATAAGACACGATGCGCATGTCAAAGTCTTCACCACCCAGGAACGTATCGCCGTTGGTGGATTTCACTTCAAACAGGCCGTCGTCGATTTCCAGGATGGTTACGTCGAACGTACCGCCGCCAAGGTCATAGACCGCGATCGTTTGGGTCTCTTTCTTGTCGAGACCGTATGCCAACGCAGCCGCAGTCGGCTCGTTGATGATGCGCAGCACTTCGAGACCAGCAATCTTGCCGGCGTCTTTGGTGGCCTGACGCTGGGCGTCGTTGAAATACGCAGGAACGGTGATAACCGCTTGGGTTACGTCTTCGCCAAGATAGCTCTCGGCGGTTTCTTTCATCTTTTGCAGGATGAAAGCCGAGATTTGCGATGGGCTGTATTTTTCGCCTTTAGCGGAAACCCAAGCGTCACCATTGCCGCCGTCGATCACGTCGAAGGGCAGGTTTTTCTTGTCTTTTGCGAGGTGCTTGTCGTCAAACCGACGGCCGATGAGGCGCTTTACGCCAAAGATCGTGTTGTCCGGGTTGGTTACGGCCTGCCGTTTGGCAGCCTGACCAACAAGACGCTCGTCGTCAGTGAAGGCAACGATTGATGGGGTTGTGCGTGCGCCCTCAGCGTTTTCAATAACGCGGGGTTGAGAGCCATCCATGATGGCAACGCAGGAGTTAGTTGTACCGAGGTCGATACCGATGACTTTAGCCATGAGCTAGGTCCTTTCTTCGCGGCGATGTTGAGGAGGGCAGGCCCAAGCTGGCCCCTGCACTCCGATCCCAAAATTGAACCGGGGGCGTAGCCCCATCGGAATTCGAAGGGTATATAAGGCTGGCTCATAGGTGCTGCAAGGCACAGGACTGCCGGAATCTCTCAAAATCGTGAGAATAGTGATCTAAAGTGACATGGAGGGGGAAATGAGCGGTCAATCAGGGAAACTACCACCAGATTTGGTAGTCCGAGGCGTTCAGATTTTTGAGAAATTTCTCGATGACGCTCAGCAGCAGGCGCTTTTAGAGGATCTCCGAAAAGTAGTCTCGGCTGCGCCACTTTTTACGCCGATAACAGCCCATGGTAAGGAAATGTCAGTCCGCATGACTTCCGCAGGTAAATTGGGTTGGGTGTCGGGCGAAAATGGTTACCGCTATGAGGCGACGCACCCGCGCGGCATGGCGTGGCCGTCAATCCCGGACTCCGTATTGGATATCTGGCGGGTGGTTGGATCCGCCCTCCGCGAACCGGATTGCTGCTTGATTAACTTTTACGACGCCACGGCGCGGATGGGTCTGCATCAGGACCGAGATGAAGCGAACTTTTCATGGCCTGTCGTTTCCGTTTCGTTGGGGGACGATGCGTTGTTCAGAATTGGCAACCAAACGCGCGGCGGGAAGACCGAAAGCATATGGCTGCGTTCCGGTGATGTGGTGGTTATGGGTGACGAGGCCCGATTAGCGTATCATGGGGTTGATAGGATCAAGGCCGGGACCTCACTTTTGCTGCCAAAGGGAGGGCGGATCAACCTGACGTTGAGGGTGGTGACTTAGCGACCAGCGGTCCAGCTGATGGAGGCGTGTCGACGTGCTTTGAACTCGCCCATCAGCCCGATCATGATCAGCGTGACCGACACGATCAAGGGATAGCTGATCGAGCTGAAATGCGGGTTGTAATTAATGAACGCGAAACCGCGCGCTTGGTCGATGCAGTGGAATAGGGGGTTCCAGTCGAAGAACACCAATATTGACGACGGCATGCTGTTGGCGACAAACATTTTACCCGAGGCGATCATGTTGGCTCGGCTATATACGGTCGATGCAATTGCAGCGAAGCCTGGAAACCATGGCTTGATAGCTAGGAAGACCATGCCTACCGCCACGCCGGAAAACCAAGAAAGAAGAAACATCCCAATCGTGCCTATTGGCTGACTGATTTCGATGGGATGCCATGCGACATGTACCATGAACAATATCAGGGCGGCCGACAGAGTTTGTAGATAAAGCGATGATAGCGCCGCCGAGGCGATTGCAATAGCGGTGTTCATCGGCGCATGTTTCATCATCGCCGATGTCGGGCCTTCAGAGCTCATGATTGCGCCCACCGCTTTAGTGTGGGTTAGGAACAGAAAAATGCCCGACAGCAAGTAGAGGATGAAGTCGCCACGAATGGCGTTGCCGCGCAACCCCAAGACCGAGAACATTATATAAAATGCCGCGACCATGACGATGGTCGTCATCATGTTTGTTGCCAACCCGATGATCGCGTTGCGGTGCGACTTGCGGATATGCCGCACTGTGCTGACGTAAATCAGGTCCGCCAGCCCGATGGCTGACCGAAAATGCGTGTTGCGTTCTTCGGTTTCGAACATTCTTGCAAACCTGCGTTGCTTACGGTCGGTGCCCTGATGCTTAGACGTCAGAAAACTTGCCGATCCGTTACCGACAAAGCATAAGAAGACCGTAATGTTAAATCAATTATCCGGCAGGAGAGTGGCTTTGGACTATAACAAGATGGCAACGGTGTTTCGTGAGCTGGCGCTAGAGGCTGGTGACAAGATCATGGAGATTTATGACGCCGACGATTTCGAGGTCCGCTCCAAATCTGATGATAGCCCTGTCACCGCCGCGGACGAAGCTGCGGATGCGTTGATTTCTGCCGGTTTGCGTGCGGCATTCCCCGATGTCTTGCTGGTCACTGAGGAACAAGCAGCGACACATGCGGAAAACGCCGCAAACTTTATAATTGTTGACCCGTTGGATGGAACCAAAGAGTTCATCAAGCGGCGCGGCGACTTCACCGTAAATATCGCATATGTGGAGAACGGCACTCCAATTCGCGGAGTTGTATATGCTCCGGCAAAAGGGCGGATGTTTTATACGGACGCAGACGGGAAAACAGTAGAAGAGGCGGGCCCATTTGATCGTGCTAAACAGGGTCTAACAAGACCTATTCGCGTTAAATCACCTGACAATAGCTCGTTGGTTGTAGTTGCTTCCAAGTCGCATCGGGACGAAGCCACAGACGACTATATTTCCAAATACAAAACCACCGATATGACGGGTGCAGGATCGTCGTTGAAGTTCTGTCTCGTGGCGGCTGGAGAAGCGGATCTTTATCCGCGCTTAGGTCGGACAATGGAATGGGATACAGCCGCCGGACACGCGGTCTTGAATGGCGCTGGCGGTGCGGTTGTTCGCTTCGACGATCACTCCCCGCTTACATACGGGAAGCCAATCTACGAGAACCCATTCTTTATCGCATACGCTCCGGGCGTAGAATTGAAGCCCGCCTGATGTCGGTCACGATTGTCATCCCCGCCCGTTACGCTTCGACCCGATATCCGGGCAAACCACTCGTCACACTCAAAGGTGCCACCGGCGAAGCGCGGAGCTTGATCGAGCGGTCCTGGGCCGCCGCGAAGTTGGTATCGGGTGTTGATCGGGTCGTCGTGGCGACCGACGATGATCGCATAAAGGAGGCATCGGAGAAGTTCGGCGCTGAGGTGGTTATGACCTCTTCCGATTGCTTCAATGGTACTGAGCGGTGTGCAGACGCTTTGCCAGCGTTGGGTGATGAGCCAGAGATCGTAGTCAACCTTCAGGGTGATGCGCCACTTACCCCTGCTTGGTTCGTCGAAGATCTGATTGCCGGCCTTCGTGCGGCTCCAGACGCGGCCTGCGCGACACCGGTTCTACGGTGTGATGGGTGGGCATTGAACGGGTTTCTCGAAGATCGCAGGAACGGCCGCGTTGGCGGTACAACTGCAGTTTTTGCACAGGATATGTCGGCGCTTTATTTTTCCAAGGAAGTTATCCCCTTTACGTCGAATACATACTCTAACAATGCTGAAACACCCGTTTTCCACCATGTTGGTGTTTATGCTTATCGCCCCGACGCTCTGCGCGCGTATGCCACCTGGCCTGTGGGCCCGCTGGAGAAACTCGAAGGCTTAGAGCAGCTGCGGTTTCTAGAGAATAGCCGCAAGGTTTTGTGCGTCGAGGTCGAAGCGCGCGGGCGTCAGTTTTGGGAGTTGAACAATCCTGAAGACGTCCCACGGCTGGAGGCGATGCTGTCGGAGATGGGCCATCCATGACATCCCTATCGGTCAGTGTGGTTATTGTCAGCCGCCATCGACCGGATGAACTACGTCGCTGCATTAAGGCTTTGGAGTTTCAAACATTCCGCGACGTCGAAATTGTGGTGGTTGTTGATGGCGATACCGCGACCAACCTGCATGAACTTGTTCCGCTTGATCGCGTCAAAGCCGCAACATGCGACGAAGCCAATATATCACGAGCTCGCAACATTGGGATTGGCCTCGCGGCAGGTGACTTGGTTGCGTTCATTGATGATGATGCAATCGCGGAGCCGACATGGCTTGAGCGCCTGATCGAGCCATTTTCAGATCCTAATGTTGGGGCTTCTGGTGGATTCGTCCGCGGGCGAAATGGCATCAGCTTTCAGTGGCGTGCGGAGGTGATCAGCGTGGACGGGGTGTCTAGCCCAATAGATATTGGCGAGGTCACCGTTTTGAAAGCCGATCCAAACAAGGGAATAAAGACGCAAGGCACCAATTGTGCGTTCCGGCGTGCAGCCTTGTATAAGCTCAATGGCTTCGACGAGAATTATCGGTTCTATCTTGACGAAAGCGATTTGAACCTGCGTGTCGGTCAGGCCGGATGGTTAACCGCGGTAGTGCCAAACGCAGAAGTTCAGCACGGGTTTGCTGCATCATATTTGCGAGGTAAAGACAGGCGCCCAAAATCGTTGTTCGAGGTTGGGGCGAGTCAGGCCTATTTCATAAAGAAGTTCGGTGGAATGAAGGCCGCTCTTCTGGCATTTCGAAAACAACAATGGGTGAGGTTGGAGTCCGTGCTTGTCAAAGGGACGTTGGAACCTAGAGACCTGCGTCGCCTTAGAACAGAACTCGATGCGGGGATCGCCGACGGGCAAGGTCGCGATCCACTCGTGGGTAGAGTTCGGCCTGCTCAAACGCCATTAAAGCCTTTCTCAATCCATAAGCCTGAAAGTCATAAATTCATCGCTGGCCGTTGGTTGTTCCGTCGACGGGTTTACGCTGAGGCCAAGAGGCTTGCAGAGAATGGAGTCCCCTGCACGGCAATCATCCTGAGTCCGACAGCAGTCTTTCACCGTCGCTGGTTTCATGAAGATGGGTTTTGGGTCCAGTCAGGGGGAATATTCGGCAAGTCTACCCGTTCGGATTCGCTTTGGTCTTGGTACAGTTTCGCCAAGCGGATTCGCAGAGAGCAGGCGTCGCTCCAAAAAACGCGTTAATCTGAGCGGAAACTGGCCTGAAAGTGGCGTTAGTCATACTCGAAGACCGATATGGCCACAGTTTTGCCAGAGTGACTGTTGATTGTGTGGCGAACCGCTCAGGAAATGAGTAAAGTTGTTAAGTGAATGAGGCATATTGAATGAAGCGTAGAGTTACGAAAGCGGTCTTTCCCGTCGCCGGGCTAGGAACGAGATTCCTTCCCGCGACGAAGTCGATTCCAAAAGAGATTATGACTTTGGTTGATAGGCCCCTCATTCAGTACGCCATCGACGAAGCGCGTGCTGCGGGAATTAAGGAATTCATCTTTGTCACGTCCCGCGGGAAAGGTGCGCTTGAGGATTACTTTGACCACGCGCCTGAGCTGGAAACATCTCTGCGCAAGAAGGGAAAGAAAGATCTTCTTGCGACCCTTAAGAACACGAATATGGACAGTGGCGCTATCGCGTATATTCGCCAGCATAAGGCGTTGGGCTTGGGGCACGCGGTGTGGTGTGCACGCCGGTTGATTGGCAATGAGCCCTTTGCTGTTATTTTACCTGATGACGTCATTGCGGCGGAAAAACCATGTCTGCAACAAATGGTCGAAGCTTACAGTGAGACTGGTGGTTGCATGGTGGCCGCTATGGAGGTTCCTCCGGAGAAGGCTTCGGCTTACGGCGTCTTGGACGTGAAAGAAGACATGGGATCCATGGTTTCCGTTCGCGGCATGGTAGAGAAGCCAAGTATCGATGAAGCGCCGTCCAACCTTGCTGTAATTGGCCGCTATATTTTAACGCCACAAGTGCTCAAAAACCTCAACCAGATCAAGCAGGGTGCTGGCGGCGAAATTCAACTGACAGATGCTATTGCTCAAGAAATTGAAGCTGATCGCGAAGTCTACGGTTATCGTTTCCGAGGCCAGCGTTTTGACTGCGGTTCCAAGGCGGGGTACTTGCAAGCAACGGTAGCCTTCGGACTTGCCCGCGAAGAGCTTCGTGACGAACTTGCAAGCTACCTGGATGAGATGAAAGCAGTCCGCAAAGCGGCTCAATAACTAGAGGACTGATTTATGGCGAATGTGCTGGTTACAGGCGGTGCGGGCTATATTGGCTCACACGCATGTAAGGTTCTGGCCGCTGCCGGTTTCACACCGGTCACTTTCGACAATCTATGTACTGGGTGGCAGGATGCCGTGAAGTTCGGGCCCTTTGCGCAAGGTGATTTACTTGATCGTGGCCGACTGGATGAGGTGTTTGCCGAATACGCGCCTGTTGCTGTGGTGCATTTTGCAGCGCTTAGCCAAGTGGGGGAATCGACGACGAACCCCGGTCTGTATTGGCGCAACAATGTCGGTGGATCACTCAACTTGATCGAAGCAGCCACCGCTGCCGGGTGCCTCAATTTCGTGTTTTCATCGACTTGCGCCACCTATGGCGATCAGGACGGCGTTACACTTACAGAAGATACCGAGCAGCACCCGATCAATGCGTATGGCGCGTCGAAACGGGCGGTCGAAGACATCTTGCGAAATTTTCAGGAAAGCCACGGGCTACGGTCTGTCATTTTCCGGTATTTCAATGTCGCTGGAGCAGATCCTGATGGCGACGTCGGCGAGTTTCATCAACCTGAAACTCATTTGATTCCGTTGATGCTGGATGCGATTGACGGCAAGCGAGATGCTTTGACGGTTTATGGTACCGACTATGACACGCCTGACGGGACCTGCATCCGAGACTACGTCCATGTTATGGATCTGGTGGCCGCACATGTTAAAGGCATTGAGTGGCTGTTAGATGGCCGCGATCCTAGGGTGTTTAACCTTGGGACTGGCAGCGGCTTTTCTGTTCGTGAGGTTATTGATCATAGTCGTGCAGTGACCAACAAAGAGGTGCCCATTGTCGAAGGGGCGCGTCGTGCTGGCGATTGCACCAAGCTGGTGTCTGGAAGTGATCGCGCGGTATCAGAGCTTGGTTGGACACCTGAGCGCTCAACCCTGGAGGCGATGATCACCGATGCATGGCGCTGGCACCAATCCGGGCACTACGAAAAATAGACCCTACTCAGTTGTTCTAGACATTACCCGACTTGTGTCACGGGTGGGTCGAGGCCCGTTGACTGGTGTTGACCGTGTCGAAATGGCCTATCTGAACTGGTGCTTGAGTGATCGCAGTGAGCCGGTCTACGGGCTTGCGCGAATCGCTGGCGGATATGTCGTTCTGGATCGTGCTGGGATGTCCACATTCAGAGCAAAGTTGCGTGGCGAAGTTCCTTGGGGAAAACCAGATTTCCGTGCTCGGCTCGGAGTGAAGACATCAAAGGAGCGAGGTGCTGCTGAGTCCGATTTGCGACGTCTCGCTATTGCCCGTTCAAGTAAGGCATCCTTGCCGGATATCCCTTTGACGCAAGGTGTCTATCTGAACACCGGTCACTCGAATCTGAGTGCGACGAGCCTGTCAGGTATCAAAAGAACTGGTCTAAAAATCGCTACGCTGGTGCATGACATGATCCCGCTGGACTGGCCCCAATTTCAACGTGACGGAACGGTTCGGCGGTTTGAAGAAAAGATGCGGGCTGCTGCTGCCTACAGTGACCTGATCATCGCGAATTCTGATGGCACGCGAGGCCGGATAGAACACTATTTTGGCCACTGGGGCGCAGATCCGTTTCAGGTAACTTCGCATCTTGGCGTCGATATATTCAATGAGGCGCGGCCGCTTTCTGGCAATAACAGACCCTATTTTGTGACGACTGGTACGATAGAGCCACGCAAAAACCACAGCCTATTATTAGACGTCTGGGACAGCTTTGAAGCAGAGATACGACCTGATCAAATCCCCGTTCTTCACATCGTTGGCCAGCGCGGCTGGAAAAATGAAGATGTCTTTCAGCGACTGGACTCTTTGCAAGGAAAGAGTTGGCTGTATGAACATAATGACATGGATGACGCTGCGCTAAAGCACCTACTAGCAGGGTCTCATGGTTTGCTTTTGCCGTCGTTTGCAGAAGGATATGGCCTGCCTTCCATGGAGGCCGCACAGATGGGTATTCCAGTGATATGTGGCGAACTTGCCATTCACCACGAGGTGTTAGGTGACTACCCCGTTTACGCAGACCTGCAAGACATATACCTTTGGAAAAAAAGAATACTTGAGCAGGCAAAGCAGAGGCAGAAAGACCTCGTCTACGCAAATTTGGCCAAGAAACCCAAAATTCCGACTTGGTCGGAGCATTTTGATGCCGTTAACGCGGCGGTGGCGAAGCTATTCTAACCAGCGTGGTCAGGGGTGACATAAAATGGGTCTCCTGAAATCATATCGGCTTCGCCTAGAGCGGAAACGGTGGCGCATGCGGGCAGTCCGCAAGCGACGGCAACTTGCGCCGGTGAAGAATCGAACTGACCAGATTGCAAAGTCGGACATCATTGTGTTTTGCACGCTGCGTAACGAAGTTGTTCGTCTGCCCTATTTCCTCAAATACTACCGCGAGCTTGGGGTTGATCACTTTGTGTTTGTCGACAACGGTTCGGATGACGGAACGACCGACTATCTTTCCGCACAGCCTGACGTATCGGTTTTTGGAACTCACCATAGCTACAAGCGATCCCGATTTGGTGTCGATTGGATAAACTGGTTGTTGCGGAAATACGGACATCAGCACTGGTGTCTGGTGCTGGATGTTGACGAATTCCTTGTCTATCCGTTCAGTGATACGCGCCCGATCAAAGCGCTGACTGACTGGCTTGATGCATCGTCGGTCAAATCGTTCGGAACGATGCTTCTGGATATGTATCCAAAGGGGCCGATAGACTCCGTTAAATATGAAGCTGGCAATGATCCGTTCGAGCATGTCCATTGGTTCGACAGCGGTAACTACACAATCCAGAAGAACGAAAGATACGGAAACCTCTGGATACAAGGCGGACCTCGCGCACGCGCATTCTTTGCCGACAAACCTGAACGCGCCCCGGCGTTGAACAAGGTTCCGCTGGTGCGTTGGGATCGGAGTTACGCTTATGTTAGTTCGTCCCATATGCTTCTGCCGCGGGGCCTCAATCTTGTTTATGATGAGTGGGGTGGCGAGAAGACATCTGGCTGTCTTCTTCACGCAAAGTTTCTCGATACCTTCACGTCAAAGTCTGAAGAGGAGCTGAAGCGCAAAGAGCATTTCGCCAATAGCCATGAGTATAAGGCGTATCATAGCGGCCTGGTTGAGGACCCGGATTTGTGGTGCAAATGGTCTGAGAAGTATATCAACTGGCGTCAGCTAGAGATTCTGGGCCTGATGTCCAAGGGGAATTGGGCATGAGTGTTGGGTTTGTCATGTTGGTGCACGACGCACTGGATCGTGCTGCGCAGGTCGCGCGGCATTGGTCCGAGCATGGCAAGCCGATTGTTATCCATGTCGACAAACGCGTCGACGGGCCGGCTTTTGAATACTTCAAAGGTAAGCTTGCTGATCTGGACAATGTCAGATTTTCGGAACGCCACGCTTGCGAGTGGGGCAATTGGTCGATCGTTGCGGCCACCCAATCTGCTTGTGAATTGATGCTGGATGCGTTCACCGAAGTACGTCACGTCTATTTGTCCAGTGGATCGTGCATGCCGCTGCGACCGGTAGAGGAAATACAGACTTATCTGGATGAGCGCCCTCGTACCGACTTTATCGAGTCTGTAACGACTGATGAGGTGGACTGGACCGTGGGTGGGCTAGATCAGGAGCGGTTTACTCTGCGTTTCCCGTTCTCATGGAAACGTCAGCGACGTCTGTTTGACCACTATGTTGATCTTCAACGGCGCCTAAAGCTTGCACGCCGCATTCCGGATGGGGTGACGCCCCATCTAGGGTCGCAGTGGTGGTGCCTGACCAGACAGACTTTATCGGCAATTCTGGAAGATCCCCGCCGCGCCGAATTTGATCGCTATTTCAGGCGCGTTTGGATTCCTGATGAGAGCTATTTTCAGACCCTATCACGGCTCTATTCTACTCAAATCGAAAGTCGCTCGCTGACTTTGTCCAAGTTCGACTTTCAAGGAAAACCACATGTTTTCTACGACGATCACCTGCAACTCCTTCGGCGATCGGACTGCTTTGTAGCGCGTAAAATTTGGCCACGCGCAGAGCGTTTGTATCGCGAATTTCTGGTACCGGCGTCTCGGGCATTGGTGATGGCAGAACCCAACCCGCTGAAAATTGACCGGTTGTTTAGCCGTGCAACAGAACGACGGACCCGTGGCCGTGCAGGTCTTTACATGCAGGGGCGCTTTCCCAACGAGGGTTGGGAGAATGGCAAAACTAGCGGTCGTTATTCCGTGTTCGAAGGGTTTACGGACCTGTTCGAAGATTTTGAAGCGTGGATTGCCCGCCGGACCGGCAATCGGGTGCATGGGCACCTGTTCGCTGAAGACCAAGTTCACTTCGCTGGCGGTGATGCAGTTTATAACGGGGCCTTATCCGATAGTGCGCAGCTGCGGGAGTATAGCCCGCAGGCCTTTATGACGAACCTGATCTGGAACACACGAGGGGAGCACCAGTGCTTTCAGTTTGGTCCGGCAGACGACCAAAAAGTTTCGGAATTTCTAGCCACCGACAGAAACGCGCAAATCTCGATAATCTCTGGTGCGTGGGCCATTCCGCTGTTTCATTCAAACCAGAACTTTTCCGACCTGCGGAAAGTCGCGGCGCATCTTCAACGCATTGAAACCGCTCATTTGGACCTGCTTCGCATGGGTAAAACCAAAGCGCGCGTCCGGATCTGGAGCCTTGCGGAGTTTATCGAAAACCCGATGGAAAATTTGCAGGCAATTCTTGATGAAATCGGCGGTATTGGCCAGAGACGCCTCTCTGAGGTGCCCGTTATGGCGGATCTCAGTGGATTTGGACAATTTTTGCAAAACTTGAAAAACCAGGGGATGAGCCCGCATCTGATGGGCGACTTCCCATTGAATCAAGACAGCCCCGAGAAACCCCAGGGTGGCCGCCCCTATTTGGTGAAATAGATCATGAGCAACCAATTCGAGTATTTCGTTGTTTTTGCCGAAATGCGCACCGGGTCCAACTTCCTTGAAGCCAGCCTGAACGAGTTCAGCGACCTTCACTGTTATGGGGAGGCCTATAATCCGCATTTCGTCGGGCATCACAACAAGGATGCGTTGTTCGGTGTCGACATGGCGCAGCGGGAAATTTCACCGCTGTCTTTGATAGAACGGATGAAGGAAAACACCGACGGGTTTCCCGGTTTCCGCTTCTTCAACGACCACGATCCGCGGGTTATGGCGCATGTGCTTGAAGACCCGAGATGCGCCAAAATTATCCTTACGCGAAACCCTTTGGACAGCTATGTCTCTCTCAAGATTGCCGCGCAAACCGGTCAATGGAAGCTGTCGGATATGAAGCAGCGCCGCTCCGCGACTGTTGCATTTGATCGTGATGAATTTCTGACCCATCTGGAGGCCAAGCAAGCGTTTCAGCTGGATATTCTCAAGGGCATGCAGGTGTCTGGTCAAACCGGATTCTATGTTGCCTACGAAGATATCGGCAATGTCGATGTGTTGAACGGAATGGCGCGATTTATCGGCTCAAGCGAACGTATTGGCGCCACGCCTAACTCGGTCAAAAAACAAAACCCAAGCGAGTTGGAAGACAAGGTCACCAATTATGACCAGATGGTTAAAGACCTTGCGAGCATCGACCATTTTGCGCTGTCAAACACGCCAAACTTCGAACCGCGTCGCGGTCCGGGCGTGCCCGGATTCTATCTGGCGGCGGAGGCTCCACTGCTGTTCATCCCGGTCGCGGCATCGCCAAAAGCCTCGGTACTTGGTTGGCTTGCGGCTCTCGATGATGTCGATGCGGAGGACCTTCAAACGAACCTTTCTCAAAAGGCTCTGCGCCAATGGAAGCGGGACAATCCAGGGCATCGGAGCTTTACAGTGATCCGGCACCCCTTGGCGCGGGCGCATCAGGTGTTTTGCGAATACATTGTTCCGAAGCGCGATGATAATTTTTCTGATCCACGAAAAGTCATGCGGAACAAATACGGTGTCGCCGTCCCGAATCAGGGTGAGCTTAGCTCGTATTCGAAAACCGAGCATCGCGCAGCCTTTGCCAACTTCTTGAAGTTCTTGAAGGGCAATTTGGCCGGGCAAACGAGCATCCGCATCGACGCGGTTTGGGCGACACAGTCTGCGTTGTTGCAAGGTGCGGCGGGTGTGGTGCTTCCAGATGCGGTCATCCGTGAAGAAGAGCTATCTGACCGGTTGGTTGCGATGGCTGAATCACTAGGGATTGAGACCGATGCAATTAAGATGGAGCCCGAGATAGGCCCCTTCCGATTGGAAGATATCTATTATGAAGAGTTGGAAAAGCTGGCGATGGCCGCCTACCGCAAGGATTACATAAATTTCGGCTTTGGGCGCTGGGACGAAAGCTAAGCTGCTTTCGATTCCACCGCTTCCGTCAATATCGCGTGAAGAGACGTGGGGTTGGTGTTGGAGCGGAGCTTGGTGCACACGTCGCTATTGCGCATTGTCCGTGACACCAGAGCCAGTGCCTTAAGGTGATCCACACCCGCTGATTCCGGCGCGAAGAGGGCAAAGAACAAGTCAACAGGATGACGGTCAGCCGAGTCAAAGTCCAAAGGGCGTTCCACGCGCAGGAACACTGCAACGACCCGATCAAGGTCCTTTATTCGTGCGTGTGGCAAGGCAACCCCATGGCCCACACCAGTTGGACCAAGGGATTCGCGTTCGAGTAGGGCTGCCAGCGAAATATCTGCCGGAATCCCATGCGCAGCATATGCAATCTCAGAGACCTCCTGAAAGAGGCGCTTCTTACTGGTGACTGCCGAGACAGTCTTCACAGCTGACGGAGTCAGGATTTCCGAGATTTGCATGGTCTGCTCTCTGAACGTGGCCTGCTACGGCTCATTTATCTAGCTGCTTGTGGGGTCAATCCAGCCTATATTGCCATCCTCGCGATGATACACGACGTTGACGTTCTTGTTTCCCTCGTTGCGGAATACGAGCACAGGTGCGCCCGCAATTTCCATCTGCATCACGGCTTCCCCGACCGAGAGCGAAGGGATGTTGGTCTCCATTTCTGCAACGATGATTGGCTGCAGATCTTCGGGCTCTGAGTCGTC
Organism: Litoreibacter meonggei; assembly: GCF_003663885.1. Classification (GTDB taxonomy): domain Bacteria; phylum Pseudomonadota; class Alphaproteobacteria; order Rhodobacterales; family Rhodobacteraceae; genus Litoreibacter; species Litoreibacter meonggei. The sequence goes on from NZ_RCCE01000003.1 coordinate 647,470, forward strand.
CGACCCCCCGCTTGCGGCAAGGATATAGGAGGATGCGCCCGAGAGTTCAACTGGTTGTGATCGATCCTTATGATGGTCCTTGAGGCGACGCTTGTAGCGTCGGAGCTGCTTGTCCATTTTCTCGCCACATAAATCGAAGGCCGCATAGATTTCAGTGCTGTGGCCACGTGCCTGGGTCGTCAGGCCGGTGCTGAGGTGTACAACCGCTTCACAGACATATTCGTGGGCATCCTTTGAGAAGACGATTGTGGCGTCTGTTGGCCGCCCTGCATACTTCTCCAGTATGCTACTAAGTTCAGTTCTGACATGAGTCTGAAGCGCTTCGCCAATGTCAATTTGTTTGCCCGTGATCTGGTACCGCATGGCGTCTCCTTATTGATAAATAGGGGAAATAACCGACCAAAAATCAATACTTATGGCCGGATTTGGATTGAGTGTCTGGTATCGCCCGAGGGTGCGGGACGTGTCCGTTTCGGGGTTTGCGCGAGGCAAGACCAAAGCCTGGGGCTGTCGATCACTCATTGACCCCATTTGGCGACGAGGGAGGGCCATGTGTCAACTAAAGAGATTGGGAAATCGGTTTTTCGGCGTTGAAAAGTTTAGCTAATCCGAAAATTTTGCCCCAGATAGACGCGGCGCACATTCTCGTCTTTGACGACTTCTTCGGTGGTGCCGCTCATCAGGACGTGGCCATCATGTAGAATATAGGCGCGGTCCACGATTTCGAGCGTTTCGCGCACATTATGATCCGTGATCAGCACGCCAATACCCCGTTTTTTAAGGTCAGACACCAATCCGCGAATCTCGCCTACGGCTATCGGATCAACACCTGCGAATGGTTCATCCAACAGCAAATATTTCGGATCAGCGGCCAGACAGCGTGCGATTTCAGCCCGGCGACGTTCGCCACCGGACAGGGACAGGGCAGGTGCACGTCTAAGGTGACCGATAGAGAATTCGTTTAGTAACTCTTCCAGCCGTTCGCGGCGCTTTGTGCGGTTTTTGATGGCGATTTCGAGAATCGCCATGATGTTGTCCTCGACGCTCAGGCCGCGAAAAATGGACATTTCCTGCGGGAGGTATCCAATCCCAAGCTTTGCGCGCCGATACATTGGCAGCAGGGTGACGTCGCGCCCGTCAATCGTGACCGTACCAGCCTCCGGCGTCACAAGCCCCGCGATTGAATAAAAGCAGGTTGTCTTGCCGGAACCGTTCGGACCCAACAGCGCTACAACTTCACCGCGGGCGAGTTCCATTGACACGTCACGGATCACCGGGCGGCGCTTGTAGTTCTTGCGTAGCCCAAGAACTTTCAGCCCGGACGAACCGTCTTGGACGCTAAGGTCAGGCGCATCGGTCATTTGTTACCGCCGGTTTGGAAGATGGTGCGCACACGGCCTTCCATGCGACCGGAGCCGGATGTCAGATCAACGGTCAGCTTTTCTCCAGACAATGCGTTAATGCCCTGAGTGAGGATGACATTTCCTGTCATCACAATTTCCGAGCCGCCGACCGAATAGATCGCCTTGTCCGACTCTGCGGCTTCGGCGCCATTCACCAGAGTGACACTGCCGGTCGCCAGCAATTTGTCGATACGGCCGGTGGCTTGGCCATTCTCGGTTGCATATTGAACCTGCACGTGACCAGCGCTTAAACGCATCTCGCCTTGTCCTGCGACGACGTTTCCGATGAAAACCGCGCTGCCAGTGGCTTGATCCACCGTCAACTCATCAGCGGTAATCTCTACCGGCAGCGATGCATCATGTTTCAGGCCACCAAAGGCGACTGATGCTCCCTGAGCATGGGCTGAACCGGAGATCACGAGGAGGGCAAGCGCCACTGAGGCAGCAAATCTGGAAAAAACAGTCATAGTCACCCTCTACTCTTTTGGATCGTATACCAGCTTCACGCCATTCTTGAAAACAAGAACCTGTGTATCGCCGTTGGTCGTTAGTGACATGGAGCCTGCCTCCAGTTGGCCTGCCGGCCCTCTGCCGGCTACTGCGCCGGGCGCGGTGATTCCGGTTTCGGCCAGATTGGCGATAAGTTGGCCGGTTATTAGCTTATATCCTGCCGACGTGGACAAACGTACATCGCCTTCCAATTCAAGAAAGTCATCAGTCCCGTCATAAAACGCAGTTTCAGCAATGATGCCATACGATGGCCCTGCCTCAGTCTCGATGCGCGCCACGACTTTTCGGATGGTAAGGCGACGCAGGTTGCTTGGGTCGGGAATTGCGACCCCGGCTTCAACAATGATGGCGGAACCGTCGCTGGTTGTTCCCGAAAAACGAGGCGCTGTTAGCTGCTGTTCGCGTGCAATCTTCTCAACATCTATGTCTGCGAAAGGGATGGCGTCAGACGGATCTAGGTTGCGCGAAAAGAGGAACATCGTCGACAGCAGGCCAAGTGCTACCAAGGGAAAGACAATCTTAGCCCACTGCACGAAACGCGAGTACCTGTTGTCAACGCGGGCCATGCGTCAGGCGACGCCAGCGCGCAAGCAATCGTGAATGTGCAAGATGCCCAGTGGTGCGCCGCCATTGCCTGCCGCAGTCACAAACAAGCAGGTGATCTTGCGATCATTCATATTTGCCACGGCCTGCTCGGCCAAGGCGTCCGGCGCGATGGTTTTCGGGTTGGCAGTCATAACCTCGGCTGCGCTCATATCAAGCAGCCCCTTCATATGGCGCCGCAAGTCACCATCGGTGATGATGCCCGCTAGGTCGCCCTCAGTTGTGACGACGCCCACCACACCAAACCCTTTTTGGCTAATGGCAATCAGCACGTCCGACATCGGCGCGTTCATAGCGATAAGCGGAAGCTCTTCGCCGGAATGCATCAAATCAGACACTTTGGACAGGCGCGCGCCCAGCTTTCCGCCGGGGTGGAATTCGCGGAAATTTTCGGGGGTGAACTGGCGATGCTCCATCAACGCGATGGCCAGCGCGTCACCCAAGGCCAAGGTCATCGTGGTCGATGTTGTCGGCACCACGCCGGTGTCACAGGCTTCTTCGGCTTTGGGCAGAACCAGCGCGACGTCGCATTGTTTGATCAACGTGCTTTCGGCGCGGCTGGCGACGCCGATCATCGGAATGCTGAAACGGCGGGTATAGGCGATCACATCCGCAAGCTCCGGTGTCTCACCGGAGTTGGACAGGATCAGCGCCACGTCACCTTGCGCCATCATACCCAGATCGCCATGGCTGGCCTCTGCAGGGTGGACGAAATGTGCAGGTGTGCCGGTCGAGGCCAAAGTCGCCGCAATCTTGCGGGCAACGTGGCCGGATTTTCCCATACCGCAGATAATTACGCGTCCGGTGGCCCCAAGCATCAGTTCTACGGCGTCGGCGAAACTGTCGTTCAAGCTATCTGCCAGAAGTTCCAGCGCCGCTGCCTCGCGGGTGATGACACGACGGCCAATCTTCAGAAACGTCTCTGGTGAGGTTTTGTTTTCCATCTACGTTATCTAGTGCGCGAAGATGTCAATTTCAGGCCAGCCGGCCAAATCCAGCCGAGCGCGGGTCGGAAGGAAGTCGAAACAGTTCTGCGCCAATTCCATGCGACCTTCACGCTCCAGCATCCGGTTCAGTTCTGTTCTCAACTGGTGCAGGTGCAAGACGTCTGATGCGGCGTAGTCGTGCTGCGCTTTCGTAAGCTCTGGCGCGCCCCAGTCGCTGGATTGCTGTTGCTTGGAAACGTCGACGCTCAAAAGCTCTTGGAGCAGGTTCTTCAAACCATGGCGGTCCGTATAGGTGCGCACCAGTTTGGACGCAATTTTGGTGCAATAGACGGGTGCCGTGAGCGCACCGAACGCATTGTACATCGCAGCGATGTCAAAGCGGCCAAAGTGAAACAACTTCAAAACATCTGGGTCTTCAAGCATGCGGCAGAGGTTAGGAGCGTCTGATTGACCGATCGCAATTTGTACAAGATGCGCATCGCCATCGCCCGCTGACAATTGCACGACACATAGCCTGTCGCGATGCGGGTTAAGCCCCATGGTTTCGCAATCAATGGCTACAACCGAGCCGAGGTCAAGATCGTCAGGCAGGTCGCCTTGGTGCAGAAAATTGGCCACGCGTGAGGCTCCCTTCAGGTTTCCAATGCGGAATAGGCTCTTTGGGTTCGATATTCAACAACGGGGATGTTTATGCGGCGTTGCTGAGGTCCGCTACTTGCCCCTAGGGGTGGGTGCCGCTTTCACACCGGACTCGGACGAGTGTCACAAGTAGCTCTGCCTAAATCAGCTTCTTGCTGTGTCTCACGATTGAAAATAGCGGACACCTACTAGCAAAATGACCCTGTGCTGCACATGATCGAGATACCCTGACCCGTTGTCCTACTGACTAAATTCAGCGAGGTTTAGAGTACCGAGCCAAACTAAGAGCCACCGAACTGCGAAAACACTCTACTCTTTGCAGAATACGGTAAGAAAACACCTTTTTTGAGGGACACGGCAATGAAATTTATTCGCGTAACAATGGTAATTCTTATTGCTCTTGCGCAACTCTCCTCTGCTCAAGCTCAATCGAAATACGAAGCCCCGCTCTGCGAGGCTGCTAAGACAAACCGTGTTGTTGAGCTGATCTACGACAAAGACGTTAGTAAAGGGTGCCTCCCGCGTCTTGTTGATGTGCATCAAGTTGCAATTGGCAAAAACGGCAAACTATACGTGCATGGTTGGCAAACTCGTGGTTGTACAAAAGGGCGAGATTTTGCGGCCGAACGGATTTTCAGACTCGATAAGATCAAGTTCGTTGAACTCATCGAAGGTGACTTCGATAAGAAATCTCAATCCATAAAGCGAGACGGTTGGGACGGTTGCATCGGTTCGAATTGCTTTATCAAGGAGAACGTCTGTGACTAGAGCCAACTTTACCATGTTCGCCAATTTAGTGCTGAATGGCTCCCCATACATCCAGTAGAGTATTGGAAATCTCGTCGTCTTTGTTGGTATATATTGTTACCTTAAGGCACTCTTTTCCCAAACTGTTGGCAAGTGAAATGAGGCTTCCGTTCTCGATCTCGCGATGCGCCATGCTGTACGGGATCCATCCAACGCCAATTCCGTTTAGGACCAACTCTTTTACGCCGCTAGAGAAAGCTGACTCACAAACGGGATTGTTGCTGAAGGCGGATGTGCCAAACATCCTTTCCGCTGAATTAAGGAATTCGCCGAAGTAACTTCCCTCTGGATACACAACAGATGGCGTATCATGAGGAATTTTACCGTGGTCTTTGACCGTATACCGCCGCGACCCGCCAATGACGGGGATCAGATAGTCGACGCCCCACGGCTCTCGACGGATCGTGTCTCCGAAGGGCAAAGGCCCCGTATTTTCAGATTCATAGCACAGTAACGTGTTCACATCGCCTCTTAGAAAGAGGGTGACACAATCTCGTAGGTTGCCGGTACGCAAACGAAACTTCAACGCCGGAAGATGATGCTTTGCGTGCACTATCATATCAGGAAGCGTGGAGATGAAGGGCGCGTGTTGCGCCGCAATCGAGATGGTCGAACTGGCGGGGTTAAATTGCGCAATCTTACCTCGAAGGTCTGCAATCCGGGACACTAGGGCGCGCATTTCAGGCTCGTTAGCTTTCAAAGCTTGACTGATCTCGACGGAATTGGCCCCCCGCTCCAAAACCTCGACGCCAAGCCAGTTTTCGAAGGCGCGAATACGCCGAGAGAAAGCAGGCTGGGTGATGTTCCTTCGGGAGGCTGCACGGGTCATGTTGCCTTCTTCCAAAAGCACAAGGACATCGTCCAAAAATTTAAGGTCCATACTCGCTTCCTTACGCTTGCTCAAACAAACTGTACGGGCAGCCCAAGAAGAAGGCATTCTTTTTTTACTTTGGTATAGGGCAAGCTTTGGGTGAATCAGCTCAAAGGATAAGAGTGCATGACCCAGAATCCGCAAATTGCCGACGCTGACGTAGGCCTTACGCCCGAAATGACCGTCAGCTTGTGTAAAGACCTGTCGATTGCATTAGCGAAGTTTCCCAAAGTCCGCCTTGGACATCTGCCGACCCCTTTGGAGCCGATGGATCGCCTGAGCGAGCTTCTCGGTGGTCCACGCCTTTGGGTGAAGCGGGACGATTGCACCGGGTTGTCGTCTGGTGGCAACAAGACGCGGAAGTTAGAATTCTTGATGGCAGATGCGCAGGCACATGGCGCGGATACGATAATTACACAAGGTGCAACCCAGTCAAATCACGCGCGGCAGACAACAGCCGCTGCGGCAAAATTGGGGATGGCTTGTCATATCTTGCTTGAGGATCGCACGAACTCGAACAACGAAAATTACATCATGAACGGCAACGTTTTGTTGGATCGCCTGCACGGTGCATCGGTCTCAAAACGCAGCGGCGGCACTGACATGAATGCCGAGATGACTGCTCTGTCGGAGCAGTTAATCAACGACGGGCACACGCCATATATTATTCCGGGTGGTGGCTCTAACGCCATCGGGGCGCTGGGATATGTGAATTGCGCGCGCGAACTGGCTGAACAAGCGACCGATATTGGCTTGAAGGTGGATGCACTTGTGCACGCAACAGGCAGCTCCGGGACGCAGGCCGGATTGGTCACGGGCCTTGCCGCGATTCGAAGCGAAATCCACTTGCTGGGGATTGGGGTGCGCGCGCCGCGAGACAAACAAGAGCAAATGGTTTTCGATCTAGCCCAACGTACCGCGGACCACATGGGCACAGGGCTGACCATCAACCGCCAAGATGTGCGCGCGAATTGTGACTATGTCGGCCCCGGTTATGGCTTGCCGACCTCAGGTATGATCGAGGCGGTGAAACTGCTTGCCCAAACGGAGGGTCTTTTGTTCGACCCTGTCTATTCCGGCAAAGGACTGGACGGGATGATTGATCAGATCCGCAAGGGCTATTTCGATGGAATGGAAAACGTCGTGTTCCTGCATACGGGGGGGAGTGCTGCGCTCTTCGGTTACCCCGATACATTCGATCTTCCCGGATACTCAACCTAATAAAAACAAGAAAAAATCACTCAACAAGGAGAACTTAAAATGTCACTGAAAAAGACCCTCATGACGGCTACGCTGGCATCTGCCATCGGCATCTTCAGCGTGCCTGCTTTCGCCGCTGAAGAAGTCAAAATCGGCGTTCCCTCTTGGACCGGAGCCCAAGCGATTGCCCATCTTCTTGGCGCCGTCGTCGAGATGCGTATTGGCGGAACCGCCGAAATGGTGCCCGGCAATAATGCGACGATTTTCCAAGCGATGGACCAAGGCAAGGGTGACATCGACGTCCATCCCGATGTCTGGCTGCCGAACCAAGAGAGCTTCACCAAGAAATATGTTGACGGCGCAGGCACAGTAACGCTGTCATCCAACCCCTACGAAGGCAATCAGGGCTTCTGCGTGTCCCAGGACTTCGCAAAAGCCAATAGCATCACCGACATTGCGGACTTAGGGCGCCCAGATGTTGCTGCGCTGATGGACAGTGACGGCAATGGTAAAGGTGAGATGTGGATCGGCGCCCCCGGTTGGGCATCTGCCAATGTGAACGAAGTCAAAACCCGGGACTATGGGCTGCTGGATTTTGTTGAACCCATTCGGGCAGAGGAAAGCGTGAAAACTGCGCGCATCAAAGACTCTATCGCGAAGGGCGAGGGCTACGCGTTCTACTGCTACAAACCACATGCCGTCTGGTACATGTTCGACGTCGAGATGTTGAGCGAGCCTGCCTACGATCCGGCAAAATACACTATGATTCAGCCCTCGGACGATCCGGATTGGTACACCAAATCCAACGTGGCATCCAAAGATGCGCTGAAGAATGTGCAAATCGCTTGGTCCAATTCTCTGGCCGCTCGCTCGCCAGCTATTGCTGAATTCTTTGAGCGGTTTTCGCTGACCGCCGACGATGTCAGCAACTTTGCCTTTGAGATCAGCGGCAAGGGTCGCGAACCGGCTGAAGTTGCGCGCGAGTGGGTTGAAGCAAACCCAGAACGTGTTGATGCGTGGTTGGGGCTCTAGGCTACATTGACGTGATTTAAGCATGATGGCCCTCGCATGTCGGGGGCCGTCATCACCTTTGATCTCTCCCGAATAGCGAAGGGTACACGACATGAGTACCGACACAGTCATCGAGATCTCTAATGTCTGGAAGATTTTTGGTGGGCGCCCCGAAGTGGCTCTGAAGGCTATCCGGGCCGAGGGGTTGGATAAGGCAGAGGTGCTTGCGCGATACAACGCCGTAGTTGGTGTGGCTGACGTGAGCCTGTCGGTTAATCGCGGCGAGATTTTTTGCATCATGGGGCTATCTGGCAGCGGGAAGTCCACATTGGTGCGCCACTTCAACCGCCTGCTGGAACCGACATCGGGTAAAATCCTGATCGAAGGGACGGATGTGATGGGGCTTGGCACGAAAGAGCTGCAAGGCTTTCGCAACCGCAAAATCGGCATGGTATTTCAGAACTTCGCCCTGATGCCGCATCGGTCCGTGTTGGATAATGTGGCTATGCCTTTGGAAATCAGGCAGGTCAGCAAGAATGACCGCATGCGGCAGGCCGCGGCAATTCTTGACATTGTGGAGCTCGGGGCGTGGGGTTCGAAATTTGCCCACGAACTGTCGGGCGGCATGCAGCAGCGGGTGGGCCTTGCTCGTGCGTTGGCGGCTAACCCAGATGTGTTGCTGATGGATGAGCCGTTCAGCGCGCTTGACCCCCTGATCCGCCGCCAATTGCAGGATGAATTCATCCGGCTGTCGAAAATTCTTAAGAAAACCACTGTTTTCATCACCCATGATCTGGACGAGGCCGTGCGCATCGGTGACCGGATCGCAATTATGCGGGACGGGAAGTTGGTCCAGACGGGAACAGCAGAGGAAATCGTCATGAATCCTGCTGACGATTATGTGGCGGAATTTGTTGCGGGTATTTCGCGGCTCAAAGTGGTTCACGCCAACGCAGTGATGCAGCCCATCGAGGCCTACATCAAAGCCAATGGCCCCCTTGGGGCAGACGCACCTCGTGTCAATCAGGACGAAACACTTAGCACCCTGATCAATCTGGCAATCGACCACGAGAGCGCAATTATTGTCGCGCGGCAGGGGGTAGATGTCGGGGTGATCACCCGTTCAGACATTCTGCGAACTGTTGTTGAAGGGACCGAAATGTCATGACCGACGCTGCTGAAAACCCACTGGACGCTAAAGACACCGAAGCGGCGCTCGCCTACGCAAAGGCACGCCAAGACAACATACGCACCTTTGTGCGCACCAACCCGGATTATTACATCGCGCAGTTCGACACGATCGGCGAAAGCTCGAAATTTACCCCGACTTTCAATGCTATGGCGGGTCTGTTTGGCCCGATTTGGTTCGGCGCACGGGGGCTGTGGTCGTGGGCCTTGCCGTTTTTGATCTTAGAAACTCTGGCCTTGGTGCAGATCGCACGCGGATTGTTCGGAGACCTTGCCGCGGACGCCTTCAAACGCATTGCGTCTATCGAAGGCACGCTTGAACTGCGTCGTGAGCAACTCGCAGCAGCCATCGAGTCTGGCTCGGACAAGATCGACGTTTACCAGCGCACGGTCGAGTCTCTGGAGGCCGCCATCGGAGGTATCCGGGCCGAAGCGGTTGCGCAGTCAGAGCAAGGTATCTGGATTGCGCTCATGGGGCTTGTGATTTTGCTGGTGACGAAGGCCATTCAAGCCACCGTTGCCAATTGGGCGCTAGAGACACGCTTTTCAGACTGGTTGTCGGACCGCTCTGTCCGGTCTGGCCTGCCTATTTCCCATATCGTTTTCAGCGCCATTTTCATGGCGTTTATCGTGGCTGCAGCTGTGTTGCATTACAGCTTTCCCAACCGCTTCGCCATTCTCACGGCGTTTCCCACCGATCCCGACTATCGACTCGATAGCATTGAATTGGTGGAGGCGTTCTTTGCCTATTGCGTCGCAAATGGTGAGGTCCTGTTCGACTTTATCACCTACGGTATCCGATTGTTGTTAGACGCGTTGGAACTGGTTTTTGTCAGCACACCTTGGATTGTGGTCGCCAGCTTGATCATCTTGCTTACTTGGCTGACCGCCGGCATTCGAATGGCTGTTTGGTCTGGGGCGTTCCTGTCCTACATGGGATTGTTGGGATTTTGGGAGAAAGCCATGACGACACTGGCCTTGCTGGGGACAGCCGCGTGTTTGTCGATCCTCATCGGCATTCCGTTGGGCATGTTCTGCGCGCGCAGGCGACGGCTTTATGCCTTCATTCAGCCAATCATGGACTTCATGCAGACCATGCCCGCTTTCGTTTTTATGATCCCGGTCATCGCTTTTTTTGGCACCGGAAAGCCTGCCGCTGTGGTCACAACCATGATCTTTGGTGGCACCCCGGTCGTCCGCCTTACCGTGCTTGGGTTGCGCGGAGTGCCTGACAGTGTGCGCGAGGCGGCGATCTCGTTTGGTGCCACCAAATGGTACCTGCTCACCCGCGTTGACCTTCCGCTGGCAGGGCCGTCAATCCGTGCAGGGATCAACCAAACCATCATGCTGTCATTGGCCATGGTCGTCGTGGCCTCGCTGATCGGCGCCAAGGGGTTGGGCGAAGATGTATTGGAAGCGCTGCAATACGCGAATGTGGGGCAAGGTATTCTTGCAGGGTTCTCGATCCTGTTCTGTGCCATGATCCTTGATCGGATCGTTCAGGGGCACCGTAAGTGACACCGCTCGTTCTGGTTCACGGCTTCATGGGGGGAAGTGCGCAATGGGCACCGCAATTGCCGGATTTGGCAGACCATTTTAATGTCATAGCCATCGACCTGCCGGGCTTCGGGCAAAACGCACATCTTGAACCGATAGAGACAATCGGTGGGTTTGCCGATTGGGTCATCTCGGACCTGCGGGCAAAAGATGTGGACCGATACCATCTTCTTGGCCATTCGATGGGCGGCATGGTCGTTCAAGAAATGATGAGTCGGGATGCAAATTCCGTTGATCGTCTTATTCTTTATGCCACCGGTGCGACGGGTGTTCTGCCCGGCCGTTTTGAAACCATTGACGAGAGCAAGCGTCGCGCAGAAATTGATGGTGCGCGTGCCACCGCTCGCCGCATATCAGCAACCTGGTTTTTAGACGAACAGCTTGCGCAGGCCTATGAGCATTGTGCTGACATTGCAGAGAAATCTTCACCCGGTGCAATAGCTGCTGGCCTAGACGCCATGCAGGCATGGTCAGGAATCGAGTTTCTACCGAAAATACGGTCCAAGACGCTTGTCATCTGGGGAGATGGTGATCGCACATACCCTTGGCAACAAACACAACACCTCTGGCAAACCATCCCCGCAGCACGTCTAGCTGTCGTACCAGGTTGCGCCCATGCGGTTCATCTTGAAAAGCCGCGGCTTTTCAATGATCTGGTGTTGGATTTCCTCCAGTAGGTCCAACATTTAGTTTTGTCTTGGCGCGGTGTAGGAAGCAGCGTTGAGCGTGCTTATCGCCGCACGGACCTTCTAGAAAAGAGGCGCGTCCTTATGGAGTCTTGGTCTATGCACTGCTTGGGAAGGCCGACTACCGCAATATCAAATGCAGTTATTCAGTGAAACTGGGAACACCAAATGTTGACGCGCTGGGTGACCGCATCTCGAATGAGTCAGCAAAAGCTGTTTACCCACATTGTGGTTGTGACGTGGTGAAGCAAAAATATGGCGTTGAAAGGTTCCAAACTGACCCGTTCAAGACGTCAGAACAACTGAACTGCATGTGAGAATGGCGATGTATGAATGGCGTGGATGGGCAAAGTTCGGATTCTGGGAGCATATTTCTGCCGAGGATTTTCTCGGTAGTGCAGATCGCTCTGAGATCTCTGAACTGACTTGGGTACTGGAACAAGTAGTCCCAGTTATTCACGTGCCGCTGGGAGGGGATGGTCCCCTCGGGCCCAAGCGACCCGCAACGTTTCGCGATGAAAAAAAGCTACTGCAGCATATCCGCCGAGGTTCCTATGACAGAGCGCTGCGAAAAGTTTCTGAAAGATTTATCTCAGTCTCGGACCCAGATAGTGGCGAGCCCATGGACACCTACTTGGCCTGCCACACGAAAACCCACGGCGGAGACGAGGGTTTTAAGCTGCACCAGTTGAAACGGGCTGCGAATAACCTAGAAATTCTTAATGCAGGTTTACCCGAAGATCCCAACTACGAGTGGCTGCATGCCGCCGAGAGCGACGCGATTAAGGCAATTGAGAGTGAAGGGGTTACCTTTAGGGGCCTTGATGAAACTTTCCTGAAACTGGTGGAAAAGAAAAAGCGGAAAGTAGTGAGCCCAAAACGCGATGGAATTTGGGAAGAGGCTGAAGAAGCCGAAGCCGGGGCCTATCCTTTGGTTCAGATCGCTGATGAAAACGCACAATGGCTTAGAACAAGCGTTTTCCATGCAGTAAACGTGCTGTTGGGGGTGAGAACACTGAACATGCACATACGACTTTTACCGCCTGCTTGCTGCAATGAAGATCTGTGGACCCCGGAAAACGTTTCAAGACACATGGTCGAAGCGACTGCCCTTTCCTGCTCAATCGGCTACCACTGGAACGCGCTTGACGATCACTACCTGCAGAAGCTGGCACAGGGGAAAAAGAAGCAAGAAAAACCGCTTTTGGACGACAACATTAAACGTAGCGAAGCCCAAACCGATAGAGATAGCGAGATTGTGAAGCAGATGGGCGTGCTTGTACGGCGCGGGTGTAAGGTCATGCCTGCCGCTCGAAAAGTGCAGAAAGACATGGGATTATCTACTAGTCCCTCAAGAATTCAGGGCATTTACTACAAAGCACTTAAAAAGCAAAAATAAGTGTTTGCGCATTCGGCGCAGACAAAATTGCAATGGCACGGTGGTCACTACGAAACAAATCGGAGTACCGTGACATGCGATATTTAACTATGGAACAACTGCGCCAGATGCTCGGCGGTCGAGGCCGCACGACGATCTATCGTGACATCGAGGCAGGCCGCTTACCAACACCAACCAAGATTGGCGGGATCAACTACTTTCCCGATCATCTGGTCTTTGCTGCACTGAAGAAGCTAGATCCCAAACCGAGGGGTGGGAGCTAAGGTTATGTATCAGCCAGATATTTCAACCCTCAGCGGCGATTTCACACTGTCTGAACTGAAACTCCAGATCATTCAGAACATGGCGCTAGATGACAACCTGTCGCCCTCCGCTACTAAGGTTGCGACAGTTCTCATCACAGCACTACTTGATCGGAAATCTGGGTGGTGTTTTCGAACTGATGTGGAGCTTGCGAGTTGCGCTGGAATTTCAGTAGACACCCTGCGTCGCCGCGTGAAAAAGAACTCTTCATTTCTTCAATACTATTCGGTCAAGCGTGGAAAGCACAAAGGGATTGCGACTGAGTATCAATTAACCTCCCAAGCTATGCAGGATGGCGCGAAACGCCGCGCAGGAATGTTAAGCAACACGACGCGCGCTAGTGGTGAATCCGCGATCATAAATCGGAGAGCCCAATCTGAGCCGGTGGTGGGAAAAATCACCAACTCAGATTGTGAAGGTGGGAATAATTCCGACATAAGGGGGGAGGAATTACCTACAACAGGCGGGAAGAAACACCCACCCATCACAGTTCCTAAACCCAGTTCAATAACAGCTTGTAGCAGCAATCGGCTTTGCGAGACAATCGAACCGATATCCAGCATTCTTGAGTGGTTCACCAGTGCTTACCCTCGTGAAGGCAACGTCAGAAAAGTCAAATCCGCTTTGGCGTCCTTGATTGCAGAGAACATACCTCCCAACGCAATCATCAAAGCAGCCGCTGCATACGCTTGCGAGCAAAAGGGCAATGAAATTAGGTTCATGAAGCTTCCTGAGAACTGGCTGCGTGAGAAGGATTTCAGGCAACCCCGTACTCCCAAGTACAGCGGCGCTACAAAAGCTGATGTACGGCAAACTTCCGCGAACTGGATCAAAGAGAGATCTGGTCTTGCTCGCACCTGTTCGTCTGATGAGGTGCGCGAGTTGTTAGCTCAGGGATTGGTTACTCGAGAGGAGTGTTTAGCCGCAGGACTGTCGTTGTGAACGGTGAGGCCTGCTGCCAAAGAAATTATCTCGATTGGCTCGCATTTTAGGTCCCGCGAAACCTTTGCACCCCGACACCGCAAGGCGGGAGAGTAGGTGCAAACTCGTTGACTGGAAGGATGAAAAATGAACAACGTGACAGACCGTAAACATGATAGTCAAATTGGAGGAAATACTCCTACTGGCCGGTCGGCATCGACCAGCAATGATTCGGTTACTGCAAGCAACTCTGTCGCGTCTTTTGGAGCCTGCCAAACCATAAAACAACGATGCACACCGGACCTTGGAAGCGTAACGACATCTCAGATCGCAGATAACTTGCCAGATGAGACGGAGCTGCAATCGATGTACGGCGTGAAGAGCTCTACCGCAGCTCGTGGTCTTCTGATGAGCGCCCTCCAAGGCCTTGGCGAAGGGGGTGCTCATTATCGGTCCTTCGTTTTATCAATGGGAGCTGAGTTGGAACCTAACGATGCGATCGAGGCGATGCTTGTCACGCAAATGGCCGTCACTCATGCAGCCATGATGACTAGTGTGGGGAGTTCTTTGAATGCCAAGAGCGACCAAGCAAGAGAGTCATATGACAGGATCACGAACCGACTTGGTCGTACATTCGTCACGCAACTCGAGGCGTTGAAGAAATATCGCAAGAGCCCTTCGCAAACCATCCGCGTAGAGCACGTCACTGTTAACGCAGGTGGACAAGCGATTGTGGGGGACGTCAGATCTGGAGGGATAGATGTTGAATGATGACGCTAACCCCATGCAAAGGGCACATTGCGCACCTCGCTGCACAGCAATGGCGAAATCCACCAAGCTGCGTTGTCGAGCCCCCGCTGTCACGGGTTGGAGTGTATGCCGTATGCATGGAGCACGAGGCGGTGCATCATCGGGGGCGCATCACCCCAACTTCAAGCACGGCCTACGAGGAAAGGAATTTAAGGAGCTGCGAAGCCTTTCCGTTGGTTTTCGGAAACTAAAGTACATGTGAATAACCAAGTCTTCGACTTGGAAGCCTAATTGGGGTTCTGCTGCGTTAATTGAATGTGGTCGGATTCAAGCTTAAGCCTTGGGACTATGAAGCGTCGTCGAACAGCCTTGCTACGAAGGAAATTTCGTTGAGCACAGGCGTTTGTCGACGCTATCGACGCGTTCTTTGTAGCTCACGGACATACATATCCCCTTTGAAACGGTTGGTAGTGATGCGGGTATCAGGCTGCACAAGTGGCGCGTGAATACGTGAAGCACTCTAGTCTTGAGGCAAAGTAATTGAGACCGCCTAGGTCCGGGAAGGTCATACTGAACGAGCCAGTGCAGTGGCGAAATACCGTCTCAGGCTTGGTATTATGAGACAGTATTCGGTCCAATCGATAGTGCGTGCCCACTCCAAGAGGTTTAGGCACTGTTGATCGAAGCGCACTATCAGCGCAATCCGGTCATTCATTCGACACGCAGAATTGTTCAAGTTGGGCTTGAAGTTGCCGTTCGCGGCGTTGTGTATGACGCCAGTTATGGGTTGGTTACGACCAGCCACGCAGGCCTTGTCGCAACAGATGTTCGGGCCCGAGTTATACAATCCATAGCCCAGATTCGTATAAGCGCGCATATGTGAAATCTGACGTCGAAAATCTATTCAGCTAATGTCGGTTGTTCCTCTTAGACCGTATGGATGAGTGAGATCAATTTTTTACGCTGCGTGTGCAGAGCTAAAGCTGGTGTCGCACTAACCACGCTGTCAGGGTCTCGACGAGACTATCGGCTTCGGAAAAGTTGGTAGTACGAGGGTCCGTTCCTATCACACCCCAGATTGGGCTTTTCTTGTCATGCCGATCGATTGCGTCCAGTGTTTTGTCAAGACTTGGAAGTTGTGACATGTCGACGGTTTCCGGCGCGATAGCATGCATTAAATTCGTCTCGAAGGCCCCTGCGTGATCCGGTTCAATATTCGCAGCCACACAGCGGTTTACTGCCGTGGCAATGATGTTGAGACGGTCGCTTTTGGCATTCCAATCCGCAGCGAAGCAGTCAATCATCACCAATTGTTCATCTGCAAAATGGCCGCTGAAGATGATCAACCGCTCAACATGCATCGCGCAAAGGCGTTCGGCAGTTCGAGCTAACATGGCTTCAATTTCGGCGGAGTCTTCCATCATAATCGTCCATGGGTATGCACTATGTCCGCCACCTGTTCCGAAATAAAGTGGCGGCATGACAAGCCCGCCACCTTGTTCAGCAGCACGAAGGCACAGGCCGTGCGCCGTGAGGGCGTCCAGCCCGACTGGCAGATGTTCGCAATGCCATTCGATCGTGCCGAGTGGCATCCAGATAGTGGATTTTTCCGCCAAAGCGGTGCGAATTTGATGCGGGCGCAGGCGTTCAATTTGCCTTGTCATGTGTAAAAATTCCTTGCCCAGGCGTGCTTTTCTAATCGTTCGAGCAGCGCTTCCGGCAGGTGATTTCCGTCTGAATAGGCGATGTTCATATCGACCTCCTGTGGGGTTTTCATACCCGGAATCAAAACGCTAACGGCATCGTGCGACAAGACGTATCGCATTGCGGCTTCGGCGAGAGTCGGGAAAGCGTCGCCGAGTTCGCCCTTAAGCGCATCAAGCCGCATCAAGGTTTGCGCGAACCGATCTCCGCGAAACATTTCGTGTTGTTGTGATCCGGTTTCCCAAGTGGCGTAGCTGTCTTTAGTCCAGTGTCCAACCAGCGACCCGCTGTCCAAGGGCACCCGTGCGATGATCGCGGTGTCGCTGGCTTTGGCGGCTCCGAACAATGCGTCGCGGGGCTGCTGTTCGAACAGGTTAAAAATGACCTGTTGCGAGCTTACCAACCCAAGGTGCGCCAATTCTACGCCTTCGTCAGGGCGATTGTCGCGCAGCGAAACGCCGATTTGGTCGATTTTGCCTTCACGGCGCAAATCATTCAGGGTTTCAAGCCAGTCCAATTCCAGATGACCGTTTGGCGCCCAAGTGTGCAATTGAAACAGATCAAGGCGTTCCACGCCAAGGTGGCGCAGCGAGTTTTCGACGTTCTCGCGAAGATGCCAATCGGGGAAACGTCCGCGAAAAGCAGGTGTGTTGTCACTTGCGTTTGGCCAGACAGTTGGTTGGGCCTTAGTCGCGACATAAATCTTGTCGCCGCTCCATTCACGCAGCGCCCGTCCAATTATTTTCTCGGAATGTCCCGCCCCATAGAGCTGCGCAGTATCCACAAAATTTATGCCACGTTCAAAGGCGTGGAGCAGTGTGTATACGGAGACGTCATCGTCAACCGGGCCCCAAGCGCCGCCAATTTGCCAGCCGCCGAAACCAATTTCCGACACCATCCAACCTGTGCGGCCAAAACCGCGATACTTCATGTGGGCAAGTTCGCTTTGATTTTGTTCATCAACGCCTCCTTGGGTGTGGCCGCCGCAGGTGTGCGGCACCAATTGCTTTTGGGCAAACCTAGCGGTGCCGTCATGCTTTGTGCAGACACGAAGCTGATGTGAAACAATCAGGGCGCTGGCGGGATGTTCTCTGGTCCATAAAGCACAATGGGGACGTTTGAGACATAGGGGCGCGCGACTGGTCTGCCTTCGTAACCAAAGTGATCCATCAGGACATCCAGAGAGAATTGGGCTTGGAGGCGGGGGTTTTGGTCTAGCGTTAGGGTCATTATCCCATCGCGGAGCATCTGGGTCGTATATTGGGTAAGTTCATGGCCGACGAACAAAGGGCGCTTATGGAGTACGTCGGCTTCGATTGCTGCCCGGACACCTAGATTGGCGCCTCCGACATTATATATCGCGGCGATATCTGGACGCTCGCGGAATGCCGCAATGAGCTTTTCCCTTGACCGGTCACGTTCGTCCAGACCCTCAACGACACCAACAATCGTCAACTTTGGGGCATGTTCCGTCAGGTACTCCTTGAATCCGGCGATACGATCTGCGTGGGATTGGAAACCGAGGTGACTGCATAAAACCATGACAGGGCCACCAAGCGGCACCATGCGCGAGACGAAGTAGCCTGCGGTTCGTCCAGCGGTATGATGATTGGTTCCAGCATAGGCGAGTTGTTTAGAACCCGACAGGTCTGAGATAATCGAGATCACAGGAATGTTTCGTTTGCCGACATCATCTATCGCATCGTGAATCAGGGCATCGTTCTGGGCATAAGCAATCACCGCATCGCAATCCGTCGCCCTTATGGCTGCCGCGAGGGCATCGGGGGTTTCATGGGGAAGAGTGGTGATGTGAAGGCTTATGCGCCTGTCGATAGTTTTAGCAAGGTTCCGAAACTCCAACGCAATGCGGGCGAGAAGGGGAAGATCGGGACGTGCAAGGATCAGATTGAGTCGGATAAGTGGTTTGTAGGACGGCGGCAATTGACGGCGAAGCCCAAGCGCGCGTGCCGCGTCAATGACCTTGCGGCGGACGTCTTCGCTCACGTTGCCACGTTCATTTAATACGCGATCAACAGTGGCCGTGCCGACACCGGCACTACGCGCAACGTCTTGTAATCTTGGTCGTGAGTCGCCCTTTTTGGCCATTTCGCCCCCTAAACTAACGTTGCAAGGGAGCATAGATTTTTTGCAGTTGATGTAAATCAATCAGTTTCCGACATGCGACAAATTGGTCCAGCAGGCATGATGGTTCTAATCAACGGAACCGAGTTTCGATCTCTGGATCGGCACAAATTCACTGTTCAGACTGTCAGGGGGTATAGCGATGGACGACTTAAAGAGCGGCACGCGGGACAAGCGTGGCAATTGGCGCCCCAATGACGCCATTGAAAACGCGCCGGTCTTTATCTGGCCCATTCGCCCGATGAAATTCGTGCGCTGGTTGCCAAGCTATTTCCTGCCGTGGAACCTGACTTTTTTAGCTATCAGCGTGGTGTTCTGGTTTCTGTTGACACCGTCCCGTGAGACACTCGAAACGGTGGAGTGGGGGTGGGTGATTTACCTGTTTGCACGCAACTCAGCGATTGTGATCCTGTTTTACGGGGCGCTAGAACTGCGATTGTATGTGAAGCGGCGTCAGGGAACACATTTCAAATACAACGGCAAGTTTCCGTCGGAACATCCGTCGGATGTATTCATGTTCAAAAGCCAAAATGTGGACAACATCATCCGCACATTTGGCACCGGATTGCCGATTTGGACCGCCTATGAGGTCGGAATGCTGTGGGCCTGGGCCAACGGCTGGGGGCCTTGGGCCACCTTTTCTGAACATCCGATTTGGTTGATTTGCTTTGGTCTTGTTATTCCCATCCTGCACGAATTCCATTTCTATTGTATTCATCGGCTGATCCATATTCCGGTGCTGTATAAGTGGATCCATTCGGTACACCACAATTCGGTCAACCCGTCGCCGTGGTCATCGTTATCAATGCACCCCGTTGAACATCTTTTGTACTGGTCTGGCAGCCTGATCCATCTGGTTTTGCCATCGCATCCACTGCTGATGATCTATCACCTCAATATTGCGGGAACGGGAGCTGTGGTCGGGCATGTCGGCTTCGACAAGATTGAGACAGGTGAGGATGGCGCGTTCGATACACATGCCTATGCCCACTACCTGCACCACAAGTACTTCGAAGTGAACTACGCCGATGGGATGATGCCATTGGATCGCTGGATGGGCACTTGGCATGACGGTTCGAAAGCCGGTGACAAAATCATGCAAGATCGTTTTCGCAAGAAGAAAGAAAGAGCAAACGCGCGCAAAGGGGAGGCCTAATGGCCGTTGCTTACAAGTCTAGGCTGTTCGCAGGTCGGACGTGCTAGCAAACGCCGGGTCCGATTGACCCACAACGAATGTCGTCAATTGTGACGGCGCAAAGGGAGGAAACTACAATGAGTATCTTTAAGAATGTAATGGGGGCACTGCTGGCGACAGCTACGTTAGGCGTTGCACCGGTAATGGCTCAAGAAGGCGCAACCATCGCGATTATCGGTGGTCGTGCGGATGATGCGTTTTTCGCGAAAATTGGTCGTGGCATTGATGATGCAACGCTTGTTGTCGAAGCCCATGGAGGCACCGTCAATTATTTGCAGTTGCAAACCTATGATAACATTGGTGGCGACGCTGCAAACCTTGTCCGAACAGCGATCAGCCAAGGTGTCGACATCATTGCGGTTCCAAATTGGGTTCCGGACGCGCAGGACGAGGCGATCGAGGCAGCTATGGCTGCGGGCATTCCCGTTATGCTTTATAATGCTGGTGGCGGGGATAAGGCGGCAGAACTCGGCGCGATCAACTATATTGGCAACGAAGAATACCCTGCTGGCCTTGCTGGTGGTAAATACTTTGCCGAACATGGCGCGACGAACGTAATTTGTGTAAATACGGTGCCCGGTGCAGGTAACCTCGAAGCGCGCTGCGATGGCATCCGTGATGGGATGGCCGAGTCTGGTGGCGTTTCGGAACAGCTTCCGCTGCCAGCAAGCGCATTTGGAGATCCAACAGCGGTTGCCGAAGCGATCAAAGCGACATTGCTTGGCGATGAAACTATCGATGGTATCTTTACGATTTCCTCTGCGGATGCAGACAGTGCGTACATCGGGATGCAGCAGGCGGGACGGGTGGAAACCGTCGCCCTTGGTTCATTCGACATGAACGTGGCTGGCCTTGAGCGTATCCGTGACGGTGAACAGCTTTTTGCGATTGACCAGCAGCCCTGGTTGCAGGGCTTTCTGGCGGTGACGCTAGCCGATGGTTACGTGAACTATGGTCTAGCGATGGCGACGTCGCCGTTGCTGACAGGGCCGGGCATCGTGGATGCATCCAACATCGAAGCCACGCTTAAGGGCGGAGAACTCGGCTATCGCTAAGACTGAATTTGTTCGGCCCGTAGACGTTTCTGCGGGCCGTTACATCGGCATGACCTAACGATATGGTTGCCACCAGCCACCGAACAAACACGGGGACATTTCCAATGAGTCGTTTATCAATCGGCAGTCTATTTCGCCGACCAGAGGCCGGAGCCTTTTTGGGAATGGTCGCAGTCATTGCCTTCTTTCTAATTTTCGGCGGCATAAATTTTTTGAAACCGTCCGGTATCGCGAGTTGGCTAAACGTTGCCGCCAACATTGGGATTATTGCAATACCGGTCGGGTTGTTGATGATCGCAGGTGAATTAGACATTTCCATCGGGTCAATGATCCCTGCGGGGTCGATGATCGTGGCAATCATGTCCGGCCACTATGACTTCCCGATTTGGATGTCGATCATTGTGGTGCTCGGGTTTGGCGTGGTTGTCGGGTTTATCAACGGCTTTTTGGTCGTTCACACAGCCGTCCCGTCGTTGATTGTAACGCTTGGCACTTTGTTTGCAGTTGCGGGTCTCGTGCTTGGCCTATCGGTGCTGATCACCGGAACGACCAGCGTATCGATCAAGGCGCCGGACTTTTACAAAGCCGTTTTCGGGCAATTTATTGGTGGCACCTATCAAGTTATCATCTTGTGGTGGTTTGCTGTGACGGCCGTCTATATTTTCTACATTCATTATACGAAGTACGGTAATTGGATCTTCGCTATGGGCGGCGACCGTGAAAGCGCACGCAATGCCGGTATCCCGACCACGAAACTGACGATCATCTTGTTCATCCTTTCGGCGTGTAGTGCGGCGTTCGTGGGCATGTGTCAGGCGCTGTTGTTCAACTCGGCGCAAGTGTCTGCGGGGATGTCTTATATCTTTAACGTTATCATTTCGGTGGTCGTTGGGGGCGTTGTCCTGACGGGTGGATTTGGGTCCGTCGTCGGGATCGTCTTTGGCACCATTACTTTTGCGGTGGTCAATCAAGGCATCTATTTCACAAGTTTTGATCGCAACTGGTCAAGTTTGATTATTGGCGTGATGCTGTTGGCCGCCGTCCTGATGAACAACACCTTCCGCTCCATGGCGCTGTCTTATGCGCCAAAGAAGAAATGAGGGCAAACCGATGACTTCTCCAGTTCTGGAACTCCGTAGTGTTGATAAATCCTTTGGGCCGATCGACGTGCTGCATGATATTTCCCTCAAGATGAATGAAGGCGAGGTGCTTTGCCTGCTCGGGGATAACGGTGCGGGTAAATCAACGCTTATCAAGACGCTATGTGGTGTCCACAAGCCGACACGGGGTTCCATCCTTATGGATGGCGCGGAGGTGACATTCTCCACCCCGCGAGAGGCCCAAGATAAAGGCATCGCCACCGTGCACCAATTTGGCGGCACATTTCCGTTGATGAGCATTGGGCGCAGTTTCTTCGTGGGTGTGGAGCCCACCAAAGGATGGGGTCCGTTCAAGATCTACGATCGCAAGAAAGCCAATAAGATCGCGGTCGAGGCTGTGCAGAACTTCGGCATCACGCGGGTCGATGACGGTGATCGTCTGATAGGCGGCTTGTCAGGTGGTGAACGTCAGTCGCTGGCCATTGCCCGCGCGGTCCATTTCGGCGCGCGTGTTCTTATCCTTGATGAACCAACAGCCGCGCTCGGGGTCAAACAGGCCGCACACGTTCTTCGCATCGTGAACGAGGCAAAACGCCGGGGATTGGCCGTGATTTTCATCACTCACCAGGTCATGCATGCCATGGCAGTGGGCGATCATTTCGCTGTGTTGATCCGTGGCGCGATTGCTGCGGATTTCCGCAAAGGCGAACGGTCCCGCGAAGAGATCACCGATTTGATGGCAGGCGGCGAAACGATGGCAGATCTCGAAAGGCAAATCGAAGGCTATGCCGATGCTTAAGCTAACAACCCGACGCGTCGAGCTCCCAAGGTGTCGGTCGGGGAGCGCAGTCCAGTCCGGAGGTTGTCTCCCGGCCTCCCGCTCTGAAACGCGCTCCCCTCTTTATGATCTGGCAAACCTAAATGACCGTTAGAATTGCAGTCATTGGCGCAGGATTGATGGGCGCGGACCACGCCAAGATCATTGCGGAGGATTTGCCGGGCGCGCAGTTGCAAATTGTGTGCGATATGAACGTCACCCGCGCACAAGGCTTGGCGGATCGCTATGGGGCGGTCGATTTTGCCATCGACCCGGACAGCGTGATCGCCCGCGATGACGTGGATGCGGTGATCTTGGCCAGCCCGGATTTTACCCATGCGCCGCTGTCATTGGCCTGCATCAAAGCGGGTAAGCGGGTGCTATGTGAAAAACCTTTGTCGCAACTGCCGGGTGAATGTCTGGCTGTCATCGCCGCTGAAGAGGCCTCAGGTGCTAAACATGTGATGTTAGGTTTCATGCGCCGTTATGACCAATCTTATATCGAGATGAAGCAGGCGCTTGACGGTGGCACTTTGGGTCGCGCTTTGATGATGCACAATTTCCACCGCAACGTGGAAACGCCTGCCGCTGATTTCACGGGCGCCATGGCGATCACAAACTCTGCGCCGCATGAATTTGACGTGGTTCGCCATGTGCTGGGAACAGAATATGCGTCGATCACGGCCTTTCAGCCAAAGCGTTCTGACGCGCTGGTGGCCCCTGTCGTCATGGTTCTGGAAACCACAGATGGCCAACTGGTGACAATCGAGATCAACAACAATGCCGCCTACGGATACGACGTGCGCGGCGAATTGGTGGGCGAGGCAGGCACAATTGCGATAAACAATGTGGCGTACACCCGCACTGACATGAAATTGTCAAGTTCCACCCGCTATGAATCCGATTGGCGAGGCCGATATCATGCGGCTTATGTTCGCCAGAACCGAGACTTTCTGGCCTATGTCGAAACGGGAAAATTCCCTGACATTGCATCGGATTGCTGGGATGGATACTGCGCCGCGATTGTAGCGCAAGCTGGCATTGAAGCCTTGGTTTCAGGTACGAGAACACAGGTCGTGATGGCCCCTAAACCGGAGTTTTACGCATGAAAATGGGCTTTGTGTCTGACAGCCTTGGTGGAATCTCTTTCACCGACATGCTCGATCATGCGCAGCGCGTGGGCGTTTCGGGGGTTGAGGTAAACACCTGCGGGTGGTCAACGGCGCCACATTTCGATCTTCAAGGGATGCTGGGCAACATGGCTGCCCAAGCCGCCTATCAAAAAGAGTTTTCTGATCGCAACCTTGAGATCATCAGCCTGAATGCTAACGGAAATCCGCTGCACCCGACCGATCCAACACAAGGTCAGGGGCTGCGCGACACCATCCGCGTCGCGGGTGAAATGGGCATCAAGACCGTTTGCACCATGTCGGGCCTGCCAGCGGGGTCCGCCAATGATACGATGCCCAACTGGATCATTTCTTCTTGGCCACCTGAAACGCAAGATATTCTGCGCTATCAATGGAACGAGAAGCTGTTCCCGTTTTGGACCGAGATTGTTGCGCTCGCACAGGAAAACGGGGTTGAGAAGATTGCATTGGAAATGCATGGCAACCAATGCGTCTACAACGTGCCGTCGCTGTTGAAACTGCGCGAAGCTGTCGGTCCGATTGTCGGCGCTAACCTTGATCCAAGCCACCTATTTTGGATGGGGGCTGATCCGTTGATTGCAGCGCAGGCATTAGGGCATGCAATTTATCACGTGCATGCAAAAGACACGATGCTTAATGCACCTGTGCAGGCAACCACCAGCTTACTGGAGAATGGCTCTCTTATGGATGTTCCGGCCCGCAGCTGGTCTTATATCACGCTCGGGTTTGGCCACAGTGAAGAATGGTGGCGACAGTTCTGCTACCGACTCAAAATGGCAAATTACGATGGTTGGCTTTCGATCGAGCATGAAGACGTTTTGCTGAACTCGTTAGAAGGATTGGAGAAGTCCGTGACGCTTCTTCAAGGTGTTATGCCTGATCGCCCGGCAGATTATAGGCCGCAGGACATTTGAGGCCCGGGCGTGCGCCTGAGTGAATTGCCCAAACAGGGCGGTTGTTAAACAAAAGAAAAGGAGCGAGTAATGGCCCAATGGATCAATGCCTGCGCACAAGATGACATCGACCAAGAAGACGTTATCCGTTTCGATCACGGGGAGCGCACGTTCATCATCGTTCGCGATCACGAGGATAATTATTATTGCTCTGATGGGTTGTGTACCCATGAGGAAGTCCACCTGAGTGATGGCTTGGTAATTGAAGCCACCATTGAATGTCCCAAGCATTCGTCAATTTTTGATTGCACTAACGGTGAGGTGGAAACTCCGCCCGCCTGCGAAAACTTGCATACCTATCCGACCAAGCTTGAGAACGGACGGGTCTTTGTCGAGATTTAAGGCGGGGCTTTTGCGGCCTAGGGCCCCACCAAAGACACATAATCTCGCTGGACTCGGTGTCGGCACGCTTGTTAGAAAACTATGACGTAAAAACGTCATGGAGGCCAAATGGCAAACAGACCGACGATCAAAGATGTGGCGCGAGAGGCAGGTGTCAGTCCGACAACCGTTGACCGTGCGTTGAACGGGCGGTCGGTCGTACGCGAAGAAACGATGCGAAAAATTGCTGATGCGGCACACAAAGTTGGCTACCACAGCAAGGGTATCTTTCTAAGCCGATTGGACAAGCCGTTGCCGGAATTACGACTTGGTTTTGTCCTACTGAAGAAGAGCCAGCAATTTTACAGTGATTTCGCCACCCACATCGAAGCGGCCATTTCAGAACGACATGATTACCGGATTACCTCTGATATTAGGTTTTCGTCGTCGCAGTCACCTGATGAGTTTACCGATCTGTTGAAAACTCTGGGCCGCCGCTGCGATGCTCTCGCTTGCACTGCCGTGAACGACCCTCGGCTAAACCGCGTGGTGCAAGACTTGAAGGACAAGAATGTACCCGTCGTGTCCCTCCTCAATGATTTCGCGCAAGGGATCCGGAAGAACTACATTGGCCTCAACAATATGAAAATTGGGCGGCTAGCTGGCTGGATGATAACGAAAACGGTGCATCAACCCGGGAAGCTTGCTATCTTCGTTGGCGGCAACCGTTGGCATGGACACGATTTGCGTGAAGTAGGGTACCGCTCATTCGTAAGAGAACGCGATCTTGGATTTACAGTCCTTGATACCCTCGTGAACCTCGAAACGAGGCAAGTTACATATGAAGCTACGCTGGACCTTTTGCAGCGTCATCCGGACCTGCGCGGCATCTATATAGCGGGCGGTGGCATGGAGGGTGCGATTGCTGCGGTGCGAGAGGTGCATTCCACCCCGAAGGTCGCGTTGATAGTCAACGAACTTACCGCCGAAAGTCGGGCTGGACTGATTGACGGCTATGTCACCATGGTGATTTCTACGCCACTCAAAGGGCTTTGTAGGACATTAATTGACCTAATGATTCAATCGACTATCGAGGCGGACGATGGCGTGTCAGGGCAAACGTTTCTTGAGCCCCGGATCGTGTTGCCAGAGTCTTTTTGATGACGTAAAAACGTCATTTTCGCCTCCATAAGAACGTCATGAATGACGCATTAGTCACCCCGATGCATTGACCGAATCCCAAGAGTGACCTCAGTGTTCCGCAACGCAGCGATCGGCCCGTCCGAAAAGACGCCCGGGTCGTGATGAGGGGGATACGATGAACTTTGCACTTAATCATATGACAGTTCCAAACCTGAGCTACGTCGATTTCCTTGATTTGGCGGCCAAGCTTGAGTGTGTCGGGGTTGAAGTCCGCAACGATATCGATCGTGAACTGTTTGATGGAGTGGACCCCGTTGAAGCAGGTAAGATGGCAAAGGATAGAGGTCTGCGCCTCGTGGGTTTGAGCCAAGTCTATCCGTTCAACACATGGGACGCAGAACGTGAAGTTGCGGTGCGTGATCTGATTGTAGTCGCAAAGGCTGCAGGCGCCGAAACTATCAGTCTGATCCCGCGTAATGACGGAACGGGGCTGGGCAAAAGCGAACGCCAAGCCAACCTGCGCGTCGCAATGATGGCGATCTTGCCAATGCTTAGGAAAGCAAACATGGTTGCCTTGGTTGAGCCACTCGGGTTTGTGCGGTCGTCGCTGCGCTCAAAATCGGATTTGGTCGATACGATTAATGATATCGACGGTGCAGATCACTTTAAGTTGGTGCACGATACCTTCCACCACACGCTTGCTGGTGAGGATCCTATTTTCATCCGAGCCACTGGAATTATTCATATCTCAGCAGTTGTCGATCCAGACTTGCAGATAACCGAGATGGAAGACGAGCATAGGGTTTTGGTCGATGAGCAAGATCGTCTTGGCAATATCGAACAGATCCGCGCCCTGATTGCGGGCGGTTACGATGGACCAATTTCGTATGAATGCTTCTCTCCGAGAACCCATGCGATGCCGGACCCTTACTCAGAAATCAGAGCATCATTTGAATTTATTACCTCGCGATTGCGGCAGGAGGCCGCCTGAGCAAGAGGTTTGAATACCCCGAACATGAAGGGGTTCCGGCAAAAGAAATGGTGTGCCGGACACCACAACGGGAGGAACCCAATGAAAAAGACTATTATTGCCGCAGGCCTTGCTTCTCTTTTGTCCACAGCAGCTATTGCTGAAGACATCGGTGTTTCGATGGCGCTTTTTGATGATAACTTTTTGACAGTTCTGCGCAACGGCATCGAAGCATCCGCTGCTGAAATGGATGGCGTTGAAGTCCAAATTGAAGATGCGCAAAACGACTTGGCCAGGCAGCTGGACCAGATCAACAATTTCATTGCATCCGGCGTCGATGCAATCATCGTTAACCCAGTTGATACGTCAGCTACACAAGCGATGACCGCCGCTGCTGAGGCCGCAGGTGTGCCTCTCGTGTTCGTTAACCGACAGCCAATCAACGTCGACAGTATGCCAGACAATCAAGCATTTGTCGCATCAAACGAGATTGAATCTGGAACACTGGAAACGTTCGAGATTTGTAAGATGTTGCGTGCCCAAGGACTTGGTGGCGGCGCGCGGGCGTATGTCATGATGGGCGAGCTGTCCAACCAGGCGGCGGTTCAGCGGACCAAAGACATCCAAGATGTACTCGGTATGGACATGTGCAGCTTTATCGAGGTGATTGATCAGCAAACCGCTAACTGGTCCCGTGAGCAGGCCAACTCCTTGATGACCAACTGGTTGTCGTCGGGCGAAGTGTTTCATGCTGTGATCGCAAATAATGACGAAATGGCACTTGGGGCCATTCAAGCCATCAAGGCAGCCGGTATCGATATGGCCGACGTGGTTGTAGGAGGTGTCGATGCTACTCAGGACGCCTTGTCTTCGATGCAAGCTGGCGAGCTTGACGTGACCGTATTTCAAAACGCCGCTGGCCAGGGGTCAGGTGCTTTGAACGCGGCCATCGCGCTCGCCAATGGCGAAGAAGTGGAGCAGAAAGTGTACATTCCGTTCGAGTTGGTGACACCGGCCAATATCGAAGGCTATCTGACTCAGAACTAAGCCGGTCAAACTTACGTGGTCGGAGCGGTGTCCCTATCGACACCGCTCCGGAAATCGAGATTGCGGCGACTGAAACTCGCCGGCGGAGGGAAAAATGGCAAATCCAAACACTCTTGGCACCGGCGGATTGGCATATGATAAGTCCAAGCGTGCCTGGCCAAACGAAGCGAACGTATTCATCGCGCTCATCCTAATTATTCTGACCTTCGAAGCGCTCGGGCAGTTACTGCCGTACATGAAGGGTCAGAGCATGTTGTTTGATTTCAACATGAACCGCGACGGAACCATTCTAAATGTCGCGCGCATCCAAATCATCATTCTGCAAGTGTCAATCATCGGAATCATTGCACTAGGGGTAACGCAAGTCATTATTTCGGGCGGAATTGACCTATCATCAGGTCCTCTCGTCGGTGCGGCAGCCATGATAGTCATGTCTTTCGGTCAGACTGAGTTGGTCAATGGCCAGCTGAACCCCAAAGCTGTTTTTGGGGATTGGGCTTTTGACCTGCCTGTTATTGTACCCATCTTTGTAGGACTGGCATTTGGCGCGCTTATCGGATGCATCAATGGCAGCTTCATAGCGTACACGCGCATTCCGCCATTTATCGCGACACTTGGCATGTTCTTGATCTGCCGAGGTATAGCGCAGTGGTGGACGAAGGGGCAACCGGTCTCATTTCCCACCGATTCATTTGCGGCCATTGGTTCTGGTATGATGCCCGTTGTGTGGTTTGCGCTGTTGGCAATTTTGCTGTTTCTGATCATGAAATTCACGGTCTACGGCAAACACACTTATGCGATTGGATCGAATGAAGATGCCGCTCGCATGTCAGGCATCAATGTCAAACGCCACAAGGTCCTCGTTTATATGATTGCCTCCATGCTGGCTGCATTTGCAGCCGTTATCCTCAGTTCAAAAAATTTGACCGCACAGGCCGGTATGGGGCAGTTCTACGAGCTTTACGCCATTGCAATGGCCGTTATTGGCGGCGTCAGTTTGACAGGCGGGCGTGGATCTATTGTCGGCACTGTTTTGGGGGCGATGGTCTTTGGAGTAATCCAGTCTGGGTTCACGTTCATTAAGCTAGACGCTTATTACCAACTGATTGCGATGGGATCGATTATCATCGGTGCGGTCGTTCTGGATCAGTATCGTCAACAACGCGCGACAGCGGGTTGAAAGGAGATATCACATGGGCGATCAATTTATTCTCGAAACGCGCGACCTGACGAAACATTACGGCGGTGTGCACGCATTAGAAGGAGCCAACTTTCAACTGCGCGCAGGCGAGCATGTCGCAATAATGGGTGACAACGGAGCAGGAAAATCAACTTTTGTACGCCAGATTACCGGTGTTGAGCAACGGACCCGTGGGGACATCATTTTTGATGGAAAACCAGTGCATTTCTCTGGCCCGCTGGACGCGCGCGAAGAAGGCATTGAGACCGTTTTTCAAACGTTGGCGCTTGCAGATGATCTGGACGTACCGGACAATCTCTTCTTAGGAAGAGAAATAACAAAATGGAATTTTCTGGGCCCATTCCGGCTTCTTGATTACCGGGCGATGCGGGAAGCAACAATTGAAGGTTTGGAAAGAACAGCTGTGAAAATTCCTAACATCCGGAACGCTATCCGAAATATGTCGGGTGGACAGCGGCAGTGTGTCGCAATCGCACGGACGGCCACTTTCCATTCGAAACTGACGATTATGGACGAACCAACGGCAGCACTTGGCGTGCAGGAAACTGCACAGGTCGAAAACATTGTGCGCACGCTTAAGGAGGCGGGTGAACCCCTCATTCTGGTCAGTCATAACATGCGTCAGGTTTTTGATCTGGTGGATAGAGTGGTGGTGTTCCGGCGCGGCCGCATTTGCGCCAATCTAGACATCAAGAATGAGAGAATCTCAGGCGAGGATGTTGTGGCTTATATAACGGGAGCCAAGACACAAGAGGGCTATGAAGACGCGGCTTAACGACTTGGCCTTTAGGCACTAGAGGCGGGCCGTCTAGATTATTTTGATTTGAGGAACCCATGAAACTTGGACTTGTAGGCTACGGTTTCGGTGGCCGGATTTTTCACGCGCCGTTCATTCAGGCCGCTGACGGCGTCGAGATCGGCGGCGTGGTGGCGCGGTCCGCCGACAAGATCGCGCAGATTGCCGTCGATCTCCCCGGTGTTCCGGTCTTTGCGAGTCTGTCCGATCTGATCGCAGATGGCAGCTTCGACGTGGTGACAATCACAACCCCGCCCGCGACACATACGCCTTTGACGCTTGAGGCTATTGAAGCCGGATTGCACGTGGTCTGCGACAAACCGTTCTCGATGAATCTTCGGGATGCCGCCCAAATGGCTGGGGCAGCGAAGCAGAAGGGCGTTTTGCTGAATGTGTTTCAGAACCGCCGGCGCGACACCGATTTGGTTACACTGGCTTCCTTGATTGATGCAGGAGAATTGGGGGATATCCAGCGCGTCCACAATCGGATGGACTTCGATCAGATAGAAACGCTAGAGCGCGGGCCAGATGGTGGTTTGTTGCGCGATCTGGGAAGTCATCTCGTGGATCAAATGCTCTGGCTGTTAGGGCCAGTTGAGTTTGTTGATGCGCAAATCAACCATCTCGAATTTTCTGAAGGCCACACGGATGCAGATTTCGTGATCCACCTGCGCCACGTTAGCGGCGCTCACAGCTATGTTTCCGCGAGCAAAGCCAATCATCTCGATGCCCGTGAACTTCGGGTTTACGGGACAAAGGGCGCTTACGTTGTCAATGGCACCGACGTGCAGGCCCGCGGGCCATTGATGGCAAACGACCCGCTACCTCCGACAATTGGGGCGAGGAGCCCCAATCGGCTTGGGGAACGCTTTATGGTGAAAGCGGCCCGCGCAGAATTCCGTCCCTTCGATCCGACTACAGCGATTACTATACTGAATTTGCCGAAGCAGTTCGGCAAGGCACAGATGGGCCGGTCCCTGCGCGCC
This sequence comes from Litoreibacter meonggei, assembly GCF_003663885.1. Lineage (GTDB taxonomy): Bacteria > Pseudomonadota > Alphaproteobacteria > Rhodobacterales > Rhodobacteraceae > Litoreibacter > Litoreibacter meonggei. Next base: position 678,846 of record NZ_RCCE01000003.1, read on the forward strand.
AATCTTTACGAACCGTCGAAGTGCTCGACGCGGCGCGCATCGCCGCTGCATCAGGGCAGATTGTTCAACTTGATTCAACACTACAACAAACCGACACACCGGTAGACTGGAGACTTCTATGACCGTTCGTTTTGCAATTCTAGGCGCTGGCCGGATCGGCCAGGTGCATGCCCGCGCTGTTGCGTCGACCGAGGGCGCGTCCCTTGTCGCAATCGCCGATCCAATGGCGGCTGCGGCGCAAAAAGTGGCTGACAATTACGGTTGCGATATCCGCTCTATTGACGCGATTGCCGCAAGCGATGATGTCGATGCCGTGGCTATTTGTACGCCGACAGACACTCACGCCGACTTGATTGAGCAATTTGCCCGCGCCGGAAAGGCAGTGTTCTGCGAGAAGCCGATCGATCTTGATCTGGAGCGGGTCAAGGAATGCCTCAAGACCGTCAGCGAAGAAAATGCGACCTTGATGGTTGGCTTCAATCGTCGGTTCGACCCTGATTTTATGGCGTTGAGGAAGGCTGTTGACGACGGCAAGATCGGTGACGTCGAGATGGTCACGATTTCCAGCCGCGATCCCGGCGCACCACCTGCGGAATACATTAAGGTGTCGGGCGGTATTTTCCGCGACATGACAATTCATGATTTTGACGTGGCGAGATGGTTGCTGGGTGAAGAAATCGCAACCGTGCAAGCGGCGGCATCTGTCCTGACCGACCCCGAGATCGGTAAGCTGGGCGACTACGACAGCGTCAACGTTATCCTGACGACGGAAAGCGGAAAACAATGCACCATCACCAATTCGCGTCGTGCAACCTATGGCTACGACCAGCGGATTGAGGTTTTGGGATCCAAGGGGTCAGTCGCGGCCGAAAACATGCGCGGAACCAACATCGTGTTGGCGGACGAGAGCGGGTTCCACCAGCCGCCGTTGCTCGACTTCTTCATGACGCGCTATATCGCTGCTTATGCCAACGAGATAGCCGGATTTGTTGCAGCCGTTTCGGGCAAGACCGCAACGCCAACCACTGGCCACGACGGAATGGTGGCGCTGGCACTGGCGGATGCGGCTTTGTTGTCAGTGGCGGAGCAGCGCGTGGTGAAATTGTCGGAACTAAAGGTTTCGACATGACCAAGACCCTTGATTTAATCACGATTGGTAGAAGTTCGGTTGATCTCTATGGCGCGCAGATTGGTGGGCGCCTAGAGGACATGGGGGCGTTTGATAAATATATTGGTGGCTCACCAACGAATATCGCCTGTGGGACAGCGCGGTTGGGGTTGAAGTCTGGGGTTGTCACGGCGGTTGGTGATGAACACATGGGCCGCTTCATTAAGGAACAATTGGCGCGGGAAGGGGTGAGCACGCAGGGGGTGAAAGTTGACCCTGACCGCCTGACGGCACTGGTGTTGTTGGGCATCCGCGACAGCGAACAATTCCCGTTGATTTTCTACCGCGAGAACTGCGCCGATATGGGGCTGACGGTGGATGATGTCGACGAGGCGTTCATCACATCGGCCCGTGCAGTAGTGGCGACAGGCACACATCTGAGCAACCCGCAGGTCGAGGCGGCGACGCTGAAGGCATTAGAAATCGCGCGGACTAATGACATGCAGACCGCGCTTGATATTGATTACCGTCCAAACTTGTGGGGCGTTGCGGGCCACGGTGATGGCGAAAGCCGTTTTGTTGAAAGCGCGGAAGTTACGTCCAAGCTTCAGACCACTTTGCATTTGTTTGATTTGATCGTGGGCACCGAAGAGGAGTTCCACATAGCTGGGGGCACCACCGACACCATCGCGGCGCTACGGGCTGTCCGCGCCGTGTCAGGTGCAACTTTGGTGTGTAAGCGCGGCGCGGATGGTGCGGTGGCGTTTACGGGTGACATTCCGGAGAGCCTTGACGATGGCCAATCCGGTCCGGGCTTTCCGATTGAGGTCTTTAATGTCTTGGGCGCGGGCGACGGCTTTATGTCCGGCCTTCTCAAGGGGTGGCTGGACGGTGAGGATTGGGCAAACACGTTGAAATATGCCAATGCCTGTGGCGCCTTTGCCGTTTCGCGACACGGTTGCACGCCAGCTTATCCATCTTGGGACGAACTCCAGTTTTTCTTTGAGCGCGGCATCAAGCAACCCGATCTGCGCAACGATGTCGAACTGGAACAGGTCCACTGGGCTACGAACCGTCGGGGCACTTGGTCTTCGGTCAAAACTTTCGCGTTTGATCACCGTTTGCAGCTTGAAGAGATGGATGGGTACAGCCTGAAGAAAGCCGGTGCCTTTAAACGACTCTGCCTTGATGCGGCTCTGCAAGTGCAGAACGGGCAGCCGGGTTTCGGAATTCTATGTGACAACCGGATCGGGCGTCGCGCGCTTCATGCCGCCAGCGGATCAGGACTGTGGATTGGCAGACCGACAGAATTGCCAGGATCACGCCCGATCGAGTTTGAGCCGGAGTTGGGCGAGGATTTTGGCCAATTGCGAGAATGGCCGAGAGAGAATGTCGTGAAACTTTTGGTCTTTTGTCATCCAGATGATGACGTCGATACAAAGAAGACTCAGGAGGAGCGGGTTAAGCGCCTATTTACGGCGGCGCGGCGCAACGATTTGGAATTCCTGCTTGAGGTGATCCCATCCAAGGTTGGCCCCGTCGATGATATGACGACGCCGAAACTGATCCAGCAATTTTACGATGTCGGCGTCTATCCCGATTGGTGGAAGCTTGAACCGTTCAAGACTGACGCCGCATGGTCCAACGCGGTAGCGGCAATCGGGCGCAACGATCCGCGCACCCGCGGGATTGTGGTTCTGGGTCTTGATGCCCCCCAGAGCGAGCTTGCAGCGTCTCTTGCGCTCGCGGCGAAACAGCCGTTGGTCAAAGGGTTTGCTGTTGGCCGCACCATCTTTGGTGATGCGGCGCGTGCATGGATGAAAGATGAAATGTCGGACGCTGACGCGGTTGACCAGATGGCGGCCCGCTTCGCAGGGCTTTGCGACGTCTGGGATGCGGCGCGTGTTGATGCCCGATTGAATAGGGAAAAAGCTAATGGCTAAAACAATTCGACTGACAGCGGCGCAGGCCATGGTGAAATTTGTTGCGGCCCAGAAAACCGAAGCCGGAGAGCCTTTTATCGCCGGATGCTGGGCTATTTTTGGTCACGGGAATGTCGCCGGATTGGGCGAGGCGCTGTACCACGCGCAAGACGACTTGCCGACGTGGCGCGGGCACAATGAACAGACAATGGCACACTCAGCGATCGCCTATGCCAAACAATTAGGCCGCAAGCGGGCAATGATGGTCAGCTCTTCCATCGGGCCGGGAGCCACCAATATGGTCACCGCCGCCGCTTTGGCCCACGTGAATCGCCTACCAGTTCTTTTGGTGCCGGGAGATGTGTTTGCCAATCGCGGTCCTGATCCGGTTCTGCAGCAAGTCGAGGATTTCAACGACGGCACGGTAAGCGCAAACGACGTGTTCAAACCTGTCAGTCGTTATTTTGACCGCATCACACGGCCCGAACAATTGTTGACGGCATTGCCGCGTGCCTTTCGCACAATGACCGATCCTGCGGATTGTGGTCCAGTGACATTGGCATTCTGTCAGGATGTGCAGGCAGAGGCCTTCGACTATCCCGAAAGCTTTTTTGCGCCCAAGGTCTGGGTCGCGCGCCGGATGCGTCCGGACGTTGATGAATTGGCCGCGATGGCGGATGCAATCAGGGCCGCCAAGCGTCCGATCATCGTTGCGGGTGGCGGGGTGCACTATTCGGGCGCAACGGAGGCCTTGCGCAGCTTTGCCGAGGCACACAATATTCCCATTGCTGAAACGCAGGCAGGGAAATCCGCGCTTCCATGGGACCATCCTCTCAATCTGGGGCCGATCGGGGTGACGGGGGGGGCGCCAGCGAATGCGGTGTGCGCCGAGGCTGATTTGGTGTTCGGCGTCGGCACACGGTTTCAGGATTTCACCACTGGGTCATGGGGATTGTTCGCCAATCCCGTTCGCCGGATCGCCTGTCTGAACGTGGCGGCCTATGATGCGGCCAAGCATGACGCTTTGCCGCTTTTGGCGGACGCAAGGGCGGGGCTTGGCGAATTGTCTGCCGCTCTGGGAAAACATCGATCGACGGCTGGGATTGACGGCCTGACATCCGACTGGTTTGACAAGGTTGATCCCTTGACCACCGCGCCGGATGGCAATGCGCTTCCTACCGACATGCAGGTCGTGGGTGCGGTGCAACGCGCGGCAACTGACGACACGGTTGTGATGTGCGCAGCGGGCACGATGCCCGGTGAGCTCCATAAGTTGTGGAAATCCAGCCGCCCGATGTCTTATCACATGGAATACGGTTTCAGCTGTATGGGCTATGAGATTGCGGGCGCTATGGGCATCAAGATGGCGCAACCAGACCGCGATGTGATCTGCTTCACTGGCGACGGCACCTATATGATGGCGAATTCAGAAATGGCGACAGCGGCGATGATGGGCATTTCGTTTACTGTCGTGGTGACGGACAATCGCGGCTATGGTTGTATCAACAGGCTGCAAATAGGCACAGGTGGGGCAGAGTTTAACAACCTGCTAGACCATTCAGTGCACTCACAGCCCTCTGCCATCGACTTTGCGGCCCATGCGGCCTCAATGGGGGCGACGAGCGTTAAGGTTACCTCCATTGCCGATCTGGAACTGGCTTTGTCAAAGCGGGGCGATGTGGCGGGACCATATGTTGTGGTGATTGACACCGATCCGTATCCCTCGACCGAACACGGCGGCACATGGTGGGACGTTGCTGTGCCACAGGTATCCAAGCGCGATAAAATAAACGCAGCACGATCCGCATATGAAATTAATAAAACAAAGCAAAGGACAGACTGATGGCTGTCAAAATTGGCATTTCCCTAATCGCTTGGCAGAACGATGACCTGCCGGACTTGACCGCCGGATTCACGACCGAGGGCGCAATGGAGGACGCAGGGCGCATCGGCTATCAGGGTGTCGAACGCGGCCGCCGGATGCCAGCCGATACGGATGGGCTGCGCAGCTATCTCGACCGTTACGGCGTGTCGCTGTGTGGGGGGTGGTGTTCAGGCAGCCTGATGACGGCCTCGCTCGAGGATGAGAAAGCCGACGTGCTTCAACAAGTAGAACAATTCGTGGCACTTGATGCGCCTTGCATCGTTTACGCTGAATGTTCGAACAGCGTGCAGGGCGACCTTTCTATGCCCGTTCGTAATCGCCCGAAGTTAAGCCGTGACGACGTGAAATCCTACGCATCAAAGCTGACGGAACTAGCCAAATGGATGTCGGACAAGGGGATGACGCTGTCATATCACCACCATATGGGCAGCATGATTGAGGACTCCGAAGACATAGATTGGCTCATGGAGGGGTCGGGCCCCGAAGTGACGCTGCTATATGATACAGGCCATTTGCTATTTGCGGGGGCCGACCCGCTGGCGGTACTCGATCGATGGGGTGATCGCGTGCACCATGTCCATTTCAAAGACGTGCGTCCCGACAAGATGGCATGGGTTCGCGCAGAAAACCGCAGCTTTCTAGATGGCGTGCGGGCAGGGGTTTACTCAGTACCAGGCGATCCCGAAGGCTGCATTGATTTTCAGGCAATAACAGATCGGCTTAAGGCGATGGACTATGGCGGCTGGATCGTGGTCGAGGCTGAGCAAGATCCGGCGCTGGCTCCGCCGTATGAGTATTCAAAGTTGGGCTATGATCATATCGTCGACATTTGTGGCCGCTCTGGCCTGACACTCGAAAACTGAAGGGAACGTCATGGCTGATTTGCTAAAAAAACCGTTTGGAACCCGCGGCAAGGTGCATCAAATCACACCCGAAAGCGCAGGCTGGCGATATGTCGGTTTCTCGCTTTATCGCCTGAAAGCCGGGGACAAAGCGGCAGAAGTGACCGGCGACCTTGAAGTCATCCTTGTTATGGTCGAAGGCAAGGCGGCCATCACCGGTGGTGGTCAGGATTGGGGCGTTTTGGGCGACCGCATGAACGTGTTCGAAAAGACGCCGCCGCATTGCCTATATCTGCCGAATGGCACGGATTGGGCGGCCAAGGCTGAAACCGATTGTGTCATTGGAGTCTGCACGGCACCGGGCATTGGCGGGCATAAAGCACGGCGCATCGGGCCCGACGGCATCACCTTGACAGAGCGCGGCACAGGAACCAACACACGCCACATCAACAATATAGCGATGGAAAACGAGGATTACTGTGACAGTTTGTTGGTGACCGAGGTGTTCACACCGGCGGGCCATTGGTCGTCCTATCCAAGCCACCGACACGATGAAGACGATTACCCCCGCATCACTTACCTTGAGGAAACCTATTACCACCGCCTGAACCCTGCGTCAGGCTTTGGTATCCAAAGGGTCTATACCGACGACGGGCAGTTGGACGAAACAATGGCGGTGTCTGATGGCGACGTCGTTTGCGTGCCGCGCGGTCATCATCCCTGTGGCGCCCCCTACGGGTTCGAGATGTATTACCTCAATGTCATGGCTGGGCCGCTCCGAAAGTGGCGTTTCGTTGCGGCTCCCGAGGTTGAATGGATCATGGAACGCGACGCCTAGAAGGATTCCGGCACATACAACTGAGGTGTCAGGAAGTGCTGGCCCGGGCTGGAAGTTTGTCCGCTAAGCTGCGACTCAATCATCAACTGAACCACATTTTCGCACAGTTCTTGCAGCGGTGTGGCAATAACCATTGTGGCATAGCGATCTACAAGGGCTTTTCGGCTGTCATCTGTCAGCTCATTTACGACGAGCGCCACCTTACCGGACGGCCGCTTTTCGCGCAAAGCGGCGATCGCGCCTTCCATCCCGCCGCCGGCGACGTAGATGCCACGCAGATCTGGTTGGCGGTCCAGGAGATCTAGCGTTGCTTCATAGGTGACCTGGCGGGTTTCGAGATTGACCACCGTGTCGATCATTGAGAAATCCGGCGCGTATTCGCGGATGTAACTCTGGAATCCCGTCTCGCGCATCAGATGTCCGTGCCACCGGTTGCCGCCCACAAATACAGCCAACTTACCGGGAGTGCGTGCGTGCGTTGTTAGCATCCATGCCGCAGTGCGTCCGACTTTGACGTTGTCCAGCCCAAGGTAGTTCTGTCGGATGTTTTGGGCAAAGTCGTTCAACAGCGCAAAGACAGGCGTGCCTGAGCGGCCAAGGTCGCTTACCAGTTCGGATAGGGACGGGTGGTTGATTGCCGATGTCGCAATCGCATCCGTCTGCTGCGCAACGACTTCTATTTCTTTTGCGAAGTCGTCTGGCGCTTGCGACGCTGCGAAGCGAATGACTGCCCGGCCACGGATGTCGGTCCGGCTATTGACAGCATCTTGCAGGGCTGCTGCGAAATTACGGTAAAACTCTTGCGATCCTTTATGAAGTACGAATCCAAAACGGATCAGAGGGCGACTGGCCTCGTCGCGTCGTGCGGATAACACGCGGGTCGGGTAGCCGATACGCTCGGCCGCGTCCAAAACACGATCGAGTGTTTCCTGGCGCACGTTGGAGCGCCCGTTAAGCGTACGATCCACCGTCGCAACGCCGACGCCTGCGGCATACGCAAGATCTTTAAGGGTCGGGCGCTTCGTCATGGGTGTCCTTGATTGAATCACATCACTTGTTGGCGTTCTGATGATGTATTTTGATGTACAATCATGCTCACCACAAGACGAGAAATGCCGCAGTCTGATACTCATAGGTTAGATTGCTGATAACGAGATATGACGATGCAAAAACGTGATTATTCGCTGCTGGGACCGGATGCGCAGCGCGCAGTTGAGACAGGATTGGCAGCTGCCAACTGGTATCATACGGACATCGCGCGCAAAGACATGAAGGCGCTGATGAAGCGCGAGGATCAGCCTGCGATCCGAGACACGGTGATCTTGTTCAGCACCATGACGATCTTTGTTGTTTTGGGTGTAGCGCTTTGGCCATCTTGGTGGTCGGCGCCGTTCTGGCTCGCCTATGGTGTTCTATATGGATCAGCGATGGACAGTCGCTGGCACGAATGCGGGCATGGTACACCATTCCGCACTGCGAAATATAATGACTGGGTCTACCAAATCGCGTCATTCTGCATGGTTCGCAATCCGGTGACGTGGCGTTGGGGTCATGCGCGCCACCATACCGATACCGTAATCGTCGGTCGCGACCCCGAGATCGTCGCGATGCGGCCACCTGCGCTGTTTCGCATTCTTCTGAACTTCTTTGGTATTCTGGATGCGTTCCAAGGCTGGAAAACGATGGTCCAGAATGCATTTGGCCACCTTGATCCCGAAGCCGCAAGTTACATCCCGCAAAGCGAGCAGCCCAAGGTGTTTCGCACAGCGCGGATCTGGGTTGCGGTCTATGCGGTTGTCCTGCTTCTTGCGGTGGCGACGCAATCTATTCTACCGCTCATGATCATCGGATTGCCGCGCCTTTACGGGGCCTGGCATCACGTTATGACCGGCATTTTGCAGCACGCCGGTCTTGCAGATAACGTCATCGACCACCGCCTGAACAGCCGCACGGTCTACATGAACCCGATCAGCCGGTTCATCTACTGGAACATGAACTACCACGTGGAACACCATATGTTTCCAATGGTTCCCTATCATCGGCTGCCCGAATTGCATGCGGCGATCAAACATGACCTGCCGGCGCCGAATCCGTCAATTTTACAAGCCTACAAAGAGGTTTGGCCAATCCTGAAGCGGCAACTGACTTATCATGATGAATTTCTGATGCGCAGCCTCCCCGGGGGAGCGCAGCCATACCGCAACGATTTGCATCAAAGCGCACTTGGAGAAACGACTCCAACAGCGACTCCGGCAGAATAAGGAATAGATAAATGGCAAACTGGATTGACGCCTGCGCGGCAGACGACATCGACGAAGAAGACGTGATCCGTTTTGATCACGATGGGCGCACCTTTGCGGTTTATCGCTCGCCCGATGACAATTATTTCTGCACCGACGGACTTTGCACTCATGAACAGGTGCATCTGGCAGATGGTCTTGTGATGGATCACACCATTGAATGCCCTAAACACAACGGTCAGTTTGACTATCGTACGGGCGAGGCAACACGCACACCTGTCTGTGTGAACCTTGGGGTCTATCCGGTCAAGGTTGAGGGCGGTCGCGTCCTGATCGACATTTGAATGTCGGGCATTGTTATCATTGGGGCAGGGGAGTGCGGTGTGCGTGCGGCCTTTGCTGCCCGTGCCGAAGGCTTTGACGGTGAAGTTACGCTGGTTGGCGACGAATGCGGCATGCCCTACGAACGCCCACCGCTTTCCAAACCCGACGCGAATGGTGCAACCCTTAAACCGATATGCACCGCAGAGATGTTGGCTGCGAAAAACATTATGCTGTTAGATGGAGTTGCGGCAAAGCATATTAATAGGGAAGCGTCATGTGTACGCCTGTCCACCGGTGAGGATTTGAAGTATTCGCGGCTGCTTTTGGCGACAGGTGCTAGCCCGCGCAGGTTGACATGCGAAGGCGGCGAACACGCGGTGACGCTGCGGACCATTGAAGACGCGAACCGGATTTACAGTGCAGCTGTGAAAGGGACGCGCACGGTAATAATAGGGGCTGGTCTTATAGGGCTGGAACTCGCCGCCGAACTGGTTGGACGTGGTAACAAAATTACAGTTCTCGAAGCCGGGCCTGTGCCGCTTGGCCGCAATGTTCCACAGCCTCTCGCACAACGTATAGTCGAGCGCCATCTAGCCGAGGGCGTGGATATCGTTTGTAACGTCGAGGTCGCGCGCATTTCCAGTCGTGCTGTCGAATTGGTGGGCGGTCAGTTGATTGCCGCAGATCTGGTTGTTGCGGCCATTGGTGTTGTTCCAAATACGGATCTCGCACAGGCCGCTGGTTTGTATATCGGTAACGGGATCGCCGTTGATGAGGCATTGCGCACCATTGACACCAACATTTTTGCCGCTGGAGATTGCGCAAGTGTGAACTTCTCGGGGCTTGGGCTTCAAAGATTTGAAACTTGGCAGAATGCTCAGTTCCAAGGTGAGATCGCGGGTCGGAACTTGGCAGGTGCGTCCGGTGTTTTCCGACCTCCAGTCTGGTTTTGGTCCGATCAATACGACCTTGGTTTGCAGGGTGTCGGTCAAACCATTGGAAAAGCTACTGCGCAACGCACGCTTTCGGATGATGCAAAGATCCTGTTTTACCTGAATGATGCCGGACAATTGGTTGGCGCGGCTGGCTTGGGTGTCGGTAACGCGGTCGCCAAAGACATCAAGCTGGCGCAGAAGCTGATTGAAGCCAAAGTGGCGGTCGCGGCTGCAAGCCTTGAAGATCCAACAACAAATTTAAAGAAATTGCTCAAACCCGCTCCGGCGAACTGAGCTTAAGGAGAACGACATGGATCTTTATCACAAGCGGCCAACAGTGGCGGATATTCGAGCGCTTAAGGGCAAGCGTCAACTGACGATGTTATACGTAGAAACGCCCGATGAGGCCGCGGCGGCGGCGGCGGCGGGGATTGATATGTTGTCGATTATTGATCCCGCTTGGACCGAAGAAATGCGCAAGGCGGCGGGAAACTGTTTTGTGCAGGTCGGGCTGCTTTACGGTCAACTCGTAACGCTTGAAGATTACCAACGTGCCGCGCACCGCGCGATGCAAGTGGGCGGCGATTGCGTCTATTGTGCATCGTCCATGGGCACGATCAAAGCGCTCGCTGATGATGGAATTCCGGTTGTAAGCCATGTTGGTCTGATCCCGTCCAAGTCAACATGGACCGGCGGCTTTAAAGCCGTGGGAAAAACCGCTGAGAGCGCAATGCAGGTTTTGGACCACGTCAGACAACTCGAAGACATCGGCTGTTTCGGCGTGGAACTGGAAGTCGTTCCTGATCGCGTCGCGCTTGAAATATCGAAACGCACAAACCTTGTTTTACTCGGCATGGGGGCTGGCCCGCATGCTGACGCGCAATACCTATTCGCCGAAGACGTATTGGGGTGCACTACGGGCCATAAGCCGCGCCACGCAAAGACGTACCGCAATTTTGCAAGCGAATTCGACCGCCTGCAGCAAGAACGCATTGCCGCGTTCCGCGAGTTCAAGGCCGATGTCGATGGGGCTGCCTATCCAGCAGCAGACCATTCCGTAAAAATCAGCGATGACGAGCTAGAAAAATTCATCGCCCGATTGAATGATACCGCGACCTGAATTTGGGTCCTTCCGCCGCACTCCATTTTGAAAGCCAATAATGCCCAATCTTGCCCTTACAGTGTCATGCGTTTCTACCATTGGTATCGTCGCAGCAATCTCGACCTTCCTTGCAAAGCATGAGTGTAACATCACCGACAGTGCACAATTTGACGACCCAATCACGGGCGCGTTTTTCACGCGCGTTAGTTTCAAGGCGCCCGACGCCATGGATATGGATGACCTGCGCGGTCGTTTTAACGAAACCGCCGCGCAATTTAGAATGGACTGGGCCATCCACGACCAAGCCACAAAAATGAAAGTTGCGATCATGGTGTCGCGTTTCGGGCATTGTTTGAACGATCTGCTTTATCGCTGGCGCATCGGTGCCCTGCCGATTGATATTGTCGCAGTAATTTCAAACCACACCGATTATCAAGAGCTGGTCGTCAATCATGACATCCCTTTTCATCACATCAAAGTCACGAAAGAGAATAAGCCGGACGCCGAGGCGCGGATCATGCAAGTGATTGAGGAGTCCGATGCTGAGCTCGTTGTCTTAGCGCGGTATATGCAGATCCTGAGCGACCAGATGTGCCAAAAAATGTCAGGCCGCATTATCAATATCCATCACTCCTTCTTGCCGAGTTTCAAAGGTGCAAACCCCTATAAGCAGGCCTTTGAACGCGGTGTGAAACTGATTGGTGCAACGGCGCACTATGTAACGGCCGACCTTGATGAGGGGCCGATCATTGAACAAGACACGATCCGCGTAACACATGCGCAAAGCGCAAGCGATTACGTCACACTTGGTCGTGACGTCGAAGCGCAGGTATTCGCCAGGGCGATCCATGCCCATATTCACCACCGCGTATTTCAAAATGGCGACAAAACCGTGGTCTTTCCGGCCAGCCCTGGGGGCTATGCTTCGGAAAGACTGGGTTAAACATAATCGGTCGTCGCATGTGAAATTTGGCTGTACGCGGCCGTAATCGCGGCCACGTATCCGTGGACTCCAAGTCCGGCAATGACGCCCGTTGCAATCCCGGATACATATGAGTGGTGCCTGAACTCTTCGCGCTTGTGAACGTTTGAAATGTGGACCTCAAAAATCGGGCAATCACACGCAGCCAAGGCATCGCGGATTGCAACAGATGTATGCGTATAAGCAGCAGGATTAATGACGACTGCGGCAGCCTCTGTACGGGCTTTATGGATCAGTTCGACCAATTCTCCTTCGTGATTGCTTTGATGAAAAGATATCAGCATTCCAAGGCTCAAGGCGGTGTCCATGCAGAGCCTTTCCACATCCCTTAATGTTTCATGGCCATAGATCTCAGGTTGGCGTGTGCCGAGGAGGTTCAAGTTGGGTCCATTAAGGACGTAAATTGTAGGTTTGCTCATTGGTGTGTCGCTGCTCCGATATGATTAACTTGGGCGCAAACGTCACAGAGGGCAGACAGGCTGCGTGCGGTCGCTCGAGCCATAGCCGGCAAGATCATCCATTCAAGCGTCCATGCAGTTCCAGAGCGTTCCTGCTCATGGACTAGGGCGTGATGCATTCCGCTAAGCTGGGTCGCGTTATAGCGTGCTAAAGTGACCAATAGTTCTGCTAGAATCGGGTTTTGCTTGTGCGGCATTGCGGATGAGCCGCCACCGGTTGCCATGCTGATTTCGCCGATGCCTTGCTGTGCCATTAGGCAGATGTCTTGACCAATCTTTCCGATCGAACCACTAATCAATGACAGCAGATTGGCATAATCTGCCAATCCGTCCCGCGTTGCGTGCCAAGATGTTTCTGGATTTCCGAGCCCAAGGTCTGCGGCCATATCCGCCGCGACATCGGTCGCATGTGTGGAAAACGCCGCCCTGTCTCCGACGGCCCCGCCAAGTTGCAGCAATTCAACCCGTGGGCGAATCTGTTCCAGACGTTGCAAGTGGTTTTGGAGTGGGTCGGACCATGTCCGCAGGCGATCAGAAACTGTGATTGGCAGCGCCGCCTGCATGCGGGTGCGGCCGATTAGGGTTTGCGTACCAAACTTTTTTTCGAGACTTGTGATGGCGCTCACTGCATCTGTAAGTCGGTTGCGCAACATGCTGTTGAACTCGATCAGTGTCAGCGCCAAAGCTGTATCGATAACATCCTGAGATGTGGCTCCTGTATGGACTGCCTTGCTATTTTCGCCTGCCATTTTGCGGAGCTGAGAAACAAGCGCCGGAACGGGGAGCCCATCTGTGGCACTCCCACTGCGCAGATCGTCGAGGTCGACCTGAAAATCCGCGATTTGATCCGCCAAATTATTCGCAATGTTGGCCGGAACCGATCCAACCTGCCCCAAAGAGCGCGTAAAAGCAGCCTCGAACGCGAGCATATGGGTAAGTTGTCGTTGCGGAGACCAGATCGCAGCAGCTTCATCATCGCCTAACAGGCCGCCAAGCCAAGGGTGATCAAAAACGGTGCTCATGTCAGGGTCCTGTGCATTTGCTTTATCGCGTCACTTATCAAGACAGGCGCTTCAATGCACGGCAAGTGGCCACAATCGGGGATGACTTGATAGGACGCATTTGGAATTAAGTTTGCCAAGTCTTTCACTAGGGCAGGGGGCGTTGCCAGATCATCACTTCCCGCAATGCAGTGGGTCGGGACCGAAATTCGTGGACTTTGAGCGCTGAAATCCGTGTCACGGATCGCGCCGCAGACACCTGCGTATCCGGCCGGGGAGGTTCTGACGAGCATGTTGCGATAGACGGCAAATTCGGCAGGCCGATGTGCGATGAACTCTGCCGAGAACCAACGCTCAAGTATCGCATCTGCCATAATGGCAATGCCCTCAGACTGCACAGTTTTGATCCGCGCATTCCAACTCTCGGCATCCCCAATTTGTGCGCCAGTGCAACATAAGACGAGACCCGCCACCAGATCGGGGCGATCCACGGCAAGCCCTTGAGCGATCATTCCGCCGACAGACACACCACAGATCAAAGCACGTTGCATGTCCAGATGGTCCATCAACGTCGCGGCATCGTCGACCAACGCTGTCATCGAAATCATGCCGTCATCGCTCAGGCCGTGGCCGCGTTTGTCGATGCAGAGAATTGGCGGGTCGTTATCCAATCCGTCAATAACCTGATCCCAGATGCGAAAGTCTGTCCCGAGCGAATTCAAGAAGACAATTGGCGTCCCTTTTCCCGGCCTAAAGCGATAATGCAGGGCAACTTCATTGAGAACGGTGACCTGCGTCATCAGACAATTGTCGCTTCGGTTGCCGCGCGCAGCTCGTTTTCGGTAACGCCCTCGGCGCATTCAACGATGCGCAAGCCACCTTCAACAACGTCGAGCACGCCTAAATTGGTGATGATCCGGTCAACCACGCCCTTGCCGGTCAATGGAAGGGTGCACGCCTTCAGCACTTTGCTTTTGCCATATTTATTGGTGTGATCCATCACGACCACCACACGGCCTACACCTGCCACAAGGTCCATCGCACCGCCCATTCCTTTGACCAGCTTGCCCGGGATCATCCAGTTCGCCAGATCGCCGTTTTCCGCTACTTCCATCGCGCCAAGGATGGCAGCAGCGATCTTGCCGCCGCGGATCATCCCAAAAGACGTCGCACTGTCAAAATAGGCGGTCCGGCTCAACTCGGTTATCGTTTGCTTGCCCGCATTTATCAGGTCGGGGTCTTCATCCCCTTCAAATGGAAACGGACCCATGCCGAGCATCCCGTTCTCGGATTGCAGTGTAATATCCTTGTCGCCGACATAATTCGCCACCAGCGTTGGAATACCGATTCCAAGGTTCACATACCAGCCGTCTTGCAGTTCATCCGCCGCGCGTGCGGCCATCTGATTGCGGTCCCACATTATGCGCGCTCCCTGACTGTGCGTTGTTCGATGCGTTTCTCGTGATCACCCTGCACAATCCGGTGCACATAGATGCCGGGCAAATGGATCATGTCGGGATCCAGCGACCCGCGCGGGACGATTTCTTCGACCTCAGCTATGCAAATCTTGCCGCACATGGCAGCGGGTGGGTTGAAGTTGCGTGCCGTTTTGCGGAAAATCAGATTACCTGTGTCATCAGCCTTCCATGCCTTGACGATGCTGAGATCGGCAAAAATCCCTTGTTCAAGAATATATTCTTGTCCGTTGAACATCTTGGATTCTTTGCCTTCCGCGATCACTGTGCCGACGCCGGTTTTGGTGTAGAACCCTGGAATGCCGCAGCCACCCGCGCGCATTCGCTCGGCCAACGTACCTTGGGGATTGAATTCCAGCGCCAACTCACCCGACAGATATTGCCGCATGAATTCGGCGTTCTCACCGACGTAAGAGCTAATCATCTTTTGGACCTGTCGGGTCTGCAACAGGATGCCGATGCCAAAATCATCAACACCCGCGTTGTTGGACGCAAAAGTCAGTTCCTTGGTGCCAGCCTGCTTGATGCCCTCTAACAACAATTCGGGAATACCGCAGAGGCCGAAGCCACCAGCGGCAATCAACATCCCGTCTTGCAATACGCCAACCAAGGCCGCTTCGGCACTCTCATATATCTTCTTCATGCTGCAACCTTTCGCAAGCCAAGGATTTGACGCGCTTGCTGCCACGTGGCGATGGGGCGCTCGTATTTTTCACAGAGCCCAACCGCAAGCTCCACCAATGCCGCGTTGGATGGGGCAAGACGATCACGATCAAGTCGAACATTGTCTTCAAGTCCTGTTCGCGCGTGCCCGCCTGATGAGATTGCCCACTCGTTGAGCGCAAGCTGATGGCGACCAATGCCTGCGGCGCACCATGGGGTATCTGGACCAAAAAGCCGGTGTACAGTTTTGATGTAGTAGTCAAAAACATCGCGATCCACGGGCATCGCATTTTTCACACCCATGACGAACTGCACATAGGGGGTGCCTTCAATTTCGCCTTTGTCGGCCATCTCTTTGGCGCGTAAGATGTGGCTGAGGTCAAAGGCCTCAATCTCGGGTTTGACACCGTAGGTGCGCATCTCTGATGCAAGCCAATCAATAAGGTCAGGCGCATTTTCATAGACGCGCGTGGGGAAGTTGGTAGATCCGACGGACATTGAGGCCATGTCGGGCCGCAGACTAAGCATTCCACCACGCTCGCGTCCCGCACCGGACCGCCCGCCCGTTGATAGCTGCACAATCATGCCCGGACAGTGTTGTTCCAACCCTTCTTTCAGCGAAGCGAAGCGGTCTGGATCGGACGTAGGCATTCCAGCGTCATCGCGCACGTGGCAATGCGCGATGCTTGCACCTGCCTCGAATGCTGCTTGGGTGCTTTCGATCTGCTCGGCAATAGAGATTGGAACAGCCGGATTGTTTTCCTTCGTGGGCAAGGAGCCGGTTATGGCGACACAGATTATGCAGGGATTAGACATCGAAGAACACCGTTTCGTTTTCGCCCTGAAGCTGGATATCAAAGCGGTAAACAGACATGCCGTCCTCTTCGCTGCGCTGCGCAATCAACGTTGCACGACGATGTGCCCACTCGATCAAGTTCAGCACAGGGTCACTGGCATTGGCCTCGGTCTCGTCATCAAAGTACATGCGCGTATTGAGTCCGATATTGATGCCGCGCGCGACGATCCAGAAGTTCAGATGCGGGGCTTGCGTACCGACGTTGCGCCCTTGGGTCTTGCCGGGCTTCACTGTCTCGAAAGACCACTCACCACTGTCAAAATCGGAAATGATGCGACCCCAACCGCAAAACCCGTCCTCGACCTCACCACCACCTTCGGGGTGGGCATAGTAACCGTTAGCGTTGGCCTGCCAGACCTCCAGTAGAACGTCTTTGATTGGCGCGCCCATGCCGTCAATCACGCGACCCTCGATGCGGATACGGTCGCCTTTGGCGTTCGGTCCGGTGATGTCGTGGCCAAGTTCCTGACGGTAGATGTCAAACCCGGCCGCTCCCGGTGCCAGACCGATATGAACGTAGGGTCCAGCGGTTTGGGATGCAGATTCTTTCAGATATGCGAGGTCTTGAGACATTAGTTCCCCTCCAGACGGTTTTCAAAGAGCGTTGAGCGGCGGCCGCGCAGCACGATGTCGAACTTGTAAGCTATGCTGTCGAGCGGGACTGTTGCGTTCAGGTCGAGCTTGGCCGTAAGCTGGTCAATGGCATCTGCATCAGGAATTGTTTGCACAATCGGGCAAATCGGGATCAACGGGTCACCTTCAAAGTAGCACTGGGTGATCAGGCGCTGCACGAAGCCCGAACCGAACACCGAGACGTGGATATGCGCGGGGCGCCAGTTGTTGACCATGTTGCGCCACGGATAGGCACCTGGCTTGACTGTGCGGAAGTAAAAATAGCCGTTCTCGTCTGACAGCGTGCGCCCGCACCCACCGAAGTTTGGATCGATTGGGGCCAGGTAGGTATCTTTCTTGTGACGATAGCGGCCACCGGCATTGGCCTGCCAAATCTCTACCAGCGTATTGGGGACAGGACGTGCGTTTTCGTCCAGAACGCGCCCATGCAGGATTATGCGCTCGCCAATCGGGCTTTCGTCCGCCTTGGCATAATTCGTGAGCAGATCATTGTCGCCTGCGTCGATGTCGCCGTGACCAAACCTTGGACCGGTGATCTCTGAGACCGAGTTCTGCAAAGAGATCATCGAATAGCGCGGACTGCGCGCCACCGACGTTTTATAGTCGGGCGTCAAGGCGGTGGGGTGAACGCTACGGTTGCGTTGGTAGAATTCTCCGGGCTGGGTCATGATGTTTCCTCCATTTCGGCGTATGTCTGCTTGGCAAGTTTGATCGCGTGGTTGGCCTTCGGCACTCCGGCGTAGATCGCGACATGCATGAAGGCCTGAATAACGTCCGCCTTTGTCGCGCCTGTATTCGCGGTGGCGCGGATATGCATCGGGATTTCCTCGAAGTTTCCAGTCGCCGCTAGAAGCGCGAGTGTGAGCATTGATCGTTCGCGGTGCGAGATCGTGTCATCCGTCCAGACTGTACCCCAAGCTCCTTCAGTGATGAGGGTCTGAAACGGCGCGTCAAACTGTGTCTTGTTGGCTTCAGCACGATTAACATGAGCGTCGCCTAGAACAGTGCGTCGGGTTTGCATGCCTTTTTCGTATCTTGCGGTCATATCCTGGGCATCCCTTTTGGCCGCATCAGGCGTTTTTGTGCGGCGATCCTGAATGGCGCGTTTGGGGCGCCGTAACCGGCGTATCCGTCTTTGCGCTGTACGATTTCAAAAAACATGCCGCCTGCGTAGGGCCGGGAATAGAACTGGAAGAACGCTCCGTGCGCATCCTCGTCATAAAGGATATTCCCTGCCTTAAGTCTGCTGAGCAACTCAGGGGCAAGGTCAAAGCGGGCGGTTAGGTCAGCGTAATAATTGTCCGACATGGGCAAGGGTTTGAAGCTGCGTTCTGCCAACGCATCAGACGTAGCAAAAATGTCGTCAGTGGCCAGTGCGATGTGCTGAACGGATGCCCCAAAACTGTCGGCAAGAAAATTGCCCGCCATCGTGCGATGGGTTTCTGCTCCGTTCAGCGTAATGCGGAAGGCCCCGTCAGATGTTTCCAGCGCCTGACTACGTACCAACCCATCAGGATCCACGACATCGACCATCGGCGATTTTTTCATATCAAACAGTGTTGTGTAGAACAGCGACCAGCTAAGCATTTCGTCATAACTCATGGTCTGCGCGAGGTGATCGATCCGTTGCAACCCTGCGCCCGTCTGTTGGGATTCATCGCCTTCAAATTCGATGGACCAGACATCAGCAAGACCGCTGGCGTCGTCAATAAAGTGAAGCACACTGCCGCTCAGACCCCGAATGGCGGGAATATCTAGTTCGCTGGGTCCTATTGGTTGGGAAAAAGGATTTGCACCCAAAGCTTCGGCACGTGAAACAGTTTTGGCCGCATCGCCAACATTCAAACCCACATCGCATACGGTTGTTCCGTGCATCGTATAGGCGCTGCTTGCATAGCCAGTTGTTTCACGGTTCACGACGATCCGGATATCGCCTTGGGTCCAAAGTGTCAGCTGTTTGGAGATATGTTGGCCGGTGCGCGAGAAACCCATAGTTTCAAGTATGGTTTCGAGTGCGGTGGCCTCATCGCCTTTTGTTGCAAACTCAACTAACGAAACACCGTCGACAACGGCTCGCTTTGGCATTGCTGCCAGATCGAGTTTGACTCCCGGCTCGTCCCGCTTGACGTCATCCATCAGTGCGACGAGCGAGCGGTGCCCGTCCATCGCAATCGTTCTGGGACTGCCACCACGAAACTGATCGTTGAAAATCTCTAGCGAGATAGGGCCGGAATATCCTGTTGCGACGACGGCTCTCATGAAGTCTGTGACCGCAAGGTCGCCTTCTCCGGGCATATTGCGGAAGTGTCGGGACCAATAGAGCAGGTCCATCTCGATCTGGGGCGCGTCCGCTAGTTGAACAAAGAAGATCTTGTCGCCGGGGATACGGCGGATCGTTTCGGGATCGATCTTGCGGGCGAGAGTATGAAAACTATCGAGGATCAGACCGACATTGTCGTGGTCCGCGCGCCGCACGATCTCCCATGCATCGCGATGGTCGTTTGCGTGACTGCCCCATGCCAAAGCCTCAAAGCCAACCCGCAAGCCACGTTTAGCTGCCCTCTCACCAAGTTCGTGAAAATCTGCGGCGGCACGATCAATCCCGCCCATAGCATTGGGGTGGCAGGAGGAGCAGACGAGAACCAGATCGGTGCCAAGCTCCTGCATCAAATCGAATTTGCGCTCGGCACGGTCGAACGCCTTTGCACGTAAAGGGTCTGGCAAGCCTTCGAAATCGCGGAACGGTTGGAACAGGGTGATGTCCAATCCCATTGACCGGATCATATCGCCAACGTCGCGCGGGTTACCGTCGTGAGCAATGAAATCCTGCTCGAATATCTCGATGCCGTCGAAACCTGCCGCAGCAATGGCCTCGAGCTTTTCTGGAAGATTGCCAGAAATGGATACGGTCGCGATGGACGTTTTCATACGTCATCCTCCTGAATGGCGGCGCGAAGGGCCACAGCGTCTAAATCAACGCCGGTAAATATTCGCCAAGCGTCAATGCCTTGGCAGAAGAACAGCTCGTAGCCAGAAATGACCGTGAGCCCCTCAGCCGTCGCGTCTTGCAAGAATTCGGTTTCAACTGGTGTATAGACCGCGTCAAAAGCCCATTTTGCTCCGGTCATCGCGGAACGGGGCAAAGGTGTGCCGCCAATGCCGACCATCCCCAGTGGTGTGCAGTTTATAATCCCGTCTGCGCCGATTGCGGCCTCAATCGGATTGGTGGCGATTTCAATCTGCGTGTCGTTTCCGACATCGCGTAGCGCGGTTGCCAGCGCTTGCGCCTTGGTGAGGTCCAGATCGACGCAGCGGATGGTCGTAGCCTTCAAGCCGAGCAACCCGAAAGCCACCGCTTTTCCAACACCTCCGGTCCCGATCAGGCACACGGTTCCCGGCGCAGTATCGCCAAGGATCACGCGGTAGGACGACATAAATCCGCTATAGTCGGTGTTGTGACCCTGCGGACCATTCGGGTCAAAGACGACTGTGTTCACCGCACCAATGGCTCTCACCAGCGGGTCGCTGACTGTGACCTTGCCAATGACCTGTTCCTTATAGGGATATGTCACATTGATCCCGCGGAACCCGGAGTTTTGGGCTTGTTCGAAAGCCTGATCGAACGTCAAGTTTAGGTCTTTTGGGATCAATCTGTCATAAGTCACTTCAAGACCGGTCAATTGCCCAGCTGTGCAATGCAGTCTTGGGGATTTAGAGCGGGTGATATTGTCCCCGATCAAGCCAAGCTTGATGGTTTTCGCCAGTGTCTGTGTCATGATGATGCCTTTCCAAACAGACGTGTTTTTGCAGCGGTCCAAACAGGCGTCTGGCTCACGAAGATCAGGATCACAGCTATGAATAGGCTCAGCGAAAGAGGGCTAGTGATGATGCCTTCAAAGAACCGGCCAAGGTCTTCCCGTTCCGAAATGATGGCGCGGCGCCAGTTGTCATCGAGAAGCCTCGACAGGATGACACCAAGAATCACAGGGCCAAGGGGATATCCGTAATGGCGCATGAAGTAGCCAAAGACACCAAAGCCAAGCATCCAGTAGACATCTGTGATCGAGTTATTCACCGCATATGCGCCAACAATCGACAGAAGCAGGATCAGCGGGATGATGATAGATCGCGGCATCTCGACGATCTTGGTAAAAATCTTGATGCCAGTCAGACCAAAGATCAGCATGAAGACATTGGCCATCAAAAGCGCGCCGACGATGAACCAGAACATGTCGGGTTGATCGACCATCAACATCGGGCCGGGATTTAGCCCGTGAATGAACAAAGCACCGATCATGATTGCCGTGACAGCATCACCAGGGATTCCCAGCGTCATCATCGGGATAAATGCACCCCCGACAGCTGCGTTGTTAGCTGTCTCCGGCGCGACAAGTCCTTCCATTGCGCCCTTGCCAAACGGCACTTCGGGGTTCTTGGTGACGCGCTTTGCATGGTCATAAGCCATCAGAGCTGCGATGTCGCCACCTGTACCGGGCAGGGCCCCAATGATGACCCCGATGGACGACGTTTGGAGTGACAGCGGGAGATATTTCTTGACCGTTCCAAAGGACGGAACAATCTTGTCGATCTTCTGGCGCACGGCCTTCATGTTGACGTTCTGCAACTGTTGAAGTGCCTCAGAGACGCCGAACATTCCGATCATCACGGCAATGAATGAAATGCCTCCTTCCATGAGCTTGAGGTCGAAGGTGAAACGCTCTGCGAACGTCAGCGGATCACGCCCCACCGCGCCGATGGCAATGCCTAATGCACCTGCAAAAATACCTTTGACCAGTGACCCGCTCGACAGCGAACCAACGAGCAGGATGCCCAGAACAGCCAGCAACATATAGTCACGTGGTTGGAATGTGATCGCGAAGTCCGCAACAAAAGGTGCAGCTACGGCAAGAACGAGAATACCAATTAATCCGCCAAAAAAGGACATGACGGTCGTCACGCCGATGGCCTGACCTGCTTCGCCCTTCTGCGCCATCGGGTAGCCATCCATCGCCGTGGCAATGGCTGAAGGTGCGCCAGGAATGTTAAGCAGAATTGCAGTGCGTGAGCCGCCATAGACGCCTCCCATGTAGATGCCGACCATCAAAGAGATTGCGGGGTAGACGTCCCAAGAGAAAGTAAAGGAGATCAGGATCGAAACAGCCATGGTGACTGAAAGACCGGGAATTGCTCCGATGTAGATGCCCGCGAACGTGCCAACGCCGACAAGCAATAAGAGCTGAGGTTGGGTGAAAATCGTGAGAATGGCCATTAGGGTTTCCATTAGGACGCACCCCCAGACATGAGATTACGGAAAAACTGGATGAATTCGGCTTCAGGCAGAATGCCTGCTGGCAAGAGCACTGTGAACACCACGCGGAAAACGATCCAGATCACGACGAGCGAACCAAGAGCGACGGTCAGGGTATAGCCCCAGCCTTTGCGTGCCAAAACCTTGATCGCAACGGTCAGAAATAGCGCCGCTGTGAGAACAAACCCCAAAGGTTTCAGAAGCAAACCGAATATGATCAGAAACCCGATGAACAGGATCACCATGATCGGCAGGATGTCTTTGGACAGGGTTTCATGCGCGACTTTGCTTAAACGCGATGTTCGCAAGGTGACGATGAATGCTGACACAGCCATAACCAATGTTGTGGCCATCGGAACGGAGCCCGGGCTAGACAAAGCTTTGAAACCAGAAATGCCGTATGCATTGTAAAGGAGGAATAAGCTGGCGAGCGTCAGAAAAATGGCAAAGCCTAACTCGCCTGGTCTGCGTTGTTCGATATAACCGCCGGGTGTTGCATCTGATGTACCGTCGTGGTGGTCGCTGTCGCCTCTGAAATCCGGATCCATGATCCTCTCCTCCCGTTGAATTTGACCGGGCTCCCATCCCGGAACGCAAAGCGCCGCCCAGCCTCATAAGGCGCGGGCGGCGCCAAGTTCGGCAGGCCCTATGGCCCACCATTCGTCAAAGTAGGGTCTTAGTTGGCAGGACGTGCGATGCCGAACTCTTCAGGGGATGCTTGTGTGAGACCTGCGTCGTCAAGCAACCATGCCGTGCCTTGCTGCCACTTTGTCAGGAAAGCACTGGCCTCTTCACCGCTGATGTTCATCATGGTGAAGCCGCGACCAGCCATCAAATCGATGAATTCCTGGTTCTCTGCGGCAGTTGCATACGCTGCTGTAAGGGCTTCGATCACGTCATCAGGCGTTCCGTTTTTGGCAAACACCCCAAAGAAAGGTCCCCATGGCAGATACGTCGCATAAGCGGCGTTCGCATCGGTCGCAATCTGAACGTCGGGCAGCGTCGAATTGGTCTCTGTCTCGAAGATCAGAATTGGCTTCATGTTGCCTGCGCGGATGCCTTCGATAGCGGCACCAAGAACAGCAGGCATAACGTCAATTGCGCCACCCTGGAGGGCTGTCAGGGCCGGACCGTCGCCGTCGTAAGGAACGGCAATAACGTCCAGTTCACCTTCAACGGTGTTCATCATTGCTGTGATGACTGAGGGCAGGCCACCGGGGCCAGTCGCGCCCAATTTCAGCTCCCCTGGGTTCGCTGCGATGTAGGCCAACATGCCTGCATAATCATCAAACGGGGCGTCGTTGTTTGCGACCAGCATAGCGGTGCCGCGTGCCAAAAGGTTGACGGGGGTGAAGGCGGAATAGTCTTCGTCGCCCAAGCCCATAACTTTGTAGAGCATCGGGTTTTCAGCGCCCATCAAGACAGTGTAACCGTCCGCATCTGCATCAACCACATAGTTGAGAGCAATCGCTCCAACCGCACCTGTCATGTTCTGCATTACGACCGTGCCACCAAGGGCTTCTTCCGCATGTGGCGTGACAGAGCGCATCACGGTGTCTGTTGAACCACCAGCGCCCCACTGGATGATGCCTTGGATCTCTTTGGTGGGGTATTCTTGCGCTGTTGCTACGGTTGCGCTCAGTCCGAGCGCCACGAGTGCGCCAATCAGTTTACGAGACATCTCTGTCCTCCCTTGGTGTTTTTTTGCCAACGATTCGCTCCTCGCATCGTCGGTACATCTCCTTTTATGTACCTTGCGGTTAATTTGTCAATTAAAATGTACCTTGCGGTTAAATTCATGCTATTCAATCAAAGAATCGGAGGAACGATGGAGCACAGACACATGGATGGAGCCCAAAAAAGCGCGCCAAAAAAGCGCAAGACGTCGTGGAAGAAGGATCCTGCAGCCGTCAAAGAAGATATCTTGACCGTGGCTACCGAAGCCTTTGCTGCACACGGGTTGTCCGGCGCAAACATCAACGAGATCGCGGAGAAGACTTCGACATCCAAGCGGATGATTTACTACTACTTCGGAGACAAGGAAGGCCTTTATCGCAGTGTACTTGAACGTGTCTATTCGTCATTGAGAGAGACCGAGCAGGCGTTGAATGTTGCTGACCTTGAGCCGATTATGGCCCTGCGTCGGCTAACTGAGGCAACATTCGATTCACACGTCAAAAACCCGCAGTTCATCCGGTTGGTAATGATCGAGAACATTCACAATGCGGAGTATGCGCGCAAGTCTGATGTTATCCCTACCTTGAACAAGGCGATTATCGACAAGCTCGCGGATGTGTGCGCGCGGGGTAAAGCTTCCGGCGTGTTGCGCGATGACGCAGATCCGCTTGAGTTACACTGGATGACAAGTTCGGCAAGCTTCTACAACGTATCAAACAAGGCGACCTTCGCGACATCTTTTGGTGGCCGCCTGTTCACAACAGAAGGCCAAAAACGTATCAGAGAGCGAGTTGTGGATATGGTTCTGGGTGCAGTCGTCGTTGACTATCGGCCCAGATCCGGTGGCTAACTATGCTAGCAATCCTTGCGGTTACATTTCCAATCTACTTTGTCATTCTGTTGGGCTATGTGGCCGTTCGGACGGGATATTCACCGGCAGATACGATCAATGCACTCAGCCAGTTCACTGTCAGGATTTGCCTGCCAGCTCTAATATTCAGCGCGCTTACCACGTCAGGGACAGGTGAAGCCTTAAATTGGGGCATCATCATAGGGTATCTTATTGCGTCATTGCTTGCGCTGTTTTTCGGATACGTAATCATGCGCCGCATGTTTCAGGAAAAATCGCCAGCGGCATGGATACACAGCTTGGCGATCTCAAATTCCAACAGCGGGTTCATCGGTTTTGCTATCGCAAGCATGGTCTTTCCAGACATCGCTTTGCCGGTCCTTGCTTGGATCATGATCGTTGAGAATGCCGTGATTATCCCACTCGCCTTAGTTTCTGCCGATGTGGCGTCAGAGCACCGCACAACATTGTCAACCTCGGCCAAGCGGGCATTTCAAAGCTTTGTCCGAAATCCACTTGTTCTTGCGATTTTCGCCGCTTTGATTGTTCGAGGTATCGGTTTGCCGCTGCCAAAACCAGTGATCTCGACAATCCAAATGCTTGCTTCGGTTGCGCCTGTAATCGCCCTGTTTGTTGTTGGTGGAATTGTTGCACGCTTTAGCCTCAGTTTACATTGGCGCAGGACAACGGCCATCAGCTTTGGCAAGTTGATCGTTCACCCCACGCTTGTTTATGCTCTGCTTTCATTATGGCCGGGATTGGGACAGGAATTTGTCATGACAGCTGTGCTGTTTGCTGCCGTTCCAATGCTTTCGATTTATCCAATGTTGGGGGCAAAATACGGCTCGGAACAGGTCTGCGCTACCGCGTTTATCGTCACCGTGATATTATCGTTCTTCACGATTAGTGCATTGATCTGGTGGATGGGCATCGTTGGCATTGCTTCCATAAGTGGATAACAGACTAATTTGACATAAGATGGACTATCAGTATTTTCTAATATTGTTTTACATCAGCATCTTAGAACGTTTCGATTTAACATAATGAACCTTATGCGAATTTGGACTGTCGCCGGGTGGATTCACAAACGAAGTGCAAATTCTGTATCAAAACAGAACCTTGCATGGAGAATGACAAATGGGAAGCTGTTACCCTCACCTGAGTTTGGA
>NZ_RCCE01000004.1 GCF_003663885.1 Litoreibacter meonggei
CAAGTGGAATCGCTTTCGCGAGAGCCGGTGTATAGTTCGGATCGCGCAGCTGCTCTGCGGTCCCCAATGATGTATCAGCCATGACGTTTCTCCCCGTTCGACTGTTGCGATGGCCACACTGCATAGTGTGGCCCTAGTTTGGCGCGTTACTCGCGCTCTATCATGACTGGAACGTCCAGCCTGAATTTCTCAAAAGCGGCACTTGGATCACCATGGCAGCTTTGCGTGACGGTTCACGTCCTTATACAGCAAGTAACGGAACGGCCCGTCGCCCGTGGCGCGGCAGGCTTGCGGGCAAAAGGCGCGCAGCCACATGAAGTCACCCGGGCCAACAGAGACCCAGTCACGGTTCAGCAGGTATTCTGCCGTTCCTTCAATGACATAGAGTCCGTGTTCCATCACATGCGTTTCCTCGAACGGGATCAGCCCGCCCGGTTGGAACGTGACGATGTTGAAATGCATGTCGTGGCGCAGGTCTGTTGGCTCCACAAAACGGGTGGTCGCCCATGCGCCGTTGGTGTCGGGCATGGCAATCGGGGTGTTTTCGGCGTCGGAGGTCACAAAAGCCTCTGGTGCGGGGATGCCTTTCGCCGCCTCGTAGCGCTTGCGCACCCAATGGAAAGTCGCCTTCTTGTCGCTGCGATTGTGGAGCGTCCAGCCTTCGCCCGCGGGAAGGTAGGCGTAGCCGCCCTCGTTCAGAACATGCGTGCCCATGCTGTTACGCAGCTCAAGCTGGCCTTCGACGACAAACAACACGGCTTCCGCGTCGGGATTGTCCTCGGGGCAGTCAGATCCACCGCCCGCGCCGACTTCCATGATGTATTGCGAAAAGGTTTCGGCAAAGCCCGACAGCGGGCGGGCAATGATCCATGCCCGGCTGTTGGTCCAGTTCGGGATAAAACTCGTCACGATGTCGCGCATCACACCAGCGGGCATGAACGCATAGGATTCGGTGAAGATCGACGTGCCTGTCAGCTCGTCCGACTGCGAGGGCAGGCCCGCGGGTGGAAGGGCGTAACTCACGGCAGTATTTCCTGTAGGCGAAGTTGCGCGATCCGTTCAACCTGTTTGCAGGCTTCGGCGAACTCGCTCTTGCTGTCATTGCGAATGCGATGATGGAAAGCAGCAAGGATGCTTGCTTTGGTGTTGTCACGAACTGCAATAATGAAAGGAAATCCGTGCTTTGCGACGTATTCCTCATTCAAGTCAGTGAACGCTTGGCGCTCTTCATCGGTCAACGAGTCCAAACCCGCGCTCGCCTGCTCTGTCGTGCTTTCCGCCGTTAACCGCTTCGCTGCGGCAAGCTTTCCAGCCAAGTCAGGGTGAGCATCCAGCACCTCGAGCCGTTCCGTTTCGCCCGCCGCACGGAAGACGCGGGCCATGGCGTTCCAAAGACCTTCGGCGCTGTCATGGGCGGGGCCAAGCTCCAGCCCCCACGCCCGTTCTGCCACCCAAGGAGAATGCTCGAAGATGCTGCCGTAAGTCGTTATAAACGTGTCTTTATTCATCGATGTGGGGCGTGTCATCGGGGCGACGGGGTGCTCTGCCATCCAGTGCTGTGCGATCTGCTCGCGTGTGGCAAACCAGACGTCGTCATGGCTTTTTGCATAGGCCAAAAAGCGCTTCAGCGCCTGAACTCGACCCGGGCGACCAATCAGACGGCAATGCAACCCGATCGACAGCATTTTCGGAGCGCCGTCGGCACCTTCTTCGTACAAAGCATCAAAGCTGTCACGCAGATACGCCTCGAATTGGTCGCCGGAGTTGAACCCCTGCGGCGTGGCAAAGCGCATGTCGTTACAATCCAAAGTGTACGGAACAACAAGCTGATCGCGATCACCAAAGCGGGCGTAATAGGGAAGGTCATCCGCGTAGCTGTCGGCCACGTAGTCAAAACCGCCATGTTCTGCCACCAGGCGGACAGTGTTTTCGGAGCAGCGACCTGTGTACCAGCCGCGAGGCGCCACGCCGACGACCTCGGTGTGTAGTTTTACCGCCGCTTCCATGTCGGCGCGCTCGTCTTCCGGTGTGGCGTCTTTGTATTCAATCCATTTCAACCCGTGGGAGGCAATCTCCCAGCCCGCGTCTTTCATCGCTGCGACCTGCTCGGGGGAGCGTGCTAGCGATGTTGCAACGCCGTAAACGGTGACGGGGATGTCTTTCAGCAGACGGTGCAACCGCCAAAATCCGGCGCGTGCACCGTATTCATAGATTGTTTCCATGTTCCAATGGCGTTGAGCGGGCCAAGCGGAAGCACCCACGATCTCGGAAAGGAAGGCCTCGGAGGCGGCGTCGCCATGCAGCACGCAATTCTCGCCACCTTCTTCATAATTAACGACAATTTGCACAGCAATCTTTGCGCCGCCGGGCCAGTTGGCGCTTGGCGGGTTGGCTCCGTGGCCGCGCATGTCGCGTGTGTACCTGTTCATCGCAACTCCCCCTTCATTCGTCGCTACATCATTTAAATCGTGATGTATTTCAAAATTTATTTGAAAGAGCTATCCGCAAGGCAGCAAGTGCTTGCCCGAACGAGGGCTCTTGTGCTGTCATATGTCATGGCTGAAACAACCACACCCGCCGCGTCACCGCGCCCTGAGATCGGGACCGTCACTTTTTGGGAGTTGATCCGCGCGTTGCGCGAAGGATGGCGCGATTTTACCCGTGCGCCAATGTACGGGCTGTTTTTCTCGGCTTTCTACGTGCTGTGTGGGGCAGGGCTCATTTTCTGGGGGGCAGGCACGTTCACGTGGACGTTGGTGCTGGCCTTAGGCTTCCCGATTTTCGCGCCCTTTGCTGCAGTGGGCCTCTATGAAGTCAGCCGCCGTATCGAGGCAGACGAACCACTGGGCTGGTCTTCTGTCCTGTCAGTGGTTTGGGCCGAACGGGGTCGCCAACTGCCATGGATTGGCGCTCTGTTGGTTATCATCTTCCTGTTCTGGAGCTTTTTTGCCCATATGTCCTTTGCGATGTTTCTGGGCAATATGCAGCTTATCAACATCACCACCTCGTGGAATATGTTCCTGACCCCGCACGGAATGCTTCTGATCGCGTTTCAACTGTTGGTCGGCGGTGTGGTTGCGTTGTTCACGTTTACCATCACCGTGGTTTCCATGCCGTTATTGCTAGACCGCGAAATCGACTTCATGACCGCAATGGGCTTTTCGATCCGCGCGGTGCTGCGCAACCGGGTCGTTATGCTTCTGTGGGCCGCGATCATTGCGGTGACGCTGCTGGTCGCCATGGTCCCGATGTTCTTGGGGCTGTTTCTTGCGTTGCCGGTACTAGGGCACGCAACTTGGCACATTTACCGGCGCGCGCTCTATACGCCGGTCTGATCGGGTCCGCACAGCCGGTAAAAGGCCGTCAGTGTGAGGTCGACATGATCAGCAATCTGGGTGCGCGTCGGTTGTGGTAGGGTGCCAATGATGCGGCGCAATTGCAGGTCGCCAATGAGCAATTGCAAAAACCACTGTGCGGCTTGTTCGTCACTGGGAGGGTTGATCTTTCCAGCCTCGCGCAACGCCCCCATAAGCTGAACTATCTTCGGAAACACGCGATCGCGCCCGCCTTTGGCGATGGCCCCGCCAAGTTGCCCACTTGCGTCGGACGCGGCCGCGCGGTTCAGCGCGACGGCACGTTCGCCCAAAAGCAGATGCAGCATCTGTTTGCACATGTGCTCCAGAATATCCTCGGGCGGTAACTCGGCCGCCAAAGCTTTGTCCAAGGCGGCTTCGGCCTCGGCGGCATTCGACTTCACAATCTCCAGAAAAAGCCGCTGCTTGTCACCATACCAGCGATATAGCGTCTCGTTTGATGCCTTGGCTGCTTTGGCGATGTTGAGCATCGACGCGCCTTCGTATCCACGCTGGCGCATTACTTCGAGCGCGGCGCTCTCGATCTCGGATCGCCGCTTATCTTTCCGGTCTGTTCGCACGGTAGCCTCTCAAAAGCCTTGTATATTACCGAACACATGTGTACGAAAATGTAAAGGCGTATAGATGTGTACGATTTTGAAAGGATATGAAATGCTCTCGCTTGCCAAGTCACTTGCCATCAGCTCCCTCGTTTTTGCGGGGGCAATATTCGGGTTTTTCTATGCATGGGTCTGTTCGACCATGTGGGGGTTGGACACGCTAGACCCGCGCACGGCAATTGCCGCAATGAACGCTATGAATGGGTCGGTTAGAAACGCAGTCTTCGCCCCGGCCTTCTTCGGAACCCCCGTGGTGTTGGCGATAGCTGCAATTGCGCTAAAACTGGCCAATGAGCGCGGGGCGTCTATTTGGTTCGCCACCGCCGCAGCGGTGTCATTGCTTTTCGGCACGCTGCTGACCATGGCGGTCAACGTCCCGATGAACGAGGCGCTGGCCTTGGTCGACATCCCCGATGATCGCGTTGCGGCGCAGGTTATCTGGGAGGGTTATTCCCCCAAGTGGCAATTCTGGAACCAAGCCCGCACGGTCGCCAGCGGGGTTGCGTTGCTGTTGGCCTGCATTGGCCTCACCAAAATCAGCAAAACCGCCTAAACCGTCGCGCGCCGCGATTGCACCGTGGCGCGGATGAAGGCGGCGATGAAGGCCGCCGTCATCAGCAACACAATCGTCGGGGCAGGGGCGCTATCAAGAAAGAAGCTCGCATAGACCCCGAGGAACGAGCAGACCGCCGCGATCCCCATAGAAAGCCACAGCATGACGCCAAAGCGCTTGGTCAACAGGAAGGCGATGGCTCCGGGGGCCACAAGGAACGCAATCGCAAGGATGATCCCCACCGCCTGTAGGGCTGCAACAACTGTCAGCGAGATTGCCGCGAGCATCCCGAAATGCAACGCACGGACCTGCAGCCCCTGCGCACGGGCCTGTTGTTCGTCAAATGCTTGCAGCAGCAGGTCGCGCCAGAAAAACCCGATAAGCCCTGTGACGACCACCGCGATCACGCCCGTGGTCCACATGTCTTCCGGTCCCACACCCAGCATGTTGCCGAACAGGATGTGGTCCAGATGCACCTCGCTCTCGATCTTGGTATACATGACGATGCCAAGCCCAAACATGCCCGAGAACACGACGCCCATCACCGTGTCGCGCTTCACGCGGGAGTTCTCGTCGATCCACCCCGTCAGCCCCGCGCAGACCATACCGGCGGTAAAGGCTCCCAAACCTAACGGCAGGCCCAAAACATAGGCCAAGACCACCCCCGGCAGAACCGCGTGAGAAATGGCGTCGCCCATCAGCGACCAGCCCTTGAGGACCAGAAAGCACGACAACAGCCCCGCAGGGATCGCCAGCATGACCGAGATGATCAGCGCGTTCACCATGAACGGGAACTGGAAGGGAAGGGACCACTCCATCAAACCGCCTCCCGCGCACGGGCGCGCGCGGCCAAGATGCCGTGTTTTGGGGCAAAGACGAAGGCGGTGAGGAACAGCAAGGTTTGCAGGCAAACGATGACACCACCCGTCGCCCCGTCCAAAAAATAGCTGGCATAGGCCCCGAAAAACGAAGTCAGCGTGCCTATTGCCACGGAGATCATCAACAGGCTCGGGAAGCGGTCGGTCAGCAGATAGGCCGTCGCGCCCGGCGTCACCACCATGGCGATCACCAGAAACGCACCCACGGTTTGCATTGCCGCCACGGTGCAGGCGGAAAGCAGTGTGAAGAACACCACCTTCAACAGCTCAGGCCGCAACCCGATGGAGCGCGCGTGGCTCTCGTCAAAGAACGTCACCATCAAGTCGCGCCATTTGGCCAGCAGCACAATCAGCGACACGCCCCCGATCAGGGCCAGTTGCAACGTATCCGCGGGGGAAATGGCCAATATATTGCCCATGATGATCGTCTGGATGTTTACCGAGGCGGGCGACAATGAGATCATGAACAACCCCAGCCCGAAGAACGATGTGAAGATCAGCCCGATAATGGCATCTTCCTTCAATCCGGTGCGCTGGTTCAGGAACAACATCGACGCCCCCGCCAAGCCGCCCGCGAAGAACGCGCCTAGTGCAAAGGGCAGGCCCAGCATATAGGCCGCCGCCACGCCCGGCACGATAGAGTGGCTCAGCGCATCACCGATCAGCGACCAGCCTTTCAGCATCAGGTAGGCCGACAGGAAGGCGCAGACCGCCCCCACCAAGGCCGACACCCACATGGCGTTGAGCATGTAGTTATAGGTGAACGGTTCCCACAAGGCGTCCATCATGGCGCATCCGCCTCTTCTTCTTCGTCCTCGTCATGGTGGTCGTAGATCACGAATGGGCGCTCGTCGTCCGAGATAACCGTCAGACGGCGTTTGTCTTCCTCGTCGTCATGCAGGTCAGCGCCTTGCATCACGAAGTGACGCAGCACCCCGCCAAAGGCCAGTTCCAGATTCTGACGGGTAAAGATATCCTCGGTCGGGCCATATGCCAGCACGGTTTCCTTGATCAGGATGGTGCGGTCGCAAAACTCCGGCACGGAGCCAAGGTTATGGGTCGAGACCAGCATAACCCGCCCCTCGTCGCGCATTTCGCGCAGCAGGGCTATGATCGCGTCCTCGGTTTGCACGTCCACGCCGGTGAACGGCTCGTCCAGCAACACCACGCGGCTGTCTTGCGCCAAGGCACGCGCCAAGAACACACGCTTTTTCTGACCGCCGGACAACTCACCGATCTGGCGGTGGCGGAACTCCAGCATGTTGACCCGCTCCAACGCATTCTCGACCATCTTGTGATCCTCGGCGCGCGGGATGCGGAAGAACCCCATATGGCCGTAACGGCCCATCATCACCACATCCTCGACCAGTACGGGGAAGGTCCAGTCAACCTCCTCGGCCTGCGGGACATAGGCCACGGTATTGGCCCGCAGCGCGTCGCGCACGGTGCCGCCAAGGATGGAGATTTTGCCCGCAGACGTGGGCACGAACCCCATGATCGCCTTGAACAGCGTGGACTTGCCGGAGCCGTTCACGCCCACCAAGGCCGCAATGGTGCCTTTGGGTAGGGAAAAGGACGCATCGCGTAAGGCTGTATGCCCGTTTCGGTAGGTGACGGTGATCCCTTCGGCGCAGATGCCGGCGGCGTCGTCAGGCAGACTGCCAAAACTCATTGCTCCAGACCTTCCACGATGGTTTCAACAGTAACTCTGAGCAGGTCCAGATAGGTCGGCACGGGGCCGTCCTCGGTGCTCAGGCTGTCCACATAGAGCACCCCGCCGTAGGCCGCACCGGTTTCGCGTGAAATCTGCTCGGCGGGCGCGGCGGAGACGGTGCTTTCCGAGAACACCACGCCGATATTGTTGTCGCGCACGGCATCAATCAACTGACGCACCTGCTTTGGTGTGCCTTGGGCGTCGGCGTTGATCGGCCACAAATACAACTCTTTGAGCCCCAGATCGCGGGCAAGGTAGGAGAACGCCCCCTCCGACGTCACCAACCAGCGCTTGTTTTTCGGCAAAGCGGCAATGCGGTCTTTCAAGGGCCCAAGGGCGGCGACAATCTCGGCTTTGTAAGCGTCAGCGTTGGTGCGGTAGATGTCAGCGTTTTCCGCGTCATACTCCGCGAAAGCGTCCGCGATGTTGTCGACATAGATCAGTGCCGCATCAACCGACATCCACGCATGGGGGTTGGGTTTGCCGGAATAGGGGCCTTTGGAGATCCCCATAGGCTCCACCCCGTCCGAAACTACCGCAGACGGCACGTCGCGCAGGTTGCGGAAGAACTGCTCGAACCACAGTTCCAGATTCAACCCGTTCCACAACACCAGATCGGCGTTTTGGGCGCGCACGATATCGCGCGGTGTCGGCTCGTAATTGTGAATTTCAGCTCCCGGCTTGGTAATGCTTTCCACAACAGCGGCATCCCCTGCCACACGGGACGCCATATCGGCGATCACAGTGAAGGTGGTGACGGCCTTGAACTTGTCGGCGGCAGCAACAGGCAGGGCGCTGAGACAAATCGCAAGTAGGGCGGGCAGGGCAATACGCATAGGTGGGGAACCACTCTGAATAGGGGGATGGTGTTCCCTTCCTATATGCGAGTCGTTTGCAATAAGTCAAGCCAGTTGCGAATTAATCGCAAGATTGATCAGTAGAGTTGTTGGCGCTGCTTGAGCTGGCGCAAGGTGTATTTGTCGCGGATCAATCCCCAGTCACCTGCATGGAAATGGCGGTCTTGAGGAAGACAACGCAAACCGCACAGCTGGAAGCTCATGCTCCGGTCGGGCAGGTTGACCCAGAACCTGCCACCGGGGGTCGCAATGAACCCGATAAGCCCTTCGCCAATATCAGCCGACAAATCCTCGAACGACGGCACTTCGCTATCGGCCTCGTGATCATAGGCCCCATGCGTGTGGTAGGAGGCGAGGGCGGTTATCCCGCGCGCCCGAAACTCGTTTGGCAGGCAATCGTCGGCATTCCCCTTGCGCGGGCGCGTAGAGACGATGGCACCATCCTCGTTGCGCCCCAGCAATCCGCAAAACTCGCGCCCCGTCTTGAAACTGCGGCTTTGGAGACCTGTCAAAATTTGACGCGCTGCGGCGCGAAGCTGTTCGCCCTCCGCGGAGCGACGCGTGTCTGCACCAGTAAGATTGGTGAAAAACAGCAGCGCGGACAGGCTCATGACTATATATTTCATGCCCGAAAGCTAACCTGACGCATCGGGCGCTGTCCAACTAATCCGCGTGAAGCTAGGTTGCGTCCAAAGATTCTCACTGGAAGGTCCATCATGAGCTACGTCATCCCGCCCGCACGTCAGGCCTCCGTCGCCGTCAAAGGCTCCTCTGACCGGTTTCCCGTACGCCGCATATTCTGTGTTGGCCGGAACTATGCGGAACATATCCGCGAGATGGGCAATGACGAGCGTGACCCGCCGTTCTACTTCACCAAACCCGCCGATGCGGTGGTCGAAAGCGGGGCCGAGATCGCCTATCCCCGCGCCACCGCCGACCTGCATCACGAGGTGGAGCTGGTTCTGGCCATTGGCACGGGTGGCTCCGATATCGCGCTCGCGG
Organism: Litoreibacter meonggei; assembly: GCF_003663885.1. Classification (GTDB taxonomy): domain Bacteria; phylum Pseudomonadota; class Alphaproteobacteria; order Rhodobacterales; family Rhodobacteraceae; genus Litoreibacter; species Litoreibacter meonggei. The sequence goes on from NZ_RCCE01000004.1 coordinate 8,978, forward strand.
ATGCGATGGATCACGTATGGGGCGCAGGGGTCGGTATCGACCTGACCCGCCGCGACTTGCAGGCCGTCGCCAAGAAGGCGGGCCGCCCGTGGGATATGGCCAAAGGCTTCGACCGCTCCGCTCCGATGGGCGCGCTGGTGCCTGTGGCGCAGGCAGGGGGGCTGACCTCTGGCCAAATCTGGCTGACCGTTAATGGAGAGACCCGTCAAACCGGCGATCTGGCCGAGATGATCTGGTCCGCCGCAGATTGCGTGGCGCATCTGTCGACACTGGTCGAGCTCGCACCGGGTGACCTGATCATGACCGGCACTCCCGCAGGGGTGTCCGCAGTGGAGCGCGGTGATGTGATGGAGGCCGGTATCGACGGGCTACCAAATGTCAGCGTGAAACTCGCGGCGTCATAGGCACGTCACTCGTCCAGATAGGATCTCGGCGCGGGTCCGGTATATTTTGACGTCAGCTCGTCCGGCACTTCCGAGCCGTCGACCAAGAACGGCAATATCCCCCGCCGCATAGACTTGCCGCGCGACGCTTTGATGTCGTCCTCCGACCGCGTCACGCGCTGGGCAAGGCGGCGGCCCCATTGTGCAAGGTAGTCGTAGAGCCTGTCGATCTCGCCTTGATGCGCGTCGCGCTTGGCCAAGTCGTGGAACTCCTCTGGGTCGGTGTCCAGATCGAACAGCATCGGGCGAAAGCCGCCCTCCGCATGGATCAGCTTGAACCGCCCGTCAAAGACCATGAACAGGCGGGCATCGCGCGGCTCCAGCCCCAGTTTCTCGCAATGGGCTGTGGCGGAGTAGTCGTATTCGCTGATCGCAAACTCCCGCCACTCCGGCTGCTCGCCGTTGAGCCACGGAACAAGCGAGCGCCCTTCGATGATGTGGTCCGGAACGTTGCCACCAGCGGCCTCCACAAAGGTCGCGGCCAGATCAATGCTTTCCACCAACGCGTCACAGGTCGTGCCACGCGTCGCATCCGCCGTTGAGCGCGGGTCGTAGATAATCATCGGCACCTTGACCGATGGCTCGTGAAACAAATCCTTCTCACCCAGCCAGTGGTCACCCAGATAGTCGCCATGGTCCGAGGTCAGAACGATCATCGTGTCCTCCATCGCGCCGCTCTCGTCCAGATAGTCCAGCAACACGCCCAACTGGTCGTCGCATTGCTTGATCAGCCCCATATAGGCGGGGATCACCTTCTGGCGGACCTCGTCCTGTTGGAATGCCTGCGCGATCTTGTTGCCCATATAAGCCCCGAACACGGGGTGCGGGTCCTCACGCTCGACGTCATCGCGCACGGGGGCGGGAACGTGCGCGCTGCCATACATGTCATGGTAGGGCACAGGCACGATATAGGGCCAGTGCGGCTTGATATAGCTGACATGGGCGCACCATGGTGCTCTGGCCTGCTTGATGAACGCAATCGCCTCGCGGGTCAGCCACGGGGTCTCGCTGTCCGTCTCGCGGATGTTGGCGGGCTTGTCGGCGTTGCGGAACATCCAGCCGCTGGCGATGTTGCCATCCTCGACACCCGCATTGGCGAAGTCTGCCCACGGGTTCTGGGACGGGTAGCCTTTGGACTTGAGGTATTCGTTATAGGGGGAGCGGCGCTCGTCATAGAACCCGTCCGGCCCTTCGCCCCACAGCCCGTCATCGCGGACCCAGGCGTCAAAGCCACATTCCGCCTGACGCGCGCCGATGGTGGTGTCAGGGCTTAACCCCAGTCGCGCCATGCCTTCGGCGTCGGCGCGCATATGGGTCTTGCCGATCAGCCAGCAGTCCATGCCTTCGCGGCGTAAATGGTCGCCCAGTGTCTGCTCGCCCACGCGCAACGGAAACCCGTTCCACTGCGCCCCATGCGACGAGGCATAGCGCCCCGTGTAATAGCACATGCGCGACGCCCCACAGATTGGCGACTGGACATAGGCGTTGGTGAACCGCACGCCCATCGCCGCCACGCGGTCAAAGTTCGGGGTATGCAGATGCGGGTGGCCCGCACAGCTGAGGTAGTCGAACCGCAACTGGTCATACATGATGAACAGGATATTCATGGGCAGCTGCGCTGGGATGGGTTGGACACGCGAAATCTCCTTGGTGTTGTGCAGGAGTATTAGGCAGTTACGCCCGAAATCCTAGAGCGTTGTCTTAGGCACCCTGTCCGATACGACCCGCCCGTCCTCCAAGGTGATGATCCTGTCGGCCATCTCCAGAATGCGGTTGTCATGGGTGACCATCACCGTCGTGGTTTGTCGCGTTTGCCCAAGCGTTTTCAGCATTTGCACCACCGTATGCCCCGACTCCTTGTCCAGCGCGGCGGTGGGTTCATCCGCGAACACGATGTCAGGGTTCGACACCAGCGCCCGCGCTACCGCGACCCGTTGTTTCTGTCCGCCCGACAGGTTGCCGGGCAGATAGGTTCGGCGATCTGCCAAACCCACGAGGTCAAGAACATGGTCGGCAGCGGCGCGTTGCTTGGCGGGATTGGCGTTGCCGTGGACCTGTAATCCCATCAGCACATTCTGCGCCGCGGTCAGGCTTTCATGCAGGTTATGCGCCTGAAAAATGAACCCCAGCCTGCGGCGCAAGCTGACAAGTTGCGCCTCGCTGGCACCGTTCAACTCTTGGCCAAGTAGCTTGACGCTGCCGTCTTGGACTTCGCGCAGGCATCCCATCAACGTAAGGACGGTGGTTTTACCAGAGCCGGACGGCCCCATCAGAATGGTCAGACTGCCGCGCTCGATGTTCAGGTTCAGGTCGAAAATGGCCTGCTTGCGCGCTTCGCCTTCGCCAAAGAAGTGGTTCAAACCGCTGGCTTCTATAGGGAAACTCTCAGCCATCAGAACAAATCCGCAGGGTCAGCCGCCGCCAGACGGCGGGTGGCGATGGCGCCCGATATGGTGCAGGCCGTCAATGTCCCCAAAAACACAAGGATCGCACGGCTCGCGTCCATCTCGACCGGCAATCCGGTCACGGCCCTCAGCCCCGCATATAGCCCGATCGACACGATCAGCCCCGGAATGAAGCCGAAGACCGCCAGCACGATAGCCTCCTCGAACACGATGCCCAGAAAGAACGGCTGCCCGTAGCCCATGGCCTTAAAGGTGGCATATTCGCCTAAGTGGTCGGCCACGTCGGTGGATAGCACCTGATAGACGATCACCAAGCCCACAAGGATGCCCATGAACACGCCAAAGCCGAAGATGATGCCCGTGGGCCGCTCCGAAGACATGAAGTCCAGATCGGCCTGCGCCGAGGCGTCCGCCGCCAGAACTTTGACATTGGCGCTGGGCAGGGCGCCGCGCAAGCGCTCGACCACGGTATCCACCGACACGCCGTCATCGACATTCAGCAGGATATGGTTGGGTGCACTGCTGGTGCGGGCAGGGAAAGACCGCAGAAACGTCTGGTCCGACATCGCCAGCATCCCGTCCGCCAGAAAGCCGCCGCCAATATTCATGGTACCAACGGCGACCAGCGTGTTGCCATTTGCCTCGAACTCATAGCGGCCACCGGCGGTCAGCGCGTCAATGACAGAGGCTGGCATTCCACGGGTGTCACGGTCCAAAATTACGGTGTTCTCAATCGTCAGACTGCCAAAACTGGCCGCAATGCTCGGGGACACAAACTCAGGCTGCGAGACGTCAAACCCGAAACTCAACAACGACACAGTGCTGCCATCGTCCAGCGTGAAGGGCAGGTTGCCGATATATAGCGGCGTGGCGTCGGCAACGCCTGGAACCCCAAGCGCCTGAAACATCCGCGCCCGCGCAATCTCGCCCGCGTCGGTCAGCGTGTTGCCTTCCTCCGACGAGATCACAATATCGGCGCTTAGCAACCCATAGGGGGCAACGGTCGACGAGTTCAACGCGCCCATGATGCCCAACTGCATGAACACCAGCAACGTGGCGAAGGACACACCGGACACAGCAGCCACCAGCCGCGCCTTGTTATGCGACAGCTGAAGCCAGCCAATCGGCAAACGCCCGAACAGGTTGGTCAGAAGGCGGCTCATTCAGGGCGACCTGCGTCGATCCGAACCAAGGCTTCCAGATTGGTGAAGTTGCGCGCCAATTCGGAAGAGGGCGCATCAAGTGTCACGATCACGTCCACAACCCGCGCATCGGTATTGGCCGCAGGATTGTCCGAGGTGATGGATTGCCGCCCGATTTCCAGCCCGATGGCCGTCACGGTCCCGCTAAGCTCTTGTGACAAGGCGCGGGCAGAAACCGTGACCGGATCACCAATGGTCACACGCCCGATCAGCGTTTGGTAAACCTCCACCTCCACCGTCATCTGCGAGGTGTCGCCCAGATCAACAACACCGCTCGATGGCGGACGCTCACCCGCGCGCGCATTGATGTCCAACACGGTGCCTTGCACCGGTGCCCGCACATAGGCGCGCTCCAGATCTTGCGTGGCGCGGGCAAGGTCGGCACGGGCGGCTTCCAGATTGGCCTCCGCCACGGCAATGTCGGCCTGCACGGTGTCGGAGTTGGTGGCATAGCGCGACAAGGTCGCGATGGCGCGCTCCACGTCGCGGCCAGCCTCGTTGGCACGGGCAACGGTTTCGTCGAACTCGGCCCGTGTGGTCACGCCCCGCTCCAGCAGAGAGGTCATCCGCGTCAGATCGGCACTGGCGGCGTTCGCAGTGGTCTCGGCCCGCTCAAGCGTCGCTTTGGCTTCGGCTTGGCTGGCAAGGATTGAGGTGCGGGTTTGTGCCAGATTGGCCTCGCGCACACCCAGATTTGCCTTCGCCGACGTGGCGATGCTTTGCAATTGCGGCAGGTTGTCCAGCACTGCCAGAACATCGCCTGCTGCGACCACGTCACCACGGCTCACACGAATTTCGGCAATGCGGGCATCGCCCGCACCGGACGGGGTTGCCACGCTGATCACATCGCCCAAGGGAATGATCCGGCCCAAGGCCACCACGTCACCTTCACTGACGACCGCCACCTGTTCTTGCTTTTCGACCTGTTGGATGGCCACCGCAATCGGCGTCTCGGTGCCGGCACCTGGCTGCAAACCTGTGGCGTTGAAAAACACACGCAAGCCCGGCGGTTGGAAATACATGCCGATCACAGCACCCGTGAACAGTGTCAGCATGAACAGCGGAACCAGAAACAGCCGTGACCGTCCGGCGGATTTTGGGGCTGGTGTGTCGATCGCTTTGGAAATTCCACTGTCTTCCAAAGGCAGGTTCGGGTCGGTCGTCATTGTCAGGCAGTCCTCTGTTCTCAACATCGTGCTGCCCGTCGTCGTCAAGCGCAGAAGGCATGTCTAGGGAGGTGGTATCAGCCGAGTTGGACGCAGGAGTTGCGATAGGTCAAGTCGGACCCGAAAAACGGGGCCGCGATACGGTCTGTAGCCCCGCGATTTGGGCAATGGAAATCGGTGTGGAAAAAGTGCTAGACCGAAGTCCTGCCGACGCAATCCTGACGCGAAACGAGAAGTACACGCCCGATGCCTGAGAAAAACAGCCCTGACGCTGACGTGACAGCCGCCGCCCGCCTGTCCGTAGCCCCGATGATGGATTGGACCGACCGACACTGCCGGTATTTCCATCGGCTGATCTCGGGCCGTGCCTTGCTCTACACGGAAATGGTGACAGCACCCGCGCTGGTGCGCGGTGGGGCCGTGCATTTGTTGGAATTCTCGCAGCCCGAGCATCCGGTCGCGGTTCAACTTGGCGGCTCCGACCCGGCCGAGCTGGCAGAGGCCGCACGTCTTTGCGCCGACCGCGGGTATGATGAAATCAATCTTAACGTCGGCTGCCCCTCCGACCGCGTGCAATCGGGCTGCTTCGGGGCCGTTCTGATGGAACGCCCTGCGCTGGTGGCCGACTGCGTCGCCGAGATGATCAAGGCGCAACCGGTTGAAGTCACAGTGAAATGCCGGATTGGCGTGGATGATCAGGACCCGGAGACCGTCTTGCCGGATTTCCTGAGCCGTATTCGGGATGCAGGCGTCACTCGCGTTGCGGTGCACGCGCGTAAAGCGTGGTTGCAGGGCCTTAGCCCCAAAGAAAACCGCGACGTGCCGCCGCTGGATTATGACTTGGTGCACCGGATGAAAGCCGCATTTCCCGATCTTCATATCTCGCTCAACGGCGGATTGGAGACGTTGGAGGCAGGGCTGCCGCATCTGCAAACGCTCGACGGGCTGATGTATGGCCGCGCGGCCTACCACCAGCCTTGGGACGTGCTTTCGGATGCCGACGAGAAGGTGTTCGGCGAGGTTCCGCAAACAAAGACCCGCGCCGATGTGGTTCACGCCATGCTGCCCTATATCGAGGCGCATGTGGACGCAGGCGGCAAGCTGGCCCAAGTCACCCGCCATATGCTCGGCCTGTTTGCAGGCCAGCCCGGCGCACGCGGTTGGCGGCGCACCCTGTCGGAAGGGGCGCATAAACCCGAGGCAGGGACAGCGCTGGTGCTGCAAGCGCTTGATGCGGTCCACATCGCCCAGGCCGCATGAGCTTCGCGGCCAAAGGTTGGGTGAAATTTGCCCATGACGCGGCCACTGCCAAATGGGCGGACCATGCGCGCCAGCGGGCCATACCTCTCGCTCAAGACCCGCAATACACCAAGGAGTGGCTGCGCTGTGGCGGGACGTGGTTCGTCGGGGTAAACCTGTTGCCCAATGACGGGCAGGGGCGTTTGCCGGATGGCCCTGCGTTGGCGGGACCAGCAATCGCGTTCTTGCAGCGCGAGGGGCTGTGGGCCCCCCTCGACCGTGCGCAGGTTTCGGTGATCTATGAAGGCTATCCAAAACCCTCGGACGCGGAAAGCCCTGCCGCGTTCCGCTTTCGCCGCGACCGCGACGCGGCGCATGTGGACGGGTTGAAGCTGGCGCTTCCCGACAAGCGACGCCATGTCGACGAGCCGCACGGCTTCGTGCTGGGCCTGCCACTGAACGAGGCCAGCGTCAGCCCGATGGTGGTTTGGGAAGGCAGTCACCACATCATGCGAGACGCCTTCGCAAAACGTCTGGAGGCGGTGTCGCCGGAACGATGGGCAACCGAGGATATCACCGACACTTACCAAGTCGCGCGAAAGAAGTGCTTCGAAACATGTAAGAGAATAGAAATCAACGCACTACCTGGCGAAGCTTACGTGATGAATCGCCTTGCCTTGCACGGGGTCGCCCCGTGGAAAGACGGTGTCGTTGCGCCGCCCGAAGGCCGGATGATCGCCTATTTCCGCCCCGAACTTGAGGACATCGCCACGTGGTTGGCCTGACCTAAAGGAGCGCCTAGCGGCGCACGCGATATTTTATTTGGCGCGCTATTTCAACGGCGGGGTCTGGAACAGCCAGACCTTCAAGCCGCCATGGGGCACGGCTGGCCCTTGCGTCAGCGGCAATCCGGTGGCCTTGGCCAATCCCGGCTCGGACGTGACCAACGCCACGCGCCAGCCGGAGAAGCGATCTTTGAGGGTTGTCCCCAAACTCGCATAAAGCGCGAAGAGCTGTTTTTTATCCCCGATACGCCCACCATAGGGCGGGTTCACGATCACCAGACCAGCAGGGCCGTCAGGCCGTTCCACGTCGGAGACGGGTTTGCACTGAAAGTCGCACAGCGCCGAAATCCCCGCACGGTCCGCATTGGCAATCGCGCCCTTGATGGCGCCCGCATCACGGTCGGAGCCAAAGCAGCGCGCAGGCCCGTTGATCACACTGACCGAGCGCCGCAGCGCCTTGAACGCGGCCTCGTCGAAACTCGCCAAAGCCTCAAACGCAAAGCTGCGGGAGCGACCGGCTTGCAGCCCTTCGGCAATCTCCGCGGCCTCGATGAGAAACGTGCCAGAGCCGCACATCGGGTCAAGAACCGGCTCGGTCCCGTCATAGCCCGCCTGGCGCAAGAACAGCGCTGCCATGTTTTCGCGCATGGGGGCCTTGCCGATGGCTTCCTTATGGCCGCGCTTGTGCAGGCTCTCGCCCGACGTATCGACGCTGAGGGTCACGATGTTCTGCTCGATGCGGATTTTCAACGTCACCTCGCCATCGGCGGAAGGTTTCATGCCAGCTTTGAGCAACGCACGCTCCACCCGCTCGATCGCCGCCCCCGCGTGGTAGATTTTGGAGCGCTTGCAGGTCGCCTCCACCCGCACGGCGGTGCCGGAATAGAACGTCTCGTCCCATGGAAACTCGTCGGCGCGATGGTCCAGCCCCGCAAGGCTCATGGCACGGAACGTCCCGATCCGCGCTAACACCTTGGTGGCCCCGCGTAGCTCCAGATTGAGCCGCCAGACGTCCGGCCAGCTGCCCATCATGGTCACGCCACCTGCGCCATAGCGCGCGTCTTTATAGCCCAAAGCGCGAAATTCCGGCAGCAAAGCGGCTTCCAGCCCGGGCGGGGTGACGGCAAAAATCTCAAGTGTATCAGTCATGGCACTGTCCATAGGGCCACATGGCCCCAGACGCTACCCCACGCGGGCCTTGCGTCCACCACGACGCACCTTCAGGCGCGCCGCGCGGGACGGCAGTTCCTCCAACAGCGCCGTGCGGGCCTCGTTGGACATACGCGACCACGCGCCAATTTCGTCTATGGTGCGCAAGCAGCCGGTGCAAATACGCTCTGCGGGATGCACGATGCACACCTTGATGCAGGGGCTCTCTACCTCGTCGCGTTGCCAAATGTCGTCGCTCATGTGTTCGCCTTAATATGCCGGATGCGGTCCAGCGCTCCTTGCAGGATAAACCCGGCGGCGACATGATCTATGACCTCCGCGCGACGTTTTCGCGACGTATCCGCCTCTAAAAGCGCACGTTCGGCGGCGACGGTGGACAGGCGCTCGTCCCAAAAGGTGATCGGCACATCCGTCAGGCGCGACAGGTTGCGGGCAAAGGCGCGGGTCGATTGCACCCTTGGCCCCTCACTGCCGTCCATGTTCAAAGGCAGCCCCAGCACGATCCCCGCGACCGAGCGCTTCTCCATGATCGCCATCAAGGCGGCGGCATCCAGTCCGAATTTCTTGCGTTTGATTGTCTCCAGCGGGGTGGCGACCGACAGGAAGCTGTCGGACACCGCTACACCCAAGGTCACCGTCCCCAAATCAAGCCCGACGACAGGCCGCATCGGGGGCAGGGCGGCGGCAAACGCCGTCATCTCGTCAAATATCTCGCCCATATGGTCTGCGCCTTTTTGCTCCGTTCCAGATAGGGGGAGCACCGCCCGAAAGTCCACACCTGCGTCACTTTTTGCCGCGCTTGGTGCTGGCGTGTCGCAAGCGGCGCGTGATATGCCGAAACCGATGGGACGCGCCCGCCTGTCCTGTCGCAAAACGGGCGCGACGCTGCCTCCCGAAGGGACCATTCGCAATGAAACGCTATTCAGCTTTTGCCATCGCCCGCGAGGCGGCCCGCTTCCACTCCGGTTGGGAGCGCGCATGGCGCTCGCCCACGCCAAAGAAGAAATACAAGGTCATCATCATCGGTGCAGGCGGCCACGGCCTTGCCACGGCTTACTACCTTGGCAAAAACCACGGCATCACAGATGTCGCCGTGATCGAAAAGGGCTGGCTTGGCGGCGGCAACACCGGGCGCAACACCACGATTATCCGGTCGAACTACCTGCAAGACCCGTCGGCCGCGATCTATGAGAAGGCGCGGTCCCTCTACGAGACCATGTCCCAGGATTTGAACTACAACGTCATGTTCTCGCCGCGCGGCGTGCTGATGCTGGCGCAAACCCACCACGAGGTGCGCGGCTACCAGCGCACGGCCTACGCCAACGCGCTTCAAGGCGTGAAAACCGAATTCATCGGCCCGCAAAAGGTCAAGGAAATCTGCCCGATCATGAATATCGACGGCCCGCGCTATCCGGTGCTGGGTGGTCTGTTTCAGGCCCGCGGCGGCACCGCACGTCACGACGCGGTGGCGTGGGGCTATGCACGCGCCTGCTCCGACATGGGCATGGACATCATCCAGCAATGCGAAGTCACCGACGTGCGGCGCGAGGGCGGCGAAGTCAAAGGCGTCTCCACAACCAAGGGCGAGATTGACTGCGACAAGCTGTGCATCGTCGTCGCGGGCAATTCCGGCCATGTGGCGGAGCTTGCAGGCTTCCGGCTGCCAATCGAATCCGTCGCCCTGCAAGCGCTGGTCTCCGAGCCGATAAAACCCTGCATGGATATCGTCGTCATGGCCAACACGGTGCACGGCTACATGTCGCAAAGCGACAAGGGCGAGATGGTCATCGGCGGCGGCACGGACGGCTACAACAACTACACCCAACGCGGCAGCTTCCAGCATATCGAGGAAACCGTGCGCGCGCTGATCGAGACCTTCCCGATGCTGTCGCGCCTGAAGATGCTGCGCCAGTGGGGCGGCATCGTGGACGTCACCGGCGACCGCTCCCCGATCCTGTCGAAAACCCCGCTGGGCAATTGTTTCATCAATTGCGGCTGGGGCACGGGCGGCTTCAAGGCTATTCCGGGGTCGGGCTGGGCGATGGCAGAGCTGGTGGCCAAAGGCCACTCGCCACTCACCGCCGAGTTCGGACTGGACCGCTTCAAAGAGGGCCGGTTCATTGACGAGTCCGTGGCGGCTGGGGTGGCACACTAAGATGTGTTGCGATCTTGGTCATAAGTTTAACGGGAACCAATTCTGGTTCCGACGGGTTGTGGTGGCGAAAGCAAACACCACAGGAGACCCGAGATGTCACACTCTGACAACACAGAGCGCACGCACACCACCACCACAACAACGACTGGCGGCGGGGCCGGCATGGGCATTGTCGTCGGCGCGCTGGTCGTGGTTGTGGCGTTCCTCGCCTATGTTATTTTCTCCGGATCAGCTCCGTCTGGCCAGGATGACGTCAACATTACCATCGAAGGCGCAGGATCTGCCGTTGAAGGCGCTGCCGAGGCCGTCGAGGGGGCAGTCTCTGGCGACGCCAGTAACTGATCCCCAACCAAGATCAACTCTCTTTGACGGGCCGGTCGCGCAGACGCGCGGACGGTCCCAAATCGCCCTGAGCCGTGCGCAACCGGCAAAGCCCTGCGCATGTGTAGCACCCATTCCGGCTGCCCCCCGCCGAAACCGGCACCAAACCCCACACACCGTTGAGCCATGCGCCCAACCCGCCATGATGGACACCTCACCACAGGAGGTATTTCCATGTCTGACTACACCACCCACAACGAAGGCGTCGGCACGACCGGCCTCGTCGTTGCCGCCGTTCTTATCGGCCTCTTCATCATCGTGCTCGCCATGCTGGGTTCCGGCTCGGTCACCGAAGGTGAAACCATGGTCGCGCCAGAATCGCTCGATGCTCCCGCTGTCACAGCGCCTGCAACTACGGTCCCTGCCGACGGCGGCTGATACTCAACACACTGTTTTCCTCCCCCATAAGGGCGGGTGCCACGCGGCACCCGCCTTTTTCGCGTTTGTCCAAAGGAGCGCCCCATGCTGATCCTTGAATGCCCCTATTGCGGTGTCAAAGCCGAGGAAACCGAGCTGCATGGCGGTGGTCAGGCCCATATCAAACGCGAAACCGTCGGCTCCGATGATGACGCGTTCGAGCACTACCTGTTCACCCGCGCCAACCCGCGCGGCGTGCATCTGGAGCGCTGGCGTCACGCCAATGGCTGCGGCAAGTGGTTCCACGCCGCCCGCGACACCACCACGCTGGAGGTCTTCGGCACATATCCCGCCCAAACCTTTGAGCCGCCCAAAGACATCATCGACGCCATTACCGCCAAACGCCCCGACTGGAGCTTCAAAAACTGGCAGGGCGCGACATGACCCCATCATTGCTTCACAAATACCTCCCCCGGAGGGTCCGACCCTTCCACACAGACGAAGGCCCGAACTCATGAGCACCAGACTGTCCACCGGCGGCCGACTGCTGAACAAAGCCAAGCAGGTTAGCTTCCAGTTCAACGGCAAAACCATGCGCGGTTTCGAAGGCGATACCCTCGCCTCGGCGCTGCTGGCCAATGACCAGATGCTCATGGGCCGCTCGTTCAAATACCACCGCCCGCGCGGCGTGGTGGCGTCCGGCGCGGAAGAACCCAACGGCCTCGTCAATCTCGGCAAAGGCGGGGAGTTCGAACCCAACGCCCGCGTCACCACGACGGAGCTGTTCGACGGGCTGACGGCGGAAAGCCAGAACCACTGGCCCTCGCTTGAATTCGACGTGGGTGTGGTCAACAACTACGCCTCGCGCTTCATGCCTGCGGGCTTCTACTACAAGACCTTCATGGCTCCGGCGCCCGCGTGGAAACACGTGTTCGAGCCGTTCATCCGCCGCGCGGCGGGTCTCGGCAAAGCCCCCAAAGACCGCGACGCGGACCGCTACGAACATTTCTACGCCTTCGTCGATGTCCTCATCGTCGGCGGCGGTATCGCGGGACTGCAAGCGGCCAAGGCTGCAGGTGAGGCAGGTGCCAAGGTGCTTCTTATCGAGCAGACCGCCCATTGGGGAGGCCGCGCGCCTGTCGATGGCGTTGAAATCGACGGTCAACCTGCTGACGCATGGATCAACGACGCCATCCAAACCCTTGAAAAGATGGACAACGTCTCCCTACGCATCCGCACCATGGGGGCGGGTGTCTATGACCACGGCTACGCGCTGGCCTATGAACGCCTGACCGACCACGCCCCTGCGCAAGATGCTCCGCGTCATCGTTTGTGGCGCATTCGTGCGGGCCAGATCATCACCGCGACAGGCGCGATCGAGCGCCCGCTGGCCTTCGCAGGAAACGATATCCCCGGCGTCATGCTGGCGTCTGCCGTGCGCGACTACGCGACAAACTGGGCCGTCAGCCCTGGCGACCGCACGGTGGTCGTGACCAACAATGACGACGCCTACCGCACGGCGATCAACCTGAAACAGGCAGGACTTGAAATCCCCGCGATCATCGACGCCCGCCCGCAGGGTGGCGGCGCGCTGGCGGACGAGGCCCGTGCCTTGGGCATCCGCGTCGAAAACGGGAAGGCCATTGCCAAGGTCAAAGGCTCCAAGCGGGTCACCGGCGTCGAGATTTGCGCCCATGCAGGGGAAGGCAACGCGCTGGAGCCGATTGACTGCGAAGCGGTCGCCATGTCCGGCGGCTGGTCTCCGGTGGTGCATCTGTGGTCCCATTGCGGTGGCAAGTTGGTCTGGGACGACGCGCAAGCCCATTTCCGCCCCAACCCCAACGCCGCCCCAAAAGACGCGCAGGGCGAGCCGTTCGTGATCACCGCCGGCATCGCCAATGGCGCGATGGACAGCACGTCCGCGCTGGCCGACGCCGATCAGGCGGGCAAAACCGCCGCCAAACGCACTGGTCACAAGCCCGCCAAGGCAGCGGCCCCGAAAGCCAACGCCCAAGACGAGGCTCCGATGCTGCCCGTCTGGAAAATGCCGCAAGGTGCTGGCTACAAACTGCGCTCCAAAATGTGGCTGGACTACCAGAACGACGTGAAGGTGTCCGATGTCCAGCTTGCCGCGCAAGAGGGCTACGAGAGCGTCGAGCACACCAAGCGTTATACCACCATCGGCATGGCAACCGATCAAGGCAAGCTCAGCAACATCAACGGCTTGGCGATCCTTGCGGACAGCCTGAACGCGCCAATCCCGTCCGTTGGCACCACGACCTTCCGCCCGCCTTATACCCCTATCTCCATGGGCTCTATCGGCGGCGAGGCGCGCGGTGACATCTTCCAGCCGCTCAACCGCACGCCGCTCCACGCTTGGGGCGAAGAGAACGGGGCGTACTGGGAACCGGTCGGCCACTGGCGTCGCGCCTATTGCTACCAACGCAGCGGCGAGACGGTAAAACAAGCGGTGCATCGCGAGGTCAAGGCCACCCGTGAAAGCCTTGGCCTGCTGGACGCCTCCACCCTTGGCAAGATCATCGTCAAAGGACCGGACGCGGGCAAATTCCTCGACATGATGTATACCAACATGATGTCCAACCTGAAGCCGGGCAAATGCCGCTACGGCCTCATGTGCACCGAAAACGGCTTCCTCACCGATGACGGCGTGGTCGCGCGGATCGACGACGATACATGGCTCTGCCACACCACCACCGGCGGGGCCTCGCGTATCCACGGGCACATGGAGGAATGGCTGCAAACCGAATGGTGGGACTGGAAGGTCTACACCGTCAACGCGACCGAGCAATACGGCCAGATCGCCGTTGTGGGCCCGAACGCGCGCAAGGTGCTGGAGAAGCTGGGCGGCATGGATCTGTCCAAAGAGGCATTGGGCTTCATGGAGTGGAAAGAGGGAAAAATCGGCGATTTCGACGCCCGCGTCTTCCGTATCTCCTTCTCCGGCGAACTGAGCTACGAGATTGCCGTCCCCGCCAGCCAGACACGCGCGTTCTGGGACGCGCTGCACGAGGCGGGCGCAGAGTTTAACGCCACTGCATACGGCACCGAAGCGTTGCACATCCTGCGCGCTGAGAAAGGCTTCATCATGATCGGGGACGAGACGGATGGCACCATCATCCCGCAAGACCTTGGCCTGAACTGGGCGCTGTCCAAAAAGAAGGAAGACTACCTCGGCAAGCGTGCGCAGGAGCGGGTGCACATGACCGATCCCGACCGCTGGCAGTTGGTCGGCTTGGAAACCGTCGATGGCTCGACCCTTCCCGACGGCGCTTATGCGGTTGCGGACGGCACCAATGCTAACGGTCAGCGCAACACTGAAGGTCGCGTGACCTCGACCTACCACTCGCCGACCTTGGGCAAAGGGATCGCCATGGGGTTGATCCATAACGGGCCGGACCGGATGGGAGAGGTGGTTGATTTCCCCAATCTCGACGGCTCTATCGTGCAGGCGAAAATCGTCAGTGCCGTGTTCTATGACCCCGAAGGGGAGAAGCAAAATGTCTAATGCTGTCAGCGCCTTGCAAGGCGCGACTTCCGAAGGCTTCGCGACCATCACCGAAGCCGGATTGCGCGGAATGATCACCCTGCGCGGCGATCTGTCGTCGGCGAAACTGAAAAAGGCGGTCAAATCCACCGCTGGCGTCGACGTCCCTGCGCAACGCGCATGCAACAGCGCGGGCGACAAGGCCGTCGCGTGGATGTCTCCCGACGAGTTACTGGTGATGGTGCCCTATGCGGACGTGGTCGATGCCACCACGCGGATCGCCAAGGCGCTGGAAGGCGAGCATGCACTGGCCGTCAACGTCTCCGACGCGCGCGCCGTGTTCACCATCGAGGGCGCGGGCGCGCGCGAGGTGCTGGCCAAGCTGTCGCCGGTCGATTTGTCCCGCGAGGCCTTCACCACAGGCATGTTCCGCCGCACAAGACTTGCGCAAGCTGCGGTGGCCTTCTGGATGCGCGACGAGACCACGTTCGAGCTGGTCTGCTTCCGCTCCGAGGCACAATATGTGTTCGACGTGCTGAGCATGTCGGCGAGGACGGGTTCTGAGGTTGGTTTTTTGTAAACAGTCGTTACAAGTTTCAAATTATGTTGAAGGCGCCCAATGAATTCGCAAGACTACACGAGGCACTGGTTCGCAGTCCGCGGGATATTGTCCTTTTGTAGTCCACACCTGCTGCGCCAAGTCGCTTACAGCTATGAAACTGGAGGGCAGGAACCAGACGCCATTGCTCAAGCAATCTCTTGCAATGAGAACGGCCAGCGCAACGGCATGAAGAAAGCTGATAGATTTAGAAGACCTCCGCTCAAGGGTTTGTTTAAGCTTCATTTTCAACCGACGGGTGGCAGATCGATTGGAGCGTTGGTAACCAACGTTTTGAACGAAACAGGACATCCCATGCGAGAGAAAAGGATGGCTGCGTTGCTAGAGAAATACGAAGAGCAAGTTGTTGATCATCGGATACTTCACGAGGTGATTTCTGAGATGCTGGACGGAGGGTTAGATGATCGGTCAAAGCGAGGTCGGCTGACCGGTGATTGGGTAATTTTTGAAAAGGCGGGGAAAACGCGCAGATACTTGACCATTGCCACTCATGAGGAGCGGAATGACGATCAGGTTTACCATAGGGTAATTGCTGCACGTCAAGAAATGGATGCTTAGTATTATCCTCGTTTGGCCACGCCGCTGATATCTCATGGAACTACTTTGATTATTCGCGTGTTATCCAAACGAGCCTTGACCGCGCGGCCTTGGGCGCTCAGTTATAGCTCGTAGAATTTCTCACGTCCAAAAAGGGGGCCCAGATAATGGCTTTTACACTTCCTGACCTTCCATACGCCCATGATGCGCTGGCGGATGCCGGCATGTCCAAGGAGACGCTGGAATATCACCACGACAAGCACCACAACGCTTACGTGGAGAACGGCAACAAGGCGATCAAGGGCACTGAATGGGAAGGCAAATCCCTCGAAGAGATCATCAAGGGCACCTATGATAAGGGCGCCGTTGCGCAAAGCGGGATTTTCAACAACATCTCGCAGCTGTGGAACCACAACCAGTTCTGGGAAATGATGAGCCCGGGAAAATCTGCAATGCCATCCGAGCTGGAAACGGCGTTGAAAGACAGCTTCGGCTCTGTCGACAAGTTCAAAGAAGAATTCTCAGCTGCGGGCGCGGGCCAGTTCGGCTCCGGCTGGTGCTGGCTGGTGAAAGACACCGATGGCGGGCTGAAAGTTACCAAGACCGAGAACGGCGTGAACCCGCTGTGTTTCGGGCAAACCGCGCTTTTGGGCTGTGACGTGTGGGAACATTCCTACTACATTGACTTCCGCAACGCGCGTCCGAAATACCTGTCCAACTTCATGGACAATCTGGTGAACTGGGAAAACGTCGCGTCCCGCATGTAATTTGATTGGGCGCAGGCGCTGCCTGCGCACGACTTTGTTTGAAAAGGCCCCCAAGCGGATGCTTGGGGGCCTTTTGCGTGTGAGGTGAGCGTTAGCGAAGATGTGATTGGCGATGTGCGCAGGTCTCGGGCATGAATTTCTGAGTATTTATGACCAGCTGGAGATCAAGCATGCGCATCTTGTTGAGTGTAGTTTTTTGTTTTTGGGGCAGCATTGGATTTGCCGATATGACGCCCCGTGACGGTTGGGTGGTTATCGAGACCACCAAACCCTACGGCCAGCTTGTGGATGACGTGAAAGTGGCGGTGAAGGCCAACAAGATGGGGGTTGTGACCCAAGCGGGGCCAACGGCGGCGGCAAAGGCGCGTGGCATTTCCATTCCGGGTAACCGTGTGATCGGCGTGTTCAACAACAAGTTTGCTGTGCGTATTCTGGCCTTGTCCACGGCTGCAATGATCGAAGCTCCTATCCGCATGTATGTAACTGAAACTGACGCTGGGGCGACGCTCAGCTACAAAACGCCGTCCTTGGTGTTTGCGCCTTATTTGGAGGAAGCGGGTCCCGATCTCGGGGCTGCGGCGTCAGAACTGGACGTGCTGTTCAAAGCCATTGCCGAAGCCGCTGCCAGTTGATACCAGCGAATAGGCCTTTGAAGGAGACGGACATGACTAGCCCCAAGCGCGCCGCTGACCTGCTTGCGGAGCGGCTTTTCGAGGCAGGCTGTCGCTACGCGTTCGGCATGCCCGGAGGCGAAGTTCTGACGCTGATCGACGCGTTGAAAAAGGCGGGGATCGAGTTTGTCTTGTGCAAGCATGAGAATGCCGCAGGGTTCATGGCCGAAGGGGTGCATCATGTGAACGGCGCTCCTGCGATTTTGGTGGCGACCGTCGGGCCGGGGGCAATGAATGGCGTAAATGCGGTGGCCAACGCGCATCAAGAGCGGGTCCCGATGATCGTTTTAACCGGCTGCGTTGATCCGGACGAGGCATTGACCTACACGCACCAAGTGCTTGATCACACGCGTGTGTTTGAGGAAATCACCAAGGCGACCTTTACCCTGACGGCCGACGGCGCAGATATCGTGGCAGACAAAGCTGTGAGCATCGCCACCGAGGGGCGCAACGGCCCCGTTCACATTGACGTCCCGATTTCCGTCGCCGATGCCCGCGCCGCGCCGAAGTTGCGCCGCCGTGCACCTGCCGGTCAAACCGCGCCTTCAGGTGGAGATCTGGCATTGGCGCAAACATGGCTCGATGCGGCAGAGCGTCCGGTGATAATTGCCGGCTTGGACGTTTTGTATGATGGTAGTCACGCGGAGCTGTTGCACTTTGCCGAGACCTACGGAGCGCCGGTTGTTACGACCTACAAAGCCAAGGGCGTGATACCGGAAACCCACGCTTTGGCACTGGGCGGAGCCGGGCTGTCGCCGTTGGCCGACACGCATCTGTTGCCGCTTGTCCGTGCGGCTGATCTGGTGCTTTGCGTGGGCTATGACCCGATAGAGATGCGCCCGGGATGGCGGGACGTCTGGAACCCCGACCAAGTGCGGGTGATCGACATCACATCCGAGCCAAACCACCATTACATGCATCAGGCGGGCCTTAGTTTTGTTTGTGACACAACTGCAGCTTTGCGGGCGTTGTCGGGCCAGGGGGGCGACCACGACACATGGCCTGATGGTGAAGTGGCGGCCACCAAGGCGGCGTTGGCCAACGCGTTTCCGGCGACCGACGCGTGGGGGCCAAGTGCCGTGATTGCGGAATGCCGCGACATGCTACCGGACGACACCATCGCCACGGTGGATAGCGGCGCGCACCGGATTTTGCTGTCACAGATGTGGACATGCCACACGCCGCGAACGCTGCTGCAATCATCCGCGCTGTGCACGATGGGCTGTGCTGTGCCGTTGGCCATGGGGGCCAAATACGCGGCTCCGGACCGCACTGTCGTTAGCTTTTCAGGTGATGCGGGGGCGCTGATGGTCGCGGGTGAATGGTCTACTGCAAAAGAGCATGGGCTGAACACTATCTTCGTTGTGTTTGTCGACCGTTCGCTGGCCTTGATCGAGTTGAAGCAACGCCAGCGGCAGATGACCAATGCGGGCGTGGATTTTGCCGATCACGACTTCGCCGCTATCGGGCAGGCGTTTGGCGGGCAGGGGCATACGGTTACCTCCCGTGCCGAGTTGCGAGACGCCTTGACGGCAGCGATGCAGGCTGAGACGTTCAGCGTTATCGCCGCCGTGATCGACCGTAAGGCGTATGACGGGCGTATCTAGATTTTGATGCCACGCCCCTCGGTCCCCAAGGGCAACTGACGGGCACCTGATGGACAACGGGCAGAGGTATTTGTGAAGCAATGATGGACGGGCAAATGGTAAGCACTTTGGACGGACTTAAAGTGCTGGATCTCAGCCGCATTCTGGCAGGCCCGACTTGCACGCAGCTCTTGGGTGATCTTGGGGCGGAGGTCTGGAAGATCGAAAACCCCGGATCGGACGGTGATGATACTCGCAAATGGGGCCCTCCATTCGTCGACGGCGCGGACGGAGCACGCACCGACCTTTCGGCTTACTTTATGTGTGCCAATCGCAACAAGCTGTCGGTTGGCGTCGACATCGCCACGCCGGAGGGCCAAGCGATTATTCACGAGCTGGCCGCACAGGCAGATGTGGTGATCGAAAACTTCAAACCAGATGGTCTGAAAAAATACGGGCTGGATCACGAGAGCCTTTTGAAGGCCCATCCGAAGCTCGTCTACTGCTCGATTTCCGGCTACGGACAAACGGGGCCGAACCGCGACAAACCGGGGTATGATCTGATGGCGCAAGGCTTCGGAGGCATCATGTCCCTGACGGGTGAACCCGAGGGACGCCCGATGAAGGTGGGCGTCGGCATAGCGGACGTGGTCTGCGGTCTGTACGCCACCATCGGTATTCTGGCGGCGTTGCGCCACCGGGATGCGACGGGTGAAGGCCAGCATATCGACTTGGCCCTTGTCGACAGCCAGATCGCGTGGTTGATCAACGAAGGCGTGGCGCATCTTACCACCGGCAAGGAGCGCAAACGCCAAGGTAACGAGCACGCAACGATCGTGCCGTACCAAACGTTTGAGGCCTCTGACGGGCATGTGCTGGTGGCCGTAGGAAATGACAGCCAATACGCGCGGTTCTGCGACTATCTTGGCCGCCCCGATCTGGCAGAAGATCCCGCCTTCGCGACCAATCCGGCGCGGATCGAGAATCGCACCAAGTTGTTGAAAATCATAGAAGGTCTGCTGGTCGAGCGGACCATGCAGAACATCATCGACGGGCTGGAGATGCGCAAGGTTCCGGTCGGGCCGGTGAATACGCTGGGGCAAGTGTTTGCGTCTGATCAGGTCGCCGCGCGCGGGATGAAAATCGAGATGGAACGGCCCGATGTCAAAGACGGGGCGGTGTCCTTGATCGGCAACCCGTTGAAGTTCTCCAAAACGCCCGTCACCTACCAGCGTCCGCCGCCGCATTTTGGGGAGGACACCGACGCGGTGCTGGATTGGCTGCGGCAAAGTGCAGGGATGACAGCTAAGGACTAGGGCTTGGCTAGGAAGACCTGAGAGGGGCAGCCATTCCTGCGAGGAGTTTTGTCAAAGATCATGCGAAGCCGGAAACTCACCTAAGATTGAAATGCCGCTATGGGTGGAGAGGCGGAAAGTACGGGCCTGCGCGTCGATAGACATCGGTGTGCTTCTGCCGTCTTTCCCAGCTTGAGAAGGACGTTAGCATAGGTCAGTTCCAAAAGGTCGCGCTGCGCGCGGCTGCCGCCTAAGCGCTCGGTGGTCCCCATGACCTGCACAAGCTCCACAAGGGCATCGCTCCAGTTTTCACGCGCAATCGCGCCCCATGCACGGGCCAGAGGTTGAACTAGGTCACCTGCTAACCCCTTGGCCGTATCCGCAATATGGGCCAGACGCTCGCCTTTTCCTGCCATTGCATGGCTCAACGCGGCATGCATGTCCGCGAAACTCTGGCCTGTTTCCGGGAAGAACCGCAGCGCGTAATCACTCAGCTCAGTCCAGCGATCCGGGTTTACCGACAGACCTGCAAGATCAGCGCGATACAAGATCGCGGCGGTGTCGGTTAGAATGTTGATCGGCAAGCCTTTCGCTGATCCGGGCCCGACGCCTGCATCGACCGCACCCCACATTGCGGCTTCATCGCCATCGTGCAACGCCCAAAGGGCAGAGTGCCAACTTAGATGCCCGTGCAGGACAGCGCGATCATCATAGTCCGACAACCACTTAGCCAGATACTTGCGGCCCGCCACCGTTTCACCGTTTTCATATTGGGCATGTGACTTGAAATGTGCGGCATTTGCGTTGCGGGGATTCAAAGCAAGGCTTCTGTCCATCAGCTTCGTCGACGCCTCGATCTGCCCTGTTTCACATAGTGACAAGGCATGCATCGACATCATCCACCAGTCGTCCCCATAATGTGGCAGCAGCGCAGAGGTGTAGGCCAGAAGCTCCGCCTCACGCCCGACCTCACCGGAAAATCCGATCAGCCCGAAGACATTTGAACACAGTTGTGCAACAAGCGCATCGCGGGGGTAGTCACGGACGTGGCTCCGGACCAATTCCCGCGCCTTTTGTGGCTGTCCTGAAAGCAAAGCCGCCACACATTCAATATGCTGACGCTGGCGCATGTCGAGTTTAGCTCCAAGTTCTTGTGCGCGGCTGATTGCGGACTTTGCTTGCAGCATTTGCCCCGACATCATCAAGGACCGAGCCAGACCCACGTGACCGAGCGCAAAGTTGTCATCAATATCAACAGCCGATTGAAATGCTTCGGTTGCGCCAAAGTTTGCACCCAGAAACAATCGGATACCACGATCATAGTGATCCAGAGCAGCTTGTGACGTTGCTGAAGCCTCATTTCCGTAGCTGTCTCGAAGCGCCATGATCTGCCCTTGTTCTGGTGGCCGTATTGCAACCTTACGCAAAGAAGCAAGAAATGTCTCCAATGCATGGTTTTGCGCACATGCACGCGATTTTGGTTTTCAACCTTCCCGTCGCTCAACCTCCCGCAAAATAGCGAAAAATTGCACGTTTTCCCCTTGAACGGCGGAATATTGATCACCGATCCCCCACGCGGCCTCACGTATGCGTTATACCAGCGCCGGAACCGTTTACCGATGACGACTAATCGCTATCACAGAAGATGCGGGCAAGTTCCCCGCGTCAGAATCGAAAGTGAGACCTCGGCATGTATCAAGACGTATTCGGGCAAGAAACCACCATCAATTCCCGCAACGCGCTTGAAGCGTGGAACAAGACCTTGTTGGCGTTTATGGCACATGGGGCGACCACGCCGACCCATCTGGGCGAAACCCTGACGCTCGATCCGAACTTTGCTCTGGGCCATGCGGTCAAGGGGATGTTCTACCTGCTGTTGGGGCGCCGCGAGTTGGGCGAGACCGCCCGCGAGGCCCTCGGGTTGGCGGAAGCCGCAGTGATGACCTCTCCGATCACCGCCCGTGAGCAGTCCTTTGTGAAGGCGCTGAAGGCGTTTTATGAAGGCGGACTGACATCCGCGATCCAACACCTTGAAGATGTGTTGGCCGTTCATCCTGCTGACACATTGGCAATGAAGCTAAGCCACGCGATCCGTTTTGTTCTGGGCGACGGCGTTGGCATGCGTAAGTCGGTCGAGGCCGTGATGGGTGCCTATGGGCCGGACCATGCTGGACGTGGCTACCTGATGGGCTGCCACGCCTTTACCTTGGAGGAGACCGGCGAATATGCGCGGGCGGCGACCGTGGGGCGTATGGGGCTGACGGTTAGTCCCGATGACGCATGGGGCCTTCACGCTATAGCGCACGTGTTCGATATGACCTGCGACGCGGAAGGCGGGCTGAAATGGCTTGAAGGGCGCGAAGCCGCTTGGTCCCATTGCAACAATTTCCGCTACCATGTGTGGTGGCACAAGGCGTTGATGCATCTCGACCTTGGACAGAATGACGTCGTGCTGGCGCTCTATGATGCGGAAATCCGCGCCGATAAGACCGATGATTACCGAGACATCTCCAACGCCACGTCACTGTTGTCGCGATTGGAACAGAACAGTGTTGATGTCGGCGACCGCTGGGAAGAGTTGGCTGATCTGTCGGCCAACCGTACCGAAGATGGCTGCTTGATCTTCGCGGACCTGCACTACCTGCTGGCTCTGATCGGCGGATCACGCAAACAGGCGATCACCAAGCTGATGGGCCGCATGCATCGCGACGCCAGATCGAACCGTTTGGAAATGGACCGCCTTATGGCACGTCCCGGCCTGAGTGCCGCTGCCGGTCTCGAGGCATTTGGCGAAGCTGATTTCAAAACTGCGTTCCTAAACCTGTCGCGCGCGCGCCAGACTATGCAAAACATCGGAGGATCCCACGCGCAGCGCGATGTGTTCGAGCGCTTGACCATCGACGCAGGCATCCGCGCAGGATTTCTGGACGAAGCTGAGACAATTCTGAAGGACCGGATGCGCAAACGGGCAGGGTCGGAGGATGGCTACGCCGCTGCGCGGTTTTCGCTCATTTCGCAGGGTCGCGACGCAAGCACTTGCACGGCCAGTGTCCCTGCTGAATAAGCGCGAAAAAGAACTGGCTCGAAGAAAATGACCATGGCGTCCACATCCCCTTTGTCGCAAGCCGCTGAAAGCTTTGCCGCAAGCCCTGCTGCCTCTGGCACGTCGGGCGTCACCACCCGTGACCCGCGCCTTGATTTCTATCGTGGCATTGCGATGTTCATCATCCTGTTTGCTCACACACCCGGGAACTTCTTCACCAGCTGGATTCCCGCGCGGTGGGGCTTTTCGGACGCGACCGAGATCTTCGTGTTCTGCTCCGGCATGGCATCCGCCATTGCCTTTGGCCGAACCTTTGATCGCGCAGGGTGGCTGCTTGGCACCGCCCGCGTAGCTTACCGCGTTTGGCAGGTCTACTGGGCGCATATCTGCATGTTTTTCACCATCGCCATGATGGTCGCTTGGTGGGACAGCTTCGGCATTTTCGAGAAAAACTATATTAACTCGCTGAACCTCGTGCCGATCTTTGAAGGCCGCACGGGCAGCACCACCGGGATCGTCACCACCACCGCCGACAATCTGATTGGCATATTCTCTTTGACCTATGTGCCGAACTATTTCGACATCCTGCCGATGTATATGGCGATCCTTGTTATGATGCCGGTCGTCATGGCGCTGTCCCGCGTGAATCTGTGGCTCACCGCTGCCGTCATCGCCACCGTTTGGCTGTTCGCGCAGCGAGGCTTGCTGTCTTGGCTTGGGGCCGAGCATTTGTGGTTGAGCCTGCCTGCGGAACCGTGGTCTGAACGCCACTGGTTTTTCAACCCGTTCGGCTGGCAACTGATCTTCTTCACCGGCTTCGCCTTCATGCGTGGCTGGATTCCGGCCCCGCCGGTCAAGACATGGCTGATCGCAGTCGCGGCAGTGATTGTCGTGGCAAACATCCCCCTGTCCAATATCGGCGTGCGCGCGGTCAACCAGGAATGGTTCGGCGCGTTCGACGGCAATCCCGTGATCGAATGGCGGGTCGCCAACAAGCCGTTCATCGACAAGTCCGGCTTTGGCCTGCTGCGCTATGTGCATTTTCTGGCATTGGCCTATCTGGCATGGGTCGCGGCTGGCGTGGGCGGGCATCGCCTGATGTCTTCCGGCGGCTCGGCGCTGTCGGACGCGTGGGGCAAACTGGTCAAGATCGTCATGAAAGTCGGCCAGCAAAGTCTTGCCGTGTTTGTTTTTTCCATGGTCTTCGCCCGTATCGCGGGTTTCACCATGGACCAGATTGGACGTGAAACCGGCACCGTGGTCATGGTTAACTTTGTAGGCGTGGCAGCGCTGGTTGCCGTGGCGTATTTCGTGGGTTGGATCAAAGGCACCCCATGGAAGCCCGCGAAAGGGGCCGCCGCATGAGCCTGTCTCGTCGCTCTTTCCTGACCATGTTGGGGGCCGCCGCGTTGGCGTCGCCATCCACGGCTTTGCCGATGTTCAAAGGCGAGGCGGTGCCGTTCTCGCCCGACTGGCTGAAGGCCGAAGCGCAGCGCCTTGCGGGCGAAGACTACGCCCCTATGCCAGAGGTGCCGGAGACGTGGAAAAACCTGACCTATGATCAATACAAGGCGTTGGTCTTCAACACCAAGAAGGCGCTTTGGTCCGACACCGACCGCGCCTTCCAGATGGATTTCTTCCATCCCGGCCTTTACTTTCCGCGCCCGATCGAAATCAACATCGTCGAGGGTGCCACCGCCCGTAAACTGGGCTTCGATCTGTCGCTGTTCAAACGCTACGACCCATTTCCGCAAGAGTTGGTGGATGCGGCGAAAGCCGAAGACCCGATGGACAGCACGCTGGGCTATTCCGGCCTGCGCCTGCGCCACGAGTTAACCAAACCGGGCCGCTTCGAAGAATTCATGGTGTTCCAAGGTGCCAGCTACTTCCGCGCCATCGGCACTGGCCAGACTTATGGCCTGTCCGCACGCGGTCTGGCGCTGAACACCGGCGAGGCGGAGGGCGAGGAGTTCCCTGAATTCACCCGTTTCTGGGTCGAGGCCCCGTCAAATGACGCCACCACAATCACCGTCCACGCCTTGCTCGACGGCCCGTCCACGACAGGCGCCTACAGCTTCCGTATCACCCCCGGCCACCCCGCGCATGTGACGGTGGAAGCCACGCTCTACCCGCGCACGGAACTGACCCATGTGGGGCTTGCCCCGCTTACTTCGATGTTCCTGTTCGACCAGACCAACCGCGCCCGCTTCGACGACTTCCGCGAGGCGGTCCATGACAGCGAGGGCCTGCTGGTCTGGAACGGCGCGGGCGAGATGTTGTGGCGGCCCTTGGCCAACCCGTCCAGCTTGCAGGTCTCCAGTTTCGTGGATACCAAACCGCGCGGCTTCGGGCTGATGCAACGCGCCCGCCACTCCGAGGACTACGCCGATCTGGAGGCGCTTTACCACAACCGACCCTCGCTCTGGATCACGCCGCGCGGCGATTGGGGGCAGGGGGCCGTGACCTTGGTAGAGATCCCGTCCGACAAGGAAATCTACGATAACATCGTCGCCTATTGGCGGCCCCGTGACCCGATGGCCGCAGGGCAAGGCTACAGCTTCGCCTACGACATGGCATGGGGCGGCGAGCCGACCGACACGCGGCCAGTGTCGCGCGTTTTGAACAGCCGTATCGGCAAGGGTTATGACAAGGAAAAGCCCTATATCATCATGGCCGTCGACTTCGCGGATCACGAGGCATTCGGCACCAAAGAGGCGGATCTTGAAGACATAACGCGGTTCATCAGCGCCAATCGCGGCACCGTCAGCGACGGCATTTTGCAGCGTAACGATGGAACCGGAGGCGTGCGTCTCGCGTTCAAGTTTGAGCCGGGCGACGTGGCGTCGGCGGAACTCAGGGTGCAGCTGGTGAAAGACGGAAAATCATTGACCGAAGTGTGGCTCTACAGGTGGACGGCATGACTGCGCACGGCCCGATAGCACGCGCGCCGATGATGCCGCCGGAACAGCCTTTGGCGTTTCCGGTGCAAGACCTGTCCTCGGATTATCGCGACGGGGCGGCACCCGACTTGCCCAACGATCCGTCCACGCGGCTCTGGCGGCTGGCGACGTTTCTGCCCGCGATCATCACCACAGGCGGGTTGATCGCCGCCTTCACCGACTGGTTCGCCATGGGCGGGTTGTCGGTGTTCGAAGGTCTGCTGATCGCCTTGATTGCATGCACGTTTTTCTGGATTTCCCTGTCGGTTTCGACGGTCACTGTCGGGCTGGTCAACATGATGCGCCCCCGTCGCGCGGCGCAGGACAAGCCCGCGCCCGCGCAGAATGTGGCGCTGTTGGTGCCGGTCTATAACGAGGTCCCGTGGGATGTGTTCGGCAACGCCTGCGCGATGCTTGAAGAACTGGACCGCACGCAGCATCCGCACAGCTACACGCTATTCATCCTGTCTGACACCCGCGACGAGGTCATTGCCGAGCAGGAGCTGCGCGCCTTCGCCATGTTGCGCGCCAACCTGCCGGACCACATCGCGCTGCACTACCGCCGCCGCGTCGACAATATCGACCGTAAGGTCGGCAATCTGGCCGATTGGGTGCAGCGGTGGGGCGGTGGCTATGACGCCATGCTGGTGCTGGACGCCGACAGTCTGATGTCCGGTCAGGCGATCATCACCCTGACCGACGAAATGGCCCACGACCCCTCCGCCGGCCTAATCCAGAGCTTCCCGCAGCTGTTCGGCGCGGAAACCCTGTTCGGGCGGGTTCAGCAGTTCTCCAGCACCATTTATGGTGCCGCTTTGGCCGAAGGTCTCGCCCGCTGGGCGGATCACGAGGGCAATTACTGGGGCCACAACGCTATCATCCGCACCGCCGCCTTTGCCTCCTGTGCGGGTCTGCCACGGCTGGACACGTTCCGCTCCAAGGGCGCGTTGATCCTCAGCCACGACTTTGTCGAGGCGGGGTTGCTCCGCCGTGCAGGCTGGGGCGTCCGCTTCATGCCGCAGGTCAAAGGCAGCTATGAAGAAGTGCCCGCGACGCTCATCGACTACGTGCTGCGCGACCGCCGCTGGTGTCAGGGCAACCTACAACACCTCAACATCCTCGGCTCCAAAGGTTTCCACCCCGTCACCCGCTTCCACCTGTTCCACGGCGCGATGGGCTATCTGCTATCCCCCGCATGGTTCGCGCTGCTGACCGTCTGGGCGCTGATCGGCAAGGGCGAGGAGGCGAATGTCATCCGCTACTTCACCGGCGAGAACCCGCAGGTGGCATGGCCCGAAATGAGCCATGTCAGCAACCTTGCCATTCTGGTGTTCATGTATGGCATGCTGCTTGCGCCGAAGTTCCTTGGGGCTGCCGCGCTGCTGCGCTCCGGCCCGTCGCTGCGCGATCTGGGTGGGGCAGGGCAGTTCGTGCTGTCCTTCGTGACCGAGATCATCGTCTCGGTGCTCTACGCGCCCATATTGATGGTGCAACAAACCATTGCCGTCGCCCGCACATGGATCGGTTACCGTGAAACATGGACCCCGCAAACCCGCCAAGGCGGGCGCTACGGCTTTACTACCGTCCTGAAATTCCACGCGCTGGAAATGATTGCGGGGGTTTTGCTGGTGGCAGGGATGGCCGAGGGGATCATCACGCTGTGGCTGCTGCCCATCGCGGTGTCTCTGGCCCTTGCGGTGCCCTTGTCGATGCTGAGCGGTGCGAAGCTGACGCGCTTCAAATGGACCTCCCGCCAGCTTGGCACCGCGGAGGTGTTCAACGCCCCTGCGATCATCCAAAGCGCCAAGCGGGAACGTTCCCGCATTCGGGTGGTTTTGGAGAATGCTGACCAGGTCGCAGCCGAATAGCTACTCCAGCGCCTCGAACCAGTCCAACGCCATGACGGCCCAGCCCTTGGGGATGCCATGCGCGCCTTGGTGCAACGCAAAGTCCAGCGCGCCTGCGTCGCAAGTATCCCAACTGCGCCGCCAGAAATCGCCCGAGGTGTCGAACGTATCGGCGCGCATGTTTTTGCAGCCGTTGGTTTCGCGCCAGATTTGCATCGCTTGGAACACATCGCCTTGATAGATGCGCCCGCCGCCCAAAGGACGGCCTTCCAGCGGCACGGTGGTGTCGCGCCAGCCATGGGTGTGGAGCAGCTTCACGGGCCCCTTGCACGCATCCATCGCCGGATGGGGCCGCCAGAAACTGCCCGCCACAGGGGCGTAGGCGCGGGCCAGATCAGGCGCGTCGCAGGCCAGATAGGAGGTCATGGACCCGCCAATGGAAAACCCCGCCAGCAAGATACGGTCTCGATCCACCCCATGATTGGCGACGGCGTCGTCAATGACGGCACGGATAAAAGCCAGCTCGTTGCGTTGTTGCACCCGGTCGGGATGAAAGGACCAGCCGGAGCCGAAACGCGAGTTCGGGCGTTTCAACCCGTTCGGGCCGATCACCGCATAACCACGCTTCAGGATCGGGCCACCCATGCGCAGGATGCCGGTGCCTTTGCCACCTGCGCCGTGCAGGAACACTACGGCAGGGACCGAACCATCCGCAGCATCAGGTGCCTCGATATGATAACTGCCAAGCGGCAGCTCGCAGGGCTGTTCCGCGTCGCCACAGGCAAGGGCGGGGGTGGCCAGAAGGGCCAATGCAGCGAGCCATTTCATCGGATCACCGGAAGCCCGCGCTTCAGCCAACCTGGACCGGCCCGCGATCCTTGCATGCCTTCCGGCACGTCGATGATGTTGCTGAACCCTGCCGCCGCCAACCGGTTGCTGAGACGCGCCGAGCGCACCCCGCGCGCGCAGATCAGGGCGACGGGCAGGGCAGTCTCTCCGCCCGTCAATGTTAACAATGCGTCCACGAAATCCTCACGCCGCATGTCGAGCCGGTTGGCACCTTCGCCGGAGCCAGTGCGCGCCCATTCATCGGGGCGGCGAATGTCGACCAACAGGATGTCGCCCGCCACGGCTTGCGCATGTGCGGTGGGCGGGTCGATATGCGCGGCCTCCGACGCCTCGGTGATTGCGGAATAAAACAGGTTGCGCCCGCCAGCGGCGTAAATAGCACCACCCGCCAGAACGATTGCTCCGCCGGTCAGCAGCGCACGCCTCGACAGATCGGCCATCAGCTTTGGCCTTGGGTGTATTTCGCAACGATCCCTGCCGCCGCCTCCGGTGTGATGACAGGGGGGACGAGGGTCAGTAACTTGCCCTGCGCGTCGAGCAGATAGAGGAAGCTGCCATGGGCATAGACGGGGCCATATTCGGGGTCGGTGAAGACCTCCTCGGTCTCGATCTGGTAGGCGTCATAGGCAACTTGCAATTGTGCCGCCGTGCCGGTCAGGCCGATGAAGTCTTCATGGTGCTGCGCCAGCGCGGGGCCGAGATTATCGACCGTGTCACGCGCCGGATCGACGGTGATCATGACAGGCGTCACCGTGATCCCCTGTTCGGCCACCGCATCCGCCACCTGCGCCATCATTGGCAGCGCGGCAGAGCAGATTTCGCGGCAATTGGCATAGCCGAAGAATAGCAATTGCGGATGTCCCTGCGGGTCAGCCTGCGTGCGTGCGGTCCCTGTCTGGTCAACCAGCTCGAACGCCCCGCCCAGATCGAAGGGCAGAGGGGATTGGTCCGCCAGCGCCGGAGAAC
Organism: Litoreibacter meonggei; assembly: GCF_003663885.1. Taxonomy (GTDB): domain Bacteria; phylum Pseudomonadota; class Alphaproteobacteria; order Rhodobacterales; family Rhodobacteraceae; genus Litoreibacter; species Litoreibacter meonggei. The sequence continues at coordinate 38,905 of NZ_RCCE01000004.1, forward strand.
ACAGCGCCAGCAGGGCAAGGACAGGCTTGATCACTCGAAAAGCTCCTTGATCAATTCCGCGTCTTTCTCGAGGCCCAGCCCGAAATGTCCGGTCTCGGCCAGATGCGCATTGACGCGCGGGTCGCGGCGGAACCACGGGCCTTTGCCTTTGGCCTCGGGGTATTTGGCGGCCCAGGCCTTGCTCCAGGTGTTGGCCTTGACCCAGTCTTCCGAGCCGACCTCGCGGACTTTTTGCACGAGATAGATATTCGTGGCTCCTTGGATGTCTTCGTCTTCGATCAGCAACCCGTCAACGTCGACCTGCTTGCCGCAAAACGGCAGAAGATCGACGGTGGCCCCCTGAAAGCCGCTTTGCGCGTTCTTGTTGGGGAAAACCAGCACATCATCCGCGGCGCGCAGAAGACCCAGCTGGCGGTCGCCGTCGCCGCAATTGTCGGGGCAATCTCCGGTGACCTCACAGGTGATGTCGACGACCTTGGCCTCGAAGAGCGCAGGGGCTTCTGCATAGAGGTTCCAGCTTTTCGCGCTGGACCCTTCAGAGAAGTCGGCGGCATAGACGGGGCTGGCGGCGATCAGGGCCAAGGCGATGATACGTGTCATGGATGCGGCCCTCATTTCTTTGGCTCCGGAATGGCGAAGCCCGGCACGACGCCGTAATCCTCGTGGTTCAGGTTGGTGATGCCGTGATCGGTCACGACTTTTTCGACCACCAGATAATTCAGCCCGTCGCGCTTGTAGAGCATGCCGTCAGCGGTGATTTCGTGGCTGGCGAGGTTCAGGTTGGTGTCACCTGAGGCGTTCTGGTCGTCGCCCTCGATTTTCAGAACCATATAGACCTCGCCGTCTTCGCCCAACAGGCCAACGGGGATGCCCCCTGCGGAGCACCACAGCGCGCAGGTATGATGGGCCGAGCCGACAACCGCATCAGGCCCGCCCATGACACCGGAGAAATAGCACCATGTGTCGATGATCTCGCCGGTGATCTGGATGCGTTCGCCCTCGGACGCGCTGGCGGGCGCGGCAAGGCCCAAGGCGAGCATGGATGCCGCAAAGATGGGGGTGAGTTTCATTCGTGTCGTCCTCCGCTGATTCTTGGCATTAACGTAGCAAGAATGAGCGGTGATAGGGGATCACGTCTTGGTTAGGCCTCACGCGCGAAGCGGTGTCGGGTTATTTAGGTATTTTTGAAGCAGTGATGAGGTCAGCGTAGCGCGTCGCCGAGATGGCGTGTCAACTCGTTCACGGTTTTGGTCACGGTGACAAAATCCAGCAGCGATTGGTCGGCAAACCCCTGCGCCACCACATGAGTGTTCATGGCAAGCAGCGGGTTCCAATAGCCATTGGTGTTGAGCAGGTAGATCGGTTTGCTATGCAGGCCAAGCTGCCGCCATGTCAGAACCTCGAAAAACTCGTCGAGCGAGCCTGCGCCGCCAGGCAAGACCACAATTGCGTCGGAGTTCATATACATGACCTTTTTGCGCTCATGCATTGTTTCCGTGACGATGAATGTGTTGAGGTCGCGCTTGCCGACTTCACGGTCAAAAAGGTGGGTCGGGATGACACCGAAGGTCTCGCCGCCAGCGGCTTGACTGGCCTGAGCAACAGCGCCCATCAAGCCGACATCACCCGCGCCGTAGACCAGCCGCCACGCGTTGTCTGCCAAGGCTCGCCCCAAATCCTCTGCAGCTTGGCGATAGGCTGGATCGGTGCCGAAACGGGATCCGCAGTAGACGCAGACAGATTTGGGCTGTGACATGAGGAACATTCCTGACGGATAAGTGGCTTTGCCTTGTTCTATGGGGGCTGCTACGTTGCCACAACGCCTTTCTCGGAGGGGCTGGGGGAGAAGGAAGACACGCATGGCCATCTGGTCGAGAATGGGGCTAAGCGGCCCCGCTGCCGCTGGGGGCATCGCCGTTGTGATTGTCGTCGTTGGCGGGATTTATCTGGTGACCCAGAACCGGGGCGAAGTACTGCCCGAGGTTGAGCCGCAAGCCGAGCAAAAAGCGGTTGTCGATGCCCCTCCAACCCCTGTCGCGGTGGGGTCCGCACAACCGAAGGCTGAGACAACGGCTGAGCCTCGGGAAGATGCGGCGAAACCGGTTGAGGAGAGCGCGAAGACTGCAGTGGCAGAGCCTGAGCAGCCGGAACCCGAAAGCGTTGCTGAAGCAACCGAAGAGGGTGTTGTAGAACCTGACCCTGAGTCGGAACCGACCCCAACGCCCGTACCCGTTACACCAGCCTTTGATGTTGTACAGGTCGCCCCCGATGGCGGCGGTGTTATTGCGGGGACGGCGGCACCAGGTAGTGGCGTCGTGTTCCTGCTCGACGGCGTAGAAATTGCGCGCGGCAAGGCGAATGCGTCCGGCAAGTTCGGCGTGTTGCTGGATTTCCCAGCCTCAGACGCCCCTCGGGCCTTGTCCATCGTCACGGAACTTGCGGATGGCACTAAAGCGACCTCGGAGGGAACCGTACTGATCTCTCCTGTGCGCATCGCCAGTGCGGAGCCGAAGGAGGAGCCGATCGCGCAAGCAGAAGCTAAGGCTGAGGCGTCGACCACTCCAGAACCCGATGCCGTGTCGGAGCCAGAGCCGGAGCAAACTGCCGCGACGCAATCTGTGTTTGCCGAGGATAGCCCCGCCAAGCCGGAACAACCCACGGCGCCAGACGCGCCCGCCGTGGTTTTGGCAGACAACACCGGAGTGACGTTGTTGCAACCGGCCCCGCAGCCCGCGGCCCCCAATACCCAACCCGATGCGCCCGTGACGGCAAATGTGGTCATCGACACCATCACCTATGACGCAGAGGGCGAGGTGGCCTTGGCAGGGCGCGGTGTGTCGCAAGGGTTCGTACGGGTCTACCTGAATGACCAACCGGTCAAGACCACCCGCATTGCCGAGAACGGCCTGTGGGAGGCCCCATTGCCGGATGTGGATGCTGGTGTGTACCGGTTGCGGGTGGATGAGGTGGACGAAGACGGCACTGTTACCAGCCGTGTGGAAACTCCATTCCAGCGCGAGGCACCGGAAATTGCGATAGCCAATCCACAAACAGCGACCGCGGTGACGGTACAACCCGGCTTCACCCTGTGGGCCATCGCCCGGGACCGCTTCGGATCAGGTGAACAATATGTCCGCGTCTACGAGGCAAACCGCGACCTGATCCGCGACCCTGACCTGATTTACCCCGGTCAGGTATTCGCATTGCCGGAGGGTTGAAGACATCGCCAACAGGGGTCTCTTGGAGCCGTGAATTCTGTGTCTAGCTCGTGTTGCCTTGGACTGGCGTAGCGGTTAGACTTAACCTCATGAAACATGTTCCAAAAGAAACGACCGATGAAGCCTTGATTCAGGAATTTCTGAACAAGGGTGGGAAAGTCAGCGTTGGCAAAACCAAACCTCTGGCCGCTGAATTGGGCCTGAGCAATAATGTTTGGAACAACAAGCTGACCAAAGAAGAAAAGACCGCACGCGACAAGAAGTGAACTTGCGGGCGGTCGTCCTGTTTGCCGTTGGCGACGCGGTCATAAACGCATCGGCGTGACTGCGCAGGAACGCGGTTGTTCTGACATCTGGCCCCTTTGGCTCTGTCTTAGAGCCAGCGGCCGACCACATCCCAAGCTGTCAATCTACTTTTCTCGACCCTTGCCTATGGCTCTTCGGGCAGGCGAGCCCTAAGTTGAGCGATCTATAGTCAAGAAAGCCCAAGCGAACATGGTCACTGAAGTTTCCGAAGCCCGCATGCAGCAGGACTTGCGCAAAGACGGCTTCAATGTCGTGCGCAAAGTCGTCCCTTACCTGTGGCCCGATGATCAACCCTGGGTGAAGCGGCGGGTCGTGTTCGCGCTGACGTTCCTGATTATTTCCAAACTTGTCGCCGTGGGTACGCCGGTACTTTATAAAGGTGCCGTCGACGCGCTATCGGGTGACGCCAGTGACGCGGCGTGGATGCTGACTTTGGGCGCGGTCGGGCTGACCGTGGCATACGGCATGGCGCGGGTGATGAATATCGGCTTCCAGCAACTGCGCGACGTGGTATTTGCGCTGGTGGGTCAACGCGCATTGCGCATGCTGGCGCTGGAGACGTTTACCCATATTCACCGCCTGTCCATGCGCTACCACATCACCCGCAAGACCGGTGGCCTGAGCCGCATCGTGGAGCGCGGCGTGAAGGGGGTAGAGTTCCTGCTGCGCTTTTTGCTGTTCTCCATCGGGCCGCTGATTCTCGAACTGCTGATGATCGCGGTGATTTTGGCATTTGTGTTTAATATCTGGTACTTGGTAGTCGTTGTTGGCACGATCGCGCTCTACACATGGTTCACCTTTGCGGTCACCGAGTGGCGGGTGAAAATCCGCAAGGAGATGAACGATCAGGACACCGACGCCAACCAGAAGGCCATCGACAGCCTGCTAAATTTCGAGACGGTGAAGTATTTCGGCGCGGAGAAACGCGAAGCCGCGCGTTACGACGGGGCGATGGAAGGCTATGTGGCCGCCGCACTGAAAACATCCTACTCGCTCGCTTTTTTGAACTTCGGCCAAGCGATGCTGATCACCGCAGGCTTGGTCATCGTGATGGTACTGGCGGCGATGGGCGTGCAGGACGGGACGCTGACCGTCGGCGATTTCGTCATGGTCAACGCCTACATGATCCAGATCACCATGCCGCTGAACTTCCTTGGCACGGTTTACCGCGAAATCCGGCAGGCACTGGTCGACATGGCCGAGATGTTCAACCTGCTTGAGCAACCCGCCGAGGTGAATGACAAGCCGGACGCCAAGCCACTGAAAGTCACCGACGGGGCTGTTCGGCTGGATGACGTGCATTTCGGCTACGACGCAGCGCGACCGATCCTCAAAGGCGTATCGCTGGAGGTGCAGGCAGGACAGACGGTGGCCATCGTTGGCCCGTCAGGGTCGGGTAAATCCACCATCGGGCGGTTGTTGTTCCGGTTCTATGACGTGAACGGCGGCAGCCTGTCGATTGACGGGCAGGACGTGCGCGACATCACCCAGGAGAGCCTGCATGACGCCATCGGCGTGGTGCCGCAGGACACGGTGCTGTTCAACGATACGATCCTTTACAACATCGCTTATGGCAAGGCTGGGGCCACGCGGTCCGAGATCGAGGATGCGGCGAAAGCAGCAAAAATCCACGACTTCATCATGGAGTTGCCAGACGGCTACGAGACAACCGTGGGCGAGCGGGGTCTCAAGTTGTCGGGTGGCGAAAAGCAGCGCGTGGGCATCGCGCGTACCTTGCTGAAAAACCCGCCGATCCTGCTGCTGGACGAGGCGACCTCGGCACTGGATACCGAGACCGAGGCCGATATCCAGCACTCGTTGCAAGAGATGGCGCAAGGCCGCACCACGCTGACCATCGCGCACCGTCTGTCGACGATTGCGGATGCGGATATGATCGTGGTGCTGGAGAACGGCGTGGTGGTGGAGCAGGGCGCCCATGACGACCTGCTGTCACGCGATGGGCGCTATGCGTCTCTCTGGCATCGCCAGCAGGCGGAGGACGCGGAAGCCGCGTAACCGGGTTTCGCGAAAACGCGTATCAGGCGTTGGTGAATGCACGTGTTCGGGTCGGCTGCCACCCGATGTCTGCTTGGAGCCCAACTGTTCTGATTTTCCGCAACGCGGCGAATGTTCGCGAACCCAATTTGGGGCATGCGTTGTTGTCGATTAGCATCTGAAACGACCTGACGAATTTGAACACACACGCTCAGCTGAGGCAGTAGGATAGTTCCGATGACAAGCCCGATAAGGTGACGCAATCGAGAACAAGCGGTATTGTGAAGAGGATCGTTTAATGCGCCGTTTCCAACCTTGCACACGATAGGAAGAGACCAAGCTCAAATACCTATCTCGCGGCGGCTAAGATTTCGGCATCGCCATCTTGAAAGTTTCATCTCCACTAGCTTCGAACAAGCCTTCTCCGGTTACTACAAAGCCATATCGCTCATAGAAGGGCAGACCAACTTTATTGTCTTTGAAGACCTCAACGGTCAATGGGCCTTTGATGGCAGCAACATGATCGACCATCTGCCGCCCCATGCCTTTGCCTTGCTTAGAAGGATCAAGAAACAGGCCACCGATTTCTGTGCCGATCATGGCGATGAAGCCAACTGGAACCCCTCGCTCTTCAAGCACCCATGTTTCGGCATTCGGCAGATAGATTTTGCGCATGTCTTTGCGCACCTGATTTCTGACTTCTGTCGACAAAAAAGGATGCGCCAGTCTTTCTGCCGTGTCCCAGATAGAGATCAACGCGTCGGTGTCTTCGGTTTTGTATTTACGGATCATTGACTAGCTTTCTGTTTCAGAAGGTTATCTTGCTTGTCATGGGGGTCGGGCAGTTGAACAAAGTGCGGAGATTGCGCTTGATTATGAACACTGTGTTTGGCCTGCCGCCTTACGCGCCGTGTCCGGAACAACGGATAAGGCAGGCTTCCTATTTCGAGCACAAGGAACTCATCTTCGACGTCGAGTAGACGCCGGAGATTGCCATCAAGGTCGTACATTTCACAGTTTGACGCCTTCTCACCACTCTGCGGACCGTTCGCGTTGTCGAAGTCATAGTTCTCGCTGAAGAGCCGCTGTAGCTATATGTATTCATTGACCCTTCTTTTCGTTGCCATCTTCCCAAGTCTTGGCGGGTTTATCTGTCTGGCGGGTGATAATCCGTGCTGCATTTTGACCTGTGAGAAATGACCAAAGCCAACTCCAAGCCACAGCGACCCGGCTTCTGGTCCCGATCAAAAAGAAAATATGCGCAATGCCCCACGTCCACCAAGCGACCGCACCCGTAAGCTGAATACGATCAAAGTCGGCGATGGCCGCCCGTCGTCCCAGTGTCGCGAGGCTTCCGGCATGGCGGTAGACAAATGGCCGGGACGTGGGTGCATTGCGCAATCTTTTTCGAACAACCGTCCCCACATATGCCCCCATTTGCTTGGCCGCCGGTGCAATTCCCGGAACCGGGTTGTTCTTGCTGTCCGTGACAGAGGCGGTGTCACCGATCACGAAAATATCGTCATGCTGCGGCACCGTCAGGTGGGGGCCAACGATTACGCGACCGGCGCGATCGTGGTCAGCATCAAGCCATGTCGCCACGGGGGAGGCCTGCACCCCTGCCGCCCAAACAATCGTCCCGCAGGGGATATCCGTGTCACCAACCACGACGGAATTGGCATTGCATGCCGTGACAGGGCTGCCCAACAAAACCTCTACACCAAGCTGAGACAGCGCGCTTGCCGCGTAGTCAGAGAGTTTTTGAGGGAAAGATGGAAGAACCTTGGACCCCGCCTCAATCAAAAGGATGCGGGCTGTGTTGGTGTCGATCCGCCGGAATTCACGTGGCAAAATGCGATGCGAAAGTTCCGCAATGATCCCCGCCAACTCAACCCCGGTGGGTCCTGCACCAATAACCGCAAATGTGAGATAGGCACGCTGTAGTTCAGGATCATCCGACTTCTCTGCGATCTCAAATGCCGACAGGATTTGACGCCGGATTGTTGTGGCATCTTCCAGCGTCTTTAGGCCGGGCGCATTTTTCTCCCAGTCCGAGTGACCGAAATATGAGTGCCGCGCTCCAGTCGCCAAAACGAGGGTGTCGTAGTGAATACTAGTGTCGTGGCTCAGAAGGACGCATTTGGCCTGCTGATCGACCCCCACCACTGTCGCCAGGAGAGTCGTTACGTCTTTTCGGTCGCGAAAGACCTGCCGCAAGGGCCATGCAATTTCGGATGGCGCAAGAATTGTCGTGGCGACCTGATATAGCAGGGGCTGAAACAGGTGATGATTTTGCTGGTCGATCAGGGTGATCCGCACATTGGCACGCTTGAGGGATTTAATGCACTGAATGCCACCAAACCCACCGCCAACCACGACAACATGATGGCGCTCATCGGTCTTGTCGAGTTCTGCTTGGGTCATGACGCAATTCTTCCGATATTGTTCGAGCCATCGGTCATGTCCGCCAACAGCCAAACCATGCGATCCAGAAACCAAAGTTTAGCACCCATTGTAGTGACAAGCCCGGCGATTGCCCATGTTAGGTCAAGGTGCCAAAGGCCATACGCAAGGATGATGACCCCGGTCACCGCGGCGATATTGAGGATGCGAGCGACCGTTATGTGATGATGCGGGATTGGCTTTGATCCGCTGGCTAGCCAAACGCGTTCGCCCAAGACCGCTTTGGTCATCCAGGCATGATGATTTGACGGCGCACCAAACAGGCGCGGGTTGAGCCATGTCCAGATAAGCACGGGCAATACAAGCCAAAGCGCGCCCCATCCCAGCCAAACGCGACTCCAGACTGCGAGGCTGAGTAACGGCAGGATTGGCATACGTGTCCATCCACTCCATGGATTTGCATGTTTGGCCCATGTGGCATCATCCATGCCCATGAACCGCTCGGTTAGCTTTGCAAGGTCCATACCTGTTCACCTTTCATGGATGCCGCACGCTTGTCTTTGCGGGCTTCGGTGACAACAATCGCAATACCCCATAGCCCGGTGATCAAAGGTGCCAGTGCCGTCCACATTCCTGGAAAGTAGTCATATCCTCCACCGTGCAAAAGGGCCTCGCGCACCGGAAAGATCAGCAGATGTGTAGGTTCTCCGAGCAGCATGCCCGTAAAAATGAAACAGGACACGAAACCACCTAGCGGATTTCGTCGGGCGATCGCGTAAGCACCAAAAATCCAGACGACAGGGAACAGAAAGCCGATGGTCCACAGGAAATGTTCAGCCGTCCAGATACCCGTCGTAATACCGGCGATCATAGGCCCGAATTCAAACACTTGCTCCTCCACAATGTGCAGCATCAACAGTGCTGCGGTCACGAGATATGGCGGGAGGAGCAACGCGGGATCGGTCGGATGGTTAAAGCTGGTGAACAGCCAGAATATAATCCCACAGCCCAAGGCGCAAAAGCCAATGATCAATGTAGGGAGCAAATCAGCGGTGTGAAAAAGATGCGTTGTGAAACCAACTGAAATTGTCGCGGCGATGACGAAGTAGATGATGTTTTTTGAGGTCATGACAAGGGACTCCGACGTGTCTTATTAAGCGTGAATCGCAAAAATGAAAAAGCGAGGGCGATGACGACGATCCCGCTGGCCATACCGGGCACCCAAAAAGGTGCAGTCTCGGAAAGTAGCGGTATCGCCAGATGGCTGATCGGGAACATCAAGCTCCACACGGCCAGCAATAGAATGACGAAGCCACCTACACGGGCGTGGTAAAATGCCATGGCACCTCCAAGCAACCAAATCACGGTAGCACTTAGCGACAAGGACAGTGCGAGGCTTGCATCTGTGATGATGTTTGGTGGTTGTAGGAGATTGGGAAAAGACGTGACCACGACATCGGCATAGCCGCCTCGAAACAACTCTGCGCCATGAACAAGCAGCGCTATGATCAGAAGAATATGGCCGGGTAAGGCGCTGCGACTAATTGGGGTGGTGTAGCCAACCCTTAGCCACAAAACAAAAGCGATCGAGGCCGAGAGCGTTGCGATGACGGCCAGCCAGATGCCAAGATAGATGAAGACCGCCAGCAAAAGCGTGAGTGTCAAGGCTACAACCGCGACCATCGAGATCCATGGCGGTGGTTGAAATGCGATGGGCTCATCGTCAAGACAGGAGTCAAAAATGGATATAAACATGCCAAGCATTCCTATGTAATTGCATGATGCAACTACATTTCAGCCGGTATCTTGTCAAGCTAATTGCATAATGCAATTATATGCTGTCGAAAGAGGATCTTGCCATGAACTATGACGAAATATTGCTATTCTGGGTGAATCGACTGAGTTTCCTGTCCCGTAGAGAGCTGCAATCACGCTTTGCGGCTGCGGGAGAGGTTATCGCTGCTGAAGAATGGGCGGCATTACTCATGCTATGGCAGAAGGACGGTCTCGCACCAAGTGAGATCGCAGATGCAACGACCCGCGACAGGGCAACCACGACGAGGCTGCTCGAACGGATGGAAAAGAAGGGCCTCATAACGCGCAACGCGGGCAAGGTCGACGGCAGACGAGTTGTTGTATCGCTCACCGATCGTGGTCACGCGATCAAAAAGGTATTGGTTCCAATTGCGATGACTTTTGTCTCTGAGGTCACCGATTCAGTCAGTCAAGAGGAACTCGCTGTGACGATGAAGACGCTCCGCGCGATGTCTGCCCGAATTACGATGATTGACGGCTGAGAACTTCATCAAAATGGTTCAGCAAAACACATTCGACTATTTTCTGACTTTGCATGAGATCAGTCGAAAATAACCGTCGGAAATCCCATGACGATCTTGCCACCATGGGCCGTGGCATCGCCCAAACGCGCGGCTGGCTTGTTGTTGATCATCACCTTGCTGGAGCCTGCTGAAATCGTGTCGGGCGGGCCGACGCAAACGCACATGTCGCCGACCACGGCGGCAGGTGATCCGCCGATCAGGACGTTGGGCGCGCAGGGGCCAGAAATGGGGCCGCCCACATGGGGCTTAGGGCCGGGATCGACCATGGGGCAGACGTGGTTGTCGCCAAGGCGGGCTGCGGGGGGCATATCGACGCCTCCCTAGTTGATGCGGATCATCGCGCCACGCACGATGGTCTCGCCGTCAGAGATCAGGGTCGATTCCTCGCCGCTGGCTCCGGTAAAGGTCTTGGTGGCGTCCGCCTTGATGTCGGTCGCGTTCAGCGTCAGGGTCTCGCCCGCCGCCGTGGTCACGTTCTTGTCGGCCACCACAGTCACGTCGCCGCCGCTGTTGATGGTCACGCCGTCCTGGCCGGACAGGTTCAGGTGGCCCATCGAGTTCACCGACAAGGACTGGCGGGCGTTAATGCGCAGGCTGTCCTCGTCCGCGGTGATCACCAGATCGGGAGTTTTAGAGGGTGCTTTGGCCTCCCTCGGGTCCTCGATATGCACGACCAACCCGCCGGGTGTCGTAATGACAAGGCGTCCTTCGGTTTGGTCATAGCTGATGTCGAGCGGGGTTTTGGTACTCAAATCGGTCATAATGCGTCTCCTACAATGGAACCATCAGAGCAGAAAACAGGCGGAGTATAAAGAGAAATGGTAATGCGGCTATATATATAACCCTGAGGAAGTTTGGTTCGGTTGCTGTTGAACTAGCTCCCGTGCGCAGGCCAAGTATCCGTCAGCCTGTAGCCTTCCGGCCAAGGATCATCAGGATCAAGCATGTGCTGGTGGGTGCCGGTAATCCAAGCGCGCCCCGTGATCTCGGGGATGATTGCAGGCTTATCGCCCACAGTTGCGACGCCCGCGATCCTGCCATGAAACTCTGAATCGATAATCGAGCGCGCGGTAAAGGTCTCACCAACCTGCATTTGACCGGTCGCGTGCAACAGAGCCATTCGCGCAGAAGCCGCCGTTCCCGTGGGGGAGCGGTCGATTTTGCCGGGTTGGATAGACACCGCGGCCTTTGCAGACAGGTGGCTACCTTCACGTGATAATGGTCCCGCAAACAGGCAGAAGGAAAAATGCGCCCATTCAGGGTTTTCGGGATGGTGAAACGACAATTGTGCATTCGCCGCGTTGGTGATCCGCACGCCAAGCTCGGCAAGTATTCCTGCCTCATGCGCCTCCAGCGAGAAGCCAAGCGCCGCCGCGTCGACCACGACGAAACTGTCTCCGCCATATGCGGTGTCCACTGTCAGCGTTCCAAGATCGGGCACATCAAGCGCCACACCGATTTCTCCGACGAAAGAGGGCAGGTTTTGCACGGTGATCCGTTGCGCCTTGCCATCCGAGCATTCAGCCCGCACGCGGACCAAACCACCGGGGGCCTCCAGCACCATCTCTGTCACGGGTTCTTTCATCTCGATGATACCGCTGTCGAGCAACACCGTAGAGACGCAAATGGAGTTCGACCCAGACATTGGGGGGGTGTCCTCGGGTTCCATGATGATCCACCCCATCTGCGCGTCGGGGTGTTTTGGTGGGACCAACAGGTTTACGTGGCGAAACACACCGCCGCGCGGCTCGTTTAGCACAAAGTTGCGCAGGGTTTGGTCTTTGGCGATCCAGTTGCGCTGCTCCCACAGCGTATCACCGGGCGGTGGGGCGACGCCGCCGACGATCACATCGCCGACTTCGCCTTCTGCGTGGCATGAAACCACGTGGATTGTCTTGGTGCTGCGCATGGTTGTTCCGATGATTTGTATCGCCGCCAAGCATGATCAAGCTGCAATGTGATGGCAATACAGATCATGCGCGCTTGTGTGCAATTCAGCGAAAGATCTAGTTGGTGATTTGCGGCAACCGTGACGTTACCACCCCCGTGCGGCGTGTCGCGCCGCCTACCTTCACGAATTTCGACGTCGCGTTCGACGTTTGGAGCTGACGCACCATTTTGTCCACCGATGGTCCCATCGCAACGCCAAGTGCGACATCACGACTGCCACGCCTGCCAGTAGAGGACATGACGGATGCGATTTGCGGGCCCTGGTCGGTCATCACGAACACCGGCGCGCCCGACGATCCGAAGTCGATATCGCAGGTGTAGTGCAGCACATCTGCTGCGGCATGGGTCATTTTGCAGCCATCCTCCAAGGACGGGGCCTCGGACCGGCCGCGGGCGTAGGACACCACCATCACACGGTCGTTTGCCGACGGCTTCCGGTGCGTGCGGAAGGGCCGGATAGCGGCGTTGTTGATCGGGTGCTCCAACTCGATCACCGCTACATCAGTGGCAATCTCGGAATAGCTGTTGGTGCCGCCGCCATAGTCATACTCGGGGTGGACAACGAATCGCTTGCCTGCGCGATTGGCGGCAGCGCGGCCCTGACGATAGCCCGCGCGAAAGGTGATGTTTTTTGCATCGCGCGGCTTTCCGGTTTGTTTGTCATAGACGCAGTGCGCTGCTGTCAGCACCAGTTTCTGAGAGATCAACGTGCCCGTGCAATAGCCGGACCGGCCCATATCAAGACGCCCTACGGCTTGCCATGGCAGCACTTCGGACGGCGTGTCCAGTGTCTGATGCGGAGAGGCGTCTTTGGCCTGCAGGGGCGTTTGCGCCGATGCGCAGACCATCAATAGGGACAATAATACTCGTTTCATGGGCGCGAGATTTATGCGCTCAATCTGGCAGGATTAGGGCCTCAGAGCGGCAATTGATCAAGCAGACGCGCGGCCTCGGCATGGCAATCGGCCAGCTTTGCGCGATCCTCGCCCGGATAGAACCGCCCGCGTGTGGCAGTGGGCATCGGGGCAGGGGTCAGCATGTGGACGGTAATGCCAGTGTTGGCGGTCTCGTCGCGCCAGCTGGTGGCCATGCGCATCTGTGCGGCCTTGGTCAGACCATATGCGCCGTGAAACTTGTCGCCTTGCTCGGGGTCATCAAACAGCATCGCGTGGCCGGCCTTGGAGGCTTTCAGCAGCGGTGTGGTGTTCAGGATCAGCCGGGCGGTGGCACGGATGTTTGTGGCCATCGTTTTGTCGAGGTCTTTGGCGTCCACATGCTCCATGGGCGAAAGAGGCGGCGCGTGGATCGCGGCGTGAACCAACAGGTTCACATGGCCCCACCGCTGGTGAATGGAATGGCAAATCTGCGCCATTGCGACGTCATCGTTGATGTCGACGGGGACCAGCGTGGCGCTGCCGCCCTTGGCGGTGATGCGGTCGTCCAGCTCTTCCAGCCCACCGACGGTGCGGGCCAATGCGATCACGTGATAGCCTCGGTCGGCCAAGCTTTCGGCCATTGCGGCCCCAAGGCCGCGCGACGCGCCTGTCACGAGGGCGATTTTCTGAGATTGATCTGTCATAGCGGCGTCTTTCTCACTGGAGGGGGCCTAGATCAAGCCCATTTGCTTGACTTTCCATGCTGCACTGCCGAAAAAGCTACTAACGTATATAGCAAGAGGAACAGCCATGACTTTGACCCAAGCCGCTTTCGGGGCAGACACATTCACCAAGAAATCCTTGCTGGTGCTGGGTGGATCGCTTTTCATCGCGCTTGCCGCGCAAGTGAGCATTCCCTTCTTCCCTGTGCCGATGACCTTGCAGACGCTGGCGATCCTGATCGTTGGTCTGTCCTTTGGTGCGCGCCTTGGCGCTGTGACCGTGCTGGCTTATCTGGCCGAAGGGGCCGCTGGCCTGCCGGTCTTCGCCAATATGGGCGCAGGTCTGCCTTACATGATGGGCCCGACCGCAGGCTTCCTGCTGGGCTTTGTTGCCATGGCTTATGTGGCCGGTCTGGCTGCGGGCCGCGGTATGGTGGCGATGCTAGTGGCCTCGCTGGTCGCTGCCGCGCTGATCTACCTGCCGGGCCTCGCATGGCCGCTGGGCGTGGCACAAGCCACAGGTGTTGAGGCTGGCTGGGCTGGCTTGAGCTTCGACAAGGTTCTAGGCGCGTTCGCGACACCGTTCCTGCTGGGCGATGCGGTGAAAGCCGTGCTGGCCGCATTGGCTGTTGCGGGTGGGATGAAATTCTTCGCCAAGTAAATGGCGGGGTGAACCCACCCTAATATTTTGGCGCCGCTCCCGTGACATCGGGGGCGGCGTTTTTTGTTGTCTCGCAGGTGGTAAAAGAGGCGGCCGCCTTGAAACAAGGTTTGTGGCTGCGCGACGCCCCATGACAGAGACGCATCTTCACGGGGATGTAAGCCCGCTATAGTTCACCGGTGAGGCGCGATGGTATCGGTTGGAATGCCGATACCGCGGTCACGAATGTTTCAGGTGCGACGCGGGTTTTTAAGACCACGCGACGTATTGGATCCGAGGTGGGGTTTAAGCTGGGGGCGTTAAGGTGGCGTTAGACCTGCGTGCGCAGGGCACAACTTAAGCCGCGTCAGGCCGCTGGTCTTGCGCGTCGCGTTCGGGGATTTCGAGCCTTTCGGCAACCCCTTTGCGCGCGAAGATCACTGCACTTGTTTCAATAGCTACGATTTTACGCCCGCCGATCACATCGCCGATGCGCACGATTTCGACCCGATTATTCCCGTGCCGGAGTAGCGCGCGGGTTTCGCCGGGGGTCTCGACAGTCCCGAGAAGAGCCAGCTGTGCCATCGGCAGTGTGTTTTCTTCCGTCGCGGCTTTCAGGGCCTCGATGGGGGTTTCGGTCGTTTCGGTCACGGTTTTGGTCCTTGTCGCTGATCGCGTCTAGCGATCGGCAGATAAGGGGCGTGGCGTCTAATGGAAAGCGGACTGTGCCCGCGTCGGCGGGATTTCGCCGCAGCGCAGCATTTTACCGAACCTTACTCCGCCGCTGTCTTCAACTCGAAACCATTGGTGATCTGGTCGGATGGCGCAATCGGGTACTCGCCCGAGAAGCACGCATCGCAATATTGCGGTGCTTTCGGATCGCGCCCCTGAGCTTCACCCACGGCACGGTAGAGACCGTCCAGCGAGATGAACTTGAGACTGTCGACGCCCAGATGCTCGCACATTTCATCCTCTGACATGGTCGCCGCCAGCAGCTTTTCGCGCTGCGGGGTGTCCACGCCGTAGAAACAAGGCCACGCGGTCGGGGGCGAGGCAATGCGGAAATGGACCTCGGCGGCACCGGCATCGAGGATCATTTCCTTGATCTTGCGCGACGTCGTTCCGCGCACCACGGAATCGTCCACCAAAATCACCCGCTTGCCCTTGATCAGCGCGCGGTTGACGTTGAGCTTCAGGCGCACACCCATGTTGCGGATCTGCTCGGTCGGCTCGATAAACGTGCGGCCCATATACTGGTTGCGGATAATGCCCATGGCGTAGGGGATGCCGCTTTGGATGCTGTAACCGATGGCCGCTGGCGTGCCGGAATCGGGCACGGGGCAAACCATGTCGGCCTCGACCGGGCTTTCCTTGGCCAGCTCGCGCCCGATGTTTTCGCGGGTCTCGTAGACCGACCGCCCGCCAAGGATCGAATCCGGACGGGAGAAATAGACATGCTCGAAGATGCAAAAACGCGACTTGGCAGGGCGGAACGGGCGGTGGCTTTCGATGCCCTTGTTGGTGATGACCACCATTTCACCCGGTTCGATTTCGCGCACGAACTCCGCGCCGATAATGTCTAGCGCGCAGGTCTCGGAGGACAGCGCGTAACCGTCGCCGATTTTGCCCAAGACCAGCGGGCGAACGCCCAGCGGGTCGCGCACGCCGATCAGCTTGGTGCGGGTCATGGCCACCACGGAGAACGCGCCTTCGACCTTGCGCAATGCTTCTTCCATGCGGTCAGGGATGGTGCGGCCCATGGAGCGGGCCATGAGGTGGATGATGCATTCGGAATCTGACGAGCTTTGGAAGATAGAGCCGCGCTCAACCAACTCGCGGCGCAAGGCTTCGGCGTTGGTGATGTTACCGTTATGCGCAATTGCGGCACCGCCCAGCGAGAAATCCCCGAAGAAAGGCTGCACGTCGCGAATGGCGGTCTGGCCTTTGTTGCCAGCGGTGGAGTAGCGCACATGGCCGATGGCCAGCTCGCCCGGCAAGGTTTCCATCACCTTGTGGGATGTGAAGTTGTCGCGGACATAGCCGAAGCGGCGGGCCTGCTGGAAACCGGCGTCGGCGTCGTAGGAGACGATGCCGCCGGCCTCTTGGCCGCGATGTTGCAAGGCGTGTAGGCCGAGGGCGACGAAGTTGGCGGCTTCGGCTGTGCCGATGACACCAAACACGCCGCATTCTTCTTTGAGTTTGTCGTCGTCAAACGGGTTTTCGAGCCAAGGCTCGGGACTTTGGTCAAGGTCCGCATGCGTCATTAGGGGCAGCTCCGAATCCGCGTGACAAGAGTATGACACTGGATACGGGGTTTGCGTTGGGAAGTCACGGGCGCTTTGCCCTGTTGTGAGCAGAAGTCGCGCATGGCATGAAAAGGTTATGTCACGCACCATTTTGTTCAATAAACCACACGGGGTGTTGTCCCAGTTCACCGACGGTCAGGCCCGCGCCACGCTGTCGGATTACATCGACGTGCCAAAGGTTTACGCCGCCGGACGTCTGGACCGTGACAGCGAGGGCTTGTTGATCCTGACCGATGACGGGCAGCTGCAGGCGCGTATCGCGCATCCGAAATACAAGGCGGCCAAGACCTATCTGGTGCAGGTCGAGGGGAAGCCTGACGCTGCGGCATTTGCGCAATTGCGCGGCGGAGTTGATCTGAAAGACGGGCGCACGCGACCCGCGAAGGTTGCAGCGGTGGCAGAGCCGAACTGGCTGTGGCCGCGCGATCCTCCGGTGCGGGTGCGCAAGACGGTGCCGGACAGCTGGCTTGAGCTGTCCATCACTGAAGGCCGCAACCGTCAGGTGCGCCGGATGTGTGCCGCTGTGGGGCATCCCTGCCTGCGCCTGATCCGTGTCGCGGTGGGCGACTGGTCGCTGGACGGACTTGCGCCGGGGACTTGGCGCGATGCGTGACGCCGCCGTAAAGCTGGCGTTATTGCCGCTTTTGGCCGCGCAAGGCTGGCGCGCGCGAAAGACCGCCCGTCAATTGCCGGAGCCTGACGGCCCAAGAGAAGGTGTCGACGGGGAGGGGCCACCGTTGCGGCTGCTCGTCGTTGGGGACAGTTCCGCTGCGGGGGTCGGGGTCGCGCATCAGCGCGAGGCCATTACCGGGCGGTTGGTGCAGGCGCTATCGCAGACGCACCGAGTCGCGTGGCGGCTCAACGCGGTAAGCGGTGCGACCACGGCGGCGACGCTGGCGCGCCTGACCGCCGAGGAAACGGGGCCGTTCGACGTCGCGGTCGTGGCGCTTGGTGTGAACGACATCACTAAAGGCGCGACGCTGAGGCGCTGGTTGGGTCTGCAACGAGAGCTTTGCGAGCGCTTGCGTGACGATTTCGGGTGCGCACATGTGCTTGTTTCCGGTGTGCCGCCAATCGGGTCGTTTCCATTGTTGCCGGATCCGCTCAGATGGGTGTTGGCAGAGCAGGGGCGTCGTTGGGACCGCGCACTGATCTCGATGCTGGACGAGATGGAGGGCTGTCACCATGTGAAGGCCGCTGAAAGTTTGGACCCGCATCAGATGGCCGATGACGGGTTTCATCCCGGCGCTGAAGTCTACGAAATGTGGGTGGATGCTATTCTAGAGCAGATGCGCCCGCTGCTATAGCTTACTTCGCGGACATGAACATCTTGTGGACGTCACGGAATGACATAAGACGGCGGCTTTGCTCGTCCCACAGTTGCAGGCCCACAGTTTTGATACTTTCGCGGATCGAGAGGCGGTTGGCTTCGGCCAGCTGCTGGTGATCCCTGAGAACTTCCGGCAAGCGGTAGAACGGGATGCGCGAATACAGGTGGTGCACGTGATGGATGCCGATATTGGCGGAGAACCAGGCCAGAACGGGCGGCAAAACATAGTGCGAGGAGCCGTGAAGCGCAGCCTCGTGAACTTGCCAGTCGTCTTTATGATCCCAATGCGTTTCTTCAAACTGGTGTTGGACGTAGAACAGCCAGACACCCAGAACCGCAGCCATCATGGTGGATGGAATGAAGACCAGCAGCAGCGGCATGATGCCGCCAAACCAGACGATCAGGCCCAGGGCCACTGCGATGCCGACATTGGTGCCCATGGCGGACAACCAGTATTTCGCACCGGCCTTCATATAGCCGATAGGCAGGCGCTGCTCGAGGAAGAACACATAAGCGGGGCCCACCAAGAACAGGGTGATCGGGTTGCGATAGAGGCGGTATTTGAAACGGCCAAACGCCGAGCGGGCCTTATATTCCTCAACCGTCAACGTGTCGATATCGCCAAAGCCGCGCGCGTCAAGATTGCCGGCAGCCCCGTGGTGGATCGCATGGCTGCGACGCCAGACGTCGTAGGGCGTAATGGTCAGAACGCCCAAGGCGCGACCAACCCAATCGCCGACGGTGGAATTCGAGAAGAACGAGCCATGCCCGCAATCATGCTGGATGCAGAAGATGCGCACCAGAAATAGGCCGTTGACCAATGCAAGGGCGACGGCGAGCCAATAACTGACCGACAACATGGCCCAAGCAGCGGCCCAAATCCCGATAAACGGCAGCAACGTCACAGCCAACTCGAACCCAGAGCGTGCCGGATTAGGGTCACGATACTTCGCCAGATGGCGAATCCAAATCTTGGCAGGGGCGCCCGCGGGCAAGGTGAGCGCTTCTGGCGCGACTGGGTCTTGGAACATACTGCTACGTCCGTCTCTCTGTGGGCGGTTCCGAATAGCGATATAGCAATGGGGGGTTAACGCAAGTTTATTAAGCCAAAATGCGGTTTATGCGTCAGATTGACCAGTCGCTTCGGTGCAATGGCTGATCAGGTCTTCGTAGGTTCCGACAATCCAGCCCGGTGCATCGGTGGGGATCACCTCGTCCACAGAGCCTGACATTTGCGCCACGACTTTAGCTGTGCGCGAATCGTCGACCATGGGAATGGCTTGGTCGGCCACCACGCGGTCATAGATCACGAAGGCCACCACGATTAGCAATGCGCCACGCGCGACGCCGAACAGGAAGCCCAGCCCTTGGTCCAGACCACCCAGAACGGAGCGTTGAACCGCGCCCGACAGGATCGGGGTGAAGATCGACACCACCACCAGCGCCACGGCGAAGACCAGCGCGAAGGCGGTGATCGTGGCAGGCTCACAGCCCTCGATCAGGGTGTTGAGATATGGAATTTCTTTAGCAAGTGGAACGGCTTGCGGGGCGAAGATGTAGGCGACCACCGCAGCGGCAACCCAGCCGACAATAGACAGCGCCTCACGGACCAACCCGCGCGAATAGGCGAGGATTGCCGAGATAACGATGACCCCAGCGGCGACGCCGTCAATAATCGTGAAACCTTCCATCTCGTCTCTTCTCCTAGGGCGCCGGATCGGTGCCAAACAGTTCCTGCACGAATGTTGCCAAGTCCGGCATCGTGCGCAGTGTCATGCCGTCTACCCGAGGCAGCTTTTTCTGCTTGGGGCCAATGGCGGAGGTAAAGCCCAGTTTGGACGCCTCTTTCAACCGGTTTTCGGCTTGTGTGACCTGCCTTAGCGCACCTGAGAGACTTATTTCACCAAAAACCACTGATTCAGGGGGCAAAGAGATGTCCTCGCGGGCGGACAGTAGCGCGGCGGCAACAGCCAGATCGGCAGCGGGCTCGTTCACGCGCATGCCGCCCGCGACGTTCAGATAGACATCCAACCCGGCAAACGGCACGCCGCAGCGCGATTCCAACACCGCCAGAATGGTCGCCAGACGTTGGCTGTCGAGGCCCACAACCGTGCGGCGGGCCTGCGGGTTGGGTGAGGGCGACACCAGCGCTTGGATCTCGGTCAGCACGGGGCGCGAGCCTTCGATGCCGGAAAACACTACCGAGCCGGGGGCGGGCTTGTCGCGGTCGGACAGGAACAGGGCGGAGGGGTTGGTGACCTCGGCCAAGCCGCGGCCTGTCATTTCGAACACGCCGATCTCGTCGGCGGGGCCAAAGCGGTTCTTCACGGCGCGCAGCACGCGGAACTGGTGGCCGCGCTCGCCTTCGAAATAAAGCACGGTGTCGACCATGTGCTCGACCACGCGGGGGCCCGCGAGCGCCCCTTCCTTGGTGACGTGGCCCACAAGGATAATCGCGGTGCCGGTGCGTTTGGCGAAGGTCACCAGTTCATGGCAGGCCGCGCGGACTTGGGACACGGAGCCGGGGGCGCTGTCGACCTGATCAGACCACATGGTCTGGATGGAATCGATAATCACCAGCTTCGGGCGTTCCTTGTCCAAGGTGGTGAGGATGTCGCGCAGGTTGGTCTCAGCCGCCAAGCGCACGGGCGACTCTGACAATTTTAGGCGCGCGGCGCGCATGCGGATTTGCTCGGCGGATTCTTCGCCCGAAACATAGATGACATGCATCCCGTTGCGCGCGAAGCGTGCGGCGACTTGTAGTAATAGCGTGGATTTACCGATACCCGGATCGCCGCCCACCAGAATGGCGGAGGCTTCGACCAGCCCGCCGCCCAACACGCGGTCCATTTCGGCGACGCCGGAGGCGGTGCGCGAGGGCGGGTCGTCTTTGGCGTTCAGGTCGGACAGCGCCAAGGCCTTGCCACGCATCGCGCCTAAGGATTTCTTGCCGGGGCCGGTCGACAGCGGGGCTTCCTCCACGATGGAGTTCCAGGCGTTGCAAGCGTCACATTGGCCCGCCCATTTAAAAGAGGTCGCGCCGCATTCGGTGCATTTATGGGTCGGTTGCTTTGCCATAGCGGGTGTTGTGGCTCAGGCGCTAGGTGCAGGCAAGACGATAATACGTCACTTACGTGCGCTGGCGAAAGATATGGCGAGCGAGGCGATGACGCAGGCGGTGAACAGATACAGTCCCCAGCCGGTTTCCACCCGTCCGACGCCCACACCCTTGGCCAGCACGATATAAAGCGCGATGAGGAAGATGTCGGCCATCGCCAGTTTGCCCAACACCGTGATCGCTGGCAGCAGGCGCGGGGAGGCGAGGCGAAATTGGATCAGCGCCAACCCGACGGTTTTCAGGAAGGGTGCTACGAGCGCGAAGAACGTGACCACCAGCGCCAGAAACACGTCCTTGCCCCAGAGCGTCTGGATACCCGTCAGCACGGAGATTTCCGACAAGGAGAAGAAGGGCAGCAGCCCCGCTTTCAACAAGGGGGCTGCCCACGCGATGGGAAACAGCACCAGAAGCGACAGGTTTGCGATCTTCAAAAACATGGGCGCACTGAACCCCGCTTTGCCGGAAAGCTCAAGCGGTCAAATGGGTTAGCCAGCGCTCTTGTCCGAGGTTTTCGGCTTCGGCAAAGGCACGACGTTTTCCGGCTCCGGCGCGTCGGCCATCTCGTAACCGATGAGCGGCAGGATTTCGGCCAAATCGGCCTCCAGACGCTGCATTTGTGCGGTCACGACGCTGTCTTCGACATTAACCTGCTGGGACCAGCGCTTCAGATCGGCGCAGGTTTGCTGGGCCAGTGCGATCTGTTCGCGGTAATCTTCGATTTCGCGTTGGCGCTGGCGCAGGAAGGTGCGGGCGCGCTCGACCTTTTCTTCGGAATAGACGGATGCCAAATCGCGGGATTCGTGGCTCATCTGGGCTGCAACTTCCAGAACAGTAGGCTCCAGCGTGTGCAGGTCAGGGTGGTCGCGCAAGTGCATGATCCGTTCGCGAACCGAGTCAAACTCGGACGACAAAGAGAACAAATCGTTTTTGTCCGCGTTATGTGCTGTCAGATAGGCGCGGGTGACGTCTTCCATCGACAGGTGGAAGTTGCGGTGCGATTTTTCCAGCTCGAGGATACGGCGGTTGGAGGGCAGGTAGAAGCACAGCGACACGGCAAGGGCTGCAAGGAACAGCTGGGCGATCATGCCCGCGTAAGGCACGACGGTATCGCCATAACTGGCCGAAAATCTAAGCCAAGGTGCCAGACCAACAGCGGCGGCCAGCGTTGCGCCGACAACGACGCAGGAAAACAAAACAACGGCCACCAAGGCCACTCGTTGGAGAAACTGCTGGAGCTGCAGCCAGGTCTGGTTTGCACCAGTCATCTCAAACACTCCCAAAAAAGCACCGTTAACAAACTCTTAAGCCATTTTAGCGGAGATCCGCCGATTGGCCACGGGGAATTTTGTCGGAAATGTGGCGTAGTTTCAGGACGCTACCGTTAAATCGTGAGGGATCGGGGGAATTGTTTCTTGATTGGAAACAGCTCGCTACCGCACAGCTTCGATCGGCCCCTCGGCGCTGCCGGAGATGAACTGAGTCACATAGGGATCGCCGGAGTTGTCAAGATCGGCCACGGGGCCAGTCCATTGGATCACCCCGTCATGCAGCATCGCCACCTTGTCGGCGATGGCGCGGACGCTCGACATATCGTGAGTGATGGTCATGGCGGTCGCGCCCATTTCCACCACGATCTCGCGGATCAGGTCGTTGATGACGCCGGACATGATCGGGTCGAGGCCGGTCGTCGGTTCGTCGAAGAAGATGATCTCTGGCTCGGCCGCGATGGCCCGGGCAAGGCCCACACGTTTTTGCATGCCGCCGGAGAGCTCTGCCGGATAGCGGTCGGCGACCTCTTCTTTCAGACCCACGCGGCGCAACTTCTCGACGGCGATGGCGCGGGCTTCCTCGGCGGGCCGCTTGAGCGAACCGCGCATCAGGCGGAAGGCCACGTTTTGCCACACGGGCAGGCTGTCGAACAACGCACCACCTTGGAACAGCATCCCGAAGCGGGCGAGGAAGGCGTCGTGGTCGCCTTTGGTCGAATCTTTACCGTCCACCAGAATGGTGCCGCTATCGGGCTTCACTAGCCCCAGCACCGACTTCAGCGCCACGGATTTGCCGGTGCCGGAGCCGCCGATGATCACCATGCTCTCGCCCTTGGGGATATGCAGATTCACGCCGCGTAGGACGTGGTTGGAGCCGAAGGCTTTATGGACGTCTTCAAAACGGATCATGACGAGAAGAATATCCCCGTTAGGATGAAGTTGGCGGCAAGGATCAGCACGGCAGCCGCCTCGACCGAGCCTTTGGTGGCCTTGCCCACGCCCATCGCCCCACGACCGGAGTTCATGCCGTAGTAGCAGCCCATCAAGGTGGCGATGCCACCGTTCACCGCACCTTTGGCCAGCGATGTCACGATGTCGGAGGTTTCTAGAAAGTCCGAGGTGTTTTGCAGGTAGGTCGCCGAATTGAAGTCCAGAGTACCCACGGCCACGGCCCAGCCCCCCATGATGCCGATGATATTGCCCACGGCGACCAGTGCTGGCACGACGATGATGCCCGCCAGCACGCGCGGCACGGTGAGGTATTTCATCGGATGGGTGGAGAGGGTCACCAGCGCGTCCAGCTGCTCGGTCACCTTCATGGTGGCAATCTCGGCGGCGATGGAGGAGGTCACGCGGGCGGCTATCATCAGGCCGACCATCACGGGGCCAAGCTCGCGCACGATGCCGATGGCGACGATTTGCGGCACCACGGCCTCGGCGCTGAAGCGCGCGCCGCCTGCGTAGATTTGCAAGGCCAGTGCGCCGCCGGTGAACAGGGTGGTCAGGCCGATGACGGGCAGGGAGAAGTAGCCGACATTCATCAACGCCGCGCCGAATTCCTTGAGATAGAACGGCGGACGGATCATATGGGCGAAGGTCTGGCCGGTGAAGATTGCCAAGCGGCCTAAGGCGGCCAGCGCCGACAGGGTCAGTGCGCCAAGAATGGCCAAGGGCGAAAAGACATGGCTCATGAATAGGACCGCTTGTAGCGATGGCCGAGCGAGGTCAGAACTTCATACCCGATGGTGCCAGCGGCGTCGGCCAGCGTGTCCACGCTTTGCTGCGGGCCGAGGATGGTCAGGTGGTCCGGCACCGCGTCCAGATGGGTCACGTCCACAGTTATCAAGTCCATCGACACACGACCAACCAATGGGCAAGGCGTGTCGCCCGCATAAAGCGTGGCGTTGCCGGACAGCGCGCGGATCAATCCGTCAGCATAGCCACCCGCAACGGTGGCAATCGTGCGTGGCTTATCGGCGATGAAGGAGTGTGCGTAGCCCACGGCCTCGCCCGCTTTAATGGTGCGGGTCTGGATCACCGGCAGGTCCAGCCGCGCCACGGTTTTGGCCCCCTCGAAGGGCAGCCCGCCATAAAGGCCGATGCCGGGGCGGGTCATGTCGAAATGGTATTCGGGGCCAAGCAGGATGCCACCCGTCGCTGCCAGCGAGCGGGGGGCGAGCAGGCCCGCGGTCATTTCCAGAAAGGCCTTGAGTTGGTCCGTATTGCCCTGATGATCCGGTTCGTCGGCACAAGCCAGATGGGACATCACCAGCGAGGCGTCCTGGCTCATCTCGGGCGACCAGTCATAAGCCTCGATCCCGAGGCGGTTCATGCCGGTGTCAATTTGCAGCCCGAACGGATGGTCCGGCAGACGAGCTTGGTGGCGGGAAACCTGTTCAGGGGAATTCAGCAAGGGAACAGCGCCAAGGTCGGACAGCGTTTGTGTGTCACCGTCCATATGGCCGGAAAAGACATAGATCACAGGGTCTTGGCCCAGCGTCGCGCGCAAGGCGGTCGCTTCTTCGACGGCGGCCACAAAGAAAGTGCGCACACCGGCACCGGCCAGTGCCTTCGCCACGCGGCCTGCGCCCAGACCGTAGCCGTCGGCTTTGACCACAGCGCCCGTTTCGGTCGCGGATTGGCGATCCAGCACCTGCCAGTTGTCCACCAGCGCGTTCAGGTCGATATGTAGAGTTCCGGTTCCCATAGGGTCTGGGTGAGACATGGGGGCGGGGAGGTCAAGGGCTTTTGGCGGCCCTTGACCTGTGAGGCCCTATTCCGCCGCGCGCAAACGAGAGGGTTTTGACCCATCTTTTGGCCCGTTTTTGGAATCGTTGCTTTCGGCGTCGGTCGGCTTCAACGCGTCCAAGTCTTCTGCTGTTTTGGCCAGTTTTTCCTTGGCGGCTTTCAGAGTTTTCTGCGCCGCTTTCAGAACGTCGCCACTACTGCGTGCTTCCGGTTCCGAAGGATCGGACCACAAGATCAGTGGATCACGCACTTTGCGGGCGTTTTTGTTCAACGCCAGATCACGAGCAGTTTGCGAGCCGCGTCCACCCAAGGCGCGCAACTGACGGACCGAGGCATAGGCCCCGATGGAAATCCACACACGAAGGGCCAGCATGGCGGGGGTCAGGACCAGCGTCAGGACGGTGGCGACACCAAGGCCGAACACCACGGCTGTGGCCAGTTGCGTCCACCACAATGCCGTCGGGCTGCCGATGGAGTAGCCGCCCCCCAAGAAGTCGAGGCTGAGGCCGAACATCATCGGCGTCAGGCCTGCCATGGTGGTAATGGTGGTCAGCAACACGGGGCGGATACGGGCCTCGGCGGTGCGGGTGATCGCTTCCAGACGCGGCATGTAGCGCGAGTATTCCTGGTAGGTGTCGATCAGAACAATGTTATTGTTCACCACAATCCCAGCCAGCGCGACGACGCCTGTACCGGTCATGATAATGGAAAACGCCTGATCCATGACCAGCATCCCGATCAGCACTCCTGTGGTGGACAAGATTACCGCCAGCAGCACCAGCACCGAGTTGTAGAACGAGTTGAACTGCGCCAGCAGGATCACGAACATCAGCCCCAGGGCGGCGAGGAATGCGTTGCCGAGGAAGGCCTGACTTTCGGCCTCTTCCTCGGTGTCGCCGGCCCATTCAAAACTGACCGACGCGGGCAGGGGCGTTTCCGTCTCCAGCCAGTTGGTGATGTAGGCAATGCGCTCGTTGGCGTTGATGATTTCGCCATCTTCTGTCTTTAGGTCAGGTGCCACATCCGCCTTTACGTCGAAGAACCGCGTCTGGTCCACGCGGTCGATCTGGCCGAGTTTGGCAACGGGTTTGCGCGAGATAAAATTCGACAGCGGGATTAGACCGTCGGGTGTGCGGACCTTGAGGTTGTCCAAGGTAGACAGCACGCGGCTCTCTTCGGGTAGGCGGACGCGGATTTCGATTTCCTCGTCGGAACTGTCGACCCGCATCGTATCGAGCAGCAGCCCACGGGTGACCAGTTGCACCATCGCGCCCACGGTGGCGACGTCGGCCTTGTAGCGGCCTGCGGCCTCCACATCGACGTCGATCTGCCAGTCTATGCCGGGCAGGGGCAGGGTGTCCTCTATTGTTATGAGGCCGTCGATCGTCTCGAATTTCGCCCGCGCGATGCGGGTGGCCTCTTGCAGGTCTTCCCAGTTGTCACCCTTGAGGCGCAAGTTCACCGGCTTGCCGCCCGCGGGACCGCGATCCTGGCTTAGGATTTCAGTGTAAATGCCGGGGATGGCATCCATTTTGGCCTGCATTTCCGCGAGGATCACGAGATCATCACGCCGATGACCCCATTCGGCCAATTCAATCTGGATTTGCCCCACTGTGTCCAGCGGGCCGGTTGCGCCGCCGGTATTGGTGTCCAGCCCGCCTTGTCCGGCAAAGGCGAAGATGGAGTCAATTCCGTCGACAGTCGCGATTTGGGCCTCGACCTGACGAACAAGATTGTCCTTTTCCTTTAGGCTGAGGTTGCCGCGGGCGCGCACATAGACAATGGCCTGCTCGGTTTCAGAGTCGACGAAGAATTCCACCCCGTTATTGTTGGCCGAGAAGGTTATGAATGTGACGAAGACGAATGCACCGACCGCGCCGATAGCGACCAGTGGCATGATCGGGTTGCCCGAAATAAACTGTGTGAAATGCCCGAACGGGGTCCGGCGGTAACCGGCGTTGATGCGGCGCTCGCGGCGGGGGCGGGAGACTGCGCCCATCGCTGTTGAGGCAAACATCGCCATGGCGATGAAGAACCCGCCACTAAAGACCATTACCCCGACGCCACCTTGCCCACGCGGGATCGGCAGCAGGTAGCTCGGGTTCAACAGCTGCATCGCCGCGACGAACAGGCCAAACATCGCGACGGCAACAAGTGCCAACCGGATGACGATGTTGAACTTGCGCAGGAATCCTGACGCGCGGGTGATCATGCGCGAAACGCGGCCAGACACGCCGCCCATGACGGGCAGGTAGATCAACGCCACGATCAGCGAGGCTGACAAAACGAAGATTAACGTGACGGGCAACATACCCATGAACTCACCCGGAACGCCGGGCCAGAACAACATCGGCAGGAAGGCGCACAGGGTCGTGGCTGTTGACGACACAATGGGCCAGAACATGCGTTTGGCAGCGTCGGTGTAGGCTTCCATGGGCCCCGCACCTTCGTCGATGCGTTTGTCGGCGTATTCCACCACAACGATGGCCCCGTCGACCAGCATCCCCACGGCAAGAATCAGACCGAACATGACGATGTTCGAGATCGAGATGCCCATGATGCCAAGCAGGATAAAGCACAGCAGGAACGAGGTCGGAATAGCAAAGCCGACCAGCAACGCGGAACGTGTGCCAAGGGATGCCAAAACCACGATCATCACCAGCGCGATAGCCGTTAGCACGGAGCCTTCCAGCTGTTGGACCATGTTTTCGACTTGCTTGGACTGATCGAGGGTTACGTCCACGCGGATAGCTTCTTGCAGCTCTTGCGGCCATTTGGTCTGCGCTTCTGCGACCGTGTCGCGTACCAGTTGCGCGGTGTCGATGATGTTGTAGCCTTTACGCTTCACGACTTGCAGGGCCACCGTATCGTTGCCGTTGAAGCGGGCGGTGCCGGTGCGGTCTTCGAATGTCAGCCGGATGTCGGCCAACTCGCCCAGCGTGACGACGCGGTCGCCGTTGACCTTGATGGGAAGCTCATAGACGTCCAGCGGCTCGTCGAAGGAGGCGGGAATTTTGACCGAGAACGCGCCTTGGTCCGTCTCCACCTCGCCCGCAGCGATCAGCAGGTTGTTGTTATTGACCACATTGATCAACTCACCCGCCGAGACGTTGTAGGCCTCAAGTGCCAGTGGGTCGATGATGACCTCCAGCATCTCATCGCGGTGACCGGCGAGGCCAGCCTCCAAGATCGGAGGCATGGCCTCGATCGTATCTTGCAGGCCTTTGGCGACCTGCAAAAGCGTGCGCTCGGGTAGGTCGCCTGACAGCGACACGATGATAATCGGGAACTCGGAGAAGTTGATTTCGATCAGGTTATATTGCTCTGCGCCTTCAGGAAACTCGGCCTGAGCCTGCCCCATCTTGTCGCGCACATCGGCAAGGATTTTGGTCTTGTCCCAGCCAAATTCGAACTCCATCGCGACGCCCGCGTAGTTCTCGGACGCGGTGCCGGACAGGGTTTTCAGCCCGTCGAGGTCTTGCAGCTTGGCCTCCATGACCTTCACAAGCAGCTTCTCGCTATCCTCGGCAGAGATGCCCGGGAAAGGGACGGAAACAAATAGCGCCGGAATCTCGATGTCCGGCTCGCCCTCTTTTGGCAGTCCGGTATAGGCGAACGCGCCAATCACCACCGACATCACGATGAAGGCGATGATCATGCGGGCGCGTTCGCCCGCCCAATCGACCAAGCCGGTCATGATTTGGTCTCCGCGTAAGTTGCTTTGATCGCCACCCCGTCAGTCACATATTCCTGTCCGACTATGATCACTGAAACCTCTTCCGCGAGGCCCGCGACCCACATGCCCTCAGCGGTATCGCGAAGGATGGACACTGGCGTAAATGCCGCCTTGTTGTCTTCCGTCGCAATCTGCAAGCCAAGCGTGCCTTCATCGTTCAAGGTCAGTGCGGAGGCGGGGATCAGATGGGCTTTTTGTCCTTCGGCACCGATCAGGATTTCTGCAGTTTGGCCATCGCGCAGCTGCAGATCGTCATTGTCGACGGTGATCTCGACGCGGAAGGTGCGGGTTTCAGGATCGGACGAGCGGGACATGAAAGTCACGCGCCCTTCGACGATTTGATTGGCTGTGGTGCGGCCACCAGCGCGTGCACCAACAGCGACCTTGGCGACGTCCGTTTCCGGCACGAATGCCACCAGTTTGATCGGGTTCAACTGGATGATCGTTGCACACAGCCCACCGGGCTGCATCAATGCGCCAAGCTCAGCGGTGTCAGTTTCCAACAATCCGGCGAAGGGGGCTGTGATTTGCAAGCGGCTGATCTCGTTTTCGGCAGATGCGATTGCGGCTTCAGCACCCAGAATGCCAGCGCGTGCGCTCTCTACACCGGCGCGCGCGGTTTCGACCGCGGCCAGCGCAGACTGCACGGAAGCCTGTGTTCCTGCCACGCGGATATCAGAGGCGAAGCCATCGGCGGAAAGCTGCTTGGCAGCGTTGTCGTTGATCCGTGCTTCTTTCAACCGCGCTTCGGCTTCTAGCACACGGCCTTCAGCTTCCGGGAGGCGGGCTTTGGCTTCAGGAAGCCGAGCTTGCGCTTCGGCCAATGCCACTTGGCGGGTGCCGGGGGCAATCTCGCACAACAACTGGCCAGCTTCGACATAAGAGCCTTTTCGTAGCGGTTCGGAATTGACCAAGCCGGAGGTTTCGGCACGGACGTCAACCTGACGAGCCGCTTCGGTACGACCACGCAACAGCACGGCATTGTCGATGGCTTGCGCCGCGGACCGAATAGCAACAACGGAAACAACCCGCGCGCCTTCCGTGGCGGTAGGTGTTTCAGCGTCTGATGTTTCGGCCACTTCCTCGGCAACAGGAGCCTCCGTGCCACCGGATGCAAACGACAAAAGACGATCGCGTTCGAACACGATAAGGTAAAGGGCGAGGGTCACCACGATAGCAGTGATGATCGAAAAAAAGCGCATTACTATAATCCCTGTGCCGAAAACGGCTATATTTCGTTGGTCAGTGCATAATGATACGCTAAACCGACCGGTTCAGATTACATTTATGTCCTGCTGGCTGCAAGGGCCTGAAATCCGTATACCCGCGCAACACATGTGCGCGTATAAGGGTATTTATGTCTTAACTATGCAAAACAGAGCTTTTTGGTCTATGCGCCTTTGCCCTTGGCAAGGTTTAACCCTTCGGGGTATGCCTCGCGCAACACATAGACGGAGAACACCTGTGAGCCAAACTGACAGCTTCATCGAAGAGGTAACCGAAGAGGTTCGCCGCGACCGCCTGTTCGCGCTTATCAAGAAGTGGGGCTGGGTTGCAGTGCTGGTTGTGCTGCTGATCGTGGGCGGTGCGGCCTATAACGAATACCGCAAGGCGTCGATCAAGGCAGAAGCCGAGAGTTTTGGCGACGTGCTTCTCGCTGGGATCGAGGCGAACGATGCCGGGGCGACTCTGGCCACCGTGCCTACGGCAAATCCGGAGCAAACCGCGATAGCGGGACAACTGGCCGCCGCTGATGCCCTGTCGGGCGGCAACTCCGAATTTGGACTCGCGCAACTTGATAAGGTCATCGCGACCGAAGGCGCGCCTGCGGTCTATGTCGCGCTTGCCGAACTGAAACGCGCTTTGGCTTTGCCTCCGGAGACCCCGGTAGAAGAGCGCAGCGCAGCATTCGAGGCACTTGCCGCGCCCGGCGCGCCATTCCAGCCGCTGGCCGAGGAGCAACTGGCATTAATCGCAGTTGAAACCGGCAAACCGGAGGAGGCCATCACTATCCTTCGTGGGCTGCTGGATTCGGCGAATATCACAGCGGGCTTGCAACGACGCGCCTCAGAGTTGATTGTGGCACTGGGCGGCAACCTTGCGGAAGCGCAGTAACATACGGGCGTTGCCCGAGACAGACCAGATGACCGCGCGCGAAACAGCGCGGCAGAATAGTACGAGAGAGGGTCAGCAGGGGCTATGGGCTTGAGATTTTCCAAGACGTCACTGACGGGCGTGGCGATGTGCGCAGTACTGGCGCTAGGCGCATGCGGCGAAGACGAGTTGGTGCTGGATGGCGAGCGCTATGACATCCGCGCGCCGCTGCCGGGCACTGATGGAGCCGTTGGCGTCGGGGGACGCGAGGCGAACCTGACCAAAGAATTCCGCGGACCTGCACAAGTAAACCATTCCAGCTGGACCCATCGCGGCGGCAATACGGCCCACAAGGTAGCCCATCCCGCGCTGAACGCGACGCTTACACCGATCTGGACCGCCAATATTGGCAAGGGCAACAGCCGCAAAGCACGTATCACCGCTGATCCCATAGTCGCCGGCGGTCGGGTGTTTACCATGGACAGCGCGTCGACTGTTGTTGCCACGGGCTCAGACGGGGCCACATTGTGGAGCCGTGCATTGATCCCTGCCACGGACAAGGATGGTGATGCCACTGGCGGCGGATTGTCTTTTGCAGACGGCACTATTTACGCAACGACAGGCTTTGGCGAGTTGTTCGCGATCGAGGCCACCTCCGGCGCAGTGAGGTGGCGCCAGAAACTGGACGCGCCGCTGACATCTGCACCGACTGTCGATGGTGATTTGGTCTACGTGGTCAGCCGGGACAGTCAGGCTTGGGCGCTCGACACGAAACTGGGGCGCATCAAGTGGCAATTGCCCGGTACTCCGTCCAATTCTGTGATCAACGGCGGGGCTGGCCCCGCAATCGCGCCGCGTCTGGTGGTGTTCCCGTTCGGCTCCGGCGAGTTGGCCGGGGCGTTGAAGAAGTCGGGAATCCGCGTTTGGGGATCCTCGGTGGCCGGGCAGCGCAAGGGCGTTGCTTATGCCAGCCTCTCCGACGTAACAGGCGATCCGGTGATCGTTGACGGTGTGATCTACGCGGCCAACCAAGCTGGACGTGTCGTGGCGATGAAAGCCTCCTCAGGCGAGCGCATCTGGACGGCAAATGAAGGCGCGTACTCACCTGTCTGGCCTTCCGGTGACAGCGTATTCCTTGTCTCAGACCGCAACGAGTTGCTGCGCCTTGATCTGGCAACCGGCGAACGTATTTGGGGTGTGGAACTGCCATATTATACGCAACGCAAAATTCGCAAACGTGACGAAATCTATGCGCATTTCGGTCCTGTGCTGGCAGGTGGTCGGCTTGTGGTGGCCTCCAATGATGGCCAAATCCGCAGCTATGACCCTGCAACGGGCGCACTTGTCGGCACCACGGCGCTAAAGGGCGGCGCTGCGTCGGCACCAGCAATCGTCAACGGCACGCTCTACGTGATGACGGCTAAGGGACAACTCGCCGCTTTCCGTTGACGGCATTTGCCTGTATGACGCGCCTCTGACCGATCACCGGAGCTATTGTCATGTCTTTCACCCTCGCCATTGTGGGCCGTCCCAATGTGGGCAAATCCACGCTGTTCAACCGTCTGGTGGGCAAGCGTCTGGCGCTGGTCGATGACCAACCGGGCGTTACCCGCGACCTGCGGGAAGGGTCGGCGCGGCTGGGGGATCTGAAATTCACCATCATCGACACCGCCGGTCTGGAAATGGCCACTGATGAGTCGCTGCAAGGCCGGATGCGGATGCTGACCGAGCGCGCGGTGGAAATGGCTGATGCCTGCCTGTTCCTGATTGACGCCCGTGCGGGCGTGCTGCCTGCCGACGAGATTTTCGCGGACATCTTGCGCAAGAAAAACGCCCACGTTATCCTCGCCGCCAATAAGGCGGAAGGTAAAGCGGGCGAGGCGGGGTTGATGGAAGCCTATTCCTTGGGCCTGGGCGAGCCGTTGGGCCTGTCCGCCGAGCATGGCGAAGGCATGGCCGATCTGACATATGTGCTGCGTCCGCTGATTGATTTGGCCGAGGAAGAGAATGAGGACTACACCCCCGAAGTTGACGTTGATCTGACCGATGTTGACGAGGAACATGATGAAGACGAAGTGGTTGAATACATCCCTCCAACACCTTCTAAACCCTTGCAAATTGCTGTTGTTGGGCGGCCCAATGCGGGCAAGTCGACCCTGATCAACAAGATCATTGGCGAGGAGCGATTGCTGACGGGGCCGGAGGCGGGAATCACCCGTGACGCGATTTCCGTGATGACCGATTGGTCCGGCACACCGATGCGGATTTTCGACACGGCGGGGATGCGCAAGAAGGCCAAGATTCAGGACAAGCTGGAAAAGCTGTCGGTGTCCGACGGCTTGCGCGCGGTGAAATTCGCCGAGGTCGTGGTGGTACTTTTGGACGTGGATATACCGTTCGAGCAACAAGATTTGCGCATCGCCGATCTGGCCGAACGCGAGGGCCGAGCGGTGGTGCTGGCCGTCAACAAGTGGGATTTGGAAGGCGACAAGCAGGACAAGCTCAAACAGCTGAAAGAGCAGTTTGGACGCCTGTTGCCACAACTGCGCGGCGCGCCGCTGATCACCGTGTCCGCGCTGACGGGCAGGGGATTGGAGCGTCTGCACGACGCTATTTTGGAAGCACACCAAGTCTGGAACCGCCGTGTCAGCACCTCGGCGTTGAACCGCTGGCTGGTGGGAATGCTGGAGCAGCACCCGCCGCCCGCACCGCAAGGCAAGCGCATCAAGCTGCGCTACATGACGCAAGTGAAGGCCCGTCCGCCGGGATTCGTGGTGATGGCCTCGCATCCTGATCTGCTGCCTGCAAGTTACTCGCGGTATCTGGTGAACGGTCTGCGCGAGGATTTCGACATGCCGGGCACGCCGATCCGCCTGTTCATGCGTTCGCAAAACGAGGACAATCCGTTCAAAGGACGCAAGAAAGCGCCGCCGTCCAAGCTGCGCAAGCATATCGACGGCCGCAAGAAGTAGGTTTGAAAAGCCAGAACCGCCGCTGGGTTGCGGCGGTTCTTGGAAGCCTCTCACCTGCTATATGTTAAGAGGGTTTTCCTGGAATTAGAGCAGGACGGACTGGCTTCTATCAATATCCATACCACAATTTTAGCTGAGTCGCATCTGTTGAGTTCTAAAACTCGCCGCCACCTTCGCCCGCGCCGTCCTGCCATGGCTTGATCAGGTTGCCAAAGCGGGTAAACCGACCTTCGAATGACAGCTCGACCGACCCGATGGGGCCGTGGCGCTGCTTGCCGATGATAACCTCGGCTTTGCCGTGGCAATGCGACATCTCGTTTTGCCAGTTCGCCATTTTTTCCAGCTCGTGGTCGGCGGGCTTCTCACGCTCTTTGTAATACTCCTCGCGGTACACAAACATCACCACGTCGGCATCCTGCTCAATCGAGCCGGATTCGCGAAGGTCGGACAACTGCGGGCGCTTGTCTTCGCGGCTTTCCACGTTCCGTGACAACTGGGACAGGGCGATTACGGGGATTTCGAGTTCCTTGGCGATGGCTTTAAGGCCTTGGGTGATTTCCGATACCTCGTTCACACGGCTGTCTTTGGCGGTCGCAGGGCGCACCAGTTGCAAGTAGTCGATGATCAGCACGTCCAAACCATGGGTCCGCTTCAGGCGGCGCGCGCGAGCGGCGAGCTGCGAGATGGGCAGGGCGGGCGTGTCGTCGATGAATAACGGGCAGGATTCGAGCGCCTTGGCGGCTTCAACGAAGCGGCGGAACTCGGTTTCGTTCATGTCACCGCGGCGGATTTGCTCGGACGGGACTTCGGAGGCTTCCGACAACACACGTGCCGCAAGCTGCTCGGCGCTCATCTCGAGCGAGAAGAACCCGACGGAGCCGCCTTCAATCGCCCCCTCGGTGCCGTCATGTGTGATGCCTTTTTTGTAGGCCTTGGCCACGTTGAACGCGATGTTGGTCGCCAGCGAGGTTTTCCCCATAGAGGGGCGTCCGGCGAGGATCAAAAGGTCGGAGCGATGCAGTCCGCCAAGTTTCTTGTCCATGTCGATCAGGCCAGTGGAGACACCCGCAAGCCCGCCTTCGCGTTGGTAGGCGGCGTTCGCGACCTCGACTGCGTCAGTGACGGCTTTCAGGAAGCTTTGGAACCCGCTTTCGGTCTGGCCCGCCTCGGCCAAGGCATAGAGTCGCTGCTCTGCCTCAACGATCTGGCTGACCGGATCACTATCGGTTTCAACCTTGCCGGCTTTCAAGGCAATTTCTTGGCCTAGCTCGATCAGCTCGCGGCGGATTGCGAGATCATAGATCATTTGCGCATAGTCGCGGGCGGCAAAAGCAGAAATCGATGCACCTTGCAGGCGGACCAGATAGGCGGGACCGCCCAGTTCCTGCAGACCTTCATCATCCTCAAAATAGGGTTTCAGAGTGACAGGGGATACCAGAAGGTTTTTGTGAATCCGCGCGGCAGCGGTTTCGTAGATTCGACGATGAACGGGATCGAAGAAGTGCTCGGCCGTGATGACGGAAGCGACGCGGTCGAACACGTCATTATTTGTCAGGATTGCGCCTAAAAGCTGTTGTTCAGCTTCGATATTATGAGGCAAAGCCCCGCCCGCATCCACATGCACAGATGCGCCTGGCCCCGCGTTTAGCGCCGTACTCAGATCGTTCATTACAGTCCCCTTGTCCCTGGACAAGACCAATGACGGATCACGACAAGCGGATCAATCTGGATATCCTGTGGGTAACTTTTGTGTAGTAAGATTAGGGTTTATATTGCGGCTTGGAAGCCGCTTTCGTCAACATGTGGGAAATAATTCTCAACTTGACCGATTCTCTTAACGCGACGGCAACCTTACGCGAGTCTCAAAAATCGAAAGGTGCGCAGTGGCGGATTTTTGCACGGTCGACTGCGATTCGTCAGCTATGCGCCGCCTGCCATTCGGTTGGGTTGCGCAGGAACTTTTCGACTTCGGTTAAGGTTTCCTCGTCGAAGGTATTTTGCTCCTTGGCCACGTCCAGAACATCCCACCACGTGCACAGCGAATGCAGCGCAATGCCATGTCCGCCCAGAACGTCACGGGTATCGGGGAAGATGTCGTAAAAGAAGATAACTGCGGTATGGGCGCAGGTCGCACCGGTTTCGCGGATCGCTTCGACGAAACTGATTTTAGAGCCGCCATCGGTGGTCATGTCCTCGACCAGCAGCACGCGCTGGCCTTCGGTCATTACGCCCTCAATACGGGCATTGCGACCGTAGCCCTTGGGCTTCTTGCGCACATAAGTCATAGGCAGCTCAAGGCGCTCGGCAACTAGCGCGCCGAACGGGATGCCTGCGGTCTCACCGCCTGCGATGTTGTCGAACGCCTCGAAGCCTGCGTCGCGCATGACGGTGCAGGCGAGAAAATCCATCAATGTGGTGCGGATGCGCGGGAAGGAGATCAGCTTGCGGCAATCGACGTAAGTCGGCGCCTTCTTGCCGGATGCGTGGGTGAATGGCTCGCGCGCGTTGAAATGGACGGCGCCGACTTCCAGCAGCATGGAAGCGGACAGGCGGGCGATTTCTTCGCGGCTGGGGTAGGTGGTCGGGATCATGTGGGCGGTCCTTGTGGCGTAGGTCGGAGCCTCCGGCGGAGGTATTTATGAAGCAATGATAAGTTAGGTGACGCTCCAATGCAGCGGCATTTGTGGGTCGAACACGGTGACGTCCCCTTGGGGGGTGGCGATATGGTCGGGATAGGTGACCGGATCGCCCTTTGTAAGCGTAGTGGTGTCGGTGTTGGGAAGCATGCGGTAGAAGGCCGGACCGTTCAGCGACGTAAAGCTCTCTAGCTTGTCCAGCGCGCCTTCCTTCTCGAACACTTCCGCAAGGATCGACATCGTGTTGGTGGCGGTGAAGCAACCCGCGCACCCGCAGGGTAGCAGCTTGTTGGCGTCGGTATGCGGGGCTGAGTCCGTACCAAGGAAGTAGCTTTTGTCGCCGGATGTTGCGGCCTTGAGCAGAGCGAGGCGGTGCTCTTCACGCTTGGCGACAGGCAGGCAGTAGTAGTGCGGTTTGATGCCACCAGCGAGGATGTGGTTGCGGTTGATCACCAGATGGTGCGTCGTGATCGTCGCCGCCAGCGTGTCGCCGCCCTCGCGCGCATAGTCAGCGCCTTGCTTGGTGGTGATATGTTCCATCACCACACGCAGGCCGGGCACCGAGCGGCGGATCGGGTCGAGCACGGTGTCAATAAAGACGGCCTCGCGGTCGAAGATGTCCACGTCGGGATTGGTGACCTCGCCATGGACACAGAGCGGCAGGCCGATCTGGGCCATGTTCTCTAGGACGCGCTGCACCTTCGAGAAGTCCGCCACGCCAGAGGCGGAATTGGTGGTGGCCCCTGCAGGGTAAAGCTTAACCGCATGAATCAGCCCGATCTCGGCGGCGGCGCGTAGGTCTTTGACGTCAGTTTCCTCGGTCAAATACAACGTCATCAATGGCTGGAATTTTGAGTTGTCCGGTTTGGCCGCCATGATCCGGTCGCGGTACTCGGCGGCGTCTTTGGCGGTAACAACGGGGGGGATCAGGTTGGGCATGATAATCGCGCGGCCAAAATGCCGGGCGGTTTCGGGCAGGACTGCCTTCAACATATCGCCGTCGCGCAAGTGCAGGTGCCAGTCATCGGGTCTCGTGATGGTCATGCTGGTCATTGGGTCCCCCATATTCTTGGGCGGTGACTAACGCTTTGGCGCGACCAAGACCAGAGGGGGCGGGGCTGTTGGTGTAAATAGCCGCGGCTATTTGGGCGGGAAACAGCGAGTGCGCGGCATATCTGCAATTTTGGGATGCATGACGCAGTGCGTGTGTTAACGATGGCTCAAATGCTCGACCACAAGAGTTACGAGGTACAGATGAAGCGCGCAGTTCTATTCGCGGCTATGTTGGCCGCATGTACACCCACGATTTACGATGTCTCGGGCGTGACCGAGAGCAACGCCGCTGACGTAGCGGGTTGCCGGTTCATCGGCAACGTGCGCGGTATCCCTGCCGTATTTGGGCCGTTGAAGGATATTGGCCTGAAAGATGCCCGCCGTGCGGCGAAAGTGAAGGCCAAAGAAGTTGGCGGCAACACGGTTGTCTTCGAGGCTATCCCCGAGGTTGCGGAAGTCTATGACGTTCCCGCGAAGGTCTATTCATGCTGATCAAAGCCGCGGCTTAGGGTTGCGTGTGCCGCAATGCAGCAATGCGAGATTGTCGGTCGTCCGGTGCGGACGTAGTTCCTATATGAGTTGCAAGGCGAGTGTTTAGGCTTGCATGCAAATGGAGACGCGCCATGGCCAATATCAGCCACGCAATACACAACTCGTTCTATGATCGAGTCGGTGACTTCTTTATGTCGCTGCTGAAGGCGATGGATCTGGCAGGAAGCGCCAATGCTCGCTTCCGTGAGATGGAGCATTTGAACACCAGATCCGATGCTCAACTTGAAAAGATGGGACTGCGCCGCGAAGAAATTGCGCAGCATGTTTTCCGCGATATCTACTACGCTAAAGCGGCTTAGAGCCCGACCAGACTTTACATAATCGAATTAAACAGGGCACCAACGGTGCCCGTTTTTGTATTTGCGGACATGTTTTGCGATACAACGGGGTGTTTCTAGTCCGGCTTGGTGCGGGCGGGGATGCCTTTGAAGCGGTGTGGAGATTTCAGGTGTCAGCCCCTTGATCTGCCGCTCTTGCGCCGAGTTATTCTTTGCGACCTGTCTATGAATGTTTCGATTCTCGCGAGCGACAGTTTAAAACTCAGGGAAAAGCGATTCGTTGCACGTCGAGAACGGGTCAAAAGAGCAGCAGGCATCATATGAAAATCACACTCGTCACCACCATGCGCAACGAGGGGCCACATCTGCTGGAATGGATAGCCCATCACCGCGCGGCAGGCGTGAGCGATTTTCTGGTCTATACCAACGATTGCGAAGACGGCACCGAAGCGCTTTTGGATCTGCTTCCCGATGTGACCCATGTGCCATTGGACGATGGCAAGAAGCCACCGCAATGGCGCGCGCTAAGGGCTGCTTGGGATCATCCCGCCGTGGCCGAAGCCGATTGGGTCGCGTGCATGGATTGTGATGAATTTATTAATTTGGGTAGTGGGCTGAAGTCCATTCCCGACCTGATATCCAAAGTTGATGCGGATATGATCTTGTTACCTTGGAGGCTATTTGGTCACGCGGGGAAGGTCGACTTGTCACAGGATTTGACGATTGGACGCTTCACCCGCGCAGCGCCGGAAAACCTGCTCTATCCGGCGATCGGCAGCTATTTCAAATCCCTGTTCCGACGTGATGGCCCATTTCGCCAATTGGGTGTGCATCGCCCCAAACAAAAGAACCCGGATCGCCATGATCTGCCGCGGATCGTGGATGGCTCTGGCGTGCCGGTCGCAGAGGGACTTGCCGCTAATGACGGGCAGATCATGTTTTGGGGCGCGCCGATTGCCCGTGATTTAGTGCAGCTGAACCACTATTCCGTCCGGTCGATTTCGGAGTTCATCCTGAAACGGGCGCGAGGCCTGCCAAACCACCAGCAAAAGCAGGTGGATTTGACCTATTGGGTGGAACGTAACTTCAACACTGTCGAAGACGATACGATTGCGTCAATGGCACCTGCGACACGTTCGATGATGCAAGAATTGCTGGCATTGGACGGAGTGGCTGACACGCAAGCTGCCTGTCGCGCATGGCATCGACAGCGCTTTGATGAACTGATGCAGGACCCAGATACGTTAAAGCTATACGGTCGGTTGCTGCTCTCAGAGGGCTCTGCGCACTTGCCAGACGTGGTGGCGCTTGACCTGATCAGGCGGTATGGACAGGTTCATGGCTCAAACTGACATCTACCAAAAACGCGAACTGAATACTGTTGAAGATCGAGGTATTGTCGCGCTTGATTGCATTGGTTGGGAAAACCCTGTTGGTGGCATGTGGCTGCGCGTTTTCTTTAAATCCGGCACAGCTTGCGATCTGTTTGACCCCAAGCCGCGCGAGGGTTGCGCCACATTTAGTGAACTGCGAACGATCAATGGTGCTCCGCTGTTGGCGGGTATGTCGGAGGTGTCCTCCGATCATATTCAGATAGCCTTGAAAGAGGGGCAATTGACGCTTCCTGTTCAACGCCCTGAGACCGACCTTTTTGAAGATATGAACGTCTGTATGCTAGAGCGCAACGGCGAGCCAATTGAGGTGGTCGAAGAGTGGATGCGGTACCATGTGACCGGGCATGGGCTAAACGCGGTACTCATGCTGGATCGCGAAAAACCGAACAATGAAAAGGGTTTCGAGAAGAAACTTAAAGTTCTTGCGGCTAAGATCGGGCTGAAACGTCTAGTCCATGTGAAGTCGGCAGTTCCGCTGGGTGCGGAAGACCTGCCACCGGCTTCGCATCCGTTCAACGCCCCCGACGCGCCGGGCAAAGACCGGATGGATAATCTGCCCGTCGATCCTCAAACTTCCCCCTTGGCCGAGCTATCGCTTTATGAATGGGCGAAGTGGCGCTTTCTGTCGCGCGCGCGCGCTGTGATGAACATTGACCTGATGGATCTATTGGCGTTGGAGGCACAGCCGTTCAAGGCGGTGCATGACAGCTCGGTCGGGGTTATTCAGCTTGTTGGTCAGCGCGTTTACCCATGGCGTGTGCGGCCGAAGAAGCAGCCGAAATTTGGCGATCACATCTGTCGCCAGTTTGACAATCCGCGCGCCAATCGCCGCTGGTGTCTCGCGCCGTCTCGGGTGGGGCGCGACAAGGTTTGGCGCTTCGTGCGCGTTGTCGATGCGGAGCCGCAACCTGATGAAACCATGGGGTTTCTAAGGGCAATGGCGATCAGGCATCCGAAACACAACGCCGCCGAGTTGGTCCCAAAAACTTCGCTTATCGAGGACGAATATCTTTTAGCGATGGCCCAAGATATTTGGGACCACAAACCCGTCCGCCCACCTGAAAGCAAGATGGAAGAGCCCGCAGGTAAGGCCATTGATGGTGGCCGCACAGTTATCGTGACCTGTATGAAGAACGAGGGGCCGTTTATCCTTGAATGGATCGCTTTTCACCGTGCCATCGGAGTCGATGATTTCCTTGTCTACACCAACGATTGCGACGACGGCACGGACGAGTTGCTGGACCTGCTACAAGAGCGTGGCATCGTGCAGCGTCGAGATAACAAGTTCGCGGGCACTGACCTGAAACCACAACACTGGGCGCTGGACGCCGCGGACGGCGAAGACGTATTCAAGAACGCGGGCTGGGCTATTTCGATGGATGTGGACGAGTTCATCAACATCCATGTGGGCGATGGCAAGTTGGACGATTTGTATAAGGCCGTCGGCGACGCCAACATGATTTCGCTGACGTGGCGGCTGTTTGGCAATGCGGATATACATGAATACAAAGACGAATTCCTGATCAGCCAGTTCACCGAATGCGCGCCAGAGCTGTGCCGAAAACCGCATCAGGCATGGGGGTTCAAGACGCTGTTCCGCAACATTGGCATCTACAAGAAGATGGGCGTGCATCGTCCAAAAGGCCTGAAGCCTGACCTGTGGGACAAGATCAAATGGGTGAACGGGTCGGGCCAGCCGATGCCGAAGAAACTGATTCGCAACGGCTGGCGCTCGACCACGGACAGCTACGGGTACGATCTGGTGACGTTGAACCATTACGCCGTACGCTCTGCCGAGAGCTTCTTGGTCAAGCGTGACCGTGGGCGGGTGAACCATGTGGATCGGGATCAAGGGCTAAGTTATTGGTTTCGAATGAATAACAACTGGGAAGAGAATGCCTCGGCCCAAACCAAACTGCCGCTGCTGCAAGCCGAGTTTGACCGCCTGATGGCCGATCCCGAACTGCGCGCCGCGCATGAATATTCGGTCGCCAAGCACCGCGAAAAGATCGAGGAGTTGAAGGCGACGGAGAACTATTCCAACTTCTACAACGACCTGACCGGCCCACGGATGGAGCG
Source organism: Litoreibacter meonggei (assembly GCF_003663885.1). GTDB lineage: Bacteria > Pseudomonadota > Alphaproteobacteria > Rhodobacterales > Rhodobacteraceae > Litoreibacter > Litoreibacter meonggei. The sequence goes on from NZ_RCCE01000004.1 coordinate 80,917, forward strand.
CCTGTCGCGGATGCACAATTATTTCGGGGCAAATGTGTTTCTCGCCGGCCCCGATGTGATCCCTGACGAGGTCGCGCTTAAAGACGACATCCCCGAGGATTTCTTCTTCACCGTCGAGAAGGTCAAAACGACGCATTAGTGCCTGAGCGTTTTTGTAGGCCATCCCTTCCCATCACCAGCCTGCGATTGTAGAGACGGGGTGCAATGTTGAAGCTGAACCGCCCCCGTCAGACCATCACCGGTCCCAAAAGCCTGCGCCGCGCGGCGGTAGTACTCGCGACCGTGTGCCTGCTACCGATGATCGCCGTTGCCTTGGCTGCGTTGACCGGAGGGAGCGAGACGCTGGAGCATCTCGCGGATACGGTGCTGGAGCGTTATACGGCCACCACCGCCTTGCTGGTGCTGATGGTGTCCATCGGAACGCTGATGATCGGCACGGGTGCTGCGTGGCTGGTGACGATGACAGAGTTTCCCGGTCGCAAGCTGCTCGAGATCGCTTTGGTCATTCCACTGGCATTCCCAGCCTACGTGCTGGCCTATGCCTACACCCATTTGCTGGACCATCCCGGCATCGTGCAATCTACACTGCGAGATGTGACCGGCTGGGGCGCGCGGGATTACTGGTTCCCTGAAATACGCTCTTTGGGCGGGGCGGCGGTCATGCTGATCTTGGTCTTGTACCCCTATGTCTACCTGCTGGCGCGAGCCGCGTTCCTGCAACAAAGTGCGACGTCCTTTCTGGCCGCACGCGCCTTGGGGAAGAAGCCGTGGCAGGCCTTTCTGCGCGTCTCCATTCCAATGGCGCGGCCCGCGATTGCGTCGGGGGTCTTGCTGGCGGTGATGGAGACGATCGCCGATTTCGGCACCGTTGCCTATTTCGGTGTGCAAACCTTCGCGACAGGCATTTACACGAGCTGGTTCTCGCTGGGAGATCGGGCAGGGGCGGCGCAACTGGCGCTTGGCATCTTGATGGTGGCGCTGGTTTTAGCGGTGCTGGAGCGGTCCAGCCGTGGACGGGCTAAATACCACGACAGCTCCAAACGCCAAGAACCGATGGCGGCAATCGAACTGGAAGGCTGGGCGAAATGGGGCGCGATGGCGCTGTGCGCGATTCCAGTGATCTTTGGTTGGGTCGTGCCGGGTGCGGCCTTGCTGATTATGGGATTTGGCAGCGAGCAGAACCTGTTCTCGCCGCGCTATGTGTCGTTTGCTTTGAATTCGATCACGCTTGCGATGATCGCGGCCTTGGTGACGCTCGCCGCGGCGGTAACACTTGGATATTTGCAACGCCTTGATGACGGGCTGTTGTCGCGTTTGTCCACGTCGATTGCGCGTTTGGGCTACGCCGTGCCCGGCGGGGTGATCGCGGTGGGGCTGATGGTGCCGTTCGCCAATTTCGACAACGCGCTGGATGCGTGGATGCGGGCGACGTTCGATATCTCGACCGGATTGCTGATCACCGGCTCTATCTGGTTGCTGATCGCGGCCTATATGATCCGCTTCCTTGCCGCAGCTTTGGGCGCCTATGAGGGCGGACAGGTGGCGGTGAACGCGAATATGGATATGGCCTCGCGGGCTTTAGGGCAGACGGCATTTGGGACTTTGCGCCGCGTGCATTTCCCGATCCTGCGGCCCAGCCTTTTGACCGCGCTTTTGATCGTGTTCGTGGACGTGATGAAGGAACTTCCCGCGACCCTGATCCTGCGCCCGTTCAACTATGACACGCTGGCGGTGCAGGCGTATCGCCTGGCCTCGGACGAGCGGTTGGAGGGGGCGGCGGTGCCATCTTTGGTGATTGTCGCCATCGGGCTGCTGCCCGTCATCTTGATCTGCCGCCAAGTCCGCCGCAAATAAAAAGGCGCGGAGGTTTCCCACCGCGCCTTGGAGTGTTTGTGGGGGCGGGGTTTATTCCCAACCAACCTGATTGAATATCTCAAGTGCCACTGGCAGCTTGGTCGCCACGGCAGATAGATCCACCTCGTCAGCCTTGAATTCCCCCAGCTTCTGAACAGCCGCGTTGCCCTTGAAACCCGCAACGACAGGGTATTCGTCATTGCCGTCCGCGAAGTAGCTCTGCGCTTGCTCGGAGACGAGGTATTCCATGAACTTCACCGCGTTTTCGCGGTTTGGTGCATGCTTGGCAATACCAGCGCCGGACAGGTTCACATGCGCGCCGTTGCCGTTCTGGTCCGGGAAGACCCAACCGATACGTTCGATGTCAGCGGATACGCCGTCCACATCGGTGCGGATCGCACGGGCGAAGTAGTAGGTGTTGGACACTGCGATGGCACATTCGCCAGAGACGATGCCACGCAGCTGATCGGTGTCACCGCCCTGTGGCGCGCGCGCCATGTTGTCGACGACGCCTTGCGCCCAAGCTTTGGCGGCTTCCTCGCCTTCATGCTCGACGATTGAGGCCAGCAGAGTCTGGTTGTAGGTGTTCGACGAGGACCGGATGCACACCATGCCCTTGTAGGCAGGGTCAGCAAGGTCAGCGTAGGTGGCGGGCGGGTTCGCGACGGCGGCCTTGTCGTAGAAGATGATCCGTGCGCGTTGCGACACGCCAAACCATTGGTTGTCACTGTCTTGCAGGTTGGCGGGGACGGCGGCTTCCAGCACGTCGCTGTCCACGGATTGCAGCACGCCCGCATCCTTGGCGCGCTTCAGGCGGGAGGTATCGACGGTGATCAAGATATCAGCCGGAGAGTTTGCGCCTTCCGCCTTCATGCGGGTCAGCAGTTCGTCTGCCTTGCCCTCGATGCGGTTGATGGTGATGCCTGTGGCCTTGGTGAAGTCGGAATAAAGACGCTCGTCCGTGTCGTAATGGCGGGCCGAATAGAGATTCAATTCATCGGCGGCAAGCGCAGGCAGGGCAGCGCCAAGGGTGGCGGCCAAGATCAACGGGAAGGTTGCGGTTGTTTTGGTCATTTTTAGCGATCCAGTTTGGGTTGGTATTTCTTACTGTTTTGATTGGTTACTACATCTCACGAGGGATGCAAGTGTTTCCGACTAAAAAGATCAGAAATAACTTTTGACCGCCTAGAGAACGAAAAAGGGCGGCCAAGCGACCGCCCCGTTTCAAGCTCTAATGTTTAGCTTTTAGAAAAACGCCTGAAGCCCCGTGACCGCGCGGCCCAGAATCAGCGCGTGGACATCATGCGTGCCCTCGTAGGTGTTCACTGTCTCAAGGTTCAGCATGTGACGCATGATCTGGTAGTCTTCCTGAATGCCGTTGCCGCCATGCATGTCGCGCGACATGCGTGCCATATCCAGCGCCTTGCCACAGTTGTTGCGTTTGACCAGCGAGATCATCTCGGGCGCGGCGCGGCCCTCGTCCATCAGGCGACCAACGCGCAAGGAGGCTTGCAGCCCCAGCGAAATCTCGGTCAGCATATCTGCCAACTTCTTTTGATAAAGCTGTGTTTGCGCCAATGGTTTGTTAAACTGCTTGCGGTCCAGCCCGTATTGACGCGCAGCATACATACAGAACTCCGCCGCCCCCAAAACACCCCAGGAGATGCCGTAGCGTGCTCGGTTCAGGCAGCCGAACGGACCTTTCAAGCCTTCGACATTCGGCAGCAGGGCGTCTTCGCCCACGGCCACATCTTTCATCACGATCTCACCGGTGGTGGAGGCGCGCAAGGACAGCTTGCCGCCGATTTTCGGCGCGGACAGCCCGTCCATGCCTTTCTCCAGCACGAAGCCGCGTATTTTTCCACCATGGGCCTCGGATTTGGCCCAGACAACGAACACATCCGCGAAGGGGGAGTTGGAAATCCACATCTTCGCGCCGTTCAATACGTAGCCGGTGTCAGTTTTTCTAGCGACGGTCTTCATGCCCGCAGGGTCGGAGCCCGCATCGGGTTCGGTCAGCCCGAAGCAGCCAATCAGATCGCCCGATGCCAAGCCCGGCAGGTATTTCTGGCGCTGCTCCTCGGAGCCATAGGCATAGATCGGATACATCACCAAGGAGGATTGCACCGACATCATCGAGCGATACCCCGAATCCACCCGTTCGATCTCGCGGGCCACCAGCCCATAGGTCACATAGGACGCGCCCAAGCCGCCGTATTGCTCCGGCACCGTCAGGCCCAACAGTCCCGCAGACCCCATGGCTTTGAACATGCCGGGATCAACGGTCTCTTCGCGGTAGGCGTCGATCACCTTCGGGGCGAGTTCGGTGTCGGCAAAACTGCGGGCCGCGTCGCGCAACATGCGCTCGTCTTCGGTCAGTTGGTCCTCGAGGCGGAAGGGGTCTTCCCAGTCGAAACGCGCCATGTCGGGGGCGTCTTTTGCAGAAATTTGGCGGGTGACGTTCATGGTGCAACTCCAAATGCAGCGTTTAGCTTAGACTATAGTCGCGCTTGGTGGGGGGCAATGCTTGACGGCGGTGATCCGAGATGCAGCTATGTCGCAACGAGGAGATATCAATGACGCAATTGCCTAGGTCCATCGACGAAGCCATCGCATTGCTTGCGCAGGAGAACTACATCTGCGGCAGGGCGCTGGCGACGGTGGTTTTCTTGTCGCTGAAGCTGGGTCGCCCGATGTTTCTGGAAGGAGAAGCGGGAACCGGCAAGACGGAGATAGCAAAGGCTATTGCCGCGTCGCTGGGCCGTCGCTTGATCCGGTTGCAATGCTATGAGGGGTTGGACGCGTCCTCTGCCGTCTACGAATGGAACTTCCCCGCGCAAATGGTGGCCATACGCACGGCTGAGGCCACGGGGACTACCGACCGTGAGGCGTTGCAAGCGGAACTGTTCTCTGACGACTATTTGACCGCTCGCCCCTTGTTGGAAGCGATGCAACCGCAGGAAGGTGGCCCACCGGTACTGCTGATCGACGAACTGGACCGCACCGACGCCCCGTTCGAGGCGTTCTTGATGGAGGCGTTGTCAGACTTCCAAGTCACCATTCCAGAGCTTGGGACGATCAAAGCCGCAGAACCGCCCATCGTGATCCTGACGTCGAACCGCACCCGCGAGGTGCACGACGCGCTCAAGCGCCGCTGCCTGTATCATTGGGTCGACTACCCCGATTTCGATCGTGAAATGGCGATCCTTCACGCCCGCGCACCCGAAGCGCAGGAAGCCCTGAGCCGCGAGATCGTCGGCTTTGTGCAACGCCTGCGCAAGGAGGACCTGTTCAAATCCCCCGGCGTGGCGGAAACCATCGATTGGGCAAAATGTTTGCTGGCCCTCGACGTCATTGCCATGAGTCCCGAAGTCATTGCGGACACGCTTGGGGCGATTTTAAAATACCAAGACGACATCCAGAAAATCCAAGGCTCCGAGGCCAAGCGCATCCTCGAAGAGGTTCGTGAGGAATTGGCTGACGCGTAAAACTGGCGCGAAATCTGTTTAAAGGATAGTCTTGAGACAGATTACAAAAGGAGGGGCCCATGAATTTCGAAGCCCTAGATGGCACCAAGCTAATTATTTTTATGATTGCGGGCGCAGCCTTTGCGGGGGTCGGGCTTTATTTGCTTCTGCGCCCAAAGGCTGAGGGAGCGGCTAAGATCGAACTTTTTGGGCTTAAATTTGAAAGCTCGTCCGCGGGCCTGCTGGTGTTTTTGGTCGGTGCGGCGTTTATGTCGTTGCCCCTGTTCGTGAAGGAACAGAAAGAGACAATTCCACTGATTACGCAGCCAAAAGCGCCCACGAACCGAGCTAACCCAAGCGATAAGCCTGGCGAGGTTTCGCCCGCTGATCCAGTTCTTCTCTCAGGTGCGAAAGTAGTTGAGGAGGTTGAACCGAACAACGAACAAAGTGCTCCAAACAAGATTCTACATGGGCAGCGCGTGAAAGGAGAAGTGTTCAAAGACGAGCCCGACTGGTTTGTTATGCCAGTCCCCGAGGGGGGCGTCCGGGGGGATCAGATTATGTTGAAGCAGGTGTCGGGAAAGGAAGTACGCCTTGAGGCGTACAACGCGCGCGAAGAGCACAAAGGGTGGATAAGAACGACCGACGGCGCGAGGTATCTTGAGATCAAAACCGACTTTGGCGACCGAATTTATTTCAAGGTGCATACGATATACTCGGCTGGCCCCAGTCGTTACGAACTCGCAGTGGTCCCCTCAGATTGATTGCCTCTATGCCCGAATGTCCGACGCTCAACATCCCCGAAGACGGCAAGCTCGCCGATAACATCACGTGGTTCGCCCGCGCGTTGCGCGCGGCGGGTATTCCGGTTGGGCCGGGCCGCGTTATTGACGCCATCCGCGCGGTGGAGGCCGTGGGGTTCACGCGCAAGCACGATTTCTTTTATGTTCTTCAAGCCTGCTTCGTCTCGCGACCAGAACACCGCACGACTTTCGCTCAGATATTCCGACTTTTCTGGCGAGACCCGCGCTATCTGGAACACATGATTGCGGCGTTAAGCCCGATGATACGCGGCGTCCAGGAAGAGCAGAAGGCAAAGCCCGCTGAGAAGCGGGCGGCAGAGGCGTTGCTGGATGGGATAAACCGCGAGATTGAACGCGAGGAGGAAGAGGGTGAGGAGACGGAGATCGAGATCGACGCCTCGCGCACGATGTCTGGTGAAGAAAGGCTTCGCAGCCTCGATTTTGAGCTAATGAGCAACGCCGAGATGGCGGCGGCCAAGCGGATGCTCGCTAAGCTGACGCTACCTGTGAAGCCGCTGGTTTCGCGTCGTACACGTCTTAGTCCGAACGGTCCCTTGATAGACGGCCCCGCCACGTTGCGCACCGCGATGCGCCATGGGGGCGAGATGCAGAGCTTTGCGTTGAAGGCGCGGCGCGAACGCTGGCCCAATCTCGTTGCGCTGTGCGATATTTCAGGCTCCATGTCGCAATATTCGCGCGCCGTGCTGCACTTCTTGCATGCGGTCAGCAACGAGAAGGGCGCGGGTTGGGCGAAGGTTCACGCCTTCACCTTCGGCACGCAGCTGACCAATATCACCCGCCATTTGGCCACCCGTGACGTCGATGCGGCTTTGGCCGCAGCGGGGGCTCAAGCTCAGGATTGGGAGGGTGGCACCAAGATCGGCACCTGCCTGCACCAGTTCAATCGCGATTGGTCGCGTCGGGTCATGGGCAACGGGGCGGTTGTTTTGCTGATCACTGACGGGTTGGACCGTGATGATCCCACCGCACTCGAGAAAGAGATGCGCCGTTTGCAGCTCACAGCCAGAAGGGTGATCTGGCTGAACCCGTTGCTACGGTGGGAAGAGTTTGCGCCGAAAGCACACGGTATCAGAGCTATGTTGCCCCATGTCGACAGCTTCCGAGCTGGCCACAATATCGCGGCGCTGGAAGATTTGGCTGATGCGATTTCGCGGCCGGATGATGTGGGCGAGAAGGCGCGGTTGATGGCGCTGCTTTAGCGCAAGGAGCGGGTCGCGTTTTCGTTCATCTAGCAAGCATAAAAGGCGCAGACAAAGGAGAATATCATGCGCTACACACCTTATGAGCAAGCTTTCGTCGATGCCGTACGGGCAGGTGGGCCTGACGCCAATGGCCAACCCGCAGAACACGCAATCAGCGACGGGCATGGCAAACCGTGTCGGTGCTGTCTTGCGCAAGTTCCCGACGGCGCCGCGATGCTTGTTCTGGCGGCGCGACCCTTTCCTGAGCCGCAGCCATACGCGGAATTGGGGCCGATATTCCTGTGTGCAAAGGCTTGTGCGCCGTATGAGGACGCAGGGGCACCGCCCATTCTGAAGAGTTCGCCAGACTACCTGCTGAAGGCCTATTCCTCAGACAACCGGATCATCTATGGCACCGGACAGATTACCACTTGCACGCAGCTCGAATCTTACGCCGCCACGCTTTTCGACCGCGCCGATGTGGCCTACATTGACGTGCGATCAAGCCGTAATAACTGTTTTCTGACAAGGATATATCGTGACGACTGACTTGAATGATATTCCGGCACTTGCACTGGACTGGCACCGCAATGGCGTAGGTGTCGCCATCGCGACGGTGGTTGAAACCTGGGGATCCGCCCCGCGCCCCGTCGGCTCGCAATTGGCGATTTCGGGGCAGGGGGACATTATGGGGTCCGTCTCTGGCGGCTGCGTCGAGGGGGCCGTCGTCGTTGAGGCCATGGATGCCCTGGAGGACGGAAAGCCGCGCCTTCTGGAATACGGTGTGTCTGATGATGAGGCCTTTGCCGTGGGTTTGGCCTGTGGCGGTACCATCCGCGTGTTGGTTGAACCTGTCGGCGCTGCGATTCCCGAGGATATGTTGGCCAAGCTGGTGGAGGCCCGTGCGGAGTCCATCCCGATTGCTTACACGGTCGACACCCAAAGCTGGGAGCGTGCATTGGCGGGGGCGGAGGCTTTTCCGGAACGCTTCCGGTCTGACAAATCCGGGTTTGAAGGCAGTCTCTTTGTTGCCATCCATAATCCGCCGTTGCGTATGGCCGTCATCGGGGGCGTTCATATCGCACAATGCCTGCTGCCCATGGCGCGCGCAGCTGGCTTCGCGCCAGTGCTTATCGACCCACGAGAGGCCTTTGCCAGCGCTGCTCGTTTCCCTGACACGGCGCTGGTTCATGATTGGCCGGATGCAGCGCTAAGCGCGTTCGACATCGACACGCGCACTGCAATCGTGACCCTGACCCATGATCCGAAGTTGGACGACCCTGCCATCCAAGCTGCGTTGAATTCGGATTGCTTCTATCTTGGCTGCCTTGGTTCCACCCGCACCCATGCCAAACGCGCATCGCGGCTGACGGAGGCAGGTTTTGACGAGGCACAGATCGGACGTATCCACGCACCCGTGGGCCTCGACATAGGGGCGAAATCGCCTGCGGAGATTGCAGTCAGCATCATGGCGCAAATTATCCAGACGTTACGGCAAGGCTGATGGAGTTCGGACCAGTCCCACCGCAGAATGCTCTTGGGGCAATCCTTGCCCATTCAGTGCAAATCGAAGGGCAAAGATTGCGTAAAGGATTGGTGTTGGAGCCATCCCACATTGCCCTGCTCGAAGCAGCAGATCTGTCCGAAATAACAGTTGCACGGCTTGGGGCTGACGATGTGCACGAAGACGATGCGGCTCTGGCTCTGGCGCTGGCTTTGGTGCCTGATGAATTGGGTGCTCACTTGCGGATTGGACCCGTCGGAACGGGGCGTTGCAACATCTTTGCGGTCGCCCCTGGTGTTGTTCAAATAGATGTTGAGGCCATTAACTCGCTAAATGCGATCCATCCGGTGATTACCGTCTCCACGGTGCCTAACCTGCACAGAATGGAGCAGGGCGGCATGGTCGCGACTGTTAAGATCATTGCGTATGGGGTGCCAAAACACGCCTTGGAGCAGGCTCAAGCTGCAGGCGACAAAGCGCTAAGTCTGGCCGTGGCAAGCGTGCGCCGTGCGAGCTTCATCGAAACCACGCTTGCTGCACCGGTGTCACAAAAAGGCGCCAAAGTTATCCGCAATCGGGTCAAGTCGCTTGGGGCGGTCATGGATGAGCCGGTGCGATGCCCTCACGATACTGCGGCCCTATCAGCTGCATTGCGTCAGGCCGAAGGGGATATGATCTTGATCCTCACCGCATCCGCAACGTCTGATCTGCGCGACACCGCGCCCGAGGCGGTCCGGCTGGCGGGTGGCGCGGTTGCCCATTTCGGGATGCCAGTGGATCCGGGAAATTTGCTTTTCATTGGTGATCTTGGCGGCAAGCCTGTGATCGGATTACCCGGATGTGCCCGTTCACCTGCGCTGAACGGGGCAGATTGGGTGTTGGAACGGCTGATTTGTGGCGTCCCTGTGAGTGCGCAAGATATCATGGGGATGGGCGTAGGCGGACTGCTAAAGGAAATCCCAAGTCGCCCGCAGCCCCGCAACCCGAAGCGAAGCTAACAAAGAAAAAGCCCCGACGGCCAGCAGGCCATCGGGGCTTTCAATTAAAACAAGGTGCAGCGGGTTAGGTCTTCAGAGGCCCGATCAGCATAATCATCTGACGGCCCTCCATTTTCGGGAAGTTTTCAACCTTGCCGTGGCCTTCGATGTCTGCGGCGACGCGTTCCAGCAACTCACGCCCCAGATTGACGTGTGCCATCTCGCGGCCACGGAAACGCAGGGTGACTTTCACTTTGTCGCCATTGTCGAGAAACTTGAAAACATTGCGCATTTTCACGTCGTAGTCATTGGTATCCGTGTTCGGGCGGAACTTGACCTCTTTGATCTCGATGATCTTTTGCTTCTTGCGGGCCTCGGCCTCTTTTTTCTGGGTTTCGTACTTATACTTGCCGAAATCCATGATCTTGCAAACAGGCGGGCTGGCGTTTGGTGAGATTTCTACCAGGTCAAGCCCGGCTTCATCGGCCATGGCCATCGCTCGGGCGGGCGTTACTACGCCCACGTTTTCACCTTCTGCGCCAATAAGGCGAATTTCATCAGAGCGGATGCGGTCGTTGACGCGCGGTCCGGTTTCACGCACGGGTGGCGCATTGTGTGGTCTGCGAGCTATGGCCTGAAGTCCTTCTTTGGTTTCAATTGTTTCGAGACGTCAAAATAGAGGTCATAGGCCCGTCCTACAAGTCGGTTTTCCGCCCATTTGCTCCAGACGGGGAAAAACTCTAGCGAAACCCCGTTGTAACCGGCAATCCTATGCCATAGCTCGTCGCAGAAGGTGGGGGTCATCCCTGCACAATCAAAGGGACTAATTGAATTATGCAACGTGGAATTATTGTCATCGTCGTGCTCGCACTGATTGGTGTGGGCGGTTATGCTTGGATGAACAAAGATGGCGACGCCATGGATGCTGTGAAAGAAACAGCTGGCGACGCAACATCCGCAGTTGAGGGTGCAGTCGATACGACCACCGAAGCTGCGTCCGATGCTGCAGAAGCCACAACCGAAGCTGTGACCGAAACTGTTGAGGGCGCTACCGAGGCAGCGTCTGACGCAGTTGAGGCGACCACCGAAGCTGCCTCTGACGCTGTTGAGGCGACAACCGAAGCTGCTTCTGATGCTGCCGAAGCTGTTGAGGGCGCGGTAGAGAACGCAACCGAAGCCGCCTCGGATGCGGCCAATGTTGTTGCAGACACTGCAACTGAAGCGACTGAGACGGCAACTGACGCAGCATCCGATGCCGCAAATGCAGTAGCTGACACTGCTTCTGATGCAGTCGAGGCCGCAAGCGATGCGGCAGAAGCAACAACCGAAGCGGCGAGCGACGCTGTAGACACCGCAACAGAGACAACCACAGAAGCAGCCTCTGATGCGTCGAACGCAGTGTCGGACACCGTGTCTGATGCAACCGAAGCGACCACCGAAGCCGCAAACGAGGCTGCAGATGCAGCGTCAAACACTGTGGATACAGCCACCGAAGCAGCCACAGAGGCGACAGACGCCGCTACCGAAACTGCCGCAGAAGCCACTACCGAGGCCACCGCAGCCGGGGACACGGCTGAGGCGCTGACAGTTGACGGCTTTGACTACGACAAAGTGGTCGAGATGGTTGAAGGCTCGGAAATGAACGCGTTGATGAAGTCCACACTGAAAACTGGCTTGGAGAAAGCGCGGGACAATCCGGAAATGTTGTCTGGTATTCTGGACCAAGTCAAAGCGGCAATGGGTCAATAAACCTTGTCGCAGTGCTTGGCCCTTGTCGGGCCGAGTGCCGCGCCAAAAAAAACGCCGCGTCGGATCATCCGAGGCGGCGTTTTTTATGTGTACTTCTGTGGAAGGCCTCAGCCCACAAAGGCTTTTTCGACCACGTAATGCTTGGGATCGCTATTGGCACCTTCCTCTAGACCGAAGCCTTCGAAGATTTCCTTGAGGTCCATATTCAGGCCGATGGAGCCACAGACCATCGCGCGGTCGGTCTCGGGTGACATGGGGGGAACGCCCAGCTCCTCGAACAGCTCGCCCGAGCGCAGCTTGTCCGTAACGCGGCCCATCTTCGGGCTCTCTTCGCGCGTGGTCGTCGGGTAGTAGACCAACTTCTTGAGGTTTTCCTCACCGATCAACTCGCCCAGCAATTCGTCGGTGCGGATTTCTTCGATCAACTGGCGGCCATACTCCAACTCTGCAACTTCGCGGCAGGTATGGGTGATGATGACCTCGTCATAGTCCTCGTAAGTTTGCGGGTCGCGCAACAAGGACGCGAACGGCGCGAAGCCGGTGCCGGTGGCAAAGAACCACAACCGTTTGCCCGGAAGCAAAGCGTCATGGACCAGCGTGCCAACGGGTTTGGGGCGCAGGATGATTTCGTCACCCACTTTGATGTGTTGCAGCTTGGAGGTCAGCGGGCCGTCCTGCACCTTGATCGAGTAGAACTCCAACTCCTCATCCCAGCTGGGGGAGGCGATGGAATAGGCCCGTAGCAGCGGTTTTTGCTTGCCGGTGTCTGGGTTCGGGTCACCCATCAGGCCGATCATCACGAACTCGCCGGAGCGGAAGCGCAAAGACGCCGGGCGCGTCACGCGAAAAGAGAACAGGCGGTCGGTCCAGTGCTTCACCTCGGTGACGGTTTGGGCGTCGGGCAGGGTGGGGACGGCTTTTACAGGTGCGTTCATAGCGGTTACTTCATTCATGGCAATTGTCCGGCGAGGCATACCCTCACCGGCCTTTCTAGTGATCTTTGACCAAGTGTTAAATAGGACGTTCAGCCGCGCAGGCGGGCTTGATAATTGTGCGCCTTCCAATCGGCCCGCGCGAGCCATTGTTTCTCGGGCTGACGCGCGGCAAGGTCATCGTCGACCTCAATCTCATCAAATCCTGAACGACGCGCCATAGCGTACTGGTCCGCGATGACATGGCCCCGCGCACGTAGACGCCCGTTGAACCCCATCAGGCGCAAATTGCGCGCAATGGTGAAACCGCGTCCGTCGGCAGAACTGGGGAAATCGACGCGGATCATCTTGATCTTGCCCAAGCGGTTGGCCAAACCCAGCGGATTGGCGTCCGCAGGGATATCTATGCAACACGGTGTGTCATTGGCGGGCATATCCGCCAAAGCGGTAAAGCCGCGGTCCCAAGTGTCGGGGGCGAATCCGGTGTCTGTGATGATCGTGCTCATGCTGCGTTCTCCCGTCTGACGACTTTGCCATCCACAATGTGAATGCCGCATTCGGATTTCTCCATACCCCGCCAGCGGCCAGCGCGCGGGTCTTCCCCTGCGGCGACCTTGGTGGTGCACGGTGTGCACCCGATGGAGGTGAAGCCGCGTGCCACCAATGGGTGGCGGGGCAGGTCGTGCTTGTCCAAATAGCTGGCGATTTGAGCCGTGTCCCAGCTGGCCAAAGGGTTCACCTTGATCTTGCGGTCCTGTTTTTCATACAACGGCAGTTGCGCACGTGCACCGCCATGCGCCCGCTTGCGACCGGTGATCCAGCCGTCAAACTCTGCCAATGCCTCTTCCAGCGGCTGAGTTTTGCGCAAGGAACAGCAGGCGTCAGGGTCGATGGTGTGCAAAATGCTGTCGACGTCGCTCTCCAGCAGTTTTGCACGTGACGGGCGAATGACCCGCACATCGGTGAGCCTCAAAAGGTCCGCGACCTCGCGCTGATAGGTCAGTGTTTCGGGAAACAGCATCTCGGTGTCCAGAAACAGGATGGGCGTGTCCGGTGCTATCTGGCTGACCATATGCAACAGCACGACGCTTTCAGCGCCGAAGCTGGAGACCATGGCCACGCGCCCGATTTGTACGTCATCCAAGACATGTTTCAAGATTGTCTCAGCGCCGCTTTTACGGTGCAGGATGTTGCGGCGTTCGGCGAGTTCTTTAAGCGGCATCGGCTTTGACCTCCGGATACAGGGCGGCTTTGAACGGCGCGAGGCCGAGGCGGCGATAGGCGTCGATGAAGCGTTCGTTTTCATCCTCACGGTTTTCCAAATAGGCACCAATCAGCCGCTCGATGGCTGGCACAATCTCGTCATATGCGAAGCCCGGTCCGGCGCGTTCACCTACGGCCGCGGTCTCGGTGTGGTCGCCGCCAAGCGTGATCTGGTAGTTCTCCACACCCGCACGGTCCAAACCAAGGATGCCGATATGGCCCACATGGTGATGGCCACAGGCGTTGATGCAGCCCGAGATTTTGATCTTCAGATCACCGATTTCATGCTCCAGCTTCAGCTCGTCAAACCGCGTTGCGATTTGCTGCGCCACAGGGATCGAGCGGGCCGTTGCCAGCGCGCAGTAATCCATGCCGGGGCAGGCGATGATGTCGGAAATCTTACCGATATTGGCGGTCGCCAGATCAACAGCCTTCAATCTGGCATAGATCGCAGGAAGGTGCGATTTGTGCACGTGGGGCAGGATAACATTCTGCTCATGGCTGATACGAAGTTCGTTATGTGCAAGTTCGCGGGCAATCGCAGCCATCTCACGCATCTGCGCGGAGGTCGCATCGCCGGGTGTTTCGCCATGCTTTTTGATTGAGATCGACACGATGGAATAGTCGTCGTTTTTATGCGCCGTCAGATTGGTATCCGCCCAAGACCGGAACACCGGATCGGTGTGATAAGCGTCCTTGAAGGCCGCGACGGAGCCGGTCTTGAACTCGGGCAGGGCGAACTGTGCCTCGATGTCTTTGAGCATCTTTTGATCAACACCACCGAACTGAGGTTTCAGCAGCGCGAAACGCTCCTCCACCAAGTCGCGGATGGTCTCGATTCCGTTCTCGTGCACGGTGATCTTGATACGGGCTTTGTATTTGTTATCGCGACGGCCCAGCAGGTTGTAGACGCTGACGATGGCCTCGCAATAGGGCAGCAAATCCGCCTTTGGCAGAAACTCCCGCAGCACTTTGCCAATCATCGGCGTGCGACCCAAACCGCCGCCTACGATGATTTCATAGCCTTCTTGACCGTCTCGCGTCAGCAAGCGAATGCCGATGTCGTGTGCCTTGATCACGGCGCGATCATTTGCCGAGCCTGTGACAGCCAGCTTGAACTTACGGGGCAGGAATTGAAATTCGGGGTGGTCGGTGGACCACTGGCGCAGCAACTCAGCCGTCGGGCGCGGGTCGGCGACCTCGTCCTTGGCGGCACCGGCAAAATGGTCTGCGGTGACGTTGCGGATCGTGTTGCCGGAGGTTTGGATGGCGTGCATGCCAACCTCGCCCAAGGCGTCCAGCATATCCGGCACGTCCTTTAGTTTCGGCCAGTTATACTGGATATTTTGACGTGTGGTGAAGTGGCCATAGCCCTTGTCCCATTTGTCTGCGATGTCGGCCAATACGTCCATCTGGCCACCATTCAGCGTGCCATAAGGGATCGCCACACGCAGCATATAGGCGTGCAATTGCAGGTAGAGGCCGTTCATCAACCGCAGCGGCTTGAACTCGTCCTCGGTCAGGGAGCCGTCAATGCGGCGTTCCACCTGGGCGCGAAACTGGGCGTTGCGTTCCGCGAGAAAGTCGCGGTCGAAGTCATTGTACTGATACATTAAAATAACTCCGCCTGTTTGCCGTGGTTGTAATTGGATGGGCCGCGGGTGCGGAACTCTTCGCGAAAATGCGTGGGCTGCGGGATGCCGTCCTCCAGCGCCACGTCGATCAAGTAGACACCTACGACCACGTCAGGTTGCGAACTGCCGTCTAGCAGGCGCAGATCGCCATGGGCCAAGTCCTCGATCACTTCGGCGTCGGCAAGTTGGCGCGACCATTGATCGTCAGCGGTCAGGTATACCACATCGCCTTCCAGCAACGCATTGGCGGTGACGACTTTTGGGGTAAAGGGCTTGCTCATATCGCAGCCTCCAATTCGTGTTGCTGTGCGGCGTTGAGTGCCGCGCGGGGGGCGAGGCCAAGGAAGACCAGCGCGGGGCCGGTCAGATTGGCTTGGGTCAAGGTTGGCTCCAACTCGCCCAAGGTGGTGGCGAGGATGCGTTGATCGGGGCGGGACGCATTCTCGATCACCGTCACCTGCGTCAGCGCGTCGGCCCCGTGCATCAGCAGGCGGCCTTGGATGAAGCGAGCGGACTTTTTGCCCATATAGATCGCGGCGACTTCGCCTGCGCGGGCGAGGGTTTTCCAGTCGTGATCGGCAAAGCCCTTGGTGTCGTGGCCCGTGATGAAGCGCACACCAGAGTTGCGACCGCGTTTGGTGAAGCTTTGGCCGAGGGCCGCAACCGCCGCAGAGGCAGAGGTGATGCCGGGCACGATACTCCACGCGACTCCGGACGCTTCGCAGGCTTCGATTTCCTCGTCGAGACGGCCAAATACGGTCGGGTCACCTGACTTGAGGCGGACCACATGCGCACCGTTGCGGGCGTGGCTGACGATCATCTCGTTGATCGCGTCCTGTGTCACCGACGGGCCAAAGCCTTCCTTGCCAGCGGACAGCATGATGGCCTCGCGACGGGCCAGTTCCAAAATTTCAGGGGCGACGAGGCGGTCATAGATCACCACATCGGCCGCATCCAAAGCCTTGCGGGCCTTCAATGTCAGCAGCTCGGGGTCACCGGGGCCAGCACCAACTAGATCAACACGTCCTTCTTTCCCGTGTGCGGACAGGTGTTTGTCGAGCAACGCGTCCAACGTGGTTTTGGCGTCTTCGCTGGTTGCGATATCTTTGGAGTAATACTCGGCCCAGAACTCGCGACGCTTTACACCAAAGGGCAGGGCCTCGGCCTTCGCGCGGAAAGCTTTGCCGATCCGCGCCATCAGGCCCAACCGTGGGGACAGACGCTCTTCGATGTCTTTCTTGATTGCGCGCGCCAAAACGGGGGCAGCACCTTCGGTGCCGATTGCCACGACGACAGGATCACGATCCACCATGGCGGGCGTGATGAACTGACTGTCCTCCAAGTTGTCGACGATATTCACCAAGGCCCCTTCGCGATTTGCCAGATCGGCCACGCGGGCGTCTTCGGCATCATTTTCGTTCGCCGCGTAGAACAGGCGGGCGCACAAAGCGTCGCCTGCTTCCATCGGGCGTGCGATCAGGGTCAGGCGGCCTTTGGCGGCCCATGATGCGATCTCGGGTGCGGGGTTGCTGGCGATCACAGTCAGGTTGGCTTCAGTCTTGAGAAGCAGCCGTAGTTTCGCCAAAGCGGCCTCGCCTCCACCTGAGACGACCACGCGACGACCCTCAAGGGCCATAAAAATCGGAAAGTGCTTCATGTGAGGCGTCCTTCGTTGCTTGTCCCCATATTTAGAAAAATTTCCTAATAAAGCCTACCCATGCGGCGCAATAAGGAATAATGTTCGGTTTGTGGTGAATTTGGGAACACATGTTTCGCAATGGAAGGAAAACGGGAATGGCAGCACAGGTAGACGCAATGGACCGGAACATCCTCGCGCAACTGCAAGAGGACGCTTCACAGAGTCTTGATGAAATTGCGCGAAAAACGGGCTCTTCCAAGACACCAGTCTGGAACAGAATCAAGAAGTTGCGTGCTGCCGGGGTGATCCGTCAGGATACCGTGGTTCTGGACCCTGAGAAGCTGGGGCTGGAGGCGTGTTTCTTCGTGCTGATCCGCACGTCAGAGCATGAAAGCGATTGGCAGGAGAAATTCCTGCAAGCGCTTCAGGCGCGCCCCGAGGTGCTGGAAGCGCACCGGCTTGCAGGTGACATTGATTACATCTTGAAGGTGAGGGTGGCCAACGCGCGCGCCTATGATGTGTTCTATCAGGCGCTGATCTCGGAAGTCCGGATTTTCAATGTCACTGCCTTGCTGTCGATGGAGGAGATCAAATCAACGACCGCATTGCCTCTTTAGCACAGGCGTGAGCGCGTGCTTTCAATCTCGACCAGTCTGTTCAAGCTAGCGGGGCTGATCCTGCCGTAAACGGCGGTGCGCCCCACCACAAGAAAGGGCGTACCAATCACCCCAAACATGTCCGCGACTGCTTTGGAGCGCCGCAAGGTCTGCGTAATCTCGTCACGTTCCATATCGCGGAGAAGCTGGGAATGGTCGACGCCAAGCGTTTCTGCCAAAGTTTGTATCAGGCCATCCCCGATCCGCACCGCGCCGGTGTTCAGACGTTTATGAAACTCAACATAGGCACCCTGATACCCCGCAGCGAGCGCGGCGCGCGCACCAAGAAGTGACGTCGGGCCGAGCAGCGGCAATTCATGCCACACAATACGCGACGGGTGCGCGGTGTCGCGTTCCTGAGCGATAAGGTCTTTCGATAGAACTCGGCAATATGGGCAGTTGTAATCCGAGAAATAGGCCATCGGGACGACATCGGCCGGTACGTTGGCATATAGCTCCTCGCATAGCTGACGGCGAGATAGTTTCAACGGGCGGGCAGACACCTCGTCATCTAGTCCGACAAATGGATCAAATACCCCAGTTGTCTGGTTTCCGTTTGAGATAATCCGGCGAAAACCTGTTGGGGCCTCAAGCGCCACAAACTCCGGCTCTTTGGCGAACCAATCTGCGACGGTTTCTCGTTGGGTTCGGATGAGTGCGTAGGCAGTGGCAAAACCACCTAGCACCAACAACCCACGCCGAGAGGCCATCTACTTGCTCATTGCATCCAAGACACGGACCCAGGACCGGATGCCTTTGTGAAAGCTCGACAGGTCATATTTCTCGTTGGGCGAGTGGATTTGGTCATCATCCTTCGCAAAACCGATCAGCATGGCATCCATGCCTAAAATATCCTTGAAGTGGCCGGCAATCGGGATTGAGCCGCCACAGCCCACGAAGGCGGCGGGATTGGGCCATTCATCTGACAGGGCAGCGCGGGCTTGCTCGAATGCCGGGTGATCGGTGGACATCTCGGAGGCTGAGGATGCGCCATGACCTTTAAATTCAACAGTGCAATCTTCGGGTAGTTGCGCCTCAACGAAGGCACGGAACGCTTCACGCAGCTTCAACGGGTCTTGCCCCGGGACCAGCCGGAACGAGATTTTCGCACTAGCCTGCGACGGCAGCACTGTCTTGAAACCGTCTCCCTGATAGCCACCGGATATGCCGTTCACCTCGCAGGTGGGGCGGGACCAGATCATTTCCAAGCCGGTGCGTCCATGTTCACCTGCGGGCACCCCAAGCCCGACTTCGCCGAGGAATTCCGCGTTGTCAAAACCCAAATCGTTCCATTGCTGAGCGATATCAGTGGGCAACTCTTCCACCCCATCATAGAATCCCGGCACCATGATTTTGCCAGAAGCATCGTGCAGGCTGGCGATGATCTTGGACAACACGCGGATCGGATTGCGGGCGATGCCGCCATACATACCGGAGTGCAGGTCTTTGTTGGGGCCTGTGATCGTCAACTCTTCGCCCAACAACCCGCGCAAGCGGGTGACAATGGCCGGGGTGCTGTCGCCGAAAAGGCCCGTATCGCAAATCAAGGCGATGTCAGCTTTCAACTCATCGGCGTTTTCTTGCATGAACGGCACCAAGGACGGCGAGCCGCTTTCTTCCTCGCCTTCAAAGAACAAAGAGATTTTGGCGGGTAGCGAGCCATGCACAGCTTTCCACGCGCGGCAAGCTTCGACGAAGGTCATCAACTGGCCCTTGTCGTCCGACGACCCGCGGCCACGAATAACTGGACCTTTGTCTGTGTCTTCCAAGTGAGGTTCGAAGGGAGGATTGCTCCACAGGGCCAGGGGGTCAACCGGTTGCACGTCATAGTGTCCATAGAACATCACATGAGGGCCTTCGCCCTCGGCGTGCGCGACAACCATCGGGTGGCCGGGAGTGGGACGCTTGGAGACGTCAAATCCGATGCTTTGCAGGTCGTCCACGAGCCAGTCGGCGGCTGCGTCGCAGTCGTCTTTATACGCCGGATCGGTTGAGATCGACGGTATCCGTAGCAAGTCCAATAGTCTGGCAACGGCGGATTCCAAATCCCCGTCGACCTGATCCAATACGGTGTTCAGTGTCATAGTCATCAGCCCCCATGCCGAATTATTTGTCCATAACGTTATCAGTCATAGCGGTGCTGTCCAGCAACTACCGGCAGTTTTGACGGCTATCGAAACAATGCTAATTCACCCTTGAGACTGGGGGCATTTTGGCGCGTAATACCGGTTAACAATAACCTATATCTGGGGGTATCTTGCATGGTTCACACTCTGCGTAGCGGCGCAATGGCGTTAGTGCTGGTTGGATTGGCTAGCAGTGCAGCGGCTGAGTCGCTGAGTTTCAAAGAGGCCCGCAAGGCGTTGCCGAAGGGCAACCGTACTGTTGCAGAGTTGCCCGACGCCTCGTTTCTGGACGAAAAGCAGCAGGCAATTGTGTTGTCTCTGAAAGACTCTATTCCGTATTTCGGTGCGTTGGCGCTGTCGCCAGACGAGGGGTTGTTTGTCGAGTGGCTCAACGCCTCTGGGCAGCATCATTCGATCGAGGCGGCCCGTGCCGCGGCACTTAAGCATTGCGACAGCAACAAGAAGGCATCATCTGCCAAATGTGTGGTGGTTTTGGAGGTTTCGCCGAAAGGGGCAAAGTCAAATGCGCCCTTGAGCTTGTCTGCCGAAGCCGCAGCAGCTTTGCGGGGGAACTATCGCAAGCTCAAAGCCCCTAAAGCGTTCGCAATTTCTCCAAGTCAGGGGACTTACGGCATTGCGGGCGGGGACGGGGCAAGGGCGCTGGCAGCCTGCGCAAAGTCGGGCGCTGGCGCGAAAGATTGCGTGGTGGCCGTCGCGGATTAACCTCCTCGCCGCCCTGCGATCATCTAACTTTTTTGTGGGGCGGCAAAATGTAGCCTATTCTAGGGTGTGTAAATTCGCTAAATGCGGTAGAACTGTTCTAATGCCACAGCAAGAAGGCTGCCAAACCTGTGACTTATGACTCTGCGCTCGACACTGCTTTGCAACGCCTACACGACGAAGGCCGCTACCGGACCTTCATTGATGTGGAGCGGGCGCGCGGCAACTTCCCTCATGCGGTTTGGACCAAACCTGATGGGACGACGCAGGATGTGACGATCTGGTGCGGCAATGACTATTTAGGTATGGGGCAGCACCCCGTCGTATTAGCCGCGATGCACGAGGCGCTCGACGCCACTGGCGCAGGTTCTGGCGGGACGCGAAATATTTCCGGCACGACTGTATATCACAAGCGCCTCGAGTCCGAGTTGGCCGATTTGCACGGCAAAGAGGAGGCGTTGCTGTTCACCTCTGCCTACATTGCTAACGACGCGACCCTGTCCACTTTGCCTAAACTTTTCCCTGGATTGGTGATCCTCAGCGACGGTCTTAACCACGCTTCTATGATCGAGGGCATTCGCCGAAATGGCGGCGCAAAGCGCATCTTTAAACACAATGACTTGGACGATCTACGCGCCCAACTTGAGGCCGTGCCAGCCAATGTGCCAAAGCTTGTCGCGTTCGAGAGCATCTATTCAATGGACGGTGACTTTGCACCAATTAAAGCCATCCTTGATCTGGCTGACGAATATAACGCGCTGACTTATATCGATGAGGTTCACGCGGTTGGCATTTACGGCCCGCGCGGGGCCGGCGTGGCTGAACGCGATGGCCTGATGGATCGCATCGATATCATCAACGGGACACTTGCCAAGGCTTACGGCGTTATGGGCGGCTACATCGCTGCATCCGCTAAAATGTGTGATGCCATAAGATCTTACGCGCCGGGTTTCATCTTTACAACGTCGCTTCCGCCTGCTGTGGCGGCTGGCGCCGCTGCCTCGGTGGCGCATCTGAAAGCTGACACGGCTTTGCGCAAACAACACCAAGACGGGGCTGCCGCATTAAAGCTGCGTTTGAAGGGGCTTGGACTGCCATTGATCGACCACGGGTCGCATATTATTCCAGTCCATGTGGGTGATCCGGTGAAGTGCAAAATGATCTCGGATCGCCTGTTGGACGATCACGGGATTTACGTGCAGCCGATCAACTTCCCGACCGTGCCCCGCGGTACAGAGCGGTTACGTTTCACACCGTCTCCAGTGCATGGATCAAAGCAAGTTGATGCACTGGTGCACGCTCTGGACGAGCTGTGGTCCCATTGTGCGCTGAATCGCGCCGAGATGGCTGGTTAACCGATTTTCTGCACTGCAACACGCGAGCGTGATGTGTTAACGTCGCTTCAATGCGGTCGCGTGGGGACGAATCGATACCGCATTCTTTGGGATAACGGATAACAGCGGGCAGACGCGAATGTTGGGGCGAAACAAACAGCCCAAATCGGAAAAAACCGAGGAAACTCGGGGTTTCGACGCGTTTGAAATGCGCCTCGGCGACATGATGCGTGGCGAGCGCGCGACGTTAGGCAAATCCCTTCTGGATGTTCAGCGCGAACTGAAAATCAAAGCCACCTACATTGCCGCCGTAGAGAACTCCGACCCTTCGGTTTTCGAAAGCCCTGGATTTATTGCCGGGTATGTTCGTTCTTACGCACGCTATCTGGGAATGGATCCCGATCAAGCGTTTGAACGCTTCTGCCAAGAAAGCGGGTTCGCTGGCGTTGAAGGACTGTCCGGGGTGTCTGCATCGTCCCGCAAGAAGGGCAAGGCCCGTCCCAAAGCTGTGGGGGAAGAGGCGATCATTCGACCAGCCGCTCCCTATGCGCCATCGGGCGAGAGCATTTTTTCCAAAATCGAACCAGGCGCAATCGGGTCCATCGCAGTGCTGTTCGGCCTGATTGGTCTGATCGGGTATGGCGGCTACTCCGTGCTGCAAGAAATTCAACGCGTCGAATTCGCGCCTGTCGACCAATCGCCGAGCCTTTCGACCGATGTCGCTTCGCTGTCGTCGGCCCCTACGGCGTCTGGGCAAACTGAAGTTGCTGCGGGTTTTGTCACCCCCGCGCCGGATGCGTTGGACCGATTGTACCGGCCTCAAGCACTGGAAGCTCCCGTGTTGACGGCGCGCGACGGACCAATTGCAGCGCTTGACCCCAATTCGATCGGGACATTGATTAATGAGCCGGATCCACGACTTACCGCCGACTCTTTAAGTCGCACAGCAAACGACGCACCTACGTTGCAAACTCCGCAAGTGCTGGCAGAAAGCGTCCAAAATGTGGTGCTATTTGCCACGCGCCCGGCGTGGGTGCGAATTTCAAACGCTGACGGATCGGTGTTGTTCGAGAAGATACTAGACGCGGGGGAAACCTATGTTTTGCCACATACCGACGACGCCCCAATTTTACGCGCAGGCAATTCTGGCTCGCTGTTTTTCAATGTTAAGGGTGAGACTTACGGCCCTGCAGGTCCCGGTACATCTGTGGCAAAGAATGTGGCACTTGGCGTGGATGCGATCACCGAGAATTACGCGGTGGCCGACACAACGGATTCGTTGTTGTCCGATACCTTGACTGCCATGGCTTCGACCCCGTTGGTCGATCCGACGGCGCCGACAACCGAGTAAACACCGGATTATTCTGGCGCACACGTTGCGACCCTCACGTGCGGGGGCTATATCTCCTGATAACAGCAGTAATTCTAAAAGGCTTGCAGCCCATGTCTTCCCTTCATTCCATCCGCCCATGGCGTCAGATCGACCGCCGCAAATCCCGCCAGATCATGGTTGGAAATGTGCCAGTTGGGGGCGACGCGCCGATCACAGTGCAAACTATGACCAATACTGACAGCTCGGACGTGGCGGCGACCGTTGCTCAGGTGCAGGCTTGTGCTGAAGCGGGCGCGGATATTGTGCGCGTCTCCACGCCCGATGAAAGCTCTACCAAGGCGCTGCGTGAGATCGTAAAAGAGAGCCCGGTGCCAATCGTGGCCGACATTCACTTCCACTATAAACGCGCCATTGAAGCCGCCGAAGCGGGGGCTGCTTGCCTTCGCATTAACCCGGGCAACATTGGTGATGCATCCCGTGTCCGCGAAGTCATCAAGGCCGCGAAAGACCACGGATGTTCCATCCGGATCGGGGTGAATGCAGGCTCTCTGGAGAAACATCTCCTTGATAAATATGCCGAACCTTGCCCTGAGGCGATGATCGAAAGCGGGATGGATCATATCCGCATCCTGCAAGACAACGATTTTCACGAGTTTAAAATCAGCTGCAAAGCCTCGGACGTCTTTCTTGCCGCCGCCGCTTATCAAGGGTTGGCGGAGATCACGGATGCACCGATCCATCTGGGAATTACCGAGGCCGGTGGACTGACTTCCGGCACCATCAAATCTGCCATTGGCTTGGGCAATCTGCTGTGGAGCGGTATCGGCGACACTATTCGGGTGTCGTTGTCCGCTGACCCTGTTGAGGAAGTCAAAGTCGGCTACGAAATTCTCAAATCTCTGGGCCTGCGCCACCGCGGCGTGAACATCATTTCCTGCCCGTCCTGCGCACGACAAGGCTTCGACGTGATCAAAACAGTTGAGGCGTTGGAGAAACGTCTGGAGCACATCAGAACCCCCATGAGCCTTAGCATCATTGGTTGCGTGGTCAACGGGCCGGGCGAGGCGTTGATGACTGATGTAGGTTTCACCGGAGGCGGGGCGGGGTCCGGGATGGTGTATCTCGCGGGCAAGCAAAGCCACAAACTGAGCAATGACCAGATGGTTGAACATATCGTCGAACAGGTCGAGAAGCGCGCGGCCGAGATAGAGGCGACGCAATCCGAGGCGGCTGAATAGGTGCTCAAATATGCAGCTCTAGCGCTAATCTTGTTGGTGATCTCCGCGGCCGCCGTCGTCCGCCTGCGGCCGATCACGCCCGAGGCGTGGCATGTCGACCCGGAGGCAGTCGCCAGTAAGGGCGAGGCAGGGCATTTCGCGGTCACTAAGGACGGAGATATTGAGCCTTATGTGGTCCAAGGTACTATGTCGCAAATTGCTGATGCTTTGCAGGCCCGCATTGAGGCCACGCCCGGCACGACGTTGTTGGCCGGCGATCTGAAGGAAGGTTTCGCGACCTACATTACGCGCTCCAAGCTCTGGGGCTTTCCCGATGTCACCAATATCAAGCTAGAGCCAATGGGGGATCAGACTGTAGTCCACATGGCCGCGCGTCTGGTGTATGGGAAGGCGGATTTAGGGGTAAACGAGGCGCGCGTGCGCC
The DNA here is from genome assembly GCF_003663885.1 of Litoreibacter meonggei. Lineage (GTDB taxonomy): Bacteria > Pseudomonadota > Alphaproteobacteria > Rhodobacterales > Rhodobacteraceae > Litoreibacter > Litoreibacter meonggei. The sequence continues at coordinate 105,772 of NZ_RCCE01000004.1, forward strand.
ATTGGTTGGGGGCGGTGAAGGGTTAGCCCGTCACACAACTACCACCAGTTTCTCGCCACATCGGCACGTTCAAAGCCATCTCGCAGCGCGCCATAAAGATGCGTCCGCCCACGCTGAGGCAGCGGTTTTCACCCAACTCTACGCGGGCACCGGATTTGTCGGTGCAATAGCATTCGACAGTCTTGCCCGAAGGCGATGTCACATCCGCGCTAATTGGAAGGGCCAGCACGGTGAAAGCCAATACATATTTCCACATGCTACATAGATTAGCATACTTGACCCCAATGCGCCAAATGTTCATCAACGACCCATGGTTCCATTGGACAGACTTCAGCAAATCACCGAACGGTTTGAATATCTTGAGGCGCGACTCGCCTCCGGGGACACTGAGGATTTCGCGGGGATCTCTCGGGAATATTCAGAGCTTAAGCCAGTCGCCGATGAGGTCGCGGCTTACCGCCAATTGCTCTCTGACATCGACGAAGCTCGCGTCATGATGGACGACCCCGAAATGCGCGAGCTTGCGCAAGAGGAGTTGCCAGCGCTGGAGGCGCTACTGCCGGGTGCGGAAGACTCGATCAAGCTGGCGCTTTTGCCCAAGGACGCCGCCGACGCACGTCCCGCCATGCTGGAAATTCGCCCCGGTACAGGGGGGGACGAAGCGGCGCTATTCGCGGGTGATCTGTTGAACATGTATCGCCGCTACTCGGAAGCGCGCGGCTGGACGTTTGATCTGATCGAGTATCAAGAGAGCGAGTTGGGTGGCGTAAAGGCGGTCACAGCCCACATCAAAGGGCAAAACGTGTTTGCCCGGTTGAAGTTTGAAAGCGGTGTACACCGCGTACAACGGGTCCCTGTTACCGAGAGTGGCGGGCGGGTTCACACCTCTGCTGCGACCGTTGCGGTTCTGCCGGAAGCGGAAGAGGTCGATGTCGATATTCCGGCCAGCGACCTGCGCTTAGATACAATGCGGGCATCAGGGGCAGGGGGACAGCACGTGAACACCACCGACTCTGCCGTGCGGATTACCCACATCCCGACAGGTATCATTGTCGTCAGCGCCGAGAAATCGCAGCACCGCAACCGCGAGATTGCGATGCAAGTGATGCGCACGCGTTTGTATGATCTTGAGCGCCAGAAGCTGGATGACGAACGCTCCGCCGCGCGCAAAAGCCAGATTGGCACTGGCGATCGCTCGGAGCGCATCCGCACCTACAACTTCCCGCAAGGGCGCATGTCGGATCACCGCATCAATCTGACGCTCTACAAGCTAGATCAAGTCATGCAGGGTGATCTGGACGAAATCATTGATGCACTGACTGCCGATGCCCAAGCACAGATGCTGGCCGAACAAGGCCTATGAGCGACGCGCTGTCTTCGGCAATTGTGCGGCTGCATGAAGCGGGGATACCTGATCCATCCAACGAAGCGCGTAAGTTGGAAGCCCTTGCAACGGAGCAGGGCGTGGATTTGGCAAAGCTGGTCGCCCGTCGCGCAACCTATGAGCCGTTTTCCCACATCGCAGGTCGGCGCGCGTTCTGGAAGCATGATTTTTTTGTTTCCAGCGATGTTCTAGACCCTCGCCCCGACACCGAAACTCTCGTCGAAGCCGCGCTAACTTTGCCCTTTGACACTATTCTGGATTTGGGGACCGGCTCTGGATGTATCCTGTGTTCGCTGTTGGCAGAGCGCGTATCGACCACTGGCCTAGGCACTGACATTTCCGCCGAGGCGCTTGACGTTGCGCGCCGCAATGCGGAACACACAGGCGTTTCTTCGCGAGCGACCTTCATAGAGAGCGACTGGTTCGCCATGGTGGGCGAACGCTTCGATCTCATCACCTCAAACCCGCCATACATTACCGAGATGGCCTATGCTGAGTTGCACCCGACAGTCCACCGGTTCGAGCCGCGCATAGCGCTGACACCGGGTGGGGACGGGTTGGCAGCATATCGCGTCATTGCATCAGACGGTGCGCAATACCTGACGCCGGACGGCTACGTTTTGGTCGAAATAGGGTTCGATCAGGGCACCAGCGTTCAATCTATCTTCAGAGCAAACGGATGGCGTGATGTCGCGTGTATCCCCGACCTGAACGGCAAGGATCGTGTAATCCGCGCAAAAGCGCCAAAATAGCTTTGAAATGCAGCGAATTCCCGCGTTTCGCCACAGAATCAGCTTGCAAATGACAGGCTTGGCTGCTTTTGTCTTCCGCAGTAGGACGCAGGCGTTTCAATTGCCCCCTACGCTTAAGCCCAAAATAAGGTCTCAATCCTAATGTCATGGGGACGCCGCGAGCTAAGAAGCGGTCAGGATTGATCACAAGACCAAAGCGCTAACGGCTGGAACCCAAAACTCATGAGATCAACGAAGTCCCGCTCGCGCGGAAAGAACCGTAATAACAACAACCGCTCTGGCGTTAATGTCGTCAATCGGGTGTTTGATAGCTCCGGCCCAGAGGGCAAGGTGCGCGGTACCCCGCAGCAGATTATCGAGAAATATCAGCAACTGCACCGTGATGCGCAGCTATCAAATGACCGCGTTGCTGCGGAGAATTTTTCGCAGCATGCAGAGCATTACGCACGCATGCTTGGCGAAGCGATGAAAGAGCAAGAAGCCCGTCGCGAAGCGCATGAGGCGCAGCAGCAAGCGCAGCGTGAGCAACAGCAAAAACGCGACCAGAACCAAAGCCAAAATCAGAACCAAAATCCAAACCCAAATCAGAACCGTGATCAACCACGCCAGCGCTCTGAAGAGCGGCAGCCGGATGTCAGGGTGGATGACATGTCGCCCGCAGCGCTTGCCGCGGCTGCCGAAGCCCGCGCGGGCGGGGGCAGTCAATCGGACGTGATTGATCTTTCTGAAAACTCCGGCGACAGCGGTCTCGTGGAAACGGTAGAGGCGGCGCCCAAGCCTGCCCGAAAACCGCGTACCCGCAAGCCCAAAGCCAAGCCTACGGATGAGGGCGAGGCCCCAAAGGACGAAACACCTGCAGCTGAGTAATTAGCTGCGGGCCATTTCGCGGGCTAGCGCACAAAAAGCTTCCAATGAAACCTGCTCTGCCCGCTCTGTGGGCGGAATACCTGCGGCGCGCAAACGGTCTTCGATGTCTGGGGACAGCGCCTTTAACGCAGATCGCAACATCTTGCGACGTTGATTGAATGCCGCTGCGACAACACCCGAGAGCACCGCTGCATCCGCCTCAAAACGAGGCTTCTCCAGTGCTGTCAAATGAACCACGGCAGAATGAACTTTCGGGGCAGGGACGAATGCCTCTGGCGGCAGCTCCATAACGATCCGTGCATCCGCCCGCCACTGCGCCAGTAGCGCTAACCGCCCGTATTTCTTGGTTCCCGGTGCAGCCACGATCCGTTCCGCGACTTCTTTCTGAAACATCAGCGTCAGGCTTTGCCAGAAGGGAGGCCAGTCTTTCGGGGTAAGCCAGCGTACCAACAGCTCGGTCCCGACGTTATAGGGCAGGTTCGCCGCCACGCGGATCGGGGGATTTAGGTGTTCCAAAGGGTTTATCTCTAGCGCGTCGCCTTCGATAACGAGCAACTGTCCCGGATAGGCGTCAGAAATCTCCGCCAACGCGGGTAAGCAGCGCGGGTCTTTCTCCAAGGCGAGCACCCGACGTGCACCTTCAGCCAGCAGACCACGGGTCAGGCCACCGGGGCCGGGGCCAACTTCAAGCACATCACAGTCAGACAAGTCGCCCGCCTGCCGTGCGATTTTGGCGGTCAGGTTTAGATCCAGCAGAAAGTTTTGCCCAAGGCTCTTCTTGGCCGACAACTCATGGGCACGGATCACCTCCGAGAGCGGGGGAAGGCCGTCTATTTGTGTCATGTCATCCTCGCTTGTCCGCCATATCCCACGCCATGCGCAAAGCCGCGATGGTGGAGGTCGGATCGGCGAGACCTTTGCCCGCGATGTCAAATGCTGTGCCATGGTCGGGCGAGGTGCGAATGAAGGGCAGTCCCAAAGTGACATTTACTCCACCCGCGAAGTCTATCGTTTTGATCGGGATGAGCGCTTGGTCGTGATACATGCAAACGGCTGCATCATAGCCCGCACGGGCCTGTGCATGGAACATCGTGTCGGCGCTCATCGGGCCGGAAAGGCGCATTCCATCTTGCGACAACCGGTCCAGAAGAGGAGTGATCAGCGTGATTTCCTCGGTGCCCATGGCACCGCCTTCGCCGGCATGAGGGTTCAGACCAGCCACTGCCAGGCGCGGCTCGGCAATCCCGAAGTCGCGCTTTAGCGCTGCTTCTGTGATGCGAAGCGTGTCTTCTAGCAGTTCAGCCGTGAGTGCCGTCGGAACGTCAGCCACCGCGATATGGATTGTGACTGGAACGACGCGCAAGTCGGGGCACGCCAGCATCATCACCACACGTTCGACCCCGGCTAACGCGGCTAGATACTCAGTGTGTCCCGGATAGGCAAAATCTGCGCCGTCCTTCAGCGCTTTCTTATGGATCGGCAGGGTGCACAGCGCCGAAGCGCCACCTGAGCTGACCAGATCAACCCCGCGAGCAATCACGTCAATCACCCCTTGGGCATTGCGTGGGTCCGGCGTGCCTGGAACAGCGTCACCGTCGAAGTCATGGTGTAGCAAGGGCAGCGCGGTTTCGAGGCCTGTTACGTCATCAAGAGAGGCTACTTCAGTGACTGTGCCGCTGACATGACGGCGGTCAGCGAGCAGCACCATAGGAACGTCGCCGTGGAGGGCATTGAAAGCTGAATGCGCGATCTCAAGGCCAACCCCCGCAGGCTCGCCGCAGCTCACCACTACGGGGCGTTTGCTCATTGCTCGACGATGATCGCGTCTGCGCGCAGCTCTTCAAGATAGCTATCTGCAAAGGACGTGATGCGTTGGTTGAACAGTTGCTCGCGAACACGCGCACGCAGATCAACTTCTTCGCCATTCTCGTCCAGTGGAATATCCAAGGTCCGGCCACAAAGCATCAGGTAGACCAAAAACTGACCGTTCTGACGTGTCAGAGCGGTGGACACCTCGTTGCTGTCGAGCTTGGCCAGTTCCAATGATATATCGCCCGGAACCTCTGCGGTTGGTAATACTGTGCGCTCGAAATACTCAGATGGTAGGTCTTTAGCGGGGGCATAAAGATCATCACAGGTGTCGTAACGGTCTTCAAAAGACTTCGCTTGGGCCAATGTTTCTGGGGTGCGACCGCCGGGGAACAGTACGGTGACATATTCCAGCGCCTGCGTTTCCGGCGATGCGGCTTCGGTTTCCTCTAACCCGCGCAGCTGGAACACGCCTACAGCATTGCCGAGGCTAAGCGGCTCGCTCACTTCACCAGGTCCAAGGGTCAGGACTGCCGCGCGAAGTTGTGGCGGCACGTTGCCCAAGGGCAGCCATTCAAGACGCCCGCCACGTCCGCGCGTAGGGGACGCAGAATAGCGTCGTGCCGCTGCGCTGAATGCGCTTTCGGATTTGATGGTTTCGGACAGGCGTTGCGCCAACGCTTGATTTCGCTCTGCAACTTGCGGGGTGAGAGGCAAGACAATTTCGGCCAACAGCACGCGGGCGCCGCCAGCGGAGCCTTGCAGAGCCATCGCGCGGTCGACTTCCGGCTCGGTCACTTGGCTGCGTGCACCAAAGCGCCCTTGAACCAACTCGCGCCACGCAAGACCAGCAGCTACAAAATCACGAAAGGTCTCTGCGCTAACGCCAGCTTGGCCTACCGCTTTGATGAATTCCTCGGCGGACAGGTTGGCCCGGCCCGCAAACTCCTCCATACCTTCGGTAATTTGTTCCTCGGTTGGTGAAATCCCCGCGCTTTTAGTCGCTGTTAGACGCAGCCGGTCATCGATGAGCCCCTTGCGGGCCTCGGTCGTAGGACTGCCGGGGGCACGTAGGACAGTGAGCAACAGTTCGCGCTGCTGCAGCTCATAATTGGTGATCACCAGATCGTTCACCGTAATGGCGGTCTGGAATAACCCTTGCTGCTGCGCATTTGCGGCGGGGGCAAGTAAAGCCAATGCCGTAAGCGTGAAGGCAAGAATTCGGGTCAGGAGCGCATGTATCGGGATCATCTTATCTGCTCTGTTGTTATCCGTTGCACTGTCTGGCGAAGCTGGCCCCGCCGATCCCTCGCGCGCCGAAGCCCGCAAGTTGAACCGACAGGCTAAGGTCCGTCGTTGGTGACACACTAGTTGAAGTCGTGAAGCGGCGCGAGACCGAAAGGTCCATTTTCGCGCATTCGTTTTGGTAGCTAATCCCAAGCCCTGCCTCGGTGGTGCGGTCATCGACAAAGTCGTAGCGCAGCTCACTGGATAAGGTCCAGTGTCGCGACACGCGATAAGCCCCCTCAAAGGCCAGTTCCGATGTGTCCTTGGGGCGGCCTTCGGTAGTATCTGCCTCTAGCCATGCAAAGGTCGACGCCAGCTGGAATGTGTCGGTCGTCCACCCCAAACGCATCTCGTTGCGCGCAAAGGAAAACTCGTTATCGAAGATCGCGCGGTTGATCAGGTCGAATCGCTCTCCCACTTGCAATTGAGCAGCAACGAGCCAGTCTGACTTTGAGCCAGTCAGGCCAGTGGATGCGGAAAACTGGTTGAGATTGTCTTGCCGCAAAATGCGTCCGACAGTCAGCCCCAACTTCCATCCAGAATGGCTTTCGCGGGTGTAGGTAAGACCGAGATTGAGCCGGTTACCAAGCTCACGATTGTCCACGCCCGGGGATCGAGAAAACTCGAAGATGTTAGCTTCATCAAACTCCACCAGCAAACTGTCCTCGTTGTCGATCTCGCCGCTGACGTTGTTCTTGGACAGAACCAATTGAACCACAGGCTCTAGCAGATGGGCCGCGCGCTCCCCCTGACGAAGCATCGGCCAGCGCCATTCAACGGCGGCGTAAGGCGTAACCTCGACCGTATCATCGAATGCAAGTGCGGGGTTGGGGCGCGGTTGCCGGATTTTGTAGCCGTCAACGAAAATTGCGCCTTCGGCTGCAATCATCATTCCGTTGTTCCAAATCCAATCCCGTCGCCACTCGGCAGAAGTCGAAATGCGAACCACGTCGCGCGACAATCCGGAATTGGTCGGGTCGGTATCCGCGCGCCTGTAGTGGCCATGCGACTGTGCCGTCAGCGTGGCGATTCCACCTAATGACGACGGCGCGAAGCGTTTCACATAGGTCGCGTCACCTACTAAGGTCGGTAAGGTGCGGTTGTCGGCACTATCGCGCAGTGATTTGTAGTGGATCAGCTCTGCGCCAATATACTCGTCGCGGCTCGCCCGCTCGACGGAGATGGCGCTGTCGAGGATGTCCTTTTCGGAATATCCGTAAAGCAGCAGGTAGCCTGCGTCCGATACCAGTTCCACATCAAACTTGCCGGTGAAACCGCGGCCCAACGCGAATGTTCCATCGGCGAACAGGTAGCTGCGTGCATCGAGGCCGGTCAGGTTGTCATCAGTTACTGCGCCATTCAGTTCTATTTCGCCATTCGCGAATTTCTGGCGGTAGCGTGCCTCAAGGGTTTTGGCCCCCTTGCTGGTCACCCAGGGTGTTAGCGTGATGTCGGCATGCTCGCCCAGTGTGAAGAAATACGGTGTCCGCAGCCCCACGCCCAAATCGCCGTTGGAGCGCAGCTCGGGGAAAAGGAACCCGTTTGCGCGCTTCACAGTCGGATCGGGTAGGCGCAGATAGGGAGTGTAGAAAACGGGCACCCCAAGAACGCGGAGGGTTGCTTCATCAAAGTATATCTGCCGCTCGGTCGCGTCGTGAACCACGCGTTTTGACCGGATTTCCCATAACGGCACAGGATCATTCTCGCAGATATGACAGCTTGAGGCGATGGTCTTGTAGAACTGAGTGTAACGCCCTTCGCTGCGCCGGATTTCGGCGGCGGCGAGCTGCAATTGACGGGCATAGACGACCCGTGCGCTTTTGAGCACGCCGTCTTGCAGGTCACCGGATAACTCTGCGAACTCAGCAGCGATGAGCGTGTCGGTCTGGTCAATGATGTAGATTGGGCCTGTGACCACCAGCGTATCGGTTTCACCGTTATACGAAATCGATTGAGCCCGAAGCCGAACCCCGTTTTGCAGGATTTCCACATTGCCGGCGGCGCGCAATTCCTGCGTGCCGCTGGCAAAGACCACGCTATCAGCCACAAGGCTCGCCGTGTCGGTGGCGTGCTGCTGCCCAAAACCGGGGCCCGCAGCAGTTGCGGCCATAAGTAAACCAAACAGGGCCGCACGCATGTCAGCCGTCCTCCGTATGCAACAACAGGCCCAAGGACAGGAAAATTCCAGCCAAAGGTGGGGCCCATGCTGCAACGAGTACAGGAATTTGACCGTTCTGGCCAAGTACCTGCGCGAAGTTTCGTAGGAAGAAGATGCCAAATCCCATCAATACGGCAAAGAGGACCATGAGACCCGTGCGCCCAAAGCGGGTATGGCGCATCGTGAAACCGGCACCGATCAGAACCATGGCGGCCAACAGCACAGGGTTGGCAAGTTCCATATTGAGCCATACGCGGTGTTGCAGGGCCGAAAATCCGGCGCGATCCAGCTGGCGAATGAATTTCGGCAATTCCCAGATCGGGATCGACGACGGATTGCCGAAGCTGTCGCGAATTTGATCACGGGTCAGGTCAGATTTCACGTTGAGTTTTGGGTGAATGACTGCCCCGGTTTCAGGGTTTTCCAGATCAGAGAAGGTCCAGCGTTTGGCCTTGGACAACACCCAGTTCCCCGGCTCCAGCAAAGCTTCGGCGGCCTCAATGCGGTAGCTTATCGACCCGTCCACGCTAAATCCGTAGAAAGTGACGTCGAAGAAACGCGTGCCATCTAGATTGGAGCGTGCCGCGCGGATAACCACCTGGCCTCCAGCACTCGCCTGTCGCAACCACAGCCCTTCTTCGGAGACCGAAGAAACGGACCCGCCAGTGTTGGCATAGCTATTCGAGACCACTTCAAACTTTTTGGAGGTCGCCGCCACGATAGGGTTCAAAACTGCTACGCCAAGTGCGCCGAAAACCAATGCGGTTAGAACCGGTGCTGCCAAGGAACGCAGGGCCGATCGGCCCGACGCACGGGTTACCACCATCTCTGAAGATCGTGCGAGGCCAAGGAAAAGCGTGATCGTCGCCAACACCACCAACAGCGGCAGCATCCTGTACATCGTGTCAGGCGCGTTGAGAAGCGCCAGCTGCCCGGCCTCCACGACGCCCACCTGCTCGCTGTCGAAGCGGCGCATCTGTTCCACCAAATCAATCAGCAGCACGATGCCGAAGAAGACCCCGAACACCAAAGTAAAAGACCACATGAAGCGACGAGCGAAATAGAGGTCCAGCCTCATGTTGGCACCCCTTTGGGAGTGCGCCCGCGCAATCGCTTCACCGAGGTTGAATAGAGCAAGGCCGCAGCGATCAGTGCACCCACGGCAGGGGCGGCGTAGGCAAGCCAGAAGAGTGCGGCGTCTTTGCGTGCGGTTTCTTCTGCCACGTTCGAAAACATTTGGACCAGAATGATTAGCACGACCGCGACAATCACTTGCCGCCACACCCCGAAGCGCGAGAAGCCACCAAGCATCAAAGTGGCAAAACCCATGAGAGGTACAACAATCGCCAGCAACGACTTGGCGAAACGGTCATGCGCCTCAAACAAGAAATCCGGCAACTCGCCATGTGCGGAAGCCAGATCAGCCTCGGATGGATTGAGCAACACAGGCGTCGGCAATTCTCGCAAGTCGCGGTTCCGCGCGCCATCGGGACCTATCAACGCACCAATGTCGTATGCAAAATCGACGAAGGCCACGGTGGATAACCGGCCTGTCTCGGGGCGGAATGTCTGTGCCAACCCATCGCGCATCACAAGACGAGGGCCAGTATCTGCGCGCACAAGAAAAGCACGCTCTGCGGTGTAGGTTACAACGGCGGCGGGATCGCGACTATCCTCCAAGAACAACTCCTCCAACTCGCCCAAATCGGTAATATTTCGAATATAAACGGAAATGTCGGAGGTTGGATGCAGGAACTGGCCTTCCTTAAGGAATTGGGCCGTGATGTCCTTGGAAATTTCCTGACTACGCCCAGCCAATTCGGTGCGCGCAGCGGGTACAAGCACATGGGCCAGAACCGCGACCAATAGAGCAACCAACACGCCGAAGTAGATCACGGGGCGACCGATGCGCAAGGACGATGCGCCCGCAGTTTGCAGCACCACCATCTCGGAATCCGAACTCAGCCGGTTGGTCACATAGACCGCTGCTACAAATGCCGAAATCGGCAACACAATCAAAATAACGTAAGGCAGTGTCAGCAGGGTGAATTCCAAAAACACCAGTGCAGTCTGGCCATCGCTGATCAGTTGATCGAACAGGCCGATCGCGCGGTTCACCCAATAGACTGACACCAAAATCAGGGAGAAAAAGCCGAACAGCACCAACAATTGCGACAGCATGTATCTGTCGAATCGCGCCAAGCCCTGTCCTCCTTAGTTGTTGGTCCGCTTTTTAGCGCAAAATCTGGGGGCGGAACAGGGGGGTTCTGGTCATTGTCTTTCACCCGCGATAGCTATGGGGAAACTCTCCAGCATAGGCAGACAAATGACCGCTTTGATCCCCGTAAACTTCGCCGCCACCGATATCGATGCCATCAAGGATATGGAGGGCCGCTTGGCGATATTCGTACCGCCTGCAGGTACGCTTGACGCTACAGCAAAGCGTGTGAACCGGCTGACCCGTGGGTCAATCGCCCGTGCGGTCGCCAGCGATGCGTTCGACAAGCTCGACGATGGTGCGGCCATGGTTCTGTCCTATCCCGTGAATATTCCTGCGGAGGCTGTGATCATTGTAAAACTCGCCCGTCGTCCCTCCGCCCTTGAGGCCCGCAAGGCCGGGGCGATCCTGGCCAAGCAGGCGGGTAAATCCAAAGTGACAGCTTTATGCGGCAACCTGCGTCGTGCCCATGAAGTGGCGTATGGCATGCTTCTGCGGGCCTACGAATATACCGATCAGAAAACCGCAGAGAAAACCCCGCATGACGGCGCGACGATAATGGTCAATGCGCCTGAGGAGGTGAAAGTGGACTTTGACGGAATGGATGCGTTGGCCGAGGGCGTATTCTTCACGCGCGACCTGGTGAACATGCCCGCCAATGTGCTGACCACCACGGAGTTTGCAAAGCAATTGTCTGACCTGACGAAGTTGGGCCTGAAGGTTGAAGTGCTGGAAGAGAAGGATCTCGAAAAACTTGGCATGGGCTCGCTGCTCTGTGTCGGACAGGGGTCCGACAGTCCCTCCAAAGTAGTTGTCATGGAATGGGAGGGCGGTGCCAAAGGCGACAAGCCGTTTGCCTTTGTGGGTAAGGGCGTTGTCTTCGATACCGGTGGCATTTCGCTGAAACCGGCTGCAGGCATGGAAGACATGACCATGGACATGGGCGGTGCGGGCGTCGTGGCGGGGGTAATGAAGGCACTGGCGATGCGCAACGCGAAGGCCAACGTGGTCGGTCTTGTTGGGTTGGTTGAAAACATGCCGTCGGGCAACGCTGTTCGTCCGGGCGATGTGGTGACCTCCATGAAAGGCGACACCATTGAAGTGATCAACACCGATGCCGAAGGCCGATTGGTGCTGGCGGATGTGCTTTGGTATGCGCAAGAGCGGTTCGAGCCCTTGGGCATGATCAACCTCGCCACCTTGACGGGGGCCATTATCATCGGCCTGGGTCACGAGAATGCAGGGGTGTTCTCCAACAATGATGCGCTCGCCAATGCTATGCTAAAGGCCGCGAATACTGAGGAGGAGGGTGCTTGGCGCATGCCAATGGGTAAGTCTTACGACGACCAGTTGAAGTCGCGCATTGCTGACATGAAGAATGTAGGCGGACGTCCGGCGGGGTCCATCACGGCAGCGCAGTTCCTGCAACGCTTTGTGAAGCCAGAAACACCATGGATCCACTTGGATATCGCCGGTGTCGCCTCGGTAAAAACGGACACCGATTTTGCCCCGAAAGGTGCGACCGGATGGGGGGTTCGGGCGCTTAACCGTTTGATTATGGATAACTTCGAGGGCGAATAACCATGGGTGCCGCCTTTTTCTACCACATGACCACGCAGCCTGTAGACGTGACCTTGCCCATGCTGTTGGGCAAGGCGCGCGGGGCAGGGTGGCGTGTGGCGGTCAGGGGCGGCGATGCTGTCAGACTGGATCATTTGGACGGGAAGCTGTGGGAGGCAGACGGATTTCTGGCGCATGGTCGTGCAGGTGGTCCACATGACGCGGATCAGCCGATTTTGCTGACCGAAGCGCAGGAGGCACCGAACGGTGCAAGCTGCCTTGTTAGTCTCGATGGTGCAGAGATCGCACCCGAAGAGGTCAACGTATCCGACCGCACGATGATCCTGTTCGATGGCAATGATGGCGATGCGGTCGCCCGTGCGCGCGCGCAATGGAAGGCGCTGACCGCTGCCGGATGCGCGGCGCAGTACTGGTCGCAAGAAAGCGGTCGTTGGGAGAAAAAAGCCGAAAGCGGCGAGGGTTAGGCTATCGCTCCAGCACCAAGGTATCGGGTGTGATTTCGACACGACCGAACCTGCGCAGGTAGGCCATGCCCAGCAGCGAGCTGTCCAGTTCACCTTCGTTAACGAACGCCCGAACTCTGCCCTCGTCCAATTCACCCAAGCGCACGTTCTCCAAGGTTACCCGCGCTGTGCGGACCTCGCCATTCGCGGTGCTGGCGCGACCTCCATAGATCAAGGTCTCTGTGTCGATCCCGACGCGCTCCGCATCTTTTTGGGTCAGCACAACGCTGCTCGCGCCCGTATCTACGATGAATTCAACCGGAACATCGCCCACATGCAACGTCAGGTGATAATGCCCGTCACTACGAACCGGCACCTCGATGCGTCCGTCCTCGAATGCGCTTTGGCGGGGGAGGACGGTTTTGGACACGTCATTCCAAAGCCCGTAGGCGACAATGACGCCGACAAAAATGAACCCCCACAACGCGGCTTGGCGCGCTATCTCGCCCATTCGGGCGCGATTGGAGATCAAAAAATACCCCGCAATCACGGAGCCAAGCAAAACGAGGTAGATGAGGCGGGCGGTGTCTTCGCTATCCATAGCTTTAATATAGGGGCTAGGTCAGGTGCCTGCCACCACTCCGAATTCGCGCAGGCCGTCCAGAACGAATTGGACCGATAGCGCAGCCAGCAACATCCCCATCAGCCGGGTAATCACCTTGATACCGGTGTCGCCAATAACGCGCTCCATCAGGCCTGCCATCAAGAACATGCCGAAGACAACGGCAAGCACGGACAGCATGACACCGTGAACGGCGGCAACATAGGTGAAATCCGCTCCCGGTGTGCCTGTCAAAAGGATCATCGTTGCCAGCGCGCCCGGACCTGCGATCAAAGGCGTAGCTAGCGGGAAAACAGAAGGGTCTTCGTCACCGGGGCCATCTGCCTGATCTTCGCGGCGTTGAGTGCGGCGTTCGAACAGCATGTCGAGCGCTGTCACGAACAACAAAACGCCCCCCGAGATGCGGAAGGCCGCCATTGATATCCCAATAAAGTCCAGAAGCGCTTCGCCCGCCAGCCCGAATAGCGTAAGCAGGAATATCCCGACCAGACACGACCGGATTGCGATCCGCAGACGGTTGCGGAAATCCATACCAGAAGTGAGCGCCACGAAAAGCGGTGCGAGCCCGATCGGGTCGATCACCACGAACAGGGTGACAAAGGCGGTGATTGCGACAGAGAGTTCCATTTCCTCGCCCTATATGTTTGTTTCACGAAGGAAAAGCCTTTGTCGGCATATCTGGGAGAATTGACATGACGAATGTGATGGCAGGCATGGTCCTGACAGGTCATGGCGGCCCTGATATGCTGGAATGGCGGGACGATATCGCTATTCCGACACCCAAACCCGACGAGGTTCTGATCGAAGTCGCGGCATCGTCGGTCAACAACACCGATATCAACACGCGGATAGGCTGGTATTCCCAGACCGTACGCGGCGCGACCGATGCTGTCAGCGAAACCTCGGACGCGGACGCGTCATGGTCTGGAACACCCCTTGGCTTGCCACGCGTTCAGGGCGCGGATGTGTGTGGCCGAATTTCGCAGGTCGGGCGCGACGTTGACCCAAACCGGGTTGGTGAGCGCGTTTTGCTGCGGACCATGCAAACCCATGGTGGAGCTGTTTGGACCATGGGATCAGAATGCGACGGGGGCTTTGCACAGTTTTGCGTGGCCCGCGCCCATGATGCTCTTGTGGTGGACAGCCGTTGGAGCGATCTGGAACTGGCCACGCTTCCCTGCGCCTACTCCACGGCAGAGGGCATGTTGCAACGCGCATCCCTCAAGACGGAGCGTGTGTTGATCACGGGAGCATCCGGTGGCGTTGGGGCCGCGGCAGTGCAATTGGCAAAAATGCGCGGGGCGCATGTGACAGCGGTTACAACACCTTGCAAAGCGGATGCCGTGCGAGAATTGGGTGCGGACGCAACCTTAACCCGCGATGAAATCCCACCGCGCGGTGCATTCGATGTGCTGGTGGATTTGGTGGCAGGCCCGAGCTTTCCTAACATGCTCGACGGGTTGGCTGATTTCGGGCGCTATGTGTGCTCTGGCGCGATAGCGGGTCCGATTGTCGAGCTGGATGTGCGAAAGCTCTATCTGCGCGACCTGAGTTTCTTTGGATCGACCTTTCAGCCGGACAACATCATGCCCGATTTGATCAGCTATGTGGAGGCAGGGCGATTGCGTCCGGCGGTGACCACAACATTTCCGCTGCGAGACCTGAAGGCTGCCCAAGCAGCGTTCGCTGCCAAAACACATGTCGGCAAGATCGCGATTGATGTGGCGGGCGGAATCTAGCGTTCCGCCTTTTCCAGTTTGGACTGCGCCTTGACCCACATGGCCTCTGCGCGATCCATGGCGTCCATAACCTCGGAATACTTCTTTTGCCAGACCGCACGCTTGTCGGCCATGTGATCTTCATAAACCTTCGGGTCACCAAGACGCTTTGCCAACTCGTTCTGCATCTCTGACAGCTTGGCGACACGGGCTTCGCATTTCCGCACGTCCGAACGCAGGGCCAAGATGTCATCGCGCGATGCGGTCTTGGCCTTTGTTTTGTCTTTCTGGGGCTTCTCTGGCGGTGCCAGAAGCAATTTACGGTAGCTTGGCAGGTCGTCGTCATACGGGTTTACGCGACCATCTTTGACCAGCCACAGACGGTCGGCGACGAGGGACAGCAAATGCATGTCGTGGGACACCAGAATGACCGCGCCGGAATAGGCAGTAAGCGCCTGGACCAAAGCCTCGCGGCTTTCGATATCAAGGTGGTTCGTCGGCTCATCGAGGATCAACAGATGCGGTGCGGGCAGGGTGGCCAATAGCAACGACAGACGTGCCTTTTGCCCACCGGACAACCGGCCCACTTCCGTGTCCGCCTGATCAGGGCCAAGGCCGAAGCTTGCAAGACGGGCGCGCAGTTTGGATTGCCCCTCATGGGCGCGTTCGCGGATCAGGTGTTCCAGCGGGGTTTCGTCAACAAAAAGCTCGTCGACTTGATGCTGAGCAAAGAAGCCGATGCGCAGCTTATTGGAGGTCGACATGCGGCCTCCCATCACTTCAAGACGGTTCGATAACATCTTGGCAAGAGTAGATTTTCCCTCACCGTTCCGACCCAGAAGTGCTATGCGGTCATCTTGGTCAATGCGCAGGTTCAGGTGGCTCAGAATGGCTTTGCCGTCATATCCCACCGACGCACTTTCTGTGCTGATGATCGGTGGTGACAGCTCTTCCGGCTCGGGGAAGGTAAACACCACGCGGGCCGCGTCTTCGGGGGCGGTGATGGTCTCCATCTTCTCCAGCATCTTGACGCGGGATTGGGCTTGCTTGGCTTTCGACGCCTTGGCTTTGAACCGGTCCACGAAGGATTGCAGGTGCGCGCGTTGCAAATCTTGTTTCTTGGCGGCCGCAGCCTGCACCGCACGGCGGGCGGCGCGTTGGCGGGCGAACTGGTCGTAGTTGCCGGAGTAAAACGTCAACTGCTTGTCTTCGAGATGCAGGATACCGTTGACCGAGCGGTTCAAGAGTTCGCGGTCGTGCGAAATGATGATGACCGTATGCGGGTAGCGGGTCAGGTAATGCTCTAGCCACAACGCGCCTTCGAGGTCGAGATAGTTGGTCGGCTCGTCAAGCAGCAGCAGATCGGGTTCGGAGAACAGAACCGCAGCCAAGGCCACACGCATCCGCCAGCCACCCGAGAAGTCGGAGCAGGGACGGTGTGTTTCCTCGGGCGTAAAGCCAAGGCCCACCAAGATCGAGGAGGCCCGCGCTTCGGCGGACCATGCGTCGATATCGACCAGACGGGTCTGGATGTCGGCGATGCGATTGGGGTCGGTGGCCGTTTCGGCCTCGGCCATAAGGCTTGCGCGCTCTTTATCCGCGTTCAGAACGGTGTTGAGCAGCGAGACCTCGTTCGACGGCACTTCTTGCGCGATCCCGCCAATGCGGGCGCGGTCCGGCATGGTGATTGCGCCGCTCTCCAAGACCAGCTCGCCGCGGATCAATTTGAACAGGGTGGTTTTGCCCGTCCCGTTGCGCCCCACGAGGCCAACTTTGTGACCCGTAGGGATATTGGCCGAGGCGCCCTCAAACAGGGAACGGCCTTCGACGGCGTAGCGGAGTTCTGACATGCTTAACATGCCCTGCGTTTCGCCTATGCGGGCAGGGGTGTCAATTGGGCGCTTTTCATGAGCAGGGTGCCATGCTAGGTGCGCGTCAAATTCACTCTTGGTAAGGACCCGCATCATGGCTATCCAACGCACATTCTCGATCATCAAACCAGACGCCACCAAACGCAACCTGACTGGCAAAATCGCTGCCAAGTTCGAAGAGGCCGGTCTGCGCATCGTTGCTTCCAAGCGCATTCAGCTGACACTGGCCCAAGCACAGCAGTTCTACGGTGTCCACTCCGAGCGCCCGTTCTTTGGCGAGCTGTGTGAGTTCATGATCTCCGAGCCGATCGTCGTTCAGGTGCTGGAAGGCGAAGACGCCATCGCGAAAAACCGCGAAGTTATGGGCGCAACCAACCCTGCCGACGCCGCCGACGGCACCATCCGTAAAGAGTTCGCGCTGTCGATCGGCGAAAATTCCGTGCACGGCTCCGACGCGCCAGAGACCGCAGCAGAAGAAATCGCGTTCTTCTTCTCCGGCCTAGAGCTGGTTGGCTAAGACTTCGGTCACAAAAATTTCGGGAAGGGCCGTGCGACTTAGGGTTGCGCGGCCTTTTTCTTTGCACTAGCGGCGCAGGCCGACGCCAATTTCATCAAGATCAGCTTCTAACGCGCTGATATTTTTATTGAAGTGCCTTAATTTTAGCTGATCAAACTTGACGCGAAGCGCATCTTTTTCCGCACCTTTGCAATCGTTCCATGGTCGGCCTTGCAGCGCCATTACCAAGGCGTAGTAACCTATGAAATGGGGGCGGTCGCCACTTTCCAGAAGCTTGGCGTAAGCCGCATCTGCTCCAAGTGTACGTAGCTGCTCGGCAGAAGTAACACCGGCGCGGAAGAGGCTGGCCTCATAAGCTGGACCAAGATTGCGGATAGAAGAAACAGGTTCGGTCATACAACCTGATTATGCTCTATTCGAGGTCGGAGGGAAGGCCCTTAAAGGCTGGCCCAATCCGAGAATCCGGCTGGCGGAGTCGGTCGCGGAGATTTGGTATCTTGCGGATGAGGGCGGGGTGTCGGAGCTGGTGCTTCATAGGTCATAACAGCGACCTCCAATTAACAAAAAACTGACTATGCTTTATGACACCATCGAAATCTGGCGAAAGAGTGTCAAAATTACGGCAAAATTGTGGCGGGGAGTTTGAGCAACACTCTAAAGGCACTCTAAAAGTGCAGGTTATTGGAGAATTTGGCTCCGACGGTAGGGATCGAACCTACGACCAATTGATTAACAGTCAACTGCTCTACCGCTGAGCTACGTCGGAACGGTGAGGCGCGTATAGCAAGCGCGATTCAGGTCGTAAAGAGTGTTTTACCCAAATTATTCAGATAACTGAAAACCGGCTTGTCGCGGTGAGTTTATGCTCCGCTTTCACTTGGTTGCGTTCGGAAAGATCAATCAGATGAGCGACTACATTTCGTTCGGCGGCGGGCAGAAGTGCAGGACTCACATCGGTATAAATCTGCGCGGTCAGCTCCTTCGGGGTTTGCGGCGAGGATTGCAGCGACGACAGAATTTGGGATTCGCGCATTCGTCGATGAATGAGCAATTCCTCAAGCCGTCGGGCGGGGTCCTCTACCGGCATCCCGTGGCCGCTATAGTAGGTTGCTACGGGATCACGGTTGGCCAGCATTTCCAATGATGCCATAAAATCCGTCACATGCCCGTCAGGAGGCGACACCATCGACGTGGCCCAGCCCATGACGAGATCACCGCTAAAAATGGCGTCACCTTCGTGCCACTGGAAACACAGGTGGTTTCCCATATGCCCGGGGGTGTGCAGGGCCGTCAGGCTCCAGTCAGAGCCCTCGACGCGGGTGTCATGCGCAAGGGTGACGTCGGGCAGGAAGGTGGCATCGATGCCTTCGCCGCCGCCCAAGTCGGCGAAGGACGCCATAACTGGCGCGCGTCCGGCGCTACTGCTTCCGAACCCGAACACCTTTGCGCCAGTAACTTGTGCCAGCACCATAGCCAATGGTGAATGGTCGATATGCGAATGGGTCACGAAGATGTGGCTGATACGCTGATGCGCTTCTAGTGCATCCAGAATTGCGGCCAAGTGATCCTCGTCCGGCGGTCCAGGGTCGATAACTGCAATGTCTCGCGTGCCAAGCAGGTAGGTGTTGGTGCCAGTGTAGGTCATGGGCGAGGCGTTTGGTGCCAAGATACATTTTAGGCCGGGTGCGACGGTGATTGGTTGGCCCGGCTTGCGGGTGTCGGGCTTGGGATTTGCCATCGCTCTTTTCCTTTGGGTCAAGGGGCTTTACGGTCCGGAACATGGCACGGTTCTCAATAAAGCGCTACCTTCCACGCAGCCTCTATGGGCGGGCGGCGCTTATCCTGTTGGTTCCGATTGTGACCATCCAATTGGTGGTTTCCTTCGCGTTCATTCAACGCCTGTATGAAGACGTCACCGTGCAGATGACGCAAAACATCTCGGTGGAGCTACAACTGCTGCTCGACACGGTGGAAGATGCGGAATCGGTTGATATTGCCGCACAACAGGTTGCGGCAATGGCAGCTGCGCTCGACATGAAAGTCGCATTTCCCGGAGTGGAAGTCGCGGAGCGCAGGAGCTTTACCGACTTGTCCGGTCGGGTTATTCGCGACACGTTGGCCCAGCGGTTCGACACCCTACGGACCGTCGATCTTGTGAGCCTCGACAAAACTGTCCAAGCCAGTCTAGGCACGTCCAAAGGTGTCATGGAGGTTGCTTTTTCTCGCCGCCGCGTCGCCGCATCCAACCCACACCAATTGCTGGTTTTGATGTTGTTGACTGCGGTTCTGATGACAGTAATTTCCTATCTGTTCCTGCGGAACCAACTGCGCCCGATCCGACGCCTTGCTCGTGCGGCCGAGGCCTTTGGTAAGGGCCGTAACGAGCCTTACTATCCGGGTGGGGCATCGGAAGTGCGTTCGGCCGGGGCGGCATTCTTGAATATGCGTGCCCGTATTGAGCGTCAGATCGAGCAGCGAACCTTGATGCTGTCGGGGGTGAGCCATGACCTACGCACGCCGCTGACGCGGTTGAAATTAGGTCTATCGATGCAGACCGACACCGAGGACACTAAAGACCTGATTGGCGACGTGGACGAGATGGAACGTCTGATTGAGGCCTTCCTCGATTTTGCAAAAGCGGATGCTCTGGAGGAGCTGGAGAAGGTTGACCCGGTCGAACTGGTTAGCGACCTCGTGGTGAATGCACAACGTGCCGGCAAGTCCGTCGAGCTTGTCGGCGTGATTCCAGCAGCGATTCTTTTGAAGCTCCGCCCGCTCTCGGTGCAGCGTGCGGTGGAGAACTTGATTAACAATGCGGTTCGCTATGGATCGCGTGCGCGCGTCGAAATCACGATATTGGAAACTGCGCTTCGGATCAGCGTCGAAGACGACGGCCCCGGCATTCCCGAGGCGCAACGCGAACAGGCGGTCAAGGCGTTCTCGCGACTGGATGCGTCACGCAACCAAAACGCAGGCTCGGGGGTCGGACTGGGATTGGCAATCGCGGCGGATGTGGCGCGGTCACATGGCGGCACGTTGCGCTTGGGCGATAGCGAGGAATTGGGCGGCTTGAAAGCGGAACTCGTGCTTCCGCGATAAAGTGTAGTGGTAGGCCCGGCAGGACTTGAACCCGCAACCAAAGCGTTATGAGCGCTCTGCTCTAACCAGTTGAGCTACAGGCCCACTAGGAACGGATGGCTACCAGACCGATCGCCCGCGTCAAGTCTCTTAGGCGCATCAATTGCGAAAGATACGCGGGTGTTTTAAACCGGACGCTAAATCAAAAGGAACATGCGATGGCTACCGGATACCTGCTGAAACGCTACGCTGTGGTTTCGGTGATCACTATGTTCGCGGTGCTTGTCATATCGTACCTGCTGGACGTGTTTGCTGGGTTCGACATCGGCTCCGGCGGCTCCATCGCCACCGCACTTGTTCCCGCAATGGATGCAGGTCAAACCTACGCGCGCCGTCTTATGAAGCAGCCCGAAAGCGGGTTCGCTTGGAAACTGTCGGCAGTGTTCGTGGTAATTAACGCGGCGTTGGGGCTCGCGTTCTCATTGGTGTTTGTCACGGCGTTCGGCGGTTTGGCAGATGTGTCCCAATCGTTGAGCGAAGTAGGTCCGACCGGGTGGGTCATCATTATTGCCATCGCATTTACGGTTTACTGGCTCGCCAGTCGATTTTTCTTCGGATTTGGTGCGAAAACCGAGCTGAAGATGCAAGAAAAGCTGGCAGCGAAGAAGCAGCCATAGACTCGTGCACGCTGGCTTGTTAGGTCGGCGCAACTCTAATCTGCTGCCGGATGTGACCCCATGACAAAGACCCCGAAGAACGGTTTGACCTACGCCGATGCTGGCGTGGATATTGATGCTGGCAATGCACTGATCGACCGGATCAAGCCTGCTGCCGCCGCCACCAAACGCTCTGGCGTGATGGAAGGTCTAGGTGGCTTCGGGGCGTTGTTTGACCTCAAGGACGCAGGGTTCAAGGATCCGATTTTGGTGTCTGCCACCGACGGCGTCGGCACCAAGCTGCGCATAGCCATTGATACCGGCCACTACGACACTATCGGTGTCGATCTGGTTGCCATGTGCGTCAATGATCTGGTGTGCCAAGGCGCAGAGCCTTTGCTGTTTCTGGATTACTTTGCCACCGGAAAGCTTGATCTTGATACGGCCACGACGATCATCAACGGCATCGCGGCGGGCTGCGAGGCCTCAGGTTGCGCGCTTATCGGCGGTGAAACCGCCGAAATGCCCGGCATGTATAGCGAGGGTGATTTCGATCTGGCGGGCTTCGCCGTGGGTGCAATGGAGCGTGGCACTGCTTTGCCCGCGGGCGTGGCTGAGGGTGATGTTCTGCTTGGCTTGGCCTCGAGCGGTGTCCATTCCAATGGCTATTCACTTGTTCGCAAGGTGGTCGAGGCGTCCGGTAAAGGATGGGGCGACGCGGCACCATTCTCCGAGGGGCAGTCGTTGGGCGAAGCCCTTCTGACACCCACGCGCCTATACGTTAAATCCGCGCTGGCCGCGGTGCGGGCAGGAGGTGTCCATGCGCTGGCCCACATCACGGGTGGCGGGTTGACCGAGAACCTGCCAAGGGTATTGCCGGAAGGTTTGGGGGCCGAAATAGACCTTGGCACGTGGGATCTACCGGGCGTGTTTTCTTGGATGGCCGGCGTCGCAGGTATCAATGAACCCGAGATGCTGAAAACCTTCAATTCCGGCATCGGCATGGTCTTGGCCGTGGACCCCCGTGCCGCAGAATCACTCACTGCGCTGTTGCAAGATGAAGGCGAAACAGTATTCCGCATTGGTGCCGTCACTTCCAATGAGGGGGTGCGCTACTCGGGCCGACTGCTTTGAAAAAGGTCGCCATTCTGGTTTCGGGTGGCGGCTCCAACATGCTGACGCTGTGCGACAGTATGGTGGGCGACCATCCGGCGCGACCCGTTCTGGTCTTGTCAAATGACCCCGCCGCCAAAGGGCTGGAGCGCGCTTCCGCTCGCGGAATAACGGCCGCAGCAGTTGATCACCGCCAGTTTGGCAACGATCGTGCGGCCTTTGAGGTAGAACTGATCAAACTGCTGGATGCAGCCGAGGCTGACATCATTTGCCTTGCAGGTTTCATGCGTGTCCTGACCGCGAGTTTTGTGGAACGCTATACGGGTCGTATGCTTAATATTCACCCCTCGCTTTTGCCGAAATACAAAGGCCTGAACACCCATGCCCGCGCGATTGAGGCTGGCGATGCAGAGGCGGGGTGTTCGGTCCACATCGTCACGCCAGAACTGGATGACGGCCCGATCCTCGGACAGGCGCGCGTGAAAGTGGAAGCGGGAGAAACTACCGAGAGCTTGGCCGCCAAAGTTCTGGTACAGGAACATCGCTTGTATCCGGCAGTTCTACGCCGTTTCGCTCAGGATCAGCGTGGGGTGTTGGAATTGACCTGACGCTTAGGCTTCCATTTTGTTCTTAAAGCGCCTAAGAAAGAACAGGCTTGGGGGCAGTCTACAAAGAACAACAACAACAAGCGATTACGCGAAGAACCTACATGCCATCAGACATAATAACGATCACCACAACCGAAGATTTGGCCGCTTTTTGCGAACGGGCTAAGGGCTTCCCTTACGTCACTGTTGATACAGAGTTTCTGCGCGAACGCACCTACTACGCGAAGCTGTGCCTGATCCAGTTGGCCATCCCCGGCGATGACCGCAACGACGCCGTTCTTGTTGACCCCATCGTTGGCGCGAACATGTCTTTGGAGCCGCTCTACGACTTGTTCCGAGACGAAAGCGTTGTGAAAGTATTCCACGCAGCGCGGCAAGATCTTGAGATCTTCTTTGTTGAGGGCGGCGTAATCCCGAAACCGTTATTTGACACTCAAGTGGCAGCCATGGTGTGCGACTTTGGGGAGCAAGTCGGTTACGAAACCCTGGTTCGCAAAATCACCAAGTCTACCGTCGACAAGTCGTCCCGGTTCACCGATTGGTCGCGCCGTCCCTTAAGTGACGCGCAGAAGTTATACGCGTTGGCTGACGTCACCCATTTGCGCGACATCTACGAATATCTGTCCAAACGGCTGGAACGCACGGGTCGAAAGCCCTGGGTTGAAGAAGAAATGGCTGTGTTGCTGGCACCGGAAACATATGTGGTTGTTCCTGCGGATGCATGGCGCCGTGTTAAGGTGCGCTCTAATGCACCAAAGTTTCTTGCCATCGTGCGCGAGCTGGCCAAGTTCCGTGAAGCCTATGCGCGGGAACGCAACGTTCCGCGCAGTCGTGTCTTCAAAGATGATGCGCTTTTGGAACTGGCGTCAACCAAGCCTAAAGACGAACGCGATATCGGGAAATCCCGACTTTTGCTGCGCGAGGCGCGCAAGGGCGCGATCGCCGATGGTATCATAGCTGCCGTTGCTGCTGGCGTATCTTGCCCACCTGACAAGATGCCAAAAGTGCCACCAGCGCGAGATCGCTCCAACATGAACTCGGCCCTTGCCGACCTGTTGCGGGTGATGCTTAAGGCGAAAGCTGAAGAGGTTGGGATCGCTCAGAAGCTGATCGCAACGGCGTCCGATCTGGATGATATCGCACTGGGCGAACGCGAGGTGCTGGCCCTCACAGGATGGCGGTCCGAGGTCTTCGGCAAGGATGCGCTTCGCTTGTGTGACGGGAAGTTGGCTCTGTCGTGCGCTGGAAATTCCGTCAAGATTATAGAGCTTTAGAAGCCATTCTTAACGTTTGACAGCACGGCGGTTGCTTTGGCCGATCACTGTTATTGTACGCACCTTGTTCAACCGGTTGGTGGAGACGGCCCTAGCTGCAAAAATCTCGCGAGAGCGTTGGGTGCTTTGGCGCGTTTGCGATGGAGGTGGCGTGACGCGGAACTCATAGGTCAGCGTGTTGAGATCGTCGCGATCAACTTCCAGCAGTTCAGCGTCCCAATATCCCTGCAACGACGGCAGGCCGACGACACGTATGATTGCGCCTTCCGGTGTTGGCTCCACTTTCAGCGAAAGAACTTGCGATACGAACGGGCGGGGGTCGCGCAGCAAGGCTTCATCGGCGACGACCACGGTTTCAGCACGGTCGCGCCCAAACCAGTTGAAGGGGTTGATGCGCGAGTCGCGAATGCGTCCGCACGCGCTCACGGTCAGGCTGATTGCCAGAATTGCCAAAATGGTGCGTGTCATTGCTCGTGTCCCTGCCAGCGCCTGTGTTTCCCAATGGAGTAGCGCAACCGAAGCGACTTGAAAAGTCCGGCCTGCACTGGACGGCACATCTGCGGCGGGTTAACTCGTGCATAACAGTCATTGGAAGGTGCACAGCAATGGCACAAGAAGCGTTTGAAGAGATAGTCGAGACCTTTGAATTCCTAGACGATTGGGAGGATCGCTATCGCCATGTGATCGACATGGGTAAAGCGATGGACCCGTTGGATGATGCGCTAAAAGTTCCCGCCACCAAAGTGGACGGTTGCGCCAGCCAGGTATGGCTGCATTCGAAAGTGGAGCAGGGCGTCCTCAGCTTCGACGGCGATAGCGACGCGATGATTGTTCGTGGCTTGATAGCCGTCCTGAAAGGTTTGTATTCAGGGCTTCCCGTCGACGAAGTCGCCAAAGTGGATGCTGTGGCCGAGCTCGGACGCTTGGGGTTGAACGAACATCTATCCGCGCAACGCTCGAATGGTGTGCGGGCGATGGTCGAGCGCATTCGTAGTGTGGCAGCAGCAGCGTAATTAAGCTTGCGACGTGAGCGCCGTCTCCAGATCGCCATAGCCGGTAAATCTATACTCGTATTCTAATCCCAAGAAGGCAGCGCAGGCCTTGGCCTTCTCCTCTAGCGCGGGATCGCGCTGTTGGGCTTGGTAAACCAACTTCTCGTAGTTGCCGAAATACAAATCCCGTAGCTCTGGATGGCGATCCAAACCCAAGGGTTTGGTCACGAACGCATCGAACTGGCGACATAGAAAGTCCGTCAGGAAAAACGATGTAACCTCTCCGCGGGCCTCGAACTCCGCATTCCCGTCATAGAAGCTGTAGCAGTGCGGGCCTTCGACCATCTCAACGCCCATCTCGTCACAGGCCACTTTTAACAACCCACCGGTTCCGCAATCAGCATAGACCACGAAAATTTTATCGAAATTTTCTTTGTGCTTGGAAACAGCTTCACGCACGGCAGGTACGATTTTGTCAGGTGTATTGTGCAGAATGGCCGGTAGGCAGGCGAGAGTCATGTGATCCCAGCCGTTGCTTTCCTTCACCGCCAGAATTTCGCGCGCGAGTGCTCCGCATGCCAGCAACAATACACGTCCTGCGCCTACTGGGGCCAATCCCTCGTCTCGCAACGTGGTGTCGTCAGGTGTCGTCACGATCAAGCCTTTTGTGAAGGGCACGGATCAACAGACCCGCCAGCATCGCAATCGGTAGCAAGGCCGGTATCGCCTGCGCGGCTTGCCCTTGCGGCTGCAGTTGCGAGAAGGCGAATACAGTTAATCCGGCGGCAACGAGCACGTAGCACAAGATCAATGCAAAGCGGGTAAATGGCATAGTTGGATCCTCAAACGAGGCTTATGATTGCGCCGCGGGCAGGGGAGGTCAAGCGCGGTACTTCATAAGAGAACGGGCCCCGAAAGGGCCCGTCACAATATACAAGTTTTCCGGCGAGTTATCCCGCAGCCAGTTGGTTGTGCTTGCGGGTCATGAACTCTTTGGCGGTCTCGACTGCAACAGCCGCGTCACGGCAGTACGCATCGGCACCGATGGCTTTGCCGAACTCTTCGTTCAGAGGCGCGCCGCCAACCAACACGGTGTAGTTGTCGCGGATGCCTTTTTCGACCATCTGATCGATCACAACCTTCATGTAAGGCATTGTCGTTGTCAGTAGCGCCGACATGCCAAGGATATCAGGCTCTTCGGTATCCAGCGCCTCGAAGTAAGTCTCGACCGAGTTGTTGATTCCCAAGTCGATAACTTCGAAGCCTGCGCCCTCCATCATCATGCCGACAAGGTTTTTGCCGATGTCGTGGATGTCGCCTTTAACGGTACCGATCACCATCTTGCCCACACGTGGGGCACCGGTTTCGATAAGCAGAGGCTTCAGAATGGCCATGCCGCCCTTCATCGCATTGGCGGCCAGTAGAACCTCTGGCACGAACAAGATGCCGTCGCGGAAGTCGTTGCCCACGATTGTCATGCCACCGACCAGAGCCTTGGTCAGAATGTCGTAAGGCTCCCACTTGCGTTCCAGCAGGATATTGACCCCTTCTTCGATCTCTTCTTTGAGGCCGTCGTAAAGGTCGTCGAACATCTGCGCGACAAGCTCTTCATCGTCGAGTTCCGACAGGATGATATCGTCTTCTTCGTCTGACATTGGCTTAGAACTCCTCAACACGCGCTGATGCGCCGTGGTCTTGCGTTAGTAAACTGATGCGCTGTGCTACCGTTTCGGGCGCGACGATTTGCGACATAGCGATGGCTGGCACCGACTTGCGCTTGCAAATGTTCTCTTTATGTTCCAAATTGTTGCAATGGAAAAAAATGCTGCGACTGCAACAGGATCGGAACGACTGACAGGCCGGATCAAGGGGCGAGGGACGCCGAAAAATGACGTTGGGCGCTTTGAACGTCTCGCGCGAGTGGCCGTTGATGACGGTTGGGATACGGCCGAAGAAGAAATGCCGTTGCGTCGTACACATGTCACCTGCGAGCGGGTGACCAAGGTCGTGACGCGCAACACGTCGCCGGATGTGCCATTTGACCGCTCCCTGAACCCGTATCGTGGTTGTGAGCATGGCTGCATCTACTGCTTCGCACGCCCGAGCCACGCCTATTTGGGACTGTCGCCGGGACTGGACTTCGAGACGCGCCTGATTGCACGGCCCAATGCGGCTCAGGCATTGGAGCGGGAGTTCATGCGTCCCGGTTATGCGCCTGACGTTCTCGCCATTGGCACCAATACCGACGCCTATCAGCCGATCGAAAAAGATCGGCGTATTATGCGCGGAGTTTTGGGTGCCCTGCAGCGATTCAGGCATCCGGTGTCTATTGTGACCAAAGGCAGTTTGATCGAGCGCGATATAGATATTCTGGGCGCGATGGCCGCCGACAGGCTGGCCTCGGCGTCGATTTCTATCACCACCTTGGATGCCAAACTTGCTCGCCAGATGGAGCCGCGCGTGCCGACCCCTGCACGCCGTCTGCAGACCATTGAGCGATTGGCGACGGCGGGTATCCCTGTTCGGGTTAGCGTGTCGCCATTGATCCCGGGTCTCACGGATCACGAGTTGGAAGCAATTATGCAGAGCGCCTGCGATGCGGGTGCGGTCGCCGCCAGCACGATCAGCATCCGACTGCCCGGCGAAGTGTCGGGGCTGTTTCAAGATTGGCTTGCGCGCGCGGTCCCCGGAAGTGCTGCAAAAGTCATGGCGCGGGTGCGCCAGATGCATGGCGGGCGTGACTACGACGCTACTTTCGGGACGCGGATGAAAGGGCAGGGCACTCATGCCGAATTGATGCGGCGGCGCTTTCAGACTGCTTGCAAACGGATTGGCCTGAGAGAGCATCTTCCTAGACTCCGAAGCGATTTGTTTGTCCGACCTGCGCGGGCAGGAGATCAGCTCAGCCTGTTTTGAGCCGGACATCTGTCAAGAGCGGGCGCGGCGACGTGTGACGCGAGGGGCGGGGCCTGCGCCGTCTGTGCCATCGCTCTCCGACGAGAACCCACCGAGTTTGGCGGTTATTTGCTGCAATGTTGGGCGCTCACCACGAGGGCGGGATTCGAGGGCCGCGCGCATCCTGCGCAGATGATCCGGCGTGGTCCCGCAGCAACCACCGATGATCGTCGCGCCGGAGTCGCGGGCGAGGCATGCATAGTCTGCCATCAAATCGGGTGTGCCATCGTAGTGGATGTGGCCGTCATGGTATTTCGGAATGCCGGCGTTGCCTTTGGCGATGATCGGGATGTCAGAGCCGTCAAATCCAAGCACCGTGCGCAGTAGATCAGAGGAACCGACCCCACAGTTAGCCCCAAATGCCAAGGGCTGTTGCGGCAAACGTTTGGTCAGTGCAGTCAGGGCTGCGGATGTCAGACCCATCATCGTGCGGCCCGCGGTGTCAAAGCTCATGGTGCAACACCACGGCATATCGGCAAGTTTCGCGGCTTCGGACGCAGCCTTCAGTTCCTCGGGCGCGGAAATCGTCTCGGACCAAAGAACATCTGCACCACCCGCCTTCAAGCCTTCTGCCTGCTCATGGAACATTTCGACAGCGCTTTCGTGGGTGAGTGTCCCCATCGGGACCATAATGTCGCCAGTTGGTCCCATGGAACCGGCAACAATCACTGGACGCCCTGCGGAATCAGCAACTTCGCGGCCAATTTCGGCCGCCAAGCGGTTTAGCTCAAACACGCGATCTTGGGCATCGTGTAGCTTCAGGCGAGACGCATTGCCGCCAAAAGTGTTGGTCAAGAACAGATCGGATCCTGCGTTGACGGCATCGCTATACAGCCGATGAATGCGGTCTGGATGATCCGCGTTCCACAATTCCGGCGCATCACCAGAGCTTAGCCCCATGTTGAACAATTGTGTACCAGTCGCCCCGTCTGCGAGAAGCCAATCGCGGTCGGCAAGCAGGCGGCTGAGAGCATTGGTCATGGAATGGTCCTGTCATAAATCGGAGTCCGTCAACGGCCTCATCACATGCGAGCCTAGATGAATCAAATTGATAATTATCATAATGATCATGAATTTGACGTGCTGGCTGAGACGGGTTCCCAGTCGTTTGGTCGCGGATAGAGAGACTGCAAAGTGCAAGCCTCGAAAAGAGGTAGGGTGGAATGCTATCCGTAGCAGTGAATTGGCGCGCGCATTCTGGTTCAATACCTGCGGGAAAATGAACCAGCTCACCTGAGCACTTGATATAATCATAGAGGAAATGGCTATACTTCAATGCGCAAAGCGATAGCGGGCTGAGGTCAATGGAGGAACGACTAGGCGAAAAAAAGGCCACCAGAGATGCTCTGACGGCCTTTCCAAGATACTGGGTCTCAGTGTTTTACAGCTCGGTCAGCAACTGGGCTTTGGCTTCGGCCATCAGCTCTGCCATCTTCGCGCGAATGGTAGCTTCAGCGGCCTTATCGCCAAGATCACCAGCGACCTTGCGATATACATCTTCGTCACCGGCTTCTTCGAAATCGGCGCGAACCACTTCTTTAGCGTAATCTGCTGCGTCATCGCCGGATTTTCCCATCAGCTCTGCGGCCCACAAGCCCAGCAGCTTGTTGCGGCGGGCTTCGGCCTTGAATTGCATTTCTGCGTCATGGGCGAATTTGGATTCAAACGCGTTTTCGCGGTCATCAAAGGTGGTCATGCACGGCTCCTGTGGATGTCTGTTCCTCTTGATATGCCCATGCTTTCGCGCTGACGCAAGGGGTTGGTGTCTTCGCGGGGTGAAGTGACGCGGCTTGCATTGCTTGTCTGACCCGCGCGGGTGACGTATAGGCTCGGCTAACGAGGGGACATGAGTCCCGCCCCGCGCGGGACGCCGCGCCACAGGAGATGCCCATGGCACGCCGCAAGAAGATCTACGAAGGCAAAGCTAAAACGCTGTATGAAGGCCCCGAGCCGGGAACGCTGGTCCAGTATTTCAAAGACGACGCGACCGCCAACAACGCCGAAAAGCACGGTATAATCGAGGGCAAGGGCGTGTTGAACAACCGCCTGAGCGAGTTCTTTATGACCGGTCTTGGCCATATCGGTGTGCCTACACACTTCATCAAACGTCTGAACATGCGTGAGCAGTTGATCCGCGCGGTGGAGATCATTCCGCTGGAGGTGATTGTGCGCAACTACGCGGCCGGCTCCATGGCGAAACGTCTGGGGATGGAAGAAGGCACCATGCTGCCGCGACCCATCGTCGAGTTTTCTTATAAAGACGACGCCTTGGGTGATCCGCTGGTGCCTGAAGAATACATCATCGCTTTGGGCTGGGCGAGCCAGCAAGATCTGGACGACATCATAGCGCTAGCGTTGCGGGTCAATGATTTCATGTCGGGTGTCATGTACGGCGTTGGCATCAAGCTCATTGATTTCAAAATCGAGATTGGCCGCCAGTTTGATGGTGATTTTCAACGCTTGATCGTTGCAGACGAAATTAGCCCAGACAGCTGCCGGCTGTGGGACATGGAAACCGGCGAAAAACTCGACAAGGATGTATTCCGCCGCGATCTTGGTAACCTGGCCGATGCTTATACCGAAGTTGCCCGTCGTTTGGGCGTTTTACCCAATAACAACGCGCCGTTAGGCAAGCCTACATTGATTAACTAACGGACATCGCCCGTGATTTTACGTTTGCTCAATTCCATCGCCGCGCGGTTTCGCAAGCCGTTGGAATTGGGCAGTCCGAAGGCCAACAAGCTGGTCCTTGCGCAAATCGCGGAGCAGGGGGACGATGGTACGCAAGAACGCCATGTGCGCCACTTTGCCTATCCGCTGCGCGGTCCAAATGCGGCCGGCATGGATCATGCTGTTGAATTGTTCGCCGAGGCTGGGCTGGACGTTTCCGAGACACAGTTCCGAAGCGGCGTTATGGGCGAGCACTACGCGGCCGTAGCCGATGAAGAATTTGACCAACTGACAGACAGCCTGCGTGATGAATTTGCGCGCATGGGCTGGGAATATGACGGCTGGGAATGCGCCGTCTTAAAAAGCTGAGGGAGCTACGATCATGAAAGCACGCGTCCATATCATGTTGAAAAACGGGGTGCTGGATCCACAAGGCGAGGCCGTGCGCCATGCGCTAGGGACTTTGGGCTTTTCGGGCGTGAACGGCGTACGTCAAGGCAAGGTAATCGAGCTGGATCTGGCCGATGGCACCACTGAGGCGACTGTCAAAGACATGTGTGAGAAGCTTCTCGCGAACACCGTGATCGAAAGCTACACGATCGAGATGTCGTAATGCGCGCAGCCGTACTTCGCGAGTATAACGCGCCATTGTCCATCGAGGACGTGGCCGAGCCGGATTGCCCGAAGGACGGAGTTGTTCTGAAGGTGATGGCGTGTGGCGTGTGCCGTTCGGATTGGCATGGCTGGACGGGAGAACACCCGCGCGTGAAGCCGGGCCAGATCGGCGGGCATGAATATTGCGGTGAAGTTGTTGAAGCGGGGCCGCTGGCAACGCACAAATTGGGCGACAGGCTGATCGCTCCGTTCATTCTGGCCTGCGGCGCATGTCCGTCATGCCAAGAGGGAAACCAGAACACCTGCCCAAATCAGCGCCTTCCGGGCTTTGTCGAGCCCGGTGCGTTTGCCGAGTATGTGGCGGTGCCGTTTGACCACAACCTCGCCTACTTGCCAGAGACTCTATCACCCACCGTCGCCGCCGGCCTTGGATGCCGCGTCACGACGGCGTGGCATGCACTGACAGGGCGCGCGGCGTTGCAGCCGGGTGAGTGGCTGGCCGTGCATGGCACCGGCGGCATTGGGCTCTCTGCGCTTCTGCTCGGCGTCGCTATGGGGGCACGTGTGGTTGTTGTCGATATCGTCGAGGAAAAACTCACCCACGCCAAAGGCTTGGGGGCCGAAGCTGCGGTGAATGCCATTGACGGCCATGTCGCCGCTCAAATCAAAGAGATTACCGGTGGTGGGGCCCATGTGTCAGTTGAGGCGCTTGGCCTGCCTATCACCACCAACGCCTCCATTGAATGCCTGCGCCCGCTGGGGCGCCATGTGCAGGTTGGTATGCCCGTCGGCCACACCGCCACGATGGAAATCAACATGAGCGCGGTTTATCTGGGCAATCTGGCGCTCTATGGAACACGTGGCATGCCGCCGTGGAAGTATCCGAGCCTGTTGGCGCTGATCACCAGCGGTCGTATTGATATGTCGCCACTCATTGCCCGCGAAATCGGATTGTCTGGCGTTTCGGACGAGCTTGCCGCCTTCAACGGGCCGACCCCTCCGGGCGTGGCCGTCATCACTGATTTTCTAAGTTAAAGGATCGTTTTGCCATGAAAGCTGCCGTCATTGTCTTCCCCGGTTCGAACTGCGACCGCGATCTTGCCGAAGGGTTCCGCCAAGCGGGCTTCGAGGTGTCTATGGTGTGGCACAAGGATACCGACCTGCCAAAGGGTATGGATGTCATCGGAATTCCGGGTGGTTTCTCCTTCGGTGACTACCTGCGCTGCGGCGCAATCGCCGCGCAATCGCCGATTTGTCGCGCGGTGGTGGATTATGCCCATAAAGGCGGCCATGTGCTTGGCTTCTGTAATGGATTTCAGGTGCTCTGTGAGACCGGCCTGCTACCCGGAGTGCTGATGCGAAACGCCGGTTTGAAATTCGTGTGCCGCCAGCAAGCGCTGCGGGTCGAGACGGCGGATAGCCCGTTCACCAATGCGTACAGCAAAGGCAGCGAGATCATGGTGCCGATCGCCCACCACGATGGGAACTTTTCCGCCGACGCTGATTTGGTCAAACGACTGCGTGGCGAAGACCGTGTCGCGTTCAGCTATGTGGACAACCCGAATGGCTCGACCGGTGACATTGCGGGTATTCTCAGTGAAAACCGCCGTGTTCTGGGAATGATGCCGCATCCGGAACGTGCATGTGAGCCTACCCATGGCGGGACCGACGGGCAGGGCGTGTTCAAATCCCTGACCGAGGTTTTGGCTCTGGCGTGATTTCGCCTATGGGTGAGCTTGAGAGTGCTCGGGCAGTAACCTAATCTAGGCGCATGAAGACAACGCCTCCATCTGGCGGCTCCGATGTAAAAACGGTGCCGTCTTATCAAGTTCGGCCATCGCCCAAGGCGACGTGGCTGGTTCGAGGTATTGTTATCGCACTCATTGCGGTGGCCGTCGGGATCATCTGGATATCCAATCTTTGGCTAACCGACCGTTTCACCGAAACCACACGCAACCGTGGCGAGATACGATTAGCTCTCTATTCAAATGCCATCACGTCAGAGTTGCAGCGCAACCGAGTGGTGCCATTGTTGCTATCACGCGACCCTGTGATGATCTCGGCGTTGAACTCTAACGATTTCTCGGCCACGTCCCGCCGCCTGATTTCGTTCTCGGAAGAGATTGGCGCTGCTGCGCTGCGTCTTTTGGATCAGGACGGAGTGACTGTGGCGTCGTCTGATCGTAATGAATTGGGTGCGGTGTTCCGCAACTCGCCCTACTTCGTCGATGCGCTGCGCGCTAACGACACCGTTTTTAACGCAACACAGCTGGAAAGCGGGGCTTATAAATTCACCTATGCCCGCCGGATCGAATCCGAGAAGCAGGGCATCGGTGTAATCGTCGTCGATGTGGACCTACGCCAGTTCGAAACCCGTTGGCGCTCGCCGTCTGAGGCCGTTCTGGTTGCCAATTCCGAAGGCCAGATTGTTATAGCAACAGATCCGCGCTGGCGCGGGCTCGACATCGCCGAAGCGTTGGAGACTCGGACGCCAGACAGTGCCCTGCGTCGCGCCTTTGAGGCAACCGGTGGGCTGTTCGATATAGAACAACCAGATGCTTATTTTCGCGGCGAGGCGGTGATGGAAATGGTCGGACGCATCCCGTTCAGGGGCTGGCGGATCACATCGTTCTCGACCTATGCGAGTGTGCGGGAACGGGTGAACGGGGTCCTTGCCATCGAGATTATGGCTTTTGCCATTCTGCTTGCATTGGCATTCTATGTTCTGTCTCGCCGCGCTCAATCGCAAGCAGGGTTCTTTCGCCGCGAGAGCGAGGAACTACGCGCACTGAATCTGCGTCTTAGCCGCGAGATTGCGGAGCGCCAAAAAGTACAAAAGAACCTTGAAGTGGCGGAGCAATCTTTGGCTCAGTCGCAAAAACTTGCGGCTTTGGGAGAGATGTCCGCCGCTGTGAGCCACGAGTTGAACCAACCTCTGGCAGCGATGAAGACCTATCTTGCAGGTGCCAAGCTGCTGCTGCAACGCCGCC
Organism: Litoreibacter meonggei; assembly: GCF_003663885.1. Classification (GTDB taxonomy): domain Bacteria; phylum Pseudomonadota; class Alphaproteobacteria; order Rhodobacterales; family Rhodobacteraceae; genus Litoreibacter; species Litoreibacter meonggei. Next base: position 139,950 of record NZ_RCCE01000004.1, read on the forward strand.
GCCCTGACGAAGCTCAGGCATCCTTCCAGCGGATTGATGATTTGATAGACCGGATGGGTTCGATAACGCGCCAGTTGAAATCTTACGCCCGCAAAGGCGGAGACGCGCTTGAGCCCGTGGATTTGCGAGACGCCGTGCGCGGCTCGCTATCGATGATGGAGCCGCAACTAAAGCGCGGCGATGTGCGCGTGGTTTCCACCTTGCCCGAGGAACCGGTTCTGGTTCTTGGCGACCGTGTACGGCTGGAGCAGGTAATTATTAATCTGTTTCGTAACGCGCTGGATGCCACCAAGGGCGTGGCTAAACCGCAAGTCGAGATATTGCTTAATTCGGGCGAAACCGCCGTGCTTAGTGTCCGCGACAACGGCGAGGGACTCGAAAGTCTCGAAGAGCTATTTGAGCCGTTTTATACCACCAAACAACCGGGTGAGGGGGTTGGACTTGGTCTTGCCATCTCATCCGGGATTGTCGCTGATTTGGGCGGTCGACTCACCGCCCGCAATGGTCAGGCTGGCGGCGCCGTTTTCGAAGTTCAGCTACCGATCTTGGGCCACGACGCCATCAAGACCCAACCACCAACACCATTACCCGCCTCAGACAGTAAAAAAATTGAGGCCGCCGAATAGGCGAACTACAGCAAAAGGAGCCAGATCATGGCCATGAACGCATTGAAGATTGCAATTGTCGATGACGAGCAGGACATGCGTCAGTCGATTTCCCAGTGGCTTGCTTTGTCAGGCTACGACACCGAGACGTTTTCTAGCGCAGAAGACGCGCTAAAGGGTATTGGCAACGACTACCCGGGCATTGTCGTGAGTGACATCAAGATGCCTGGCATGGACGGCATGCAGTTCCTCAAACGATTGATGAGCCAAGACAGCGCCTTGCCGGTTATCATGATCACAGGCCACGGCGATGTGCCCATGGCGGTGGAGGCGATGCGCGTGGGCGCCTTCGATTTCCTTGAAAAGCCGTTCAACCCCGACCGGATGACCCAACTTGCCAAGCGCGCGACCATTTCGCGCCGTCTGACGCTGGACAACCGCGCCCTGCGTCGCGAACTGTCAGACGGTGCGGCTTTGATGAAAAAGTTGATCGGCTCGTCGCCGGTGATGGAGCGCCTGCGCGAGGACGTTCTTGATCTTGGGCAAGCGGACGGCCACGTGCTGATTGATGGCGAAACGGGAACAGGCAAGACCTTGATCGCCCACGCGCTTCACGCCGTCGGGCCACGCGCTGGCAAGAAATTCGTGACCCTGAGTTGCGCCGCCTTTGACGAGGCGTCCTTGTCGAAGAAGTTGTTCGATCCGGTTGTCGAGGGCGAGGAGCTGCCGTTGGTGGAGCAGGCCCGCGGGGGCACGCTGGTTCTGGAAGACATCGAAGCCCTTCCGGGTACGCTGCAAGCGCGGTTGCTGCAACTTATCAATGAGCAGGGCAGCCCTGCCGAGACGCGGATCATTGCCATTTGTAACACGCAAGAGCAGGACAAAACTTGCGAGGATTTGATCCGCGCTGATCTTTATTACCGCCTCGCTGCGATGAAAATTACCATCCCACCGTTGCGCCAACGCGGTGAAGATATTCTGACTCTGTTCAATCGTTTCGGGGAACAATTCGGCGAGGAGTACGGGTCAGATGCGCCGGAGGTCTCTGCTCAGGAGGCCGCACAGCTTTTGCAGGCTCCGTGGCCCGGCAACGTGCGCCAATTGATTAACGTGGCCGAGCGTGCAGTTTTGCAAAACCGCCGTGGCTCTGGCTCGATTGCCTCGCTGTTGATGGCGGATAATTCCGAGATGGGACCAGTGATCACCACCGAAGGCAAGCCGCTGAAGGAATATGTCGAGGCGTTCGAGCGGATGTTGATCGACAATACCATGCGTCGCCACAAAGGCTCCATCGCGTCTGTGATGGACGAGTTGTGCCTGCCGCGCCGGACGTTGAACGAAAAGATGGCCAAATACGGCTTGCAGCGGGCCGACTACGTGTAAGCCGCTGTTATCGACCTCAAGTGGCCGGATGCTGTGTGGCATCCGCGCCATTGTGGGGCTGATCAATGCGCTGACCGTGACCAGAAAGCGCGAGTTATCCCCTCACATTCCGATTGTTCATTGTAATCGGCATGCAAACAATACTATGTGTTGTAGACGGCTTGGTGCCCCTTGTAGGCGCATTGGACCGGTTAGAGTTTCACTGCAGCCACGCCCGAAGGACAAAACGGGCTCACGCACCGCAGGATTGACGGCCTTTTTTGGCCATCGCCGCTGGCTCGCAAGACGCGCCGTGGCACCATTCGTAAGGCTTGCGCCACAAGTTGTGGCCCGGGTCGGAGACAAGAACGCGATGAGACGCGACAGGCACAGCAACGTATACCATGACGGGGGACTCCCCGCGTCACAGGCCGTATTGCAGCCATCTGCGTCCACTCTCGCCCAAACAAGACATCCCGTTAACGCCGCCGCACCCCCTGGGGTGTATTCGACGTTAGCCAGATGCAACTGGAAAACATGGCTAAGAAAATGCTTATCGACGCCACCCACGCGGAAGAGACCCGTGTCGTGGTGGCAGACGGAAACAAAGTTGACGAGTTTGACTTTGAATCAGAGAATAGACGCCAGTTAGCTGGCAATATCTACCTAGCAAAAGTTACGCGCGTAGAACCGTCGCTGCAGGCGGCGTTCGTGGACTATGGTGGAAACCGTCACGGCTTCCTTGCCTATTCGGAAATTCACCCGGACTATTACCAGATCCCGATGGCGGACCGTCAGGCGCTGATTGACGAAGAACTGGAATACGCCCGCCAGCAGGCAGAAGAAGACGAGAAGCCGAAGAAATCTTCACGCTCCCGTTCGCGGTCTCGGTCGCGCTCACAAAAGGCCAAGACTGATGACGCGGTTGTAACCGAAGAGGTCAAAGAGCCTACTGAGGGTGACACCGTTTCGACAGAGGCAGCGGGTGTAGCACCCGACGATGCCGTTGACGCTGATGCATCTGTAGAGTCCATTGAAGCCGAGGTGGTTCCGGCCATTCCGGGTATGGATGTTGTCGATCTGGACAGTGACGCTGATGGCAACGACGATGTCGACGAAGAAACCTCCGCGTCCGAGAAGGACGAAAACATCGAGAGCGTTGCTCAGGAAGATGTGACCGAGGAAATTCGCCAGCCACGCAAACCACGTGCAAAGCGCTACAAAATCCAAGAAGTCATCAAAGTTCGCCAAATTCTGCTGGTGCAGGTTGTGAAAGAAGAGCGCGGCAACAAAGGCGCTGCACTGACCACATACCTGTCGCTGGCCGGTCGTTATTGCGTCCTGATGCCGAACACTGCGCGCGGCGGCGGTATCTCCCGCAAGATCACTAACCCCGCAGACCGCAAGAAACTCAAAGAAATTGCCAACGAGATCGATGTGCCTTTGGGCGCAGGCCTGATTGTGCGTACGGCTGGTTCGCAACGGACCAAATCAGAGATCAAGCGCGATTATGAATACCTGCAACGCCAATGGGAGCAAGTGCGCGAACTGACGCTGAAATCTATCGCTCCGGCGCAGATTTACGAAGAAGGTGATCTGATCAAGCGGTCTATCCGCGATCTCTATAACAAAGACATCGACGAAGTCTTTGTTGAAGGCGAGGCGGGCTATCGCGTCGCCAAGGACTTCATGCGCATGATCATGCCGTCCCACGCAAAAAACGTGAAACGCTACACTGACCCGATGCCGTTGTTCGCGCGCCATCAGGTCGAATCCTATCTTAGCGGTATGTTCAACCCGACCGTGCAGCTGCCGTCTGGCGGCTACATTGTTATCGACACGACCGAGGCGCTGGTCGCCGTGGACGTGAACTCTGGCCGGGCCACCAAAGAAGGCTCGATCGAGCAAACTGCGCTGAAGACAAACCTGGAGGCCGCCGCGGAAGTGGCCCGCCAGATGCGTCTGCGTGACCTTGCCGGCCTGATCGTCATCGACTTCATCGACATGGACGAACGCCGCAACAACACTGCCGTCGAGAAACTGCTGAAAGACAAACTGAAGACTGATCGTGCGCGCATCCAAGTTGGACGTATCTCGGGCTTTGGCCTGTTAGAAATGTCGCGTCAGCGTTTGCGCCCGGGTATGTTGGAAGCCTCTACTCAGCCTTGCCCTGCGTGCCATGGAACTGGCTTGATCCGCTCTGACGACAGCCTTGCGCTGACCATTTTGCGCCAATTGGAAGAAGAGGGTACGCGCAAGCGGTCCAAGGAAGTTCTGCTCAAAGCGCCGATTGCGGTCATTAACTATCTGATGAACGAAAAGCGCGAACACGTGGCCCAAATAGAAAGCCGCTACAATATGGCGGTGCGTCTGGAAGCTGACGCCCATTTGGTCAGCCCGGACTATACCATCGAGAAATTCAAAACCGCGACGCGCGTAATCAACCCGGTTGCGTCGAACGTGGTCTCGATGGACAGCATCGACATGTCTGACATTGATGAGATGGAAGACGAAGTCGAAGTGGAAGACGCCAAAGAGGTTGTTGAAGCTAAAGCTCGAACGGACGCGCCCGAAGTGGAGTTGGACGAAGACGGCAATCCGAAGAAGAAGCGCCGTCGGCGTCGTGGTGGTCGCGGTCGTTCCAAGTCTGCTGCGAACCGCTCCGAAGACGGTGCGACCGAAAATAGCGATGACAATGGAGACGCGAAATCTGATGGGGCCAAGCCGGAAGAACAGTCCGCGAAAACTGATGTAACCGAGGACGCCAAACCAGAAGACGAAGGTGAGAAGCCGAAGAGAAAGTCACGCTCTCGTAGCCGTTCCAGATCCAAGGCGACAACCGAGGAGTCTACTTCGGGCGACACTGTTGCTGAAGTTGCTCAAGATAAACCGGACGCTGCTCCTGACGGGGCCGCAGAAGCCGAGGCCAAGCCTAAGAAGGCCCCCCGTTCGCGGTCGCGCGCTAAGAAGGTTGACGCTGCTGAGGCCCCAACGGCTGTTGAGGCAGAGGTGACGGAAGATGTCCCGTCAGAGAAACCTAAGAAGGCAAGCACGCGTAAGCCACGCGCTAAATCTACAAAGGCCAAGGCTGAGGAGGCTCCGGCGGACGTGGCTACACAGCCTGCAGCTGTTGAAGTACCTGCCGAGGTCGTGACCGAAGACGCTCCGGTGGAGGCGAAACCGAAGAGGACACGCACGCGGGTGTCCAAGCCGAAGCCGGTTGAGGCGGAGGCCGAAGTTGCTGCAGAGGCCGAGATCGAAGCGGCCAAGCCAAAGCGCAAAGGTTGGTGGTCTCTCGGACGCTAAGTCGCGTAGCTGAGTATTAGGAAAGGCCGGGCGATTGTCCGGCCTTTTTATTTGCGCCTCTTCTTACGCTTCGGCGCGGTCTCCGCTGCGATCAAAACGTCCTGCGCGCGCAGCCACCCAGAGGAACCTCGGGGTAGGGCGCCCATAGCCCGTTTTGCGTGAATAGCTGCATCGTCGAGCCGGCCTAGCACCGCATACCGCTCTGCCGTTGCCACTGATGCCATGGCGTTCTGACCGTTCTTGGCATGGGCAAGCGCGAGATTACGCAGCATTTGCGGGTCGCCCGGATCGCGCGACCGCGCGCGGATCAAAATCGCCAACGCTTGCTTTGCCGCGCCGCTTGAGCCTTGAGCCAGTAGCGCGCGTCCCAGACCAGCCTCGATCAGCGGTTCCCTTGGTGCCAGTGCTAAGGCCTGCTTGTAAGACGCGACAGCGGCATTGAACTGACGCCCCTCTAACAAAATCTGACCTTTAAGTTCGTGATAATAGGGATCGCGCGGTCGCATTTTTAATAGCGCGTTCATCTCGACGGATGCTTTTTTAAGGTTAGGTGTCTTGTGATAGGCGATGGCGCGACGCAAAGTTGCGATCTCGCCTTTCCCCTTACTCTCGGAGCGGCGCAGCACGTAACGTGGATTGCGCAAAAAACCGTTGAGCTTGGCTGACATGCGCGCATACCAGTATTTGGCCTCCGGCGTGGTCGCTTTAGTGCGGCCCTTGAAGCCCGCCGCATAGCCCTTCACCGCACGCAGCCTGTCTTGGGTCAGTGGGTGCGTACGCGCATACGGGTCTTGGCGTCCTGGGCGCAAAGCATCTTGCCCGCGGAAAATCTCAAGAATGTCGATCATGGCCGAAGGATCGATGCCGGAACTGGCCATATAACGCATGGCCGATTGGTCGGCAGAAGACTCCTCGGCGCGCGTGTGGGCAAAGAACCGTCGCGCGGCGGAGCTGCTGATGCCTGTCGCTAATCCGAGAGCCGCGTCGCCATTTCCACCAATCGCCGCAGCCGCCGCGAGAGCCATGCCAATGGCGGTAACCCGACCCGCGACGCGTGCGTTGGTAGCGCGACGCGTTAAGTGACCATTTGCGATATGGGCCAACTCATGCGCAATGACGGCCTGTAAGGCCTCGGGGCGATTAAGCTTCATCACGAGGCCCGAATGGATGAAGACATGGTTCGCATCGACGACGAAGGCATTCAGTTTCGGGTCATTGATCAACAGGATGCGAATACGACCCGATCCAAACCCCGCAGCCCGTAGCACCGGTTTGGCGAGTTGCTGAAGTGCCTGCTCTACCTCCGCATCACGAATAAGGCTGGCCGCCTGCGCAGGCAACGTCGCGAGAGTTGCAGCCAGAACCAAGAGTAAAGATTGCAAGAGTTTCAAGGCAGGACCCTTTCAAGCGATTGACCCCACGCGCAGGGACTGGTTTGAAGCACGAAACACCGCAACCCTGCGAGGATATCATGCGAAGTTCAAGCCGTGGCGACGTCGATCCCTTCATTGTTATGGACGTGATGGAGCAGGCCCGCCGTTTGGAGCAGTCGGGCCGCTCGATTATCCACATGGAAGTCGGACAGCCCGGCACTCCCGCCCCTAAGGCCGCCCGCAAGGCGCTTGCCGACGCGATGGAGCGTGACGCTCTTGGATATACCGTGGCGCTTGGGTTGCCGGAACTGCGCGAGGGCATCGCCAAACTTTATGCGGATTGGTACGGCGTGGACTTGGACCCCGCACGGGTTGTGATCACCGCTGGCTCTTCCGCAGCCTTCGTTTTGGCCTTCACAGCGCTGTTCGAGGCGGGCGAGATTGTTGGCGTGACCGAGCCGGGTTATCCGTCATACCGTCAAATCCTCAAATCACTAAGCTTGAAGCCGTATCCAATCCCGACTTATTCAGCCGACCGGCATGTGCCGAAATTGCCCGACACTGCTCTTGCGGGTCTGATCGTTGCGTCGCCTGCAAACCCAACAGGAACGATGCTGTCAAAAGACGACCTTGGCGCATTGATTGCAGCTTGTCAGGCCAACGACACGGCCTTTATTTCGGACGAGATTTACCACGGTGCGCAATACGAAGGTCGTGCGGTGTCGGCGTTAGAGCTGTCCGACGACGTTTATGTCATCAATTCCTTTTCAAAGTATTTTTCCATGACCGGTTGGCGCTTGGGCTGGATGGTGGTCCCAGAAAACCATGTGCGACGGATCGAACGATTGGCGCAGAACATGTTCATCTGTGCACCGCACGCAGCCCAGATTGCAGCGCTCGGTGCTTTGAGCGCGCGTGACGAGACCGAAGCCATGCTTGCGGTGTATAGCGAGAACCGTCGTCTCATGCTGGAGGGGCTGCCTGCGGCCGGTTTCAACAAGATCGCACCACCGGATGGAGCATTCTACATCTATGCGGATGTGTCAGATCTGACGCAGGATAGCCCTGGCTTTGCAGCCGAAATTCTAGAGCAGGCGGGTGTAGCCGTTACGCCGGGTTTGGATTTTGATCCGGTGCGGGGGCACACCACATTGCGGTTTTCTTATGCGCGCAGCACGGAAGACATCGCCGAAGGGCTGCGGCGTTTGGCCAAGTTCATGACAGAGCGAAGGTAATTCGCCCCTTCGCCCGCTTGGGGAAACCTGTTACGGTTCGAGAAAAGAACAAGGGCGGTCATGAGCAGGCTGATCTCACTCACAACAATGGCGTTCCTGTGTTGCATGGGAATGGCCTTTAGCGCCGCGTCCCAAGACCTGCGGGCGCTTGCGCGCGTCGACATGGATGCGTCGGGCGTGGAAGACAGTTACAGCGTAACGGTCTTGTCCTTGGCGTTAACACAGGCCGTACCCTACCGGGTGCAGGTTTTTGAGGCACCCAATCGCATCGCCATAGATTTCCGCGAAGTCGCCTTTGAGCCGGACCTAACTGGCCTTGACCGTGCGGACCGTGTGACAGACCTGCGTGCGGGGGTAATCCGCGACGGCTGGTCGCGTCTTGTTCTGGACTTGGCAGAACCGATGCTCGTGTCAGAAGCCGGTATGGTCACCGACCCGCAAGATGGTGACGCGATCATAACCGTGAGCCTTGAACCCACGTCTCAAATCGAGTTTTCCAAGCATGCGGCATCCAGCTTGACGGGTTTGGTCACGTGGCAGCACAACAACGCAGTGCAGGCGCAGGATGTTCGTCGAATGGTGGTTATTGACCCCGGCCATGGTGGCGTTGATCCCGGTGCGCAGCGCTTTGGCGTGGATGAGGCTGATCTTATGCTTCAATTTGGCCGTGAGCTTCGTGAGCAATTGCTACGCTCCGGACGCTATGACGTGATTATGACGCGTGAGGACAATAGTTTCGTGTCGCTGCCACAGCGGGTCTCTTTGGCGCGTGCGGCAGGGGCGGATGTATTTATTTCGCTGCACGCGGATGCTCTGGCAGAGGGGCGGGCCACCGGCACCACTGTTTATACGCTGTCAGACGAAGCCTCGGACGAGGCGTCTGCGAAGTTGGCGGAACGGCAGGACAGAACTGATATTCTCGCGGGTGTGGACCTGACAGCGCAAGATGACCAGATCGCAACGGTGTTGATGGATCTGGCGCGCCGCGAAACCATGCCCCGCACCGATCGGCTGGCTGATGCACTGGTAGATGGGTTGCGCAATACGTTGGGCGAGCTGCACAAGCGGCCCAGGTTGGAGGCGGGGTTCTCGGTGCTGAAAGCCCCGGACATCCCGTCAGTACTGATCGAGTTGGGTTTCATGTCGTCCGAAAAGGATTTGAAACGGCTTCAGGATCAGGTTTGGCGTAGTCAGGCAGCGGTCGGGATTGTCGACGCACTGGACCATTGGGCGCTCGAAGACGCTGCAATCACGGCGGGTCGATGACGATCATGCGAAAACGTGATCAAAACTGGCCGCTTTTGGCCGGTTTTCCCCACAGGGTCGTTTTGACCTTGGGCGGTGCTACACATATATATTGTTCAACACGCTTTTGGGGGCATGGCTAATGCTGCGCGCGATTCTATCCTTTTTCGGGTCGATCTTCAGTCTGATCTGTATCGGTGCCTTCGCGGTGGCGTTGCTTATCGGTGCGATCTTCTTCATGTATTCGCGCGATCTGCCCGATACGGACACGCTGGCACAATACTCGCCGCCAACCATTAGCCGCATCTATTCCGGCCAAGGCGCATTGATCGATGAGTTCGCGCAAGAACGCCGCCTGTTTGCACCTGCGGACGAAATCCCCGACGTGGTGAAACAGGCCTTCATCTCTGCCGAGGACAAGTATTTCTACACGCATAAGGGCTATGATCCGCTTGGGATGGCAAAGGCTGCCATTGATGCGGCCCAAGGCGCACGGCTCCGCGGGGCATCGACGATCACGCAGCAGGTGATGAAGAACTTCCTGTTGTCGGGCGATCGCTCCGCAGAGCGCAAGATCAAGGAATTGATCCTCGCATCGCGGATCGAAGGCACGTTGAGCAAAGACAAAATTCTAGAACTATACCTGAACGAAATTTTCCTCGGGCAGAACAGCTTTGGGGTAGCCGCTGCGGCGCAGACCTATTTCAACAAAACCCTGTCGGAACTTGAGATCGAGGAAGCCGCTTACCTCGCCGTGCTGCCCAAGGCTCCATCAAACTATCATCCCGTCCGCGAAGCCGAGCGCGCCATCGGGCGTCGCAACTTCGTGCTGCGCGAAATGTTCGAGAACGGCTACATCACCAAGGATCAGTACGAGGTCTCGCGTGAAAAGCCTCTGGACACAGTTCAGAGCGGTAGCTTTGCGAATTTCAAATCGGATTTGCCGGATCGTGATTACTTCACCGATGAAATTCGCCGCCAGTTGTCCAAAAACTTTGGCGAGGAGGAGTTTTTCGGGGGCGGTTTGACGATCCGCGCGACGGTTGATCGTGAGTTGCAGGAGGCGGCAGCAAAGTCGCTTCGTCGCGCACTTGAGGGCTATGATCGCGGACGTGGCGTGTTCCACCGCGTAAAAGCCAAAATCGAACCTGAAAAACTAGCCGGTGACGCGTGGCGCGAGGCGTTGTCGGACACCGTCTTCCCAAGGGATATTGAAGGCTGGAAAGCGGCGGTCGTTCTGGGACTGGACGGGGCGAACGCGACCGTTGGTGTTGAGGGAGTTGGCGATACGGGCCAAATTCTTGGCGCGGACGTCAAATGGGCGCGTCCACGGCTTGAGAATGGAAAGCTGGGCAAGGCTTCGGCCAAAGCGGATAATCTGTTGGATGTGGGCGACGTGATACATGTTCGTCCACGCGATGATGGATCGTGGTCGTTGCGCCAAGTGCCGGAAGTGCAGGGCGGCTTTATGGCGATGGACGTCAACACCGGTCGTGTCCTGGCGATGCAGGGCGGGTTCTCCTATCAGCACTCGGTGTTCAACCGAGCGACACAAGCGACGCGTCAGCCGGGTTCCAGTTTCAAGCCGTTCGTCTATGCCGCAGCGTTGGACAGCGGGTTTTCTCCCAATACGATCATCGTTGATGCTCCGATTGAAATTAACACGCCTCAAGGACTGTGGCGTCCGAAAAACGCGTCCAATAGATTTTATGGCCCTGCGCCGGTGCGTACAGGAATTGAGCAGTCGCGGAACCTGATGACCATTCGACTGGCGCAGGAAATTGGTATGGATACCGTTGCAAGCTACGCCGAACGGTTCGGCGTTTATGATGATATGAATCCGTTTCTGTCGAACGCCCTTGGGGCGCAGGAAACCACACTGATGAAGATGGTCACGGCTTACGCGATGTTCGCCAATGGTGGTGAGCGCGTGGAGCCCACATTGGTGGACCGCGTGCAAGATCGCTGGGGCCGCACGGTGTACCGGCACGACAAACGCTCTTGCGAAGATTGCCAGTTGGCGTCGCTTGCCCCGGATTTTGCACCGACCATCAATTCCAGCCGTGAACGGGTGATGGACGCCATCACTGCCTATCAACTGACATCAATGATGCAGGGCGTTGTGCAGCGCGGGACAGCGCGCAAGACCGTCAATTTGAGTGTGCCTACGGCGGGCAAAACGGGGACAACCAACGAAGCCAAAGATGTCTGGTTCGTCGGCTTTACCTCGAACATCGTCGCTGGGTGTTATATCGGGCATGACCGCCCGCGTGGCCTCGGCCGTGGGGCTGGTGGCGGTGGCATGTGTGGTCCGGTGTTCAACAGGTTCATGAAGAAGGCGACGGCCAAATATGGTGGCGGAAAGTTTGACGTCCCGCCCGGCGGATATTTTGTCAAAATCGACCGCTTTACGGGGGCCGTCTTGCCCGCGAACGCAAGCGGTGACCATGTCGTGGTTGAGTATTTCCGCGACGGAGAAGAGCCCGCCTACGGGCTTGGCGCGATCATCGATGGTGGTTTTGCCATGGGGTCAAACCTGAACTTGTTCACGCGCGGAACTGACGACGTGACGGCAGTGACCGAGGTGACCACCTCAACTGGCAAAAAGGCCGTTATTCCAAAGCGGGCAAACTTTGGCACTTTGAGCGCAGGCGGTTTGTACTGATTTTGCCTGCGCCTCCGGCGGGAATATTTTTGCCAAGATGAAGCCTGCTTGCGTGGCGGCGGGCTGTGGCCTATCACCTTGATCTAACCAGAATTGCAGGACTTTCCCCATGCGCGCGGACGCCCAAAACAACGTGGATGCTATCGAGAAATCTCTGGCCTTGTTGCGTCAGCGGATGGATTGGGAGACGGCTGCGTATCGGCTGGAAGAGTTTAACGCGCGGGTCGAGGACCCCAATCTTTGGGACGATGCGGAGGCCGCGCAAAAGCTGATGCGGGACCGTCAGTCTTTGGTGGATTCTATCGACAGCTACACCGTGATGAAGCAAGAGTTGGACGATAATATCGAGTTAATCGAGCTGGGCGAGATGGAAGATGACGACGAAGTCGTCTCGGAGGCCGAAGCCGCGCTGGTGACCCTGAAGGAACGCTCTGCGGCTGCCGAGTTGGAGGCTCTTCTGAATGGGGAAGCCGATGCCAATGACACGTTCCTTGAGATCAATGCGGGCGCTGGCGGCACGGAAAGTTGCGACTGGGCATCGATGCTAGCGCGCATGTATACGCGATGGGCTGAAAAGCGCGGCTATAAGGTGGAGCTGCAGTCAATGTCTGCGGGTGACGAGGCCGGGATTAAGTCGGTCGCCTACAAAATCAGCGGCCACAACGCGTATGGGTGGTTGAAATCTGAAAGTGGTGTTCACCGGCTTGTACGTATTTCACCATTCGACAGCGCCGCCAAACGGCACACGTCCTTTACGTCGGTGTGGGTGTATCCTGTGGTTGACGACAACATCGAAATTGACGTGAACCCATCCGACATTCGCATAGATACCTACCGCTCGTCGGGTGCGGGTGGTCAGCACGTGAACACCACGGACTCGGCGGTTCGGATCACTCATGAGCCGACGGGCATTGTCGTAACCTCGTCAGAGAAATCGCAACACCAGAACCGTGACATTGCTATGAAGGCGCTGAAATCACGTCTGTACCAAATGGAGCTGGACCGCAGAAACGCGGCGATCAACGAGGCACATGAGAATAAAGGTGACGCGGGCTGGGGAAACCAGATCCGGTCATATGTATTGCAGCCTTATCAGATGGTCAAAGATCTGCGCACGAACTACGAGACTTCGGACACCAAGGGCGTACTGGACGGCGATCTTGACGGCTTTATGGGGGCCACACTAGCGATGAACGTATCCGGCAAGTCCCGCGCCGAAGCGCAGGGCGAAGACTAAGTCATCGGGCTTAGCCTCGGGCCGCGCTGCGCCCGCCGATTGCCGCAATAAGTGCAGACACCAGGCAGACTGCCGATGCCCCCCACGCCACCTTGATAAACGCAGCATTGGTGGCAGCCGTGTGGCCGGGATCTTTCAAAATTTCGCCGAAAGTTGCGGGTCCGTCAGCTGCGCCATAGCTGATGGCCACAACGCTTCCCATGACCGCGACTGCTATCAGGCTAGACATACGGATTACCGCATTGTTAATGCCCGAAGCCGTGCCCGTAGCGTGTGTCGCGACAGAGTTCATAACAGCAGTCGACAGGGGCGCGACGACCAATCCCATGCCGATACCTTGAAGGCACATGGCGGGCAGAACCGCACCCCAGAAGTTTTGGGTAGGAATAACGAGTGCAAGCGCCGCGTAGCCTGTTGCCAGAACCAAAGCCCCCCCGACAAGCAGGGGCGTAGGCCCAATGCGGCTGGCTAACTTGCCCGCGTTACCAGACAAAAGGGCGATGAAAACAGACAGCGGGGCATAGGCGGCGGAGGTCGTAATTTCTGACTCGCCCCAGCCGCCGATAAGGACCATTGGCAAATACATCAATATGGCGGAGAAGGCGAAATAGATACCAAAGGAGGCGGTATTGGCGATAGAAAATCCGATGTTCTTGAACAGCGATAGTGGCATCATCGGATGTGGGCTCCGCGCCTCGATACGTAAAAACAAAAGTATCATGGCCACACCGCTCAGCCCTATAATAAGGGCGGTTTTTGATGCCGGCTCTCCGTGTTCAGCCCCGCTGAGCGACCATGCGATCAATCCTAGCCCAATAACGGCCGACAGACCGCCCGGAATGTCTACACCGCGCTCAGGCTGGCTTGGGTCTTGCTCGACCTTTACATATAGAAAGTAGAGCGCCAACAGACCCAACGGTAGGTTAACAGCAAATATCCAGCGCCAGACATCCGGCCCGCCAAAGGTCAGGGCCAAGCCCCCTATGATTGGCCCAAGCGCTGCGGTCACCGCCGCCGCCGCCGCCCAGGTTCCGATCGCCTTGCCACGTTCTTCTTTCGGGTAAGCGCGGCTGATAAGCGCCAGTGAGCCAGGAACCATAAACGCCGCTCCGAGGCCTTGAATGGCCCGTGCCCCTATAAGGACATTCGCGGTCGGCGCGAATGCGCAGGCCATGGAGGCGATCACAAACAATGCGATGCCGCCGCCGAACACCCGTGCCAAGCCGAACCGGTCGCCTGCAGCACCACCAACGAGGATCAGGGCGCTCAGCGTAAGCATATAGGCGTTGGAAATCCACTGCGCCTCGACAAGAGACGCGCCCAACGACATTCGCATGGCAGGAAGGGCGATCGCAACAATCGAGCCGTCGATGAAGCCAAGAGACGAAGCAAGAATCGCCGCGACCAATAAGTACGGGCGGCTTTCTGGAGCGCAGAGAGGTAACGTCCTTGGATCGCTGTGGTCCAAGGGCGCTATTTCAACCATGAACTCTTAGACTTTTGGGTTTTCAGCCGAAGCGGCAGCCGGAGCCGCATGTGTGGTCTTCGAGCCACCGCCAGCGTTCTTTGCGGCGCCCGTATTTAGCGGATCTTCCTGTCGCTGAACTGAGCCCTCGAAATGGGCGCCGCTCTCAATGGCGATCGTTTTGTGGATGATGTCGCCTTCTACGCGAGCTGTAGAGGTCAAACGAACCTTTAAGCCGCGTACACGGCCAATAACGCGACCGTTGACGACAACGTCATCAGCAACGATTTCGCCCTTGATGACTGCCGTCTCGCCAACGGTCAGAAGGTGGGCGTGGATGTCGCCTTCTACATTGCCCTCGACTTGAATGTCGCCCGTGGACTTCATGTTGCCTGTGACCGTCAGATCGGTGGATAGGATTGATGGCGGTGCTTTGGGGCGCGGCGCTGATGCAGCGAAGTCCGGCTTTGGCGCGGCGCTGGACGAAGAAGATGGCGCAGGTTTTGCCTGATCTGAGGTGCCCTCAGTGGGTTTTGCGCTTGGGTCGTTGATTTTGCTTTTAGAAAACATCGCGTCCTGCCTTGATATAGGTCATCGGGTTGACCGGAGTTCCGTTGAGACGGACCTCGTAATGAAGATGGGTGCCGGTGACACGGCCAGTGGCTCCCATATCACTGATACGATCGCCACGCGATACCCTTTGACCAACTTTTACACGAATATTCGAGTTATGGGCATAGCGGGTTTCAATACCAAAGGCGTGTTTGATCTTAACGAGTCGGCCATACCCAGACTGCCAACCGGCGTGAGTCACAACGCCGTCTGCCGTCGCATAGATTGCCGTGCCGCGGGCTCCGGCGAAATCAACACCTGCATGCATGCGTCGGCCAGCCCCTTTCGGGTCCTTGCGGTACCCAAAAGGCGAGGTGAAGCGGAATGCGGATTTAACGGGCATCGCGACCGGAGATTTGTCTGCGGCGATGCGGAACAGATTGATTCTATCCAGCTCCTTTAGCAGGCGGTTGGCTCGTGTCGAGGTTTTGTCGGTGATGGTACCGCCGCCGGATGTGGACATGGTAGCTGGCAGTAGCGGACCGCCTTGGCCAGAATACCCGCGGCGGACTTCACGCAAAATGCTCTCGGTCGGCATGCCAGCTGCGCGGAACATTTTATCAAGTGGCTCAAGAGAAACGGTGACGGCTTCCTCAAGACGGGTGAAAATTTGCTCGTTGCGATCTTCATTCATTTTCAGCGTAAAGCGAAGCTCTTCGGCGATATCTATTGCATCCTGCGCATCGCGGGAGATCTGATCACGCTCCGCTGCGGTTTGCTCAAGAGCATCTGTCAAAAACGAAACGGACCCGTCAGTGCTTTTGGCGCGGGCCAACAGGGGGGCGTCCGGATTTCCTTCGGCGTTAATTTGCGCCAAAAGGACTTCAGTCTCGTCACGCGCAGCATCACGATCTTTCATCGTTTTGCGCAACGTGGTCTGGATGACTTCAATCCCTGTTTCCAGCTCGTTGCGGCGATCTTCGGACGCGAGCAGCGATGATTGCATCTCTGAGATTTGCTCAAGGGCAACATAGAAACGGTCGTGAGCCGCCGACGCCTCGACTGCGCGGTCATCGCGCTCATTTGAAAGCGCGTTCAATCGAGCCTCGTAAATGGCGCGTTCGCGTTGAGCCTGCTCACGGGCATTGCCGGCACTGATCGTGTCCATTAGGAAAATCGCCGTCACAACGAAAGTCCAACACGCAATAGCTGCGCCACCAAGGACGATGCCAGCCTGCATGGTTGGGCGGAGGCGAATGAACCGTGTGCCGTCTTCCGACTTCAGAAAGAGGCGTTGCTCTGGCAGCTTGCGTTCAAGTGCGTGGTCTAGTGCGCTGAAAAGGCGTGTTTTCACAGTTCTATTTCCCGTTTTCCCCGAACATCTAAGCTGGCAAGGGGTCCCCACCGCTATCCCAGCTTGGAGTTGCTTAGACTTTGAGGAGAAATCGCGCAACAATTAAGCAGTTTGATGTGACAACCTGAGCCAATTTCGAGCGTTTTTGGCGGTATCTTGCCGATCCAAACGCTCTTATGGTTTCTGTTGTTCGACCAAGGGCCAATAAAAGTCTGGTGCGATGCCGGCCTCCGCGCGCTTTTCTTCGTTGAAGGGCGGCTTTAATTGGCCATAGAAATAACGGCGAACGAGTGCGTGGAACGTCGGCGTAGGGTCAAGGTTTTCTCGGCCACACAGAAAGTGAAACCATCGTGATCCGTAGGCCACATGGGCGACCTCTTCCGCATAGATGACGTCCAATGCATCAACAGCAGGTTGATCTTTCGCCTGTTTGAACAAGGCAATCATGCCCGGCGTCACATCCAATCCGCGTGCCTCCAGGACCATTGGAACCACGGCGAGCCGCCCCATGATATCATGGGCCGTTTCGATGGCGGATTTCCACATTCCGGCATGCGCTGGCAACGCTCCATAGTGGCTACCACGCGCTTCAAGACAGTCGGCCATCAGATTGAAATGTTTGGATTCGTCGTCTGCGGCCTGCACCCAGTCGTCATAAAACCCAATTGGAAACTCGACTTGGGCAAATCGTGCAATGATGTCCCAATGTAGATCGACTGCATTCAATTCGATATGCGCGATCGCGTGTAACATCGCGATGCGACCTTCGGGGGTGCCGGGTTTGCGTTGAGGTACATCACGGGGGGGTAGAAGTTCTGGCTGTGCCGGACGTGCGGGCATGTCAGGCGGCTGCGCGGTGCCCAATTCTATTTCGCGACCTTCAAGGCGGGCCGTTCGCCAGTCTTGCGCGAACTTTCGTGACAGGGCGGTTTTTTCTCGCGGGTCGGCTGTCGTCAATACTACGAGCGACATGTCACGTAAGCTCATGCTCATGCTCATGCGGATTGCACAGCCTCAAGCACCGCCTCGACATGGCCCGGAACACGCACCTTGCGCCAGTCTTGCAGGATTTTGCCATCCTCGCCGATCAGGAACGTAGATCGCTCGATGCCCATATATGTCTTCCCGTACATATTCTTTTCTTTCCACACGCCGTATCGCTCGCAGACGTCATCATCTGCGTCGGAGGCAAGGATCACTCCCAGAGTATGCTTGTCGCGAAATTTATCATGCTTGGCGACGGTGTCCTTCGAGATGCCGATGATTTCGCATCCAGCGTCCTTGAAGGCTTGCAAATGCTCGGTAAACGTAATCGCCTGCTTGGTGCAGCCCGGGGTGTCATCTTTCGGGTAGAAGTACAAAACGACCTTTGACGGACGCAGCTCAGATAGCGTCACACTGTCGCCGCCATCGCGTGGAAGGGTGAAATCGGGTGCCATTGCGCCAATCTGTGTCATGTGGGCCGGGTCCTTTGATGTAGAATTGATGTGTCACCAAGGTTAGGGCGCTGTATGTAAAGGTAAAGGCCCTAACGCAACCGCTTATGCGCGCAGTTGAAAGAAGAGGTGGCATGGCAGAAGAAGCCTCGCAAAACGAGGAGGAAACACTTCCCCCGGAGGCGGATGCCAAAGGGGCAGAAGATGCGCAACCAAAGCGTGCGAAGCGTCGGCACCGCAAGCCCGGATTGCTGCTGTTGGTGCTCTCTGTTTTTGGCTCGCTTCTGACCTTTGCGCTATTCCTCATCGTTATTGCGTTTTTGTCGGTCATGGGGCGTAGCATTGAGCTGCCACAATGGGCCGTTGATCGAGTTGAAGAACGTGTGAATGCGGGATTTGATGGAGAGCGGGTTGAATTGGCCACGATTGCTGTCGGACTGCGCGACGCGGCTTATCGGCCAACCATCGATGTGACCGGTGTAGAGGTATACAATGCTGACGGCGCTCCGATATTGGCGCTGCCCAAGTTGCGCAGCAAGCTCGACACGTCCGAATTGCTGTTGGGGCGGATCAAGTTGGAAACGGTTGAACTGCAGGGGGCTATCCTTGAGTTGAACCGCAACAAGGACGGTCAAATAGAGTTGGCGTTCGGGGCGCAAATGGGCGGTACGCAGGTTCAGGCGGGCTCCATGGCAGATGTTATGAAGCAGATCGACGACTGGTTGGATGCGCCATGGATGGCCGAGCTTGAAGAGGCCAGTGCCGAAGCCTTGACGATCCGGCTGTCGGACGAACGCACGGGCGACGTCACCATCGTCGAGCAAGGTCAGCTTAAGCTAACCAACGCCGAAAGGGTGATTGGCCTCAACATCGCGTTCGATCTTGATCAGCCAAGCGGCACGCCAGCGCGATTGTTTTTTTCCGCTGACAAGGCCAAGGGGTCTGAAGGCGCGCGGCTTGTAGGCAAATTCAATGACCTTCGTGCCCGCGATCTTGCGGCCCAAATTGGGGCTCTAAACTTCCTCAACGTCTTGGATGCGCCCGCATCCGGCGCGCTTACTGCCGAGATTGACGCTGACGGTCAGGTGGTCGGCCTTGCCGGGACACTCAACCTTGCAAAAGGCGCCTTGCGTCCGACCGAGCAAGCCAAGCCGGTGCTGTTTAACTCGTCAAAAAGCTACATTCGATACGAAGCGGCAACCGGACGATTGATCTTTGATCAAATCGCGCTGGACTCGCCTCAGCTGAGGCTAAGTGCGACGGGCCATGCCGATTTGCTTGATTTTAGGGCGGGTGTTCCACAGACCTTGTTGGGCCAATTCCGTTTCACCAACGTCCGGCTTGCGCCGGAAGGGATGTTCGAGGCACCGGTGACGTTTGCCGAAGGGGCGCTTGACTTGCGCTACCACCCGACCCAGCTCGCCCTTGATATCGGCCAGCTGGTTTTGCGCAACGAGGGGGCGGAGCTTGTTGCAAAAGGGTCGGTGGATGTGTTGCCCGCTGGATGGGCGGTGTCGCTTGACGCAGGGATCGAGAAGATCGACCACGTTCGACTGATGGCACTATGGCCGGAAAACGCGGTGGAGAAAACGCGCGAGTGGTTGGTCGATAACATTCAAGGCGGGCAGGTTGAACACGCCCATGCAGCTCTGCGCATCTTGCCAGAGGAACCCGTAAAGGCGGCGGTGAGCTTTGATTTCTCTGATGCAACTGTGCGGTATCTAAAGACGCTTCCTCCGGTCGAAAAGGCGCATGGATACGCCTCCATTTCCGGAAAATCATTCAATTTGAGCCTGAATGAAGGTGTAATAGCCGCCGCGGCTGGCGGCGCACTAAAGGCTGGCGGTTCGGTGATGCAAATACCCGACATGACTGGCAAGCCCGCAATGGGGGTCTTTGATCTGAAGTTGAATGGCCCCTTGTCTGCGGCGCTAACCTTGTTGGACGAAGAGCCGTTTGAGTTCCTTTCAAAATCTGGCGTGAGCCCTGACGTGGCAACCGGAACGGCCAAAATATCGACGCGTCTGACAGTGCCTTTGGAACCGAAGGTCGAAATCGAAGACATTGGGTATGCGGTCACCGCAGAAGTGCGAGAGGTGGCGACAGACACGTTGATAAAAGGACGCGCCCTGCGATCCGATTTGATGAAGGTCTCGGCGGGCGATGGGGCACTTTCTATCAGTGGGGACGGCGCAATTGATGGCATTCCAATTGACGTCGTCTGGTCGCGCAAGATCGGAAAAGACACCGGAAAAACAAGTAAGGTGGATGGAACCATCGAGCTTTCGCCACGGATGCTGGAGGCCTTCAATGTCGGTCTTCCCAAGGGCAGTGTCTCTGGGGTGGGATCTGCGAAGATGGAAATCCTTCTCGCAAGAGGTGAGGCGCCGGCGGCAACACTGACGTCCAATCTCAGCGGTGTGGGGCTTGCCATTCCTGCCTTGGGGTGGACCAAGTCGCGTGGTTCCAAGGGCTCACTGACCCTCGACTTGACGATGGGTGACACGCCGAAAGTCAATGACGTGCGGATAAGTGCCAGCGGGCTTGACGCCCGTGGCAGCGTAACTTTGAAGCCCAACGGCGGCGGGTTAGAAAGGGCCGTCTTCGCGCCGCTTAAAGTTGCGGGGCGGTTGAACTCAAGGGTGGAAATTATTGGCCGGGGTGCAAACCGCCAGCCGCAGGTGGTGATCAAAGGCGGCACGATTGATATTCGAAAATTTGGTGTGACAACAGGCGGCAGCAGCGCCGGTGGTCCACCTCTAGAGTTCGCGCTTGACCGGTTGGTCGTTACGGACACAATCGCAATGGATCAGTTCCGTGGCAGTTTTCGCAATGAAAAGGGAATTGATGGTACATTCAGGGCAAATTTGAACGGTAAGGCACCAATCTCCGGCACAGTCATCCCTACGGGAAAGGGGCCCGCCGTTCGAATTCAGTCAGACAACGGTGGCAGGGTAATCTCTGCTTCAGGCATTTTTCAAAACGTGAATGGTGGCGACATGTCACTGACGTTGCAGCCTAATGGAAAGCCCGGGCAATTTGATGGCTCGCTCAAGATTACAAATACCCGCGTTAAGAAAGCGCCAGCCTTGGCCGACCTGCTATCGGCAATCAGCGTGATCGGTCTTTTGGAACAGCTAACCGGCGATGGTATCCTGTTCACCAATACGGAAGCGCGATTCTTGTTGACCCCGGGCGGTGTGACGCTCAGAAGCTCATCGGCTGTGGGGCCTTCGATGGGGATCACCATGGATGGGATTTACAACACAGGAACGCGGCGGATGGATATGCGCGGGGTAGTTTCCCCGATCTATGCAGTGAATGGCCTGTTCGGCGCGCTCTTTTCTCCTCGCAAAGGCGAGGGGTTATTCGGCTTTAACTACACGTTGAAGGGATCTGCGGATGGACCACGCGTAGGGGTGAATCCGCTATCTGTGTTGACCCCCGGCATCTTTCGCGAAATCTTCCGCCAACCGCCGCCGAAGCTACAAAACTGAGACAGCACCAATGAAATTGAGCGACTTTGACTTTGCCCTGCCAGAGCACCTAATTGCCACGCGCCCGGCTGTGCCACGCAGCGCGTCAAAGTTACTGGTCGCAACGCCAGACCGGATCGAGGATCGGGTTGTCACTGATCTTGTGGACTATTTACGTGCAGGGGACGTGTTGGTGCTGAATGACACAAAGGTCATCCCGGCGCGCCTGTTCGGGCATCGCGACCGGGACGGGAATGTCTCCAAGATGGAAGTAACACTTCTGTCGCCCACGTCGAACGGAACCTGGCGCGCGTTGGTGAAACCCCTGCGCAAGGTGCGCGACGGCGAGGTGATTACATTCGCTGCCGGGCTTGAAGCGGAACTGCTGTCCCGCGACGACGGGCAAGCTGTTTTGGGGTTTAATCTGGAAGGTCAGGCCTTTGATGATGCGTTGGCGGTGGCTGGGCAGATGCCGCTTCCGCCTTACATTGCCGCCAAGCGGGTAGCCGACACGCAAGACAAGACCGACTACCAAACCGTCTTCGCAAGAACCACGGGCGCGGTCGCCGCGCCGACGGCGTCGTTGCATTTTGATACGGAACTCTTGCTGAGATTGACGGAGAGCGGCATCGAGTTGGCGCATGTCACGCTGCATGTCGGGGCAGGGACGTTCCTTCCGGTTAAAGTTGACGACGTAAAAACCCACAAAATGCACGCGGAATGGGGGCAGGTGTCCGAGGATGCAGTCGCTCGAATTAACGCTGCGAAGGCTGAGGGGCGGCGGGTGATCCCCGTAGGCACAACAGCCCTACGCCTTATTGAAAGCGCAGCAACTAAGGCAGGGCAGATCGTCCCTTGGCAGGGGGAGACGGATATCTTCATTTACCCAGGATTTAAGTTTCAGATCGCTGATGCCTTGATGACCAATTTTCACCTGCCAAAGTCCACTTTGATGATGTTGGTTTCTGCGCTTATGGGCCAAGAGCGGGTACGCCAAATCTACGACCACGCCATCGAACACGAGTACCGGTTTTTCTCTTATGGGGATTCGTCGCTGCTGTTGCCATAAGCTTTGACGCGCGTGGGCCTTGCAGCGTCGGTGATAGGGGGCTATGCGCCAGCTCAATCGGTTACGCCTGCAAGAAACAAGTAGCCTGTTTTAGGATTTGGGTCGCACAATGTTTGAAGTCTTCAAGTCCTCATGGGCGCTTCTTCTGGGTATGATGTTGCTGATGGTTGGCAACGGCCTTCAAGGGTCGCTCATCGGTGTGCGGGGCGGAATCGAAGGCTTCAGCACCTTTGAGCTGTCTCTAATCACATCCGGTTATTTTCTTGGGTTTCTTGGTGGCTCACGATTGGCCCCGAACTTCATCCAACGAGTCGGGCATGTACGCGTCTTTGCGGCTCTTGGGTCGTTCATTTCGGCCGCCCTGATCCTTTATCCTACCGTGGCGGACCCAATCGCGTGGATCGTATTGCGCGTGGTAATCGGTTTCTGTTTTTCCGGCGTGTATGTCACTGCTGAAAGCTGGCTCAATCATGCATCGACCAACGAAACGCGTGGGCAGACTCTGTCGCTATATATGATCGTTCAGATGGTCGGGATTGTAGCGGCGCAAGGGTTGTTGAACGTGGCGGATCCGGGCGGGTTTATTCTGTTTGTTATTCCGTCCGTGCTCGTGTCAATTTCATTTGCTCCGATTTTGCTGTCGGTGGCACCGACACCAACTTTCGGTACGACGCGACAGCTCAGCTTTTCCGATCTGTTCAAGATATCACCCCTCGGCGTCGTAGGCATGTTGTTACTTGGCGGCGTTTTCTCGGCGCAGTTTGGGATGTCTGCTGTGTATGGCACTCAAGCCGGTTTCAGTGTCGCGCAAATCTCGATTTTCGTTTCGTCGATCTTCGTCGGCGCGATGGTTCTGCAATATCCAATTGGATGGCTTTCGGACCGCATGGACCGACGCATCTTGATTTTTAGCGTATCAGTGGTCGCGACACTAGCGGCGGCCGTGGCGTGGGTGTTCGGAGAGGTTTTCCCTGTTCTATTGGCTTGCACATTCATCATCGGCGGGATGACCAACCCGCTTTATGCGTTGTTGATTGCGTATACGAATGACTATCTGGAGCCTGAAGACATGGCAGGCGCCTCGGGTGGCTTGCTGTTTGTGAACGGGCTGGGTGCAATTGCCGGGCCAGTGCTGACAGGTTGGCTGATGACCCAGTTTGGGCCTCAGGGATTTTGGCTCATCATCATGGCGACGATGGCCGCCACGTCGGCCTATGCTGCTTATCGTATGACGCGACGTCAATCGGCCTATGCGGAAGAGGACGAATACGAAGCCGTTCCATACGCACCAGTGGGCCCGGGCTCGACCCCGTATATCGCCGAAATGGCACAGGAGGTCTATGTCGAGGCTGCTGAGGAAATTGCCGAAGCGTCTGAAGGTGTTGCCGATGAGACTTCAAGTTAATCATCGCATGTAAAAAGACTTGCGGTCTGATTTATAGATTGTAACGTTTTATTAACACTTGGGGGCGGCGGCACAGGAGGAATTGCCATGTCTACACCTGAGGACGTTCTTGGCTTTTGGCTGGACGAGCAAGGGGAAAAGGGTTGGTACGCAGGAGGAGAAGCGCTCGACGCTGAAATCCGCGACCGGTTCGAGCCACTTTGGCAGAGCGCCATGGATGGTGGTTTGTCCATGTGGTTGACCTACCCAAGCGGCGTGTTGGCTTATATTATTCTGACAGATCAGTTTTCACGAAACATGTTCAGGGGCACTGAGAAAGCATTCGCTTCTGACAGGTTGGCGCTTGCAGTCGCAAAGACGGTGATCAGCAAAAATTGGGATATGAAGATTGATGAGCCCGCGCGGCAGTTCTTCTACATGCCGTTGATGCATTCGGAATGTGTGTCGGATCAAGAGCGTTGCGTGCGTCTCTTTTTGACCCGCATGCCAGAGACGGGGGCAAGCAATTTGCTCCATGCCAGAGCGCACCGCGAGGTCATTAGGAAGTTTGGGCGCTTTCCTTACCGCAATGATGCCCTTGATCGTCGTACCACCCAAACCGAGAATGCCTATATTGAAGACGGCGGCTATGGAACGACCGTAGAATCCGTCAGGGCCGCAAGCTAACGACCCGATCTGAACTTGCCACGGCTACGCGTTGACTAAGCAGTCAGAGCCGGAGGTTGTGAACCCTGTGGTATCAAGTGTGGGGTTTTCCCTGCTTCTGGGCTGTTTGACATCCCAGCTAGAAGCGCAACCCTACGAACAGCCATGCACTTATGGCATGCAGTTGCGGCAGAATCTCACGTTGCCTTATGTGGCAGCAAAAACTAGTTTAACGCTAAACTAGTTTAATTCGCCTCGGGAGTGAGAACACATGGCCGCAAAATCTTTCGATCTTATTGTCATCGGTGCAGGCCCTGGTGGGTACGTCGCCGCCATTCGTGGTGCGCAGCTGGGGATGAACGTGGCTATCGTCGAGCGAGAACACATGGGGGGCATCTGCCTGAACTGGGGCTGTATCCCGACCAAGGCGATGTTGCGATCCTCCGAGGTCTTTCATTTGATGGAGCGCGCCAAGGACTATGGTTTGAAGGCCGACAACATAGGCTACGACCTTGATGCAGTGGTGAAGCGTTCACGCAGTGTCGCCGGCCAACTTTCGGGTGGCATTGGCCATTTGATGAAAAAGAACAAAATCACCACTGTCATGGGTGAGGCCACTATTCCTGCAAAGGGTAAGGTCTCGGTGAAAACTGACAAAGGCACCGAAGAACTGACAGCAAAAAACATTGTCCTGGCAACTGGCGCACGCGCACGCGAGCTTCCCGGCTTGGAGGCCGACGGCGATTTGGTTTGGACCTACAAACACGCGCTGACGCCGAAACGGATGCCAAAAAAGCTGCTGGTTATCGGGTCGGGCGCGATCGGCATCGAGTTCGCCAGCTTCTACAACACGCTGGGTTGCGATACGACCGTGGTCGAGGTCATGGACCGCATTCTTCCCGTGGAAGACGCTGAAATCTCTTCATTTGCCAAGAAGCAATTCGTCAAGCAAGGCATGAAGATCATGGAGAAAACCATGGTCAAGCAACTGGATCGTGGCAAAGGAAAAGTAACCGCGCATATCGAGGCGAACGGTAAGGTTGAGAAGGTCGAGTTCGAAACGGTGATCTCTGCCGTGGGCATCGTCGGTAACGTCGAGGGCCTTGGGCTTGAGGAATTGGGCGTTAAAGTTGACCGCACGCATGTGGTCGTCGATGAATACTGTCGCACCGGTGTTGAGGGTCTTTTCGCCATCGGCGACATCGCAGGCGCGCCGTGGTTGGCCCACAAGGCATCCCATGAGGGCGTGATGGTGGCAGAACTGATCTCGGGCAAAAATAATGTGCATCCGGTGCGCCCTGAAAGTATCGCGGGCTGTACCTATTGCCACCCGCAGGTGGCGTCCGTTGGATACACCGAAGACAAGGCGAAAGAGGCTGGTTATAAAATCAAGGTCGGGCGCTTCCCGTTTATCGGCAATGGTAAGGCCATCGCGTTGGGCGAGCCTGAAGGCATGGTTAAGACCATCTTCGACGAGAAGACCGGCGAGCTGCTGGGCGCGCA
This sequence comes from Litoreibacter meonggei, assembly GCF_003663885.1. GTDB lineage: Bacteria > Pseudomonadota > Alphaproteobacteria > Rhodobacterales > Rhodobacteraceae > Litoreibacter > Litoreibacter meonggei. The sequence continues at coordinate 165,883 of NZ_RCCE01000004.1, forward strand.
TATGATTGGTGCGGAAGTGACCGAGTTGATCCAAGGCTATGTTGTTGGTCGCGCGCTGGAGACGACCGAAGAAGATTTGATGAACACAGTCTTCCCGCACCCGACATTGTCGGAAATGATGCACGAATCTGTACTAGACGCCTATGGCCGCGCGATCCACTTCTAAGCCGGTCTGACCTGACGGAGCCGCTTGCGCGGCGCATGATTATTTATTTGGCGCGTGGGGAAACCCGCGCGCCTTGTCTTTGCGCTACAGCAGATTGACGTCGTGGCAGATGCAGCGCAGGAAGGCGACATGATGCCACAAAAAACAAATTGGATATTGGTTTTTGCCTTGCTGACCGCAGGGCTATTTTCTGCGGCCCAGTTCGGAAAACTCACGTTGGCCTTGCCGGTTTTGCGCGAAACCTACCCCGAGGGTGGGGCGCTTGTCCCATTGTTAATTTCTGTCGTCGGTATGGTTGGAATTTTGCTGGGGGCGGTCGCTGGATCTGTGGTCGCGCGCGTCGGATTAGCGCGCGCCCTGATCAGCGCCTTAATTGCAGGCGGAGTATTGTCCTTGTTAGAGGCAACCTTGCCGAATTTGACCTCATTCGCGTTGCTCAGGGTGCTAGAGGGTATATCGCACTTGGCGATTGTCATCGCGGCGCCAACTCTGATCGCGAGCAGCGCGTCTGATAAAGACCGCTCGGTCGTCATGGGAATTTGGGCTTCTTTCTTTGGGGTTTCCATGGCAATTACCGCGCTGGTGTTGCCCTCGCTCTTGGCTTTGGGCGGGCTGCCGGCAGTTTTCTACGCCCATGGATTGGGCATGTTGGTGATGGCGTTGGCCTTGTTCCCATTGCTGCCAAAGGAACGTATCGCGACGCCAGTTCCCGTGTCGTACTTGGCAGAGCACCGCATCATCTACTCGACCCCTCATCTGTTGATCGCTGGTGCCGGGTTTGTCTGGTACACGATTATCTACATTGCGTTGCTCGCCGTACTTCCCGTGGCATTGAAGCTACCGCTTTGGGTCGTCACCGCATTACCTCTTGTTAGCATTGTGGGGACGTTGTGGGGCGGACTGCTTGGCAAACGCATCTCTCCGGATCGGTTGGTTGTTGCCGGATTCGTTCTGACGAGTGCCGCCAGTGTAATAGTCTATTTGGCGAGCCCGGCCATTTGGCCGCTTTTTGTTCTATTCTTCGTTATGGCGTTGATCCCTGCTGCATCATTCGCTGCAATTCCGTATTTCAACGCAGCCCCGACGGACCGCGCGCGGGCCACAGGCGGGATCGCACAGCTGGGGAATGTAGGCACAACTACGGGCACGCCGATATTTGTTTTGGTGTTCGATCAGGTCGGGTTGGGGGGCGTGTGCCTCACTATGGTGTTGTTTTGCGGCCTTGGGATCGTTTGTACGACCTTGTTACGGGCAAAGACTAAATAAATCTATAGATGTTCGCTTAATGTTCTGATAACCGATTGGAACCTTCCGCCAGACGGCTTATGTGTGGCGCAACGCATCTGGGGTGGACTATGGCCGAGTTGAAGAACATCGAAGTGCGCGGCGCGCGCGAGCACAATCTGAAGAACATCGACGTGGACATTCCGCGCGACCAGTTGGTGGTAATTACCGGCCTGTCGGGGTCGGGAAAATCGTCGTTGGCGTTTGATACGATCTATGCCGAAGGGCAACGCCGCTATGTGGAATCGCTCTCGGCCTATGCCCGTCAGTTCCTAGATATGATGCAAAAACCTGATGTGGATCACATCTCTGGCCTGTCGCCAGCGATCTCGATCGAGCAGAAAACAACATCTAAGAACCCGCGCTCCACTGTCGGCACGGTTACCGAGATTTACGACTACATGCGCTTGCTGTTCGCGCGCATCGGCGCCCCCTACAGCCCCGCCACGGGCAAACCCATCGAAGCACAGCAAGTGCAAGATATGGTCGACCGAGTCATGGCGATGGAGGAGGGGACGCGCGGCTATCTGCTGGCCCCGATCATCCGTGATCGGAAGGGTGAGTACCGCAAAGAATTTTTGGAGCTTGCCAAGTCGGGGTTTCAACGGGTGAAGGTGGATGGCGAGTTCTACGAGCTGGACAATGCGCCCACGCTGGACAAAAAGTTCCGCCATGACATCGATGTGGTGGTGGACCGCATCGTTGTCCGCGAGGGGTTAGAGACACGTTTGGCTGACAGCTTCCGCACGGCACTTGATCTGGCGGACGGGATCACCATCCTTGAGACGGCCCCCAAAGAGGGCGAGCCGGAACGCATCACTTTCTCCGAGAAATTCGCCTGTCCGGTGTCCGGGTTCACCATCCCCGAGATTGAGCCGCGCCTATTCTCTTTCAACGCGCCGTTCGGTGCTTGCCCTGAATGCGACGGCCTTGGGGTGGAGTTGTTCTTTGACGAGCGTCTTGTGGTTCCAGATCAAACACTGAAGTTATACGACGGCGCGTTGGCCCCTTGGCGGAAGGGTAAAAGTCCGTATTTCTTACAAACGATTGAAGCTATCGCAGCCCATTACGAGTTCGACAAGAACACACCTTGGAAGAACCTTGACGCGCATGTGAAGCAGGTTTTTCTCTACGGCTCTGGTGACGAAGAAATCCCGTTCCGCTACGACGAAGGCGGGCGGGTGTACCAAGTGACGCGCAGCTTTGAAGGGGTCATTCCAAATATGGAGCGCCGCTACCGCGAGACCGATAGCAACTGGATTCGCGAAGAGTTCGAGCGCTATCAGAACAACCGTAAATGCGGTGTCTGCGATGGGTATCGCTTGCGGCCCGAGGCGCTGGCGGTGAAGATTGACGGGCTACATGCTGGCCAAGTGGTGCAAATGTCGATCAAGGAGGCGTTTGATTGGTGTGAGAACGTGCCAGCTACGTTGACCAAGCAGAAGAATGAGATCGCCAAGGCCATCCTCAAGGAGATTCGGGAACGCCTTGGGTTCCTGAACAATGTCGGTCTCGAATACCTGACGCTTTCACGGAATGCGGGCACGTTGTCGGGCGGAGAAAGCCAGCGAATTCGATTGGCGTCGCAGATCGGCTCCGGCCTGACGGGGGTGCTCTATGTGCTTGATGAACCGTCTATTGGTCTACACCAACGTGACAACGACCGTTTGCTGACGACGCTGAAAAATCTACGCGATCAGGGAAACACCGTGATTGTGGTGGAGCATGATGAAGAAGCCATTCGCGAGGCGGATTACGTCTTCGACATTGGTCCTGGGGCAGGGGTGCACGGCGGCGAGGTTGTAGCGCATGGTACACCCGCTGAGGTGGCGGCCAGCGGGTCTATCACCGGCGATTACCTGACCGGCGTGCGTGAAATTCCGTTCAATTCGACCCGCCGTAAAGGCAATAAAAAGAAGCTGACAGTCGTGAAGGCGTCGGGCAACAACCTGCAAGACGTCACGGTGGACTTTCCTCTGGGCAAGTTTGTCTGCGTCACCGGCGTGTCCGGTGGCGGCAAATCCACGCTGACGATTGAGACCCTGTTTAAGACGGCCTCCATGACCCTCAACGGGGCACGACAGACGCCTGCACCTTGTGAGACGATCAAGGGGCTAGAGCATCTTGATAAGGTCATCGACATCGACCAGCGCGCCATCGGGCGCACGCCACGCTCGAACCCTGCGACGTATACGGGGGCGTTCACGCCGATCCGTGATTGGTTCGCAGGGATGCCAGAATCCAAGACGCGAGGCTACAAGCCGGGCCGGTTCAGCTTCAACGTCAAGGGTGGGCGCTGCGAGGCGTGTCAGGGCGACGGGGTGATCAAGATCGAGATGCACTTCCTGCCGGATGTCTACGTGGAATGCGAAACCTGCAAGGGCGCGCGCTATAATCGCGAGACGTTGGAAGTGAAGTTCAAGGGCAAGTCCATCGCAGACGTGTTGAATATGACCGTGGAGGACGCGCAAGAGTTCTTCAAGGCCGTGCCATCGATCCGCGAGAAGATGGACGCGCTGATGCGTGTAGGCTTGGGCTACATTAAGGTAGGTCAGCAAGCGACGACGCTTTCGGGCGGCGAGGCGCAGCGAGTGAAGCTGTCCAAGGAGTTGGCCAAACGCTCCACCGGCCGCACGCTTTATATTCTGGATGAGCCGACCACCGGTCTGCATTTCGAAGATGTCAAAAAGCTACTCGAAGTGCTTCACGAATTGGTGGACCAAGGCAACACGGTCATTGTGATCGAGCATAACTTGGACGTGATCAAAACCGCTGACCATATTATCGACATCGGCCCCGAGGGCGGGGATGGCGGCGGTGAGGTGGTGGCGACGGGGACGCCTGAGCAGGTGGCCGAGGTAGAGGGCTCGTACACCGGCCATTATCTCAAGCCGATGCTGCAGCCGAAGAAGAAATTGGATAAGCCGAGGAAGAACAAAAACGTTGCGGCTGAGTGAGCTGAAGTCGGTGATTGACGCGTGACTGGAGGTCGAGGCTTGGCTTAAGTGCTACGATGGCCTGCATAGAATTGTTTCCAATTACATGTCATTATCCCGATCGTTCTTGGGATAGTTTCTTGAATCTTCCCTGTTAGTAAAAACTTTCTGTGAATTTTAAGATTGGTCAAAAAAGGGTCACAATTCGGAGTGACAGGTTGCTTCAAATTGTGAATTCTATTTGAAAGGCTATCCTGTGGAAATTAAGATTAGCGCACAATCCTTGGCGGTTGCATTGTTTGCAACGACGGCGCTTCCGAGTGCTGCATTGGCCACCACAATCGGCTTTGACGCTTTGGGTTCGTCGGGGACTGGGTTCAATATGACCGGTCCGACATTCTCGGAGTCGGGCTACACACTGACGGGATATGACGCAGGCAGCAACCTGTCGACTGATCCCGGATTTTTCTACACGCCGCAGAACGACAATATCTACCGCCCTTATGGTCAGGCTACCTTAGGGGTTAACTACTCCGGGACGACTGTTGTCTTAACTAACGACGCGTCGAGCTTGTTTTCGATTTCGAGCATCGACGTTGGTGAGAATACGAGTTTCTCAGGATCGTTGACAGCAACTTTCATCGGCGTATTCGCGGACACATCCACGATATCTCAGTCGATTGATCTGGATGGTGTGTTTGGCTTGGAAACACTGAGTTTTGCCGGCTTCGATGACCTTACCGGATTTGGATGGACTATGGCTTCGCCGTATTTCATGGTCGACAACCTTGAGGTCAGCACTGGTTCTATTCCGGCTGTTCCGTTGCCTGCAGGACTTCCGCTTTTGGCAGGTGCTTTGTGCCTGTTGGGCCTTCGCGCTCGCCGCAAAGCCTGAGGGAAATCTAACATTGTTACCAAAATGCCCGGCTCAAAGCCGGGCATTTTTCGTTCGATCAATCGTTAAACTCTATAGTGGTGTTAGTTACGTAACGGGCGCCCTGCTAAGTTGTCTGACCCTGATCTGGAGAGCGGATTCGATAGGCCGTTGCCAAACGCGGGGCTTAGACGTGGGCTCAACTCGTCAGAATACATCCTGACCAAACAGGCAACTGCCTTAGTCTGCCAGCACCGTCTTGATCTCGGCGCCGCTCTCAAGTGTCTTATGAACGGGGCACTTGTCGGCGATCTCCAGTAGGCGCTGCCGCTGGGCTTCATCCAGCTCGCCTTCCAGATGTATTTCTCGATTGAACTGGTCGATTTTTGACGGCCCGCCCGCATCTTGCGCGTGCATAGCGTTGTGGGTCACGTCTACCCAAACTCGGGTTAGGGGCCATTTCTTGCGCCGCGCATACATGCGGATTGTCATCGACGTGCAGGCACCCAGACCTGAGGATAGCAGTCCGTATGGCGACATACCGCGATTGGTTCCGCCGTAGGCCAACGGTTCATCCGCCTGAACGTGATGGTGAGGGCCTGAGTTAATGTCTTGCAGGAATCCGTCTGGATCGGCCTCTGTTACACGAACAACGCCCTCTGGCGCGCCAATGGGCGGCGCTGGTGGGCGCAGGTCTAAGTCTTTCGATGCCCAGCCTGCAATCACAGTGGCGACATATTCAGCGTCTTCAGGGCGAGTGACCAGATGGTCAGCATGGCAGAGCGTCACGAAACTCTTGGGATGCTTCGCGTGTTGGAAAATCTGTGCCGCGTTGTCGATGCTGACGGTGTCGTCGAGCGGAGCGTGCAGAACCAATAGTGACTTGTTCAGATTGCGAATGGAGTCCACAAGATTTTCGGCGGCCACGTCATCAACGAAGTCTCGCCCAATACGAACCGGACGGCCTCCCAACATCACTTCTCCAACCCCCTTTGCCTGTATCTCGGTTAAGGCATCATTGAAATTGTGGGTCACATGGCCGGGATCAAAGGGCGCGCCGATAGTCACGACTGCCTTGGCGGAATCGATCCGTGGCGCGGCTTTGAGGATAGCGGCGCCACCCAGCGAATGGCCGATGAGTAGCGTGGGGGCCATGTCGATGCTGTCCAAATGCTTGGCGGCAAGCAAAAGGTCATCGACGTTGGACGTGAAGGTCGTGTTTTCGAATTCGCCATCGGAATGTCCAAGGCCGGTGAAGTCAAAGCGCATTACTGCGATGCCCATACCTGCCAGACGGGCCGAGATACGTTTGGCAGCAGGGATGTCTTTTGAGCAGGTGAAGCAATGCGCAAATAAGGCCGTCGCCAGATGCGGCCCGTCTGGCATATCTAGGCGTGCAGCCAGTGTTGCACCGTCATGTCCGGTGAAGGTTATGCGTTCAATGCCCATATTCAGGCTCCTGCTCGGGTTTCTGCCTTAAGAAATGTAACCCTCAAGCGTGCCAAGCAAGGCTTAGGTGGTCATTGTCACAGCAAGGTGAGCAGTTGTGTCAGCTTTCGCCCATCAGGGCGGCATCAAATGGATATTTTGTGAGATTTTCGTACCCGTCGTCAGTAATCAGCACCTGATCCTCTAACTTGATAGAGAAGTCGCCGCCAACCTCGGCCACCAATGCCTCGACGCATATCGTCATGCCGGGCTTTAACTCATAGTCGAATGCGCCCTCCACGTGCCGATCGGGGTAGGCCACCAAGGGCCACTCGTCGCACAGGCCAACGCCGTGCATGAGGCAGCCGTATTTTCGCTCCTGATACTTGTCGTGCAGGACGTGAGTGCCCGCGGTCAATTCCCCGATGGTGACGCCAGGTTTGAGCATCTCCATGTTGGTTTGGATATGCTCAACGCCATGCTTCATCGCCTCGATCATGTCGGCACGGGGTTTTTGGTCGCCGATCCACCATGTCCGCGAGATGTCGCAACAGATGCCGTACGGGCCAACAAGATCAGTGTCGAACGCCAAAATTTCATTGTTTTGCAGCAAACGTGGCCCGCATTCCTGAAACCATGGGTTGGTGCGGGGGCCGGAGGCCAGCAGCCGCGTTTCGATCCATTCACCACCGCGTTTGATGTTCTCGGCGTGGAGTTGTGCCCAGACGTCGTCCTCGGACACCGTACCTGTGGGACCGAACTCGCGCGCGTAGTCCTCCATGACATACATGGCTTCTTCGCACGAATGGCAGGCGGCGCGCATGGCGAGGATTTCATCAGGGTTCTTGACCGAACGGGCGTGCTCAGTGACTTCCTCGCCCTCGTGGACGTCGAACCCGCGCGCCTCCAGCGCCCGCAATCCAGCCACCATGATCTTGTCCACGGCAATGCGTTTGTTGCCGCCGTGCTCGTGCATCAGGTCTTCAATTTCAGCCGTGAAGGTTGATGCGGCTTGCTGGACCTTGTCGCCGTTAGAGAAATAAAACATCGACGCACCGGACCGCCGTTCGCGCACCAGCGGGTTGAACTCCGACAGAAATGGCGAAACTTTGTAATCCCAAATCACCATGTAGCCATCGGCGCAGAGCAACACGGCGCGGAACGGGTTGTGAGTGTTCCACAACTGCATGTTGGTGCTGTCGGTGGCGTAACGAATGTTGAGCGGGTCGAACATGAGCAATCCGCCTAGGTCTCGATCGACAACATGTTGCGTCAGCCGTTTCCAGCGATCCTCGCGCATCCGCTCCAGATTGGGCAGGGTAAGGCCCGCATTCTCCCATTCGCCGTAGGCCAGCAGGGTCGGTCCTATTTCGACACGGTCATTATCGTTGAGGTTGCCGTCGTCCAAGCGCGCGCCTTTGGTCGGGTCAATTTTTCGCGTATCGCTGTAGTGCTTGTTCATCCTGCATCTCCCTATTGGGTTCAGTTTGGGGGGGCATTTCGACGTCGGCTGTTTCGAAAACGTCATGGATTATGTCGAATTTGGATGGTTAAAGGCTGTATGGAGCCAATTTTGCAATCCCGACTGCCCTTCGCCCCCTGGTTGGACCCGCGCACGCGCCGCCTGCCGGGCGTGGTGCCGTTGGCGTACAAGGATTGGTTACAAGTCGACGACGCCTATACAGATCAGTTGGCATATAAGGCAAAATTACTGGCGGAGCGGCGCGATCGTGTCCTGATGGTTGATCCGACCTGCAAGGATGCGGCTCGCGAGCTGTTGCAAGTTGCGCTTGGCAACTTACCAAATGAGTTTACAGCGGGCGAGAGCATCACGTGCCCTGATGGGCGCATAGTTTCTGTCGACACGGATGCTCCCTTCGTGACGCTGTCAAAACTGCTCCAAGAGGACTTCGTGATCTTGCAAAAGCGGGGTGATGCACACATCCTTACCGGCGCAATTTTGTGCTTTCCGGCAAGCTGGTCCCTGGCTGAGAAATTTAACAGGCCACTAACCGATATACACGATCCAGTGGCTGAATATGACGACGGTATCGCGCGCAGTGTCGAACGGATGTTCTCTGCAATCCGAGTGGATCAGCCATTGATGCGAAGCAACGCGTTGGTCTACGCCGATCCCGACTTGCACCATCCGCATCGTGGTTCCGACGCGCTGCGCGATTCAGGGCAGGCGGGCTACATTCGCTCGGAGCGTCAATGCATGGTACGCCTGCCACAGACGCAGGCTGTGGTGTTTTCGATCCACACCTATCTCGTGCGCGAAACTGACCTAACGGAAGAGCAGGCGAAGGGGTTGCTTGCCTATCCCATCACCCATGAGGAGGCCCTGTCATGAGCAACGTCAAAGCACAGTACGAGGCTTACCCATATCCCGAGCGTGATCCAAAGGATGAGAAAAAGCGGCTCATCACCGGCTCGCCCTCGCATCCGTTGGAAATAGATCACCACCTATTCGGCGGCCAAAGGGATTGGGCGAGAGGCACGAAAATACTGGTCGCAGGCGGTGGCACCGGAGATGCGCTGATTCAACTTGCACAAGTGCTTACAAGCGCAAGAAAAGACTATGATATAACCTATATTGATCTCTCCACGGCATCCCGAAAAATTGCCGAGGCTCGCGCCAAAGCACGCGGACTTAACGGCATCACATTTGTTACTGGAAGCCTGCTGGACGCGGCGCGATATGGGCCGTTCGATTACATCGATTGTTGCGGGGTGCTGCATCATTTGCCAGACCCGCAAAAGGGCTTTGACGCGCTCGCAGCAGCTCTCAGCTCCCATGGCGGCATCGGCCTCATGGTCTACGCACCTTACGGGCGATCCGGCGTCTATCCCTTACAGGAGGCATTTGGGGATTTGACAAAGGGTCTACCACCGAAGGAGCAGCTTGCCCGCGCCAAGTCCATGTTCAAGGCGCTGCCGGACAGCCATCCTTTCAAGCGCAATCCGCACTTAGTAGACCACAAGCAAGGTGATGCAGGCTTCTATGATTTGCTCCTTCACTCACAGGATCGGCCCTATGCGTTCGATCAACTCGCTATGTCGTTGAGCGTGTCAGGGCTGGCATTGGCAGGCGTTCCACAGCCGTATTTATACGACCTTAACCGTTTTGCGACACGGCCCGAGGATATGGATGATATAACGGCCATGGCGCTAGCTGAAAAATTGGACGGCACCATTAAAACGCATGTGGTTTATGCTCGACCTGTTGATGCAACCCCGACGATGTCAGGGAAAACAGATCAGGCTGTTCCGCATTTGAAGGGCGTATCTGGTAAGGCTATGGCGCAGGCGGTCGCGGCCAACGGGCAAATTCCGGTGACCTTGAATGGAGTGCAGCATAGCGTTGTTCTTCCGAAAGCGGCCGCGCCCATTTTGGCGGGTATCGACGGGCGTCGAAACATAGCCGCGTTGAAGGCAGGGTCCGGGTTGGACCCGTTGGCATGGGCGGGGATCTGGCCGAAGACTTCGCGCAGTTTGGAGCAGTTTGGATTGCTGCTTTACTCTAGGCTGTTGGCTTAAACCTCACAGTTTTTCTATATTGGAAACAATCATGTGGCGCAGTTTGCCTTGACGCAGTAACATCTTGGGAAACTGTCCAATAGCGGGATCGAGCATTCTTATGGCCACCAAACCCAAGCCCACAAGCACGATAAAAACCAAGCGCTCAACAACACGCGCGGCAAGTACAACGCCTAAAGCGGCGGCCAAAACAACGCCGAAATCAAGTGTTTCACCAACAAAAGCAGCGGCGATTTCCGGGGCGGGCGGGCATTCTGACGCTCCTGAGTTGACCAAAAAAGAGATGGTTGATCGCATGGTGGCCCAAAGTGGTATGAAAAAGGGCGACGCCCGAAGAGCGCTAGAAGCGACGATGGCGGCGATGTCTGATGCGCTGCGGGAAGGGAACAACCTCTCGCTGGCGCCATTGGGAAAGATGAAAATTTCGCGAACCAAAGATACGCCAAACGGCAAATTGGTGGTCTTGCGCATTAAGTTAAAGGACCCTGTATCTGCGATGCCCAAAGACCCTCTTGCGGGGCTCACCGAGTAACGCTAAACCGCCCGCCATCGGGTGATTAGCTCAGTGGTAGAGCGCTTCGTTCACATCGAAGATGTCAGGAGTTCAAATCTCTTATCACCCACCAGATTTGGCGCGCCCCGCGGTTTTCGCGTTGGGCGCGTCCTTGGTTTATGAGGTCTCACCATGTCGCTAAGTCAGGTTCCTGAACTCTATGTTCTGCGCCATGGTCAGACTGAGTGGAATGTATCGGGCCGCATGCAGGGGCGGGCGAACTCTCCCCTCACGCCAAAAGGTATCGAACAGGCCGGCATTCAGCGCAAAATACTGGAAGCAGCAGATGTGAGTGGGTTCGAGATCGTTTCCAGCCCACAACTTCGTGCCCTGCACACCGCGGTCGAGATATTTAAGGGCATGGCAACGGAGATTGCTACCGATGCGCATTTGTGTGAAATCGACGTGGGCAACTGGCAAGGACGGTACCGTGCTGAATTACAAGTTGAAGGTGATCCCAAATTGACTGTCGACGGCCCTTTGGCTCTTTATGAGCAAGCAGATGGCGGTGAAGGCTTTGCAGCTTTGCGTGTGCGTTGCGAGGCGTTCCTGTGCGGTTTGACCAAGCCTTCGGTCCTTATCACTCACGGGATCACGTCACGTATGTTGCGCTTGGTTGCTTTGGATTTGCCTACGGAGGCGATGAGCGATTTGCCGGGCGGGCAAGGTGTTGTGTTCCATCTAAAAGACGGCACACAGACAGTTCTGACATAAATTTGCAAAAAGGGCATAAACCTTCCCCATTTGGGGTTGCGGTTGTGACCCGCTTTCCGGTAATTGATCGCCAGCCGGGTCGTTAGCTCAGTTGGTAGAGCGCTTCGTTTACACCGAAGATGTCGGGAGTTCGAGCCTCTCACGACCCACCATCCCCCCGACTTGTTCTTTACTTACTGCGACGGGCTCAGATTGATATGGCTAGAACTCAACGATTGCTAATCGAGACGTCGTTTCGCCAGTTGAATGAGCGTGACTTAGCCGCAGTTGCTAACGTGCAATTGCAAAGCTGGCGCGGTACCTATGCTGGCGTACTCCCCGCTGAATATCTCGGCGAGCCGATGGCGCGCGATATTGCAAGGCGGTGGTCAACAGGGCTGACAGGCGATGACCTCCTTTGGGGGGCTTTCGACGCTGTAGGCACTTTGCTTGGATTCGGGGCTGTGCGTTTGGGGGAGGCGCCGTATCTCGACAACTTTCATGTGCTGGAGACCGCACGAGGGAGCGGTCTGTCACAGCTTCTTTTCGCGAATACAGCGGATGCGCTATGCAGCTTGGGTGCGCAAAGCCTGTGGTTGACGGTGGTTGACACTAATCTACGCGCGCGCGCCTTTTATCGCCGGCTTGGCGGCATAGAAGGTAAGGTCGGGCCAGATGAAATGTTCGGGAAAGCGGTCACAAGCCTTCCTGTTTACTGGGACGATTTAGCAGAATTGTCGAAAATTGCACGGCAGGTCGTATCGCCGCTTGACGGGGCGGAGACAGGGACATAATACCACCCCCACGCCTGAGGGTTCAGGCGTGCAGCGGGCGGTTGTAGCTCAGTTGGTTAGAGTGCCGGCCTGTCACGCCGGAGGTCGCGGGTTCGAGCCCCGTCAACCGCGCCACCGCTGCACATATGAACCCACACAGGCTGATGCGCGGTTGTAGCTCAGCTGGTTAGAGTGCCGGCCTGTCACGCCGGAGGTCGCGGGTTCGAGCCCCGTCAACCGCGCCACTCCTTCCCATTCCTGATGATTGTGGTGCCTTCGGGCATGTAGCTTTGCGGCGCGCGCCGCGGTGGGCGAGGGGCCAGCCCCTCGCGCTCCCCGAGGTATTTTTGAAGCAATGATGCGCTAGCTACGGCGACGAGAAACAAAGCGGGGCAGCATGGCCGAGAAGTCGCGGCCAGCGCCGTCCTCGTGTTCGACGAACTCGGCATAAAGTTCGGTGGCGCGTGCGCCCATTGGCGTGTCCGCGTCAGAGGCTTCGGCCGCTTGCTGGCTCAGGCGCAGGTCCTTGAGCATGAGATCAGCGGCAAAGCCGGGCTTGTAGTCGCTGTCGGCAGGGCTCTGTGGTCCGACGCCGGGGGCAGGGCAGTAGGCGTTCATCACCCAAGAGTAGCCGGATGAGGTGGAAACAACATCGAACATCTTCTGGCGATCAAGGCCTAGCTTATCGGCCAAGGCGAACGCCTCGCAGGTGCCTATCATCGTGACACCGAGAATCATGTTGTTGCAGATCTTAGCCGCTTGCCCGTTGCCTGACGGACCACAATGCACCGCCTTTTGTCCCATGACGTCAAACAGCGGGGAGACAGCCGCGAAGCCTTCGTTAGGGCCACCAGCCATGAATGTCAGCGTTCCGCCAGCCGCACCGCCGATACCGCCCGACACAGGCGCATCGACGGCCATCAGACCTGCGGCCTGCGCCTTATCGGCGACCGCGCGCGCGCTTTCAACATCCACGGTTGAGCAATCCAGTAAGGTAGCTCCCTGCTTCATGGTGGGGATGATGTCATCGGCGACGCTTCGAAGAATTGCACCATTTGGCAACATTGTGATGACCACATCCATGCCCTTTGCGGCGTCGGTGACCGAGCTTGCGGCTTGCACACCTTCAGGTGGCGCGTTGGCGATGTCGAAGCCGGTCACCTCATGGCCCGCTGCCGTTAAGTTGGACGCCATCGGCGCCCCCATGTTTCCTAGTCCGATAAATCCGATTTTCATGGCATTTCCTCCCAATTCAGCGCATCGGCCCCGAGAGGCATCAGCATGTGGCTTACATCCATCTCCGTCACGGCTTCAGGGCTGTCATGCGTCCATTTTGGGCTGCGGTCGCGATCAATGATCGCCGCGCGGATGCCCTCGATGAAATCCCCCTGCGCAACTGCACGGTGAGTATAGCGAAATTCTTGGTCAAGCGCCTGACGGATGGAGGTGGCAGACCGCAACCTGCGCACGATAGCTATCGTGCAGGCCATCGCGAGCGGCGCGTTGTTGCGCAGTGCCTTCATGGCTGAATGCGCGAAATCGCTATCCTCCGCTGACAAAGACCGCACGATGTCGCCAAGGGTTTCGCCTGCAAAGTGGCGGTTAATATGGGGAAGCATGTTTTCTAGGGCACCGTTGGGAGCAGGGAGGCTCAACTCAGTCAATTTGCCAGTCTCTACCATCTGCGCCTTCAATGCGGACCAATCGGCTTCTGGTGCATAAGCATCAGCGAAACCTGCAAGGATCGCATCCGCAGCGCCCATACGTGTCGCAGTTAATCCGAGATATTCGCCCAATCGTCCTGGTGCCAACGCGAGCATCAAAGAACCGCCGACGTCAGGGACCAGCCCGATACTACATTCCGGCATGGCGATCTGGCTGCTGTCGCCCACAATGCGCAGCGAGCCGTGGCATCCAACGCCAACCCCGCCGCCCATCGTGAAGCCTTGCAGGAAGCTGACCACAGGTTTGGGGTATTCGAAAATTTTGGCATTCAGGCGGTATTCGTCGCGCCAGAATTGCCGACCGTAGTCCAGATTTCCCTCTTGGCCGGACTTGTACATATCGGCGATGTCACCACCGGAACAGAAGGCGCGATCTCCTTCGGCGTCGAGCAGTATCAGGTCGATGTCAGCCGCGCGCCATTCGTCCAGCGCGGCCTCGATTGCCAAGACCATATCGTAGGTGAGGGCGTTCAACGCCTTCGGGCGCTGCAAGGTGATCCGGCCCGCGCGGCCTTCGATGCGGATAGAGATATCGGTCATGCTGCGATCATCTGGCGGGCGACGATCATACGCATGATCTCGTTCGTGCCTTCAAGGATTTGGTGAACCCGCAAATCTCGTGCCAGCTTTTCGATGCCGTAATCAGCCAGATATCCGTATCCGCCATGCAGCTGCAGGCAGCCGTCGACCACGCGCGATCCGGCTTCTGTGACGAACTTTTTCGCCATCGCGCAGTGTTGCACCGCGTCTGGCGCGCCTGTGTCGAGCTTCCATGCCGCCTGGCGCAAGAAGGCGCGGGAGGCTTGCAGCTCGACTTCCATATCGGCGAGGCGGAATTGCAGGGCTTGGAACTGGTTGATCGGTTTGCCGAATGCTTGACGCTCGGCCATATAGGCCAGTGTTTTGTCCAGTGCAGACTGCGCGGCACCCAAAGAGCAGGCGGAGATATTCAAGCGGCCGCCGTTCAGGCCCTGCATCGCATAAGTGAAACCTTTTCCTTCGTCACCCAGCAAATTATCCGCAGGAATGTTGCAATTGTCCAATTGCACTTGGCGCGTTGGCTGCGCGCGCCAGCCCATTTTGTCCTCAAGCCCACCGAATGAAAGACCATCGGCGCCATCATCAACGACAACTGCCGAGACCCCTTTGGGGCCAGCTTCGCCCGAGCGCGCCATGACAATATAGGCGTCGGAGTAGCCTCCGCCCGAGATGAATGCTTTGGTGCCTGTCAGGGCGTAGCCCTCGTTGGTGCGCTCTGCGCGGGTCTTGAGTGCCGCCGCATCGGAGCCGGAGCCGGGTTCTGTCAGGCAATAAGAGAAGAACGTCTCCATGCTCATCGCTTTTTCAAGATACTTCGCCTTGAGCGCGTCGGAGCCGTTCTTGTCGATCATCGCCGCGCACATATTGTGGATGGACAGGAAAGCCGCCACGGACGGGCATGCCATCGACAGGGCCTCGAACACCAAAGTGGCATCAAGGCGGGATAGGCCGGAGCCGCCGCTTTCCTCTGACACATAGAGGCCGCCGAACCCTAGCTCGGCCAATCGAGGCCACAAGTCTTTCGGGATGTTTTCGTCTTTTTCCCATTGGAGGGCGTTGGGGGCGATGAACTCGTCGCCAAAGGCTTTGGCCATATCGAAAATGGCGGTTTGCTCATCGGATAGCGCGAAATCCATGTCTTCCTCCCGTGGAACTGAACGTCTGTTTAGTTTTGCGCCCCAGCCAATAAAAGGCAAGGGCGCAAATTGTCCTTTTATTCCATAACCGGGATCGAGAACTCGCCACCTTCTTTGATGCCAGAGGGCCAGCGCGAGGTGACAGTTTTAGTGCGAGTGTAGAACTTGAACGCATCCGGCCCGTGCTGGTTCAAGTCACCGAACATGGATTTTTTCCAACCGCCAAAGGTGTGGTAGGCCAAAGGAACGGGGATCGGGACGTTGATGCCGACCATGCCGATGTTGATCCGGTTCGCGAAATCACGCGCGGTGTCGCCATCGCGGGTATAGATCGCGGTGCCGTTGCCGTATTCGTGGTCCATTGCCATTTTCAGCGCGTCTTCATAGGTTTCTGCACGCACCGTGGACAGGACGGGTCCGAAAATCTCGTGCTTGTAGATGTCCATGTCCGTGGTCACGCCATCAAAAAGGTGCGGGCCGACAAAGAAGCCGTCCTCGTAGCCTTGCAGTTTGAAGTCGCGACCGTCGACAACCAGCTTGGCGCCTTGGTCGATGCCGGTTTGCACCAGACGCTCGATATTGGCCTTTGCAGCGGCTGTCACCACAGGGCCGTAATCGACATCTTTGCCGGACGTGTAGGGGCCAACTTTCAGGGCTTCCACTTTCGGCACCAGCTTTTCGAGCAACCGGTCTGCCGTGTCATCACCGACCGCAACTGCAACCGAGATCGCCATGCAGCGTTCGCCCGCCGCGCCGAAACCGGCACCGACCAACGCGTCAGCGGCTTGGTTCATGTCAGCGTCGGGCATGATGATCATGTGGTTCTTGGCACCGCCAAAGCACTGAACGCGTTTGCCGTTGGCGCAGCCTGTGCTGTAGATATATTCGGCAATCGGGGTGGAGCCGACGAAGCCCACGGATTGGATCACGTCGTGGTGCAGGATCGCATCGACGGCTTCCTTGTCGCCGTTCACAACCTGCAAGATGCCCTTGGGCAAGCCTGCTTCTTCCATCAACTCGGCCAACATCAACGGGACGGATGGATCACGCTCGGATGGTTTCAAAATGAAGGCGTTGCCGCAAACGATTGCGGGGGCGAACATCCACATCGGGATCATCGCAGGGAAGTTGAACGGGGTGATGCCAGCCGTCACGCCCAAGGCTTGTTTCATCGAATACATATCGATGCCGGGGCCTGCACTGTCGGTGTAATCGCCTTTCAGCAGCTCTGGCGCGCCGATGCAGTATTCGACCACTTCAAGGCCGCGTTGTACGTCTCCAGCGGCGTCTGGCAAGGTTTTGCCGTGCTCGCGGGACAGGGCTTCTGAAAGCTTGTCCATGTCGCGGTTCAGGAGGTCCACGAACTTCATCATCACGCGCGCGCGACGCTGCGGATTGGTCGCGGCCCATGCGGGTTGGGCGGCGGCTGCAATCTGAACCGCTTGATCCATTTCCTCTGGCGATGCCAACGGCACCTTGGCTTGAACTTCGCCGGTTGCAGGGTTGAATACATCGGCGAAGCGGCCCGAAGTGCCTTTGACATGGGCGCCGTTGATGTAGTGGGTAAGCTCTTGCATGGAATCCTCCTTGAATTTCCATGCCAGCTTATGCTTGCATTTATGCAATAAAAAGGGCCAGTTTCCCAAAACCGTTTTGCAAAAATGTCAGGATGATTGTGCCAGAGCCAAAATGGGATGATTTGCGGGTCTTTCTAGCAGTGGCGCGAACAGAAAGCCTGTCGCGCGGCGGCAAAGCGCTGCGGCTTGATCCAGCCACGGTTGGGCGACGGATAGCGCGGTTGGAAGAGGCGTTGGAGGTGACGCTCTTTATGAAGTCGCCACAGGGATACGCTTTAACTCAAGCGGGCGAGCGTTTGGCAACACGCGCCGAGGTTGTTGAGACGGCAATCATGAATGCACATGATGATGCGACGGGCGGGGCCGAAGCAATGACTGGTCAAATACGCGTCGGTGCCCCTGACGGTTGCGCCAACTACTTGTTGCCGCAAGTTTGCGCGTCCATCTGCGCAGATCATCCCGGATTAGAGGTGCAGATCGTTGCACTGCCCCGTGTGTTCAATCTGTCCAAGCGCGAGGCTGACATGGCAATCACGGTCTCCCCGCCGACCACGGGCAGGCTAACCAGCCAAAAACTGGCTGACTATCATCTACATTTGATGGCCAGCCGCGACTACCTTAGCGAGGCAGCGCCGTTGAACGGTGTTGAGGATCTGAAAAATCACAAAATCATCGGCTACATCGCTGATCTGATATTCGATACCGAACTTGACTATCTGTCGGAGATTGGCGGGCCGCGAACAAATTTTGCATCAAACTCGGCATCGGTTCAGCTGAATTGGGCGCGGGTCGGGGCAGGACTGGTAATCGGCCATGACTTTGCACTTCCCTTTGCGCCAGAGCTAACAAAGGTGCTTACCGGTCAATTTTCGTTGAGGCGTAGCTTTTATCTGGTGCGCCATGCCGACGACCGAAACATCTCCCGCCTTCGGTTTTTTGCACAGGAATTGGGGCTTAGAGTTCGGCAAGAAGTGGCGAGGTTGGAAGGTCAGACTTGACGCAAACCCAACCTTGGGACGACAGTGTGTATATTGATCACTTTTGTTTGACGAAAAGAGGAGAAGCGCATGCTGGTGAGCCACATTTTGAAGCTAAAGGCGGATGACGGAGTTGTCACGATTAAGCCAGAGGCCTCGGTCGCGGACGCAACCAATATGCTGTCCAAACGCCGGATCGGCTCGGTAGTCGTGTCCTCCGACAACAAAAAAGCGCTCGGCATTCTGTCGGAGCGCGACATCGTGCGGGAGATCGGAAAACGCGGTGCCGGATGCCTTTCCGAGACTGTCGAGAGCATGATGACCAAAAAGCTGGTCACCTGTACAAAAAGTGATCGCGCTGACTCCATCCTGAGTAAAATGACCGAAGGGCGCTTCCGCCACATGCCGGTTGTCGAAGACGGTGAAATGGTTGGTCTGGTCACCTTGGGCGACGTGGTGAAAGCGCGTCTTAGCGAATTGGCCATGGAGAAAGATGCGCTCCAAGGGATGATCATGGGGCATTAGGGCAATGGCGTTGGACGTAAGTGGCAAATGTATGTGCGGCGCAGTGAGCTACAGCGCCTCGGTCGCGGAGCCCGAACTTGGGGCCTGTCATTGTTCCATGTGTCGACGATGGAGCGGTGGCGTTTATTTAGGGGTGGCTATTAAGCCCGACGCGATCCGTTTTGAAGGCAACGATAATATCCAAGTATTTAAATCCTCACCTTGGGCAGAACGCGCCTTTTGCAAAACATGCGGGTCTAACCTGTATTACCGCGTTACCGCACCGGGGGAGCATCATGGCATCTACCACATTGGCGCAGGAACTATGGATGACCAAAAAGGGCTCACTCTGTCGCAACAGCTATTTATCGACCAAAAGCCAAGTGGATATTCCTTCGCAGAGACGACAACCGACCTGACCCAAGCGCAAGTCGAAGCATTGTTCGGTGGAGCCGCAGAGACGTAAAATCGCAATCGCCTTGCAATCCCACGCGCAATATTGTTGCGTGACCGTGCTTTAGACGAAAGAAGGCCAGCTTATGCGCATTGGACTATATCCCGGCACTTTTGATCCCATCACGCTTGGGCATTCAGATATTATCCGTCGGGCGTGTTCCTTGGTAGACAAGCTGGTGATCGGCGTTGCGATAAACCGTGACAAGGGCCCGCTTTTCTCGTTGGAGGAACGCACGGCAATGATCGAGGCCGAGTGCAAAAGCGTCAGTCGCGAAACGGGCTGCGAGATCGTTGTGCATCCTTTCGAGAACCTGCTGATACATTGTGCTCGAGACGTTGGTGCAACCGTCATCGTTCGTGGCCTTCGCGCTGTTGCGGACTTCGAATACGAGTATCAGATGGTGGGCATGAACCGCGCCATGGATAACAGCATCGAGACTGTCTTCTTGATGGCAGAGGCGCAGCACCAGGCAATTGCGTCGAAACTCGTCAAGGAGATCGCGCGTTTAGGCGGCGATGTATCGAAATTCGTCACCCCCTCCGTTAAAGCAGCATTGCTCGAGCGATTGGGCTAGATTTGAGCCAGGTGTTCAGGTTTGCAAGCGGGGGTTTACACCGCCCGCCACTGGTCTAGTTTGTCGCCAAATCAAAACGCTTAGGAGCGCCCCAAAAATGGCCAATATCAAAGACCCTGAAAACACAATCCTGATGGAACTTTCTGGTGGCACAGTGACCATTGAATTGCTTCCAGACGTGGCCCCTCAGCATACCGCGCGAATGAAGGAATTGGCCCGTTCCGGTGCGTATAATAACGTAGCGTTTCACCGCGTGATTGACGGCTTCATGGCACAAACTGGCGATGTGGCGAACGGCAACATGGAAAAAGATTTCAACATCCGGATGGCCGGCACCGGCGGTTCCGACCTTCCTGATGTGCCTGCAGAATTCTCCAAGCTGCCCCACGATCGTGGCACCATTGGCGCGGCGCGGTCTGCCAACCCTAATTCAGCCAACAGCCAGTTCTTCATCAACTTTTCAGACAACAGCTTCCTGAACGGCCAATACACCATGTATGGCCGCGTCATTGAAGGTATGGAGCATGTCGACGCCATCCAGCGCGGCGAGCCGCCAATGAATCCCGATCGCATGATCTCGGTGACCGTTGCTGCAGATGTTGGCGGTGCCGCGGCTCCGTCAGATGATGACACAGCCGAGCCGGAAGCAGACGCCGATGGTGGTGACGGTGAATAAACTTCTCGCAGCTTGCGCCTGTCTGATCGCGTGTCCGGCGCTGGCGACCGGTCTGGAAGTTGACATCGCAGGCGATGCCAACGGTACAGTCGTTATCGACTTGTTCGAGGACGTCGCCCCGAAGCACGTCGAGCAAATCACCGCCCTGGCCTCAGAAGGTGCCTATGATGGTGTTGTGTTCCACCGTGTGATCGACGGCTTCATGGCGCAAACCGGCGATGTCGAATTCGGTAAGGCCGGTGGTGATACCAGTGGTGCAGGGCGCGGGGGCTCGAACCGCCCCGACCTGCCCGCCGAGTTTTCCGACCTTAACTTTGATCGTGGCGTCGTCGGCATGGCACGTAGCCAAAGCCCCAACTCCGCCAACAGCCAGTTCTTCATCATGTTTGACGAGGGGTATTTTCTGAACGGTCAATACACCGTTGTGGGAAAAGTGACGTCCGGCATGGATGTCGTTGATCAGATCAAGCTTGGCAAAGGGGCCAACGGCTCTGTGCTTGGCACACCTGATCAGATGAAAGCCGTTCGCGTCACCGACTAACGCGCCGTCAATCCTGCGTGAGCAGGGCTGTTCAGGCAGCGAGGAACGGGTCATGCTTCTTTGGGAGGAGTAAGCATGGCCCGTTTTTTTATTTTCCTGACTGCGTTCTGGATGGCTCTGGCGTTCGTCGCGACTGCGCAAACCTCCTATCTTTCGGCCCAGTGGCCGAACACTGATTTTTCTAACACCACTGTCGACCTGTCCGAGATCCGCTCTGGCGGCCCCGGCAAGGATGGTATTCCCGCTGTCGATGATCCGACTTTCTTGAAGGTCTCGGATGAACGTCGCATCGGCCCGCGAGAACCTGTGATGACCGTCGAGATCAAAGGCCAACGACCGCGCGCCTATCCGATCCGCTACTTCATGGTGCATGAGATCGTGAATGACGTTGTAGGCGGCACGCCAATCGCCGTGACCTTCTGCCCGTTGTGCAATTCTGGTGTGGTGTTTGATCGCCGCATAGCGGGGCGCACGTTGTCGTTCGGCGTGTCAGGTAACCTGCGCAACTCGGATATGGTCATGTACGACCGCCAAACCGAAAGCTGGTGGCAGCAAGCGGTCGGCGAAGGGATTGTGGGGCAGCTTGCTGGACGCTCGCTCAAGCAAATCCCCAGTTGGATGGAAAGCTGGGAGACCTACAAAGACAGAAACCCTGATGGACTGGTACTGAACGCTCCACGCAAGAATTTTAACTATGGCTCAAACCCCTACGTTAAATACGACACCGCCGCTCGTCCGTTCCTCTATGACGGTGCCTTGCCACCGAACGGTGTCGATCCAATGGCGCGTGTGATCCGCGTGGGCAACCGCGCGTGGTCAATGGAACGTCTGCGACGTGAGAAAACCATACGCGAACACGGGGTTGAACTGTCTTGGCAGGGCGAGCAAGCCTCGGCGCTTGATAGCCGCAAGATCGGCAAAGGCCGTAGTGTCGGAGCCGTTCGGGTTCGAAACGGGCAGGGGAGCGACATCGTTCATGACGTGATGTTCGCCTTCGCATTCCACGCCTTTCATCCGCGCGGGACGTGGCACTAGCTCCAGCTGGGTTTGCGCTTCTCTAAAAATGCACTGATGCCTTCATCGGTGTCATCCAGCGCCATGTTCGCCGCCATGACGTCGCCTGTGTAGGCATAGGCATCTGCTACCGTCATTTGGGATTGCTCATAGAAGGCTTGCTTGCCGATGCGCACCGCCGAGCCCAGCTTGGCAGCGATTGTCTGGGCAAATACCATGGTCTCGGTCTCCAAATCAGTTTCCGCGACGCGGTTGATTAACCCTACTTCGCGCGCCCGATGCGCGTCGATAAATTCCCCTGTCGTCAACATCTCAAACGCTTGCTTGCGGTGGATGTTGCGGCTGAGCGCAACCATTGGCGTAGAGCAGAACAGCCCGATATTCACACCATTCACCCCGAATTTTGTATCGCGCGCCGCGATTGCCAGATCACAGGTCGCGACCAATTGGCACCCCGCCGCGGTGGCGATCCCATGGGCTTGCGCGATCACAGGCTGCGGCAGGCTCTGGATACGCGCCATCACGGCGGAGCATCGCGCGAACAGATCAAGCCAGTCCGCGCGGCCACCGTCACCTGCCTCGCGCGCCGCTTGCATTTCCTTCAGATCATGGCCCGCACAAAATACTTTTCCCGCACCATTCAGGATCACAACGCGTATGGCCTCATCCTCGGCCACCTTATCCAAAGCGACATGCAGCGCAGCCAGCATCGCATCGGACAAGGCGTTCAGCTTGGCGGGGTTGTTCAAGGTCAGTCGGGCAACGGGGCCGTCGCCGGCACGTAAAACTAACGCATCGTTCATCTTGTCATTCCACCCTTGATCTGGTCCGGTATCTCTGAAGCCTAGGGCGAAGAGGGGCAGGGGGGAAGTATGGAAGTGAAGATGGACAAGGCCGCATTGGAGGCGTTCCTGTTGCGTGATTTTACGCAAGTGGCGGACGACTTTGAGTTTGTCGAGATCGCGCCACCTTTCGTGACCATGGCATTGTCCGCGTCCGAGAAGCACCTTCGTCCGGGCGGCACAGTTTCCGGCCCTTCCATGTTTGCACTGGCCGATGTTTGTGCCTATTTCTGTATCCTGTCAGTGCTAGGGCCGGTTGCCTTGGCCGTAACAACCAATTGCTCCATTGATTTTATGCGCAAGCCCGCACCGGGGAGGCTGTTGTGTAAAATGGAACTGCTCAAGCTTGGCCGCGTGTTGGCGGTGACCGAAGGCCGTCTTTATTCTGAATCGGAGCCAGATAAGCCTGTGGCCCGCGCGTCCTTAACCTATTCGATTCCGCCTGTTCCAAGTTGAGCCGCTTGGCAGCCCTTGCGATTTCGCCCGCAGTTTGGGGGCTGGCCTTCGCAGTGTTTGTTCTGGTGACGCGAAACACATTGGCAACTGACGTAGGCATGGTGGGATTTGTTGTAGGTGTTGAGCTGTTCTTGACCCTTGGTGGATTCCTTCTGGCCATAGCCCAGCTGCCGCTGATGATTGTTGCAGTATCAAAGGGCCGAAAACGGCTTGCGGGCTTGTCCGCATTGGGGGGCGTTTTGTGGGTCGCATTCTGGCTTTGGGGCATAGCGCTAACACCAAGCATGATCTATGTGACGTGATGAGTGTGGGGTAAATAAATACCTTATTTATAAGTCACTGATTTTGTTATATAAAATCAACAAATATGCCGTTGACTGCACGTCCAGTTCCGTTAGAAACACGCCATCCCAAGGGGCTCCAAGCCCCGTGGCCGTAATTCTTGAGGAAAACCCATGAAAACCTTTACCGCTACACCTAGCGATATCGACAAGAAATGGATCCTGATCGACGCCGAAGGCGTTGTTCTGGGCCGTCTCGCGTCCATCATCGCGATGCGCTTGCGTGGCAAGCACAAGCCGTCCTTCACTCCGCACATGGATATGGGCGACAACGTCATCGTCATCAACGCTGACAAAATCCAGCTGACCGGCAACAAGCGCGAGAAGCCAAACTATTGGCACACTGGCCACCCGGGCGGTATCAAGTCCCGCACAAACGCAGAAATTCTTGAGGGCAAGCACCCTGAGCGCGTTTTGACCCAAGCCGTGAAGCGTATGCTTCCCGGTGGTGTCCTGTCGCGTCAGCAAATGACCAACCTGCGTGTCTACGCATCGGCTGATCACCCGCATGAAGCTCAATCCCCCGAAGTTCTGGACGTAAAGTCCATGAACAAGAAAAACACGCGGAGCGCATAAGAATGGCTGACGAAATCCAATCCCTCGATGAGTTGAACACCATCGCAGAAGGCGTCACCCCAGCTGAAGCTGTGGCAGAAGCCATTTCCCGCGAGCCTGTCCGTGACGATCTGGGCCGCGCCTATGCAACCGGTAAACGTAAAGACGCGGTCGCTCGCGTTTGGATCAAACCGGGTTCCGGCAAGGTCATCGTGAATGGCAAAGAGCAGAACACATATTTTGCACGCCCCGTGCTGCAAATGATTCTGCGTCAGCCTTTCACCGTATCCGGCACCGAAGATCAGTTCGACGTTATGGCGACTGTCAAAGGCGGCGGTCTGTCTGGTCAAGCTGGTGCGGTTAAGCACGGCATCTCCAAGGCGCTGCAGCTTTATGATCCGTCCTTGCGTGGCGCTCTAAAAGCCGCTGGCTTCCTGACCCGCGACAGCCGCGTGGTTGAGCGTAAGAAATACGGTAAAGCGAAAGCCCGTAAGAGCTTCCAGTTCTCCAAGCGTTAAGCTTGCCAAATTGTTGCGAAAGGCCGTCCTTTGGGGCGGCCTTTTTCGTTTCTAGCGAAAATATGCTATAATCTTGGAATTTCAGGGGTGATTTTTGGAGAGTATCAATGGCTGCCACGAAATCCCCTTTATGGGCCGAACTTTTGAAAGCTGCGGCGCGTGGTTACGTCAATGCTAAGCAGAAGCAAATGGAAGAAGAACGGGCGGCTGCGCAGCGCGATCAGAAGTCGCAAGCGCGCGACAAGACCGTTTTCAGAAATCCCATTGAGAACATGGAGCGAATACCGGGTGAATCCGAGGTAAACTTCATCCAGCGCCAGAATGAGGTTCTAAGTCATCATATCGAAGGGCAAAGGCGCATTCATGAGGACGAACGGGCTTGGAAAACCAAACTGGCGAAAATGCGAATGGGAGACTTTGACGACAGGCCGTCTGGCAAAAGCGGTGAGCGCACGCGCGAGTGTGGCGCATGTAACGGGCGTGGCCGATACATGGGTGTTCATGGTGACACCTATTGCGACAATTGCTCGGGAACCGGTCGGGTTCGACGTCACGTGATCAGGTGATAGCCCTAGCTAACTACCTGTCCGGTTCTATCAATCCCAGGCCGCGCAGATAAATGCCGATCCCTGCCTCCAGCAGATCCTCGGGCGGAAAGGGAGCCTTTGCGCCCGGTGCACCACGCGCGAACAGCTCCACGACGCCGTGCGACATTGCCCAGATATGGCTGGAGAACATTGTGGCGGGAGGACGCTTGTCGGCGGGGATATGCTCTGACAACTTTTGTGCTGCCTGTTCCAGCACTCCGCGCGACCGGTCGGCGGCGGTAGCTAGCACTGGATTGGCTTGCAGGTTCACGCCGCTTTCAAACATCGCCATGTAGTGGCCGGGAAATTTGCGGGCGAAGGCAAGATAGGCGCGGCCTGTTGCCTCAAACGCCTTGAGTGCGGTCGGGTGACCGTCCGCATAGGCATGCTCCATAAGATCGCCAAAGATACGGTGCCCCTGCAGCGCACATTCTGCGATCAGCGCTTCACGACCGTCGAAATGGCGGTAAACAGCTGCAGGCGTTACTCCTGCCAATTTCGCCGCTTCGGCAACCGTAAAACCAGTTGGGCCCTTGTCCTCGATCAGCTTTAACGTAGCCTCGACTAAGGCCTGCTTAAGATTGCCGTGGTGGTATCCGCGCTTAGGCATTCGGCGACCACATATCCACACCGCCGCAAATCTTGGCGTCTGGACGGATAGCTATGCTGTCATCCTTGTTGGCGTATTGGATCGAATTCAGCACCTTGCGCAGCGCCGAAATCCGCGCGCGGCGCTTATCATCAGAGCGAATAACCGTCCATCGGGCATGGGCTGTGTCTGTGGCGTCAAACGTCTCGGAAATGGCACGTGAATAGGCATCCCACTTGTGCAGCCCCTCTACGTCAATCGAGGACAGTTTCCACTGTTTCAGCTTGTCTTTCTCGCGTGCAAGCATCCGCCGCAACTGTTCGGCCCGCCCGACATTCAGCCACAGCTTGATGAGGATGATCCCGTCATCCACCAGCATTTTCTCGAAATCCGGCACTTGGGCGAAGAAGTGCTGCCGCTCCCCGACGGAGCAAAAGCCGAACACATCTTCCACCACCCCGCGGTTGTACCAGCTGCGGTCGAACAGGGTGATCTGCCCCGCCGTCGGCATGTGTTTGACGTAGCGTTGGAAATACCATTGGCCGCGCTCTTCCTCGGTGGGTTTGGACAGCGCGACGATCTTGCAATTGCGTGGGTTCATATTCTCTCGGAACCGCTTGATAGTGCCGCCTTTTCCCGACGCGTCGCGTCCCTCAAACACGATGGCGACGCGCTTGCCTTCCTTTCTGACCCACGCTTGCAACTTCATCAGTTCCACCTGAAGACGTTTCATGGTGTCGTCATAGTCGTCACGATCCATGCGTTCGTCATACGGATAGCTTTGCGCCAGAATGTCGTTTTTGCCCGCATTGCGGATTGCCTCACGGACACCGTCAGGAATCTCTTCCTTATAGAACTTGGAGATGGCACCGTCGAAGGGCAGGGTCATGGTGGCCTCACATTGTATTTCCGCGTTACTATGAAGCCTTAACCTATTGCAGGCCAGCGCGTTTTGCCAAACGGCGTAGAGCGTTGATCGTGCTGGGTGCGTCGGCGTGGTGGGGCATATGGCCGATCCCGTCGAGCTTCGTCACCCGCGCGTCCGGCAGCTTTTGCGACAGTGGCACGGCATGCACGTCGTAGGGCACAATCGTGTCCGCTGTCCCGTGCACGATCTCGACAGGCATATCCAGCCCGCTATAGAGCTTTGCCTGCGCCTCGATCTGCGGCAGCAGCGAGTTGACCATGGCGGCGTTGGTTTTTAGTTGGGCAGGCCGGATGGCAAGCCCGTAGCCCATATGCTCCAGATACCCTTCCGGCACGGGATCGGGGGCGAAAATGGCCTCCAGCGTCTCGCCAGCCTTCTGGTCGTTGGCAAAGGCCGAGGTCATAGGGATCAGCACATGCCGCCCGAACCACGTGTCGGTGAGGCGATACCAGATGTCTAGATCACCCTCCCACGGATTCGACACGCCGGAGACGATCACCAACCCCGAGGTATCCGCTCCGTGGCGCAAGCCGTAGGCCAGCGCGACCGCGCCGCCATAGCTTTGGCCGAGAACAATCGGCTTGTCCGCTCCGACCATCTCAGCCGCCGCATGAAGCAGGTCAGCCTGTTCATTCACGCTTTCCACATCGCCCGCGCGTCCCGCGATCCGCCCCGTATGCCCATGCGCAGGGCGGTCGATGGCGATGAATCGAAATTGGTGTTTCAGCTTGGGGATCAGTGAAAAGGTGAAGTCCTGCCAGTTGCCACCCGCGCCGTGGATCAGCACCACATCGGGGCCGGTGCCTTCCACATGGACATGCACGCGCGTCCCGTTCACGTCCAGAATTTGCCCTGTCGGTGGATGTTCTGCCAGCGCTTTCGCTGTGCGTGCCTTGATCCGCTTGTCCAACGCGGTGCCGCATCCGGCCAAGGCCAGTAACGCAGCGATGAGAAGCGCGACTTTAAGCACCGATCATGTCCAGGTCAAAATGAGTTGTCTGGTATATCTCGTTGATCCAGTTGCCATAAAGCAGATGCGCGTGGCTGCGCCACCTGTTCATCGGCTTCTTGGTCGGATCGTTGTCGGGATAGTAATTCACCGGCACGTTGATCGCGGTGCCGGCAGCGACATCGCGGTCATATTCTTCCTTCAGCGTGCAGCTATCATACTCGAAATGGTTGAAGATGTAGATCGCCCGATGCTTCCGGTCCTCGACCAAACAGGGACCGGCAACCTCGCTGCCCAGCAGCGTTGTCAGCCCGTCCGCCGCGTCGATCTCGTCTTGACGCATCTCCGTCCATCGCGACACGGGGATCACGCAATCATCCGAAAAGCCGCGCAGATAGGGCGAGGCGGGGTCTAGGTTGGTGTGCCGGTAACAGCCGAATAGTTTGTGATCCAGCAGGTGTTTTTTCACCCCATGGAAATAGTTGATCATCGCCATGCCACCCCAGCAAACGCCGAAGGTGGAATGCACATTGGTTTGCGTCCAGTCCATCACCTCGCGCAGCTCGTCCCAATAGGTCACCTCGTCGAACGGCAGATGCTCGATTGGTGCGCCGGTAATCACGAGCCCGTCGAACTTCTGGTCCTTTACCTCTTGGAAGGGTCGATAGAACTCCTCCATATGCTCGGCGGCGGTGGTCTTGGTTTCGTGCTCCGACATGCGGATCAAGGAAAGTTCGATCTGCAACGGCGTCGCGCCGATCAGCCGGGCAAACTGGTTCTCGGTCTGGATCTTCTTCGGCATCAGGTTCAACAGCGCAATGCGCAAGGGCCGGATGTCCTGCCGCGCCGCCTGATCTTCGCTCATCACGCTCACGCCCTCGCGCGACAGCACGTCATAGGCGGGCAGGGAGGAGGAGGGCAGCTTGATGGGCATAACAAGGAGTTCCGTTCTCTAAGGCTTTGTTAACTA
Source organism: Litoreibacter meonggei (assembly GCF_003663885.1). GTDB lineage: Bacteria > Pseudomonadota > Alphaproteobacteria > Rhodobacterales > Rhodobacteraceae > Litoreibacter > Litoreibacter meonggei. The sequence goes on from NZ_RCCE01000004.1 coordinate 194,585, forward strand.
GGCAGGTTAGCCCCTGTTGCCAAGGGTAGCCGCGATCAACTCATTGAGACCTTCGGAAGATGTCACTTTACCCAGATCGGTATGTGTTACCTTGATCCCGAAATTATCAGCCATCGCACGGTAACGTGGTTCCCGCTGGGAGATGGCACGCGCATAGGTGAAGGTCATAAAATCGTTGGGATTTACCTCTTCTTCGGCACATTTGTTTGTATCCAGATATTCGCCCCAAAGCTCACTCAGGAAGTCCGGCCGGTAGCACATCGGCTTGGGCGCGCGCTTGAAGCGCCGCACCAGTTCGGTCTCGTGATCCGGTGAACCTTCGATCCACACCATCAAATGGTTCTTCGCCAACTCGGCCAGCAACGGGTCTTCGGGGTTGAACGGATCCACGACCTCGCAGGTGGAGCCACCGCTGTCGCAGACGAAATTGTCGTATCCGTACAGATCCTTGGCGCGTTCGATGAAATGCGCCGTGTCATACAGTGCAGCGACCTCCGCACGGTGGTGCTGTGCCTGCCGCTTCTGGTATTCAGCGAAACTCAGGCCACCCAGCTCGGGATTGCCCGGCTTGCCCAGATAGGTGGACAGCGGCGACAGGTCGTCGAAGGTCAGGTTCGACGCGATATAGATACTGTCAGAGCGCAACAGCTCCGCCAGAAACGGGTCCTGCATCGCGCGGCGCTTGAAATTGTCGGTGATGTACTCGCCCATGTAGCGCGTGCCAATGCGGTAGTCCGCACTGTAGTGAAACCATTCACCTGTGCCGCGCAACATGTTGGAAACGTGGGTTTTCCCAAGGCCGGACATGCCGAAGAACAGCACTTTTTTCGCCTCGGCTTGCAGCCAGTCCTGTCCTGAGTTGTAGATCATGCACGTGGCTCCTATTCACACGCGCAAATAGGTAGCGGGGTGTGGCCGCGCTTGCTAGGGGGCTTTGCGGAATTTAGCGAAGATGCGGCCATCCAACACCAGCAGGCCAAGTGCGAGTAACCCGAAACCCGCATAGGCACGTGGTGCCAATTCCTCGCCCAAGACAAGTGCGCCCAGAATGATGGCGACAGGGGCCACCAGCAACGTACAGATCATCAAGTTACCACTGCCTGCCATTGCAAGGATGCGGTAATAGAGCAGGTAGGCGCAAGCGGTGGCAACGACCGCGTAATAGGCGATAGCTCCCCACGCGGTGACGCTCAACTGGAACGACGGTGGCCCGTCTATCGCGAATGCCAAAGGCACCATGACGGCGGTCGATCCGGTCAACATGCCCGCCGCAGCCACCTGTGGTGAAAGGCCGACGAGCATTTTTCGAGCCCATGCACCTGCAAAAGCATATGATAAAGTTCCTGCTAATACAGCAAGTTGAGCGGTGGAGCGAATGTTGAACTGCATCAGGTTCTCTAACCCGATGGCTGTAGCCACCCCCAAGAAACCAAGTACAACACCGATAGCTCTGCTCTTTGTTAGCCGCTCGTCACTAAACACGATGGAGGCGACAACAACCCCGAAAATTGCGGTGGTCGCGTTGAGGATGGAAGTCAGTCCTGTCTCGATATGTAGCTGCCCCCAAGCCATTAGAGAAAAGGGAATGACGTTGTTGAGCAGACCCATGACTAGAAAGGCTACCCAGATTTTTGGGCTGGTTGGCAGGGGAAATTTGCGGACAAGGATATAGCCCCACAGCACCAACATTGCCCAAAAGACCCGATGCGCTACGGCGGTCATAACCGGTACTTCGTTCAGCGCGAGGCGGATCGACAGGAAGGAGCCGCCCCAGATCACGGCCAGCAGACCCATTTCGAGCCATGCTTGGGTGGACATTGTTTTTTGCGCATTCATACAATGGCTTCTGCAGTAAATCACGACCGCAGGCGACCCGAAACATGCGCCAAAACGAAAACGCTCCGCAAATAGATGCGGAGCGCTCTTAGCCGTAAGTTAAGTTTGATCAGAAGTTGAAACCAACCCGAAGACCGGCGCCAATGGCCGAATTGTCATTAAAGTTAAGGCCGGTCGCCGTGAAGTTCTGACTGCCAAGCTCGGCATAGGTCACGCCACCAGTGACCTTTGTGTTCCCATTGGTGTATGTCACACCCAAGCCGATGCTCTTTTGGCCCGTCTTGGGGTTCAGCAAAGTGTTGCCAGGGCGTGTGCCGGGTTCTTCAAAACCAAGAGTGACCGCGCCAGACCAGTTTTCGTTAAACCGGCGACCGATACCCAAAGAGTAAGTGATAGAGTCATCGCGGAAGTTCACGTACTGACCTTGGCCAGGTGTGGTCAGGTTGAACCCTTCCCACTCGACGTAGCGGATCGAGCCGAACAGCAATGTGTCTTTCGCAATGCCTGTTTGAAATTCAAGGTTCAAGCTGGCAGGAATCGTTGCGGTAAAGGCAGTCGGCGAAGCTGTCGCCGTCGCGAGAGCGACTTCGGTGCCCTCAAGATCAACGTCGATCTCGCTGCTATATGTTAAAGCAAAACGCATTGCTATGTCTGGGCGCTCATATGCTGCGCCGACAACGAATCCAACGCCGAAGTCACTGCTTGCTGTCAGGTTGGCAGGGGAAACGCCGCCCACGAATGTTTGAATTTGGCCGCCCAGATCCTGAAACCGGATGCCGCCGTGAACACTGAAGTTGTCGTTAAACTTGTAGCGGGCCAGTGCCGTGACGGCTGTACTCTCAACGAGAGCAAAGCCGGAAATGCCGAAGGCAAATGGGAACGGCCGATAGTCGACCGCAGCGCCAATCGGCTGATCGATGATGATGCCAAAGCTCAGCTTTTCATTGATGTCTTGTTTAAAGGCGAACCCATATTGGGAGTAGCTCTTGAGCGGATCAACAGGCAACCCGGCGCTGCTTGCGCCCGCGCTTACCGCACCGAAGCTAAATTCCGCATAAGCACCGGTTTCGCCGCCTTCTTCAAAGAGAGCGCGAACAAATTGGCCGGAGCGATCGATGCCGCCCGCCGAGGCTAGTGATGTGCTTGCGGCCAGCATTGCTGCGGCGCTAATGAAATTCTTCATGGTTTCCTCCCCGAAACACTTGAATGTGGCTTTGTCCCACCCTAGAGGCGAGCTTTCGCTCACGTCAATTTGTGACCCAGCGTCAAAGCAGTTTTGATCGAAATTTTTGGAAAGTAGCCCCAAAGTCGTGTCTAAAAATGCACATTTCCCTTAGGTCAATGCCTTGTTCCGGCGCGCCTCAGCGGCGATGTTCAGGTAGTTGGCCCCGAATATAATAGCGGCCCCGATAAACACCCACAGGTCGATGGACTCCCCGAACAAAACGATTCCCAACATAGCCACTAGTGGCAATCGAGCGAAGTCCATCGGCATGACGATGACAGCAGGCGCGTGCGCCAGCGCTGTGGTCAGGCAAAAATGCGCTCCGAGACCCGCGAAGGACACGAGGACAACCCAAGGCATTACCTGCACCGACGGCCATGTGATCAAACCATCCCAGCCCGCCATAACTAATCCGAAACACGCCTGCATCAGTGCCAGCCAGAATAAGATGCACGTGATGGATTGGTGGCGCGTGAGGATTTTCGTTGCAATCGCGGATCCTGCGAAACCGATTGCCGACCCAGCAGCCAGCACGGACCCGATCTCGATATTACTTAAATCAGGTCGGGCAACGATCAGGATGCCGCAGAAACCCAACAGCGCTACAAGGATTCGCAGGGGCGTCAGGCGCTCTGCCAGAAAGAACGGCGCCAGTAGCGCGACCCAGATGGGTGAGGTGAATTCGAGGGCGACGACCTGTGCCAATGGAATCATCGTAATCGCGGCGAACCACAGGTTTTGGCCCGTGAAGTGGGATAGGTTGCGAATAACGTGGAGGCCAAAGTTTCGCGTGCTGATCTCACCAAGCGTTCCCGCAAAACCTCCGATAACCAAAACCAGAACAAGTGAAATGATTGAGCGGTAGGTCATCAACTCGAACGTGTCCAACTCCACACTGACGTTGCGCCCAGCGACAGCCATCGCAGAAAAGGACACGATAGCGCCTGCCATCCAAAGGGCGGCCAGCGGCATATTTGAGGCGGGGGTGGAAGTCATACCGACTGCAAAGCGGCTTCCATGGGGATGGTCAAGCGGATTTGCTGTTCAGACGGGCCACAAATGCAGCCCGTCTGTGTTTTGCCTCAGGAATAGCGGTAAGGAACGCCAGCTTTTTCCATCGTATCGCGATATTTCTTGAATATCTCGATTACGCGGGCCGAGCGTTCGTTGCGCGATGCTAACTCGTCCCAAAAGCCTGCGGCGTCGCCGACAACTGTATCCCATTCCTCGGCAGGGATGGTTGAAAGCTCCAACTTATCGCCATTGACGCGCAGATCGGCTTCGCCGCCCCAGTACCAGACCTGGCGATAGTAGTGCGACTGGTCCATCGACATCTTGAACAACTCTTGCAGATGCGGCGGCACCTTGGCCCAGCTGTCGCTGTTGGCAAAGTAGGAGCCACACCAAGCGCCGGTCACGTTGTTTAGCAGAGCGTATTTGCAGATATCAGCCCAGCCAACCTCATAGGCCTCGGTAAAGCCGCACCAAGCAACGCCGTCCAGCTCTCCGGTTTGCAGCGCAACTTCCACATCCTCCCATGGGACGGTGACCGGGATCATGCCATAGCGCGACAGGAATCGGCCCGCCGTCGGCACACCGAACACACGCAGGCCGCGCATATCTTCCAGCTTCTCGATCTTTTTCTCGGTGGTGAAGATATGCAATGGATCCCACGCACCGGCCCCCAACCACTCGACGCCTTCAATGTCGTCATAGGCTTCTTGCCAGATTTCGTTCAGCCCGTAGCGGTTGAACAAAACGGGAAGATCAAGGCTGTAGCGGGACGAGAACGGGAAGTAGCCACCAAAGTCAGAGATATCCGCAGGCGAGGCCATGGTCGCGTCATCCGACTGCACGGCATCAAGGGTGCCGTTCTGGAGCGCTCGGAAAAGCTCGCCCGTAGGCACCAGTTGGTCAGCGTAGAACAGCTCGATTTCCATCTCGCCATTGGCCGCTTTGTTGAACGCTTCAATCTGCGGCTTGATCACATGGGCACCCAGAGGGGCACCAGAGTAGGTTTGCAATCGCCACTTGATAGGGGTCTGCGCCTTGATCGTACTGGGCGCGGCCAAAGCAGCGGCGCCACCCACGGTTGCTGTCGTCAGAAACTTACGTCTGGTCGTCATAGTCTTCTCCTTGTTTGACCTTGCTCGGGGGTCGTTTGCTACAATGGTTCGCCTCTCGAATTCCTTTTGTTATTTTCCGTAAACGTAGTTGGGGAGCCACATGGCGATTTGTGGGAAAACCATGATCAGGATCAGCGCAAACAGCATCACCAACACAAAGGGGATGATGGACGCGTAGATGTCTTTGATTCCGATCTCTTTCGGGGCCATCGCGCGCATCAAGAACAGGTTGTAGCCGAAGGGCGGGGTCATATAGGCGATCTGTGTGGTGATCGTATAAAGTACGCCGTACCAGATCAGATCGAACCCCAGCACCTTGACTAGCGGCACGTAGAGCGGTGCTACGATGACCAGCATAGCCGTGTCATCAAGAAAGGTGCCCATCAGCAGGAATGACAGCTGCATCAGGATCAGGATTACCCAAGGGTCGAGGCCAAGCTGCTCGGTAAACAAGCTATCAATCGCCTTCACTGCGCCCAAACCATCAAACACCGCGCCAAAGCCGAGGGCGGCCAGAACAATCCACATAAACATGCACGAAATCGCCAGCGTCATGCGGGTCGACGTCTCGAATACCTTGCGCGTCATGCGACCCTTTAGAACTGCGGCAATAAACGCTGCCAACGCGCCAATGGCGGAGCTTTCCACAAGGCTGGTCCAACCGTTCAAAAACGGGACCATCATCGATGCGAATATCGCTAGGGGAAGCAAGCCAGCCCCCAACAGACGTATCTTTTCTGCCCTTGGTACATTGCCCATCTCTTCTTTGCTCAATGCAGGGCCAAGCTCTGGCTGGATGCGGCAGCGAATATAGATGTAGATGATAAACAACGCGGCCATCATAAGCCCGGGGATGATTCCAGCTAACCAAAGCTGGCCCACAGGCTGGCGCGCGATCATTGCATAAAGAACCAGCACCACCGAGGGGGGCACCAAAATACCAAGTGACGATCCGGCTTGCACTACGCCGGTCACCATTCGTTTGTCATACCCCCGTTTGAGGAGTTCGGGCAGGGCAATCGTCGCCCCGATGGCCATGCCAGCCACCGACAAGCCGTTCATGGCCGAGATCAGCACCATCAGCCCGATGGTGCCAATGGCCAGCCCGCCATTGATCGGCCCCATCCAGACGTGGAACATTTTATAAAGGTCATCGGCGAGGCGGCTTTCCGACAGCACGTAGCCCATGAAGATGAACATCGGTAGGGTCAGCATCGGGTACCATTTCATCACCTTCATGGCGGCGGAAAACGGAATGTCGGACCCGCCAGTCCCCCACAAAGTCAGCGCCGCGATTGATGCAATGCCGCCAATCGCGCCAAACACCCGCTGCCCCGTCATCAGCATCAGCATCATCGACGAGAACATCAAAATGGCGATCAGTTCATAGGACATTAAAGCTCGACCTCGCGGAGTTTTGCGATGTCTTTGATCAGCTCGGAAACCGCTTGAAGTAACATCATGAAAATGCCGAAGCACATAACAGTTTTGACCGGCCAAAGCAGGGGCCGCCACAGGGTCGGCGCACGTTCGTTATATTCAAGGGAATAACGCGTGGAATCGATCCCGCCGTAAAGCAGCACGCCTAGATAGAAGATAAGCAGCAGGACGGTGAAGCTATCGACCCAAGCTTTCTTGCGGTCGGACCATTCGCCATAAAACAGGTCCATCCGCACGTTTGACCCCATCTGAATAGAGTAGGGACCGCCGACCAGATAATAGGCCACAAGTGCGAACTGTGCCATTTCCAACGTCCAGTAGGACGGAACCACGAACATCTGTTTGGAAATCGTCGACCACAGCAAAATCGCGATCATCGCGAACAGGCTATACATCATGATCCGACCGAGGACGTAATTCACCCGATCGACGACGCGCACATAGGTCGTGGCAACTTTCAGCATCGAGCATCCAACGGCGTGGACGGTGTGTTGTTAGCTGCCCTCATCAAGCACCTAACCCGTTTGTCTCGATGTGATTATTAGGCCTCGACACCCAGCATCCCCCACAAGCTACTTGTGCCAACTGTATCAAGGTGTTGAAACTTGTAAACAAATCGGTGACCAAATGGTCAAAAATAATCAAAACAATATCAAAAACAGAGCGATAAACGACGTTCCTTGTGCGGATTTTGTGCTTGAATGGAAGATATCAAGCTAGTTCTAAGTGGATGTGGTGCTTTACAGTAGGTGAACTCGTGGCGGGCGAGGACAGGGTTGGCGACAGCAGAAAGACCAATATGAGACTTGCGGGAATAGATCAGGGCACGACCAGCACGCGAGTCCTCACGCTAACGTCCGATGGCGTGCCGCAGGTGGTCCATTCGGTGCAACATCGGCAATTCTACCCGCGCGAAGGGTGGGTGGAACATGATCCCGAAGAGCTTATCGCGAATATTCGGGCCTGTATTGATGCGGTGGGTGCAGTCGATGCCATCGGTATCGACAACCAAGGCGAAAGCTGTCTGGCATGGGACGCGGTCACCAAGGAGGCCTACACTCCGGTATTGGTCTGGCAGGACAGCCGGACGCTGGCTCAGATTGAGGCGCTCAGGTCAGACGGCTTTGAAGCGGAAACACTGGCGCGGGCAAAACTGCCGCTAGATCCGTATTTTTCTGCGAGCAAGCTAGGGTGGATTGTCGAAAACAACAACGCGGCGCAAGATGCGCGGCGCCGTGGCACGTTACGCTTGGGAACCACGGATGCGTTCTTTCTGGACCGTCTGACGGGGCGTTTTGTTACGGACGTCACCACCGCCAGCCGTACGTCCCTGATGAACTTGGAAAGATTGGAGTGGGATGAGACTCTATGCGACCTCTTCGGCGTGCCGATGGAGTGCTTGCCACGAATTGTTCCGACCACGGGCGATTTCGGTACTCTTGAAACGGCGCATGGGAAAGCCCCAATCACCGCAAGTGTCGTAGACCAGCAAGCGGCACTCTATGGGTTCGGCTGTCGCGAGAAGGGCGACGCGAAGATCACGTTCGGGACAGGGGCCTTCGCCTTGATGGTGACCGGATCGAAAATGGTTAACAGACCGGAAATGGGCCTGCTGCCAACGCTCGCTTGGCAACTGGAGGGGCAAGATCCCGTGTTTGCCTTGGACGGGGGCGTCTACACCGCCAGCGCCGCGCTCAATTGGGCCAAGTCATTGGGGTTGTTTACGGATTTTGAGCAGGCCAATAGGTTTGAGGGCCCTTCGGCCCTGGAGCGTGGCCTGATCTTCGTGCCAGCATTGGCGGGTCTTGGCTGTCCTCATTGGGTGCCGGAGGCGCGGGGGGTCTGGGTAGGGCTCTCCATAGATCACGGACCACAGCAACTGGTGCAATCCATCCTAGAAGGCGTGGCCCTTCGGGCGGCGGAAGTGATTGGTGCTATGGACAGCTGCATCCCGCTCAACGGTCCATTACAAATCGACGGCGGGATGAGCAAGAACCCGTATTTCACGCAATTTCTCGCAAACGTCACCGGCTGCGAAGTCCGGCCGGCTATCATGCCAGAGCTGACGGGCTTGGGCACCATCGCCCTTGCCGCCACAGCCATCGGGTCCGAGTTGAACATCAAATCGCAGTTCAGCTCAATTCAGCCCGAGGACGGAGTGTCGCTGCCAACAGAACGGTTCCACCGTGCGGTGGCCGTCTCGAAAGCGCCTTAACCTATTCCCACTCGATGGTGCCCGGAGGCTTCGAGGTGATGTCATAAGTGACGCGATTGATGCCCGGCACCTCGTTGATGATGCGTGTCGCGGTTTCGCCCAAAAATTCATGGCTGAACGGGTAGTAATCCGCCGTCATGCCATCGACCGAGGTCACCGCCCGCAGCGCACAGGCAAAATCATACGTGCGCCCGTCGCCCATTACACCCACCGTACGCACCGGCAGAATCGCAACGAACGCTTGCCAAATTTCGTCGTACAACCCGTGCTTGCGAATTTGATCGATATACACCGCATCAGCCTCGCGCAGGATGTCGAGCTTGGCGCGGGTGATCTCGCCGGGGCAGCGAATAGCCAGACCCGGTCCGGGGAAGGGGTGGCGGCCGATGAAGGATGGGGGCAGGCCGAGTTCCGCGCCGAGTGCGCGCACCTCGTCTTTGAACAGCTCGCGCAGCGGTTCGACCAGCTTCAGGCCCATCTTTTCCGGCAAACCACCGACATTGTGGTGGGACTTGATCGTCACCGACGGCCCGCCGGAGAAGCTGACGCTTTCGATCACGTCGGGGTAGAGCGTGCCTTGCGCCAAAAACTTGGCGTCGTCGATTTCGTTGGCGTATTTTTGGAACACATCAATAAACAGCTTACCGATGATCTTGCGCTTGGTTTCGGGGTCGCTTTGGCCGTCCAACTCGCCCAAGAACAAGTCCTGCTCATCCGCATGGATCAGCTTCATATTGTAGTTGTCGCGGAACATGGTGACGACCTCTTCGGCCTCGCCTTTGCGCAGCAAGCCGTGGTCAACAAAGACGCAGGTCAACTGATCGCCGATAGCTTCGTGCAGCAATACTGCCGCAACGGACGAATCCACGCCACCGGACAGGCCGCAGATCACATGGCTGGTGCCAACCTGTTCGCGGATAGCCGCGATGGCCTGTTCGCGATACGTGCCCATTGTCCAGTCGCCGGAAAAGCCCGCCATGCGAACGAAATTCTCGTATAGCTTCGCGCCGTTGGGGGTGTGGTGCACCTCGGGGTGGAACTGCACCGCGTAGAAATTGCGGCTCACATCGGCGGTGATCGCGTAAGGGGCATTGGGCGATGTGCCGTAAACCTCGAAGCCCGGCGCGATTTCCGAGACGTGGTCGCCATGCGACATCCAGACCTGCTCTTTGTCGGTCAAAAACCAGCCTTGAAGCAACTCGAGTTCCCCATGGGGAACGACGTAAGCGCGGCCAAATTCCGCGGTGCCATGACCTCGTTCAACCAGCCCGCCAAGGCCTTGCATCATGACTTGTTGACCGTAACAAATACCCAAGATGGGAACACCTAGATCGTAGACGCGTTCCGGTGGGCGCGGCGAGCCCTCGTCAATGACCGAACACGGGCCACCGGAGAAGATAACCGCCTTTGGGGCAAACTCCGCCAGAAACGCATCATCCACGTTTTGATAGGGGTGTATTTCGCAATAGACATTCAACTCGCGCAAGCGGCGCGCGATCAGTTGGGTGACCTGCGACCCGAAGTCGATGATCAGAAGTTTTTCATGGGTGGCGGCGGGGTCGATGAGATGATCTGTCATGCATGCTGATTATTGGGCCTCTGCGACCGTTGCAAGGGGGTGCGCACCGCGCGCAGGCTCCGCGCGGTGGATAATAATCCCCCCATGTCGCTTTTTCGCCGTAAGGGACGGATTTGGGCGTCGCCTGTACGTGGGGTGAGGTAATCACGATGACAAGTAATATCGGGGAGTAGACGATGACCGACACAGCAGCACCACGCAGACGCGCACGCGGGGGCGGCGGGGCCGCCCGCCGTGCGGAACGCACCGCCGTCTCGGTAGAGACCGCGAAATACATTGAGCGCAACATCCCCAACTTTGAAGTGCTGACGGAAGAGGCGCTCCAAATCATTGAGACCAACGCGGAAACCGTTCTGGCTGAAATTGGCGTGAACTTTGTCGACAACCCTTATGCGCTGGACTTGTGGCGCGAAGCTGGGGCCGAGGTCATCGGGGAGCGCGTGCGCATTCCCCGCGGGCTGGCGCGTAAGTTGTGCAAGACCGCACCATCCACGATCACCCAACACGCCCGCAACCCGGAGCGGTCAGTGGAGATCGGTGGCAAGAACCTCGTGATTGCCCCCGTCTATGGCCCGCCCTTTGTGCGTGACGCGGAAGGTGGCCGCCGCTACGCGACGATGGAAGACTTCAACAAATTCGTGAAGCTGGGCTATATGTCCAAATGGTTGCACCACTCCGGCGGCACAGTCTGTGAACCGACGGATGTGCCGGTTAACAAGCGCCACCTGGATATGCTCTACGCCCACATGTCGCTCAGCGATAAACCGTTCATGGGGTCCGTGACCGAACCATCTCGCGCTCAAGATTCTGTCGACATGTGCGAGATACTGTTTGACGGTTTGGACGGGCGCACAGTGATGACCTCGCTCATCAACATCAACTCCCCCATGACGTTTGATTCGATCATGATGGGAGCGTTGGAGATTTACGCGCGCGCCAATCAGGCCTGTATTATCTCTCCGTTCATTGTTGGTGGTGCGATGGCTCCGGTCTCCGTGGCGGGAACGTTGACGCAGGTTTTGGCCGAGGTTCTGGCAGGCGTGGCGTATAGCCAGCTGGTCAAACCCGGTGCACCAGTGATCTTCGGGGCGTTCGTGACGTCGATCGACATGAACTCAGGCGCGCCGACCTTCGGGACGCCGGAAGCTTCGCACATTACTTACGGGGCAGGGCAGTTGGCGCGGCGTCTCGGATTGCCATACCGCTCCGCCGGATCGTTTTGCGGGTCCAAACTTCCCGATGCGCAGGCGGCCTATGAGACGGCGAACTCGCTGAACATGGGGCTTTTGTCAGGCGTGAACTTCATGCTGCACGGCTGCGGTTGGTTGGAAGGCGGCCTGGTCGCCTCGTTCGAGAAATTCGTGATGGATGCCGATCAGCTTGGCGCGCTGCATCATTTCGCCAAAGGCGTAAGCGTCGATGAGAACGCACAAGCGATGGGGGCCATTGAAGAGGTTGGTCCCGGCGGTCACTACTTAGGGTGCGAGCACACGCAAAATAACTTCAAGACAGCGTTCTGGCGGTCTGACCTGTTTGACTACAAACCCTTCGAGACATGGGCCGATGACGGTAAGCGGGACACCGTCGCCCTCGCGTCGGTCCGCGTAGAAAAACAGATCAACGATTACCAGCAGCCCCATTTGGATCCCGCCATAGACGAGGCCCTGCGGGCCTATGTGCGTGAGAAGAAAGACAGCATGCCAGATTCCTTTATGTAGGATCTAAACAACTGTGGGTCGCCAACCCGGGCGGCCCGCGCCGCGTGCCGGTGTTGGCAGCGCGCGGCTTTCGGCCATCAGGGCGATTAGCAGCTCAATGTGCTTGTTCACATTGTAGGTCCCATCGTGGGCCAGTCGCGTTTGCTCCAACTGTTCCTCTTGATGCAATAATGTTTCCACAACAATCCGCGGTGAATCCGAGCGGGACTGTCCCGTGATGCGGCGCAAATCGCGGTTGCGTTGATAGTGGCTTATGCCGTGACGTGCTGCGCGCACCAACAGGCGGGGTCGGCGAAGGTCGGTGAGTTGGCGAGTCAGGTCGATCATGTAGTGCTCCGAAATTGAATTGATGTCCGTAGCCTAAGGGAGCGCGCGCCGCTGTTGCGCGACGATTGTGCCTGCGGACGCTTCGGAAACAACTGTTTACGTTTCGGAAACAAATTCACGCAATTGGAGCGCTTGTTAACCAACTTGTAAGTAATACAACCTCAAGTTGTGTGCGTTGCTTAGGGGTTTCTGCCGCCTTTGCCCTACCGATTTAGGGGACGCCACATATGTTTTCTGCCGCCATTTCGCCACCAGATTCTCTGTTTCCAAATTGGATTCCAGAAGCCGCGCGCCGGTATCTGATCCATACCGAAAAAGGATTGTCTCTCAGAGATTTAGCACGGCGTGAAGGATGCCATGCATCTACCATATTACGGCAAGTGCGCCGCTTTGAGAACCGACGTGATGACCCGCTGGTTGATGAGGCGCTCCTCCGTCTGAGCAACGATTTGAACACTCGCGAAACGACAGCTTCCCTACAAGGACCGCAAAATATGACAGCGCACGCACGTAACCATTCCGAAACCTATTCCAAGCCCATTACTGCCCACATCACTACTGGTCCATCACTGCTAGATGATGACGAAAAACTTGCACGAGAAGCGCGCCGTGTGTTGCGCCGATTATGTGAAACCGGCGCGGTACTGGCGCTCGCCGCTGACATGGACAAGGCGGTTGTGCTGCGATCCTTCAAGGATGGCCCGCCCACCCGTACGGCTGTCGTCCCGCGCGACGTGGCGCAAGCCTTTGCGTTGAAAGACTGGATTAGCTGTTCGCGCCTGGGACGTGTCGCGAGCTACACCATCACGTCTGCCGGTCGTGCGGCGCTGAAGGGCTATCTTACCGAAGACATGGAGCGGAAGCGCCGCGCCCGAGGCGATCAAGATGGGGTGAGCCCGTTTCGTGACCCACAAGCTGATTGGGAAGCAAAAATGGGTCACGTCACGTCTGACGGGATGGCCCGACCAACCATGGCCGAGAGCCCTTTGGCGATGTTGGCGCGGCGGCGTGATAAGGAGGGCCGCTCGTTTCTAGCAGCGGACCTTGTACAAGCCGGAGAGCGGTTCCGTGAAGACTACGAACTGGCGCAAATGGGCCAAGGCGCCGCGCAACACTGGGATAAATTCATGGCGTCAGGTGACAGGTCGGTGTTGACTGGTGACAACGCGATTGCCGAAGGAGCGAAAGCCGCACGCGAACGCATGTTATCAGCTCTTGACGAGCTTGGTCCCGGTCTGAGTGATATCATCATGCGGTGTTGTTGTTTTCTGGAAGGTCTCGAGACAGCGGAAAAGCGTATGGGGTGGTCGGCCCGCTCGGGTAAAGTTGTGCTCCGGATTGCCCTACAGCGTTTGCACCGCCACTACATGGATGCGAATGGACATGTGAGCGCGATGATTGGCTGACCAACGCCGTCGTCTTTAAAGCCGTGAAGGGCGTCCGAGAGTTCGGACGCTCTTTTTTTGCTTAGTCTAAGCCCGTGGGCATGCCCGCCCCTTGTATCGTGGACCTGCGACAATACTTCGTTTAGCGTTAAACTAAGTTATGGCGTATACGCTGAGCGATCCCAATTGGAGCCGACAACATGGCCACCCGCGACCTGAAAATTCCAAGCCAACGCCACCCCGAAAAGGCAAAACGACCTGATAATGCGCAACCTCGGAAGCCTGCCTGGATTCGAGTGAAAGCGCCTGTTGGTGAAGGCTACAAAGAGACGCATAAGATCATGCGCGAGCACAAGCTCACCACGGTGTGCGAAGAGGCCGGTTGCCCCAATGTTGGCGAATGCTGGAACCAAGGCCACGCCACCATGATGATTATGGGTGAGGTTTGCACGCGGGCTTGCACCTTCTGCAACATCGCGACTGGCAAACCGCCGGAAGACTTAGACGTATTCGAGCCGGGCCGCGTCGCGGACGCAGTGAAGAAATTGGGGCTGAACCACGTGGTTATCACCTCCGTTGATCGCGATGACATTGAGGACGGAGGGGCGGAGCATTTTGCGCAGACCATCCGCGCAATTCGTCGCCAATCGCCAGCAACCACGATTGAAATTCTGACACCGGATTTTATTCGCTGTGATCCCAAAGTCTTGGAGGTTGTTGTTGAAGCGCGCCCCGATGTATTTAATCACAATCTAGAAACCGTACCGGGCCTTTACCCGGAGGTGCGCCCCGGTGCGCGATATTTCCACTCCTTGCGTCTGTTGCAACGGGTGAAAGAGATGGATCCGACGATGTTCACCAAATCGGGCATCATGGTGGGTCTTGGCGAAGATCGCCAATCGGTGATGCAAGTCATGGAAGACATGCGCGCGGCCGACATTGATTTCCTGACCATCGGGCAATATTTGCAACCGACGCCGAAACATCATCGCGTCGACCGCTTTGTGACGCCAGAAGAGTTTGCAGCGTACGAGAAAGCAGCGTTTGGTAAGGGGTTCCTAATGGTCTCGGCCACGCCTTTGACGCGGTCAAGCTATCACGCAGGCGACGACTTCGCGAAACTGCGCGAGGCCCGTCTGGCGAAGATGAGCAAGGCCTAGCACTTACTGTTTGGCGATCGGCGGCACAGCCTTGAGATAGTCGACGATGGCCATTCGATCTGACTCAGGCAACCTCGCCAAGTTCTGCACCACCGACGCCATATGCCCTCCGGCGCTGTCGTAATCGGGGGTGAGGCCGGTTGTGAAATAAGCCATCAAATCAATCTCTGACCAATCCAACGCTGCGGGGGTGATGTTCGGTATACGACCTTTGCCATTTGGATTGGGCGCACCGCCAAGCCAACGCGCGGTGTTTAGCCCGCCCAAGGCGTTACGTTCGGTATGACATTCGGTGCAATGGGACAACGCCTCGACAAGATACGTGCCGCGGTCGATGGATGGCGATTGTTCCAACAATGCAGGGGCCTTCGGCGTGCCGAAAAGAAACTTCCACCCCCCCAAACTACGCCGGATATTGAACGGAAACCCCACGTCATGCGCGCGGGACGGCGTGGCATCCGCAGGTAGGGTTTGCATGAACGCATAGAGCGCCGCCACGTCTTCAGGCCGAGCTTTGGCATATGCGGTGTAGGGAAATGCGGGATAATAATGCGCGCCCTCGGGGCTGACGCCAGCCTGCACCGCATTGGCAAATTGCAAAAGAGTCCAGGCGCCGATGCCTTCGGGCGACGGCGATATATTGGGCGCGTAGAAGGTGCCAAAATCGCTGGGGAAGGCCTGACCGCCAGCAAGGGCCGGTGTGTCGGCTTCTTCAGTGCCGGGGGCGACGTGGCAAGATGCGCAACCCGCTGCCCAGAATACCTGCTCCCCAAGGGCAATGTCAGCGTCTGCTGTGACTAATGCGGTTTCCGTCGAATGCGACAAGTAGGCTGGGGCGGTGATCCACCATGCGACGCCGGCGCCCAGAAGAGCGGCGGCCGCTATTGAGCGCTTGAGCATGATTTATTTTGGTTCGCGGTAGGCCTTGTGGCAGGCTCCGCACGCTCCGCCGACACCACCCATTGCGCCTTGTAGGCCCGCCAGATCGGTTCCGGCAACTGCTGCGAGCGCAACTGCTGCTTTGGCGAGATCATCGGCTTTGGAGTCAAAATCCGCCTTGGCGTCCCAGATCTTTGGCAAGGCGCGGGTTCCATCAATGGACATCGTATCGGTGCCGGTGGGCCACAAAAGCGATTGATCCGTTCCCGCGAGGGCTGCCAAATTGGCAGCTGCTACGGCGGCCACGTCAGCATTGTAGTCGGACTTGCCTTTGGCCATATCACCTAAGATACCCAAATTAAGCGAATAGTTCGCCATCAAACCGTTGCGCGCTTTGACTTCTGCCGGAGGTCCTGCGTGACCGTCTGCGAGTGCCATTCCGGAAATCAAGCTAGCGGTCATAGCCGTTGTTGCCAGTGCTCGTATCAGCGTCATGTGGTCGTCCTCCAAAAAACGTTATGATTACGGAAATGCTACCTGTTATGAAATGTAACGCTAGTATGTATTTTTTGAGGAGGTCTGTGAATAAATGCACAGGTTCAACTGGGACGATCTAAAATACATACTCGCGGTTGCAGACAGCGGCTCGGTGTCAAAGGCAGGGCGGTTGCTTCAAGTCAACCACGCCACGGTATTGCGGCGGGTCACACTCTTCGAGGAACGCTTTGGGTTAAGTGTTTTTGACCGCACGCCTCAAGGCTATCGCCTGCCAAAAGAAAACGAGCATCTGATAGAAACGATCCGAGAGGTCGATCATTCGGTGCGTTCTGTTGAACGGCTGATCGAAGGCGGCAAGGCACCTTTGAGCGGGAGGGTCAGGATCACCTCGACGGATACGTTATGCCATTCAGTTCTGCCTTCCATAGTGTCTGACATGCAGGCGGACTCTGACGGATTGACGCTAGAATTGATTTCGACGAATGCCCATTTGGACATGACCCGACTGGATGCGGACATAACGGTACGCCCGACGGCACAATTGCCTGATCACTTGATCGGTGAGCGGGCTGGAGAATTGGTGTTCGGGGTTTACGGGCCGGCGCGACCTTCGGAAATGGGAGACACAGATTGGTTAGGGCTCTCTGGCCCATTGTCGCGCAGCGCACCAGCACGCTGGATGGAAGAGAACCTCAATGCCACCCAAGTTAAAGGGTCGGCAGACAGTTTTTTGACGTTGCGAGAAATGGTTGCTGCCAGCGCCGGACTGGCGTTTTTGCCAACATTGATAGGGACGGGAGACCCTCGATTGCGCGAGCGTTTGGGCATAGCTCCGCGATTTTCTGTGCCGATCTGGGTTGCAAGCCATGCCGACCTGCATAGCATCCCACGCATTGTGCAAGTATCTCGCTTGCTGGTCACCAAACTTATGCAGAAGGCTGAAACTTTATCAGGTCGTTAGTATCGCGGAAGACGCGGTGTGCGCTCCATTTTGGCCCAATCGGGCCAGCCAATATAATACTCTATCAATGCGATCGCGATACAGACGACGATCAGGCCGACCACCAGCTTGACCCGGCGCTCGGATGGCGGACGGCGCGCCCATATGGACGCCCGCCACAGCCAGCGCCAGTTCATGTAAAGCGGACCTTTCCGATATAGGGCAGGTTGCGGTTACGTTGTGCATAGTCGATGCCGTAGCCGACGACGAATTCGTCGGGGATGTCGAAACCGGTCCATGTGGCCTTGATGTCGACTTCGCGGCGGGTGGGTTTGTCAAGCAGAGCGATTGTCTCGATACGGGCGGGGGAGCGGCTTTCCAGCAGGTGCAACACATGCGACAGGGTAAAGCCGGTATCCACGATGTCTTCCACCACCAGCACATCACGCCCGCCGATTTCGCCACGCAAGTCTTTCAAGATGCGCACCTCGCGAGAGCTTTCCATGCCGTCGCCGTAGCTGGAGGCTTCCAGAAAATCGACCTCCACCGGCAGGTCCAACTCGCGCACAAGATCCGCGATGAACACAAACGATCCGCGCAGAAGACCAACCACGACAAGTTTGTCAGTGTCCGCAAAACGATCGTGAATTTCACGCGCAAGTGTCTCGATGCGGGCGGCGATGGACTTCGCCGAGATCAACTCGTCGATGACATAGGGTGGATGAGACATGTTATCCCCTTGAAATTTGCGTCAGGCTGGGGGACACCCCCCGGCAACCCGTCGAGCAAGCAGAGCCCCTAACGCCTATGCCAAGTCACCGCGAAAAACGCAAGCTGCCCTATAGTGCAGATCAGATGTACGCTCTGGTCGCTGATGTGGCGAAGTATCCCGAGTTCCTGCCGTGGTGTTCCGCAGCGCGCATTCGATCCCGTGCTGAAGAAGGTGCTGCCGAGGTCATGTTGGCCGACTTGGTGATCAGCTTCAAAGTCTTCCGCGAGCGGTTCGGCAGCAAGGTTACGCTTTGGGCGGACGACATGAAGATCGACACGGAATACCTTGATGGACCGTTTAAATTCCTCAAGAGCACTTGGGATTTCCGGGCTTTGGGGGACTGCGAATGCGAGGTCGAATTTTTCGTCGAGTTCGAGTTCAAGAATCGCATCTTGCAGGGCGCCGCAGGGCTGTTTTTCAATGAAGCCATGCAGCGCGTCGTACGCGCGTTCGAGGCGCGCGCGCAGGAATTGCACGGGCAAAAGGCATAGCGCCTAGTAGCCGCGCCAAATCCATCCCCCGCCAAAGATGCGGGACGATCCGTCGTCGTAGAACACGCAAGCCTGTCCCGGTGACACGCCTTCTTCGGGCGTGAGCAGTTCGACTTCGGCCTCGGTTGCGGAGATCGGGCGAATGATTGCGCCGGCAGGCGCGCGCGTGGAGCGCACTTTCACGCCCACATGCCATTCGTCCTGACTGTCGAACGGGGCATCCCCAAGCCAGTTGATCTCGCGCACTGGTATTTTGCGGGTTGCCAGCGCTTCCTTCGGGCCGACGATGACATGTTTTTTGTCCACGTCCAGCTTCACCACATAAAGCGGTGCCGACAGCCCACCGACACCAAGTCCGCGGCGTTGGCCGATAGTGTAGTGGATCACGCCGTCATGCTTGCCCAGCACGTTGCCGTCCATGTCCACGATGTCGCCGGGCTCGCCCGCGCCGGGGCGCAGCTTCTCGATCACCGAGGCGTAGTCGCCATTCGGCACGAAACAGATGTCCTGACTGTCCGGCTTGTCAGCGACCGACAGTCCGTATTTCGCAGCCAGCGCCCGTGTTTCCGCCTTGGAGGCCAGATGGCCCAACGGGAAGCGAAGATATTCCAACTGCGCCGGAGTCGTAGAAAACAGGAAATAGCTTTGGTCACGATTCGCGTCGGCGGCAGAGTGCAGCTCCGCCCCGTGCTCGCCCACCTTGCGTTGGATGTAGTGGCCGGTGGCCATGCAATCCGCGTCAAGGTCTTTGGCAGTTTCCAGCAGGTCCTTGAACTTCACCCGCTCGTTGCAACGGATGCAGGGAACGGGCGTTGCGCCGCCAAGGTAGCTGTCGGCAAACTCGTCGATCACCGCGTCCTTGAAGACGTTTTCATAATCCAGAACGTAATGCGGAAAGCCCATGTCTTCGGCCACACGACGGGCGTCATGGATGTCACGGCCCGCGCAGCACGCGCCTTTCTTGGCCAAGGCGGCGCCGTGGTCGTACAATTGCAAGGTCACGCCGACGACATCATAGCCTTCTTCGGCCAGTTGAGCGGCGACTACGGAGCTGTCCACGCCTCCGGACATCGCGACGACGACGCGAGTCTCGGATGGGGGCTTGGCAAAACCAAGCGAGTTTAGACGTCCGTGTGTCCAGTCAAGTGCCATGATGGCCTCCGTTACGGGGGATAGTCGCGAATATAGGAAAATCTTAGCTAGTCACAAGACCATGCTTCACCTCCCCTTAAGGCATGGTTGGAGAAATGGCAGGTGCAATTTTGGTAGTCGGGGCGATTTGTGATGTATCTGAAACGAGAAACAGGCCCGCGCATGGTCACTTTGCCGGATGGCTCCACCATGAGCAGGGCAGACCTGCCGGACCGCACGATTCGGCGTTGGGTCGCAAGCCGGAAGGCGCTGATTGTGCGGGCGGTGGAGGCTGATTTAATTACCGCAGAGGAGGCGTGCCAGTGGTACCGCTTGTCGGACGAAGAATTGACATCATGGCGCGCCGCCGTCGCTGATTATGGCGTTCAAGCACTTCGCGTAACTTCTGTTCAGAAATATAGACAAAATAGTGAAGAAAAGGGATAGTAGCGTCCCGCGGTAACCTCACATTAACCTTTTCCATTTTAGAGTTAACAGACTTGAGGGGACGTATACTGGAGACAAAATAATGCGAGTGCTACTCGTCGAAGACGATCCAACCACCGCCAAGTCCATCTCTATGATGCTGACCCATGCAAATTTGAATGTTTACTCGACTGATTTGGGCGAGGAAGGCATAGATCTGGCAAAGCTCTATGATTACGACTTGATCCTTCTTGATCTGAATTTGCCGGATATGACTGGTCACGAAGTCCTGCGTCAATTGCGTCAGGCCCGTATCGAGACGCCGATCTTGATCCTGTCTGGTGCCGATGACACGGAAAGCAAGCTGAAGGGCTTTGGCTTTGGTGCGGATGACTACCTGACTAAGCCATTTCATCGCGAAGAGCTTGTCGCGCGTATTCACGCGATCATCCGCCGGTCAAAGGGGCATTCGCAGTCAATTATCCAAACGGGCACCATCGCAGTGAATCTCGACGCTAAAACTGTCGACGTTGAAGGCACTCCGGTGCATTTGACTGGCAAGGAATACCAGATGTTGGAATTGCTGAGCCTTCGGAAAGGCACAACGCTGACGAAAGAGATGTTCTTGAACCACCTTTATGGCGGCATGGATGAGCCGGAGTTGAAGATCATCGACGTTTTCATCTGCAAGCTACGCAAGAAATTGGCGACTGCCACTGGTGGGGATAGTAATATCGAAACCGTGTGGGGCCGTGGTTATGTTCTGCGCGAACCACAGCCGGTTGCTAACACAGAGCGCGGCAAACGCCTTGTTGCCAACGCTTAGGCCTGCTGTTTCTTGAACAACAATGGCGCGCCCAATGTGGCGCGCCTTTTCTGTTATGCTGTCCGTCAAAAGAGCTTTGTATGCTGCGGACGACTGGACGCCTCGTCATTCTCGCCATATCTACAAGCAGTGTTAGCATTGGGGGCGATCGTTGGAACAGGCGCGCAAGGGTGAGTTGATCGAACCAGCAGATATTTCCGAAGAGCAGGCAATCGCAGAGCTTGCCCGTTTGTCTGCGATACTTGCTCAAGCCAATCTTGACTATCATGGCAAAGATACGCCGACCATCAGTGACGCTGACTATGATGAACTGAAGCGCCGCAACACGGCTATTGAAGAGCAATTCCCACATCTCAAACGCCCCGACAGCCCGACCGAGCAGGTGGGTGGACCTTTGGCTGATGGCTTCTCCAAGATCCGCCATGAGGTGCGGATGCTGTCTTTGGGCAACGCCTTCGACGACGACGACGTGGTGGAGTTTGACGCACGTATTCGGAAATACCTTGGTCTAAGTGAAACCGATCGTCTGGCCTACACGGCGGAGCCGAAGATCGACGGGCTGTCACTGTCCCTACGATACGAGCAAGGTCAGCTGGTTCATGCAGCGACCCGTGGGGATGGCGAAGTTGGGGAAAATGTGACGGCAAACGCCAAAATGATTGGCAACATCCCGCAAACACTTGCTGACGCACCGGAGGTGCTGGAAGTCCGCGGCGAAGTCTACATGAGCCATGCAGATTTTGCGGCATTGAACTCGGCACAAGAGGTCGCTGGCGCAAAAAGCTTCGCCAATCCCAGAAACGCAGCAGCAGGCTCGTTGAGGCAGCTTGATCCGAACATCACCAAGTCTCGCCCGCTGGCGTTCTTCGCTTATGCCTGGGGCGCGTTGTCCTACCCGTTGGCCGAAACTCAGATGGCCGCAATCGCGCGGTTGGGTGCGCTTGGCTTTCAAATCAACCCTCTCACGAAAATCTGCAACGGACCGTCAGAGCTTGTGGCGCATTACAAAGAAATCGAGATCGCGCGCCCTGATTTGGGCTATGATATCGACGGTGTGGTCTACAAAGTAGACGACCTTACGCTGCAACGTCGGCTTGGCTTTAGGTCGACCACACCGCGATGGGCAATCGCGCATAAGTTTGCGGCTGAGCTGGCGTGGACGCGGCTGGAAGCTATCGAAATTCAAGTCGGGCGCACCGGCGCTTTGTCTCCCGTCGCGCGACTTGCACCAGTGACTGTTGGGGGCGTCGTCGTCTCCAACGCGACTTTGCACAACGAAGACTACATCAAGGGTCTCGACAGCAAGGGCGGCGAAATTCGCGGTGGTAAGGACATCCGCGAAGGTGATTTGGTTCAAGTGTACCGGGCCGGCGATGTGATCCCGAAAGTCGCGGATGTCGATCTGTCTCAACGCCCCGAAGGCGCGGTGCCGTATGTATTTCCACAAACCTGTCCCGAATGCGACTCTGCCGCCATTCGCGAGGAAGGCGACGCCGTGCGGCGCTGCACGGGCGGTTTGATTTGTCCGGCTCAGGCGGTGGAAAAGCTCAAGCATTTTGTGAGCCGCGGCGCATTCGATATCGACGGGCTGGGGGCGAAGCAAGTTGAGGTGTTCTACCATGACGATCAACTGAAAATCCGCGAACCCGCCGATATTTTCACGCTGCGCGCGCGGGATGCTCAGGCGCTCACCAAGCTGAAAAATCGTGACGGATGGGGCGAGACATCTGCGCGAAATCTGTTTGACGCGATTGACGAACGCCGGAAAATTCCGCTGAACCGTGTGATCTTCGCGCTTGGCATTCGCCACGTCGGAGAAAGTGCGTCGAACCTGCTGGCGCGGCACTATAACAATTGGGCCGATTTCGATTTGGCCATGCGCGAGGCTGCCTCTCAGGAGGGCGCGGCGTGGGACGATTTGTTGTCCATTGACGGCGTCGGCGCGGTTATGGCCGCATCGCTCACGCAAGCATTTGCGCAGGAAGCGGAGTATGCCTCGATTTTGCGACTGGTTCAGGAACTGGACATTGAGGCTGTTGAACGGCCTGCTCAGGATGGCAGTCCCGTGGCCGGGCAGACGGTTGTGTTCACGGGAACGCTTGAGAAAATGACACGCGCAGAAGCCAAAGCGCGGGCAGAAGCGCTTGGGGCTAAGGTATCGGGCAGTGTCTCGGCCAAAACCAATTTATTGGTTGCAGGACCGGGGGCAGGATCGAAGGCAACCAAAGCGGCGGATCTTGGTGTCAAAGTGATCGACGAGGACGAGTGGCTCGCCCTTATCGGCGACGCGTGACGCGTTATGGCGGGACGTCCTGAAATCCTGTTCCCGATATTCTCCGCACTGACGGAGCTGGACGGTGTTGGCCCGAAAACGGCCAAGAATTTCGAGCAGATGGGGATCGAGAAGCCGCGCGATTTGCTGTTTACCTTGCCTCAATCTGGCATGGATCGTGCGGTGAAAGCCTCGGTTCAGGACGCTGTATTGCCTGATGTGGTGACCGTAGAAGTCGAGATCGGGATGCATGTACCGCCGCGATCACGCGGGCGTCCGTATCATATTCACGTACGCGATGAGAAACTGGAATTCCGGTTGGTGTTTTTTCATGCCCATGGCGACTACTTGCAAAAGCAACTCCCCACAGGCCAGCGCCGCGTGGTGTCCGGCAAGGTTGAGATGTTCGACGGTCAGGCACAAATGGTGCATCCAGATTATATGCTGCCCTTGTCTCGCGCGGCAGAAATTCCGGCGTTTGAGCCGATCTACCCGCTAACCCATGGCGTGACCCAGCGTGTGATCCATAAGGCGGCTCTGTCAGCATTGAATCGCATTCCTGAGTTGGATGAGTGGATCGACCCCGGGCAAAAGAACAAGGCAGGCTGGCCAAGTTGGCACGAGGCGATCCGCGCAGCACATAGTCCGATACAGTTATCCGACATAACCGCCACACATCCGGTTCGCGAACGGCTTGCCTATGACGAATTGTTCGCGCATCAACTGACACTTGGGCTGGCGCGGGCCACCGTGCGTGCGAAGCCGGGTGTTTCAAGCAAGGCCACGGGCGTTCATCAGTCGCGTGTATTGGCCGCGCTGCCCTACAGTCTGACCGGCGCGCAAACCCGTGCCATTGCGGAAATTGCGGCCGACATGGAAGCGCCGTTGCGCATGAACCGATTGCTGCAAGGCGACGTTGGTGCGGGCAAGACATTGGTGGCATTTATGGCGTTACTTGCCGCGGTTGAGGCTGGCGGGCAGGGGGTAATGATGGCCCCGACTGAAATTCTCGCGCGCCAGCACCACGAGAGTTTGGTCCCCTTTGCAAAGGATGCGGGCGTTGTGCTGGAGTTGCTTACCGGACGCGACAAAGGGGCGGACAGAGCTGCCAAAATGAAGGCATTGGCCGATGGCGATATCCACGTATTGGTCGGCACACATGCCGTGTTCCAAAAAGATGTAGATTTCCATGATTTGCGCCTCGCGGTGGTAGATGAGCAGCATCGTTTCGGGGTCAATCAACGCTCCGAACTGGGAGCCAAAGGCAAAGCGGTGGATGTATTGGTGATGACAGCCACACCAATTCCGCGCTCTTTGACGCTGGCGCAGTATGGCGACATGGACGTCTCGGTGTTGGATGAAAAGCCGCCGGGACGTAAGCCGATTGCCACTGCCACTGTTTCGACTGGCCGCATCGACGAGGTGGTTACCAAATTGCGTGGCGTCATCGCAGACGGACGGCAGGCCTATTGGGTTTGTCCGTTGGTCGAAGAGAGCGAGTTGAGCGATAAGACTGCCGCCGAGGACCGCTTTAAGCGCCTGCGGGCGGTTCTTGGCGAAGATGTTGTCGGGTTGGTCCACGGCCAGATGCCACCGGCCGAAAAAGACGCGGCCATGGCAAAATTCGTGGCTGGGGAGACGTCGGTATTGGTGGCGACGACAGTGATCGAGGTCGGGGTGAACGTGCCCAACGCCACAATCATGGTGATTGAGCGGGCCGAGTCGTTCGGGCTGGCACAGCTCCACCAGTTGCGCGGACGGGTTGGTCGCGGGGACGCGGCATCGACCTGCCTGCTGTTGTTCCAAGACCCGTTGTCGGAAACAGCCAAACGCCGTCTCAGCATTATGCGCGAAACCGAGGATGGTTTTAGGATTTCCGAAGAAGATCTTGCCATTCGAGGGGCAGGGGATTTGATCGGTACCGCACAAAGTGGTTTGCCACGGTTCCGAATTGCGGACCTAGAGAGGCAATCTGCGTTGATGGGGGTTGCCCAAAGCGACGCGCGAAAGCTTCTGTCGGACGATCCGGTGTTGGAAACACCGCGCGGTCAGGCCACACGCGTTCTGCTTTGGTTAATGGAGCAGGATAAGGCAATTCGTTTGATTTCAGTCGGTTAGCCGCCATAGCGCCTAATATTTCCCGCTTTGTTCACAAATGTTCTTAAAAAGTTCTTTACAGGTTGCGGATTAAATGAGAACAAAGGCGCAACAAGATAAACGACTTGAGGGAGTATTCATCATGATTCAAGATCTTCGCGACATTCTGGCCCGATCCCCCAAGGCTCTTGCGCAAGACGCCGCAGGCATTGCCGCCATCGGTGTGATGATGACCGTCGCCCTCTATATGCCAACGCTTTTCTAAGAGTTAACTGCCTGCTGTCTTTTTCCTAGGCCCGACTGGTTTCTTGTCCCGTTACCCGTCGGAGATGCGCAATGTCCCCAACTTTGCCGGCTGCCTTACCGGTGCGCATCAGACCTGACTAGACAAGCTGACTTGCCGCCGCGTCCCGCCCGGACGTGGCGGTATTTTTTTAGGCGCAGTTGGCGTTGCGGACGTGCTCCATCGCCTCAACGGTAGCATCAAGCGCGAGCATGATCGACGCGTGACGATTTTTAAACTCTTTAGCGGGCAGCAAAACCTTCAATTCGTCAAACGGAGCATCAGGGGGAGGGCCGTCGGATTTGAGCATCGCCTTAAGCTGGCTTTGGGCCGCGCGAACTTCACTCTCGGTGCGGCCGATGACAGACCCGCCGACGACTGACGCTGCTGCTTGCCCCAGTGCACAGGCCTTAACGTCCTGTCCGAACGCGGAGATGCGATCGCCGTTCATGCTCAGATCAACGGTTACAGTCGAGCCGCAGAGCGGCGAGCGTCGTTTGACTGACGCTTGCGGCGAGTCCAGGCGATCCGTGTGCGGGATATCCGCTGCTAGCGCTAAAATCCGCCCCGAGTAGAGCTTGATCAGATCGGTGTTCTCAGACATTTCCGCGCTCCTATCGGGCCTTTTCAACGAGGTCAGAACCATAGATAAGCCCTAGTGCTGCGTTTGCAAAAGGTAAATCCCATGACCCGCTTTGATCCCGAAACCTTGACCTTTAACGACCAAGGGCTGTTACCCGTGATAGCCCAAGACGACGACAGCGGCGAGGTGCTGATGCTGGCATGGATGAATGCTGATGCCGTAGCACAGACGCTTGCAACCAAGAAAGTGACCTATTGGTCGCGCTCGCGGCAGGCGTTTTGGGTGAAGGGCGAGACATCCGGCCATGTGCAGGAACTTGTCGATTTGCGCGTCGACTGCGACCGCGATTGCCTGTTGGCGATGGTCCGGCAGACGGGGCCAGCCTGCCACACCAACCGGCGAGTGTGCTTTTATACGTCTGTAAAGGACGGGGTTGAAATCGAGATGATGGCACCCGAGGTGTAACGGCCTTTTTGAGTATTTTTGACCAAATGGAGATAGGGCGGGATGCCTAGACTGGCAGGCCGACTATGCGGCGAATATCGTCGGACGTGTAGCCTTCAGCGCGGTATTTAAAGAGTGCGCGCGCATCATCGCGTTTGGCGAGACGTTTGCCTGCACCGTCACGGATGAGTTTGTGGTGATGGTAGACGGGCGTAGGAAGGCCGAGCAGGCGTTGCAGCAAAACATGGATTTTGGTGGCCTCGAACAGGTCCTGACCGCGGACCACATGGCTGATGCCTTGCGCTGCGTCGTCGAGGACCACAGACAGGTGATAGGAGGTTCCCATGTCCTTGCGGCGCAGAACGATGTCGCCGGCTTCACGGATGATCTGTTCCAGAGCGAAGGTGATGTCGCCGGTTTCTCCCTTCGGACTTCGGCCGGTCTCTTTGAAGGACATCAACTGCGCTTCGGGTCCGTTGCGGTGAGGGGCGATCTCGATGGCCGCGATGTTTAATCGCAACGTATCGTGTTGATCCCAATTCCATTTTGTCGAGAACTCGTGTGATGGACGACAGATGCCGGGATAGATTTGCCCATCCGGCCCGAACTGCGGAACACCCTCTTGTGGTGCCGAGATAGCCGACTTTATGTCGGCGCGAGAACAGGTGCAGGGATAAAGGTAGTCGGCCAATTTAGATGTTTCGAGTGCCCGGGCGTAGTCACCCAGTCGATGTGACTGCCGTATCACTGGTTCGGGCCACCAAAGGCCAAGCCATTCCAGATCATCATAGATCTGTTGTTCCCATTCAGGCCGGGCGCGGGATCGGTCTATGTCCTCGATCCGCAGCAGAAATTCGCCGCCCTGTGCCAGTGCCATGTCATAGGCCAGCAACGCCGAATAGGCATGCCCAAGATGCAAAGGCCCCGTGGGCGAAGGCGCAAAACGGGTCCGGAAGGTCACTTTTTCTCGAACACGTAAATCATGGATTTTAGACCCATGCCGGGCAGGTGCTCACCATATTCCTTGACCCTTGCAAGATGTCCCGCATCTTGCAACCGCCCGACGCCCGCAAGGTAGTCAGCATCCTCGAGCGCATGGTCATTGAGCGAAAAGCCGAAAAGACCACCCGAAGGCAGCAGGTCCATCAACGTGTCCATCAGTGAGGCGGGGCCTGCGCCGGTCGAAATTACGCCGATCGCGGTGATCGCATGGTAGTCGCCCGTTTGTATTGGCAGCGGTTGGGACAAATCAAGCTGGATTAACTTCCGGAAATGGCCAGTTTTGTGGGCTTGCGACAGCATGCCTTTTGAAGGATCCGCTCCGTCTAGCGTAGAAAAGCCAGCGGCGCGTAGCTCGCCCCCGGAAAGGCCAGTGCCGCAGCCGTAATCCAGGAGCGGCAGGGATGGGTCACGGGAACATTGCGCCATGGCACGGGCCAGACGTGCAGGCGTGCGGTAGCCGTTCTCTGCGATCTCGGCATCGTAACTCTTCGACCACGCGTCATAGAGTTTCCGCGTCGCATCCGCACCTGTGGTCTCATAGACCTTGTCGAGAAACTTGTCCGTCATGCTCCCAGCGTGGCAAATTCCTCAAGCAACGTCCAGTCGCGCGTTATCAAGCCACCGTGTCCACGCCTCTTTGGCGCGATCTGTGTACATCTTGTAGCGGGTGGCGCGGTTCTTGCGACCTGTTTTGGCGTCGACCACGGGCGGGAACAGGCCGAAGTTGATGTTCATCGGCTGGAAGGTCTTGGCTTCGGCGCCGCCGGTGATGTGGGTCACCAAGGCACCCATGGCGGTATCAGGTGATGGAGTGCCCAACTCACGACCCAGCATTTCCGCCGCCGCATAGCGCCCTGCGAGCAGACCCATAGCTGCGGATTCGACGTAGCCTTCTACACCGGTGATCTGGCCTGCAAAACGCAGGTGAGGCTTCGATTTCATCCGCATCTGATCGTCAAGCAGCGTGGGCGAGTTGATGAACGTGTTGCGATGAATACCACCCAGCCGCGCGAACTCCGCTTCTTCCAGCCCTGGGATCATCCGCAGCACTTCTTTCTGCGCGCCGTATTTCATCTTGGTCTGGAAGCCGACGATGTTGAACAAGGTGCCAAGCGCGTTGTCGCGGCGCAGTTGCACAATGGCATGCGCTTTGATGGTCGGTTGGTGCGGGTTGGTCAGCCCAACCGGTTTCATTGGGCCATAGCGCAAGGTCTCACGGCCCCGTTCGGCCATAACTTCGATAGGCAGGCAGCCGTCGAAGTAGCCCGCCGTTTCGCCTTCCTTGAACTCGGTCTTATCAGAGGTGAGCAAGGCGTCGATGAACGCCTCATATGTCTCTTTGTCCATAGGGCAGTTGAGGTAGGCGGTGCGATCTTCTTCTGTCTCGCCTTTGTCATAGCGCGACTGGAACCACGCTTTGTCCATGTTGATGGTGTCGAAATAGATGATCGGCGCGATGGCATCGAAGAAGGCCAAGGCGTCTTGTCCGGTCTCGGCTGCGATAGCGCTGGCCAAGCCGGGGGAGGTCAGGGGGCCAGTGGCGATGATCCAGTTGCCGTCGGTCGGCAGTACTTCAATCGGCTCGTAAGACACCGATATGTTCGGATGCGCCATGATTTTTGCGGTGACGGATTGTGCGAACGGGTCACGGTCCACAGCCAAGGCGCTGCCAGCGGGCAGGGCATGTTTGTCGGCCATTTCCATGATGATGCCACCTGCTTGGCGCATCTCCCAGTGCAGCAGCCCCACGGCGTTTTGCTCGCTGTCGTCGGAGCGGAAGGAGTTGGAACAGACCATCTCCGCCAGATCGCCGGTGCGGTGGGCGAAGGTCTCTACCTTGGGGCGCATTTCGTGGATCACCACTTTGACGCCCATATTTGCGGCCTGCCATGCGGCTTCGGAACCGGCCATGCCGCCACCGATGATATTGAGGATGCTATCTGTCATGGCGATGATCTAGCGCAGCCCGCGCGGGAGCACAAAGCAAAATGGCCACCCGTGGGGGCGACCATTTATTAATGTTTAGTTTTCGTCAGCTGGGGCTTCGCCACCCTCATCTGCGACGTCTTCCTCGCTCTGATCGGCGATCCAGGCCACCGAAACGACTTCCTCGCCTTTGCCGGTATCAAACACCTTCACACCGCCAGCAGAGCGGGAGCGGAACGAGATTCCATCAACAGGACAGCGGATCGACTGGCCTTTCGAGGTAGCCAACATGATCTGGTCGCCCATCTCAACAGGGAAGGAGGCGATGATTTCCCCGCCGCGCATGGCTTTGTCCATTGCGGTAACGCCCATGCCGCCGCGACCACGCACAGGGTAGTCGTGGCTGGAACTGAGCTTACCTGCGCCGCCCTTGGTGATGGTCAGGATCAGATCCTCATAGGCGGACATTTCGGCGTAGCGTTCTTGTGTGATGTCGCCTGCCGGCGCTTCTTCATCCTCCACTTCAGCATCATCGGACAAGCCCATGATTGCACGGCGCATTTTCAGATATGCAGTGCGCTCTGATGGGTCAGCTTCGAAGTGACGAATGACCGACATGGAGACGACGCGTTGATCGTCTTTCAAGCGGATGCCGCGCACACCAGTCGAGTTGCGCGACGAGAAGACCCGCACGTCGGTCGATGGGAATCGGATAGCGCGGCCCGCGTTGGTGATTAGCATGACGTCGTCGTTCTCGTCACATATGCGGGCATTCACCAATTCGACACCCTCGGGCAGTTTCATCGCAATTTTGCCATTGCGCATGACGTTCGTGAAGTCCGACAGTGCGTTGCGGCGCACATCACCTGCGGTGGTGGCGAAAACGATCTGCAAGTCGCCCCAGTCTTCTTCGTTACGGTCCACCGGCATGATTGCCGCGATAGACACACCGGTCGGGATGGGCAGGATGTTGACGATTGCTTTACCCTTGGCGGTGCGGCCTCCTTGCGGCAGGCGCCATGTTTTGAGCTTGTAGGCCATGCCGTCGGTGGTGAAGAACAACAGCTGCGTGTGGGTGTTCGCCACGAACAATTGTGTGACCACGTCATCGTCCTTGGTGGACATGCCCGACAGACCCTTGCCGCCACGGCGTTGCGCACGGAATTCGGCCAGTGGGGTCCGTTTGATCCAACCTGTTTGGGTGATCGTCACAACCACGTCTTCTTTTTCTATCAGGTCTTCGTCTTCCATATCGCCGGACCAGTCCACGATCTCCGTGCGGCGGGGGACGGCGAATTGCTCTTTGACCTCTTTCAGCTCGTTGCTGATGATCTCCATAATCCGCTCGCGCGAGCGCAGGATGGCGAGGTATTCGGTGATCTTCTTGGCAAGGTCTTCCAGCTCGTCGGTGACTTCCTTGACGCCGATCTGGGTGAGCCTTTGCAAGCGCAGTTCCAGAATGGCGCGGGCCTGAGTTTCGGATAGGTGGTAGGTGCCGTCCTCGTTGACCGTATGGGTCGGGTCGTCGATCAGCTTGATATACTGCGCGATGTCAGCGGCAGGCCAAGCACGGGTCATCAGGCGGCTACGGGCCTCGGCCGCGTCGCTGGAAGACCGGATGGTCGCAACAATCTCGTCGATATTGGTCACCGCGACTGCCAGACCACACAGGATATGACTGCGTTCGCGGGCTTTGCGCAGCTCGAACGCGGTGCGGCGGGCAACGACTTCTTCACGGAAGGCCACGAAATTCGTCAGGAAGGTGCGTAGGGTCAACTGCTCCGGCTTGCCACCATTCAGCGCCAGCATGTTGCAGGCAAAGCTAGTTTGCATCGGGGTGAACCGGAACAACTGGTTCAGCACGACCTCTGCGGTTGCGTCGCGCTTCAACTCCACCACGACGCGCACACCGACGCGGTCGGATTCGTCCTGCACGTGGCTGATGCCCTCGATTTTCTTGTCACGGGCGGTTTCCGCAATCCGCTCGATCATCGTCGCTTTGTTCACCTGATACGGGATCTCGGTGATGATGATGGCGAAGCGGTCTTTGCGGATTTCTTCAACATGGGTTTTGGAGCGCACGATGACGGAGCCGCGACCCTCGGTATATGCTTTGATGGCGCCCGAGCGGCCCAGAATGATGCCACCGGTCGGGAAGTCGGGGGCAGGGACGTATTCCATCAACTGATGCACGTCCAAATCAGGAGATTCGATCAGTGCAAGCGTCGCGTCGATGACCTCGCCCAAATTGTGCGGCGGAATGTTGGTGGCCATGCCCACCGCGATACCACCCGCGCCGTTTACCAGCATGTTTGGGAAGCGGGCAGGGAGAACGGTCGGCTCACGGTCCTTGCCGTCGTAGTTGTCTTGGAAATCTACAGTGTCTTTTTCAATATCAGCCAGCAGGGAGCCGGCTGGCTTGTCCATGCGCACCTCGGTGTAACGCATCGCGGCGGGATTATCGCCGTCCATCGAGCCGAAGTTACCCTGACCGTCCAAAAGCGGCAGCGACATAGAGAAATCTTGCGCCATGCGCACCAGTGCGTCGTAGATCGCAGAGTCGCCGTGCGGGTGGTATTTACCCATGACGTCGCCAACCGGGCGGGCGGATTTCTTGTAGGACTTGTCATGCGTGTTCCCGGTTTCGTGCATCGCATACAGAATGCGGCGGTGAACCGGCTTAAGGCCGTCTCGCAGGTCGGGAATCGCACGCGAAATAATCACACTCATCGCGTATTCGAGGAAGGAGGTCTTCATCTCGTCGGCGATGTTGATTTGCGGTCCGTCATGATGCATGCGGAACGGGGTGTTTTCTTCTTCGTTTTCAGGGGTTTCCGGCGTGTCGTTCACGTTGGGTCCGATCTCGAGTTGGAAGCGCCTCAAGGCGTCTATATCTAGTTGGCGACACTATAGACTAACCTAGGTTTAGGGTGCAATGGGTGCTTCGAGATTGAGCGACCAGCCCCTACTGCGGGTGAAATGGCCGGTTGATTTTTAGGCGAAACGGCGGGCTGCCACGACCCATAGGCCAGCAAGGAAGAACGAGATAATGGCATTCCATCCAGCCATGGAAATACCTGCCAGCGCCCAGGCAATATCGTCACAACGCACCAGTGGTGCGCTCATAATCTGCTCTAGCAGTTGTTCTGGCGTCAGGTTGGAAATGTCGCCCGAAGTGCAACTTGTGGGCCCTTCCCACCATTTCTGCTCAACCCCTGCATGGTAAACACCAATTGCACCAGACGTCGCGACGGTGATCCCGCCAAGCAGGGCCAAGATGCGGCTGGGGATGACCAGAAAGGCAATGCCAATTACAAATGCAAAGGCGTGCGGCCAGCGTTGCCACAAGCACATCTCGCATGGTGGATAGCCTATTATTTGAAACATAAATGCGCCCACCAAAAGCAGCGCAGAGCCGCCGGCAGCGGTGGTTACGATTTGGGCGCGAGTCATACTCATAGGAACCTCACCAAAGCAAAGCCGCCCAAAAGGACAGCGACAAAGATTGTTAAGACAAGACCAAGACGCTTCTCGATGAAGTGGCGGATCGGGTCGCCGAATTTCCACAGCAAGGCTGCGACGATGAAGAACCGCGCGCCACGGGCAATGATGGATGTCACGATGAACGTGCCCAAAGGCATCCCCGTCCAGCCTGACATGATCGTGATGACCTTATAGGGAAACGGCGTCAGTCCTGCGACCAGCACCGGCCAGAACCCCATGTCGTTGAAGCGCGTGTTGAATTCCAGCGCCGCATCACCTTTACCGAGTATCTCAAGAATTGGGCGACCAATCTGCTCGAAGGCCAGTGCTCCGATTGCGTAACCCAAAAGCCCACCGATTACGGATGCCGCCATTGCAATCCCGGCGATGAAGAACGCCTTGTTCGGGCGGGCGATAATCATGGGGATCATCAACAAATCGGGTGGAATTGGAAAAAAGGAGCTTTCCGCGAATGCCACCACAACCAGCGCCCACATAGCATAAGGATGGTCCGCAAGGGACAGTGTCCAGTGATAGAGACGCTTCATTATATGTCCTGCTTCGCCCTGTTCGCGCTTGCTTATTTATGCCAGCTGCCAAAGGGTAGTTTGCCTTAACCGCACCATGGCCTTAGAAAGGCGTTAAGTCCAGATAAGGAGCGCGAAAATGCGTTGGAAAGGTCGGCGGAGTAGCCGCAACATTGAAGACCGCCGGATGCAAACCGGAAGGGTCCGCGGTGGTAAGGCGGGAAGTATTGGTGGCGTTGGCCTTATCGCAGTCCTTGTGATCGGTTATTTTCTTGGCGTTGACGTGACGCCTTTGCTGCAAAGCACGGGAGGTGGCCAAACCATCTCGACCGGTGGAGAAATTACCGAAGCTGATAAGCAAGCGGGTGAGTTTGTCTCCGTGGTGTTGGCCGATACAGAAGAAGTCTGGGCCGAGATATTCAAGGAGCAAGTCGGTCGTGCCTATAAGCCTGCAACGCTTGTCTTGTTCAAAGGTGGAACGCAAAGTCCGTGTGGTGGCGCATCTGGCGCGTCTGGGCCGTTTTATTGCCCAGCGGACAAAAAGGCCTATCTGGACACCGAGTTTTTTACCACACTGTCGCGCCGTATGGGCGCATCTGGCGATTTCGCCGCCGCATATGTCGTGGCGCATGAGATCGCGCACCACGTTCAAAACGAACTTGGTATCCTCGGACAGGCCAACAAAATTCGCCAACAAGTGAGCCAAGCCGAAAGCAACGCCATTTCCGTTCGGGTCGAATTGCAAGCGGACTGCTTGTCGGGTGTATGGGCGCGCTATGCTCAAGCGCGGTTCAATTCGTTGGAAAACGGTGATTTGAAAGAGGCTATCAACGCGGCCAAGCAAATCGGTGACGACACCTTGCAGCGAAATGCAGGTCGTAGACCGAACCCGCATAGCTTCACGCATGGCAGTTCCGAGCAGCGCCAGCGTTGGTTCGCGACCGGCTACGAAAAGGCTACCGTTCAAAGCTGCGATACGTTCAGCACAGACCGCCTTTAACGTCAGATGCCATTGCGCAAGACGTGTGGATTTGAGGGGAGCGCATGGCACTAGCCGCGAATTTGGAGGCCCGCACTGGGCGGGTGCTGGACGCACTTTGCCGCCTGCTGGCGTTGAGCGGCGGGCTGGTATTGGTAACAGCCGCGATAGTGACAGTTGTCTCGATCATCGGACGTTCCTTGTTGTTTGCGGGGCTTGGCCCCGTAAGGGGCGATTTTGAGTTGGTGGAAATCAGCTGCGCCATCGCGATTTTCGCCTTCCTGCCATGGTGCCAGTTTAATCGTGGGCATGTGACGGTCGATGTGTTCGTCGACCGGATGCCTGCGCGCGCAAAGGCAGTGTTCGGGCTGATTGGCGACGTCGCAATAACTATAGTCTCCGGCCTGATCTTGTGGCGACTGTATCTAGGGTTCGGAGAAAAATTTCCCTACGGTATCGACCGGGTTCGCGATGTCTTGGGGATGGGGTCCAGGCCGTATTATCCTGAAACGACCTATGAGCTGGAGCTGCCGGTCTGGATTCCCTTCGGGTTATCAACGATTGGGGCTGCGCTGTTTTTCGTCGTGAGCCTGTACACCGTGTGGCGCGCCCTGAATTGGGTTCTCACAGGCAGGGAAGCCGCAATATGAGTGGTTTGGAGCTGGCGCTGTCAGGCTTCGGGGTGATGCTCGTTGGGATATTCCTGCGCATTCCCATTGGGGCCGCGATGTTCGCGGCAGGATTTCTCGGGACATGGGCGGTGTTGGGGCGTCCCTCCGCCACGTTGAGCCAGATGAAAACGCTAACCTATGACACCTTCTCCAGTTATTCCCTGACCATCGTTCCTCTGTTCTTGCTGATGGGGCAGTTTGCCACCAAATCCGGCATGAGTGCGGCCTTGTTCAGCGCGGCATCTGATTGGCTTGGGCACCGTAAGGGCGGGGTGGCAATGGCCGCCGTCGGGGCTTGCGCAGGGTTCGGGGCCGTTTGCGGATCGTCCTTGGCCACCGCAAGCACGATGGGGCAGGTGGCCTTGCCGGAGATGCGCAAACGCGGCTATTCCGACGCGCTCAGCACCGGTGTGTTGGCGGCGGGTGGCACGTTAGGCATCTTGATCCCGCCTTCAATTATCTTGGTAATCTACGCAATCCTGACCGAGCAGAACATTGTGAAGATGTTCATCGGCGCGTTGATTCCCGGTCTCTTGGCGGCGCTCGGCTATATGCTGACCGTGGCAATATATGTGCGGGTGAAGCCGGGTTCCGGCCCCGTGGCGGAGCGTAAGCCCATCAAGGCTCGCTTCCGCACTTTACTGCGGATCTGGCCCGTTGTGATGATCTTTGTGCTGGTCATGGGCGGGATTGCCGCGGATTGGAACTGGTTCAAGCCCGGTGTTCAGGCCCTGTTTACGCCAACCGAAGGGGCTGCTGTCGGCGCAATCGCGACGGGGCTTTATGGTGTTGCCACCCGCAGCCTTGATTGGGCGGGGTTTAAGGCCTCTATTTTTGAGGCCGCGCAATCTTCCGCCATGATCTTCTTCATCATTTTCGGCGCGCAGGTGTTCAACTCGTTCCTGGCTTTCACGCAGGCGCCTCAGGCGATGGCCGAATGGGTGTCGGTACAGGGTTTCGCGCCAATGACTGTGCTGATCGCGATGCTGCTATGCTACCTGATTTTCGGCTGTGTCATGGACAGCTTGTCGATGATCCTGCTCACAATCCCGATCTTCTTCCCGATTATCGAGTCTTTGGATTTCGGAATGGGGGCCGAGCAGACTGCGATCTGGTTTGGCATCCTTGCTCTGATTGTGGTTGAGGTGGGTTTGATCACGCCGCCTGTGGGCATGAACCTGTTCATCATCAATCAGGTGGGCAAGGATATTCCGATCACCCAAACGTATCGCGGCGTCCTGCCGTTCGTCGCGTCCGACTTGGTGCGGGTAGTTATCCTGGTGATGTTCCCTGCGCTATCGCTGTGGCTGGTCGGCGTGATGTATTAGGGGCTGGCGAGGATCGCATCAATCTCGCTGCGGATCGCGCGACCCATAGGTTTCGCCCCGGCCCCGAATGTCGCCACGACTTTACCAGAGCCATCCAAAAGCACCTTGTTGAAGTTCCAGCGCGGAACGAAGCCAATTTGGGCCTTCACGTCTCTGTAGAATGGATGTGCTTTCGCGCCCCGCACATGGGTGACGTGGGTCATCGGCAGGTCGAGCGCGAAATTCACCGCGCAGAACTCTTTTACCTGCTCGTTACTTCCTAACTCTTGTTTGAAGTCATCAGACGGCACCGTAAGGACGATCAGGCCCATATTTTTGTAAGTATCATAGAGCGCCTGAAGTTCGTCATATTGCTTGGTGAACGCGCACAGGGACGCCGTATTGGCCACCAGCACAGGGCGACCTTTCCAGTCATCAAGATCAATCTGGCCGCCGTCGATATTCGGGAAGGTGAAGGCAAAGACGGCCGTAGTCTGCAATAAAAAGGCCGCCGTGAGATTGAGTAGGCTGCGCATGTCGTGGTCTCCTCTTTCTACTGTTTATCTAGACCGCAAATGAGAAGTTTCAAAAACTACCGTGATTATGCGTTCGACGAATTGACGCGCCCGATCGCTTTAGCTACACCGCACTCACCTCTGATGACGGCTACCTCGTCATCCAAAAGAGACAAAGGGGCCCGAGTGGTGGAATGGTAGACACGACAGATTCAAAATCTGTTGCCGCGAGGCGTGTCGGTTCGAGTCCGACCTCGGGTACCAACCCTACTTTATATGCGGGATGACATATCCTTGTTTTGGGTTACCCACCGATGGTCTGGTGGCTGAAGAAGCTTTGCCCGACGTACTACCGGTGCACTCAATAAGGCAAAATCTACGGCACTTTCGACTATTGGCGACAATATTGCGGATTCTGCGCGATTGTTTCTGGATTTCTAGGAGATGTGTCGCAGGCTGGCTGGGTGACTTTGCTAAATTTTCGACGAATCCGAATCGAAAAATTGGGATTATCGAACTTTTTACGAACAATCATTGGCGATCTCGCCTGATTGTCTCACAGTTTCATGCGGGGAAAAGATAGACGAAGGTAACCACCTAAGAGGCAAAAGGTAGGGAATGCCTTACCTTTTCTCTACTCTCCGACGCGTTTGTCTGTGAGTCCGAGTTCGAGAGAGAGACATATTTATAAGCTATTGAATGTAGTTGATAATAGTAAAGGGTTGCAAAATTTTTTGACGCACCATTCGCCTACTTTATTCACTCGTCAATCAAACCGAATTGCGTCCACGTTTGTGACGAAACAATCATTCCTGGACCTGCATCCTACTGGAAAAACGACATTTTCAAGGCCGATCTGACACATTCTTCTTTTTGATCAGCTGTCGAAAAGGTATCACAAATCTACGCCCAACTGGGGGGTGAAGACATAGGCCACGGGGGCGGCCGCACGATAACGCATCTCTGCCGGATGCGAGGGTGTTCGTGTGATCGCTTACATGGTTCGTTGATTAAAACGGGCGTAAACCGTCACTGACATTGGGCACAAAACGCCC
Organism: Litoreibacter meonggei; assembly: GCF_003663885.1. Lineage (GTDB taxonomy): Bacteria > Pseudomonadota > Alphaproteobacteria > Rhodobacterales > Rhodobacteraceae > Litoreibacter > Litoreibacter meonggei. Next base: position 232,703 of record NZ_RCCE01000004.1, read on the forward strand.
AGCTTTTCCCCTTGCTTTGGCACCGCGTCGGCGTGTGACCGCTATTATGGTGTCTTCGCTTAAACGCGGGTGAGATTTGAATGCACGAAGCCGAGGGAACTTCATGGCCGAAACGATTTTTCTGATGGGTGTTCTAACGGCGTCATACGCCGCCTATTCCATTGGGAAGAGTTTTCGAGTGTGCGCTAACGAGTTTGTCGATTTTCACTACACCGGTCCCATTCCGACCGATGTGGTGAGTCCATAGGAGACTATAATGCCCAACGTTCTGCTTACGTTTGAAGACCTGCAAGCCGGTGATATTGTTAACGGCCAGTATTACAACAACGGAGTGACCATCAGCTCTGGAAATCCTGCCACACCTCCTATGGTGTTCGACTCTGACAATCCAACGGGTGGTGACTGGGATCTGCATACGAGCAATCTGGGCAACGTCCTGATCTTGTCAGAAGACGGCGACAGCAATGATCCTGACGACAACGCCGGCGGCGGTAAGTTTGTTTTCGAGTTCGACAAACCTTCGGAAGTTGTGAATTTTCGCGCTCTGGACGTAGAAGAGGGCGGAACCGTTCGCCTGTACAACGAAGCTGGCCAGTTAATCAAAACGGTTCAAATTCCCTGTACCTCCAACAATGGTCAAGTGACTGTAAACATCAATGCGGACGGCGTCGCGCGTATGGAAGTCGAGTTGTGCGGCTCCGGCGCAATCGACAACATTTGCTATGTGACACCAGAAGTCGTTGACGAGCTCGATGGTATTGTCGAAGGCACCGCGGGAGCCGATGTGATCGACGCGGCCTATACCGGTGATCCTGATGGCGATATGATTGACGCCAATGATGAAATCCTTCCGGGTGAAGGTCCAAACGACGATATCGTAGATGCATTCGGTGGCAATGATACGATCACGTCCGGCGAAGGCGATGACGAGGTCTACGCGGGCTCAGGGGACGATACCGTCGACGGCAACGCTGGCAACGACATCATTTATGGCGACAGCAACTACAGCGGTCCAGGTGCAGGTACGAGTGTGCGCGAAAGCCTGAATTGGGACGACGCGCCGAACTTCGGTCAGCACAACGACGCAAATGGCTTCACGCAAGATACTGGCAACGTCAATGTCACCTTCTCTGTACTGTCAGAAAACGGTCAGGCTGAAACGCAGTTCGAAACTGACACCCAGTTGGTGAGCGGCATCGATAGCGGATCAGAGAGCATTGAGGATAACAGCTCTTTGTACTCAGTTACCAATGGCGACAGTGGACGTGCAAACTACCAGCTATCTTTCTCGAACGCGGTCGAGAATGTTGATTTCCGTATCAACGACATCGATGGCGATGGCGTCGTACGCATTCGCGCATTTGACGCGAATAACACCCCAATTATCATCGAGTTGGATGCAGGCAGTTGCCTGACACTCTCCAACACCGATGGCGTTGCAGGGGCGGATACTCTGACGTCCGATGGCGGCTATGCTGCTGATACATCCCCTCACTACTCGGTGCGGGTTACTATCCCTGGTCCAGTAAGCCGGATCGAAATCCTTCACGATCAAGTCGGCGGCGACAATTCCGGGATTAACATCACAGACGTGTTCTTCGACGCTCCGGGCGTGGTCGATAACGGTGTGGATGGCAACGATACCCTGCGCGGCGGTGACGGCGATGACGTCATCTACGGCGAAGGCGGAAACGACCGTCTCGAAGGCGGTGACGGCGACGACACCCTTGAAGGTGGCGATGGCAATGACGTTATCTTGGGTGGCGCTGGTAATGACACCGCTGATGGTGGTGCTGGCAACGACGAAATCTGGATGGGATCCGGCAACGACACTGTTGAAGGCGGCGCTGGCAATGACTGGATCCACGGACAATCTGGCAACGACACCCTGAACGGTGGCGCGGGCGACGACATGATCTTCGGTGAAGGTGGCGACGACCGCATTGAAGGCGGGGAGGGCAACGACGCGCTGTCCGGTGGGACTGGCGACGATGATATCTTCGGTCAAGCTGGCGACGACACCATCGAAGGTGGCGCTGGCGAAGACTTCCTGATTGGTGGCGACGGCAACGACACCATCGATGGCGGCGACGACGACGACATTCTATGCGGCAATGACGGCGATGACATCTTAACCGGTGGCGCTGGCAATGACGTGCTGGAAGGCATGAACGACAACGACACTCTGTTCGGTGGCACAGGCGACGACCGTCTTTACGGCGACGCTGGCGATGATACGCTGACAGGTGGCGAAGGCGCTGACACCATTCTTGGTGGAGCTGGACGTGATACCATTCTTGGCGGCAACGATGGAGACACCGTAGACGGTGGCACTACGGGCGACGACTTTGACGTTCTCGACCTGACAGGCGAAGGCCCGTTCCGCATTGTAAATGAAACTGTCGATGCAGACGGCGACAGCACTTCGGGTACTGTTGAGTTCCTCGACAGCAACGGTGACGTGACCGGCTCATTGCAGTTCACCGAGATCGAGCAAATCATCGGCGACCCACCCCCCCCCCCCCCCCCGAATGAGAGCCCCGATGCGATTGATGACACGGCAAGCGTCGACGAAGACGATAGCGTAACCATCAGCGTGCTTGGCAACGACACTGATCCAGAAAACGACGATCTGACGGTAACCGACGCGACGTCTCCGGACGGCGACGTGGTGATCAATGCCGATGGCACCATCACTTTCACGCCGACTGAAAACTTCAACGGCGATACCACGATCACCTACACCATCAGCGACGGCAACGGCGGCGAGGACACTGCGACGGTTAATGTCACGGTGACCCCGGTAAACGACGCGCCTGATGCGGTGAATGATGTTGTGACGACAGACGAAGACACAGTCATCACGATTGACGCATTGGCCAACGACACCGATCCGGACGGCGACGCGTTGACGATCACGGGGGCTACGGTTCCGGTGGAGCAGGGGACCGTAGCAATTGTCGGCAACGAACTGGTGTTTACACCTGCCGAGAACTTCAACGGTTTGGCGACGATCAGTTATTCTATCGAGGACGGTAACGGCGGCACGGATACAGCGGTGGTTCAGGTCAATGTGACGCCGGTGAATGATGCACCAGTGGCGGTTGATGATCTTGCGGAGACCTTTGAGGACGAAGCAGTTGTGATCGACTTGATCGGCAACGACACTGATGTCGATGGCGATCCATTGAACATCGGCACCGTCTCGGTTCCGCCTGAGCAAGGCACGGTTGTCGACAATGGCGACGGCACAGTGACCTTCACTCCGGCCCCGAACTACACCGGTCCCGCACAAATCACCTATACGGTCCAAGACGGCCAAGGCGGTGAAGACAGCGGCGAGGCAGTGGTGAATGTCGAGGTTATCGGCGTAAACGATGGCCCTCAGGCTGTCGATGACACGGCGACAACGGACGAAGATACGCCGGTTGCGATCGACGTATTGGACAACGATTTTGACCTCGATGGCGACGACTTGAGTATCACAACGGCCAGCGTCCCAGCGGACCAAGGCACGGTCGAGGTCGTGAACGGCGAACTGGTGTTCACACCGGCTGAAAATTTCAACGGCGAAGCGACCATCACCTACGGTATCACTGACGGCAATGGTGGCGCGGATATCGGCGAAGTCATCGTGACAGTGACACCTGTGAACGACGATCCGGTTGCGGTTGATGACATCGAGACCACGGACGAAGACGAGGCGATTACGATCGATCTGATCGCTAACGACACAGACGTTGACGGCGACCCGCTGACCATTGGCACCGTTTCTGTGCCAGCGGATCAAGGGACTGTCGTCGACAATGGCGACGGCACAGTGCTGTTCACGCCTGCACCAAACTTCAACGGTCCGGCGACAATCACCTATACGGTTATTGATGGTCAAGGCGGCGAGGACGAGGGGCAGGCAATTGTTTCCGTCGGCGCGATCAATGATGGCCCGATTGCCGAAGATGACAGCGACGTGACCGACGAGGACACTCCGGTCACCGTTGATCTTCTTGCCAACGACTCCGATGCGGACGGCGACGACCTGTCGGTGATCAATGCAACGGTCCCGGCGGCTCAAGGCACACTGGTCGACAACGGCGACGGCACAGTGACGTTCACTCCGGCCGAAAACTTCAACGGCACGGCGACGATCAGCTACGAAATCTCTGACGGCAACGGCGGCACCGACACGGCGGTTCACACCATCGAAGTCGGGGCAATCAACGACGCGCCTGACGCGGTTGACGACACGGCGACTACAGACGAGGACATTCCCGTCGATATCGCGGTGCTTGGCAATGACACCGATCCGGATGGCGATGATCTGACGGTGACCAACGCGACTTCGCCAGACGGCGACGTTGTGATCAACCCGGACGGCACGATCACCTTCACACCAGACGAAAACTTCAACGGCGACACTACGATCACCTATATCATCAGCGACGGGAATGGCGGCGAGGACACTGCGACGGTCAATGTCACTGTGAACGCGGTGAACGATGATCCGGTGGCGGTGGACGATGCTTACACCACCGATGAGGATACCGAGATCACCGTCTCGCCGCTTGAAAATGACAGCGATGTGGATGGCGACACGGTAACGATCACCGAGATCACGCAGCCTTCGAATGGCGTTGCAGTGCTGAATGCCGACGGCACGATCACCTACACGCCAAACGACGACTTTGCTGGTGAGGACACGATTTCTTACACCGTCTCAGACGGCAACGGCGGTACAGATACGGCAACGATCACCTTCACCGTGAGCGGCATAAACGATGGCCCTGATGCGGTGGATGACGAGACATCGACAAACAATCTGACACCGGTTGTGATCCCTGTCTTGGCAAACGACACCGACCCCGAGAACGATGTACTGACGGTGACCGAGGCCACAGTTGATGTCGGCAACGTCATCATCAACCCTGACGGCACGCTTGAATACACGCCAGAGGCGGACTTCGGTGGCGTCGCGACAATCACTTACACGATCACAGACGGCAATGGTGGCTTCGACACCGCGACTGTCACCGTAAATGTGAACGATGGTATCGTGGAAGGTACTGCCGGCGACGACCTGATTGACGTCAACTACATGGATGACCCTGAAGGGGACATGATCGACAACAACGACGAATTCCTGCCAGGCGAAGGCCCACAGGACGACATCGTGTTGGCCGGCGATGGCGACGACACCGTGTTGGCTGGTGACGGCGATGACGAGGTTTACGGCGAAGACGGCAATGACACGTTGCGAGGCGAAGACGGCGACGACTATCTGTCTGGCGGCGAAGGTGATGATGACATTTCTGGCGGTGCTGGCGATGACACTATCGACGCCGGTGATGGGGATGATACTGTCCTTGGCGGCTCCGGTGATGACGTGATTGATCTGGGTGAGGGCAACGACGTCGTCACCGCAGGCTCTGGCGATGACACCGTTACGGGCGGCGCAGGTAACGATGATATCACGACCAACGACGGCAACGACACTGTTGAAGGTGGCGACGGCGACGATGTGATCAACACGTCTGGGCACTCTCCGCTGCCTGATCTGGGCTACCCCGGGCTGTTCCCGAGCGATCCTAACCCGAATAACGACATCGACTTTGTCGATGGAGGTGCGGGCGATGATACCATCACAACGGGTGACGACGCGGACACGATCCTTGGTGGCGCTGGCAACGATACAATTGACGGCGGTTTGGACAACGACACTATCGACGGCGGAACTGGTGACGACCGGATTGTGGGGGGTGAAGGCTCCGATGTAATCAACGCAGGTGACGGCGACGATATCGTCTACGCTGGCATTGATCCTGCTCTGGGTCTTCCAGACAATCTCGACATCGCCGATGTTGACGGTGATCTGGTGACCAATAATGGCATGGACGTGGTCAACGGCGGTGATGGCAATGACACGATCTTCGGTGCCGATGACGATGACATTCTGAACGGTGACGCCGGCGACGACTACATTGACGGCGGCGTGGACGATGACACCATCACCGGTGGCACTGGCAACGATACAATCATTGGTGGTCAAGGCGCCGACACCATATCTGGTGGCGATGATCGCGATACCTTCATTATCGGCAGTGCCGAAGACGGCATTGGCGATGTGATCGACGGTGGGACCGGCGGCGATGATGTTGATGTTCTGAACCTCACCGGTTTGGGCCCGCTGCGCATTGTTGGTGAAACTGTGGACGCAGATGGCGATAGCACCTCTGGCACTGTCGAGTTTCTTGACGGCGCAAATGGAAACGTTATTGGCTCGCTGCAATTCACCGAGATCGAGAACATCGTTCCGTGTTTCACCCCGGGCACCTCGATTGCGACGCCTCGCGGCGAAATTCTCGTCGAAGACCTCATGGTTGGTGACAAGGTGATCACCCGTGACAATGGTATCCAAGAAATCCGTTGGATCGGCGCGAAACGGATGGACGGTCGCGAGTTGCAAAACAACCCGCACCTGCAGCCGGTTCTGATCCAGAAGGGCTCTCTTGGGAATGGCCTGCCAGAGCGTGACATGCTGGTCAGCCCGAACCACCGTATGCTGGTCAACAACGACCGCGTGGCACTTTACTTTGAAGAGAACGAAGTTCTGGTGTCGGCCAAACACCTGGTCAATCCGTCGGAAGGCGTCCAGACCATTGCGTCGATGGGCATCACTTACATCCACTTCATGTTCGACAATCATGAAGTTGTCCTGTCGAACGGCGCGTGGACGGAAAGCTTCCAGCCGGGTGATTACTCGCTGAAAGGTATTGGCAACGCGCAGAGGAACGAAATTTTTGAACTGTTCCCGGAACTTCAAGGCGAAGCCGGTCGCGAGGCTTATGCCTCCGCCCGTCTGACCTTGAAGAAGCACGAAGCAAAGTTGCTGTTTAAGTAAGATATCCAGATACCGGGCGGCCCCCGCTGGGGTCGCCCGGGAGTAACGAGTGACGGTTTTGTCTAGAGGTCGCCCAGCGGGGCGGCCTCTATTCTTGAGCTAGTCGTAACGGAGATATTTTAGTCTACCGTTCCACCGTAATCGAAAAAATTGGCGACGGGACATCAGCGAATCTCGCTCTTGTGACTGGGTGCGGCAGGGCGCGTATGGTCGTGTATATCTACGATATCGGCTTGCTTGGCCGCAGGGGGCAAGCAAGCTTGGTGTCAGTTGAGAACTGGAGCAAGCAGAATGCACTCATCCATGCGCGTAGCATCTGTCATGGCATTATTATGGACCGCGTTGGGAGCGGCCGATTACATGCTGACCCGATTGAGGGTGTCCGCATACCTGTCATATTTCGACGCGGATCAGGTCGCCTTATTTACCCGAACGCCAGCTTTTATCGATATAGCTTGGGGCGTTAGTATCTGGGCGGGCTTACTTGGCGCGATGCTTTGGGTGCTGGACAAGCAGGCGGCGGTTATCTGGCTTGCGCTGTCGATGTTGGGCTACTTCATCATGTCAATTTACTTCATGATCTCTAAGTCAACGGAATTGATGGCAGTCGCAGGCGTTGGTGGATTCGTCTTTGTCGGAGCGCTACTCATCGTCTCGTTTGGAATTTACGTCGTGGCACGAGAGGCGAAAAAGGCGGGCTACTTAAGCTGATCAGCGCGCCACGCCGCCCAGTCTTCAGGCGTATCCAGATCACGCAATGCGGCTGGGCCGATTGGCACAAGCACCGTATCGGCCTTGTGACGTTTAAGTAATGGTTGTGCGCCCAAATCGCCTTCCAGTTTACCCAATTCCGCAAACACGGCCTTTCGGATCAGCACCGGGTGGCCGGGCTGGCCACGCTGATCAGCCCCGCGCAGGATGCGGGCCAAAGGATGCGCGTCGGCGGCATGAATGACTTTGTCGAGGTCCGCTGCGCGCAAATCAGGCAGATCCGCCAACACGATGAGCACGGCATCAGCATCTACGCCTGAAATCCCGCATTTCAGCGAATGAGACATGCCAAGTTCCGAGCCATCGTTATAGACAATCTCGACATCTAGACCGTCTAGGGCCGCCGTGCGCTTGGGCCGGTTTGCAGGCAACACCACGCGCAATTTCTCGGTGTCAGAGGTGAGGCACGCCAACGCCCGTTGCCTTAGCAACGGCATGCCATCCACGTCCTCCAAAAGCTTGTCGCGCGGCGCCATCCGTGATGACGCGCCGCCTGCCAAAAGAAGCGCCGTGACGCTCAATGGGTTGCCGTGGTGGAAAACAGGTTGATCACCAATATCCCCGCTAGGATAAGCGCCATTCCGAGAATGGCGGCGAGGTCGAGTTTCTGGCCGAAATATATCCAGCCGATGATAGCAATAAACACGATCCCTAAACCGGACCACATAGCATACATGATGCCCACAGGCAGAACCTTGAGCGTAAGGGACAGGAAATAAAATGCGAATGCGAAGCTAATCAGTGCAAATACCGACGGCCAAAGCCGCGTGAATTGCTGAGAGGCCTGAATAGAAGATGTGCCGATGGTTTCGGCGAGAACAGCTATGATGAGGAAGAGATAATGCTTTGGCATGAGCGCCGTTCCTGTCGCGAATGATCCTACCTGCACGCTAGTCCGGATAGATTCCGGATGCCACCATCTAGAAACGCAAAAGGGCCGGCGTTTCCGCCAGCCCTATTCTAGAAGTTCCCGAGGGCCTTACATGGCTTTGTTCAGGTTTTCGTCGATTTTTTCAAGGAAGCCTTCAGTGGTAAGCCATTTCTGTTCTGGCCCAACCAGCAAGGCAAGGTCCTTGGTCATGAACCCGCTTTCGACAGTGTCCACGACAACCTTCTCCAGCGTTTCTGCAAAGTTTTGCAGTTGCGTGTTGTTGTCCAGTTTGGCGCGATGCTTCAAGCCACCTGTCCACGCATAGATCGACGCGATGGAGTTGGTCGAAGTGGCTTCGCCCTTCTGGTGTTGGCGGTAGTGACGGGTCACGGTGCCGTGTGCCGCTTCTGCCTCTACCGTGTCGCCATCTGGCGTCATCAGCACGGATGTCATCAGGCCCAGCGAGCCGAAGCCTTGTGCAACTGTGTCGGACTGAACGTCACCATCGTAGTTCTTACAGGCCCAGACATAGCCACCATTCCACTTCATGGCGCAAGCGACCATGTCGTCGATCAGGCGATGCTCGTAGGTGATGCCCGCAGCTTTGAACTTATCTTCGAACTCTGTTTCGTAGATGTGCTGGAACAGCTCAAGGAAGCGACCGTCATATTGCTTGAGGATCGTGTTCTTTGTGGACAGGTAGACAGGCCAGCCCAGCGACAGGCCATAGTTCATCGACGCACGCGCAAAGTCGATGATCGACTTGTCGAGGTTATACATCGCCATCACCACGCCGGAATCCGGTGCGTCAAAGACTTCGCGCTCGATCACTTCGCCGTCGTCGCCGACGAATTTCAGCGACAGTTTACCGCCGGTCGGGAATTTGAAGTCAGTCGCACGGTATTGGTCACCAAATGCGTGACGACCAACCACGATGGGTTTGGTCCAGCCCGGCACCAGACGCGGGACGTTGGAGCAGATGATCGGCTGACGGAAGATCACGCCGCCAAGGATGTTGCGGATCGTGCCGTTGGGGCTGCGCCACATTTCCTTGAGGCCAAACTCTTCGACGCGGGCCTCGTCCGGCGTGATGGTCGCGCATTTGACGCCAACGCCGTATTTCTTGATCGCTTCGGCGGCATCAATAGTGATTTGGTCATTGGTGTCGTCGCGGGCCTGAATGCCAAGGTCATAGTATTTCAGGTCGACGTCCAGATAGGGCAGGATCAGCTTTTTCTTGATGAAGTCCCAGATGATGCGGGTCATTTCATCGCCGTCGAGTTCGACGACAGGGTTATCTACCTTAATTTTGGACATGTTTCTCTCCGACCAATGGTGAATCTATTGCGCGGGTCATAGCCTACCTTGCACTGTTTGGAAAGACGGTATGCCATTGTATACGGAAATGACGCAGCATCGCGCTTCATAGTAGTTAGCGGGCTTCAAACCACATATCTATTCGAGCTTTCAGGTGGCCCCACAGCGCAGGGGCACCGCGTCGTACCTTAACCCCGACACGGGTTTCTAGCTGTTCAGCCGTGACATTGTATTCAGGCCATGTTCCGCCACCGGTTTCCAGATTGGCGACAACAGGTTGAACACGGTCGATGGATTTGGCGAAAATGGCGTCGTCTGTTTCGGCGGCTTCGAATTCGTCCCATAAAGCTCGGAAAGTTCGGCATTGCTCTGCGGGCAGCAGTCCAAAGATGCGATCAGCGGCGGCACGCTCGATTAGCTCCATTTCGGCAGGGTCGTGAGTGCCGTGGATGGGGTTGTCGCCGGCGTCGATCTCGACCAGATCATGAAGCAGCAGCATTTTGATCACCCGGTCGATATTCACCGGGCGCTCTGCGTGTTCTGCCAAAACCATCGCGTAGAGAGCGATATGCCAACTATGTTCGCCCGAATTTTCCCGCCGTGATCCATCGCAAAGCGTGGTGCCCCGCAGAACGGATTTTAGTTTGTCGGCTTCGGATAGGAAGGCAAACTGCCGAGATAACTTGTCAGTCATAAGATCGCCATACCACCAAGTCGCTCTACCTAGCCGATATCACCGCTGCTAGGCAGCTTCTCGCCTTGTTTGCCCGCCAGCTTATCCTTGAGGAATTTTACGGCCCGAGCTTCGGCCTTGCGGACGCGCACCGCGGTCAGGAATGCCTCTTGGGTCGTTTGCGAGGACGCGCCGATCAAGGTTGCGACATGCGGGATGACGCTTTCATCATCAAGCTCGTTCTCGACCGCAATCGCCTTCTTAGCAAGGCCGTCAGCGATATCTTCGGTAATGCCCATTAGCGTGTGTTTTCGGTCAAGCGGCGTTGCACATAGGTTTCGACTGATCCGGTGAGCGTATCCATGTGATCGTTCTCGAAGAAGTGGCCTGCGCCTTCTACTTCCTGATGCGTGACCGTGATACCCTTTTGCTCGTGCAGCTTGTTCACCAGGTTGACGGTGTCTGGTGGCGGTGCGACGCGGTCGCCAAGGCCGTTGATGACCAGACCCGACGACGGGCAGGGAGCAAGGAACGAGAAATCGTACATGTTGGCGGGCGGTGAGACCGAGATAAATCCGGTGATTTCTGGGCGGCGCATCAGAAGTTGCATCCCGATCCAAGCACCAAAGCTGAACCCTGCGACCCAGCAGTGCTTGGCGTTCTGGTTCATCGATTGCAGGTAATCAAGTGCGGAGGCCGCATCGGACAACTCACCAATGCCTTGATCGTATTCGCCTTGGCTCCGGCCAACGCCACGGAAGTTAAACCGCAGCACGTTAAAGCCCATGTTATGGAACGTGTAGTGCAGGTTGTAGACCACGCGGTTATTCATCGTGCCGCCAAACTGCGGATGCGGGTGCAGGATGATCGCGATGGGCGCGTCGCGCTTGCCTTTGTGGGGGTGGTAGCGGCCTTCGAGACGGCCTTCCGGTCCGGGGAAAATCACTTCGGGCATATGCGTCTTTCCTTGCGTCAGATTAAGAGCTGCCTCATATAGTTGACGAGATTGCTCAGGTAATCTAGAATAATTCTAAGTTGCCAGGCGAAGATGCCGGACAGATCAAGTTGAGTTAAGGTCTGCGCCTGCCATCGTCAACGATATTCGCCTATTTTTGAGGGATTACACCATGAAACTGAGCACTAAGGGCCGCTATGCCATGGTCGCACTTGCGGACCTTGCCCAAAGCGCAGACGGCGGGCTGGTGTCATTGGGTGAAATCTCTCGACGGCAAGACGTGTCATTGCCCTATTTAGAGCAGCTCTTTGTGAAACTGCGCCGTGCCGGGCTGGTTGAATCTGTGCGCGGTCCTGGTGGTGGCTACCGTTTGGCGAAGTCACCCTATGCGATCCGCGTGTCCGAAGTTCTGGAGGCCGTCGACGAGACGGTGAGCGCTATGCATACGGGCGCGGGGGCTTCTGGTGCATCGTCTGGTTCCAAAGCGCAAAGCATGACCAACCGATTGTGGGAAAGCCTGTCGGCGCATGTCTACGTTTTTCTGCATCAGACGCGCCTGTCAGATGTAATCGAAAACGACCTCACACCCTGTCCGGCGGTGCCAACGCTGTTCACCGTGGTGGACGAGGCCTGAACATGTCGCGCGTCTATCTTGATTACAATGCGACCATGCCGTTGAGGCAGGCTGCCCGCGACGCGATGATCGCCGCGATGGATGTCGTCGGCAATCCGTCGTCGGTGCATGGCGAAGGTCGCGCGGCCAAAGCCGTTGTAGAGCGCGCGCGCGCGCAAGTTTCGGATGCGTTCGGTGCCTCTGGCGCCGATATCGTGTTTACATCCTCCGCGACGGAGGCCGCAGCGTTGGCGTGTGCCGGGCGCGATCTTCAAAGCGCCGCGATAGAACACGACGCGGTCGGCGCGTGGACGTCTTGCGACTTGCCTGTGGACGCAAACGGCAGCGTGTCGATCACAGATCCGGCCAATAGCGTGCTGCAATTGGCGAATTCCGAGACCGGGGTTATGCAAGAGATTCCTGTCGGTTTGGCGCTGTCCGACATGACGCAAGCATTTGGTAAGGTGCCGGTCGCGTTTTCGTGGTCAGGCGCACAAATGGCGTTGATCTCGGCACATAAGCTTGGCGGACCAAAAGGCGTGGGTGCTTTGGTGCTTCGTCAGGGGCTGGATGTTAAGGCGCGGATTAAGGGCGGTGGCCAAGAAATGGGTCGCCGGTCTGGCACCGAGAACGTCATCGGGATCGCCGGATTTGGGGCCGCAGCCGAGGCGGCCGCACAAGATTTGGCCAATGGCGTGTGGGATCGGGTTGCGGAACTTAGAAATATTCTAGAAAAGGCCATTGAGGTCTCCGCAAAGAATACTATTTTTGTCGGGAATGAGTCGAACAGGTTGCCAAACACCTCTTGCTTCGCAACGCCGGGCTGGAAGGGCGAGACACAAGTGATGGCCATGGACCTTGCCGGATTCGCTGTTTCAGCCGGATCGGCGTGTTCCAGCGGCAAGGTGAAGGCCAGCCGGACAGTGGCGGCCATGGGATACGACGGACCGGTCGCGACGAGCACATTGCGCGTCTCACTTGGTCCCGACACGACGGAAGAACACATCCTTCGCTTCGCAGATGCGTGGCTGAAGGCAGAACGTAAATTTCACGCCAAGGCGGCGTAGAAGAGCAGGGAGACAGCACATGTCGCTTGAGGAAGTCGTAGACAACGTCAAAGAGGGCGTCGATCAGGACACCGTGGATGCGGTTCGCGAAGTGGGCGGCAAGTACAAGCACGGCTGGAACACCGAGATCGAGATGGACTACGCGCCCAAGGGCCTGTCCGAGGACATCGTGCGGTTGATCTCTTCAAAAAACGAGGAGCCAGAATGGATGCTGGAATGGCGCCTTGAGGCCTACAACCGGTGGCTGAAAATGACAGAGCCGGAATGGGCGATGGTGCATTACCCCAAAATCGACTTTCAGGACCAATATTACTACGCCTCGCCAAAATCCATGGCCGAGAAACCCAAATCGCTGGATGACGTCGACCCCAAGCTGCTGGAAACATACAAGAAGTTGGGCATTCCCTTGAAGGAGCAAATGATCCTTGCGGGTGTCGAGGGGGCCGAAGAATTGACTGACGCGCCGCGCAAGGTGGCTGTGGACGCAGTGTTCGACTCCGTCTCCGTTGGCACGACGTTTCAAGCGGAGTTGAAGTCGAAGGGCGTTATCTTCTGTTCCATCTCGGAGGCCATTAAAGAGCATCCGGAGCTGGTGAAGAAGTACCTCGGATCGGTCGTACCGCAATCCGACAACTTCTACGCGACGTTGAACTCTGCTGTGTTCTCTGACGGCTCGTTCGTTTACATCCCGCCCGGCGTGCGTTGCCCGATGGAACTGTCGACGTACTTCCGCATCAACGCCGAAAACACCGGCCAGTTCGAGCGCACGCTGATCATCGCCGACAAAGAGTCCTACGTGTCCTACCTTGAAGGGTGCACCGCGCCCATGCGCGACACCAACCAGCTGCACGCAGCTGTGGTGGAGCTGGTGCTGCTGGAAGACGCGGAGATCAAGTATTCCACCGTCCAGAACTGGTATCCGGGTGATGAGGAAGGCAAGGGCGGCATCTACAACTTTGTCACCAAGCGCGCCGATTGCCGTGGCGACCGCTCCAAGGTGATGTGGACTCAGGTCGAAACCGGCTCCGCGGTGACGTGGAAATACCCAAGCTGCATTCTACGCGGTGACGATTCACAGGGCGAGTTCTACTCCATCGCCATCGCCAACCATTATCAGCAGGCCGACACCGGCACCAAGATGATCCATCTGGGCAAGCGCACCAAGTCGCGCATCGTGTCCAAAGGTATCAGCGCGGGCAAGGCGCAGAACACCTATCGCGGACTGGTGTCGATGCACCCGAAAGCCAAGGATTCGCGCAACTACACGCAATGCGACAGCTTGCTGATCGGCGACAAATGTGGCGCGCACACGGTTCCCTATATCGAGGTGAAGAACAATTCCTCGCGGGTAGAGCACGAGGCGACGACGTCCAAGGTGGATGACGATCAGGTCTTCTACTGCCGCCAGCGTGGGATGGACGAGGAAGAGGCCGTCGCGTTGATCGTGAACGGTTTCGCCAAGGAGGTGCTGCAAGCCCTGCCGATGGAATTCGCCATGGAAGCGCAGCAGTTGGTTGCGATTTCGTTGGAAGGTTCGGTGGGATAAACCTCACTACTTTAGACTGTCGTTAAGGATGCTTAAAATCTCCAGCTTCTTGCCATATTCCGGCCCTGATGCCTCTTTACTTCTATCCGTGATTACGGATGGAGGGGCTTCTCATGAGTATGGCAGACGCGAGCTTTCAAGAACGCTTGGCGCGGATCAACGCCGGTCAGGGCTATGTAGCCGAGGGGTTGTTGGGCAATGGCGAGTTGGACACCATTCGCAAGCGCCAGGAGACCGGCAAAGGCCCGAAGCCTGTGGCGACCATGGGTATTCAGGAAAAGAAGAAGTTCCCGCTGAAAAAGGTCATCGTGGCCTTCGTTCTGGGCGTGGTCTCGTTCTTTGGCGGCAGCCTCAGTGCGTTTCACGCGACCCAAGGCGTGGCGACCGAGTTCGACAACTTCCGTCTGCTGGTAGAGGCGCTCGGGCCGGTGGGTATGTCTGCCGTTCTGGCGTTTTTCCTGCTCTACGTGTCAGGCTTGCGCTCGGTCATTCTCGTTGGTGTGATCATGGCGGGCTTCTTCGCAGTACACTTCGCGGAGCCGCATATGGCGCGCGCGGCGCCCGAGTTGTGGACGCAAATGTATTCAGCGGAATACGCCGACGCGTTGAAATTCCAAGCCTTCGCACAAACAACCCAGTGGGGCTTCGCTCCTCCACCGGAACTTGTGCCGCAGCCGGAACCTGCACCCGAATAAACAATAAATCGAATGCACTTACACGCACCTCGCATGGGTTTCCCATGCGGGGTTGCTCCTGTTGAAAGAGAGAAAAATCATGTTGGAAATCAAAAACCTGCACGTCGAACTTGAAGAAGAGGATAAGCAAATCCTCAAGGGCGTGGATCTGACGGTCGACGCGGGCCAAGTGCACGCGATAATGGGTCCGAACGGGTCTGGCAAGTCGACGCTTTCTTACGTGCTGTCCGGCAAGGATGGCTACGAGGTCACCGATGGTTCGGCAACGCTTGATGGTGTCGACATTCTTGATATGGATCCGGAAGAACGCGCCGCCGCCGGGCTGTTTCTGGCATTCCAGTATCCCGTTGAAATTCCGGGTGTCGGCAACATGACCTTCCTGCGCACAGCAGTGAATTCACAACGCAAAGCGCGCGGTGAAGACGAGATGTCAGCTGGCGACTTCCTCAAATTCATTCGCGAGAAGGCAAAGAGCCTTAAAATCGACGCCGATATGCTGAAACGCCCTGTCAATGTCGGCTTCTCCGGCGGTGAGAAAAAGCGCAACGAGATTCTGCAGATGGCAATGCTCGAGCCGAAGATGTGCATCTTGGACGAAACCGATTCCGGGCTTGATGTGGACGCGATGAAACTGGTCGCAGAGGGCGTTAACGCGCTGCGCTCAGAGGGCCGCTCTTTCCTTGTAATCACGCACTACCAACGTCTGTTGGATCACATCAAACCAGATGTGGTGCACATCATGGCCGATGGCAAAATTATCAAATCCGGTGGGCCTGAATTGGCTTTGGAAGTTGAAAACAACGGCTATGCTGATCTGCTGGCCGAGGTGGCCTGATATGAGCGCCGCTGAAAAACTGACTGTTGCACCTCGCGCTTTGCCCGACGGGCAGGGCGCTTGGGCGCAGACCGCACGCGAAGCTGCCGCAGCGCGCTTGAGCGAAATGGGTATGCCGGTGCGTCGTGACGAGTATTGGAAATATACAAACCCCACGAGCTTGACCGCTGAGGCTGCTCCTGAAGCAGAAGTTCTGGCGAGTGACGAGGCGCCGGTCTTTGGCGATGCCGACGCGTTGAGGATTGTGTTTGTTGACGGTGTTTTCGACGCTGACGCATCTGATGCCCTGACCCACGAAGGACTTGAGATAGCACGGCTGTCGGACGCGGCGCAGATGGATATCCACTGGGCCAAAGATGTTTACGGTGTGCTGGAGACCAACGGCCAAGATCCCGTGGCGCGTCCGCTTGCTGCGGCCAATACTGCATTTGCGACTGACGGCGTGCTAATCCGTGCGTTCGGCAAGGTCAGCAAACCTGTGCATATGGTTTATCTGCATAAATCAAATACTTCCGATGCGATCCTTCACCATGTGGTGAAGGTCGAAGAAGGCGCGGACGTCACCATTCTTGAGAATGGCCCAGCAGCGGCGCGGTTCAACAAATGCCTGGAAGTAGACATCGCTGACAACGCGTCATTCCATCATGTGCGCGCGCAAGGTCGCGACCACGAGCGCCGTGCAGCGACCCATGTTTTCGCGCGTCTTGGCACCGAGAGCACGTTCAAGAGTTTTACCTTAACGGTGAACGGTGTTCTGACCCGCAACGAATGCGTTATCGAGTTGACGGGCGACGACGCCAAAGCTCATGTGGCGGGTGCTGCTGTGGGCGATGGCGATTTTCACCATGACGACACCGTGTTCATCACTCATGATGCCGTGAATTGCGAAAGCCGTCAGGTATTTAAGAAAGTGCTTCGCAACGGTGCCATGGGTGTGTTCCAGGGCAAGATCCTTGTGAAAGCCGGTGCGCAAAAAACCGACGGGTATCAGATTAGCCAAGCGTTGCTGCTGGATGGAGACAGCCAGTTCCTTGCCAAGCCAGAGTTGGAAATCTACGCCGACGATGTGGCCTGTTCGCACGGCTCGACCTCGGGTGCGATTGACGAAGACGCGCTGTTTTACCTTCGCTCTCGTGGGGTGCCAGAAAGTGAAGCGCAAAATCTGTTGGTTCTGGCGTTCCTCGCTGAAGCACTGGACGAGATCGAAAACGAAGATCTGGCGGCGGAAATATTGAACCGTCTAGAGGCGTGGTTCTCGCGGCGCAGCAGCTAAGCATGTCGACGGCGCAGGCCATATTCCGCAGCTACCGCACCCCGCGTGCGGTGGCGCGGAGCTTTCGCGACGCTGGCGCGGACGAGGGCACCGGGCTTGGTTGGCTTTTTGCAGCCTGCATTCTGTTCTTCATCGCTCGGCTGCCTGGCCTGTCGCGGACGTCGCATCTCAGTGACGGGGAGGTGCCACTCTTCGGATTGGCCCTCGGTACGTTTTTTGGCACGATGCTTTTGGCTCCTATTTTCTTTTACGTTGTGGCCAGCCTCAGCCATTTTGTGGCGCAGGCTTTCGGGGGGCGTGGAACTTTGACAGACGCTCGCTTGGCGATGTTTTGGGGGCTTCTGGCGTCAACGCCGTTTGTTTTGTTTCAAGGCCTGGTATCTGGGATGATCGGGCCGGGCCAGCAAGCGATGCTGGTCGCGGGGCTGTCATTCATTATTTTTTTGTGGGTTTGGCTCAATAGCCTGATCGCGCTGGAAGGGGCACGCTGATGTTTGCGTTCCTGTTGCAACTCGTGGCGCAGACCCTGCGTCGGCCGAAGATCGCAGCTGAGACGGTTCTGGGTTTTGATCTCGATCGCCGTTCACTGTGGGCGGCGCTCGGGTTGGTCTCGGTTGTGTCGGTGCTGTTCACCGAATTTACCCTGTTGTTCGTTCCGGCCGAGATGGTCGCCGAGCAAGGTCCGTTCCCAAGTAGCCCGCTGTTGTTGGGCTTGGTCATTTGGGGTTTGCTGGTCCTGTCAGTGTTCATCACGCATTATGTGGGCAGGGTTTTTGACGGGCAGGGGCAGCTAGATCAAAGCCTGAAAACTGTCATCTGGATGCAGGTCGTTCTTCTGTCCCTGCAGGTGGTTCAGATCGGCTTGTTTCTGATCTCCCCTGTGATTGCGATCCTGTTCGGATGGATCGGCGCACTTTATGTTTTCTACGTGTTCCTTGAATTTGTTAGAATTTTGCATGAGTTCCGTTCGCTGGGACTGGTGTTCGCGGGTGCGATCGTTTCACTTATTGGATTGATGTTTGGGATCGCCCTTGCCATTGGCTTGATCGCCGCAGTTTTCGGATTAGAGGTGGGTGCAAATGTATGATGTCCAAAAAATTCGGGCCGACTTTCCGATCCTGAGCCGGACGGTTAACAACAAGCCACTTGTCTATCTGGACAATGGTGCATCTGCGCAAAAGCCGCAGGTGGTTATCGACGCGATCACCCAAGCTTATGCCCATGAGTACGCCAATGTGCACCGTGGGTTGCATTACCTGTCCAATCTTGCGACCGATAAATATGAGGCCGTGCGCGGCAAGGTAGCATCGTTTCTAGGCGCACCATCCGAGGATGAAATCATCTTCAATTCCGGCACCACCGAGGGCATCAACATGGTGGCTTATGGGTGGGCGGCGCCAAGAATGGAAGCGGGCGACGAGATCATTCTCAGCGTCATGGAGCATCATGCAAATATCGTGCCTTGGCACTTCTTGAGGGAACGCCAAGGGGTGAAACTGGTTTGGGTGGATGTCGACGCCAATGGCGATCTGGATCCACAAAAGGTGATCGATGCAATCTCGCCGCGCACCAAGTTGATCGCCGTAACCCACATGTCCAACGTTCTGGGCACTGTTGTTGATGTGAAAACCATATGTGAAGCGGCGCGGGCACGTGGTGTTCCGGTTTTGGTCGATGGCTCGCAAGCGGCAGTCCATATGCCGGTTAACGTAGCCGATCTGGGGTGCGATTTTTACCCCATTACCGGTCATAAACTCTATGGGCCGTCAGGCTCCGGTGCGATTTACGTGCGCGCGGAGCGGATGGCGGAAATGCAGCCCTTCATCGGCGGCGGTGACATGATCCGTGACGTCCATAAGGATGAAGTGATCTACAATGATGCGCCGATGAAGTTTGAAGCCGGCACACCTGGCATCGTCCAGATGATCGGGATGGGTGTCGCTTTGGATTATATGAGCGGCATTGGCATGGATAACATCGCCGCACATGAGCATGCTTTGCGCGACTATGCGCGATCACGGCTGGATGGGTTGAACTGGCTGAACGTGCAGGGACAATCGGCGGGCAAGGGGGCTATTTTCTCGTTTACGCTGGATGGCGCCGCACATGCGCATGACATTTCGACCGTCTTGGACAAAAAAGGCGTGGCGGTCCGGGCGGGACAGCATTGTGCTCAACCGTTGATGGAACATATGGGGCTAACCGCGACGTGCCGTGCGTCGTTCGGAATGTACAACACGCAAGATGAGGTTGATGCCTTGGTTGATGCGTTGGAGTTGTGCCACGAGTTGTTTGCCTGATTGGAAAGCAAGTCTAAAGAAGTTCTCATTTGGCGTTGCGGCAAGTTAAGTGCGCTTGTATAGCGATGCGAACGCACCCGTAGCTCAGCTGGATAGAGCGCTGCCCTCCGAAGGCAGAGGCCAGAGGTTCGAATCCTCTCGGGTGCACCATTTTTTCGATACCTGCGGAAACGAAAAAAGCCGCCCTCATAAGAGGCCGGCTTGGTCGAAACGATTTTCGAGTGGTGTTTCTACCGGCCCCAAGACCGAACCGGACCACAATCCATGTGGACGAAGTTGGAACCGGAATAGCGCCCTACACCGCCAGCAGAGCATGAAACTGCCGCACGCGATATTTGACCAACAGACCGAGACGCCAAACGCAGATCGGCAGCCTGACCTTTCATATGCAGGGAGTTCTTGGCAACGCCGCGCGAACGGGACCGGAGCATCGCGTTGGTCTTGGGCGAGCGGTAACCTGACAACAACATGTACGGCTCTTTGACGCCCATCAAATTATGGGAGGCAGACATGATGTCGATAGTGCGAGTATCCATGGAAATCGCGCTGTTCTGGCGCCAATCACGCATGAAGTAGTTTAACTCTTTTAAGGATTCTTTGATGTACTCGCCTTCGATCCAATAGATCATGTCGATCTTTTCACCAGTTCGACCGGAATACATTTTGAGGCGGCGAACGTCGCCGGCACCTTTAAGGAACCCGAATGCTTTGGAGTACACTGGTGCAGCTGTGAGAGTTGTCGCCGCAAATGCGCCCAAGAGTGCGCGCCGCGTGATCAATGCGGATTTGGTATCGCTCATGGTAATAGCCTGTCCCGTATTTGCCCTAGACCGCTGCCACGGTCGTCGTCTTTTTGATCCCCAGATGCGAAACCTATGCCACACCTTGATTCTTTTACCAAGTGCACTCTGAAAGAGAGCGGTTAATATGGTGCAAATAGGCGAAATTTTGCGCACCGGTCTTTGCGCTGGATCAAGTGAAAGGATTCGGCTGAAGCGCGGCTGACGGTGACCTAATCGCAACGTGGCAAAAAAATGGCGAGTTCCCCCTGAAATGTGAATGGACTCTCGCGGGCCGGTGAAATGTAGTCTTCGAAATTGTGCAATTCGTATTGAGGTAACTTTCCATGGCGCTTTCTCCGACTCGACGCTCGACAATTAAGATGATGGCAGCGGGCGCCGTCAGCTTAGTTTTGCCAAGTCTGGGTGCGGGGCGCGCAGATGCAGCTGTGACGGCGCTGAAGCAGTCAATTGCCGAAGCTGCCGCCAAAGATAAGGCGCTTTCGGCGTTCTATCGCGAGCGGAACTATAAGCCCGTTTTCGTTGGGAAAGGCGACGGGCGTAGACGTGGGGCTTTGCTGAAAGCTTTGGCTGCGGCTGGCGATCATGGTTTGCCCTCGAAGACCTATGACGCTGAAGGGCTGAAGGCTGCGATGAAGGCTGCCAAGACACCCGGTGACCGTGGTCGCGTTGAGGTCGAGGCTGCCACGCGGATGTTGGATTTCGCCGACCATATGCGATCTGGTGTTTTGGTACCGCGCAGCATCGACAGCTCGTTGGTCATGGATGTCCCTCGTTACGATCGTGCGTCGACCATTGACGCTTTTGCGAGATCAAATCCCGCTGCGTTCCTCAAGAAAATGGCGCCGCGCAAGGCGGAATATGTCCGTCTTCAAAAAGAAAAACTGCGACTGGAAAAGTTGTTGGGCAAAGGCGGTTGGGGTGACAAGGTTCAAGCCAAGTCGTTGAAGCCCGGCCAGTCCGGCGCGGTGGTGGTTCAGTTGCGTAACCGTTTGATCCGCATGCGGTACATGCGCAAATCGGCCACGCAAACCTATGACAACAATATCCAGTCTGCGGTGCAAAAATTCCAGATCAATCATGGCTTGTCCCCGGATGGGGTCGCCGGCGGATCAACCATTGCCCAGATCAATCAGGGTGTGCAGGATCGCCTGCAACAGGTTCTGGTCGCCATGGAGCGCCAGCGTTGGAACAGTCGCCCGCTGGAGAAGAACCACATTTGGGTGAACATCCCCGACTTCCACGTCGACATCATGAAGAACGGTAAGTCGACCTTCCGTTCCCGCGTGGTCGTGGGCAAAAACACCTCGGATCGTCGGACGCCGGAGTTTTCCGACACCATGGAATTCATGATCATCAACCCCAGCTGGTATGTCCCGCGCTCGATTGTGACCAAGGAATATCTGCCGCTGCTCAAGCGCAACAGCGGCGCTGCGGGGCAGTTGCAGATTATCGGGCGCAACGGCAAACCTGTCAGCCGCGGCTCAATCAACTTCGCGCAATATAACGCGAAGAATTTCCCGTATTCGATGAAGCAGCCTCCCTCCAAAGGGAACGCTTTGGGCTTGGTGAAATTTATGTTCCCCAACAAGCACAATATCTATCTGCACGATACACCATCCAAATCCCTGTTCGGCCGAGAGTCGCGGGCGTTCAGCCATGGCTGTATCCGTGTTCACAAGCCGTTCGACTTCGCTTATGCGTTGCTTGCAAATCAGGAGAAGAACCCAGAGAGCTTCTTCCAAACCGCGCTACAGACCAGACGCGAGCGGCGCGTTGATCTGCGTGAACCACTGCCAGTGCACATCGCTTACTATACCGCATGGGTGGATGCGAAGGGCCAAGCCCATTACCGCAACGATGTTTACAATCGTGACGCGCGGATATTCACCGCACTCAACCGTGCCGGGGTTTCGCTGCGCTCGGTAGCAAGCTAAACCAATACCAACAGGTTTTCGGGCGCGTTGCGGGCGAACCGCAATGCGCCTTTTCTTTTGTTCGGAGCATGTCATGACGGAATTCACCCTGACCCAGATTGCAGAAGCACTTGGGGCCATGTTGGAAGGCGACGGCGATATTCGCGTATCTGGTGCTGCTGAGCCGTCCTCTGCTCGTAGCGACCAACTCGCGTTGGCAATGGATCCCAAATACGGGGATGGGCTGGCCAAGGGGGCTGCAAAGGCTGCCATTCTTTGGCAGGGGGCGGATTGGCAAGCTCTTGGGCTTGAAGCCGCGATCTTTGTGCCACGCCCACGTTATGCCATGTCGGGCTTAACCACCCTCATGGACGCTGGCCCAGAAATTGAGCCGGGAATTCACGCTTCTGCAGTTGTGCATCCAAGTGCCAAAATTGGAGGTGGAGCAGCCATCGGGCCTTTCGTGGTGATTGGCCGCGACGTGACGATCGGGGATGGTGCGCGCATCGCGTCCCACGCATCCTTGGCTGAAGGCTCAACTATGGGTCGTAATGCATTGATCTTGCAGGGAGTTCGCATTGGCGCGCGCGTTCAGATCGGCGATAATTTCATCGCTCAGCCGGGCTGCGTTGTCGGGTCGGACGGATTTTCTTTTGTGACACCTGAGAAAAGCGCCGTGGAGAATGTTCGCAAATCTTTGGGCGATCAAGGCGAGGCCGCGCAGCAAAGCTGGACGCGTATTCACTCGCTTGGTGCAGTGCAAATTGGGAACGACGTCGAGATCGGCGCAAATAGTGCAATTGATCGCGGCACGATCCGCGACACCACGATAGGGAACGGCACCAAACTCGATAACCTCGTGCACATTGGCCACAACGTGCAGGTTGGCGATGATTGCCTGTTATGTGGACAAGTAGGCATCGCAGGCTCGTCGCGGATTGGGAACCGCGTTGTCATGGCGGGGCAATGCGGGGTGAACGACAACATTTTCGTGGGCGACGACGTAATCGCGGGCGGGGCAACCAAAATCTTCACCAACGCACCTGCGGGGCGTGTTTTGTTGGGCTATCCCGCGGTGAAAATGGAAACTCATATCGAGATGCAGAAGTCCATGCGCCGCCTGCCTCGGTTTATGAAGTCTTTGAAACAAGACAAATAGTTTGTGGCAATACTCGCGCTGAATGCTTAAATCTCCGGCAATGCGGTAAAGTCTGGGATAACTATTATGGCCGAGAGCGTCAAAGATCAGGTGGTTGCCATCATCGCCGAACAGGCGATTTTGGAAGTGGCAGACATTAACATGGACGCTACTCTAGAAGACCTGGGGATCGATAGCCTTGGGCTGGTCGAGAGCATTTTCGCAATTGAGGAAGCGTTCGATATTTCCGTCCCCTTCAATGCGAATGACCCATCTGCCAGCGAATTCGACATCTCCAGCGTGACTTCTATCATCGGTGCCGTCGAAAACCTCGTCGCGGAGCAAAAGGGCTAGTGCATAGGGTTGTCATAACGGGGCAGGGCACGATCAACGCTCTGGGTGCCGATGTGGCGCAGACGCTTGATGCCTTCAAAGCCGGGCGTTGCGGCATCGGTGAGTTGGATATTCGCGACGTTGACCGATTAGCTATCCGCATTGGCGGGCAAGTTAAGAATTACGATCCGAATGCGGAGTTCAACCGACAGCAGATCTCCCTCTATGACCGCTTTACGCAGTTTTCCTTGCTTGCCGCGCGTGAAGCCATTGCGCAATCCGGCCTGACATTCTCCGACCAACTGGCCGCGCAGGCCGGTGTCGTGTTGGGCACCGCTGGTGGTGGAATGAACACCCAAGACGAAAATTACCGCGCCGTCTACGAAGATGGAAAAAACCGCGTCCACCCGTTCGTGGTGCCTAAACTGATGAACAACGCAGCCGCTGCGCATCTTTCTATGCAGTACAACTTGAAAGGTCCGTCCTTTACCGTCGCCACGGCCTGTGCCTCGTCAAATCATGCTATGGGGTTGGCGTTTCAGTTCGTCCGATCTGGAATGACCAAAGCGATGGTCACGGGGGGCTCCGAGTCCATGTTGTGTTTTGGCGGGGTGAAGGCGTGGGAGGGTCTGCGGGTCATGTCCAAGGACGCCTGCCGTCCGTTCTCTGCGAACCGCAACGGTATGGTACAGGGCGAGGGCGCAGCGATTTTCGTCTTCGAGGAGTATGAACACGCCAAGGCTCGTGGCGCCGTTATACTGGCCGAGGTCATTGGGTTCGCCATGTCGTCCGACGCGGCCGACATTGTCATGCCCTCCAAACAGGGTGCTGCGCGGGCCATATCGGGCGCGCTAATCGATGCGGGGCTGAACGCGTCTGATGTGGGCTACATCAACGCCCATGGCACTGGCACAGCGGCGAATGACAAAACCGAATGCGCGGCAGTGGCTGACGTGTTCGGCGCACATGCGGATCGCTTGATGATGTCGTCTACCAAGTCGATGCATGGCCACGTGATCGGGGGAACAGGGGCGATCGAGCTGCTGGCCTGCATCATGGCGCTGCGCGAAGGGGTCGTGGCCCCGACGATCAACTATGACGAGCCGGACCCAGAATGCGCGCTTGATGTCGTGCCCAATGAAGCACGTGACGCCCCAGTTAACGTCGCCCTGTCCAACGCCTTCGCATTTGGTGGAATGAACGCCGTTCTCGCCCTGCGCAAAGCTAGCTGAGCGGGCGGGCGGCCTGCGCGCCGCGTTCGCGGTACGGCGTGGTGTCGTAATGTGCGCGGTAGCATTTCGAGAAATGCGACGGGGAGGCAAAGCCGCAGGCCAGCGCCACGTTGATTACGCTCATATCGGTTTGCATCAGCAGGTTGCGCGCCTTCTGGAGACGGATCTCCATATAGTAGCGTTTGGGAGAGCGGTTCAGATACCGGCGGAACAATCGCTCCAGCTGGCGTGTGGACATGCCGACCTCTTTGGCCAGCAGCGACGGGCTGATCGGCTCCTCTACATTCACTTCCATCATCTGAATGACGCGGCTCAGCTTCGGGTGGCGGACGCCGATCCGTGTCGGAATGGACAGGCGCTGTTGATCCTGATCCGTGCGGATCGAGGAGTAAATCTGTTGGTCCGCGACCATGCTGGCAACGTCCTCGCCCAAATCCGACGCGATGATTTTCAGCATCAGGTCAATGGACGAGGTGCCGCCCGCAGTTGTCATACGGTTGCCGTCGACGACAAACACCGATTTGGTCAATTCGACGTCTTCGAACTCTTCGGTAAAGCTATCCTGATTTTCCCAATGGATCGTCGCACGTTTGCCGTCCAATAGCCCCGCGCGGGCCAGCGCGTAGGGCGCGGTGCACAACGCCCCTATGACAACGCCGCGTCGGGCTTCGCGGCGTATCCAGTTCAACAGGCGCTTGGTCGTGGCCTCTTGTACATGGGTCCCGCCGCATAAAATAATCGTGTCGTCGCGCAAGACTTCGACAAGATCCATATCCAGCTTGTAGCTGATGCCTGACGAACAGGAAATGGTGTCGCCACCTTCACCGGCCAGCACCCATTCGTAACTGTCTGGCACCATACGGTTTGCGATGCGCAGCGCGTCAACCGCGCCGGCGAAACTCAACATGGTGAAGTTTTCCATCAGGACAAAGACATAGCGACGTGTCTTGTGCTGTTCCGGCGGAGCCGAGCCCGGTTTGTTAGTGTGAGCCACGCAGCGGACCTCCCAATCCAGATGCCTCTATCGAAGAGGGTAGAAAGCGACCTGCATTATGTCGATTTCGCAACTCAAGCCATAGCTGAGTTTTCGACATTGGCAAGCCCTTCAGTGTGAGGTTATACACAGGTCTCAATACTGGTAACGCTATCATAGATGGAGCATAAGACCATGGCACAGGCTTGGACTAAGTCGGACTGGCGCAACAAACCACGCGTGCAGATGCCCGATTATTTGGACTCAGACGCCCTTGGGGCTGTCGAGGCCCAACTTGCCAAGTATCCACCACTGGTCTTTGCAGGCGAGGCGCGGAAGCTGAAATCGTCGCTGGCCGCTGTCTCGCGCGGGGAAGCGTTCTTGCTGCAAGGCGGCGACTGCGCCGAGAGCTTTGCCGAGTTCTCCGCCGACACCATCCGCGACACGTTCAAAGTCATGCTGCAAATGGCGATGGTCCTGACCTATGGCGCCAAGGTGCCTGTGGTCAAAGTCGGCCGCATGGCGGGGCAATTCGCCAAGCCACGCTCGGCCCCGACAGAAGTGAAGGATGGCGTGGAGCTGCCAAGCTACCGCGGCGACATCATCAACGAGTTGGACTTCACACCTGAAGCCCGTATCCCGAACGCCAGCAAGATGCTGCAAGCCTACACACAAGCCGCCGCGTCCCTGAACCTGCTGCGTGCATTCTCGACAGGTGGGTACGCCGACGTGCATCAGGTCCATGCTTGGACATTGGGCTTCACCGAGGGCGAGAAGGCCGCCAAATACCGCGAGATGGCAAACAACATCTCCGCCGCGCTGGACTTCATGAAGGCCGCTGGTGTGACGCAGGAAACGGCTCATACTTTGCAATCGGTCGACTTCTACGTCTCCCACGAGGCATTGTTGCTGGAGTATGAAGAGGCGCTTTGCCGGATCGACAGCACCTCTGGCCTTCCGGTTGCTGGCTCTGGCCACATGATCTGGATCGGTGACCGTACCCGTCAGCCTGACGGGGCACATGTCGAATTTGCGCGCGGTGTTCAGAACCCGATCGGGTTGAAATGCGGCCCGACGACAACGCCGGAAGACCTCAAGGTTCTGATGAACAAGCTGAACCCTGAGAATGAAGCTGGTCGTCTGACGTTGATCGCACGCTTCGGCGCAGGCAATGTGGGCGAGCACCTGCCGCGCCTGATCAAAACCGTGAAGGAAGAGGGGGCCAACGTCGTTTGGACCTGTGATCCGATGCACGGCAACACGATCAAATCGTCGACCGGCTACAAAACGCGGCCATTCGAATCCGTGCTGCGCGAAGTACGTGAGTTCTTCGCAATCCACGCATCCGAAAGCACCATCCCCGGTGGCGTGCATTTCGAGATGACCGGCAAGGATGTGACGGAATGCACCGGCGGTGTCCGTGCAGTCACAGACGAGGACCTGTCGGATAGGTACCACACAGCCTGCGACCCACGCCTGAATGCCTCCCAATCTTTGGAACTGGCGTTCTTGGTGTCAGAGGAGCTGTCGTCTTTGCGTGAAGCAAGAGAACGCGCAGCGGGTTAACGGCCTTTTTCCAAAAGTCTAAGAAGCCGGGCCACTGTGTCCGGCTTTTTTATGCGTCCGGAGTGTCGGTCACGACCAGCCTGAGTTGCGGTCGCGGCTCTGCGTCAAACGCTTCTTGCGGCTCCGCAAATCCGGCGCGCAGCGGTGCGGGTACAGCTGGCATCTCGTCAGCCTCGAACTCACGTGTTTGCTTGCCATTGATAAGGCTGGTGACACGTGTTTCCAGCACTCGAAAACGCCGAGGTGCAAGACCGACAACACCTTCGGTTGTGAAGCACCCGATCGCACGATCAATCGTGCCACCGTCGCTCTTGAGTGGCAGGATCAACAGACGCGCACGCAGACATGTCCCATTCGTATCTTCGGAGATCATCACGCATTCATGAATTTCCGGCTGCGTGAACACCCGCTCCAGCATCGCGGAAAAACGGGCGCGGCTGGTCGGGGAAATGAACGACCGCAACGGCATACCACGAACCTCCATCCCCATCAGGTCACATAGATGCATTCCCGCAAGGCGGAAGCGGATCGCGCCGGGTTGAAGGCGCTCAAGGATGAAGCCGTACTCCAGTGCGCCCGTAATCTCGCGCGGATCAATCTCGGACCGCAGGGGAACCAATCGCCCGCCACGCAGGCTTTCCCAGTAGCCGCGCATCTCGCCGATTGCGGATATGTCTCGTTTGGCTTGATGTTGCCAAAGCGAAACGATCTCGGCGCTTGGCGATGTGGTGTTTTGGTGTTGCGTCATCTGTCTACCCCAGCAGCGGTCTGCGACATGGCCCCCCGGCCACATGGCACACCTGTACCTTTCATTCACGTCGGTTGCGGTTGACCTCGCGGCTTGCTACCCCGAAGTTGCTAATGATTACCGTTGTCTTAATATGGCATGAACGATGCCCAAAGTGGGTTTCTAAAGTGTTAATAGGTTAACCCGCTATGATCCGATCCATGACTGCCTTCGCGTCTGAAACCGGCCGTGCCGAACAAACGGCATGGGTTCTTGAGATGAGGGGAGTGAATGCCAAGGGGCTCGATATTCGTCTGCGGCTACCTGAACGGCTAATGCCACAAGAACAAGCGATCCGTGCAAAGATCGCGAAGGCGTTCTCTCGCGGCAATATAGGTGTCACCCTGCGGCTTGAAGATGATGCCACCGCCAGTCCTGTCCAATTGGATGAACATGTTCTTGAAAGCTATATCCTCGCCGCGATCCGTGTGCGGACGATGGCCAAGAACAAGGGATTGAAGCTCTCAGAGGCCAGTGCACCGGACTACCTTGGGATTCGTGGCGTGATGCGTAGCGATACCGACAATGGGCCGCTACCCGAGGCAGAGATCATGCAGAGCCTAGACACTGCGATCGCAGGTTTCTCTGCAATGCGCGCGTCAGAAGGTGCTGCGCTCGATGGGGTGTTGCGCCAGCAACTGGCACAGATCGCTGACCTCACGGCGGAGGCTGCGCAATTGGCCGACGCCCGTAGGGATCAGGTCGCCACAAACCTGAAAGCAAACCTGACGCGTATCATGGACAATGTGGACGGTGCGGATCCCGACCGTGTCGCGCAGGAATTGGCCTTACTGGCGGTCAAAGCTGATGTGTCGGAAGAGATCGACCGACTGACTGCGCATGTCGCTGCTGCCAGAGCTTTGCTGGATGCTGATGGCCCCGTAGGCCGCAAGCTCGACTTCTTGATGCAGGAATTCAACCGCGAGGCGAATACCTTGTGTTCCAAGTCAGGCTCGCCGGAGCTGACGCGGGTGGGCCTTGACCTCAAAGCCCTGATCGACCAGATGCGTGAACAAGTTCAAAACGTGGAGTAGCCATGACAGCCCGGCGCGGAATTCTGATCATCCTTTCGTCGCCCTCCGGGGCCGGAAAATCCACGCTGGCAGGGCGTTTGATGAAGTGGGACGATAGCTTGTCCTTTTCCGTCTCTGCCACCACCCGCGCCCCCCGTGAGGGGGAGCAAGATGGTCGCGAGTATTTCTTCCGCTCCCATGATGACTTCCGCCAGATGGTGGCTGACGACGAAATGCTGGAACATGCTGAGGTGTTCGACAATCTCTATGGCTCTCCCAAAGGCCCGGTTGAAGACGCAATTAGTGAAGGGCGGGACGTTATCTTCGACATCGACTGGCAGGGCGGACAGCAAGTGCGCAACTCCGGTCTGGCTGAAGACGTGGTTTCGATCTTCATCCTGCCGCCTTCCATCATCGAGCTTGAGAAACGTCTGAGGTCCCGTGCGCAGGACAGTGACGAGGTTATCGCAGCCCGTATGCAGAAAAGCCGCGACGAGATTAGCCATTGGGCTGAGTATGATTACTGTCTGATCAACCATGACATCGACGAGGCCGAGCAGGAGC
The DNA here is from genome assembly GCF_003663885.1 of Litoreibacter meonggei. Taxonomy (GTDB): domain Bacteria; phylum Pseudomonadota; class Alphaproteobacteria; order Rhodobacterales; family Rhodobacteraceae; genus Litoreibacter; species Litoreibacter meonggei. The sequence goes on from NZ_RCCE01000004.1 coordinate 262,836, forward strand.
TTCGAGCAATCCTAACAGCAGAGCGGTTAAAGCGGTCGCGCCAGCCCGGGCTGATGACATTGGTGCGCGAACTCAACGAACAATATGAGGCTCGTAAATGACCCAGTACTCGCTTGACGGAGTATCGCCGCAACTGCCCGATGGCGACGACTTCTGGATTGCACCCGATGCGAACCTGATCGGTGACATCCTGATCGAAGATGCGGCATCTGTCTGGTTCGGCTCTACACTGCGTGGGGATAACGAACGGATCACTGTTGGGCGGGGCTCCAACATTCAGGAAAACTGCGTGTTGCACACGGATATGGGATTCCCATTGGTTATCGGTGCGAATTGCACCATCGGTCACAAGGCCATGCTGCACGGTTGCACTATCGGCGAGGGTTCTTTGATCGGTATGGGGGCCACGGTGTTGAATGGCGCGCAAATCGGCAAGGGCTGCCTGATTGGGGCAGGTGCATTGATCACAGAGGGCAAGGTAATCCCCGACGGCTCTCTGGTGATGGGGTCACCGGGCAAGGTCGTGCGGGAATTGGACGCTCAGGCGCAGCAGGGCCTCGTCAGCTCGGCGCTTGGCTATCAGGCGAACATGCGCCGCTTCCGTGCTGGTTTGAAGCCTGCCTAGATCTCGTATCGCAAGGACGCGGCGCTATCTGAATGCCCTGCCAGCGCAGTTTTCCCAAGCTGGGCCAAGGTATCGCGCAGCAGTATGAACTGGACATGCGCGGGCTGGAATTCGGACGTGTCCGGCATGTTGCTGCTCAGGAGGTTCCAGGGAGCGGGGTCGAACCGGATTTTGCTGCCATAGGCCTGCATCTGCCATCGCCCGCGGTCGCACCTCAAAACGATCTTACCGCCAGCGGGTAGGGCTGCTTCCAAACACAGCACCGCCAGAAACGCGATCTTGGCCTCGATCCGGCTGACATCCGATGTCGGCTCCCATATGACCTGAATACGCCCGTTGCCATAACAATCACCAAGCAGCTTTACGATATCACCACGCGCCATACGTTGCCCGTCACTGGCCACGCCAAAGGCCAGTCGGAACAGCCGCACGCGGGCATTGGCGTTTGCGATGCTCTCTTCGATCAGGCTAAGTTCAGGGGATGGCGGAAGGCCCGACATCATCAATAGTTCCATGCCATTGCTGATTGCGCCAATTGGGCTAATAAGGTCATGGCAGATGCGCGACGCCAATAAAGACGCGGTGTCTTTCAGGCCAGTCGGATTTGGAACTGTATCAGCGAGGTTAGGGCGAGCTTTGTCGGACAATATGAACTCCTTGTTGGAACCTGGAATGCTGGTACGCAATCCTGCCGAGCCCGAATGGGGCCTTGGACAAGTTCAATCTAACATAAACGGTAAATTAACAGTTAATTTTGAGAATATGGGCAAGATGACTCTGGAAAGTGCCAATATTGCCCTGACCTTGCAATTCGACACTAAACATACTGGCTCATGAAGCACGCAAACCCGCAGTTTGAAACCCGTCTTGCCAAAGACGAAGCCGACCTGCGGGCGTCGCAACATTTGCGATACCAAGTTTTCGTCAAGGAATTGGGCGGTGACGGCGACGCGGTTGATCATGACGCTCAACTGGAACGCGATGCGTTCGATCCCTATTTCGACCATTTGATTTTGCTGGATCATGCGCGCCCCAAATGCGTCGGGCAGGTGGTCGGCGTTTACCGCTTGTTGCGATGTGACGCGTTGCACGCTGGCATGTCATTCTACAGCGACAGCGAATATGACCTCCGCCCGCTCAAAACCAGTGGTCGTCGTCTGCTAGAGCTGGGGCGGTCCTGCGTACACCCTGACTATCGTGGTAGTGCTGCGATGTTCCATCTGTGGCAGGGGCTTTCCAACTACATCGACACCCATCAGATCGAGGTTCTGTTCGGTGTGGCATCTTTTCATGGCACGGATGTCAATGCGGTGGCTCAATCCTTGTCGCATCTGTATAACGCCCATCTTGCGCCTCCTGAGTTGCGACCTCGCTCACGGGTGCATCAAGGGATGGACCTTGTCGCGCCAGACAAGATTGATCGCCCGAAGGCGATGAAAGACACGCCAGCGCTTATCAAAGCCTATTTAAGGCTTGGTGGTATGGTCGGTGACGGTGCGTTTATTGATCATGATTTCAACACCATAGACGTTTGTTTGGTGATGGACACCGCGCGACTGTCCCAAAAGCACCGCGACCTCTATTCTCGTGGTCGCGATAGCAGAGGCAACGCGTGAGCAGCACGTGGGACAGCGGTGACGAGCCGCCGCATCGGCGCATTGGGCCTCTCGGTTGGCTTAGGATCGTCCTGCGCGGAGTGCCGTTGGCGATACTTGTCTTTGGCGGTCTGGCCATATTGCTGCTTGTGCGCCTTGTCGAGCGTCCGGTCCACGGCTTCCACCGCCCTTGGACGCCGCATATCACACGTTTGGTGTGTCGGGCCGCGCTTTTTCTGACGGGCATCAAGTTTCGCTCGGAAGGCGCGCCGATGACCAAGCGGGGCGCAGTGGTGGCAAACCATTGCAGTTGGCTGGACATCTTCGCGCTCAACGCGCGCAAACGGGTGTATTTTGTGTCCAAATCCGAGGTGGCCAATTGGCCCGGCATTGGCTGGCTGGCACGGTCAACTGGAACCGTGTTCATCGACCGCGACCCGCGGCAGGCACGCGCTCAGAAGGAGTTGTTCGAGAAACGGCTGCTGGCAGGACACAAGCTGTTGTTCTTTCCTGAAGGTACAAGTTCGGATGGCATTAGAATATTGCCATTTAAATCAACGCTCTTTGCGGCGTTCTTCACGCCAGAATTAAAAGATGCGCTGTATGTGCAGCCTGTCACCTTGTCTTACCAACCGCCAGAAGAAGCTGACCCGCGGACATATGGCTGGTGGGGTGATATGGATTTCGCGCCACACCTGTTGCGGACCTTAGCTACATCGCCTCAAGGTGCAGTTACGGTGACCTATCACGACCCACTTAGAGTGTCCGAGTTCAGCGGTCGTAAGGACCTCGCGGCCGCGTGTGAAAAGATCGTCCGCTCGGGTCTGAAACTCAGCCCAGAGGCGCAAGCAAAGCTTTCAACGCAGCGCTAGGGTCGTCTTCGCGCCAAATCTCTTCGCCAATGGCAAAGAAATCGGTGTAGGGGGCCAACCGCTCGATAGCCGCGATATTGACCGCACCTTCCGCCACGATGGGCAGTTCGATCATTTGCGACCACCATTCAAACGCCTCGGTCTCGGCAATTTGGCCGTCGCCCAAGACAGTTTCACCAATCGGGCCAAGGGACACATAGTCAGCGCCACTTTCTCCGGCACTCATGCCTTCGTGGCGCGACGGACCACAGAACGCACCGATCACCGCGTCTGGTCCGATTTCCTTGCGCACATAGCGCACCGAGCGGGCACCATCCAGCAGGTGAACCCCATCAAGGCCCAGCCGCTCGACCAGCAGGAAATGGCTGTCGATCACCAAGGGAATGTCACGGGCATGCGCTTGTTCACGGATCAGATCAGCGGCGCGCGCGATCTTGTCTTCGTCCTTGGTGGCAAGGCTCAGACGCAGGCACGCGATCTCGCAGGAATCCAGTACACGCGATAGGGTGTCCGGAAAGCTTGACAGCTCGAATTCGGGCGGGGTGATCAGGTAAACCTGTGGGGTTTCCGGGCCCTCTTGGGCAGTGTCGTTCTGGGCCATGGTGGTCTCCGCCGTTGTTTGGCCCGTCATAGCGGGGGCTGCGGGCGCTCACAAGGGTGTTGCGGGGCAGCGCGCGCAGCCCTAAACCCTGCTTCACCCATAGATAGAGGCCACATGTCCGGTACCGACCATCAATCCCAAGCCCCATGGGGCGGCGCGCAACCCACCGTTGTGCTGATAGCACCGCAAATGGGAGAGAATATCGGCTCTGCCGCGCGCGCCATGTGGAACTTCGAGTTGCAACGGATGCGGCTGGTCACCCCGCGCGATGGCTGGCCGAACCCTGCCGCTGTGGCCACGGCTTCGGGCGCGTCGCGCGTTCTGGATCATGTGAGGGTCTTCGACAGCACAGCAGACGCATTGGCCGACATGGACTATGTTTTCGCGACCACCGCGCGGTCCCGCGACCTGACCAAACCGGTGATGACACCAGAGCGCGCGATGGAGCATGCACGGGCGATGACTGCCGCAGGCAAGCAGGTGGGCATCATGTTCGGGCCAGAGCGGGCAGGCTTGGAGAATGTCGATATCGCGCAGGCCAATGCGCTGATCTCAGTTCCGGTTAACCCCGGTTTTGCGTCGCTGAACCTTGCGCAATGCGTGTTGTTGGTGGCCTATGAATGGCGCCGCCAAACGGGCGAGGACGCGCCGGAGGTGGTGGAGATGGCCGGAACGGAATTCGCCACACAAGTTGAAGTGGAGAAGCTCTACGAGCATTTCGTTCAACGGCTCGACACGGCGAAATTCTTCTACCCTGATCACAAAGCAGATTCCATGCGGCTCAACCTGCGCAACATGCTGTCACGCCTGCCGATGACGCAGGCCGATATCCAGACGTTCCACGGAATGCTGCGACAGTTTGTGCGGTGGAAAGAACGCGGCGATTGACTTGTCGGGCTGGGCCTTGCGGCCTAGGTTGATGGCGAACTAACGAGGCACGACATGGCAGGCAAACGCAGCATTTTCGAAGAGGTCGAAACGGCCGAAAAACCCACCGCCCAACCCGGCGCAATTGACCGCGCTGCGAGCCGTGGCAACCGGCGCGGGATACGCGCTTGGCTGATGGTGCTGTTCGCGATGGTTGTGGTGATGATCGCGGTCGGCGGACTGACCCGCCTGACCGATAGCGGCTTGTCCATCACCGAGTGGAAACCGGTGACGGGTGCCATGCCGCCCATGTCGGAAGCCGCATGGGAGGCGGAGCTGGAGAAGTACCGCGCGATCCCGGAATACCAGTTGCAAAACAAGGGCATGAGCCTGTCCGAGTTCAAAACGATCTATTGGTGGGAATGGGGCCATCGCCAGCTTGGGCGGGTGATCGGGTTGGTTTGGGCCGTGGGCTTCTTCTGGTTCCTGTTGCGCAGCCAAATCCCCACAGGTTGGACGGGCCGTTTGGTCGGGATCGGAGCGCTTGGCGGGCTTCAGGGTGCGATTGGCTGGTGGATGGTGTCCTCCGGCCTGACGGGGGAGATGCTGGATGTCGCGTCATACCGGCTTGCCACGCATCTGGGGTTGGCCTTTGTCATCCTTGGCCTGATCGCGTGGTATGTTTTCATGCTGGGGCGCACGGATGCCGAACTGATGCAGGCCCGCCGGTCGGGGTCCTCCACGCTCACAAAACTTACCAGCTGGCTTGTTTCCGTTGCCTATTTGCAGATCATCGTCGGCGCGTTGGTCGCGGGTATCGACGCGGGGCGCACCTATACGGACTGGCCTTTGATGGCCGGAGACGTCTTTCCGACGCTGGCTTTCGAATACAGCCCTGTATGGCGGAACTTCTTCGAGAGCGAGGCGCTGGTGCAATTCAACCACCGCACGCTGGGCTACATCCTGTTCCTGCTGGGCATGTTCATCTGGTGGCGTTCGCGCGGCGCGGCCAACCGTGCGGTGAAACAGGCTTTTGACTGGGTCGCCGTGATGATGTTCGGCCAGCTGGTCTTGGGTATCGGGACGGTTCTGTATGCGGCCCCTTGGCATCTGGCGATCATCCACCAGCTTGGTGCGGTGGTCCTGATTTGCCTGATCCTGCGGGCTCGGTTCCTGAGCCGCTATCCCCCCGTACAATCTGTAAGGACTTAAATCTATGTCAGCTTATGAAGACCTGATGGCTTACGACCGCACAACGCAGGCCCTTGCCTCGGTCGCGGGTCGGACGGGGTGGGATCAGGAAACGGTGATGCCTGCGGGCGCCGCAGAGCTGCGTTCCGAGGAAATGGCAGCGCTAGAAGCCGTCCTGCATGCACGGCGCACGGATGGGCGGATCGGGGATTGGCTGGCGAAGGCCGAAGCGCCAGACGAGACCGGTGCGGCGATCCTGCGGGAGTTAAAGCGCTCCTACATGCGCAACACCAAGGTACCCGAGAAACTTGCCACCGACATCGCGCGTCATACCTCTGCGGGGCAGGGGATATGGGCCAAGGCGCGGGCCGAGGATGATTTTGAAAGCTTCACGCCGACACTTAGCCGGATGATAGATTTGAAGCGCGAGGAGGCAGCCTGCCTTGCAAGCGGCAGCGACCTCTATGACGCGTTACTGGACGATTACGAGCCCGGCATGACCGGCGCAGAACTGCAGGGCCTGTTTAATCGCATGCGCCCGCGTTTGGTTGATCTGCGCGCCCGTGTCCTTTCGGCGGAGGCCCCTGCGCCACTGGACCACGCGTTTGACGAGGTGGGGCAGATGGCCCTGTCCACCAAACTGGCGGAGACCTTCGGATATGACCTGACTCGTGGACGGATCGACAAGGCGGTGCATCCGTTCTCCAGCGGCTCCGGCACCGATGTGCGGATCACCACACGCACCAGTCCGCGCGATCCGTTCAACTGCTTTTACTCCACGATCCACGAGGTGGGTCACGCCTGTTACGAGCAAGGGGTACGGGCCGACTATGCGCTGACGCCGCTTGGGGCTGGCGTGTCGATGGGCGTGCACGAGAGCCAGTCGCGGATTTACGAGAACCAGCTGGGCCGCTCGCGCGCATTTACAGGATGGCTCTACGGGCAGATGCGGGACCAGTTCGGCGACTTCGGGGTTGCGGATGAGGAGGCGTTCTATGTCGTGGTAAACCGTGTGGGGTCTGGCTACATCCGGACCGAGGCCGACGAGGTGCATTATAACCTGCACGTGATGTTGCGCTTTGATCTGGAGCGGCAGTTGATTTCCGGCGCATTGGACGTCGTGGATTTGGAAGATGCGTGGAATGCGCGGTTTGAAGCTGATTTCGGCGTTTCTGTCGACAAACCGTCAAACGGCGTTCTGCAAGATGTGCATTGGTCGTTTGGCCTGTTCGGCTATTTCCCGACCTATAGCTTGGGCAATGTCTATGCGGGGTGTCTGTATGCGTCTTTGCGCGAGGCGGTTCCATCGGTCGATCGGGACTTGTCTTGTGGGGATACATCCGCGGCAACGGCGTGGTTGAAGGACAGCTTGCAACAACATGGCGGGCTGCGCGCACCGCGGGACACCATCGAATATGCCTGTGGGTTTGCGCCGACAGAGGAGCCTTTGCTGGCGTATCTCGAAGACAAATTCGGCACGATTTACGGCGTCTGAGGGAGCCTCCGGCGGAGGTATTTTTGAAGCAATGATAGGAGATGCCGCGCCTGATTGGAGGCGCGGCATTTGTTTATTCGGCGGCGATTTTGATGACGGGCTCCATGCGGGCCAAGATGTCATCCGCGAGGTGGCATTTGACTTGATGGCCTTCCGCCAAGGTCCGTACCGGTGGTACGTCTTTTTCGCATAGCCCGCCCGGCACCTGATCCTTCCAGCGGCAGCGCGTCTGGAACGGACATCCGGGGGGTGGGTTCATGGCCGATGGAATGTCGCCTTCTAGCACTATATGCTGTTTTTCGACCGAGGTATCCGCGATAGGGACAGCCGAGAGCAGCGCTTCGGTATAGGGGTGATAGGGCGGCTGGAAGACCTGATCCGTCGAGCCCAATTCTACCACATGGCCAAGATACATGACCATAACGCGGTCGGCGAGATAGCGGACAATGCTCAGGTCGTGTGAGATGAAGAGCAGCGTGGTCTTGTTCTCGCGCTGGATTTCCATCAGCAGGTCGGTGACCGCCGCTTGAACCGACACGTCGAGGGCGGAGACAGGCTCGTCTGCGACCACGATCTTGGCGTCACCGGCAAAGGCGCGGGCGATGCCGACCCGTTGCTTCTGGCCTCCGGACAATTGTCGCGGCATGCGGGTGGCAAACTCGCGGGGCAGTTTTACGAGGTCCAGAAGTTCCAGCATGCGTGTCTCGCGGGCGGCCTCGGTGTCGCCGATGCCGAAGATTTCCAGCGCCCGAATGATCTGACGCCCGACAGTCATCGACGGGTTCAGCGTATCGAACGGGTTTTGGAACACCATCTGCACGTTTGAGATTGTTTTGGTGTCGCGGCCCTCGATCGGAATATCCTGAATTTCATTGCCATGAAGTGAGATTGTACCCTCGGTGGCCGTCTCCAACCCCATCAGAACTTTGGCGAAGGTTGACTTGCCGCAGCCGGATTCCCCCACGATTGCAAGGGTTTCCGACTCGCGGGCCTCGAAGCTAAGGGTTTCGTTGGCCTTCACCACCTTCTTGTTCGCTCCGCCGAACAAGGCTGAGGCGGCGACCTCGTAATACTTCTTGAGGTTGTCCATCTTCAGGACGACTTCGCCGGGTTCGGGTTTCTCGGTTTGCGCCCCGATTTCAATCGGTGCGTTCCAATCGATTTCTTCGATGCGCAGGCAGCGGGAGCCGTGGCGGTCGTTGCCTTTGATTTTCTGCATCCGAAGGTCGCCCTGATCGCAAAGACCCTCTTTAAAATAGTCGCAGCGGGGGCCGAAGTTGCAGCCGTTTGGGCGTTCATGGGGCAGGGGGAAGTTGCCGGGGATGGCGACCAGCGGGCGCGAGTTTTTGTCGGCGCCCGGAAGCGGGATCGAGCGGAACAGCGCCTGTGTATACGGGTGCTGCATGTCGTCGAACACGTCCTCGATGGAGCCGGTTTCCACCGCCTCGCCGGAATACATCACGCAGATGCGGTCGCAGGTTTCCAAGACCAGCCCGAGGTTGTGCGAGATGAACAGCATGGACGTGCCGTATTTCTTGCCAAGGTCCTTGACCAGTTCGACCACGGCGGCCTCCACGGTCACGTCGAGCGCGGTCGTCGGCTCGTCGAGGATCAGCAGAGAAGGCTTTGACATCAAGGCCATAGCGATCACGATGCGCTGCTGCTGGCCACCGGACAATTGGTGCGGGAAGGAGTTTAGGATACGTTTGGGGTCGGGGAGTTTGACGTCTGTGACCACCTCCAACGCGCGCTCATAGGCTTCCTTTTCGGAGGTGCCGAAATGGATCATCGGCACTTCCATCAGCTGCTTACCGATGCGCATGGCGGGGTTCAGAGACGCCATGGGTTCTTGGTAGATCATGGCAATCTCGGAGCCGCGGATGTTGCGCAATTCCTCCGGACTCATCTGGCCAAGGTCTTGCCCTTTGAACTTGATGGACCCCCCGACCACGCGGCCGTTGACCCCCAGATCCTGCATGACCCCGAGGGCCACCGTGGACTTGCCGCAACCGGACTCGCCCACAAGGCCCATGGCCTCGCCGGGCTGCACAGTGCAGGAGAAATCCATCACGGCGGGGATCTCGCGAAGGCGGGTAAAAAAGGAAATCGACAATTGGTCAATCTCTAGGATCGGGCCGGAATAGGTCTCTGCGTCAGCCATTTTTGCGGCCTCCCTGAGTTGGTTTTTTCGGCTCTGGAAGCCGGTCGGCAAAGCGTCGGCATTGCGTCGGATTTCTGTCGGGCATGATATCAGTCCTTCAGGGATTCTTCGCGCAGCCCGTCGGCCAGCAGGTTCAACCCCAGAACGAGGCTCATCAAAGCGATGGCAGGTACGATCGCGGGATGCGGATAGATGCTGAGCAAGCGTCGCCCTGCGTTGATCGTCGTCCCCCAGTCGGGGCTTTCCGACGACAACCCGAGGCCAAAGAAGCCCAAGGTGCCCAGCAGGATGATGGTATAGCCGATGCGCAGACAGAAATCGACGATCAGCGGGCCGCGTGCGTTAGGCAAGATTTCCCACAGCATGATGTACCACGGGCCTTCACCGCGGGTTTGCCCTGCCGCCACGTAGTCACGGGTTTTGATATCGAGAACCAAGCCGCGCACAATCCGGAACACGGTGGGGGAGTTCACGAAGACCACCGAGACGAACACGATCAGCACGCCGCCATCAATGGAGATCAGCCCGAACGGGTCTGCATCCCACGCCATGCCAAGATAGACGTATCCACCGATCAGGATGGTCAGCCCGACATAGAGGTTCCGTTTTGAGGGCTGGGTAAAGTAGCGCGAATCGAACAGCACCACGAGAAACACCAGCGGGAACAGGAACAGGATCGAGGCGAGGATTGTTGGCACGCGCCAGATATAATCCGTTCCGGGTATCGGGATGCCGGCGGCGCGGATTTCCGGTGTGACAAGCAAGAAGAACAGCAAGATCACAGGGAAGGCCAAAACGAGGTTCGCCATGAAGCTGATGATTGTGTCCAGCTTGCCGCCGAAATAGCCCGCAGGCAGCCCCAGCGTGATGCCGACCATGAAGGCGAACAAGGTGGCCGCCGGTGCGATGACCAACACAACCTGAGAGCCTTTGACCATGCGCGAGAACACGTCACGCGCAAGGTTGTCGCCGCCAAGCAGGTAGTGGGTGTAATCGCCCTCTGCCGCGCCACGCAGCGGAGTGCCGGGAAGTTTGTTCTTCATGCCGGAGACCTGACCCAGCGGATCATGGGTGATGATCAGGTCCATAGCCACGAAGATCGCGGTGAAGACCCAGAACATCACAATGGCAAAGCCGAACATGCCGATGGGGCTGTCGAAGAGTTTGCCGTAAAGGCCCAGCTTGCGCTTGTAGGTGATCGACAGGAAGAACGTCACGGCGAGTGCTATCCAAACGGGCAGGAAGCGGACGCCCAGCTCGCCTAGGATACCAGCGGTGCCGTAGGGCGTCACGATGCCTGCGAGCAGGTAGATTATGCCGAGCCCCAATGTGGCGACGGCGGTCGGTAGGATGAACCGCGCCAAGGATTCAGAATGCGGCGCACTCATAACCATTCCGCCAGAGGTGGTGCTGAACGCAGCTTGTACGTTCTCGTAAGCACTGACCAGCAAGTAGCCGGCCACGGCGAGGATCAGTCCCAACACAGCAAGTGCGAAGAGAGGGTTCAAAAGGGTGCCTAGCGCACCAGTCCAAGTGAGCGGCTCCATTATGAAATCCTAATGCGTGGGTTGAGGAAAACGTAGCCGATATCAGAGATCAACTGCGTCACGAGGACGACCACCACAGCGACGACGGAGCCGCCGAGCAGAAGGTCGATATCGTTGTTCGAGGCCGCTTGAACCAGCATCCAGCCGAAGCCTTTGTAGTTGAACAAGGTCTCGGTGATGACGACGCCGGTCAACAGGTACGGGAATTGCAGCATGATGACGGTAAACGGTGCGATCAAGGCGTTCCGCAAGGCGTGCTTGATGACGATGTTGCCAAAGCTGACACCTTTAAGCCGCGCGGTGCGGACATATTGCGCGGTCATGACCTCGGCCATGGAGGCGCGGGTCATGCGGGCGACATAGCCGACCCCGTAGAGCGCGATGGTCGCGACGGGCAGGGTAATATTGGCCCATGTGAAGTCCTCCATCGCGGAGGTGGCGGAGCCTTTGAACCATTTCAGGCCGAAGGCGGAGGAGGCGAACACGGCGATGAAGATCACACCGGAGACATATTCGGGCGTCGCAGAAGACGCGATGGAGAAGGTGGACAATGTTCGATCCATCCGGCTGCCTTCGCGCATCCCTGCAAGGACGCCGATAATCAGGGCCGCGGGGATCATCACGGCGAAAGCCAGCAGAGCGAGCCATCCGGTCAGCCCCAAGCGTTTCGCGATAATGGAACCTGCGTCATCCTTGAAGACAGACGAATACCCCCATTCACCTTGAAGCACGCCACAATAGCGCGGGGCCGTCTCGGCGGTGTTGACGCCTTCGCGGATGCACTTGCCGGTGGTCACGCCCTCATCATTGGTGGTGACATGGTTCGGCAACACACCCAGCCAGCGCCCGTATTTGACGGGCAAGGGGGCCATGTAGCCCTCTCGGGTCAGGTAGCTGACCACGGCCTCGTCGGACATGCGGAAGTTGCCTTGGGTTTTGGCGAGCTTTTCAAGGTTGGGGTAAAGATTCGTCATGAAGAACACGATGAAGGTCAGGCAAAAGGCCGTCAGCAGCATCACGCCTACACGTCGTAGGATGAACATTCCCATGTGATTGGGGTCCCTGTTTGTTTGGCCGCGACATGTGCACCCTTATGGACGTCTGGAGCCAAGGCAGTCCTGGCAGCGCGGTTATTGAGGAAGAAAAGGGCCGCACCCGAAGATGCGGCCCTGACCTGAAGTGATTTACGCGGAGAAGCCGTATTTGTAGATTTGCGGCAGGTAAGCGATGTGCATGTCGCCGCCGACAATACCCGGCTTGGCGTGGCGATAGAGCGACCGCCAGTATGGCTGGATGGTCACGCCTTCGTCGCGCATGATCGTTTGCAGTTTCACCATCACCTCACGACGCTTGTCGTTATCGGCGATCGAGTTGGCTTCGGCCAAGGCCGCATCGAACTCAGCGTTCGAGAACGCGGCTTCGTTCCATGCTTCGCCGGAGCGGTAAGCAAGGCCGAGGATCTGGACGCCAAGCGGGCGGTGGTTCCAGTTGGTCGACGAGAAGCCGTATTTGGTCCAGTCGTTCCAGAACGTGGTGCCCGGAATGATCGTCCGCTTGATGTTGAACCCCGCATCACGCAGCTGAGCGCCAACGGCGTCAGTTGTGTTCTTGCGCCAGTCATCGTCGATGGAGATCAGCTCGAACTCGTAATCGGCCATGCCGGCCTCGTCGAGAAGCGCCTTGGCGGCGGCTGGATCATACTCCATGCCAGGAACATCTGCATATTCCGGGTGCATCGGGCCAACATGCGTGTTGTCCGCGACAATGCCTTGACCTGCATAGCCCAGTTCAAGGCAAACACCGCGATCGACGGCCTTGGCGATGGCCTGACGGACGCGAACGTCTGCGTAAGGCTTCACGCCATTGGCGTCTTCAGCCTCCTGGTTGGGGCGGATAACGATGGTCGCGGCAGAGGCCACTTCCGACTTTTCCCAGCCCAGACCGTCCATGACGTCCACGAACTCGCCAACAGTTTCGTAGAACATGTCGACTTCTTCGGCTTCAGCCGCTGCAACCCAAGCTGCGGGGTCAGTGCCGTAGTCGATATATTCGATGCGGTCGAGATACGCGCCTTTGCCAGCGGAATAGCCCCACCAGTCAAAGCCTTCGTTACGCACGATGACGGCTTTGACACCGACTTCCAGCGATTCTGGCTTGTAAGGGCCGGTGCCGATCGGGTTGGCCAACATATCTTCCGGCGTCCCCGTGGCCGAGCTGTGATATACAGCGGCAGGGTAGTCGGACATGCCTGCGATCAATGTGATGTCAGGTGCTGGCAAGCTCAGTTTGACCGTGTGGCTGTCGACAACCGTGATGCTTCCATCAACAGCTTTGTTGGTGTTGGCGTCGATCATGACGGAGAAGCGACCAGCCATCGAGTTGCCTTCGACGTCTTTGTCACACCATGCAGTAACCATACGTGCCACATCGTCTGCGGTGAAGTCGTCGCCATTGTTCCACTTGACGCCCTTGCGAACATTCAATGTGTACTCGGTCGCGTCGTCGTTGATTTCCCACGACTCCAGCAACATCGGCTCGAAGGAGCCGTCGGAGTTGTACTCAACCATATATTCCAGCCAACCGGCGGTGAAATAGGCGATCTGCGTCCAGTCAAATGTGCGCGGGTCTTTCAGCGCACGGACTTCCATTTGCATGCGCAGCGTGCCGCCTTGCTGGGCGTGCGCCGCAGCCTTGGCAGGTGTGGCACCGATCATGCCATAAGCGGCTGTCGCGGTAACACCCAGCATGGTTGCGCGTGTCATCAACTCGCGGCGGTCCATTTGACCAGCCTTGTGTTCTTCCACGTACATTTCCACTGCTGGATGTACCGGTCCGCCGATAAGTGTTTGTTTTGTCATTTCTGTCTCCCTGTAGACTCTGTCGTGTTTGCAGGACTTTCGTCCGAGTATTCTCGGTCCAGCCTGCCTCAGTAGCAAATTGAGTTTCGCTTGTGCGTCTCCCCTCAACGCTCCGAGCAGCATTGCGCACCAATTTTCACGGCACGTCAACGGCTGGAACCGTCAGGGTGAGGCATAAAAACGACATTCGCAACGTCAAAAAGCGACACCATCCTAAATTCAGGTAAGTTGCCGCGGAAATTGTGTTGCCAAACAGGTCATTAGCGGAAAAATCACCTTACCTTACGGAAGGCAGAAGGGCTTTTTCCCGTATGTGCCTGAAATGCGCGGGTAAAATACGCGGGGCTGGAAAATCCAAGCTTTTCGGCAATGTCCTGCACGGGGCGGTCGGTGTGGAGCAGCGCTTCGCACGCGGCTTGAATCACCCGTTCCTGCAAAAGCGTCGATGCGGGTTTGCCCACCGCGTTCTGCGTGAGGCGCGTCAGATGTGTAGGAGTAACTTGCAGATCAGCCGCAAACTCGCCTAGCGATTTGCCGTCGCTGTGCCCGATGCTGACCACGTGGCTAAATTTCTGAAGCACGCGGTCTGATTTACCAAGCTCACCCTGCGGCTGGTCGGTCAAAGCGCGATCCAGCCACACACCAAGCATCATGACATAGGCTAGAACCGCGCGACGTTGACCGGTGCGCAACTCGCCCAACTCACGTGACAGCGCATCAATCAAGCCGGTGATCTCGCCTTGCATCTGCACTGTCGAGGCTTTCAGCAAAGCCGGGCGGCGCGGAAATCCTGCGCTGTCATCGCGGGGCAGGGACACGACCATGCCTTGCGGGCTTGCGAACATCTCATAGCTGAACAACGTGTTGGCTGGGATGAAGATGGCAGTGTTGGGCCCGATCCCGCGCATCCGGCAATCCACCATGATGCGCCCCTGACCACGTGTGATCCAGAACAAGATCGGATGATCAAGTGATTGGGCGGCATCTGTGCGCCACGCCTCCGACCGTTGATGGGTCGCGAGGGTTTCGACTTTGGGTAGAAGTGTCTGGCGGGTCATGAATTGTCCTGCGATTACTGAAATGCTGAAATGCGGGAACACTAATTAGAACATACGATTAGTAGTTGGCATGGCCGTTTGCTGTCAAATGGCGAATTAAGGCATTTCTGTGTCAAAGCGATAATTCATCGGCGGAAACCTGCGTCCATTCCTTCATGCGTGCGCGGAACCATGTCCTTTGGCGCTTTGCATATTGGCGCGAAGCGATAATTGAGCGCTCTCGGGCTTCGTCCAGCGAAATTTCGCCGTTCAGATGTGCCATAAGCTCGGGGCCGCCGATGGCCTTGGACGAGGGACGTTGGATGTCCCAGTCGGATTGCAAAGCGCGTACTTCTTCTAATGCACCTTTTTGTAGCATTTGGTCAAATCGGCGGATGATCCGGTCGTCAAGCCACGCAACCGGAGCGTTCAACACGAACGCCGCGCAGGCGTCGCGGCGCAAAATTGGTGGCGGCGTCTCGGCTTGCCACGCACTAATCGAGCGGCCCGTGGCTTCAAGTACCTCCCAAGCCCGCTGCACACGGGCGCGGTTCAGGGTGTCGATGCGGTCGGTGGTCTCGGCATCCAGCACGGCGAGCATGTCGTCGCGGGTCAGGTTTTCTGCCTGCGCGCGCACATAAGGCGGAATAGCGGGAATGTCAGCCAAGCCTTGCGTTAGCGCCGCAAAGTTCAATCCTGTGCCGCCGACGATAATCGGACGGGATGGTTTTCCAAGCTCGGCAGTAACATCGCGCAGCCAATGACCTGTGGAATACGTCTCGCGGTAGGGGACGTGCCCGTAAAGCGCGTGCTTGGCCTGAGCCAACTCACTTTCATCGGGGCGCGCCGACAAGAGCTGCCAGCAATCAAAGACCTGAAGCGCGTCGGCGTTGATGATCGTGCCGCCAAGTTCTGTGGCGATATGCAACGCCAAGGCTGACTTGCCCGACGCCGTCGGGCCCGCGATCAGCACGGGTTGATTGGCGTCTAGATGGTGGAGCAGCGGCAGCATCGGTCGGGTCGGTTTCCAGCAATTGTCAGATTGTCGTGGGCGTTAGGCGCTTCGGCGTTGAAACTCGCTGGGTTTTCCGACATTTTGCCCCCAATTTGCAACTGCTCAAATAGCACCCCCAGAAAGGCTGCCCTGCCATGACCGATGCCTCCAAGACGACTTACAAGCGCGTTATGTTGAAAATATCCGGCGAGGCATTGATGGGGGATCAGGGATACGGCCTTCATCCGCCAACCGTGGAGCGTATCGCACGCGAAGTGCAATCGGTTCACGAAATGGGCGTTGAAATCTGCATGGTCATAGGGGGCGGCAACATTTTCCGGGGATTGCAGGGCTCCGCACAGGGGATGGAGCGAACCACAGCCGACTACATGGGGATGTTGGCTACAGTAATGAACGCACTGGCGATGCAGGGCGCATTGGAAGCTCTCAAAATCCACACACGGGTCATTTCGGCGATCACCATGAACGAAGTGGCTGAGCCGTATATCCGACGCCGCGCGGTGCGCCACTTGGAAAAAAAGCGTGTGTGCATCTTTGCCGCTGGAACGGGGAACCCGTATTTTACGACTGACACTGCGGCCACGCTGCGCGCGAACGAGATGTCTTGTGAGGCGATATTCAAGGGCACCAAGGTCGACGGCGTTTATGACAAGGATCCCGCCAAATTCGAAGATGCGGTGCGCTATGACAAGGTCAGCTTTGATGACGTCCTGCAAAAGCGTCTCGGCGTGATGGATGCCTCCGCCATCGCACTGGCCCGCGACAACGATCTGCCGATCATCGTATTTTCGCTGGACGAGCCGGGAGGCTTCAAGGGCATCCTTGCGGGCGAAGGCACCTATACGATCGTCGCGGATTAAGTATCGCGCTTTAAGACACACACCTGCGGAGATATTTAGCGCCACTAGCATAAGTGAAGACGCTGATTTAAACAGTGATAACCGAAAAGCCCTAAAGATAAGAGACCCGATATGTCTGAAGACTTCATGCTCGACACCGACGATATCCAGCGCCGCATGGATGGCGCGATGGCATCCCTGCGGACCGAATTTGGCTCGCTGCGCACCGGGCGCGCATCAGGATCGATGTTGGAGCCGGTTATGGTCGATGCCTACGGCTCCATGACACCGATTAACCAAGTCGGCACCGTGAACGTCCCCGAGCCGCGTATGGTAACGATCAATGTGTGGGACAAGGGGCTTGTTGGGAAGGTGGAAAAAGCCATTCGTGAGAGTGGCTTGGGGATCAATCCTCAACTAAATGGCACGATTATCATGCTGCCGATCCCAGAGCTGAACGAAGAGCGACGCCGTGAATTGACCAAAGTGGCCGGCCAATATGCCGAGCATGCCCGTGTGGCTATCCGCAACATCCGCCGCGATGCGATGGATCAGATCAAAAAGGCCAAGGCCGACGGCATGGGCGAGGACGACCAGAAATTCTGGGAGACCGCGGCTCAGGACATGATCGACGCGCAAATCAAGCTGGTGGATCAAGCGCTTGAAAATAAGCAAGAAGAGATCATGCAGGTCTAACTTGAATTTTCCCCGCAAGAGGTCGCCTGACATTGGCGGCCTTTTTTGGTAATGATAAAAAAACAAGTTATAAATTGAGGTATTGAGATGAGTGTTGTGGATATTAATCCGAATGGCCCGAAGCATGTTGCCATCATTATGGACGGCAATGGCAGGTGGGCAACTCAGCGCAATCGACCCCGGCTCTTTGGTCACCAAGCTGGCGCTAAACGCGTTCGTCAGGCAGTTGAAACCTGCCCGGAATTGGGGGTTAAGTACCTGACAATGTTTGCATTCTCGACTGAGAATTGGAAACGAACGCAATCCGAAGTGTCCGGTCTGATGGCACTTTTTCGGCGTTATATCCAGCGCGAGGCGAATTATCTGCACCGGCTTGGTACGCGGGTACGCTTCATTGGGGATCGCGAGAAGCTGGACAAGAAGCTTCAGGCTTTGATGGATTACCTCGAAAAGCTAACCGAAAAGAACGACACAACCCATCTGACAATCGCGCTCAACTATGGTGCGCGGGATGAGGTGACACGTGCCACGCAGCGCTTGGCCGTGGAAATCGCGGAAAAGCGCCTATTGCCTGAGCAGGTGAATTCCGAAGTGCTCGCTTCTTTCCTCGACACTTATGTACTGCCTGATCCGGATCTGGTGATCCGCACCTCCGGCGAGGCGCGGATTTCCAACTTTTTGCTATGGCAATCAGCATACGCGGAGTATGAGTTTATCGACACGCATTGGCCGGATTTCACGCCAGAGGTGTTCACCAGCGTCGTGGCCCGCTATGGCAGCCGTGACCGTCGCTTTGGCGCTGTGAAGGCCTGATAGGCCGCTCGCCTGCAACTATGGGGAGGCGACATGAGCGCATCATCTGAAAAATTCTCCGATCTGGCAGCCCGCATGAGTTCTGCCGCTGTGATGGCCGTCGTCGGTATCGGCGCGGTTTGGGCAGGAGGCTTTTGGTTCATGGCGTTGCTGACGGTCGTTTGCGGCGCGCTGGTTTGGGAGCTTGTCCGCATGATCGGTGGCGAGCAGAACCGGGCCCTCATCATGGCCGCAATCGCGGCGGCGTCGTTTCTGGCGGTCAGCTACCTGCCACCCGGGGTAGGGCTACCGTTCATCCTGATCCCTGCTATGGCTGGTATCGCTTTACTGAACAGCAATCGAACATTGTATATGATGTTCGCGGCGCTCATCGTGATTTCCTGTTACGGGTTGGCAATTTTGCGGGTCGATTTCGGCTTCATTTGGATGCTGTGGCTTGCGCTTGTTGTCATTGCAACGGACGTTTTGGGCTATTTTGCGGGCCGTATCTTTGGTGGACCAAAGTTTTGGCCGCGTGTGAGTCCAAAGAAGACGTGGTCCGGTACTGTCGCTGGCTGGGTTGCGGCTGCAATTGTCGGAGCGTTCTTCATGCGCTTGCCTGGGGTTGGTGTGGAAATTCTGGGAATTTCTGTC
Organism: Litoreibacter meonggei; assembly: GCF_003663885.1. Classification (GTDB taxonomy): domain Bacteria; phylum Pseudomonadota; class Alphaproteobacteria; order Rhodobacterales; family Rhodobacteraceae; genus Litoreibacter; species Litoreibacter meonggei. The sequence continues at coordinate 281,681 of NZ_RCCE01000004.1, forward strand.
GCTATCTCAATGGCGTCCCAGATGGGCGACATCGCCGAAAGTGCGATGAAACGCAAAATGGGCGTAAAGGATTCATCGAACCTGATCCCCGGCCATGGTGGCGTGTTCGACCGCTTTGACGGGATGCTTGGTGCATCTGTGTTTTTGCTGCTGATCGAGCAGATTGTGGATTTCCCACCGGTACTTGGCTGATGCGTAGGGTTACGATCTTCGGTTCTACCGGCTCCATCGGTGAGAATACTGTCGACCTGATAGCTCGCGCACCAGAGTGCTACGACGTGGTCGCCTTGACCGGCGGGCGTAATGTGGCACGCTTGGCAGAACAAGCGATCACCCTGAACGCCGATCTTGCGGTGACAGCATTTGAAGAGTGTTACGGCGACCTGAAGGCAGCGCTCACTGGTACAGGTATCGAAGTGGCCGCAGGCGCTGATGCCGTGGCCGAAGCTGCCGACCGCAAGGCGGACTGGTTCATGTCGGCAATCGTGGGGGCGGCAGGGTTGGTTCCGGGCCTTCGGGCCTTGCGTCATGGGACCACACTGGCGTTGGCCAACAAGGAATCCCTTGTGACGGCGGGGCCTTACCTGATGGCAGAAGTCGCAAAATACGGAGCAACAATCCTTCCCGTAGACAGCGAGCATTCTGCCGTGTTTCAAGCCTTGGTGGGGGAGGACATCGACGCGGTTGAGCGAGTCATTATCACAGCTTCCGGCGGGGCTTTCCGCGATTGGCCACTGGACGCCCTAGAAAATGCGACGTTGGCCGAGGCTTCGGCCCACCCGAACTGGGATATGGGGCGGCGCATCACAATCGACAGCGCCTCCATGTTTAACAAGGCGATGGAACTTATTGAGACAAAAGAGTTTTTCGGAGTAAGCCCCAGCAAAATCGAGGCGGTTGTTCACCCGGAAAGCCTGATCCACGCGCTGGTGGGATTCAATGACGGTGCGCTTATGGCGCATCTAGGTCCGGCTGACATGCGCCACGCCATCGGCTACGCGCTGCATTGGCCGGATCGTGGCCATGTTCCTGTAGAACGGCTTGATTTGGTGCAGATCGGAAGCCTGAATTTCAGGGCGGCCGAAGAGGCCAGATACCCCGCACTGCGCATTGCACGCGATGTAATGGAAACGGGCGGATTGTCAGGTGCCGCGTTCAACGCTGCGAAAGAGGCGGCGCTGGACGCATTTATCGACGGAAAGATCGGTTTTCTCGATATGGCGCGCCTTGTTGACGAAGTGTTGAACCGTTTGCAGCAGCGCAATGGTCTTAGTTGCGACATACTCACCCTTGATAAGGTGCTCGCCACTGACCATTTGGCACGCATGACGACTCGGGAACTAATGCGGGATACACTGGTGCGCTAGACGCCAGAACAAGAGACGCGAAAGGGCGGTTTATGGATATTTTGGGGATGCTTCCCTCGTTTGGTGGCTTTGTCGGAGCAGTAGTTGCATTTGTTGTGGCGCTGAGCGTGATCGTGGCCATCCACGAATATGGGCACTACATTGTAGGCCGCTGGTGTGGCATCCACGCTGAAGTATTTTCCCTCGGGTTCGGACCTGTTCTCTATTCACGAGTCGACAAGCGCGGAACCCGTTGGCAGGTAGCGGCGCTCCCGTTTGGCGGATACGTAAAATTCTTGGGCGATTCCGATGCTGCATCTGGCAAGGACGGTGAGGCGATCTCGACACTGACCGCGACCGAACGCAAACGCACTATGCATGGCGCAGATCTGTGGCGCCGTGCGGCGACCGTGGCGGCGGGACCTGTGTTCAATTTTATCTTGTCGATCTTGGTATTTACCGGCGTTTTCCTGTTTTCTGGCACCACGACTGACGAGGCCGTCATTGGCAAACTCAAGCCGCTGCCGGGGCCGGTAGATATGTTTCAAGAGGGCGATACCATCCTACGGGTGGGGGACGCTGAGATTACAAATCTGGAAGACTTTTACGTTGCGGCCCGCGACGCCGAAGCCGCGCAAACCACATCCTATGAGGTTGGGCGTGACGGGCGAACCGTAAGCTTTGACAGCGTGTTTCCATTCCCTCCGGTGATCGACCAGTTGCAGCCGAAATCGGCGGCGATGGATGGTGGTTTGCAAGTGGGCGACGTGATCCAGTCGGTGAACGGCACGCCAGTCTTCGCGCTCAGCGAAGTGCAAGATGCGGCCCAAATCAACCAAGACAAGCCGTTGGAGCTGCTGGTGTGGCGCAATGGCGAGGTGTTGGAGAAAACGCTGACACCACGTCAACGCGATCTACCCACCGAGGATGGTTTTGAGTCGCGCTGGCTGATCGGGTTCTCTGGCGGGGCGTTCTTCGAGCCGACTCGCGAGACGCTCGGCGCAGGTGACGCGCTGTGGGGCGGCGTGCGCCAGACCTGGTTCATTGCCCAATCCAGCCTTTCAGGCATGTGGCATATGGTGACGGGCGCAATCAGCTCTTGCAATATTCAAGGCCCGATTGGCATTGCCCAAACCTCCGGCGACATGGCCTCTCAGGGTGCCGTGAGCTTCATTTGGTTCATTGCGGTGTTGTCCACAGCAGTGGGTCTGCTGAACCTGTTCCCGATCCCTGTGTTGGATGGCGGTCATCTGGTATTCCACGCCTACGAGGCTGTTGTCGGGCGACCGCCGAGTGACAAGGCACTGAACGCCATGATGATGGGCGGCCTGATGTTGTTGCTATCTTTGATGGTCTTTGCGTTAACAAATGACTTCTTTTGTGCCTGAATCTTGCCCTATTTGCGCCACATTTGAAGAGGAAAAAGGGTCCGTCTTCTGTGAGGGAATGGACATATGCAAACTTTTCAAAGCAGCTACAAAGGCCTGAGCCTTTTGCTTAGTCTCAACTGGGACCGTCTGCTATGGCCTGTGGCCATCGTCGCGGCATTGGCAACTGCGGGTTTACTCGCCGGTCTTTGATCCGCTGAAATATCTGTAACACAACGAGACGAAAGGCGCCTGTTTTCAGAGCGCCTTTTTTGGTCTTCGTTTTGACAAGCGTTCAGACTCGGGCTAGACCGAACACACAACATAGAGTGTCAGAGCGGGACCCAAACACATGAAGATCGCAAAAGCGACGCAGAACGCACGTCAATTCATTAAAATTCAGTGCGTTAGGGCAGCCCTGTCCGGACTAGCAATTGCCGCGGTCGGAAGCGCCGTGCCGCTTACACCGGCATTTGCACAAAGTTTTCCGATTTCGTCGGTCCAGATTGACGGCAATCAGCGCATCGAAGATGCGACCATTCTAAGCTATTTGCGGCTTGAGCGCGGACAAAGCGCGACGGCAGGCCAACTCAATGATGCGGTGCAACGCTTGCAGCGCTCTGGTCTGTTTGAAACCGTAGATGTGGTTCCTGTCGGCAATCGCCTTGTTGTGACCGTTAAAGAGTACCCGACGATCAACCGTGTGAACATTGAGGGCAACAAGCGCCTCAAAGACGCAGACCTTATTCCACTTCTGAAATCGCAGTCGCGTCGGGTCTACAGCCCGGCTACCGCAGAAGCTGATGCCGCATTGCTGGCAGAGGGATACAATCAGGCCGGCCGCATCGCCGCGACTGTGACACCTCGCATCATTCCGCGCTCGAACAACCGCGTTGATCTGGTGTTTGAAGTTTCCGAAGGGGATGTGGTCGAGGTGGAGCGTATCAGCTTCATCGGCAACCGCGCGTATTCCGATCGCAGATTGCGTCGTGTCATCGATTCCAAACAGGCCGGTTTGCTGCGGTCCATCATTCAGTCGGATACGTTTGTCAGCGACCGCATTGCATTTGACCGACAGCTACTGCGCGACTTCTACCTTTCGCGCGGGTATGTCGACTTCCAAGTCCTGTCCTCCACGCCACAACTGACCCGTGAGCGTGATGGCTATTTTGTCAGCTTCAAAGTTCGCGAAGGTCAACAATTCAAAGTCGGGCAGGTAAGTACTTATTCCGATCTGCCCGAAATTGACGCCGACGAGTACCAGAAGGTTGCACGACTGAAGCCGGGGCAGGTCTATTCTCCTGCCAAGATCGAAAACACCATCACCCGTATGGAGCGGCTGGCGCTGCAAAAAGGGCTGAACTTCATTCGTGTGGAGCCGCGCATCACCCGCAACGATGCGGATATCACACTGGATGTGGAGTTCGCGATCATTCGTGGCCCACGCGTCTTTGTGGAGCGCATCGACATCGAGGGCAACGCGACGACACTTGACCGAGTAGTGCGTCGCCAGTTCAAAACCGTGGAAGGTGACCCATTCAATCCACGTGAAATTCGCGACGCCGCAGAGCGTATCCGTGCTTTGGGCTATTTTTCCACGGCAGATGTGAACACCCGTCAGGGCAGCGGCCCGGAACAAGTTGTGGTTGACGTTGATGTCGAAGAAACAACGACCGGCTCGCTGGGGTTCGGGGTGAGCTACGGCGCGGATGCCGGTGCGTCGTTCAGCGTGAACTTCTCGGAGCGGAACTTTCTTGGTCGCGGCCAGACGTTGTCGTTCTCGTTCGATACGGGATCCGACAATAAGAATACGTCCGTCAACTTCATTGAGCCCGCTTTCTTGGGTCGTGATCTGTCGCTGGGTCTCAACGTCTATTACCGCACAACGGACAGTCAGTACGCCAACTATGACACCCAGAATGTCGGCTTCGAACCTAGCATCGAGTTTCCGGTTTCCGAGAATGGCCGCTTGCGTCTGAACTACCGGATATCCAAAGACGCGATCAAGAATGTTGATCCAACTACGTCTACGATAATTCAACGCGATGAGAGTTCAGCCTACACATCTGCGGTTGGATATCTCTATTCCTACGATACGCGCCGCACAGGTCTGAACCCAACTGGTGGTGTTCTCTTGCGCTTCGGTCAACAAATCGCCGGTGTCGGCGGTGGATTGCGCTACGTGCAGACCACGGGTCTCATCGCAGCCGAAACAAAGGTAGCACGCGAAGAAATCACATTGCGCGCTCAACTCGAATTCGGCGCTAATACGCGCCTGACTGGGAACAGCCGTATTACCGAGCGGTTCTTCCTTGGCTCAAGCAAGCTGCGTGGCTTTGACGGCGCGGGTATGGGGCCTCGTGACTTGGCGAGCGCCAATCGCGATGCACTTGGCGGTAACTACTTCGCCGTGGCCCGTGTTGAAGCTGACTTCCCACTGGGACTGCCAGAGGAATACGGCATCCGTGGTGGGGTCTTCTTCGACGTCGGGTCCCTATGGGGTTTGGATGACACCAACAACGGCACCGCGGCCGGGGTAGATGATAGCTTCAAGCTGCGTTCGGTTATCGGGGTTTCTGTGCTTTGGGATACGCAGATCGGACCGCTTCGGTTCAACTTCTCCAAAGCGTTGGTCAAAGAAGACTATGACCAGGAGCGCTCCTTCGATTTGACCGTTTCGACAAAGTTCTGAGTATGGCTTTGCGACGTGCACTAAGCGCGTTGGTGCTGGCTTTGGCCTTCGCCAACCCCGTTTTTGCACAGGGTCTGCAACCCAGTCCGGTCCTTACATTGGATCAAGACCGCATGTACGCGGCATCTGCATTCGGCAAACGCGTGCAGGAAGACTTGCAAAAACAATCTAACGATCTGTCGCAAGAAAACCGGAAGATCGAGGCCGCTCTGGAGGCGGAGGAGCGCCGCCTGACGGAAGAACGAGCGGGCATGGCTCCGGAGAATTTTCAGAAACTTGCCGCTGATTTCGACGAGCGCGTGACCGGCATTCGGCGTGCGCAGGCCTCCAAGACTGACAACATCAGACGGCAAGCCGAGGCAGAACGCGCAAGGTTTTTCGAGGCGGCGTTCCCGATTTTGTTGGAACTGGTAGAAGAATCCGGCGCGGTTGCCATTCTCAACAATACGGCTGTGATTTTCTCGGTTCGTCAAATCGACATAACCGATGCGGCCATCGCACGTATTGATTCCGTCATCGGGGACTCGCCGCGACCGGTTGAGCCGGGACCATCGCAAATGCCACGTCCTGATTCTGAACCAGAGCAGGCACCCGAGGACAGTTCCACCGATAACTGATGCACCAAACTTGTGCCGCGAGTGGGTGGGTGCTACCCAAAAAGAGCTAAACGCCAAAGGATATTCTCATGACGCCAACCACTGCCGACATTGACCTGATCCAGCGGATCATCCCGCACCGCTATCCGTTCCTATTGGTCGACAAGGTGGTGGACATCAAAGCTGGTGAAAGTGCGCGTGGGATCAAGAACGTCACTTTCAACGAACCGCATTTCCAAGGCCATTTCCCTGGCGCACCTATCATGCCGGGTGTCACTATCATTGAAGCCATGGCGCAGACTGCTGCCGTTATGGTGGGCGTTACGATGGACATGGCTGATAAAGACCTGCTGGTGTATTTCATGGCCATCGATGGATGCAAATTCCGCCGTAAGGTTGTGCCCGGCGATGTATTGCACCTTGATGTCCAAGTGACGCGGGGCAAAGCGGGCGCAAAGGTCTGGAAATTCAAGGGCGTCGCAACCGTTGAGGGCGAGATGGCCGCTGAGGCCGAATTCACCGCAATGATGGACCTGCCGAAGTGAGTGCGACTATCCATCCCTCTGCCTACGTTGAAGACGGGGCGCAAATCGCCGACGGCGTGACAATCGGGCCGTTTTGCACCGTAGGGGCAAACGTCAAGCTTGCCGCAGGGGTTGAGCTGAAGAGCCATGTTGTCGTCACCGGAAAAACCTCCATTGGGGAAGATACGATTGTTTTCCCGTTCGCGGTTATTGGCGAAATTCCACAGGACCTGAAGTTCGACGGCGAAGAAACCCGCCTAGAGGTTGGCGCGCGAAATCGCATTCGCGAAGGCGTGACGATGAACACCGGCACCTCCGGTGGTGGTGGGTTGACCAAGGTCGGTGACGATTGCTTGTTCATGACTGGTTCCCATGTCGGGCACGATGCCATCGTCGGCAATGGTGTGATCATGGCCAATCAAGCCGCACTGGCAGGGCATTGCATTATCGAAGATAAGGTTATCATTGGCGGTCTTGCGGGTATCCATCAATTTGTGCGCATCGGCCGAGGCGCCATCATTGGCGCTGTGACCATGGTAACGAATGACGTCATCCCCTACGGCTTGGTGCAAGCCCCACGCGGCGAGTTGGACGGGCTAAACTATGTCGGAATGAAGCGCGCTGGCGTAGCGCGGGCAGACATCACTGCGATGCGGGCTGCCTATCAGATGCTGCGTCAGGGAGATGGTGCATTTCAGGATCGCGCCCGCCGCTTGGCCGATGAAACTGATAGCGAATATGTACGCGAAGTTGTCGACTTCATCTTGGGCGACAGCGATCGGTCGTACCTGACCCCACGCTGATGCTGGCGCTGGTTGTAGGAGAGGGCGCGCTGCCAGAGCTTCTGATGGAGCACCTGTCCGCGACGAACACTCCGTATCACTTATGTCAGATGGAATGGCAGGGCACTGACGCACGGGATGATCAGCCCGTGCGCAAGTTTCGTATCGAGACCCTGGGTAGCTTTATTGAGTGGCTGAAACAGCAGGGTGTCGACCGGATTTGCTTTGCCGGACGCGTGGATCGCCCACCGCTAGACCCTGCATTGATTGACCCACAAACTATGCCGCTCGTTCCAAGGATGATGCAGGCCTTACAGGTGGGTGACGACGCCGCCTTGCGGCTTGTGTTGGGTTTTTTCGAGGAAGCGGGCATTCGTCCCGTTGGCGCACATGAGGTGCAGCCCGATATTTTGCCACCAGCCGGCTTTATAGGCAGCGCACGCCCCACCGAGGCACATGAGCGCGATGCGGACCGCGGCATCGAGGTGATCGCCGCCATGGCTGCGGCCGATGTCGGGCAGGCTTGTATCGTTTACAACCGCCAACCGCTGGTGATCGAGGCACAACCCGGCACGGATTTCATGATGCAAAGCCTGCTGCAAGAACGGGTGGCTTTGCCATGGGGACGTAACCTTCTGGGAATAAGCAAAAGCGCACGCGCAAAAGGGCTGCCATCTAAAGGCGGAGTGCTGGTCAAGGCAGCTAAGCCGGGGCAGGAACTGCGCATCGACATGCCTGCTATCGGCCCTGATACGATCCTGCGCGCGGTGCAGGTGGGGCTCGACGGGATTGTTGTGGAGGCGGGTCGTGTGATCCTATTGCAGCCTTCGATTTGTGCAAAGCTGGTTGAAAAGCACGGTCTATTCCTTTGGGCGCGCGAATGAAGGTCTATGTCATCGCGGGAGAACCGTCAGGTGACAAGCTTGGCGGGGCCTTGATGGACGGCCTGAAGCAACTGAACCCGAATGTGACGTTCCAAGGGGTCGGTGGCCCTTTGATGGAAGCGCAGGGGATGACGTCCTTATTCCCCATGGACGAATTGTCGGTGATGGGATTGGCGGAGGTGCTGCCCAAACTACGTGGGTTATTCCGGCGTCGTGATCAAACGGTCGAGGACATTATCGGCTCTGGCGCGGATGTGGTGGTTACTATCGACAGCCCTGATTTCTGTCTACGGGTGTTGCGCAAGCTGCGCGGCTTGTCAGCGGTGCCGACCGTTCACTATGTGGCACCCTCGGTTTGGGCATGGCGCACGAAACGCACCGAGCGGATGAAAGGGATCGTTGATCACGTGATGGCGCTGCTTCCGTTCGAGCCACCTTATATGGAACGCGCAGGGCTCGCGTGTGACTTCGTGGGCCATCCCGTTGTCGCGGAACCGCTGGCCGATGTATCAGACGCGTCCAGGCTCCGAAACACTTATGGTTTGGGCGAGGCTCCCGTTGTCCTTGCCTTGCCCGGCTCGCGTCGGGGCGAGGTCACGCGATTGGCCGACATCTTCGGCGAAAGCTTGCACAAGCTGGCCGCCAAGCGGCCCGACATTCGTGTGGTCATACCCGCAGCAGCGCCCGTTGCGGGATTGGTGTATCAGCTTACAAAAGGTTGGCCGGGTGAGCCCGTTATACTGGATCCGCGTGGGATAGATCCCGATCTAGCACTTGCAGAAAAACGCGCCGCTTTTGCAGCGGCGGATGTGGCCTTGGCGGCGTCTGGCACGGTCTCATTGGAACTTGCCGCAAACACCGTTCCGATGGTGATTGCTTACGATATGAATTGGCTGTCACGGAAACTGATCCGTGCGATGCTTCAGATTGATACGGTCACACTGGTAAACTTGGTGTCCGAGACCCGTACAGTGCCGGAATTTTTGGGCGAGGCCTGCAAACCTGTCGATATCGCGCGGGCATTGGATCAGGCGCTCACTCCCGGACCTGACCGTGCAGCACAAGCTGCCGCCGCCGAGATCACAATGGAGCGGTTAGGGCGCGGGGATGAACCACCGGGCTTACGTGCGGCCAAGGTTGTAATGCGCGTGGCGGGGTTTGCTGATACACCTCAGGTTTGAGCAAATTCAGATCGTGAAGTCCGCCATTTCACAACCGGTGAGTGCCACGAGATCTGATGGAGCGAGCGAAAAAATGTGCCTCGGTGTGCCTGCTGCTGCCCAAATGACGTCGAACTCCATCAGGCGCGGATCGATAAAGGCGCGAATGGGGTTCAGATGCCCCACGGGCGACACGCCGCCGATAGCGAAGCCGGTTTGGCTGCGGATCAGATCGGCATCCGCCTTTCCCAAAGGCTCATCTGCAATTACGCTGGCCTTCGCCGCGTCGACCTGATTGCCGCCAGCGGTTAGGAACAGCATTGCAGTTCCGCTTACTTCACCTCTGAAAATAATGGATTTCGCAATCTGATCGACGCTGCAATTGGCCTGCTCGGCGGCCTGTGCTGCGGTGCGTGTCTGATCATCGGTTTCGATTATTTCCACGTCGATCCCCGCATCGGCGAGGGCCTTGGTGACGCGTTTCAGGCTTTTGCTCATAGATGCGACATTAAGGGATGACCACGCAGCTGCAAGCGCAGGTTGACGTTGCCTGCTGCGAGTTTCATCGTGACGTCATGGCTTTTTCAGATCACATCACCCGACATCCGTTGCCCCACAACATTGAGCGTTGCGCCGAGGCGCGCGGCGCATTTCTTGATCTGCCCGAACCACTTGCGACCCTGTTGGAAAACACTGCCGGATGCAGCCCCTATCTGGCGGGCTTGATGATGCGGGAGCGCGATTGGATATCAGCTCTGGCGTCGAGCACAGCTGAAGAGCTACGCGATGGCGTCTGGCGCGACATCACACAGACCGAGGGCGATCTCAAAGTAACATTCAGACAGGCCAAACGGCGCATAGCGCTGCTTGCGGCGGTCGCGGATATCGGTGGCGTTTGGCCGTTGGAAACTGTCACTCATGCCCTGACAGAGCTTGCCGACCGGTGTCTGCAACGTGGATTGACAGAATTGACGGCGGCACAAATCGCACGGGGAAAATTGCCGGGTCAAACTGAGGCGGATGCAGAGTCCGGTGCGGGCATGTGTGTGTTGGCGATGGGCAAAATGGGCGCATATGAGCTCAACTATTCGTCGGACATCGACATGATCTGTTTGTTCGACGAGAGCCGCTTTGAACCTGACGACTACCTGGTGGCCCGCACGGCTTTCGTAAAAATTACACGCGCGCTGATGGGGCTTATGTCCGACGTTACCGCCGACGGATACGTGTTCCGTTCTGATTTGAGGCTGCGCCCCGATGCGTCGGTCACGCCGGTCTGCATCGCCATGGAAACAGCGGAACGGTACTACGAGAGTGTTGGCCGCACATGGGAACGGGCGGCGTTCATCAAGGCGCGACCGTGTGCAGGTGATTTAGCGGCGGGCGATCGGTTTCTAGACCGGCTTAGTCCGTTCATCTGGCGGAAGCATCTCGACTTCGCGGCGATCGAGGACGCCCATGACATGCGATTGAAAATCCGCAGCCACAAAGGGCTCGGCGGTGCGATGCGGATTGACGGCCATAACATGAAGCTTGGGGCTGGCGGTATTCGCGAAATCGAGTTTTTCACCCAAACCCGACAGCTTATCGCGGGCGGACGTGATCCTGATCTTCGGGTGCGCGGCACACGCGAAGGGTTGGACCGGCTGGTCGAGGCGGGCTGGGTGCCGAAAGAGGCATCAGACAAATTGCAAGCGGCCTATGTTGCCCATCGCGAGGTCGAGCATCGCCTGCAAATGATCAATGATGCGCAAACCCATGAGTTGCCGAAAAACGAAGAAGGGTTCCAACGTCTGTCACGCTTCATGGGGGAGGAGGACACCACCATATTTAGGGCAGGGTTACTGGCCCGCCTGGAGGAGGTGGCAGATGTGACCGATAGCTTCTTTGCCCCCGATGAGGCGGAGGAGGTCCCCGAGACGGAAGGATTGCTGTCGCCTACGAAATATCTGGAGCAGTGGCGCAGCCTGGCCGCACTGCGGTCCGAGCGTTCGGTGAAACTGTTCAAACGTGTTTTCCCAACAATTCTTAAGCAAATGGGGCAGGCCACACGACCAGCGGAAGCCATGGCGGAGTTTGAGCGGTTCCTGTCCGGTCTGCCTGCGGGCGTTCAGGTTTTCTCGCTTTTTGATGCAAACCCGCAATTGACCAAACTGATCGTGGATATTTGCGCCACGTCGCCTGCACTGGCCACGTATCTTTCGCGCAACTCGGCAGTACTGGACGCTGTGATCGGTGGGGATTTCTTTTCGCCGTGGCCGGAAGTGGAAACACTGACAGAGCTTCTCGCCACACAAATGTATGAGATATCAGACTATGAGGGGCGGCTTGACGCGGCACGTCGCTGGCAGAAGGAATGGCATTTCCGTGTGGGCGTCCATCACCTGCAAGGCCTACTGAGCCCAGACGATGCCAGCGCCCAATATGCCGACTTGGCGCAGGCCACCTTGGCGGCACTTCTGCCAGTTGTAGAAACAGAGTTTGCCCGCAAGCATGGGGCGGCCCCCGGTCGTGGTGCTGTGGTTTTGGGAATGGGATCATTGGGTGCAGCAGCGCTTACAGCCCAATCCGACCTTGATCTGATTATGATTTATGATCCCGGTGGGGTCGAGGAAAGCGACGGGCGGCGCCCGCTTGAGACGCGGACCTACTTTGCGCGCCTTACACAAGCCTTTGTTACCGCGCTGACCGCCCCCATGGCCGAGGGGCGCTTGTATGAGGTTGATTTACGGCTCAGGCCGTCTGGGCAATCGGGGCCAGTGGCGACCTCTCTGGGGGCGTTCACGAGCTACCAGACCAATGACGCCTGGGTCTGGGAGCATCTGGCGTTGACCCGCGCAAGGGCCATCGCGGGGAACGCATCACTGCAAGCGGATGTTGAGGCGGTCCGGTGTCAGGTGTTGTCAGGCAGCTATGACGCGGAACGCATCAAACGTGAAACTCAGGAGATGCGGAAACGTTTGGCTGATGCGTCGGGCGCGCCTACACTATGGGACGTTAAATCCGGCGCGGGCGGCCGACAGGATATCGAACTGTTCAGCCAAGCATTGAGCCTAATCGGCAAAGGCACCGAGCGCCAGATTTCAGCGCAACTAAATGACGCGAAACGAGCGGGGTTGTTGACCGACGCGCAGTTTGATCAGTTGTTGGATGCGCACACGCTCTTCTCTCATATCCAGATGGCGGCGCGGCTGATGTCAAACAAGGCGATCGCGCCAGACGAAATGGGTGCGGGCGGGGTAGCGATGCTATTGCGCGATTGCGATTGCGAGACTGTTGAGAAACTTGCGTCCCGGGTTATTGAATGTCGCAAAACGGCTGCGGACGTCGTGGAACAGGTGCTGGGATAACACCGTTTTCGTATTAACTGTGGATCAATCAATCCTGCGAGGAAGCAACAGATGGATATGAACAGCATCGACCGCAAAGGCCTGATCCGTGAGGCCTACAGGATCGACGGGATCACCTATGGCGAATGCCGCTCGATTTTTCTGGATTGGGCGTTGAACCTGCCTGACGGTCAGGACAGCAATACTGCAATCACGCATTTGCTGGACGCCTATGGGACCGCACCTGAAAGCCATCCAATGACAGCCGTTCTACGAGAAGGACTCGCCGACAAGCCTGATGCAAAGCGGCGCGGCGGTCGTAAGGCGAGGCTTGAAGCGAAACCAAGCAAGCCCTAGGGAAAAAAAACGCCGCCAATCCCAATCCGGAATGGCGGCGAAAAAGCAAACTTTGCTTAAATTACTCGGCGGAAACCGCGGCTGTTACAGCGTCGAACCCGGCTGTGAAGCCTTTCAGGGACATCGACAGCTCGACCTTCTGGTCAGGTGCCTGTGCTGGCACGACAACGATTTTGGCAAGATTGCCGCCTTTGAATGCAGCAACATCACCCGCGGTGAAACCGACGCGTGAGAAGCAGCCAATTGCCGTACAGAAGGTGAACGGGTAGACCTTCGGTTTGCCACCATCAACGGAGAGCTGAACGTTTTGCGTGAGCAACGTCTCGAGTGGCGTTACGATGGTCGCGCCAGCGGCAAGCTTATCGTCTTGTGGAAGGCTGAACAGATTGATCTCGGCGACAGAGTTGCCCTGTTGATCTTCCAGCAGTTGGTACAGCTGGCAGGGATCTTTTGTGCCCTCGGGGGCTTTGATGCAACGAAGCTCCCAGTCGCCATGCTCGGAAACCTTATAGGTCGAGCCGACTTCGATCACTTCAGCGCCAGTGCTTAGGCCGTCATCGCGTGGCGCTTCGCCTTCAGCAGCCGGGGCTTCTTCTGCCGCTTCGGTCGTGGCCTCGGTTGTCGTGTCGGTCGTGGTCTGTGCGATTGCACCGCCCACTACAAATGCGCCCATTGCGGCGCCGATCATAAGTGATTTCAAATACTCAGACATGTGATCCTGCTACTCAATTTTGATATTGGCAGGGGTTTAGCATGGGCGAAGATGGGTGTCAGGTCGGAAAACGCATATTGGCATCTGGGCAGGGCAATTTCCGCCTACACAGCGCTTCAATGAAAAAAGGGTCTGCGAACAGACCCTTTCCCCGAATTTTTTCTCCCCGTCGGACTAGGCCGACTTATGAGGCGGACATTAGGCATCGTTGCTACTTCGGTCAACAGCTAACCTGCGACAATCTGTTCACATTTGATCTGACAAAAAAAGACCGTGTCGCAAGACACGGCCCAGTCGACAGGGAGGAAGTCATGCGAGAGGCCATCGAGACAGCCACGTCAGCATGACGATCACACTGGCACATAGTCGTTAACAAGCTATTGTGGCGCGAACTAAAACATGAACGACCGAATTGAGGGACCACCATGGCAGACACGGACAGCATTTTTGTAGGCGGCGGCGGTGAGGGCTATGGGGATCCGCAAGACCTATTGCTGAAATACGCCAACCGCCACGGTCTTATTGCAGGTGCTACGGGCACAGGTAAAACCGTGACGTTGCAAATTTTGGCGGAGAGCTTGTCCAATGCTGGCGTGCCTGTCTTCATGTCCGACGTCAAAGGGGACCTGTCCGGCTTGGCGGTTGCGGGAAGTGAGGCTCACAAACTGCATGGCGCATTCATGGAGCGCGCCGCGACGATCGGCTTTACCGACTTTAGCTACGACTCTTTTCCCGTCACTTTTTGGGACATGTATGGTGAAAGCGGCCACCCCGTGCGCACCACTGTCAGCGAAATGGGGCCGCTATTGCTATCGCGTCTGTTGGAGCTGTCGGAGGCACAGGAGGGTATCCTGAACATCGCGTTCCGCGTAGCCGACGAAGAAGGTCTGCCGCTGCTGGACCTTAAGGATCTGCAATCGCTGCTGGTCTGGATCGGACAAAATGCCAAATCACTGGCGTTGCGCTACGGTTTTGTCTCGTCGCAGTCAGTTGGCGCAATCCAGCGACGCCTTCTGGTATTGGAAAACCAAGGGGCTGGGGACTTTTTTGGCGAACCCGCGCTGGACCTGGATGACATGTTCCACGTAGATGCCGATGGTCGCGGCCAGATCAACATCCTTGCCGCCGATAAGCTGATGTCCGCCCCGAAGCTCTACGCGACTTTCCTGCTTTGGCTGCTATCCGAGTTGTTCGAGACGCTGCCGGAAGTCGGCGACCCTGATAAGCCGATATTCGTGTTCTTCTTTGACGAGGCGCATTTGCTGTTTGACGGCGCCCCGAAGGCTTTGGTCGATAAGGTCGAGCAAGTCGCGCGGCTGATCCGTTCGAAAGGTGTCGGCGTGTACTTCATCACCCAAAAACCCGCTGACGTTCCGGAAGATATTCTGGGCCAGCTCGGCAACCGTGTTCAGCATGCGTTGCGTGCGTTTACACGCAAGGATCAGAAGGATCTGCGTTCGGCGGCGGACACGTATCGCGAAAATCCGCGTTTTGATGTCGAAGACGCGATCAAGGAGGTGGGCGTCGGCGAAGCCGTGACCTCTTTCTTGATCAAAAAAGGTATTCCGGGAATGGTGGAGCGAACGTTGATCCGCCCCCCGTCTTCACAACTTGGACCGATCAGCAGCAAGGAACGTCGCGCCGTTCTTGCGACCTCGCCAGTGGCGGGCAAATACGAGACCGCGATGGATCGGGAATCCGCGTTTGAGATGCTGGCGCAACGTGCGGCGGCCGCCGCCAAAGCAGCTGAGGAGGCAGAAGCCAAGGAGGAGGAGATGGAGGCACGAGAGCGCGAATACCAAACCGGTCGTCGTTATTCTGGAACCCGTGTGAAACGCTCCACCTCCAAGACCACCACGCGAAAACGGCGCGGTGATAGCGCGGGGGAGGCGTTTGCCAAATCCATGATGCGCTCTATCGGCACGAAGGCGGGCACCGCTATCGTGCGCGGGATCATGGGCAGCTTGTTCAAGGCCCGTTGATCTAGGCCCGGCTTTCGGCCTTCACCTCGTCCCACAGGGCGTCCATCTCTTGCAGATCGGACTGGGACGGGGTTTTGCCACGCTCTGACAGTTTTGCCTCAACCCCTTCGAAGCGGCGCGTAAATTTCGCGTTGGCCGCCCGTAAGGCAGCTTCTGGGTCCAAGCCCAGATGGCGCCCCAGATTGGCCATCACGAACAGCAGGTCACCGAATTCGTCCTCGATCTCGGTTTGCGTCAGCGTGTCGCGCGCCTCCACCAATTCACGGGATTCCTCGACGATCTTGTCCAGAACTTCATCCGTCGACGGCCAGTCAAACCCGACCCGAGCGGCCCGCTTTTGTAACTTCAAGGCGCGGAGCAATGCAGGAAGGCCGACGGCGACCCCGTCCAAGGTTCCCCCTTGGGCCTTTCCGGCACGTTCTGCCGCTTTGATCTGCTCCCAATCCGCGACTTGCTGCTCGGCAGATTTGTCACGACTCTCGTCGCCGAAAACATGGGGGTGGCGGGCGATCATCTTGTCGGAAATTGCGTTGGCAACGGAGGCGAAATCGAAAAGGCCCGCCTCTGTCCCCATCTGCGTATGATAAACAGTTTGCAGCAACAAATCGCCCAGCTCGCCCTCCAGCTCTTTCCAGTCGCCACGCTCTATGGCGTCTGCAACTTCGTAGGCTTCCTCGATCGTGTATGGCGCGATAGATGCGAAATCCTGCTCTATGTCCCATGGACAACCCGTCTTGGGGTCGCGCAAACGGCGCATAATTTCGATCAAGCGGGGCATCGGCTGGGCGGCGTCATAGACAAGATCGGGCATTGCAGCGCCTTCGTGTTTGGAGGATCGTTACAGGCAGATAACCAGAAGGAACGCCGCCATGCCACCCGTGAACCGCATCGCCGACTACGCCGAGGATATGAAAACCTGGCGGCGCTGGATGCACCAGCACCCAGAATTGCAGTTCGACTGCCATGAAACGGCTGCTTTCGTGGTTGAGCGGCTTAAAGAATTCGGAATCACCGAAATTCACGAAGGAATCGCGCAAAGCGGTGTGGTCGCGATCATCGAAGGGCAGGGAGCGGGTCCAACCATCGGTTTGCGAGCCGACATGGATGCGTTGCCAATGCAGGAAACCACCGGGCTAGACTATTCATCTACCGTCGAGGGCAAGATGCATGCATGCGGCCATGACGGGCATACGACAATGCTGCTTGGGGCCGCAAAATATCTGGCGGAGACACGCAACTTCAAGGGGCGTGTCGCGCTAATTTTCCAACCCGCAGAGGAAGGCGGCGGCGGCGCGGGCGTTATGGTTCAGGAGGGAATCATGGAGCGCTTCGATATCGGCGAGATCTACGCCCTGCACAACAACCCCGCTGTGCCGTTTGGCGAATTCGTCACGACACCAGGTCCGATCATGGCGGCGGTCGACACCTTTCACATCCATATCGACGGAGTTGGAGGGCACGGCGCTTATCCACACGAAACAAAGGACCCAATCGTCGCGACCCTGGGTATTTGCAATGCTATCCAGACCGTCGTTTCACGCAATCACAAATCGCTGGATGATCTGGTGGTGTCGGTGACGCAAATCCATACGGGCTCCGCGGACAATGTGATCCCCGATACCGCCTATATCAATGGCACCGTTCGCACCTTTGATCCCGAGGTGCAGGACATGGTGGAACGCCGCCTGACCGAGATTATCGAGGGGCAGGCGACCAGCTACGGCGTGACTGCACGCTTGATTTATGAGCGCGGCTATCCCGCGACGGTCAACGACGCCAAAAAGACCGCCTTCGCCGCCGAGGTCGCGCGGCAAGTTGCAGGGGCCACCGCAGTGAATGATGAAGGTGGGCGCGAAATGGGGGCGGAAGACTTTTCATATATGCTGGAAAGCCGTCCGGGGGCCTATCTGTTCCTTGGTCAAGGAACAGGCGCTGGCCTGCATAACCCCAACTACAACTTCAACGACGAGGTCGCGCCGATTGGCGCATCCTTCTTCGCGAAACTGGTAGAGACAGCGCAGCCCCTCTAAGCGAGATTTTGATAAGCGCGATTGCCGTATAGCAATGGTGGGCCATCAAGGCGGGTCACTTGAAACACCGATCCGATCATAACGTGATGGGTGCCGATACGCTCGTCCGACAATAGCTTGCAATCAAACCGCGCGAGCGCAGACGTCAAACCGGGTGCACCGCTGTGCATAGTTTCGAACTGCCCGGCCGCGAATTTGTCCCCCCCCGGAGCGCGCGCGCGACTGGCGAACACATTCGCGATGTCAGATTGATCGGCACCCAGAACGTTTATGCAAAAACAGCGGTTGCTTAGGATCGCAGGGGCCGCCGATGTCTCGTGGTGAAGGCACACCAGCATTGTAGGCGCGTCACCATCCGCTGACACGGACGTCATGGCAGATACTGTTGCTCCCGCAGGTCCCGCAATTCCGTCAGTCGTCACTATGGTGACGGAGGAGACCAGCTGGCTCATTGCGTCCAGAAACTCGTCGCGAAGTTGGAGTCGTTCAGGTGTTGTCATGGTCGCCTTCTTGGTTCGCGCTGTTGCGCCTGTCTGCCTGTGCATGAACTTAGGTGCAAGTCTTGCATTGTCACGAAGGCAGGGGCAGGTTGGCGGTGATACAGACGAAGGAGCGATCATGAGCGCTGACACCAACCTCGACATTGCAGCGCTGGACAAGGCCCACGCGCTGCATCCTTGGACCCATTTCGAAAGCTTCGTTCGCGACGGACCCTTGGTAATCGAGCGCGGGTCCGGCTGTTCCCTTTGGGACAGCGATGGTCGGGAATATCTTGATGCGGTTGGCGGGCTTTGGTGCACGAATATTGGCCTTGGTCGCCGCGAAATGGCTGAGACAATCGCCGCGCAGGCCGAGAAACTGGCTTTTTCCAACACCTTCGTGGACATGACCAACGGACCGTCCGCCTTGTTAAGCGCCAAGCTGGCGGAGCTGGCACCGGGGGATTTGAACCACGTCCATCTGACAACTGGCGGCTCCACTGCTGTCGACAGCGCTTACCGCATGGTTGCATATTATCAACGCTGCGCTGGTCGGCCTGACAAAACCCATGTTATCGCGCGCGACAGTTCTTACCACGGCTCCAGCTTTGCGACGATTTCCATCGGCAAACGGTCCGGCGACAAGATGCCGGAGTTTGAATACTTGTCAGAGGGCATCCATCACGTCAGCGCCCCAGACTGTTATCGCGCTATTGGCGAGCGGAGCGAGGCGGAGTTCTGCGATGATCTGGTTGCGGAGTTCGAAGCCACGATTAACGAAATCGGACCAGACAAGGTGGGTGGTTTTTTCGCGGAACCCATTCAGGCATCGGGCGGCGTCGTGGTGCCGCCCGAAGGCTACCTGAAACGCATGGCAGAGGTCTGCCAGAGGCACGATATCCTGTTCATCGCGGATGAGGTCGTGACAGGGTTCGGGCGCTTGGGGCACTGGTTCGCGTCATGGGACGAATTCGGGGTGCAGCCGGACATCATTTGCTGCGCCAAGGGCCTTAGCTCCGGCTATCAACCCATTGGCGCTATGATTTTTTCTGACCAGATATGGGATGCGATGCAAGGGGACCGCTGGTACGCATCCGGCTTCACCTATGCGGGGCATCCGGTGGCCTGTGCTGCAGCGCTGAAGAATATCGAGATTATTGAGCGCGAGGGCCTTCTCGTGCATGCCACAAAGGTCGGCCAGTATTTCGAAGATCGCCTCGGGCAGCTGGAAAACCTGCCGATGGTTGGCGATGTTCGTGGGCGCAAGCTGATGCTGTGTGTCGAAAACGTAGCGGACAAGGCCATCAAAGCACTGCTGCCGGACGATCTCGACGTGGGCAAGCGCATCGCTGACGCCGCAGAGGCGCGCGGATTGATGGTGCGCCCGATGGGGCATCTCAATGTGATGTCACCGCCCTTGGTGATAACGCAACCGCAGGTGGACTTCGTCGCGGAAACCCTTGAATTGGCTATCAAAGAAGTGACGGACCAGCTGGTGCGCGATGGAATAAGGATTGGATAATGGCGCTTACTGATGCTGCAAACGATGTGGACAATGCGTTAACCCGCGACGGTTTTCGAGGGCATAGTTTCGAGAACGCTTTCGGCGGTGCGCTCAGCTTCCTGCGCCGGACCTATACCAAGGACCTCATGGATGTTGACCTAGCTGTAACAGGAATTCCGTTCGACCAAGCGGTCACGCATCGTCCCGGCACACGTCTTGGGCCGCGCGCTATTCGGGAGGTCTCGACGTTGCAGGCCTGCGATCCGCCTTATGGCTGGGACATTGATCCGATGCTGGATTGCAATGTCGCGGATTATGGGGATTTAGCGTTTGATTACGCAGACATACCTGCCTTTCCTAAAGCGGTTACAAACCACATATCCGGCATTCTTGACGCCGGTGCAGGCTCGCTATGTCTTGGTGGAGATCACTACATAACCTTCCCGATTTTGCGGGCCTATGTGAAGAAATTCGGGCCTCTATCCTTGCTGCAGTTCGATGCCCATTCCGACACCTGGCCCGACGATGACATGGCCCGTGTCGACCATGGGACCATGTTTTACAAGGCGGTGAAGGAAGGTCTGATCGTGCCGGAACGCTCGGTGCAGGTTGGTATCCGGACCGTTTGCGAGAACTATATGGGCGTGAACGTCATAGACGCCCGCGAAGTGCATGAAAGCGGGACGGTGGCTGTGGTGAAGAAGATCAAATCCATCATCGGGGACCATCAAACTTACCTTACCTTTGATATTGATTGCCTCGACCCTGCCTTCGCGCCGGGAACCGGTACGCCCGTCTCGGGCGGGCTGAGTTCAGCGCAAGCGCTTCACATCCTGCGCGACCTTAAGGGACTGAACATGGTCGGCGGCGATGTCGTGGAGGTTTCCCCACCGTTCGATGTGGGCAACGCCACCGCCGTTGCGGGCGCACATGTGGCGACCGAATTGATGTGTCTATATTGCTATAACAAACGGGAGCGTGCGTGATGCCAAACCAACCAGTTTCAGGGAACGATCTTGCGCGTTTTGCCGGTCAGGGCACGTTTATGCGTCTTCCAAAGGTTGAAAATGCCGAAGGGCTCGACGTGGCGTTTGTTGGCATTCCGATGGATCACGGCTCCAGCTGGCGGTCCGGAACGCGGTTTGGACCAGCCCAAGTTCGCAACGAAAGTTCGATGATCCGCCCTTATGCGGTCCAGACTGGTGCCGCCCCGTTTGATGCGCTGCAATGTGCGGATATTGGTGATGTGGCCATCAACACGTTCAATCTTCGCGATAGTATTCGTATCATTACAGAGTATTACGACACACTCTTGAAGCACGATGTCATTCCAATGACGATCGGCGGGGATCATACGATCACGTTGCCAATCCTGCGCGCCATCGCAAAGAAACACGGGCCAGTGGGCCTCGTGCATGTAGATGCTCATGCGGATGTAAATGACGAGATGTTTGGCGAGCGCGAGTGCCATGGCACGGTCTTTAGACGCGCTTACGAAGAAGGGCTGCTTCGCCCCACAGATGTCTACCAGATCGGATTGCGCGGCACTGGCTACACTGCCGAAGATTTCGACGAGCCGCGCGAATGGGGCTTCAACCTAACGCTCGCGCAGGAGGTTTGGCACAAGTCGACAGCTCCGCTCGCGGCGCAGATCAAAAACAACATGGGCGCGGGGCCGGTTTACATCACCTATGATATCGACAGCCTTGACCCGTCCATCGCACCCGGCACAGGCACACCCGAAATCGGCGGCCTGACAACGCCGCAAGCGCTGGAGCTGATCCGGGGGTTGCGCGGGTTGCCAATTGTGGGCTGCGATCTGGTCGAAGTTGCACCGCCTTACGACACTTCCGGCAACACTGCGCTAACCGCGGCGAATATCATGTTCGAGATGCTGTCGGTATTGCCCGGAGTTCCGTATCGATAGCCACAAATCCCATGGACTACGGGCGCGAATTGAACGACAACGTGGCAAAACGTGGAAATGGCACAGGCAAATGGCAGTAGGTATCTTTGATAGCGGGTTGGGCGGTTTGACCGTCTATGACCAGATCGCGGCTGACATGCCCGATCTGCCTGTATGCTACTTTGCCGACAGCGCGAACACGCCTTACGGCGTACGCACCGCTGACGACATCTACACCCTCACCTGTACGGCCACGCAGTCACTGTTCGATGCGGGCTGTGATCTGGTGATCCTTGCGTGCAACACTGCCTCTGCGGCGGCCTTGCGGCGGATGCAGGAAAGCTGGGTGCCAACCGAC
Organism: Litoreibacter meonggei; assembly: GCF_003663885.1. Classification (GTDB taxonomy): domain Bacteria; phylum Pseudomonadota; class Alphaproteobacteria; order Rhodobacterales; family Rhodobacteraceae; genus Litoreibacter; species Litoreibacter meonggei. The sequence continues at coordinate 303,689 of NZ_RCCE01000004.1, forward strand.
AAGCGCGTGCTTGGTGTATTCGTGCCGATGATCGAAGCCCTGACCGAGCGGAACTGGGGCGACAACTCCCCGCCGCGCGAAGTGGACGTGCGGGACGTTGCCCTATTTGCCACCCCTGCGACCGTTGCGTCGCGGGCGTTCCAGCGTGAACTGGCGTTCCGTGCCATTGGCGTCGATGTCGAAACGCAGCCTTGTGGCGGTTTGGTGGATGCACTGGAAGACGGCGACGAGATGCTGGCTGAGGCCTTAGTGCGCTCGCATGTCGACGCGCTGAAACGGCGGATGCCCAACCCGCAGGCAGCGATCCTGGGCTGCACGCATTACCCGTTGATGCAAAAGGCGTTTCAGGATGCGTTGGGGGAAGACGTCAAAGTGTTCTCGCAAGCCAATCTGGTGTCGGCGAGTCTAGCGGATTACCTCAAGCGGCACCCGAATATGCTGGGTCAGGGGACAAAGACCAAGTTCCTGACCACTGGCGATCCGGCACAGGTCACCGACCGCGCCACGCAATTCCTGCGACGAAAGATCCAGTTCGAAGCGGCATGATTGCCGCGCGCCTGTCTTTCTTCTAAACCATCTGTGAATTCATACGGAGTCTGTCATGACCCATAAAATCGCCATCCTAGGTGCGTCCGGTTATACCGGAGCGGAACTTGTCCGGTTGATCGCAACGCACCCCTCTCTTTCCATCGCTGCCTTGTCGGCTGACCGCAAAGCCGGCATGGAAATGGCCGAGGTGTTCCCGCATCTTCGGCATCTGGACCTGCCCACTTTGGTGACCATCGGCGAGATCGACTTCTCGGACATCGAGCTGTGCTTTTGCGCCTTGCCGCATAAGACCTCGCAAGAGGTCATCGCCAAACTGCCAAAGACGTTGAAAATCGTCGACCTGTCTGCCGATTTCCGGCTGCGCGATCCTGAGGCCTATAAGGCATGGTACGGAAACGACCACGCGGCGCTGGAGATGCAGGGCGAGGCGGTTTACGGCCTGACGGAATTCTACCGTGATGACATCACCAAGGCACGGCTTGTGGCTGGCACCGGCTGTAACGCGGCGACGGGCCAGTTTGCCCTGCGGCCCCTGATTGCGGACGGTGTGATTGATCTGGACGACATCATCCTTGATCTCAAGGTCGGTGTGTCCGGTGCGGGGCGGTCCTTGAAGGAAAACCTGCTGCATGCGGAACTGTCCGAAGGCAGCAACGCCTATGCGATCGGTGGCACGCACCGGCATCTGGGAGAGTTCGATCAGGAGTTCTCTGCCATCGCCGGACGGCCCGTTAAGGTTCAGTTCACACCCCATCTGGTGCCAATGAACCGAGGCATTCTCGCGACCTGCTATGTTAAAGGCGATGCTGCAGAAATCCACGCAACCTTGGCCGAAGCCTATAGCGGGGAGCCCTTCGTTGAAATCCTGCCATTCGGTCAGGCGCCGTCCACCCATGAAACGCGAGGCTCGAACTTCGTGCATATTGGCGTCACCGGTGACCGGATCGACGGGCGTGCCATTGTAATCGCGGCCCTTGATAACCTTACGAAAGGCTCATCAGGGCAGGCGTTGCAAAATGCCAATCTGATGTTAGGTCTTGATGAGACCGAGGGGCTGATGATGGCCCCACTGTTCCCGTAAAGGATACGCCATGAAGGGCCTCAAGAAAAAACGCCGCATTCAGGTCATCGCAGTCGCTGCGGTGGCGTTGCTCGTGTCCACTGCATTGATTGGCTACGCACTGCGTGACGGGATCAACTTCTTCCGATCACCCACCGAAGTGGTGGAAACTCCACCCGGAGAGGCCGAAACATTCCGCATTGGCGGCTTGGTCGAAGAGGGCAGTCTGAAGGTCAACGAGTCGCAAGAGATCACCTTTAATGTGACCGATGGCAACGCGGTTGTCGCGGTCACCTATAAGGGTATCTTGCCTGATCTGTTCGAAGAAGGTCAGGGGATGGTTGGTACTGGACGTTACATTGAAGGCATCTTCCAAGCATCTGAAATACTTGCCAAACATGACGAAAAATACATGCCGGTCGAAGTCATAGACGCGTTGAAAGAACAAGGGGTCTACCAGACACCGGACGGTAGCTAGATGCTCCGTTAATCTATTAAGAGCAGCTTTGCCCTCGCGTTGCAGCGGAGGTCAAAGATGCAAACAGTATTCGAAATCGCGAAAGATATTGTCCGTCGTGAAGGCGGCTATGTAAGTGATCCAGATGATCCCGGTGGCCCTACCAATCACGGTGTCACCATTCACACCATGCGCAGGCTTGGACTTGATCTGAACGGCGATGGGGACGTGACCCGTGCAGATGTGCAGGCTTTAACGCAGGCGCAGGCAGTCGAGATATTCATCGACCACTACTTTCACGCACCACGTATCGACGCACTTCCACAGCCGTTGCAAGCCACTGTCTTCGACATGCATGTGAATGCAGGTGCGAATGCTATCAAGCTGTTGCAGCGTCTCGTGAATGACATGGGGCAAGACATTGCGGTGGATGGAAAAATCGGGCCGCACACCATCCGCGCCACCTATGCGGCGTATCAGGACGCCCCAAACCATATGGCTGACGCATACGGAATTGCGCGACGGGGCTACTATTACAAACTGGCCGACCGCCGCCCCGCATCTCGTAAATACGCGCGTAGGCGCGATGGGGGCAAGGGAGGATGGATCAAGCGGGCCGAGGAATTCCTGTCGCCACATTACCATCTATCCGCCGCGGATCATCGGAAACGGGTGGCACCATGGGGTTGATCTCGCAGGTGTTGAAAGGTGGGCTGGGTGGCGCTGCGAACGCAGTTGTCGACGTGGCCGAGGTGTTCCGCCCAAACGCAACCCGTCGGATGGAGCTTGGGCATGACGCTTTCAGCGCCGCATTGTCGCAACATGGGGCCGAATTCCAGTACGGGCGCGTGGGGTGGTTTGACCGCGCGATGAACGGTCTCAATCGTCTGCCCAGACCGATGCTCGCTTTGGGGACGTTGGGGCTTTTTATCTACGCCATGGTTGATCCGTTGGGCTTTGCTGGACGGATGCAGGGGCTGGCCTATGTACCGGAACCGCTCTGGTGGCTTCTTGGGGCGATCGTGAGTTTTTACTTCGGCGCGCGCGAGTTGCACTACCGCCGAGGACCAATCGCGCAGCCACCTTTGCCGGCATCGCGGTCCAAACCGACGACTAATCCAGCGCTCGAAGCATGGCGGGCTGAGCGTGGGGGATAATAAGTATAAATGACGGCGCGTTTCGCTTTTCTAAACTGACCGGTTCGTTATCGTGTCGCTCAACAAGAGATTTGGAGAGTTGCGATGCAATACGAAACCCTGCGGCTGAACATCAGCAATAACGTGGCCATTATTGAATTCACCCGTGACGAGGTGATGAACGCACTGAACACGCAGATGCGCGCAGAGATACTGCATGCCGTGAAATCCGCCGAATCCAATGCACGTGTTCTGGTGCTGACAGGCAAGGGGCGGGCCTTCTGCTCGGGTCAAGACTTGGGCGACCGCGCCAGCGTGGCGTCCACCGACTTGGAGCGCACGTTGCGCGACGAGTATGTGCCGATGCTAATGGCGATTTACAATTGTCGCATTCCAACGATCTCGGCTGTGAACGGGCCGGCTGCGGGGGCCGGGGCCAACTTGGCGCTCGCCGCCGATGTTGTCATCGCCACCCAATCCGCGGTGTTCCTACAGGCGTTTACCCGCATCGGTTTGATTCCGGACGCAGGCGGCAGTTATTTCCTGCCGCGTCAGGTTGGGATGGCCAAAGCCATGGGGGCGGCATTATTTGCAGAACCTCTGACCGCCGAGCAAGCCAGCGCCATGGGGATGATCTGGGAAGCAGTTCCCGATGATGACTTCGCCCAGCACTGGAAAGATCGGGCGACGCATTTGGCGAACGGTCCAACGGAAGCTTACGCTCGGGTCAAGAAAATCATCCGCTCCAGCTTTGAAAATGATCTTGAGAAACAGCTTTTGCTAGAGGCTAAACTTCAGGGCGAATGCGGTAAGACCCATGATTTTCGCGAAGGCGTTTTGGCGTTCCTCGATAAACGCGCGGCGCATTACGAAGGGCGCTAGGGTCTAAGGACACGTGTTGTAAAGAAAAAGGCCACCCGCGAAGGTGGCCTTTTTTGTTAGCGGCTTTCGATGTCGGTGTAGTCGCGCCGTGTCGCACCAGTATACAACTGGCGGGGGCGACCGATTTTCAGGTTTGGATCCGAAATCTGTTCTTTCCATTGCGAAATCCAGCCCACCGTCCGCGCCAGCGCAAAGATTGGCGTGAACATCGAAGTCGGGAAACCCATCGCTTCCAGAATAATGCCGGAATAGAAGTCGACATTCGGGAACAGCTTTTTCTCGGCGAAATATGGATCAGCCAAAGCTTGTTTTTCAAGCTCCATCGCGACCTGCAACAGCGGGTTGTCTTCGACGCCCAGCAGCTCAAGGACTTCGTCAGCGGATTGTTTCATCACTGTCGCACGCGGATCGAAGTTTTTGTAAACGCGGTGGCCAAAGCCCATAAGGCGATAGTTGTCGTCCTTGTCTTTTGCCCGGGCAATGAATTCAGGAATGCGGTCAACCGTGCCGATTTCCTTTAGCATTTCCAGACAGGCTTGGTTTGCACCACCATGCGCAGGGCCCCACAGGCACGCGATGCCGGCGGCGATACATGCAAACGGATTAGCCCCGGACGAGGACGCCAGGCGCACGGTCGAGGTTGATGCGTTCTGCTCGTGATCAGCGTGTAGCGTGAAGATGCGGTCCATTGCGCGGGCGAGGATGGGATCAACCTCATAGTTCTCGGCGGGAACCGAGAAGCACATATGCAAGAAATTCGCCGCGTAATCGAGGTCATTGCGCGGATACACAAATGGTTGCCCGACCGAATATTTGTAGGCCATCGCGGCAATCGTTGGCAGCTTGGCGATCAGGCGGATCGCGGCGACTTCCCGCTGCCAATCATCATTGATGTCGGTGCTGTCGTGATAGAATGCGGACATAGCGCCGACCACGCCCACAAGCGTTGCCATGGGATGTGCGTCACGGCGGAAACCGCGGAAGAAGTTGTGCATCTGTTCGTGAACCATCGTATGATTGGTTACACGTGCTTCAAAATCTTCAAGTTCGGTCGCGGAGGGAAGCTCACCATAAAGCAGCAGATAGCAGACTTCGAGGAAATGGGATTTTTCGGCCAATTGGTCGATGGGATAGCCGCGGTGCAGCAATTCACCTTTGGCACCGTCGATGAAGGTAATTGTGCTGTCGCAAGCTGCCGTAGAGGTGAAGCCCGGATCGTACGTAAACACGTCGCCCTGCGCATAGAGCTTGGTGATATCAATCACATCAGGCCCGGCGGTTGGGGTGTGGATTGGCAACTCGATTTCCTTGTTGCCGATAATCAATCGTGCGGATTTGTCAGACATGCATTCACCTTTCGTGTGTCCGGAGGTGAGCGCGGTCGCAACCCCCTGTTATGTATCGCGTTTAAGCCACGACGTTCGGGTCTTCTCGTTTCCTGGCCGGCCTGCGGCGAGGGGTAATCAGGCAGCTATCGCCGCCAGCCTTCTGAGTGTCTCATCGCGCCCGATGATGATCATCATGTCAAAGACGCTCGGGGATACTGCGCGGCCCGAAAGCGCGACCCGAAGGGGGCCAGCAAGTTTCCCGAATTTGAGATCTTGCGCTTCGGCAAACTCCATCACGGTTTGCTCTAGCGCCTCACGGTTCCAGCTAGCAGTTTGCAGCTGCGGCGTCAATTGCGTCAGTATACCACGGGATACCGGATCCAGCAGTTTTGCGGCTTTTTCATCATGCGTGAACGGCGGCTCGTCGAGCACAAACGCAAATTTTGCCAGCAGATCACCGACGGATTTGTCTGCGACATCCAGCTGCCCGAATGCATCAAAAAAGGCTTTGGCTTTGTCGTTCGGCAAGGTTGGTTCATCAACTGCTGCGAGATAGCTTTGTACATCGCGTAACATGGTTTCAGGATCGCTCATCCCGATCTGATGGCGGTTAATGTTTTCCATTTTCTTAAAATCGAGCCGGGCAGGGGCTTTGCCGATGCCGCCAAGATCAAACCATCCCATTGCCTGCTCGGTGGTGAACACCTCGTCGTCCCCATGGCTCCAACCGAGACGCGCCAGATAGTTGCGCATCCCCGCAGGGGTGTAGCCCATAGCTGCGTATTCCATCACACCCAACGCCCCATGGCGTTTTGACAGCTTCTTGCCGTCCGGCCCGTGGATCAACGGAATATGAGCAAAAACCGGCAAGTCCCATCCCATAGCTGTGTAGATCATTGACTGACGCGCGGCGTTGGCAAGGTGATCATCGCCACGGATCACGTGGGTCACGCCCATATCGTGATCGTCAACAACCACGGCAAGCATATATACGGGGCTACCGTCCGAGCGGAGCAAAACCATGTCGTCCAGCGCGTCTGCCTTCCATGTCACGTCGCCCTGCACAGCGTCTTGAATGGTGATTTCACCCTCTTGCGGCGCTTTGATCCGAATGACGAAGGGGGCATCGGGATGGTCCCCCGCAGCCACATCACGCCATGGCGAGCGGAACAAAGTCGAGCGCCCCTCTGCCCGCGCGGCTTCGCGAAATGCCTCAATCTCGTCTTGTGTCGAGAAGCATTTATATGCCGTTCCCGATGCCAGCATTTCTTGCGCAACAGCGGCATGGCGGTCGGCGCTTTCAAATTGGCTAACAGCGTCGCCGTCCCAATCAAGCCCTAACCAAGTCAGCCCATCCAGAATGGCTTGTGTGGCCTCGGGCGTATAGCGCGCGCGGTCTGTATCCTCGATCCGGAGCAGAAACTTCCCTCCGCGACCGCGCGCATAGAGCCAGTTGAACAACGCCGTGCGTGCGCCGCCAATATGCAGGTAGCCGGTTGGAGACGGGGCGAAGCGGGTGACCAAAGGGGCGTCTGTCATAGGGTGTTTAACCTTTTGGAAAGTATGTTCGGGCAGGCTCTGCCCACAAAGGCTGGAGCAATTTGGCGGGCCTATTTGCGCTCAGGTTTAGGCAATCGCGGTGATGGAGACAAGAGCAGGTGACGTCGGGCGACCGCCCATATTGGCAGCCATTTCTTTGGCGATCTCGACAACATTCGCGCGCCAGCAATCCCATCTGTTTCCTTGGGTGCCCGTTTGTTTCGGATCTGGTGTCGGGGGCTATTTCAGCATCGCGTCCGAGCCGGACTGGCGTCACTTAGCTGCATCATCGGCATTCATCTGCACGCTGTGGCTATTGGCCATTCTTTTCGACCGGCACAGGGCGTGCTGGATCTCGATGACATTATGGGTGCTGAGTTTGGCGCTTGGCGGGGCCACTATAGCAAGCATTCGGGCAAATGAGGTGGCGGCGCCCGTTCTGTCCTATCGCTACTATGGCCCTATAGAGGGGCGCATCGTGTCCATCGACAAATCCGCGTCAGAAAAGACGCGCCTGACACTCGATCAGGTAAGACTTTCGCACGTGGCGCCTCACCGCACACCAATCCGCGCGCGAATTTCGCTTCACGGGCCAGATTTGGGGTTCAACTTCGTGCCGGGTGACGTCGTTATGACGACAGGGCATCTGGGTCCGCCCGCTGGCCCCGTTGAGCCGGGCGGTTTCGATTTCCAGCGCCACCTTTGGTTTCAGCAGCTAGGCGCGCTAGGATATACACGTAACCCGACACTTCGTTTGGCTCCGGCATCTGACAATATCGACGCGCCATCACTCCGGCTCTACAAGTTTCGATTATTACTATCCAATGCAATCAAGCTCCGTATGGCAGAACAAGAAGGCCCCTTTGCCGCAGCAATTATTACAGGCGACAGATCAGATCTCGATCCGGCGTTGCTCGACGCGCTCAGGGCTTCGAATTTGGCACATCTCTTGGCGATATCTGGCCTCCATATGGGGCTTTTGACAGGGGCCGTTTTTGCAATGATCCGCTTCGCGCTTGCGGCCATTCCCCAACTGGCGGTCCGACTTCCCATCCGCAAGATTGCCGCCATTTGCGCCTTCATCGCTGCGGTTTTGTACCTTGGCGTATCTGGCGCGAATGTCGCGACCCAACGGGCCTTTATCATGGTCTCCGTCATGCTGTTAGCGGTCTGTGTGGAACGGTCCGCGCTGTCGCTCAGGGCGGTCGCGATAGCTGCGTTCCTCGTGTTGTTGACTTCACCGGAGGCGCTGGTCGGTCCCGGGTTCCAGATGTCCTTTGCCGCCACAACAGCGTTGGTCGCTGTGTTTGCGGTGATCCGCGACAAAGGTATGTTCGTGGTACTCCCCAAGTTTCTCAATGCGGCTGTGACATTGCTGTTGTCGTCGTTTATCGCGGGTGTGGCGACGGCCCCTTTCGGGGCGGCACATTTCAACCAACTCTCCCATTACGGTCTACTCGCAAACTTGCTGTCGGTCCCCGTTATGGGTCTGATCGTAATGCCCGGAGCACTTTTAGCGGGCGGCCTCACGCCACTAGGGTTGGAGGGGGTTGGGCTCTGGATCATGGAGCTAGGCATAACATGGATATTGCGAGTAGCTGAGTTTGTGGCCGACCTTGACGGCAGCACGCGTGCGATCGTCGCGCCGGGGCCTTGGGTTCTTCCGTTGATTGCATTTGGTGGACTGATGCTTTGCATCTGGCAAGGGGCGGGGCGGCTCTTTGGGCTTGCACCGATTTGCGTGGCAGTCATTCTTTGGCAAGGCGTCGAGCGTCCAACAGCGCTGATATCCGAAACGGGTCGTCTGATCGGGGTTCTGCAGAACGGTCAACGTGCCTTGAACAAACCGAAAGGCGACGGTTTTTCCGCGCGGGTCTGGCTGGAAAACGACGGCGATCCCGCGGATCAGATGCAGGCCGCACAGCGGGCGGATTTTTCGGCTAACTATCTGCGCACGGATATTGCGGGGAACACGCTTGTGTTCAACGCTGCCAATCCGAAAACAATCGACATTGAAGCCGCATGCTCGAAAAACGATTTTGTCATTTTGCCTCGCGTGGATGTACCCTTGCCCAAGGGATGCACCGGATGGAATGCAGTTGATTTTGCCGATGGCGGCGCGGTCGCGATCTACGCGACGGATACCGGCCTTACATATGAAAACAGCCGATCGCGGCAAGGCAATCGGCTGTGGGTTTCAAAATCGCAAAGACGCGGTCAGTAAGAGCGGATCAATCCCACCAAACGCCCCTGAACCTTGACCATATTGTCCGGCAGTACGCGGGTTTCATAGGCAGAGTTCGCAGGCTCCAACGCGATGGAGGAGCCGTGACGCCGGAACCGTTTCAACGTGGCTTCCTGATCTTCGACCAATGCCACAACGATATCCCCGTTATTGGCGGTGATCTGCTCACGGATAACAACAACGTCACCGTCATTGATGCCTGCTTCGATCATCGAGTCGCCCTTCACCTCTAACGCGTAATGATGTCCGCTTCCTGCGAGCATGGAGCCCGGGACGGCCACATGATGGGAGACCTCGCTGATTGCTTCAATCGGAGTACCAGCGGCGATGCGACCCATAACAGGCAACTCCAACGCATGAACACCTTCCAGAGCCATCGCCTTAGGGTTTGCTGCAGGTCGGTCGCCTTCAATCACACGTGGTCTGAAGCCGTTGCCTTCCATTGCATCGGGAAGCTTCACAATCTCTAGCGCACGCGCCTTGTGTGCCAGACGTTGGATGAAGCCACGCTCCTCCAGCGCCGTAATCAGGCGGTGAATGCCGGACTTGGAACGCAAATCCAGCGCATCCTTCATTTCGTCAAACGAGGGCGGAACCCCGTCACGTTGAATACGACCATGGATGAATTTCAACAGGTCCAGCTGTTTCTTCGTCAGCATCGGCTCAGAACTCCCTGATGGCGGCGCATTTTTTGCGCCATGTTCTCCGATGTTCTACCGCTGTTCTTGTTTTGTGTCAACGCCTAGAGCGTGATGACCTGAACGCGATCACCCTCGTCGCGTGCTGGATCACCCGGCGGGCGCACGATCAACGCGTTGGCACAAGCCAGTACAGTAAGCAGGGAGCTATCTTGCCGCTCAAAGGATTTCACCGCGCCATCCTCTGTGATCGCACGCATATAATGTTCGCGTTGGCTGTTCGCGCCCAGCGGTGCGGCCAAAGGCAGGGTGATCCGCATGCGAGGGCCAGCGGGTAGACCGAGGAAACGGTCTAGCAGCGGCTTGATGAACACCTCGCCACAAACCATCGAGGAGACAGGGTTTCCCGGTAGACCGATCATCGCCATCTGGCCAATGCGCCCCGCCATCAGCGGCTTTCCGGGCCGCATCGCGACTTTATAGAACTGGCGTTCAAGTCCTAAGTTCCCGGCGACGTCGGCCACGATATCATGATCTCCAACCGACGCACCGCCGATGGTCACCAACAGGTCCGCGCCCTCTGCCAGCGACAGCGCCATTTCCAACGAGGAAGGCGTATCTTTCGCAATGGGCAAAAGTCGCGTTTCGGCGCCAGCGCTGCGGAACATCGCCGCAAGACCAAGCGAGTTCGAGGCGATAATCTGGTCATCACGTGGTGTTTCCCCGGGGCTGACCAGTTCGTCTCCGGTGGCGATGATAGCCACCACGGGGCGGCGGCGCACGGGAACCCGCGCCACGTTCATCGAGGCCAGAAGCGCAATGTCGGACGGGCCCAGACGGCGCGGGGCCGTGATCACGTCACCCGTTTTGAAATCCCCACCCGCAGGGCGTACATGGCGGCCCGTGTCGAGGGTGCCTTGCAGCACCACAACATCGCCGTCTCGGGTGACGTCTTCTTGGATGACAACCCGTTCTGCGCCTTCTGGCATGGGCGCGCCGGTAAATATCCGAACAGTTTGACCCGCGCCGACCACCCCGTCAAAGCGGTGTCCTGCGGCAGCTTCGCCGATTACTGTGAATTGGTCTCCCTCGAACACGTCGGTGGTTGAAACTGCGTAACCATCCATCGCAGAGGCCGAGAACGGAGGCTGATTGCGCGTCGCGGCCACGTCCTGGGCCAGCACACGACCATCGGCTTCAGCAAGGGAAACCAGTTCCACATCAAGGGGTGACCCAAGTTTCAGAACCGCTGACAGAGCCTCGGCAACCGAGATCATCCGCGCTTGGCCTCGAACAGTCCAGACTTGCCACCGTCTTTAAGAACAAGTCGTATGTCGCAGATTTCCATGGTTTTTTCGGCGGCCTTAACCATATCGTAGATCGTCAGCGCAGCCGTCGATACCGCAGTCAGCGCCTCCATCTCGACGCCGGTCTGTCCGGTGGTCTTGACCGTTGCTTCAATACGGATACCTGGCAAAGAGGCATCAGGAGTTAAGTCCAGTGCGACCTTGGTGATGGGCAAAGGATGACATAGCGGGATCAGTTCAGAGCATTTCTTCGCCCCCATAATGCCCGCCAGCCGAGCCACGCCCAACACATCGCCCTTCTTGGCACGACCTTCGGTGATCAGCGCAAAAGTCTCGGGCTGCATCTTCACACAACCTTCGGCTACCGCAACGCGCGAGGTCACTGCCTTGTCGGACACATCCACCATATGAGCATGGCCATCACCGTCGAAATGGGTCAGCTCCGCCATTTAAAGACCGCCGGTCATTGGTTTATCGCTCAGGATATGGCGTGTGGCCGCGGTGACGTCTTCTTGACGCATCAAGCTTTCGCCGATCAGGAAACAACGTGCGCCATAGCGGGCTAGATCGGACAAATCCGTCGGCTCGAACAAACCGCTTTCGGCCACGATCAATTTGTCTTCAGGCACCTGTCGCGCCAGTTTTCGCGTTGTATCCAACGTCACGTCAAACGTGTGCAGATCGCGATTGTTGATCCCCAAAAGAGTACTTTTCAGCGACAGAGCACGTTGAAGTTCCGCGTCATTGTGGACTTCGACCAACACATCCATGCCAAGTCGGATGGCCGTATCTTCCAGTTCAAGGGCAAGGCTGTAGTCAACCGAGGCCATGATGATCAGGATGCAATCGGCCCCAAGCGCGCGAGATTCGATGACTTGATAGGGGTCATACAGGAAATCCTTGCGGAGCACGGGCAAGTCGCAGGCGTCGCGGGCCTGCATCAGATATTCGTCAGCACCCTGGAAAGAGGGGGTGTCTGTCAGAATGCTCAAGCAGGTGGCACCACCGTCCGCGTAGGCTTTGGCCAGCGCGGGCACGTCAAAATCGTCACGGATCACGCCTTTGGACGGGCTGGCTTTCTTGATCTCGGCAATCAACCCGTAGCCGCTGATAGCAGCCTCCGTCAGTGCATCGGCAAAGCCGCGCGGGGCAGGGGCGTTGGCCGCATCGCTCTCCAAGTCTGCGAGGCTGCGTGCCGCCTTGCGCTCGGCGACCTCTTCCAGCTTGTAGGCTTTGATCTTTTCCAGAACGGTTGGGGTGGTCATTCGGCCTCCGAAGTCAGTTTTGCCAGTGCGTCTACTTTTGCTTTTGCCGCCCCACTGTCGATGCTGACGCGAGCCATGTCCACACCTTCACGCAAGTTCGCAGCTTTGTCAGCGACGACCAAAGCCGCAGCCGAATTCAACAATACAGCGTCGCGATAGGCCGAGGCCTCGCCAAGCAAAAGCGCGCCAAAGGCCACGGCGTTTTCCGAAGGCGTTCCTCCCAGAATATCCTCGAACGGGTGGGGCGTCAGGCCCGCATCTTCCGGGGCGATCTCCATGTCATGCACTGAGCCGTTTTCCAACACCGCCACCTTGGATGGTGCCGAGATTGCCAGTTCATCCGTCCCATCGCCGCCATGCACCAGCCAAGCTTTTTCCGAGCCTAGCGCCAGCAGCGTTTCTGCCATCGGACGGATCAACTCTGCCGAAAACGCGCCTGTCAGTTGTCGTTTGACGCCTGCCGGATTGGTTAGCGGGCCAAGAATATTAAAGATGGTGCGCGTCCCAAGCTCCGCACGGGTTGGCATCACGTGGGCAATCGCAGGGTGGTGCATAGGGGCCATCATGAAGCCGATGCCAATCTCGGAAATGGCGCGGCTGACCACATCGGCCCCGACCATGACATTGATTCCCATCGCACCCAGAGCGTCCGCAGCACCGGATTTTGACGACAGGTTCCGGTTGCCATGCTTGGCAACGACCACGCCTGCGCCCGCGACCACAAACGCCGTAGCGGTGGAGATATTCAACGTCCCCTTGCCGTCGCCGCCCGTGCCAACAATGTCCATGGCACCCTTCGGCGCCACGACCGGGTGACACTTGGACCGCATCACTGCCGCCGCCGCGGCGTATTCTTCGACCGTTTCACCACGGGTGCGCAATGCCATCAAGAAGCCACCAATCTGGCTGGGTGTCGCACGTCCTTCAAACAACGCTTGAAACGCGACTTCAGCTTCGGCGCGGGTCAAAGGGCGTTCGGCGGAAATTCCGATAAGGGGCTTGAGGGTGTCGCTCATGCCGCCACTCCTGCCTTGCCGGGCAAGACATCAAGGAAATTTTGCAGCATTTGATGCCCGTGTTGCGAGGCGATGCTCTCGGGGTGAAACTGAACACCATGGATCGGCAATTCGCGGTGTTGCAGCCCCATGATCGTTCCGTCTTCCAATGTCGCGGTGACCTCCAGACAATCGGGCAGGCTGTCGCGGTCCACCACCAACGAGTGGTAGCGCGTGGCCTCGAACGGCGAGGGCAGGTCTTTGAACACGCTTTTCCCGTCATGGACATAGCTGCCCATCTTGCCATGCACGATCTCGGAATGGCGCACGACCTTGCCACCAAAGGCCTCGCCAATCGTCTGATGCCCAAGGCACACGCCAAACAACGGGGTTTTGGTCTCCGCAGCAGCCGCCGTCAGCGCCAGACAAATACCCGCGTCACTCGGCGTTTTGGGGCCGGGGCTCAGGACAATGCCGCGCGCGTTCATGGCCATTGCGGCCTGCACATCAATCGCGTCGTTGCGGACAACTTTTACGTCAGCCCCCAATTCGCCGAAGAAATGCACCAGATTATAGGTGAAACTGTCGTAATTATCGATCAATAGCAGCATCAACTTGCCCTTTGTTTCGAAAGGGCTTTCCACAGCCTTCCGTGTAGCTCTATAAATGCCCAGAGCTGCGTGCCGGGGTCAAGGCCGCTTATCTAGGCCCCCCTATATCAAACGGGCGAAAAGCCTCGTAATCTGCGCACGCTCAGGGGTAAAAACGACAATTGGTCGGGCGAGGATCAGAACGATGGGCAAAGGTATAGGCGCGGGTATAGTGTCAGGTGGGTTTGTGGGCGTGGTCGTTATGTCCATACTGTCCCTCTATGCGCCGCTTCCGCAAGACAGAATAGACGCAGCACCAAAGCTGGAGGTCGAGACGACCCAGCCAGAAGCCGTCGCCCCCGAAAACGTAGAGAGCAGTGCTGCGCCCCAAGCGGACACCGCCCCCAAAGTCACTCCCAGCACGGACGCCAGCGACACAGTCACAGCGGTCGTCGAAAGCACTACTGCATCCGAAGCATCACCCCTTGATATCCCCGAAACACAGCAAGATGCGCCCGTCGTGCAATCCGAAGCGCCACAGCTCGACACCAACATCGCCACAGACACTGACAGCCCTACTGCCGAGATTGCGACTTCCGACGCGCAGGTCGCGCAGCTTATTCCGCAAGCCCCCGCCGTACAGCCCGAGGGCAATGACGAAATCATCATCGCCAGCGCGGACCCGTCACCTGCACCTGTCGCTCAAGTTCAAACTGGGGTTCAAGCTCCGGCGGTTGAAGCCTCGCCAAATGTCGAGGCCAGCACTGACACGACCTCGCCATCCGTCCAGCCTTCTGAACTAACCTCGCCAACAGTGGTCGGAACGGAACAAACTGCGGACATTGACGCCCCCGTGCTCCCACGCGTAACGAGCTTGCCAACCATCGGTGATCCGCAACAAGACCCTGTCGAGGTCGCCTCTGCCGACACGCCCATCACCTTGCCGCAGGTGAATTCCGGGGTCGTCACCAATCGGCTTCCCAGTGTGGGCGGCTCAAGCACGCTGATCACGACAGCTCCGGAAGAGGCCGCACCCGAAGCGGTTGCGGTTGACCCCGCCGAGCTTGGCGCGTTGCGCGCCTTTAGCACCAAGGTCGAGGGCACCGAGGGCAAAACGCTGTTCGGGGTCATCTTGATAGACAGTGGCGAAGACGGCATCCCACGCGATGACCTGATGGAGCTTTCCGTCCCGGTGACCATAGCAATTGATCCTACGGCAAAAGACGCTGCCCGCATCATGGCCGACTACCGCCAAGCAGGGATGGAGGTCATTGTGATCGCCAACGAATTGCCGACAGCATCCTCGCCCAGCGATGTGGCCGTCGCCGTTGAGGCCTATTTTGCCATTCTCAACGAATCTGTCGGCATATTGGACCCGCTCGACGCGCGCATTCAATCCAACAGGACGCTGCTCCAGCCGGTGCTTGGCGCGATCCGCAATAGCGGCCATGGATTGGTAACTTACGATCGCGGCCTGAACACCGCGCAACAGGCGGCCCGCCGCGAGGATATTCCTGCGGCTACCGTGTTCCGCGTGCTGGACGCCGATCTGGAAGAAAGCCCCAAGATCAAACGCTATCTGGACCGCGCAGCCTTTAACGCCAACCGTGACGGATCTGTCGTCGTGGTGGGGCGCAGCTACCCCGAAACGGTGAAAGCAATCGTGGAGTGGGTGCTGGAAAAGAAAGAGGCGGGCATCGCGATGGTGCCGGTCTCTTCGGTGATGCTGGCGGATGAGGCCTCCTAAGGCGTCAACTTCACCCTTCAGCCGTTCCCGCCACGCAGGAACAACCCGGCCTCTTTCGCAGCCATGCGCAGAGCTTTGGACTTGTTGACGGTTTCTTCGAATTCCGCCTCCGGGTCGCTGTCATAGACAACACCACCACCCGCTTGCACATATAGCTTGTCGTCTTTGACGACGCCCGTGCGCAGCGCGATGCAGATATCCATGTCGCCATTGGCCGAGAAATACCCGCAGCCGCCTCCATAAATGCCGCGTTTCTCCGGCTCCAACTCGTCGATGATCTCCATCGCACGCACCTTGGGTGCACCGGACACGGTACCTGCGGGCAAACCGGACAGAAGCGCAGACAGCGCATCTTGGTCTTCGGCCAATTCACCCGTCACATTGGAAACGATGTGCATCACGTGGCTATAGCGCTCAATGATGAACTTTTCAGTAGGTGTTACCGTGCCAATCTTCGACACTTTGCCGGTGTCATTGCGGCCAAGGTCAAGCAGCATTAGATGTTCTGCGCATTCTTTAGGATCGGCTAACAGATCGGCTTCCAGCGCGCGGTCTTCCTCCGGCGTGGTGCCGCGTTTGCGGGTGCCTGCGATCGGTCGGATTGTGACCTCGCGACCGAATACCCGCACCAGAATTTCAGGGCTGGCGCCGACAATCTGAAATCCACCCATGTTAAAGTAGAACATAAACGGTGACGGGTTGGTGCGTCGCAACGCGCGGTATAGCGAAAACGGTGGCAGCGGGAAATCCTGCGTCCAGCGTTGCGACGGAACCACTTGAAAAATGTCACCCGCGCGGATGTATTCGCGGGCCTTCTCGACGGCGTCCAGATAACCCTGATGGGTGAAGTTTGAAACAGGCTCGGCGACGGCGGTTTCCTCGCCAAGATCACGCGCGTCGGTTGGCACCGCGCGGTCCAGATCACGCACCGCGTCCATCACCCGCTCGGCGGCTTGGGCGTAGGCCGCGCGCGCAGATAGACCACTCGACGCCCATGCAGGGCTGACAACGATCACTTCGCCTTTGACGCCGTCTACGACAGCCACGACAGAAGGTCGTTGCATCACGGCGTCAGGTAGTCCCAATGGGTCGGGGTTCACATCCGGCAAATGCTCCACCAAGCGGATCATGTCGTAGCCCAGATAGCCAAAAAGTCCGGCAGAAGCAGCTGGCAGTCCTTCCGGCAACTCAATCCGGCTCTCGGCCAGCACTTCACGCAATGCGGTCAACGGGTCGCTCGCACAGGGCTCGAACGCCTCACGGTCAAAACGGGCGGAGCGGTTCAACTCGCTTGTCTCGCCGCGGCACCGCCAGATTAGATCAGGTTTCATGCCGATAATCGAATAGCGCCCGCGCACTTCGCCGCCAGTCACCGATTCCAGCACGAAGCTGTCGGGCTGAGCCGCCGTGAGTTTCAGCATCAGTGAGACTGGCGTGTCCAGATCAGCTGCCAACCGCGTATAGACCACTTGGTTCTCGCCCGCGTCGAACCGCTTGGCGAAGTCATCATATTCAGGAAACAAGGCCATGGATCAGCGGATGCTCGCATTCACGGCGTTGACGGCGACTTGATCAAGGCTCAGGCCGTGACGCGCTTGCACAGCTTGACCGTACAACTCGAACACGTCAGCCGCGAGGCCGGCGCTGCCTTGTTGGGACAATTGTGTCAGAAAGTCTTGCGCGTCATCAGCCGCAAGATCAGCGGCAGAGATGTCCAGCAACTCCACTAGAATCGCACCATCGTCGGTCGGGATAAGCGCGGTGTCGGAAGCTTTTTCCAGCTCAAACGCAGTTATCAGCAAGGCAACAGGCGTATCCTCGATGAACTCTGTGCGGCCACGGTCCGTCTCAGTGCGACCGTCCAGCCCAAGGGCTTCCATGGCGGTGCCTTGATCCAGTTGAGCTTTTAAATCGTCGCCCAACGCGGTCAACCGACGTTTGGTTTCCGCCGCGTTCCATGCGGCAACTACATCGTCGCGGATATCCGCAAGTGCGGGCAGGGCAGGTGGAACAATCTCGTCCAGACGCGCTGCGAAAATTCCGCCGTCAGACAGCTCGCGTGCCTCGGGGAAATCGCCCTCGTTCAGACGCGCCGCTTCTTCGCGGAAGTTGTCATAGCCTGCGATGCCTTCTTGATTGGTCTCTGAAAAATCGATTTGGCCGAATTCCAGGTCGGTATCGGTTCCTAGCTCTTCCAGAGTGGCTCCGCCTGCCAGCAGGTCTTCGACATCGGTCAATTTGTCGAGCACTGCACGACGGGCTTGGTCTTCGGCCGCTTCCGCCACCAAGTCGTCACGCACCTCGTCAAAGGTGATCTCTTGCGCTTCCAGAACCGCGTTAACGCGGTAGAGGGCGGGGCCGAGCGACGTCTCTACCGGCGCGGAGATACCCGGCTCTGTCATAGCAAAAACGGCGTCGGCAATGGGTCCGTCCAGATCATTACGGGCAACTTCGCCTTGGTCGACATCTTCCAGCGTCAGCCCGCGTTCGGTGACGAGGTCGTCGAAGCTGGTCTCGCCCGCGTCAATTGCAGCTTTTGCTGCGCTAGCAGCCTCAGAGTCAGCAAACCCCAAACGCTCGACAATGCGACGCTCCGGTTGGTTGAACTCGTCAGAGCGTTCGTCATACAGCGCGCGCAGTTCGTCTTCGTTCGGGGTGATCTCGTCGACCAGCATGTCCGGTGTCAACCAAGCATAACTGATCTTGCGCACCTCGAGAGTTTCGAATTGTGTGCCATTCTCTTCGTAGAACGCCTTCAATTCCGCGTCTGTTGGCGCGTCATTAGGGGTGGCCAGCAGGGCAGCGTCCAGCACAGCCCAGCGGAACGAACGACGCTCGCCAATGAAGCCATAGAGCGTTTCTGCGTAGGACTCATTCAGGGTCAGCCCACCTGTCACCGATTGTTGCAAAAGCTGTCGCGCGGCGGTTTTGCGCAGATCATCTTCGAACTCCGTCGGGCGCACATCGTTGCGCTCCAGCGCGAATTCATAGGTCTCGCGGTTAAACGCGCCATCTGGTCCCTGAAAGGCGGGAACCTGTTGGAGTTGGCTCAGCACTTCGGCGTCACCAACGGAAAGCCCCATCAAGCGGGCCTCCTCTGTCAACGCAGTCGTTGCGGCTAAACGCCCGCGCACCCGTACATCCAACCCTTCGAGAAGGGCGGTTTGCATAGAGACAGGCGTTCCACGGCGGCGCGACTCAAAGTCGATCTCTTGCTGCAAACCACGTTGATATTCCTGAACGGTAATCGGCGTCTCGCCAACACTGCCAATGGAAGAGATATTGCCGCTAAGACCACTAGAGCCAAAACCCGCCAACCCCGCTACCAGCAGCAGCAAAATACCCCACACCGCAATGCGCGACGCGCTAGATTTGCCTGACTTGGCCATGTCTCACCTTCCTAGAAGAAAACCAGTTGGAACCTGTTAAACCGTTGCCCCCAAAGGGGCAAGCGGATCAGAGGGTTTCCATCCGTTCAAACAGCTCCGCAATACCATCAGCGTCGATATTGGCGAACGCAATGCGCAGCGACTTCGCCCCAGACGGGTCGCCTTCCGGGACAAACATCGTGCCCGGCAAGCATAGCACGCTGATATCGCGCACCATGCGTTGGGCAAGCTGGTCCGATGGCTCGTCAAACGGGTGGGTCATATACGCGAAATACGCGCCGTTGCCTTCCAGCGTCCAACCCTTTGCGGCAAGTTTAGGAAAGTGCTCTTCAATCGCCGCGCGGCGGGCCAGAATTTCAGCCCGCTGTTCGCCCAGCCATTCGCCCAGGTTCTGCATCCCCCAAAGCGCCGCACGTTGACCCAATTGGTTGGGGCAAATCGTGACCGTGTCGAGAAACTTTTCGGCCTCCGCCAAACGCGCGACCGACGCAACCATCGCCCCAACACGGTGGCCGGTCAAACGGTAGGCCTTGGAGAACGAATACAGCTGGATCAGCGTGTCTTCCCAATTCGGGTGCGTGAACAAATCATGCGGTGCGCCACTGCGGCTGTCGAAGTCGCGATAGGTTTCGTCTACGATCAGTGCGATGCCGTGGGCGTCACATAACTCGTAGAACGCGCTTAACAGGTCTGACGGGTACTCTACGCCACCCGGATTATTTGGGGAAACCAATGTGATAGCGCGTGTCTTTGATGTGATCAACGTCGCGGTATCGTCGACGGATGGAAGAAGCCCGGCACCGGCTTTCAACGGCACCGAGGTGATACCACCCATATCAAGCCACATCTTATGGTTGAAATACCATGGGGTCGGGATGATTACCTCATCACCGGCGGCACATAGGGTCGCGATCATCGAGGCAAAGGCCTGATTGCAGCCCGAGGTGATGGCGACCTGCGACGCGGAGACTTGCCCGCCATATGCAGCCGTCCATTGCGCCGCGACTTCAGTCCGCAACTCTGGCAGCCCCAAAACGGGTCCATACAGATGGGTCGCATCATCTTCCAAGACGAATTGCGCCATGGCCTCGCGCAACGGTGCGGGCGGCGGATCGACCGGCGCCGCCTGCGACACATTAATCAACGGGCGATCCGTCGGGAACTCAACGCCATCAATCCAGCGCCGCGCCTCCATAACCGGAGGGGGAAACGTCGCCGCCATGTTTGGATTCAAGCGCATATATATTTCTTTTCTAACAGTCAGTTACGAGCCGAAGCTTACTCGCCCCGGTAGGGCTTAACATATTGCATCGCCATGTCCCAAGGGAAGAAGATCCACGTATCTTGTGACACTTCGGTGATGAACGTATCGACCTGCGCACGGCCCTTTGGTTTGGCGTAAACGGTGGCGAAATGCGCATTTGGATACAGCGCGCGAACAACTTCCAGCGTTTTGCCGCTGTCGACCAAATCGTCGATGATTAGAATGCCGGTGCCATCGCCCATCAACGCGTCATCTGGCTTTTGCAGAACGGTGGCTTCCGATTGCGTTTGGTTATCATAGGACTTGATCGAGATCGTATCCACAGTACGAATATCCATCTCGCGCGCCGCGATCATTGCGGGTGCCATACCGCCACGGGTAATGGCAACAACGGCACGCCACGCGCCGTCATCCGGCCCGTGCCCGTCCAGACGCCACGCAAGCGCGCGGCTGTCACGGTGGATTTGGTCCCAGCTTATATGGAAGCCTTTTTCGTGGGGCAGGCGGTCGGTCATTGGTCAGTTCCCTCAAGTGATGGCTCGTTTTGCACGAGCACGGCGATCATGCCGCCAAAGCGGCCCGCTAAGTCATTTCTCAATGTCCGGCGCGTCCACGGCTTTCATCCCGACGACATGGTAACCCGCATCAACATGATGCACCTCACCGGTCACGGCAGAGCTGAGATCAGACAATAGATATAGAGCCGATTTGCCGACTTCCTCTTGGGTGATGGTTCGGCGCAGTGGCGAGTTGTATTCGTTCCACTTCATGATGTAGCGGAAATCGCCGATGCCCGATGCCGCCAGCGTCTTGATAGTGCCGGCAGAAATGGCATTCACGCGGATGTTGTCTTTCCCCAAATCCTCGGCCAGATATTTCACCGATGCCTCCAATGCGGCCTTGGCCACACCCATAACATTGTAGTGTGGCATGACCTTTTCAGCGCCATAATAGGTCAATGTGAGCAAAGAACCGCCGTTGTTCATCAGCTTCTCAGCGCGCTGCGCGACAGCGGTAAAGGAGTAAACCGAGATGTCCATCGACATGCGAAAGTTATCGGCGCTGGTGTCAACATAGCGGCCGCGCAACTCGTTTTTGTCGGAGAAACCAATGGCGTGAACGACGAAATCCAGCGACCCCCAGTCCTCTTTAAGTGTGTCGAACAAGGCGTCTATTGATGCGCCATCGCCGACGTCGCAAGGCAAAACATGTTTCGCCCCGATGCTGTCGGCAAGTGGACGTACACGTTTTAGGAGGGCGTCGCCCTGATACGAGAACGCGATCTCGGCGCCTTGGTCAGCGCAGGCTTTCGCAATTCCCCATGCGATGGACTTGTCATTGGCCACCCCCATGATCAGGCCGCGTTTGCCTGCCATCAATCCATTTGACATATTGTCCCCCAAAGCGACTTCTTATTGTGTTTAGGATGGTTTAGGCGAAAGCCTTGGCTGCTTCAAGTCACGGCGGGTGGCGCGCTAAACATAAGGCCTAACTCTATATCAAAGACCGGCGTTGAAAAGTTTTTGCCATCTGGTAAAAAACAACGTCACGTCATTGTTGAGTGCATAGTTTATTGGCTGTAGGGCAGCCGTCGAATACGGTGGGAATTTAGGCATGTCAGATAGAGCAGGTATATTTGCGGGCGAAGATCCGTTTGTAATTGCCCAGCAGTGGCTGGTCGAGGCGGAGAAAACTGAACCCAATGACCCTAATGCCATTGCTTTGGCAACGGTCGACGCTGACGGGATGCCCAATGCGCGTATGGTGCTTTTGAAGGATATTGAGGACGATGCCTTTGTCTTCTATACCAACTACGAAAGTGCGAAGGCACGCGAATTGGACAGCGCTGGCGCGGCCGCGTTTGTTATGCATTGGAAATCTTTACGCCGCCAACTACGAGTTCGTGGTACAATAACGCGAGAAAACGGCGAAAAGGCTGACGACTACTATAAATCACGCTCGCTCAAAAGCCGGTTGGGGGCTTGGGCATCCAAGCAATCCCAACCGCTTTCATCGCGCGGTGCGTTGATGGCGAAGGTGGCAAAGGTGACTGCTGAGAAAGGCCTAAACCCGGATCGTCCTCCGTTTTGGGGCGGATTCCGGATACAGCCTGTTGAAATAGAATTCTGGGCCGATGGGTCCGCAAGACTGCACGACCGATTTCGTTGGATCCGCGCTGATGCAAATGGTCCATGGACAATAACCCGGCTCAGCCCGTAACTAGGCTGGAACTAAGAAGAATTGACGTACACGTAAAGGGTGGTGGGCAGGAAACCCTTACCTATCTTGAAACCCTGCAATGTGACAACGTGGACCTAACAATAGTAGTTGGGGGTACTCCATGGGCAGTCTTGGAGGCGTCGAAAAGTTTGACGCGGTGTGGATGACACAGAATAACGAAGTTACTGATACGACCCGTTTCGTGGTAGGTCAGGTTAAATGGTTTGATGCAGTCAAAGGTTTTGGCTTTGTTGTCGCGGACGAAGGCGGTCCGGACATCTTGCTTCATGCAAATGTTCTACGAAATTTCGGGCAGGGCTCGGTAGCTGACGCCAGCATGGTGGAGTTACGCGTTCAGGAAACCGATCGCGGCCTACAGGCGGTCGAGGTGCTATCGCTCACGCCGCCAGTCGTAGACCCCGAAGAGGGTGGCATCGCCAGCGTGATTGCTGATCACGATGACATTGAAATGATCCCTGCGCGGGTGAAATGGTTTGACAAGGGCAAGGGCTTCGGATTTGCCAATGCTTATGGATCAAGTGACGACATCTTCCTTCATGTCGAAGTTCTCCGCCGGTGCGGGCTTGCGGATTTGCTTGCAGGCGAAGCCGTGTGTGTGCGTGTTGTCGACGGGGACCGCGGTAAAATGGCTGCGGAAATTCACGCCTGGGATCACGCTATCGACAACGACTAGAGCATTTTTTGCTGCTCTGCTTCTGTCTGGCTCTGCCACAAGCGGAGCCTATTCTGATGTTTGCACGCCTGATCGCGTTAGCATCAAGGGTGACTTTGGCTCGATATCGTTCCGCGTTGAAATAGCAGATGACGCGCAAGAGCGCGCGATCGGGTTAATGAACAGGGACGCGCTTCCCAAGCTTGCGGGTATGTTGTTCGTCTACGAGCGAGCGCAGCCACTTGCCTTTTGGATGCGCAACACGCTGATCCCTCTTGATATGATTTTCGTCGAACCCACGGGTCGAATTGCCAGCATCCATGCCAATGCGATTCCACATGACGAAACCCCGATCAGCGGTGGCGATGGATTGACCCATGTCTTGGAGATCGGCGGCGGCTTAGCATCGCAATTTGGGATTTCTGAAGGCGATATACTAAGACATCCCAGCTTTAATCAAAATGAAGCGCTTTGGCCCTGCGGTTAGGGCTTTTCAAACCCGAAGAAGGTGTTTAGGAAGCCCTCAGATCGTCGGGGCGTGGCGCAGCCTGGTAGCGCACCTGTTTTGGGTACAGGGGGTCGGAGGTTCGAATCCTCTCGCCCCGACCATCTAAATTACCGGAGTACCGGTGATAAAATCCTCCTTAACCCATCAGCTATTTTCTACGTTCCCGCAGCGGCGCCTGTCGCGCGCGATATTATTCGTACGCCAATACCCATCCTGCCACGTTAAGGCCGTCACCTAGCGATTCTGTCGCTCTGGCCCTGAACCTCGGGAAAGGCGTGACATCCGGGCGACAAAATCAGCCGACTACATATTGATGAGATGACTTTCACCAAACCCTATATGTGGTTTTTTGGTTGCCCGCTGATACGCCTGTTCTGTGGATAAGCCTGTGGATAGTTCACCCGATACCCTAGCTTTCGGCGATAAGCTGCCTAATTTCCGTGGTTTTTCTTTCCGGCACGACCTGTGCACTAATTTTGATGCCACCGTCGGAGAATCGGAGCGAAACCGAGCTAGCAAAGGTCAACAGATTTTTGTCACTGAAACCGGTAAGAATTCCGTTGACCCGACGGGGGGTGATACGTCAGGTTGTGCAGACTGACGCATAAGCCACCACATATAGTGGCATGCAGCAGTCACGGGACGGGGAACACTCCAGACACTTAGCGTCAAAGAGATGCTCGCTCATGCTTAGGTATGGGGCAGGTGGCTTTTGTCCTCGTGTATAACCACGACCCGCTTGAGGTAGGTCACACGTATTTAGCACGCGCAATTAAAGCGCCTGGGATCGGGGAAAGACTAATGAAGATCGACCGTAAGCTTACGAAAGCTGGACAAGACGCCTATTCGGCACTGGAATTCACCTCCACAGCGTCCGAGATTCGCAACCCAGACGGGACGATCGTATTCAAACTCGACAACGTAGAAGTGCCCGCAGGCTGGAGCCAAGTCGCCTCTGACGTCATTGCGCAGAAGTACTTCCGCAAAGCCGGTGTCCCGGCGGCGACCAAAACAGTTAAAGAAAAGGGTGTACCAGAATTCTTGTGGCGCTCCGTTCCTGATGACGCCGCCTTGAACAAGCTGCCCGAAGACCAACGCTATAGCGGCGAGACCTCATCCAAGCAGGTATTCGACCGCCTTGCAGGGGCATGGTGCTACTGGGGCTGGAAAGGTGGCTACTTTACCACCGAAGCTGACGCCCAAGCCTATTATGACGAAATGCGCGTGATGCTGGCCAAACAGATGGCCGCTCCGAACTCTCCACAATGGTTCAACACCGGTCTGCACTGGGCCTACGGCATCGACGGTCCGGCCCAAGGCCACCACTATGTCGACTTCCAAACCGGCAAACTGACCAAATCCAAGTCGTCCTACGAGCACCCGCAGCCCCATGCCTGCTTCATCCAGTCCGTTTCCGACGATCTGGTGAATGAAGGTGGCATCATGGACTTGTGGGTCCGCGAGGCGCGCCTGTTCAAATACGGTTCCGGCACTGGCACAAACTTTTCCTCCCTGCGTGCCGCTGGCGAAAGCCTGTCAGGCGGGGGTAAGTCCTCCGGCCTGATGGGTTTCCTGAAAATCGGGGATCGCGCAGCAGGGGCCATCAAATCCGGCGGCACCACGCGCCGTGCCGCGAAAATGGTGATCGTTGATGCGGATCACCCAGATATTGAAGAGTTCATCAACTGGAAGGTTCTTGAAGAGCAGAAAGTGGCGTCCATCGTCGCAGGCTCCAAGATGCACGAACAGAAGCTCAATGTGATTTTCCAAGCCATCAAAGGCTGGGACGGCAAGCTAGAAGACGCCGTAGACCCGAAGGCAAACGAGCAGCTGAAAGACGCGATCCGCGACGCCAAGAAAGTCGCAATTCCAGAGACTTACGTCAAACGGGTGCTGGACTACGCACGTCAGGGCTACACTTCAATCGAGTTCCCAGTCTACGACACCGATTGGGATAGCGAGGCGTATAACTCGGTCTCCGGCCAGAACTCCAACAACTCCATCCGCGTCACAGATGCCTTCTTGAAGGCTGTCGAGGCTGATGGCGACTGGGATCTGATCAACCGCAAAGACGACAAAGTCTGCAAGACCATCAAGGCCCGCGATCTGTGGGAACAAGTCGGCCACGCAGCATGGGCCTGTGCCGATCCGGGCATCCAGTACCACGACACCGTCAACGCTTGGCACACATGCCCCGAAGACGGCCCGATCCGCGGCTCCAACCCGTGCTCCGAATACATGTTCTTGGACGACACGGCCTGCAACCTCGCGTCGATGAACCTGCTGACCTACCAGAAGGACCAGAAGTTCGACGCAGAGCTGTATATGCACGCCAGCCGCCTGTGGACGCTGACGCTGGAAATCTCCGTCACCATGGCGCAATTCCCGTCCAAGGAGATCGCGCAACGCTCCTACGACTTCCGCACCTTGGGTCTGGGCTACGCCAATATCGGCGGTCTGCTGATGAACATGGGCTACGGCTACGACAGCAAAGAGGGCCGCGCGATGTGTGGGGCCCTGACGGCGCTGATGACCGGTGTGTCTTACGCCACCTCCGCCGAGATCGCTAAGGAGCTGGGTCCGTTCCCGGGCTACGCGAAAAACTCCGAGCATATGCTCAAAGTGATCCGTAACCACCGCAACGCGGCCTATGGCAATGACGAAGGCTACGAGAAGCTGGACATAAAGCCACTGGCGCTGGACCACGCAAACTGCCCCGACCAAGACCTTGTCAGCCTTGCAATGGCCGCATGGGACGAAGCGCTGGATCTGGGCGAGAAGCACGGCTACCGCAACGCGCAATCCACCGTGATCGCGCCCACCGGCACCATCGGTCTGGTCATGGATTGCGACACCACGGGCATCGAGCCTGACTTCGCACTGGTGAAGTTCAAGAAGCTGGCCGGCGGCGGCTACTTCAAGATCATCAACCGCGGTGTGACTGGCGCGCTGGAAAACCTCGGCTATGCCAGCAACCAGATCGAAGAAATCGTGTCCTACGCAGTGGGCCACGGCACCATCGGCAACGCACCGGGCATCAACCACACCTCGCTGGTCGGTCACGGCTTCGGTGAGGCTGAGCTGGCCAAGATCGAAGCGGCACTTCCAAGTGCCTTCGACATCCGCTTCGTGTTCAACCAGTGGACCTTGGGCGAGGAGTTCTGCACGCAGACCCTCGGCATCCCGGCCAAAGAGCTGAACAATCCAAGCTTCGACATGCTGCGTCACCTTGGCTTTAGCAAAGAGCAGATCGAGCACGCCAACGACCACGTGTGCGGCACGATGACCTTGGAAGGTGCACCGCACCTGAAAGAAGAGCACTACAAAGTGTTCGATTGCGCCAACCCCTGCGGCAAGAAGGGCAAACGCTTCCTGTCCGTGGACAGCCACATCTATATGATGGCGGCGGCACAATCCTTCATCTCAGGTGCGATCTCCAAAACGATCAACATGCCGAACGACGCCAATATCGAGGACTGCCAGAAAGCCTACGAGCTGTCTTGGTCCTTGGGCATCAAGGCCAACGCGCTCTACCGTGACGGCTCCAAACTGTCGCAACCTCTGGCCGCCGCGCTTGTTGAAGACGATGACGAGGCAGCAGAGATCCTCGAGAGCGGTTCTAACCACGAGAAAGCCACCGTGCTGGCCGAGAAGGTGATCGAGAAGATCATCATCCGTGAAGTCGAAAAGGCCACCGCGCGCACCAAAATGCCGGAGCGCCGCAAGGGTTACACCCAAAAGGCCGTCGTCGGCGGGCACAAAGTGTATCTGCGTACTGGCGAATACCAGGACGGCCAGTTGGGTGAAATCTTCATCGACATGCACAAAGAGGGTGCGGGCTTCCGCGCCATGATGAACAACTTCGCCATCGCGGTGTCCGTTGGTCTGCAATACGGCGTGCCGCTGGAGGAGTTCGTGGATGCCTTCACCTTCACCAAGTTCGAGCCTGCGGGCATGGTCCAAGGCAATGACAGCATCAAGAATGCAACGTCGATCCTCGACTACATCTTCCGCGAATTGGCCGTGTCTTACTTGGACCGCACCGATCTGGCCCATGTGAAGCCAACAGGGGCGACTTTCGACGATATCGGTCGGGGCGAGGACGAGAACCTGCAAAACATCGACGACCTGTCGGAAAGCGCTGCGTCCAAATCCCTCGAAGTGCTGAAGCAGATCAGCTCCACCGGCTACCTGCGCAAGCGCGTGCCGCAAGAGTTGAAAGTCCTGCAAGGCGGCATGGGCATGGGCCACGCGACGATGGGGGCCACGGCGCTCGACAGTGCCGCCGATCCGGTTGCAGCCCTGCAAACGCTGGTGCCGGAAGTCACAAGCGCAATTGCCTCGGGGGCCACGTCCTTGGACGCACGGACCAAGGCAAAGATGCAAGGCTACGAAGGCGAAGCTTGCGGCGAGTGCGGCAACTACACGCTGGTGCGCAACGGCACCTGCATGAAGTGCAACACCTGCGGCGGGACGTCTGGGTGTAGCTGAGAATGACTGTTTGGTACGAAAGCAAGTCCAAAGCGGCGTTAAAAGTGTTGCCGCCAAGATTGGCTACTGTGAAGCCACGCCTCAAGGGGGTGGATGTACCGGAGGAAGCAAATTGGTGTGGCTACTGTGATCGTTGGATCATGAGTAGCGATACCAAATCGGTAAAATGCGGGAGATGCGGTAGCAAATTCCGAGATTGAAATACGAGACACTGGTCGCGCATTGTGCGCGATCAGCTTTCCGGGGCGGGTGCGCTCGCCCCTGACGCAGATCAGGCCGCAGGCAAAAAAACTTGAGCGGTATAATTACGAGCCTGATCAGTGAACCTCGGCCCCTTCTTCGGAAGGGGCCTTTTTCTCGTCTAAGGGGCAGGGGTGCCGTTCATCCAGCGTAAATCTGCGATGCATTTATCTCTCAATGCGTTGTCCTTAAAGTTTGAAGCAATGATATGAAGGCTATGGTCACAATAAGAACCCACCGTTATAGTCAAACTCTATGGATCATAACAAAAACACAAAATTCACTTGGCCACGGAAGCTATTGTAACAATTACTCAAATCAAGGAAGCGCCCCCATTCAATGACAAGCTTGCCCGCGCTTCGTGTTACCCGTTCTATTTCACTTGCTTTCCTAATAGCCTTCATCGGCCTTTTTCCTTTACAGGTGCGTAGCCAAGATGACTTCGTAGGATGTAAGCCTAATCTTGGCCAAATAATGGATCGGCTGGGACCGACGGGTTCAGAAATTATCTGCCAGACGGATGTGGGTTGGAAGCTTGATTTGGGGGCTGACATGCATAAGTCTTCCATTTTGCAGGACGGCTCGCTGTTTCAGTTGCTAAGCTATCGGAATCCAGCCAGAGCGACTGGACTGGACAACAAGCTTGGGGTGCATTTGACGTCGGTTGCCCCCGATGTTTGGGAGGTCAGCCTCTCCGTAGATGGTGAACTGCGTGAGAAGTCGGAGCGAATGCACTTCTTTGTCTGGGCGCGAGACCCATTCGATCTACCTCTTAAGTTGAGCCAGTTTAACGAAACCGATGTAAGGTTTTTCCGGTGCCATAGTTACTCTGATAAGATCAAGGGGTGTGGGACCTACTACAATGTCCCCCTGTGTAATGGTTATAAAAGCCCTGCGTGGAACAGATTCAGTGGACTCGTTAGGGTTCCAGAACCTGGGCTAGGTGCCGATATTCGTGCTGAGAAGACGTTCCTAGAAATTTTGTCTACGTTTAAGGAAATCAACGATCACGCCGAGAGCGCGATGGCAGAACTATTTGAATACTCTTGCAAGAAGTAGCGTTTCAGCCTCAAAGCCGCCCTTGCGCCCTTAACCCAGCCGCCAACCCGTAAGCCCGCGCGTCTCCGGCTTCTAATGCAAACACGTAGGCGTGGGTCAGGTAGAACCCCCGCGCTACTTCCTGAACCGCTTCCTGCGACGCTTGCGTATAAAGCGCAATCAACGCCTCCACATCGCCCGCCGCATGGGCGGCGAGCAAGTCTGCATCAAGGCTCACTGCGCCGCGATGGCGTGGCTTTGCCGGTAATCCAGTATCCGCTGCGCCACCCATGCGTGGAAGCAATGGGTCGGGCCGTCCATCGCTGGGGAGAACCGCCCGCCATCAAAGCCCGGCCCGTAGCGGCCGCGTTGCATGCCTTCAACGACGAAGATGTCCTCCTCGAACACCTCTTTCCACAAGGCAGTGTTCTTTACCCGCATCGCATCATCGACCTGAGGGGCCGCGTAGTAGATGTGGACATGCTCCAGTGTCGTGTTGATCGACTTGGGTTCCAGAATAATTGCGTAGCCGTGGTCGCGCTGCGCGGCGAGCAACACGTTGGGGTAGAGCGTGATGTATTCCGCACCCTCGTTCCACTTGTCGCTGAGGCCCTCGAAGTCGGGGAAGCGCTTGCCGTCTTCACCTTCGAACTGGCGATAGACCAGCGTGCCTTGGCCGGAATACTTGTCCGGCTCGTTGATATTGTAGTGATCCTCCAACCGCGAATAGCTGTTCAGGCCAGGGTGGACCCAAGGCAGATGGTAGCTTTCGCAATAGTTCTCCACCGCCAGTTTGTAGTTGGTGTTGGCGCCTAGCGTGAAGCTGCTGTCCGCGCCGCCATGATACATCGGCTGGTCGAACTCGGACCAACGGGCGATCAGGTCGGCATGCATCTCGTCGAACGGGGCGGCGGTGCCAGAGATGTTCACGAACACCACGTCGCGCCAGATATGGGAGCGGACCTCGATCAACCCCAGCGTGGTGTTGTCTATCGCCTCATGGGTGTTCATTCCCGGACCACCCACATGGGGCGTGGCCACCAGCTTGCCTTTGGTCGAGTAGCACCATGAATGGTAGGGGCAGCGGATGGCGCCTTCGATCTTGCGTGGCTCGGACACAAGGATCATCCCGCGATGACGGCAGGTGTTCTGGAACACCCGCACATCGCCATCCTTGTCGCGGATCAGCAGCAACGGCAGGCCCAGAAACTCCATCGGCTTCGCGTCGCCATTTTCCGGCACATCCGCGCCCACGGCCAAGCCCGCCCATGTGGCGTGCAAGACGGCGGCGGTTTCCTCGGCAAAGGTCGCCTCGTCAATGTAATGGGCATTCGGCAGACCGCGCGCCTGTTCAATGGGTGCAATAACGGCGGTGAGATCAGTGGACATAGCGGTCTCCCAACAACTGAATTGGGAAAACCCTCCCAGATTCGGGGCCACATCGCTTGTATCACTGCGACATGGTTTGCCTCACCGCGACGCATGGACGGCTTCCTGCCGAAACCGGTACGAGCCGTAGGAAGGTTCCCGCCGAACGGCTTATGAGGGGGCTTGCTCGGCAATCCCATGCCTGCGTTCACGCACCGAAACGGCAGCGAATGGCTTGTTTTCAGCGGTTTAGCACGGACCTCTCCCCATCGGGCGGGGCAGGGTCCATCTACAGTCTCGAGACCACCAGCGAGGTGGCTCGGCCCAGAAGGACGGGCCTAAACCTGAAACGACCAAATGGAGAGAGTTCAATGAAAACCGCTCTTATTGCACTGACTACCGCTACTGTAATGGGCACTTCGGCATTTGCCGCTGTGGCCGATCTGGACAGCGACGGCGACGGCGTCGTGTCCTTCACCGAGATGCTGGCCGTGTACCCGACCCTGACCGAGGAAGGCTTTTCCGCAGTCGACACCAATGGTGACGGCGTTGTGGACGAAGAGGAGCTGACAGCAGCCACAGAAGGCGGCCTGATCCCCGAGGCCTAACCTAAATTCGCCACGGCGCGAGCCAGCATTACTCGTCGTGGCGAAAGATCCGCGTCCCTGTCTCTACTCGATCTGCCTCGGGTGGCAGGGACGCGGATCACTCTATTTTGCGCCGCGCGAGAGCGCTGCGACGCCGGTGCGGGCCTGCTCGACCAAGCCCAGCGGGCGCATAAGGTCCGCAAAAGCATCAATTTTTTCGGAATGCCCCGTCATCTCGAAGACGAAGCTTTCTAGGGTGCTGTCCACCACATTGGCGCGGAAAATCTCGGCCAGACGCAGCGCTTCGATCCGGTCGCTGCCAGTTCCAGTGACCTTGAACAGCGCCAGTTCACGCTCGACGCTGGCACCTTCTTCGGTCAGGTCGTGGACGTCATGGACAGGAACCATCCGTTCCAGCTGTGCCTTGATCTGGGTGATCACCGCAGGGGTTCCCACGGTCACAATGGTGATGCGCGAGCGGTGGCCTTCGTGGTCCACCTCCGCCACGGTGAGGCTTTCGATGTTGTAGCCGCGGCCAGAGAACAGCCCGATCACCCGCGCCAGAACACCCGCTTCGTTGGTGACGACGCAGGCCAGTGTGTGGCGCTCGATGTAGTCGGCATTGGGGTCTTTGAGGTCATAGGCCGAATGTTTGGACGAGCCTTTTTTGATTTTCAGCGGGGACATTTGGGGCCTCTTTTCGGTGTCTGATATGTATCGGCTTTGCGTCTGCAAAGCGTATGGCATGAAATCGGTCTGTCTGTGCGTCGCATTTTTCTATCTTATGTCGATCACGGGGGTGCCGGATTTGGCCGGATAGCCCGCTTGTGTCAGAAGTGTCAGGCGCAGCGGTTCCTGTGCTGACTTGTCGAGGCAGATGCTCGCGGGTCTTACAATCACGGGCACCCCGTCAATTTCGATCCGGTCCGAGAAATGCAGCACCTGTGCATCGCCCGAGCCGGTTACTGTGGCTATCACCAGATAGCCACCCTCCGGCGCGTCGTCGCATCCCGTGCCGCAGACGCAGACCTCGGCCGCCTGAGCAAACCGCAATTCCTGCTGGTAGACGTCGCGGTTCAGGTCGAAGTCCGGAACGACGGCCGGGGGCAGGGCGGCTGCGAAGAGGGAGCTGAGCCATTCGAACATGACTTACACCATCACTGCGCCTTTGGTGCCGATGGCGTCCTCGCCGGTATCCTCGCCCATGAGCATCTCGTTATGCGGTGCTCCGGAGGGGATCATGGGGTAGCAGTTTTCGTGCTTCTCGACGCCGCAATCGAAGACCACCGGGCCGTCATGGTTCAGCATTTCCATGATTGCGTCATCCAGATCGGACGGATCAGTGCATTTGATGCCTTTCGCGCCGAAGGCCTGCGCCAGAACGACGAAATCGGGCAGGGCCTCGGACCATGAATGGCTGTAGCGGTTGCCATGCAGCAATTGCTGCCACTGGCGGACCATGCCAAGGCGCTCGTTGTTGAGGATGAACTGTTTGATCGGCAGGTTATATTGCCGCGCGGTGCCCATTTCCTGCATGTTCATCAGCCACGATGCCTCGCCCGCTACGTTGATCACCAACGCATCGGGATGCGCAACCTGCACACCAACAGAGGCGGGCAGGCCGTAGCCCATGGTGCCAAGACCGCCGGAGGTCATCCAGTGGTTGGGGTCTTCAAAGTTCAGATATTGCGCCGCCCACATTTGATGCTGGCCGACCTCGGTGCAGATGAAGCGGTCCTTGCGGTGCTTGGTGAGCGCCTCCAGCCGTTGCAAGGCGTATTGCGGCTTGATGATGGTTTCGGAGTTTTTATATTCCAAGCAACGCTTTGTGCGCCATTCTTCGATCTTTTTCCACCACTTGGCGACGCCATCCTTATGGGTCTTGCGCCCGCGTGATTTCCACACCCGCAGCAGGTCTTCCAGAACATGCGCTACGTCGCCGATGATCGGCACGTCCACATGGATAATCTTGTTGATCGAGGACGCGTCGATGTCGATATGCGCCTTCTTGGAATTGGGCGAAAACGCATCCACGCGGCCCGTGATCCGGTCGTCGAAGCGCGCGCCGATATTGATCATCAGATCGCAGCCATGCATCGCCATGTTAGCCTCGTAAAGCCCGTGCATGCCCAGCATGCCCAACCACTGGTCGCCGGACGCGGGGTAGGCACCCAGACCCATCAGGGTGGAGGTCACGGGGAAGCCGGTTTCCTTCGCCAATTCGCGCAGCAACGCGGTCGCGCTGTCGCCGGAGTTGATGACGCCGCCGCCGGTATAGAGGATCGGGCGCTGCGCCTTTTCCATCATCTCGACCAGTTCGGTGATCTTCTCGATGTCACCCTTCACCTTGGGCGCATAGTGCTGCGTGCTGGCGGCCTTGGGCGGCACATAGGTGCCTTTGGCAAACTGCACGTCCTTGGGAATGTCGACCAGCACGGGGCCGGGGCGGCCGCTGGTCGCCACGTGGAATGCCTGATGGATCACGTCGGACAGCTGGTCGGTGTCCTTGACCAGCCAGTTATGCTTGGAGCAGGGCCGCGTGATGCCGACGGTGTCGGCTTCCTGAAACGCGTCATTGCCGATCATGAAGGTCGGCACCTGACCGCACAAAACGATCATCGGGATGCTGTCCATCAGCGCGTCGGTCATGCCGGTCACTGCGTTGGTGGCACCGGGGCCGGAGGTCACCAGAACAACGCCCGGCTTGCCGGTGGAGCGCGCGTAGCCTTCGGCGGCATGGGTCGCGCCCTGCTCGTGGCGCACAAGGATGTGGTTGATCTTCTCCTGCTGGAAAATCTCGTCATAGATCGGTAGCACGGCGCCGCCGGGATATCCGAATACCGTGTCCACGCCCTGATCTATCAGAGCCTGAACCACCATCTCCGCGCCGGTCATCTGCTTGTTCGCCATCGTGCTGTCCTTAGCTATTCATCTTTTCATCTGCTCACAAAAAAGCCCCCGTGTTTGGCGGGGGCGCATGGTTCCAGTTATGGAGTGTCGTTACCGACCCATGCACCGTTTGACTAGAATGACGACTACATCGGCCATGCCGGATGCTCCTTCGCGAGTGTGCGGGGACATTACCAGCCGATTCAGGGGGGTCAACCGCCAATCGGCTGAATTTTGTGTCTCTGGTGTCGATTTTATTGTATTTTTGTTGCGTCAGCGGCTTGTCTCACGACACTAACTCAAAAATTGGAGACGCAGAATGGCTAAACTGAAGCAGATCACCCCGTTTCTGATGTGTTCGGACATCAGGGCCGAAATCGCGTTTTTTGAGAATTATCTGGGATTCACCACCGGATTTCTGTCCGAGGGGGACTTCGGATACGCCTTTATGCACCGCGACAATGCCGCCGTCCGGCTGTTGACCACAGACGCGGACCTGACCGACGAGAAACGACAGCAGATGGTCTATATTGACGTCGATGATGTGGATGCGCTTTGGGCCGAGTTGGGGCCGAACCTGTCGGAGTTGCCGAAAGGCCGCGTGCGTGCGCCGTTCAACCAGCCCTATAACCAGCGCGAGTTTCACGTGATCGACGAGGGGCCGAACCTGCTGATGTTCGGGCAGGGCATTGACCCTCCGTGATAGGGCCGCGCACGTTTGTGTGAAACCGCGACCCTTTTGCCTGCCGCGCGTTATGTCTTGCAATACCTCGAAAGGATGAATGCGCGTGACCGTATATCTGAACGGGCTTGGCACGGCGGTGCCACCCCATATCCTACCCCAGACGCTGGCCGAAGACACGGCACGAAGGCTGCTTGGCCCGCGCTATGCACAGTTCGAGCGGCTCGCGCCCAGCTTCGCGACCTCCGGCGTCGAGACGCGGTATTCCGTGGTGCCGATCGACTGGTTCACCCATGACAAGGGCTGGACGGAGCGCACCGCCGCGTACACCGAGGGCGCGACGGAGTTGTTCATCGACGCAGCCACCGCTGCCCTGAAGGATGCCGGCCTTTGCGCGGACCAGATCGACACGGTGGTGACGGTCTCCACCACCGGGATCGCCACCCCGACGCTGGAGGCCCGCGCCTTCACCCGTATGGGGTTTCGCCGGGACATCCAGCGCGTGCCGGTCTTCGGCCTTGGCTGCGCCGGCGGCGTCAGCGGTCTGGGCATTGCGCAGCAACTGGCGGCGGGTTGCCCCGGCTCGAAGGTGCTGATGGTGTCGGTCGAGGCGTGCTCGGTGTCGTTCCGCACGGACCGGATGCAAAAGGCCGACGTGATCGCAACCGTGCTGTTCGGCGACGGGGCCGCTGCCGCGGTGCTGTCCACCGAGGGGCAGGGGCCGAAACTTGGGGTAGCACGCCAAATCCTGTGGCCAGACACGTTGGACATCATGGGCTGGGACGTGGACGAGGTCGGGTTGGGCGTGATCTTTGACCGCTCTATCCCCGACTTCGTGACCGCGAACCTGCGCGAGGCCGCGCTCAAGGCGCTTGATCTCAGCGGTCTGGGCGCGGCGAACATTGCGCGTTTCGTCTGCCATCCCGGCGGCGCAAAGGTCGTCACCGCCATCGAACAGTCGCTGTCCTTGCCGCCCGAAAGCCTGAGGGCGGAGCGGGACGTCCTGCGCGACTTTGGCAATATGTCCGCGCCGACGGTGCTGTTCGTGCTAAAGCAGGTGCTCGAAAACAAACAATCGGGCCAGATGGTGCTGGCCGCCCTCGGCCCCGGTTTTACCGGTGCCTTCCTGCCGCTGGAGGCCCCATGACACCCGCCACCCTGTTCCTCGCCTTCATCATCGTGCAGCGCCTGTCCGAGCTGGTCATCGCCAAGCGCAACACCGCGCGGCTCGTGGCGAACGGCGCCACCGAGGTTGGCGCCGCGCATTACCCCGCCATGGTCGCGATGCACACCGCATGGATTGCGGCTCTGGTGGTCTTTGGCTGGCAAAACCCCGTTTCGGTCCCGTGGCTGGTCCTTTTTGCCGCCCTTCAGGTGTTGCGCGTGTGGATATTGCTCACGCTGGGGCGGCGCTGGACCACGCGCATCATCCTCACTGATACGCCCTTGGTCACCACCGGCCCGTTCCGCTACCTGCGCCATCCCAATTATACGCTGGTGGTGGCGGAGATCATCGTCGCGCCGATGGTGCTGGGGCTGGTCTGGGTCGCCGTGGTCTGGACGGTCCTGAATGCGGCGATGCTGTATGTCCGGATCAGCGCCGAGAACGCAGGGCTTGCGCCGCAGCGACGCTAGGGTCACAACTCTCAAGACCCAACACAGGAGCAGCCCCTTGGCCAAGACCCGCATGATCCACGAATTCGGCATGGGCACGTCGCTCCGCCGCCGCGACTACACCGAGGCCGCCGCCCGCGCCATCCGTGACGCGCTCTGGCACAACTCGGTCAGTCTGGCCGAGGCATTCGGCTTCGAGAAATCCGACATGATTATCGACGTGGAAATTGGCGTGCAGACTCCCGAAGAAGTGGATGTCTCCAAGCTGCTCGACATTTTCCCCTACGGCCAGCCCAGTATCACCGTCAAGCAGGGCGGGTTGGACATTCCCAAGCCCGACGGCTCCGGCACCACTGTCATTGCCAACGCCGCCGTCATGGTCAGCTTCGACATGGAGGCTGCGTAATGGAACATCGCATCATTCTTGAGATGGGCACCGGCAACGACCTTTACGGGCACGACTATACCAAGGCGGCCAAACGGGCCATTCACGACGCGCTGCATCATTCGTCGATCGTGATGTTCAAGTCGTTGAACATCCCCCATGAAGAGATGCGCGTGCAGGTCACCATTGGTGTGCAGCAGCCGGAACAACTCGATATTGCGGTCCTGACGGCAGAGCTGCCACGCGGCAAGGCGCAGGTCACAGCCGTGAAGGGCGGGTTGGATGTGCATGACGCGGAAAACGACCAGACCCATGTGATTGCGACCGCGGCAATCGAGGCTTTTGTGCCGATCACGGCCAAAGACTGGAAACTGTCCTAACCTACATCATTGCTTCAAAAATACCTCGGAGGGGTCCGGGGAGGCAGCGCCTCCCCGGCGGGTCGCCGTGCCGAAGGCAAGGCGAAAACACTTATATCGACCGAAGCACTGCGCGGATATATTTTGCGGCCGACCTATAGTGGCTCGCTCCCGCGGCCTCTGCCCACCGTCCCGTGGTCCAGGTGTTGTTGGCGCCCTTCATCGGGCCGCCATAAAGCGCATCTTCTGATGCTCCTTCAATGAATGCCACGAGAGCGGCGTGTCGTTTTGCAAGACGTTCAGTGACGTCGTCCCAACTCAGATCAGCCTGACGCGCCCGCAGGTCAGCATTATATCGTTTTAGATCGTTCCACTTATAGCCTTCGGCGGGGAAGTAGACGGTCCTGCCGGCTTGCCCATCCGTGTACCAGCCCAGAAACAGGTCAATCCAGTGGGCGCGATGCCCGATTACATCCCTAATTGATGTGCCGTCATCACGGATCATCACCTGATCGGCCTTCAATGACGCAATCAGCGTTTCGAGCTTTTCGTACTCTTTGAGTGTGACCGCCAATAGTGCGGCTTTGTCTGTTGCTGCTGGCATGGCTCGCCCCTTTCAACCGAAAGTCTAGCGGCCCGTGAACAAAGCCGCGTTGACCTTTGTCAAACGCGCTTCGCGCACCATCTAGCGCCCAATCACAGTACCCGCGCGATTGCGGTTTGCAGCTTTGAGATGATTTCGTCGATATGCCTATCCTCCATGATAAAGGGCGGCGCGAGAAGGATGTGATCGCCTTGCTTGCCATCAATCGTGCCGCCCATCGGATAGCAAATCAGCCCCGCCTCAAAGGTCTCTTTCTTGAGGGCTTTGTGAAGTGCACGCTCTGGCGCGAAGGGGCGCTTGGTCTCGCGATCCTCTACAAATTCTATCCCGTGAAACAAGCCACGCCCGCGGATATCCCCAATGTTCGGGTGCTGACCAAAAGCCTGCATCAAACCGCTCTGCAGCTTGGCTCCCATGACCGCGCATTTGTCGACCAACCCACCATCGGTCAGCTTGGTCAACACGGCCAAACCCGCGGCACTTGCGGTTGGGTGGCCGACATAAGTGTGCCCATGTTGGAAAAACCCGCTGCCTTGTTCAATCGCGGCATATATCTTTGCGGAACACAGCATTGCCCCGATGGGCTGGTATCCGGCCCCAAGGCCCTTGGCGACAGCAACGATATCGGGGTTGATGCCCTCTTGTTCGCTGGCAAATAACGTGCCGGTGCGCCCCATGCCGCACATCACCTCGTCCAGGATCAAGAGCACGCCATACGTGTCGCAAATCTCCCGGATGCGTTTGAAGTAACCTTCGACAGCAGGAACTGCACCCGCGGTTGCCCCGACGACGGGTTCTGCCACAAACGCGATAACAGCGTCTTCGCCAAGTCTGAGGATCTCTGCCTCAAGCTCGTTCGCCACGCGCAAACCGTAATCCGACGTGGATTCGTCGTCCCGCTTGCCGCGATATTCAAAACACGGCGAGATATGTGTGGTCTCGACCAACAAAGGCGAGAAGGGCGCGCGCCGCCATTCATTTCCACCCGTCGCCAATGCCCCGAGCGTGTTGCCGTGATAGCTTTGTCGTCTTGCAATGACGTGACGGCGCTGAGGTTGGCCTGTTTCCACGAAATATTGCCGCGCCAGTTTCAAAGCGGCCTCCATGGCTTCGGAGCCGCCCGACACAAGATATACGCGATCGATACCCTCAGGAGCATGTGCAATCAACTTGTCGGCCAGTTGTTCCGCCGGATCAGACGTGAAGAAGCTGGTATGCGCGAAAGCGACCTGATCCAGCTGGGCTTTGATGGCGTCTGTTACATCGCGGTCCCCATGACCAAGACAAGACACTGCCGCGCCGCCGGAGCCGTCAAAATATGCCTTGCCTGAATGATCATACAGATAAACACCGTCTCCCTTCGCGACTGTCGGGAGCGAGGATTTTGTATGCCGAGGAAAAACATGTGACACTGGCGTCATTCCTTGATGAGATGAAGAGCTTTACTGAAACATACGAAACTGGCGTTGACAATGTGCTGAAACAATTGGAACATTCTCGGAACTGAAGGCTTCTGGGGGAAGTTTATTTTTTTACAATTGTCATTTGAACAGCAAAGCTCTGGCAAATGCGCGTCATTGAGTGCCACGCTGAACGAGACTGTGGAAGTTGTTGTGTCGACCCCAGTAGGTGCCGCCGCGCGCCGCCTTCGCACAACCACAAGATGCGCAAAACTGTCATTTGCCGTTTTCTTACATCGCGTCGAGAGTCTGATCTCGAGTGCATCAACGACCGGCATGCGCGCTTCTTGGAGATGCGCCGTATCCGTCGAAAACAGAAACCGTCGTTTCGGACGTATCTGGAACGACTAACACCACGACTACATCAACTTTGGGAGACTACTGATGTCGAAAAACTTCAAACTATCCGTAACCACATTCGCTGCGGCGGCCATGTTGGCGCCGGCTGCATTCGCAGAAGAGTTCATCACGATCGGCACCGGCGGTGTCACCGGGGTTTACTACCCGACCGGCGGCGCAATTTGCCGTCTGGTCAACAAAGGCCGCAAAGAGCATGGCATTCGTTGCTCGGTCGAGTCCACGGGTGGGTCGGTTTACAACATCAACACCATCCGCGAAGGCGAGCTGGAATTTGGCGTGGCCCAATCTGACTGGCAGTACCATGCCTATAACGGCACGTCCAAATTCGAAGACGCTGGCCCCTTTGAAGGTCTTCGCGCCGTGTTCTCCGTACACCCCGAGCCCTTCACCGTTGTGGCCCGTGCGGATTCAGGCATCACCAATTTCGATGACCTGAAAGGCAAGCGTGTCAATATCGGCAACCCTGGTTCCGGCGCGCGTGGCACGATGGAAGTTCTGATGGGGGCCAAAGGATGGACCACCGATGACTTCACTCTGGCATCCGAATTGAAGCCTGCCGAGCAATCCGCTGCGCTGTGTGACAACCAGATCGACGCTATGGTCTTCACGGTTGGCCACCCTTCTGGCACCATCCAAGAAGCGACCACTGCTTGTGACTCCGTGCTGGTTACCGTCGATGGCGATTCCGTAAGCGCGCTGATCGCAGATAACTCTTTCTACCGGACAGCTACAGTTCCCGGTGGAATGTATCGCGGCAACGACAGCGACGTAGCCACGTTTGGTGT
Source organism: Litoreibacter meonggei (assembly GCF_003663885.1). Lineage (GTDB taxonomy): Bacteria > Pseudomonadota > Alphaproteobacteria > Rhodobacterales > Rhodobacteraceae > Litoreibacter > Litoreibacter meonggei. The sequence goes on from NZ_RCCE01000004.1 coordinate 344,343, forward strand.
GGGTGCGACTTTCGTGACGTCGACAGCCGTTTCGGATGACGCGGTTTATGCCGTCGTCAGCGCAGTGTTCGAAAACTTCGACGACTTCAAGAAACTGCACCCTGCATTTGCAAATCTCGACCCTAAAGAGATGGCGACTGCTGGTCTGTCCGCTCCGCTGCACCCCGGTGCTGCGAAGTACTACAAAGAAAAAGGTCTGATCGAGTAAGGTCATACCTATCGGGAGCGGGCGGCAACGCCCCTCCCACGCTGCCTCAATGAACAAAAAGCGCTGATAAAATTCAGACATTCCGACCGGGGGACACATGACAGATAATCAATCTCAGAACCGCGCCTTGAGCGAGGAAGAGCTACAGGATCTCGTAGCCTCGTCCGACGCCGGCGCGCGCGACCCGGCCGGAGGCGTCGGCACGCTTCTTGCGGTTGTCGCCGTTGTTTGGTCCTTGTTTCAGGTCCTGCTCGCGTCACCCCTGGCGAACTACATCTTGCCCGGTGACATCATCAATAATTCCCGGCAGGTTCACCTTGCCTTTGCGGTCTTCCTCGCCTTTATGGCGTATCCCGCCTTCAAATCCAGCCCGCGCCATTACATTCCCATCGCCGATTGGATCCTTGGCCTCGCAGGCGCGTTCATCGCGATGTACGGGTTTATTTTCTACCAGAAGATCGTCGACGCAGGCGGCCTTGCCGACGACATGGATAAGTGGTTCGCGCTCGCGGGCTTGCTGATCCTGTTCGAGGGCGCGCGCCGCGCGCTTGGCCCCGCCATGGCGATTATCGCCACGATCTTCCTCGCCTATGTGTTCTTCGGATCCTCGGACCTAGTGCCCGACGTTATCCGCTGGAAAGGCGCATCGCTGAAAAAAGCCATGAGCCATATGTGGATCACCTCGGAAGGGGTCTTCGGTATTGCTTTGGGTGTATCGACGAAATTCGTGTTCCTGTTCGTGTTGTTCGGGGCCTTGCTCGATAAAGCGGGTGCCGGCAACTATTTCATCAAAATGGCGTTTGGTGCGCTTGGCCACCTTAAAGGTGGACCTGCGAAAGCTGCTGTTGTGGGCTCCGCTGCAACCGGCCTGATCTCGGGCTCGTCCATCGCTAACGTTGTGACCACAGGTACGTTCACTATCCCACTGATGAAACGCGTGGGCTTCTCGGCCGAGAAGGCTGGCGCGGTCGAGGTTGCGTCCTCGGTCAATGGCCAGATCATGCCGCCGGTCATGGGTGCTGCGGCGTTCTTGATGGTCGAGTATGTGGGCATCTCCTATGTGGAGGTCATCACGCACGCGTTCCTGCCGGCGACGATTTCCTATATCGCGCTGGTCTATATCGTTCACTTGGAAGCGGTGAAGAGCAACATGCCGACGCTGGGCAACCGCGTTGTGTCGATGGGCAAAACCATCGGTGGCATGATGGCATTCTTCTTCGGCTTTGCTGCGCTTTGCTACGGGGTTCAGTATCCGGTAGCTTGGGTTGCCGCCATCGCCGGTGACGCGTCCGGTACGGTCATGTCGATCCTGATCTTTGCGGCGTATGCCGGATTGTTGTGGCTGGCCGCGAGCGTTCCAGATCTGGAGCCAGACGACCCCAATGCCGAAGAGGTGGAACTCCCTGTCGTGGGTGAGATTTACAAATCCGGTCTATACTATCTGCTGCCAATCATCGTTCTGGTCTACTTCCTGATGATCGAGCAAAAATCCCCCGGCCTTTCGGCCTTCTGGGCGACGATGCTGCTCTTCGTGATCTTGCTCACACAAAAACCGCTTAAGGCGATTTTCCGTGGTGAGAGCCAGATGATGAACAGCTTTAAAGATGGCGTCGCGGACTTGATCCAAGGCCTCATCGACGGCGCGCGCAACATGATCGGGATCGGCCTTGCCACGGCAACAGCCGGCGTGATCGTGGGGACAGTGACCCTGACAGGGGTTGGCCAAGTTATGGCTGATCTGGTCGAGTTCCTGTCCGGCGGCAATTTGATCTTGATGCTGGTGATGGTGGGCTTGCTATCGCTCATCCTTGGCATGGGTTTGCCGACAACGGCGAACTACATCGTTGTGTCGTCTCTTATGGCTGGTGTTGTGGTCGAGCTTGGGGCGCAATCAGGTCTGATCGTGCCGCTGATCGCGGTCCACCTGTTCGTGTTCTACTTCGGCATCATGGCCGATGTGACGCCACCTGTGGGTCTTGCCAGTTTCGCCGCCGCAGCCGTGTCTGGTGGCGATGCCATCAAAACCGGCTTCGTGGCGTTCTTCTACAGCTTGCGCACCGTGGCCTTGCCCTTCGTGTTCATCTTCAACACTGACTTGTTGTTGATTGATGTGACGTGGGTCCAAGGCATCTTGGTGTTCATAACGGCGTCAATCGCGATCCTTGTCTTCACGGCAGGGACGATGGGCTGGTTCCTGACCAAAAGCCGCATCTATGAAAGCGTCGCATTGGTTCTGATCGCTTTTGCGTTGTTCCGTCCGGACTTCGTGATGGACCGTATCCAGCCGCCATTCGCGCAGGTTGAGCCCGCCGGGTTTGCAACGGCTCTTGGCAATGCGTCTGAAGGCGACGAGATACGATTGGTCGTCTCCGGCCCTGACTTTGACACGGGCGAGACCAAGGAAACCACGCTGGTTCTACCGGTCGGTGCGGGTTCTGAAGACGAGCGCATGACCGCGTCCGGCCTGCTGTTGTTGGAAGAAGATGGCGTTGTGAAAATGGACGAGCCGTCCTTCGGATCACCCTTCGCCGACACGCTTCAGAGCTTTGATTTCTATGGCGACAATCCGGTGCAAATTGCCTCGGTCAAAGCGCCGGCCAATCAGATGCCCAAAGAACTTGTGTTCATTCCGGCACTGATATTCCTTGCTTTCATCGCCTTCCTGCAACGTGCCCGCATCTCTCGTGAAGGAGTTCCAGCATGACCAATTCAGTTCTGTGTGCCGTCGATGTCAGCAATGGTGACGACGACATAAACGTCATTCAGGCCGCTGCACGTTTGGCGGCGCTGGACGATGCACAGTTGGATGTTGTCGCGGTTGTTCCGGACTATGGGTTGAGCCAAGTCGGCGCGTTCTTCAGCAAGGACCATCACGACACGATGGTCGATGAGGCTAAGGTTCACCTCAATGCGCTGGTCACCAAGGCACTGGATGCGGCGCAAAATGCCAAGGTAAGGCATGTGGTCGCGACAGGGCGTATTTATGTGGAAGTTCTGTCCCTAGCCAAGAAGAGCAAGGCTTCGCTGATTGTTGTCGGATCGCACAAGGCTGACTTTTCCGATTACTTGTTGGGGCCAAACGCGTCGCGCATCGTCAGGCACGCGACATGCTCTGTCTATGTAGTTCGCTAGGAGAGACTGGCACCTAAAACTCCACGCCGGTGCCTTGCAGCACGCCATGCTCCATCGCGTAGCGTGTAAGGCCGGCGGTCGAGTTGATGCCGAGCTTGCGTTTGATGTTCTTGCGGTGCGTTTCGACTGTATGGACGGATATATCCAACTCCACCGCCACTTCCTTGTTCGACTTGCCCTGCGCCAGTTGCAGCAAAATCGTCTGTTCCCGTGCCGTCAGCGCCTCGCGCGTGTCGTTGCTACTGGGGGAGATCGACGCTGTCGCCCCGCCACATAGATAGGTCTCGCCGCGCATGACGGCCTGAATGGCGGTATGAATTTCTTCGGTCGGAATATCCTTCAACAGATAGCCGCGCGCACCGTGTGACATGGCGGTCGAAACATATTCCGGCGCGTCATGCATCGACAGGATCAGGATGCGGGTCTCGGGGTTTTTCTCCAGCAATATTTCGGTGGCGGTTAATCCACCCATCTGCGGCATGTTTAAATCCATCAAGATCACGTCGGGGTCCAGATCGTCGACCTGATCCAGCACTTCTTGACCGTTGCTGAGCGTCGCGATCACCTCGATATCGTCGTAGCTTTCCAGAATGGCGCAAATGCCATCGGCCACCATCGGATGGTCGTCCGCGATCAAGACTTTGATGGCTGCGCTCATGCGGTTTTCCTCGGTTTGGGGGCTGGGGACTCTGACATGGTTTCCGGTGACAACATATGGCTCAGCGGAACGGAGGCTTCAATAATGGTGCCGTTCTCGCTCGACAAGACGCGCAGCGTGCCTTTGAGCTGGTCAATGCGTTCTTGCATGTTTCGCAATCCAAGCCCGCCCACGCCATCGCGGGCGCTTCTGTCTGAAATGCCCGTGCCATTGTCGGTAATCCGCATGGTCGCCCCTGATCGGTGGCCGAACACTTCAATGGAGACATGGTTGGCCTCCGCATGGCGCTCCACATTGGTTAGCGCCTCTTGGGCGATCCGGTACAGTGCAATCTTTGCGTCCTTGTCCAAGCGGTTGCGGAATACCACAGTCTTGAACTCGGTCTTGATGCTGGTGCGGCGGGCGAACTCGTCAATCAGTGATTTCAGGGCCGGTCCCAACCCCAGGTCATCCAGCACGCCGGGACGCAAATCAGCCGATATACGCCGGACTTCATGGATGGCCTCGGTCAATCCGCCTATGCCTTTATCAAGGCTTTCCGAGGCTCGTGGATCGCCGCCCATCACCCGCTTGCGCGCCAACTCCAACGTGTAGCGGATCCCGATCAGGATTTGGCTGATGCTGTCATGCAATTCGCGGGCCACTCGCCCGCGCTCTTCTTCCTGTGTGTCGATAATCCGCTCGGTCAAGGCACGCAGTTTGGTGTCAGCAAGGCGGCGTTCGCGTAAATTCAGCAGCAAACCGGCGACAAATACGCCGAACAGGGCGAGGATCGTGATCAGAACGATATAGATGAATGTCTTCTGGATACGCGCCTGAACCTCGGCCTCGGCAGCGGCGACGGTACTGAGTACGTCATCAATAAAGATACCGGTGCCAAGCGCCCATTTCCAGTCCTGCAACCCGATCACATAGACCACCATCCGGGCGGTTTCGCGGGTCGACGGCTTGGCCCAATCGTAAGCGTGGTACCCTCCACCGGATCGCGCGGTGTCGATGATTGTGTCGACCACTGGTACGCCGTTCAGGTCACTTAGCCCTTTCCAGTTCTTACCGATCAGGAAGGTTTGGCGCGGCGACACGAGGTTGTTGCCATCGTAGTCATACACAAAGAAAAATCCGTCTTGACCGTAGATCATGGCGCTAAGCGTCTGTTGCACCTTGATTTTAGCGACTTCATCGTCAGGTGCCGCATTGCCGTAGACCGAGCCTATCGCTGTGCGCGCCAACGACAGGTAGTTTTTCAACTCCGCTCTTTTGGCCTCGATCAACTGCGATTCTAGTTCGCGAATTTCGCGCGCCGCCAGCTGGCGTGACTGCACCGTGACCACAGCGGAAATCGCCGCCACCGCCAGCACAAGGGGCAGGGTGGTCAGCAGAAAAATCTTCTGCCGATAGTTGAACGCAAGCCGCGCCCTTATCTGGGTCCACAGATGAAACATGAACTGGCCGCTCCTCCCTGAGACGACGGGGCTAGGATGCGCCACGCGGTTCAAGGCGTCAATGAGATGCCATAAGCCGTTCGTGTCGCGATTTTTTTTCCAATCTACCCAGCGATGGGTATTTAGCTTCCTGAAAAGCCTGCGTAAGGTCGCGGCACTTGTAACGATCCGTCGAGTCACCGGTTATCCTGTGACCCGATGAAACCTTTGGGAGGAGAACCTATGGATCGTCGTTCTTTTTTGAAAACATCCGCACTTGGCGGCACCGCAGCGGCAGCAACGACTGCGCTGGCCGCACCGGCCTATGCGCAAGGTAAGCGCACGCTGACCATGGTCACGACGTGGGGTCGTGGCCTTGCGGGTGTGTTTGACGCTGCTCAGCACGCGGCTGACAGCATCACTGCCATGTCCGACGGCAACCTCACGGTTGACGTCAAAGCTGCGGGCGAGCTGGTTGGCGCGTTCGAAGTGTTTGACGCCGTGACCTCTGGTCAGGCCGACATGTATCACGGCGCTGACTACTACTTCGTAGGTCAGCACCCGGGCTATGCGTTCTTCACCTCCGTGCCATTCGGCATGACTGCGCAAGAGCTGGCCAACTGGTATTACCACGGCAACGGCCACGCGCTGCATGACGAGCTGGGCGAAATCTTCGGTCTGAAATCCTTCCTCGGCGGCAACACCGGCGCGCAGGCTGGTGGCTGGTTCCGCAAGGAAATCAATGGCCCCGAAGACTTCAACGGTCTGAAATTCCGCATGCCGGGCCTTGGCGGTCTTGCACTTGGTAAACTGGGTGCATCGGTGCAGAACCTGCCCGGGTCCGAAGTGTATCAAGCACTGGCGTCCGGCGCTATCGACGGCACGGAATGGATCGGCCCATGGGCTGACGAAAAAGCTGGTTTCCAAGAGATCACCAAGACCTACTACACCGCTGGTTTCCACGAGCCGGGCGCGGGTCTGTCGATCGCAACCAACCGCGAAGTCTACGACTCGCTGTCGCCTGCGCATCAGAAGATCGTCGAGATCGCATCCGCCGAGGCCCACCAGTGGAACCTCGCGCAGTTCCTCAACAACAACGGTGCGGCACTTCAGCGTCTGCAGTCTGCTGGTGTGAAAACGCTGGAATTCCCCGACTCTGTTTGGGATGCGTTCGGCAAGGCTTCCGACGAAGTGCACCAAGAGAACATGGGTGACGAGCTCTACAAGAAGATCTTCGACGATTACCAAGCGTCGATGAAAGCGTCTTCCGCGTGGATTCAGAAGTCCGAAAGCGCCTATCGCGCCCAGCGTGACCGCGTTCTTGGCTAAGGTCAGCTTTGCCCGATAGGGCGCTGATTAAAATACAATTTTGGCCCTCCTCTGCCGGGGAGGGCCAAAACACCCAACTGGGCCGCCACGGGGAGTTTGGCGGCGTTTTGGTATAACGGGGGGCACGCCATGCTGGACGCAATCGTCTGGTTCTTCACCAACATCGCCACATCATTCTACAACTTTGCCTATGCGATCACGCATCCGGGGCAATGGCTGTCTTGGCTGCCCTATATCAACCAAACCCTGCCAACGACCGAGCACAAACAAGCCTTAATGCGCTTCATTTACTATGGTGCGTCGGTGGAGCTGTTCTTCGTCATCCTGTCCGCCTTCCTTGTGCTGGTGGCCATCGGGTTGTGGCGCAATGAATTCATGTGGGGATGCGTGCGCAAGCTGGAAGGCTTCGCAAATGGTGTGGGCCGGATCGCTGCATGGGCCGGACTGATCATGGTGATGCAGCAAATCGTCATCATCTTCATGCAGCGCATCTTTGCGCGCGCCGAAATCTCCATGGGCTTCGGCATGAGCTTTTCCAAGGACATCAGCTGGTGGGCCGAGGAGTTGAAGCTCTACAACGCCCTCGTGGTGGCCTTATGCGTCACCTACACGTTCGTGCAGGGCAGCCATGTGCGTGTGGATCTGGTGTATTCCGCCGTGAGTTACCGCACTAAGAAGACCATCGACATGGTCGGCTCAATCTTGTTCATGATGCCAGTTGCCGTCCTGACATGGCTCTATGGCTGGTTTTTCATGTGGAGGCATCTGGTGGTGCCAAATCCGTCCGCGTCCGATGCGCTGGACAAACTGATGCTGAAATCGCGCGCGTTGCGCTGGAATATCGAGACCATCGGGTTCTCGCCCAACGGCTTCAACGCTTACTTCCTCTTCAAGATATTGTTGTGCCTGTTCACCGCCATGGTGTTCTTGCAAGCAATAGCCTTCTTCATGCGTTCGTATCTGGAACGCAAGGAAGGGCCGGAGAGTGAGGGCAAATACCTCGACAAAGACGTGCTGGGCGACGAAGACGCCGAGTTGGTCGCAAATATTCACTAAGGGGCTGAACCAATGCTTTTCGGATTAGATGGCGTCGAAGTCGGCCTTATCATCGTTTTTCTCTGCCTCTTTGGTGGCATCCTGTCTGGCTTCCCTGTGGCGTTTGCCATTGGCGGCTCCGCGGTTATTTCCTTCGCGATTATCGCGGCGCTCGATACCGGCGGGTTGCTGATCCATCAGGCAATTGACTCAGGGTCGGCTGAATATGCAGCCTTGATCGCCGAAGGCTTGAAGCCCGAAACAATATCGGTTTTCCGATACCCCGACTTGCCGCGACTGCCCGAGCCTGTGTTCGTACAGGGTTGGGAAACGGCGTTGGACCGCAACGTGTCGTTCATTGTGAACCGCATCAACGAGCGGGTGCTGGCCGGTGCCTCGATCGAGACCTTGCTGGCGGTGTTGATGTTCGTGTTGATGGGCATCACGCTGGAACGCTCCAAAATCGCCAATGACCTGCTGACCACCATGGCTCGCGTGTTCGGCCCGCTGCCCGGCGGTTTGGCCGTATCTGTGGTCCTTGTGGGCGCATTCTTGGCAGCTTCGACGGGTATCGTCGGTGCCACGGTTGTCACCATGGGCTTGCTATCGCTGCCGACGATGCTGCGCAACGGCTACTCGCCAGAGCTGGCAACCGGCGTCATCGCGGCGTCTGGCACGCTGGGCCAGATCATCCCGCCCTCCATCGTGATCGTGCTGCTCGGCACCTTGGCGGGGGATCTCTATTCTGCCGCCCAAGAAGCCCGCGCCCAAGAGGTCGGCTGTTCCGACGCGCTCACCTATCTGGGCGAACCCGCTGTGGTGTCCGTCGGCACCTTGTTCCAAGCCGCCCTGTTGCCCGGCATTATGCTGGCGCTGCTCTACGCGCTTTATGCCTTTGGTTACGCGGTGCTGAACCCGTCCAAGGCCCCGGCTGTCGAGTTGGGGGCCGCCAATGGCGAGCCGATCCGCCGCTCCGAGGCGCTGACATGGTTCCTGTTCGCACCGATCGGGCTGATCGTAGGGCTGATCTTGTTGATGCAGGTCAACGTCATCGGCTCGCAGAACTTTCAGGTGGATAGCTTCTCTGATGCCGGTCAATCGTCATCGCTTCGCACCAATGTGTCCGAGCAATGTGCAGGCGCTATGATCGATCTGCACGGCCAAGAGGCGTGGGACACCGCGCTCTCCGAACAAGAGACCATCGACGCCGCGGGTGGAGTTGTCCAATCTGTCAAGCTGACCGAGGACGAGTTGGCCGCAGCTATTGACGCCAAAGTGGCCGCTGCGGCGCCAATCGGCACTGGTATCTCGGTTGGCTTGCTGCTTTTTGCGATGATGTTTGTCGTCGCACGCGGCGTGTCGCCCTCGGCAAGCCCGATCCCGCTTATCGTCGGGACTGCGGGCATCTTGTTGGCGATGCTGGTGGATACGCTGCTGATTGCCCCGACAACTTCACCGGGGGTCACTTTCCTGCTGCTACTCATCCCGCTGGCGCTGATCCTCTATGGTGCCAAACACGCGGCAGCCATCCTTGGCAGCAACGATCTGATCCGCGTGGTTTTCCCACCGTTGGTGCTGATCGTGGCCGTTCTTGGCTCGATCCTTGGCGGCATTACCAACCCGACACCGGCAGCGGCACTTGGGGCAGGCGGGGCAATCATGCTTGCGGCCTACCGCAAGTTGCAGGATGAGGGTCGCTCTGGTCGCATCGTGATCTGGACCACATTTGCGATCATCATCATGATCCTCGTCGGGGTGAACTTCGATCTGCGCGTGAATATCGAGCAGGTCAGTTTCGAGAACACGCTAGCCTTCCTTGTGGCGCAAGCCGCCTATCTCTTTGCCATGTTCGGCCTGCTATATGGCTGCTACGTGCTGTGGAACTACGGCGTTCTTAGCCCGGTAGTGCGCGAAACCGCCAAGGTGACGTCGATGGTGTTTACGATCCTCATCGGGTCGCAATTACTGAACCTCGTGGTCATCTCCTTCGGCGGGGAGCACTACATCCAGCAGTTCCTGAAGTCCTTCGACAGCGAATTTCAGGTCTTCATTATCGTGATGCTGGTCTTGTTCGTGCTGGGCTTCGTGCTCGATTTCCTAGAGATCATCTACATCGTGATCCCCATCGTCGGCCCCGTCATTTATGGCGGCACGATGGACCCGAAATGGGTGACGATCATGATCGCAGTGAACCTGCAAACCTCGTTCCTGACGCCGCCCTTCGGCTTTGCGCTATTCTACTTGCGCGGCGTTGCCCCGAAAGAGGTCACGACAGGGCATATCTATCGCGGGATCATCCCATTCGTGCTGATCCAGGTCTTCGCGCTTGGCTTGCTGGCACTGTTCCCGTCGGTGGTCACAATATTGCCGAATCTGATCGGTAACTAACCTCGGAGGCCTGCCGCGTCCTTGTCCGCGGCAGGTCAAAAAATCGTGTAGAAATGTTTCAGCACATTCCTCAAAAGTGAGGTATTTCTGTCAACTGGGCGACAACCCGCTGATTTCGCCACCCTATAAGCTTGAACGGTATGGTAACGAGTAATTTGTTTTCCCCGTGTCTTGCTTTTGAATGCGGTCTAATTGCAATCTAAGCTTTTGATACTATTCCCCAATTAGACGGCACCATATTTTGAAAAATTCCACTCGATTTCCGCATTTGCTGGACCATAATCTGCTTCGCGATCTTCCGCGCGAGACCCAATCAGAGTTTCTTGATTCCTGTAAACGTCGCTCTTTCAAACCCACGAACGTCATGCTGCGCCAAGGCGAACTAACCGACCGAATGTATATGGTGGCAGAGGGTCGCGTTGAGGTCAGTTATGTCAACGAGACTGGTCACAATTCGATCATCTATCACGCAATGCCCGGTCAAGTGTTGGGCACGGTTGAAACCCTGTCAGAGCGCCCCTGCGCGGGCACCTGTACCGCACTTTCAGACACGACAGTCCTAATCTGCCGTCGCGCCGATCTGTTTGACAAGATGACCTCTCCGATCTTCGTGCGAAACTTTGCCGCCGATTTGCATGATGTTTTGACCCACGACAATCGGTTCAAATCCGTTGATCAGTTTTTTTCGGCGGAGCAAAAAATCTGCGCTTATCTTGATAAGCTCTCGGATATTGATGACGTATTCAAGGAGAGCCAAGGGTATCTTGCCGATGTTGCGGGGTGCTCTCGCCAGACAGTTAACAAAGAACTTGGGCGCCTGCGCGATCGGGGCGTTGTCGAAATGTCCAAGTCGGGAATCCGGATCCTTGATTATGATGCGTTGTCCCAACGCCTATCTGAATTGGGCGAGCATAGTCCGAAGACAACGCCTAGCTCTTGAGTTGCAACAAATCCCAACGGTTGCCCCAAGGATCACGCCAAACCGCAACTTTGCCATAAGGCTCGTCGCGCGGCGCTTCCTCGAACGTCACACCTGCCTCTGTCATTCGGCCAAAATCCGCGTCAAAATCATCGCTGTGTAGAAAGAACCCGACGCGCCCGCCGGTCTGATTTCCAATCGCAGCCGCCTGCGTGCCGCCTTTGGCCTCGGCAAGCAATATGCGCGTCTCGGCATCGGGCGAGGGGGCAATCAAGACCCACCGCTTCCCATCGCCCATGTCGGTATCTTCAATCAGGGAAAAACCAGCGCGATCCACATAGAATGCGATCCCGTCATCATAGCTCGGCACCACAATGGTGAAGGCCGAGATATGTCGGCTCATTCTTTCGGGGCGCGGGTGTCGGGCAGGCTGATGCGCGCAACTTGCTCGGCGATGGGATCAACTGACAGCGGGTGTGTGTCCGCATCGTAATCCTCGGCATCGCTCATGTCTTGCCACGCGCCACCGCGGAAAATCTCCAGCGCGCTGAAACCGGCCTTGTAGCCCATTTTCGATGACCCCGGCACCCAGTAGCCCAGATACACATAAGGCAGACCCGCCTCTTGGGCGATCCGCACATGGTCCAGAATGATGTAGCTGCCAAGGGAATTGCGCGCCCAATCTGGGTCGTAGAACGAATAGACCATCGACAACCCGTCATCGAGCACATCCGTCAGGCAGGTCGCGATCAACTCCGGATCGTCACCGGAGCGATCCCAATATTCGATCACGCGGCTTTTCACCGGTGTTTCTTCGATCATGGCGGCAAACTCGAAGATATCCATATCCGCCATGCCACCTTCGGCATGACGCGAATCCAGATAGCGGCGGAACAGCTCGTATTGCTCTTCAGTGGCCCAAGGTGAGGTCGCTTCGCGCTCCAACATCTTGTTGCGCTTCAGGCATCGACGCTGGCTCCGGCTCGGCTCGAAATCGACCACGCGGATACGGGCGGACAAACAGGCCGAGCAATCGGCGCAAGACGGGCGATACAAGACGTTCTGAGATCGCCGAAAGCCCTGCTTGCTCAGGGTGTTATTCAACGTGTTCGCGTGCTCGCCCTGCAACGCCGTGAACAGTTTACGTTCGCGGCGCTTGTCCAGATACGGGCAGGCCTGTGGGGCCGTCACGTAGAACTGGGGGGCAATGGGCAGTGTGTGGCGCATGGGGCCTCGGGCATGTGCAATTCCAGAAGAGCCTAGCAACGCCCCTCGCGAGTCACAAATGCTTTTTGGGAATGGTCCCCGCACAGCTTGGAAAACGTTGTAACCGTGCAGGGATTAGAGGGCTTAGTAGCGGCTTGGTTTGTTGATTGCGACCACTCCGGTGAACATATCATGCAGGCCTTGGCCACGTTCGGTCATAAGCATCAGGAAGACGGATGCGATCTGCGGAATGAAGAAGGCGCTGGCGATCATGAAGGCGATGGTGTGCAAAGCCGCCGCAGACCCGTCCAGCCGCTGGCCATCATGGGCGCGCAGCTCGACATTGAACAGCTGCATGCCCGGCGTCGCGGAATATGCGCGGATAGATCCGATCCGATAGATCAGGGAGACGACCAAAAACACCAGCGGGAACACGAACCACAGCAAGAACAGCGGGATGCTCGCGACGATTGCAGCGATCGTGCCTATCAATACCGTATCCACAACCCACGCCAAAAGCCGTTTGACGCCCACGCCTTCATAAAAGGCGGGCTGGGTCGCGGGGTTTGGCAATGCGTCGTAGGTGTCATTCATGGTGAAAGACATGGGGGTGCGTCTCCGGATTTAAAAGGGGGTGCCGCGCCCCGAATTGGGGCGCAGCGGGTTGGTTTAAGCGTCTTCGCTGGATTTGGCGGCGTCTGCGCGCTCATCCATGAAGGCGTCGAATTCGGACTTGTCCTTGGCTTCACGCAGGCGCTCCAAGAAGGTCTCGAACGCGTGCTGCTCGTCTTCAAGGCGTTTCAGCATGTCTGCTTTGTAGGAATCGAACGCTGTGTTGCCGGAGGTTTTGAACCCGTGGTTAGAACGGTGCGCCATGGCGCGGCTGCGGCAGGAAGAGTTGAACATGCGTTTGCTCCAGATCATATATGCGAGGATTGCGAGGCCGACGGGCCACACGAAGATAAAGCCGAAGACCATGGCTGCGATCCATGCGCCCTTACCGCGCTCGTCCAGCCAGGCTTCAGCCCGGGCGAACCAGCCCATGCGGGGCATCGTGTGGGTGGCTGTTGGGGTAGGGGTCATCTGTCGCTCCTTTATGTGAATGTTATTTACATTTACATATTTGGGTATTGCTGACGCGCTTTCAAGTATTTTCGGTGGAAAAACACGAAAAAGGGCGCAGTTTCCCGCGCCCTCATTGAATTTGTTCAGATATTTCGGCTTAGGAGGTCAGCTCGTAAGCCCGTTCCCCATGCGACGCGAGGTCCAAACCGGTGATTTCATCCTCTTCCGACACGCGGATCGGCAGGATCATCCTGACCAGAACCACCAATCCGGCGGTCACAACAGCCGTCCAGATGCCAACCACCAGCAGCCCGCCCAGTTGCGCAGTCCAGCTTGCGTGACCAAACACCGCCAACATAATGATGCCGAAGATACCGCCCACACCATGCACTGCGAAAACGTCCAGCGTATCGTCGATTTTGAGGAGGTTCTTCACCACGCCACACAGCTCTTGGCACATGATGCCCGCGATACCGCCAATCAGCATGGCCTCCATCGGCCCGACCGAGCCGGAGGCAGGCGTGATCGACGCCAAGCCCGCGATGGTGCCTGTGACCATGCCCACCAGCGACGCTTTGCCAAAGCGAACCCGCTCCCAAGCGGCCCACGTAATAGACGCCATCGCCGCCGAGATATGCGTGACAGTGATCGCCATCGCAGCACCACCATTCGCTGCAAGTTGCGAGCCGCCGTTGAAGCCGAACCAGCCGACCCACAACATCGCCGCCCCGATCATCACCATGCCGGGATTATGCGGCGGGGTGGTCGCCTTGCGGCGCGGCCCAAGGAAGACTGCAAGGATCAACGCTGCGATGCCCGCTGTCTGGTGCACCACGATGCCGCCCGCAAAATCGTTGACGCCGTCTTCAAACAACGACCATTCCGCGCCCGCTAGCAAGCCGCCGCCCCAGATCCAATGCGCCACGGGTGCGTAGCAGATCAGCATCCACAGCGACGAGAACACCATGATAAAGGCATAGCTGATGCGCTCCACATAGGCGCCGACGATCAGGGCAGGGGTGATGATGGCGAAGGTCATCTGGAAGGCAAAGAACAGCACTTCGGGGATCGTCCCCGACAGGCTGTCCGCCGTGACACCGTTCAGGAACGCCTTGTCCAACCCGCCCCAAAACGCGTTACCCTCGCCGAACGCGATGGAATATCCTGCGACGAGCCACAGGATGCTCATCACGCAGGCGATGGAGAAGCACTGCATAAAGACGCTGAGCACGTTCCGCGCCCGTACCAGCCCGCCATAAAACAAGGCCAGCCCCGGCAGGGTCATAAACAGCACCAAAGCCGTTGCGACGAGTATCCAGGCGGTGTCCGCTCCGTTCATGGGGTCATTCCTTTGTTGTCCTGACCAGACGAGAAACGGGCAGCGGAGCGGAGGAAAGAGGCAACCTGCCCAAAACATGGGCGATTGCGTCAGTGCTGAAATTTTAGGCTAAAACAACGGGGCCTGCTGCGATAGCGGGCAGTTAGGAAAGCGCGGAGTGCAACAATTTCAGCGCATGGGAAACGGTGGCTTGCCGGACTTCGCTGCGCCCGAGCGCGCCAAATTGCACGGTTTCAGTCACAACACCGCGCGCCGTTGCCACGCCAAAGCAGACCATGCCTTCCGGTTTGACCTCCGACCCACCCGGCCCGGCGATCCCTGTCACGGACACCGCCAGTTCCACGCCGGACGCCCGCAACGCGCCGAGCACCATTTCCCGCGCGACTTGTTCGGATACTGCGCCATGTGCTTCAAGCGAGGTTTCGGTCACGCCCAGCATCTTTTGCTTGGCCGCGTTGGAATAGGTCACAAACCCGCACTCCACCACGTCCGATGATCCTGCAATTTCGGTCAACGCCCCCGCGATCAGCCCGCCCGTGCAGCTCTCCGCTGTGGCGATGCGCCAGCCCTTGGCACGCGCCGCCTGCAATACTTGCGCCGCGTCAGCCATGGGCCAGCCACGCGCCAATCGCCACGACGATGGCCGCCAGAACGCCCGCAATCACGTCGTCCAGCATCACGCCCAGCGGCCCTTCCTTGCGATCCGCCCAGCCGACAGGGCCGGGTTTCCAGATGTCGAACAGCCGGAACGCGATGAAGGCCGTCACGACGCCGGGCCACAGGGTCCAGAACGACGCGCCGGAATGGCTCAGACCGACGGCCACGGGTAAAAGCGCGATCCATTGCCCCACGACCTCGTCGATCACGATCTCTGACGGGTCATGGTCATCCTTGCCCTTGGTCTCCATCGCGGTCACATACCAGCCCAACACGAACATAATCACCGTCAGCGACGCCAAAGCCGTGTAGCCGCGCCACTCTATAATGCCCCACGCCGCGATCACCGCTGCAGCCGAGCCCCACGTACCCGGCGCAGGGCGCAACAGGCCCACATAGAAGAACGTCGCCCAGAATTTCGAGACCGAGAACATCGCGTTACCCCTTCACCAGCGTGGCGGTTGCCACGCAGGCAATCCCCTCGCGTCGACCCGTAAAGCCCAATTGCTCGGATGTGGTGGCTTTGACGCTCACTCGATCCAAGGAAATATCCAACAATTCCGATACGTTCTGCCGCATCGTTAAAGCATGTGGCCCGACCTTCGGCTCTTCACAAATCAAAGTGCAATCCACGTTGGAGATCGCAAACCCCATCTCAGCAGCCAAATCCCGCGCGTGTTCCAGAAACACATGGCTGGCCATGCCTTTCCATTGCGGATCGCTTGGCGGGAAATGCTGGCCAATGTCGCCCTGTGCCAAGGCGCCGTAAATCGCGTCCGTAATCGTGTGCAGCCCCACATCGGCATCCGAGTGGCCCTGCAACCCGCGCCCATGCGGTACCTTGATCCCGCAAAGCACCACATGATCGCCATCTCCGAAGCGATGCACATCAAACCCGTTGCCAACCCGTATATCCACGGTGTTCTCCAAATATTGCTCGGCCCGCGTGAAATCCTCGGGCGTGGTGATTTTAAGGTTCCGCTCGCTGCCGGCCACAATGACCACATCCATGCCTGCCGCGCGGGCGATTTCAACGTCGTCAGCAGCCCCGCCGACATGCGCACGGTGCGCGGACAGAATATCCGCCAAATGGAACCCTTGCGGGGTCTGCGCGCGGTATAAATCGGTGCGGTCCTGCGTGCCGGACACCTTGCCGCCATCACCGCGCCACAGCGCATCCGTCACCGCCAAGGCAGGGGCCGCACCTTGCGCCTCGCCCAACGCAGCCAGCACGCCGTCAATGACATCAGCGCTCACCAAAGGCCGCGCGCCGTCATGGATCAACACCAGATCAAAGCGACCCTCGACTGCCTGCAACCCGTTCAGGACCGAGGCGTCACGGGTATCCCCACCAACGACCATGCTAACCCCGTCCGGTATCCAGTCCGCAGGCGCGTCGTCGGAGACCACCAAGACGATTTCGTCCACAGAGGGGTGCCCAGCAAAGGCCGCGCAGGTCCAGTCGATCACGCGGCGACGCCCAAGCGGTTGCCATTGCTTGGCAATCTCGCCACCCGCACGGGTGCCACGACCTGCCGCAACGATCACGGCGGCCACTGAGGGGCGGTTCAATTTCATGGATTTTGTCTATGATGTGCGCGTCCAGAGAACAATGCCCACGTAGTGGGTGCCTAATTTTTGGGCATTTGCAACTAAAGCGCCGCGTCCTGGTGGTTTCCCTTGCGCATAACGTTGCCAGCCCTGTTCTAAGCGGGTAGCCAAGTGATAACTGCACAAGGATTAATCGTTTGTCCATTCAGATGGCAGATCACCTGATCGACCCTCCGGTTTTGCTCGCCCCTTTGGCGGGCATCACCGATTTGCCGTTTCGCAAGCTGGTCTCCAGTTTCGGCGCAGGTCTGGTGGTGTCTGAAATGGTCGCCAGCCAAGAGATGGTCCAAGCCAGACCCGGCACGCGGGAAAAAGCCGAGTTGGGTATGGAATTTGCCAACACATCCGTGCAATTGGCCGGACGCGAGGCATACTGGATGGCCGAAGCCGCTCGCATCGTCGCCGCCAACGGCGCCCGTGTGATCGACATCAACATGGGTTGTCCTGCCAAGAAGGTCACCAGTGGCTACTCTGGCTCGGCGCTGATGAAAGACCTCGACCACGCTTTGACGCTCATCGAGGCGGTGGTGGAGGCGGTCGACGTCCCTGTGACCCTCAAAACGCGTCTTGGCTGGGACGATTCCCTGCTGAATGCGCCGACACTGGCGATCCGCGCGCAGGAGTCGGGGATACAGATGATCACGATCCATGGCCGCACCCGCTGCCAGTTCTACAAGGGTCACGCCGATTGGTCCGCGATCCGTGCGGTGAAAGATGTGGTGTCCATCCCTGTGGTCGCGAACGGCGATATCACCGATGTAACAACCGCCCGCACCGCGCTCGACGCCTCCGGCGCAGATGGCGTGATGATCGGGCGCGGTGCGCAAGGCCGTCCTTGGGCGTTGGCCGAGGTCGCGCACGATCTTCACGGCACGACTGCCCCCACCATCCCGCAAGGCGCAGCTCTGGGCGACATGATCGCCACGCATTACGAGGATATGCTTGAATTCTACGGCAGCGACCTTGGCTTGCGCGTCTCACGCAAACACTTGGGCTGGTACATGGACGGGGCAGGGACCGCTGCCCCGCTCCGCCGCGAGATTCTGACGGCGAAAAGTCCGTCGCATGTGCTGAAACTCTTGCCACTCGCCCTGCACGAAGGGAACGCCGCGTGACCGCCCATTTCTTTGACACATTGTGGATTTCGCTGCCCGTACCCTGTCTCGTCATCGACGGGCAGAGCAACATCGCCGAGATTAACCCCGCGGGCGAGATATTCATGAACGCCTCCGCCAAGTCCCTGCGCGGTGCGCCGGTCTGGGATAAACTCCACGTTAACGCCCCGCTGGACGAGGCCGTTACCCGCGTGCGCCGCGATAACTCCGCGCTATTCGTGAACACCGTCGATGTTGGTTCGGGTGAAAAACCTCCGGTGCAGTGCAACGTGCAGCTGACCACCATGGTCGACAGGCCCGACTATATCATGATCCTGATGGAGCCGCGCGAAATTGCCCAAAAGATGGGCCGCGACCTGAAATCCAAAAGTGCGGCGCGGTCCGCCATAGGCATGGCAGAAATGCTGGCCCATGAGATTAAAAACCCTCTCGCGGGCATCACCGGCGCGGCGCAACTTCTCAGCATGAGCCTGTCTGGCGACGACATCGAGTTGACCGATCTGATCGTCGAGGAATCCCGCCGCGTGGTTAAACTTCTGGAACAGGTGGAGCAGTTTGGTAATCTACGCCCGCCTATGCGCAAGCCAGTAAACCTGCACGACGTGCTGGACCGCGCGCAGAAAAGCGCTGCCGTGGGCTTCGCTGCACATATGAAGATCAAGGAAAACTACGACCCCTCGCTGCCCTCTACCTTTGCGGATTCTGACCAGTTGCTTCAGGTCTTCCAGAACCTGCTGAAGAACGCGGCGGAGGCCTCCGACAAAACTGGCGGGACGATAGAAATCCGGACCTTCTACGAGATGTCCCTGCGTGTAGAGCGCCCCGATGGCACCCGCGCGGCCGTACCACTTCAGGTCGAGATTATCGACGACGGGCCGGGATTGCCCGACAACCTGGCCGGTCAGGTTTTCGAGCCGTTCGTCTCCGGTCGTGACAACGGCACAGGTCTCGGGCTGGCATTGGTATCGAAAATCGTATCCGAACATGACGGTTGGATATCGGTCAGCTCTGCACCCGGGCGCACGGTGTTTCGCATTTCACTTCCCGTCGCCCCAAAAGATCACATTACATGACAAAGCCGAAAGAGAGACCTTAACCGATGGACGGCACCGTATTGGTCGCAGATGACGACCGCACTATTCGCACCGTATTGACGCAAGCCCTGACACGGGCAGGCTGCAAGGTTCACGCCACCTCGTCGCTAACAACCCTGATGCGATGGGTGGGTGAGGGGAAGGGCGATCTGGTGATCTCCGACGTGATGATGCCTGACGGTAACGGGCTGGAACTGCTGCCAGCCATCAAAGAACAACGCCCGTCTTTGCCCGTGATTATCATCTCGGCGCAAAACACCATCATGACCGCCATTCAGGCGACCGAGGCCGACGCCTACGACTATCTGCCCAAGCCGTTTGACCTGCCCGACCTGATGAAACGCGCTGCGCGTGCGCTGGACCGCAAACGCGTGGTGTCCAAGCCACGCACAGCTGATGAGCCGACGGGCGAGGGGGACGACCTGCCACTGGTCGGGCGCACGCCGGCCATGCAAGAGCTGTATCGCCTCGTGGCACGGGTTATGAACACGGATCTCGCGGTGATGATCACTGGCGAAAGTGGAACCGGAAAAAGCCTGATCGCCCGCGCCATTCACGATTTTTCCGACCGTCGAAATTTGCCCTTTGTGACCGCAACCCCAAATGATCTGGCCGCGATGGAGGGCCCCGCGACCATCCTCAGCCGCGCGCGCGGTGGGTCAATCTTGTTCGACGAAGTGTCCGACCTTGATGATGATGCACAGGCCCGCATCGTACGGATGCTCGACAGCCTAACCGACGACGCGCCGCGCATTCTGGCGACGTCCCAACAAGACTTGATGGCCAAGATGGAAGCCGGTGATTTTCGCCAGGATCTGTTCTATCGCCTGTGCGGTGTCACTGTGACTGTGCCGTCCTTGCGTGAACGGGTGGAAGACATTCCGCTTTTGACGGACCATTTCTTGCTAAAAGCTGAACGCGATGGCGCGCCGTCGCGACAATTTTCGAAAGAAGCGCTTGAAATGGTCCGTGCCTATAGCTGGCCCGGCAATGTGCGCCAGCTGGAAAATACTGTACGCCGCCTGATCGTCACCGCCGCCGAAACAGATATCGGGCGCGGCGACGTTGAAACGGTTCTTGGCAATCAGCCCGAAATGGAGCCCCTGATGGGCGGTGGCAGCGCCGACAAACTGTCCTCCTGCGTGGCGTTGCACCTGCGCCGCTATTTCGACCTGCATGGCGGAGTGTTGCCGCCACCGGGCCTTTACCAGCGTATTTTGCGCGAGGTGGAGCTTCCAATGATGGAGATTGCACTCGAAGCCACAGGCGGAAATCAGGCTAAATGTGCCGATTTACTTGGCATCAACCGCAATACCTTGAGAAAAAAGGTGACCGACCTCGATATTCGCGTGACACGGCGCCGTAAGTTGATGTAAAACCGCAACAGTCACCGTGACGATTGAGCCGCATGGACGGTTCAACGATCACATCAACAAGACGTGGCAAGGCGGTAAGAAAGCAGATGAAAACCCAAAGCGGGACTCACGGTCGCACTGCGGCTTGGGACAGGCTGAATCGGTTACGCAAGCAGCGCAGGGTGCAAAATTTTGCCACCCTCGGCCTTGTTGTGTTGGGTCCAGTGCTGGCGGTTCTCACCTATATGGGCCTTGGCCCGTTTGAATTGGACCCGACATCGAGCGGTATTCGCCTGATCCTTTTGGCCGATCTGGTCTATGTCCTCGTGGTCGCCGCATTGGTGGCCCAGAAGGTCGGCAAGATCGTTGCCTCCCGCCGTGCCAATTCTGCCGGATCCCAGTTGCATTTGCGCCTCACTGGCGTGTTCGCGTTGGTCGCGCTCATCCCGACTGTTCTGGTGGCAATCTTCGCGGTTGTGACGCTGAATTTCGGCCTTGAAGGCTGGTTTTCCGATCGCGTGCGTAATGTGGTCGGCACCTCACTTTCGGCGGCTCAGGCCTACGAGAAGAAGCAGCATGACGACCTGAGCGAAGATGCGTTGCGGCTTGCCGGTTACATGAATATCGCCAAGCAAACGACTAATTTCATTTCTGATTCCGATCTGCGGCAGGTTCTCACGCAGGCCCAAGAACAGGTTCAGCGTGGCCTGAAAGAAGCGTTTATCGTCGATGGTGTTGGCAACCTGAAGGCACGGGGAAACAGATCGTATCGCTTTGACTTCGAGCCTGTCCCCGAGGTCGCATTTAAGGAAGCGCAGAATAACAAACCTGTGGTGATCGAGGACTGGCCTAATAACGAGTTCCGCTCGCTCCTGCGCCTCAGCGCTTATCCGGATCGCTACCTCTACATTAGCCGCACGGTGGACGGCGAGATCCTGAGTCTGTTGGACCAGACCCAAGAGACGGTGCGCCTCTATCAACAACTCGAAAACGATCGCGGCAGGCTGCTGTTTGAGTTCGGCCTGATCTACTTGGGTTTCGCGCTGATTCTGATCCTTGCGGCGATCTGGCTGGGCCTGTGGTTCGCCGAGCGTCTTGCCCGCCCGGTGGGCCAGCTCGCCAGTGCGGCACAGCGGGTTGGGGCAGGTGATCTGGACGTGCAGGTCATCGAGGCCAAAAGCGAGGACGAAATCGCCCTTTTAGGACGTCTTTTCAACCAAATGACGCGCGAACTTAAAGTGCAACGGGAAACGCTTCTGAGCAACACGGAACAGATCGAGCGCCGTCGTCGCTTGTTTGACTCTGTCCTGTCATCGGTCACCGCCGGCGTGATCGGTCTTGATGCTGACAATCAAATTACATTCATGAACCGCTCCGCTTTGCGCCTGCTGGATTTGGAGGGTGAAACCGACATTTCCGGTGCCTTGACCGATGCAGTCCCAGAGTTTGGGTCCCTGTTGACCCTGCTGGCCGATACCGGCGCAGAAACAGCACAGGAAGAGGTCAAGATCACCCGCCGCGGCCAGCTCGAAAGCCTGTTGGTACGGATTGCCACTCGGAACTCCGAATATGGCGATCTGGAGGGCTATGTGCTGGCCTTCGATGACGTATCCGAGTTGGTCAGCGCCCAGAAGATGGCCGCATGGGGCGATGTGGCCCGCCGGATTGCACATGAGATCAAGAATCCGTTAACCCCGATCCAGCTGTCTGCTGAACGTCTGAAACGCAAGTTCGCGCCGCTGGCAGGTGATGAGTTGGAGAGTTTGGAGCAATACACCGACGTAATTATCCGCCAAACCAACGACCTGCGCCGCATCGTCGACGAGTTCTCGAAATTCGCCCGCATGCCGGAGCCTGAGCTGCGAGAGACAGACCTTATGAAGCTGGTGCGCGATGCCGTGGTGCTTCAACAATCCGGCCAACCCGGCGTTGAGATTACGTTGGAGTGCGGCGAGCCCTCCATTCTGGCTGATCTGGATCAAACCATGATCGGGCAGGCGCTGACCAACTTGATCAAAAACGCAGGCGAAGCGATCGAGAGTTACCAAGAGGCGGGCGCGCCGGACAGCCATACCCCACAGATCAAGCTGGCGGTCAGCACCACCGACAAGGACGTGACATTAACCATTTCGGACAACGGCATCGGCCTTCCAGAAGACCGCACACGGCTGTTTGAGCCGTATGTAACCACCCGCGCGAAGGGCACCGGTCTTGGCCTGCCCATCGTGAAGAAAATTATCGAAGAGCATGGCGGCAGCCTCGTGCTGCGCGACGCCGATCCCTTCGACGACACTGGCCATCAAGGCGCTAAGGCAGTCGTAAAACTGCCACGTCTGTCGGCCGCTAAACGCAAGAACGTGGCCTAACGGGCCGTTTATAAGGAACAGAAATATGGGCGATATTCTGATCGTAGACGACGAACGGGACATTCGGGAACTGATCTCGGACATCCTTAAGGATGAAGGGTTCACCACGCGGCTGGCGGGCACATCTGAGGCCTGCATGGCTGAGATCAACGCTGAACCTCCGGCGCTGATGATCCTTGATATCTGGCTAAAAGACAGCGCCATGGACGGGATCGACATTCTCAAACACGTCAAACGCGACAATCCTGATGTACCGGTGGTCATCATCTCTGGTCACGGCAATATCGAAATCGCTGTCGCTGCAATAAAACAAGGCGCTTACGACTTCATCGAGAAGCCGTTCAACATCGACCAGTTAATGGTGGTGATCACTCGCGCCATGGAAACCTCTCGCCTGCGCCGCGAGAACAACCAGTTGAAACGCGGCGAGGTAACTTCCGCCGAGATCATTGGCGAAAGCTCGGCCTTCAAGGCGCTGCAAGCCCAGCTCGACAAAGTGACAGGCTCTAATGGCCGCGTCATGCTGACGGGTGGGGCAGGGGCTGGCAAGGATGTGGCAGCCCATTATATCCACACCAATTCCAACCGCGCCCAAGCGCCATTCGTGACCGTCAACTGCGCCACCGTCGAGCCGGAGCGTATGGAAGAGGTCCTGTTCGGTCGTGAAAGCAAGGAACGCGGTGTCGAGCCGGGCCTGCTGGAACAGGCCCATGGCGGTATCATCTTCTTTGACGAGGTGGCCGACATGCCCCTTGGCACGCAATCCAAAATCCTTCGGGTACTGGTCGAGCAACAATTCCAGCGCGTTGGTGGTAACGATATGGTGCGCGTCGATCTACGGGTCATCACGTCAACCAACCGTGATCTGGCGGCAGCGATCGAAGAGGGCTCCTTCCGCGAAGAGCTGTATCATCGCCTCAACGTAGTGCCGATCCATGTTCCAAGCCTTGAAGACCGCCGCGAGGACATTCCGACCCTTGCCAACTATTTCATCGAAAGCTTCAACAAGACCCAAGGCTTGCCAATGCGCACGCTGGCCGAGGATGCTGTGACGCTGCTGCAAACCATGCAGTGGCCGGGCAATATCCGCCAGCTCAAGAATGTCATCGAGCGGGTTTTGATCCTTGGTCCAGACAAAGGCGAGATCGAAGCCAAGGAACTGCCGCAATCCGAGGGCGCTGTGGAAAGCGAAAGCGGTGTGACCATCAGCGGCAACCTTGCAACATTGCCTTTGCGCGAAGCGCGTGAACTGTTCGAGCGCGAGTATCTGATGACCCAGATCAACCGCTTTGGTGGCAACATATCCCGCACTGCGGCCTTTGTCGGGATGGAGCGCAGCGCCTTGCACCGCAAGCTCAAATCCCTTGGTGTGGTGACCTCCAACAAAGCAGGCGCACGGGTGGCGCAAGTTCAGGACGAAGATATGGCGGAGGCGGGATCCGAGTAAGAAGGGCCGCGTGCTAACCAATTGACCGGCGCGCGCCCATCTGCCATGGCTTGGCACTCGAATAAACGGGGTTAAT
Source organism: Litoreibacter meonggei (assembly GCF_003663885.1). Classification (GTDB taxonomy): domain Bacteria; phylum Pseudomonadota; class Alphaproteobacteria; order Rhodobacterales; family Rhodobacteraceae; genus Litoreibacter; species Litoreibacter meonggei. The sequence continues at coordinate 368,764 of NZ_RCCE01000004.1, forward strand.
CCGATGAAAGTCATCATCTGTGGGGCCGGTCAGGTGGGGTGGCAAATCGCCCGCCATCTGTCGAGCGAGAAGAACGACGTAACGGTCGTGGACAACAACCCCGAACTGGTGGCCCGCGCCACCGAGACGCTGGACGTGCAAGGCATAACCGGTTTCGCCAGCTATCCAGACGTGCTGGATCGTGCAGGCGCGCGCGATGCCGATATGATCATCGCCGCGACCTATTCGGACGAGGTGAATATGGTCACCTGTCAGGTGGCGCACTCGGCTTTTTCCGTCCCGCGCAAAATTGCGCGGCTGCGGTCGCAAAGCTATCTCACGGCGATCTATTCCGACCTCTATCGCCGCGACCACATGCCCATCGACGTGGTGATCAGCCCGGAGAAAGAAGTGGCCGAGGCCGCGCTGCAACGCCTTGCCGATCCCGCCGCCTTTGACACCGAAAACTTCCTGTCAGGCCAAGCGCAGCTTCTGGGCATCCAGCTTCTGGATGACTGCCCCGTTCTCAACACGCCGCTTCGGCAACTGACCGAGCTGTTTTCCACCCTGCGGGCCGTCGTCGTGGCTGTCCGCCGCGAAGGTCATCTATTTGCACCTGATCCGAACGATCAGCTGTTTGATGGCGATCAGGTTTATGTCTGCGCCCATCGCGAAGACGTGCCGCGCACCATGGAAATTTTCGGCAAAACCCAGTCCAAGCAGGAACGTGTGGTTATCATCGGCGGCGGCAATGTTGGCCTTGCAGTGGCGCAGGCCTTAGAGGCCCGCACTGACCGCATCCGTGCCAAGATTATCGAGAAAGACCGCAAAATCGCCGAGCGCGCCGCCAATCTGCTGGAGCGCACAATTGTGCTACATGGCGACGGGCTAAGTGCGGATTTGCTCAACGAAGCCAACATCAAACGCGCCGACGCTGTTTTATGCGTAACCGATGACGATAAGACCAATCTGCTGGCCGCTGTGCGCGCCAAGGCCGAAGGCTGCCCCATGGCTATTGCGCTGGTCAACGATCCGACACTGGTGCCCTTGATGGAGCCACTCGACGTCGACGCGTATATTAATCCGCGCGCCACCACCGTGTCGTCGATCCTGCGCCACATCCGCCATGGCCGCGTGCGCCAGATTTACTCCATTGGCGATGCCGAGGCCGAAGTGATCGAGGCGCAAGTGCTGTCCACATCCCCGATTGCGGGCCAGCGCATCCGCGACATGAACTTTCCCGAAGGCGTGCTTGTCGGCGCAATTCAGAAGGGGCAAAAAATCGTCCGGCCTGAAGGCGGCACGCGCATCGAAGAAGGTGATATCATCGTGATTTTCGCGCTTTCCGCGGATGTCCCAGAGGTCGAGCGGCTGTTGCAGGTCTCGGTCGACTTCTTCTGATCATGGGCCAGAGCACCAAAGCGTCAACCATTCCCGTACTGCTTAGGCTGCCTCTGCTGGTGCAACTCATGGGGGCAGGGGCTGCGGCCATGCTGATCCCCGCAATCCACGCGTTGGCCTTGAACCAGCACCGTGTTGCACAGCCGTTTTTCTACGGTGCGGTGCTGTTTTTGACCCTCTCCGCGCTTATCGCTTTGGCGACCTTCCGCCAGCCGGTCCGCAATGTGGCCCGCAGCCAGCTTCTAACCCTCGTGGCGGCGTTTTTGGTGCTGCCGGTGATGCTCGCCATACCGTTGCACGAGGCGCGGCCGTCGATGTCGTTCTTCAACGCATATTTCGAGATGGTGTCCAGCATCACCACAACAGGCGCGTCGATCCTCGACACCCCGCGCGTGGTGCCCGATCCTGTTCACTTGTGGCGTGGCCTTGTGGGCTGGATGGGCGGCTTTCTTGTGATCCTGTCGGCAGTCGCCATTCTAGCCCCGATGACCCTTGGCGGTTTCGAGGTCCTACGGCCCACCGCCTCCAGCGGCGGACGCCCGGGATCAGGCGCGCAACTGGCCAAAGCCACCGAGCCCAATCAACGCATGGCCCGCTACACGGCTAAAATCCTGCCGATATATCTGGCGCTGACACTCATCATCTGGTTGCTTCAGGTGATCAGCGGCACGGGCAGCTTTCACGGCCTGATGATCGCCCTTTCAACCATGTCGACTAGCGGCATTCTGCCAATGAAAACGATGATTGATATGGGCATGACGACCCCGGGAGAGGTGGTTATCTTTGCCTTTCTAATGGTCGCGATCTCCCGTCAGGTTATCGCGTTACCTTTGGACAAGCACTACCTGCCCAGTTTGAAGGAAGACGCGGAAATGCGGGTGGCGTTTGTCTTTGTGATCGCCGTGCCGCTGGCCTTGTGGTTTCGGCATTTTATCGGCGCGATCGAGGTCAACGAGGAAGCCAATGTTCTGGCGTCCATCAAGGCGTTCTGGGGTGCCATGTTCACCGTGCTGTCCTTCCTGACAACCACAGGGTTTGTCTCGACCGATTGGGAGGCTGCGCGCGACTGGTCGGCATTGCCCACACCGGGGTTGATCCTTGCTGGGTTGGCAATCATGGGCGGCGGCGTCGCCACCACGGCGGGCGGGGTGAAACTGCTACGCTTCTATGCGCTCTACAAACACGGGCTGCGAGAGATGGAGCGGCTGGTTCATCCATCCTCGGTCGGGGGCGGCGGACGGCTTGGGCGTGGCATGCGCCGCGAGGGCGCGTTTATCGCGTGGATTTTCTTCATGCTCTTCGCATTGTCGATTGCAGGTGTCGTCGTAGCACTGGCGTTCACCGGGTTGCGCTTTGATGAAGCTGTCATCTTCGCAATCGCGGCATTGTCGACCACCGGTCCACTGGTTCACGTCGCCTTGGACACTGGCGCCAGCTACGCCGATCTGTCGGTTCAAGCCAAAACGATCCTGATCGGCGCTATGGTGCTGGGACGGATGGAAACCCTTGCCATCATCGCCTTGTTCAACCCCGACTTCTGGCGGCGTTAATCGACGTGCGAATTTGGGCAACAGCCTGCCAGAAAACCTTAATTTCGGGGCTGGACCTCCTATAAAACCCAAGACATACTGACAATTCGTCAGGGACAGTGTGCCCAATTCAATGGCACTCGCACAGTAAGCGCAAAAACAAAGGCAATAAAAATGGCCGCTGATAAGCAAAACCTTCAAGACGCATTTTTGAATAACGTCCGGAAAACCAAAATTCCGGTTACGATCTTTCTGATCAACGGCGTCAAATTGCAGGGCGTCATCACCTGGTTCGACAATTTCTGCGTGCTCTTGCGCCGTGATGGACAGTCGCAGCTTGTCTACAAGCACGCGATCTCCACGATCATGCCATCGCAGCCCATCAACCTTTACGACGGTGAAAATAATTCTTGAAACCGAAGAAGCCGGCCTCACCCGCGCTTGGGTGATCCACCCCGACATTAAAGACGTCAAGGCCCGCAGGTTGTCCAGCATGGCGCTGGCCGAAGCCGTATCCTTGGCTGACGCGTTACCCGGACTGGAAGTCGCGGGCTCTGAAATCGTGCCATTGCCGAAGGTCAAAGCAGGCACACTTTTCGGCACCGGCAAAATCGTCGAGTTAAAGAACCGCCTGAAAGAAGCCGAGGTCGAGCTTGTCCTGATCGACGGCCCCGTGTCCCCAGTGCAGCAGCGCAATCTGGAGAAGGAGTGGGGGGTCAAGATCCTCGACCGCACCGGCCTGATTTTGGAAATCTTCTCCGACCGCGCAGCTACCCGCGAAGGCGTGTTGCAGGTGGAACTTGCCGCCCTCAGCTACCAACGCACCCGCCTTGTCCGCGCATGGACCCACCTTGAACGCCAGCGCGGCGGGCTTGGCTTTGTCGGCGGCCCCGGCGAGACGCAGATCGAGGCCGACAGGCGCGCCATCGACGACGCCATCGTGCGTATCCGCCGACAGCTAGAGAAAACCGTCAAAACCCGCGAGCTGCACCGCGCCGCCCGCGCCAAGGTGCCCTATCCGGTGGTGGCCCTCGTGGGCTACACCAACGCAGGCAAATCCACACTGTTCAACCGCCTGACGGGAGCCGAAGTGCTGGTGAAAGACATGCTGTTTGCCACGCTGGACCCGACCATGCGCTCGGTCGAGTTGCCGGACGGGCTGGAAATCATCATGTCCGACACGGTGGGCTTCATCTCGGACCTGCCAACACAACTCGTCGCCGCCTTCCGCGCCACGCTGGAGGAGGTGTTGTCAGCCGATCTGATCCTCCATGTCCGCGATATTTCGCATCCTGAAAGCGAAGGCCAAGCCCGCGACGTGCGCGCGATTATGACCGATCTGGGCGTCGACAAGGACGTGCCGGTGCTGGAGGTCTGGAACAAGTCCGACAAACTGGCCACCGACGCGCTGGAAGCCGCGACCAACAAGGCGGACCGAGACGAGCATATCTTCCTGACCTCCTCGATCACGGGGGCAGGGGTCGACGGGCTGCTGGACGCGGTCACGACTTTGCTGCGTGCAGGCTCCACCACCGAAGTGATCGAGTTGGGTTTTGCCGACGGCAAGGCGCGCGCATGGTTGTTCGGACAGGAAGTCGTGGATAGCGAAGAGCAGACCGAGACCGGATTCAACCTGACGGTGACATGGAATGCGGCCCAGAAAGGCCAGTTCGAAAAACTGTAGCCCAGGCGTGGCCCTGCCCGTTTCCCGCTCTATATGCGTCAGGTAACGCAAAGGAGCATTTCGCACATGGCCAGCACCTACCTGATCCTCTACGCCGCGACCTTCGGGCTGTTCTTGGTTCTCGACTACATCGGGTTGAGCTACCTGATCAAACCCGTATTTGAGCGCTACATTCCCGACTTGATTCTGGACCAGCCCCGCTATGGCCCGGCGTTGCTGTTCTATGCGTTCTACATCGTGGCCTTGCTGTGGTTTGTCTCCATCCCCGCATTGGCAGAGGACAAATCCTTGCTTTGGGTCTTCGGCACCGCCGCCCTTCTCGGGGCGTTCGGCTATGGTACATACGAATTCACCTCGCTGGCGGTGATAAAAGGCTGGACATGGACCATGGTCGCCACCGATTTGACATGGGGCACGCTGCTGACCGCAACCTCCGCCACCTTGGGGGTCATGATCACGCGGGCAGTCGGCTAATGGCTTTTCCACACAGGAGTATTTGACGCGGAAACAGCACAGCCCTACGGTCGAAAATGACCTCGAGGGTATGATTTATGAACCGACGCCAAGCACTTAAAGGAGGGGCCGCCATGATCCTCGCCGCCTCTTTGCCCACATCCGTTCTGGCCCGTGACGGCTTCCGCGTGCCACCAGAGGAAAGCCCGCATCAACGGACGTTTATGCAATGGCCCGTCAGCCGGAAGGTCCATCCCGATCCGGTTTTTCTGGACATGACTCAAGACGCAATAGCACGGATTGCCAATGCCATTTCCGAGTTCGAGCCGGTGACGATGCTGGCGGCAAAGTCCGACCATTCCCGCGCCCGCAAGATGCTGTCCGCCAAGGTCGAGCTTTGGGATATCCCGACCGAGGATTTGTGGTGCCGTGACGCAGGCCCGATCTTCGTCACCGATGGCAAGCAATTGGCCATCCGCCATATCCAGTTCAACGGTTGGGGCGAAAAGCAGGTCAACACCCGCGATGCCCGCATTGCCGAAGCCGTGGCCGCACGCCTCGATCTGCCGCTGTTGCCCACGCCCTTGAAGGGCGAGGCTGGTGGCGTGGAGCAAGACGGGCACGGGCTGCTGGCCGCTCATGAAAGCTCGTGGGTGAATGACAACCGCAACCCCGGTATGAGCCGTGATCAAATCGAAGCCGCGTTATTGGAGGCGTATGGTGCCGACCGGATGATCTGGTCTGAGGGCGTTTGGGGCGAGGACATCACCGACTACCACATCGACAGTCTGGCACGGTTCACCGGACCGGGCAGGGTCCTGATCAACCTGCCCGCAGAACCGGACAAGTCCGACCCATTCCACATGGCCGCCCTCGACACCCATGACGCACTGGAAGCCGCAGGGCTGGACATGGACGTGATCTACGAGCCGGACCGCCGTCGGGTCAAATCCGTCGACTTCGTTGCGTCCTATGCCAACTACTACGTTTGCAACGGCGGTGTGATCGCCGCACAGTTCGGCGACCAGCAGGCCGATGCGGAGGCGGTCGCAGCTCTGAAGCGCCACTACCCGGGGCGGGAAATCATCACGCTGAATGTCGACCCTCTGGGAGAGCTGGGCGGCGGTATCCACTGCGCGACCCAGCAGATGCCCGCGATATGAGCTGGTTCAAACGGAACGCCGTAGGAATCGAGGCGGGGGCGGCAATCGTCACAGCCTGCGTTGCGGTGATCGCGTTGATAGGTGTGAAAGTGCAGCTGGACGAGGCCGACCGCATCGCCGCCGCTGCCTCTGCCCGCGAGGCCTATCGCAGCCACCTCACGTTGTCCGTCAGCCATCCGGATTTCGCAACACCCGTCGATGCCTGTGCCTTGATGGAGGGTGACACCGCAGGGGCCTATCGCGCCTTCGTGGATCACTTGCTCTATTCCGCCGAGCAGATGCTGGAAGTCAGCGAAGGCTGGGAGGCCACCTTCACCGACGCGCTCATGCCGCATCAGGCGGCGATCTGCGCCGCGGGCCAGCATCTGGGCGAGACGGATGCCATGGCGACCTTGCTCAAGCAGTTCCGCGCGGCGAACTGTCCTGCAACGCCGTCCTGCTAGCGGGCAGCCGTATCTAGTTTCGAAGCTCCACGATGCCGCAATTATCGGGATGCGTGCCTGTCAGCGCGTCAATCACATGCCCGTGGCAGACTACGGCTAACGGGCGGGCATCGCGAGCGCGTAAAGCGCTTGCAAGCAGCACCATTCGCGCCTCGAACACATCCGCTGGCTCAACCGGCACGCCGACGGCATTCAACTCCCCTTGATGCCACCAGATGTCGGGCAGATGGCTGAAACTAATGTCCGGAAAGACTGCCTGCAATGCGGCGGGCGCGCGTCCGACGTCGCAGCTATGCCCCAAATGCTCTCGGGTTTCGGCGACCACATGAATGTGGTCGGTCGGAAAGATCAGCCGGGCGGTTTGCAGCGCACGGGTCAGCGGCGAGCAGATCACCTCGCGAATGCCCAGCTCCGCCACATGTATGCGAGCTGCGGTAGCCTGTTCATGCCCAAGCGGGGTCAGGCCGGCATCAAAGATCATCGGGTCGCCTGCACCGGTAAACACGGCGTTGAAGGCGGACTGGCCATGGCGGATCAAGTGGATACTCATGGCATAGGCTTTAGCGTGATCGTGCCGACAGCACCAGCGCGCGCCAGTTCGGGGTCCAGCGACATCGGGATATACTCGCCGCGTCGCCATAGCACGCCCAAGTCATCGTAATGGCGTGAAAGTGGGTGGCCGGATTGTCCGGTCGCCATCACGAACAGCGAGCTGTCAGGGTCGCCGAAATCATAGACCCCGCGATACCCCGCCGCATGCACGTTCTGGAACGGCTCTGCTCCCTTGCCGGACGTGCGCCCGCGTAACAGCGTGTTGTCGCCGCCAGAGGTCGATTGACGAATATTCACGAAGACCGACAGCAACGGGATTTTTCCCAACACCTGATGGTCATGCGTCGCCTCATGCGCGTCGCCCCACCGCCAGCTTTCGATTGCAGGGCCATATTTCTCGCTCAGCCAGACCAAGGCGTCGTCCAGTGCCTGACGGGAGACATCCGTACAGGTCTCGATGGGGGCGGATTGCAGCACGTCACACCACACGGCAGCGCCCTCGGCATCGCGAAACACGCGCTCGATGAACAGCGGCTCCACATGGGTAAATTCCGTCTCCAGCGGACCAAGCTCATCGCGGATCAGCCGCGATTGCAACGCGCGAAGCCACGCAGCGTAAATCAATGGCTCGGGCAAATGCTCCGACATCTCGCCGTTCCATTCGGCCATCAGGTCCAGCGCGCGCTGGCGTTGCCGCTCCGGCGTGCCATCGGGCGCAGCCTCGCCGGTAAACCACAGATCGGCGGCAATCAGCGGCAACAGGGAGCGCGCGGTGAACGACACCGTGTCCAACTGCGCCTCCACGAAGCTGTCGCGGGTATGCACCTGACGGTTTAACATCAGCCGCCGCCAGCGCTGGACGCGCTGCGTGTCGCCATAGGTGTAGCTGACATGGTCGGGGAAGGGGCGCTCGATCACCTTGTTGTTGGTGTTGCCCAGAATGCCACCCGAGGGCCGTGTGAACTCGGGGTTCGACGCATAAGGCATCACTCCCACCCAGCGGTTCTGGTCCAGCCATCCCGGCGATGGAATACGTCCACGCGATTGATGCGCAGGGTTGCGGCGCGGTACATGGCCGATGGTTTTCAGCGCGATGCTGTCCTGATCCACGATGGTCAGGTTTTGCGCCGGGGACACGTAGTCGGCCGCCGCGGCAATGACCCCGGCTGTGCTGCTCGCTTTCATGATGCGCAAGGCGGCCTGAATGGAGGTGTCCTTGTCCGTGAGTAACGTCCAACTTAGTGCCGCCTCATGGTTCAACGGAGTGATTGTGCCAAGGTTGTAATGAGTCTCTGGCAGCACGGGGCCATTATCGGTCCAACGCAAATTGATGGTCTGGGACGGGGCGTCCTTGATCTCGATGATCGACTGACCGGTGCGGAACGGCTTGTAGCCGTCTGGTGTCAGGTATTCGTTCGGGTTGTCGGGGTTGAGCTTCTCGATCAGCACGTCCTGGTCGTCCACATAGGCTGTCGTCACGCCCCAACCCACTTTGTCGGAGCGACCGGTCAGCACAATCGGCATTCCCGGAATGGTCCCCCCGATAACCCCGCCCGAGGACAGGTCCAGCCGTGCCAGATACCAGATCGACGGGGCAGACAGCGCAAGGTGAGGGTCATTTGCCAGCAAAGTACCACCAGCCGCCGAACGCTCAGGGGCCGCCGCGAAAGCATTGGACGCACCCGCCAAGTCGCGCTCGGGGAAAGGTGATAGCGGGCCCTTCGGCCCACTGGTATTCGCGGCATAACGCGGCAGATCAAGGCCCTGCATCAGGCCCGCATAGTCCAACTCCGCTATGCCTTTGCCCGGTGTATCCGGCAGCAAATCGCGGACGCGTTCCGGTGTTAGCAGCAGCGAGGTGCGGGCGCGGATGACTTCCTCTTCCAGATGGCCGGACAGCTGAAGTCCCATAAGTTTGATAACCCCGATGCTGTCAGCGGGTTGCCATGGGGCGATTTGGGGCGAAAAGACAAAGAACTCCGGTGCGCCGCGCCCCAAGGCTTGCTGGTTCACCGTGCGCAGCCATGCGTTGACGCCAGCGGAATATGCGTCAAGTGCGGCCATGGTCTCCGCGTCTTGTGCGGCAACCGAGCGTTGCGCGAGACCGTACAGGTCAAGGCGCCGGATCAGTTTGTCTACATTCAGCGTGCGCTCACCGAACAGCTCGCTCAGGCGGCCTTGCACGGTACGGCGCAGCATGACCATTTGCCACAAACGGTCTTGGGCATGGGCAAACCCCAGCCCGAAATAGACGTCCTCATCCGCCTCGGCGAAAATATGCGGCACGCCGGAATTGTTTCGGATGATCTCGACCGGACCGCTAATCGCAGGCACGGTGTAGTCGGCATTGTAGTCGATCAACGAGCGCGAGGCGAGGTAATACACAGCCGTCAGCGCCAGCCCCGCCAGTACCACAAGCAGCATGAAAAGCCGCAACGACCATCTAAAAATCAGACCCATAGCCCCGCCATGTCCGCGCGCCGCTATTGACGCCTCAGCCCCTGTCGTTACATCGGTTGGCAGGCATAATCAAACAGATGAAACAGGGAGGGCCCGCGCATGGCCAAAGTTAGTTTTTTAGGGTTGGGCGTCATGGGCTACCCGATGGCGGGGCATCTGGCCAAGGCGGGCCACGAGGTTACCGTTTACAACCGTACTGCGGCCAAAGCGCAGAAATGGGCCTCCGAGCATGGCGGCACAGCCGCAGCCACCCCGCGCGAGGCGGCGCAAGGCGCAGATTTCGTCATGGCCTGTGTGGGCAACGACGACGACCTGCGCGCGGTGTGTCTGGGCGATGACGGAGCTTTTGCAGGCATGTCGGCCGGGTCGATCTTCGTGGACCACACGACAGTGTCGGCTAAAGTCACCCGCGAACTGTATGCAGTGGCGGATGCCAAGCAGATCAGCTTCGTCGACGCGCCGGTCTCCGGCGGCCAAGCGGGGGCCGAGAATGGCCAGCTGGGTGTCATGTGCGGCGGCGACCAAGGCGCCTATGACCGCGCGGAGCCTGTGATCGACGCCTACGCCAAGGCCTGCAAACGGCTCGGCGAGAACGGGGCAGGGCAGTTGACCAAGATGGTCAACCAAATCTGCATCGCAGGACTGGTTCAAGGCCTGTCTGAAGCGTTGCATTTCGCCGACAAAGCCGGGCTGGATGGCAAAGCGGTGGTCGAGGTGATCAGCCAAGGCGCGGCGGGGTCATGGCAGATGTCGAACCGCTTCGAGACGATGATTGACGACGAGTTCAACCACGGCTTCGCAGTCGACTGGATGCGCAAGGATTTGGGCATTTGTCTGGACACCGCCGACGAGAACGGCGCGTCCCTTCCGGTGACCGCCTTGGTGGATCAGTTCTACAAGGATGTGCAGAAGATCGGCGGTGGACGCTGGGACACGTCGTCTCTGATCAAGCGGTTGAGAGCGTTGGACGGGGAGGGTTGAAAACCAGACTATTGGCAAACATATCCGCAGTAGGACCTAACGGTGACGCGTGCGCGAGGTCGTGGCCCAAACGGCCAGCAGCTCCCGCTCGTGCTGTTTTCGGTCGCGCCCCGCTGGCGGCTGATTGTACAACGTCCGGTGTTGTCGATCCGTGTAACAACCTCCGCTCCTCTCTCGGCGCGGTCGATGCCATCCTCGCGCGTAACTTGGACCGAGGGTACGTTGCTCGCAACGAAATCTTTGCCCACATCTGCACAACGACTTGCGGCGTTTGCGGCATCTAATGATGGGCATTGCTCAGATGCCAACTCATGAGACCGATTTTGCGCTCGATCATAGGCCTGCGACTCCGGCGATCCCCAACAAGTTGAAACCGTACTTGCAACCGAAATATTTCCTCCGCTGACACCATCTATGCGGCACATACCAATTGTGCTGAGTACACCGTCATCTTGAGCGCTAACGGCCGAAGCGAGTGAACCAAGGAGAAACAGAAGCGAAAAAGCTCTAAACATCATAACATCCAATCATAAAAAAATATGACAAAGAATATCACGATGAGAACCCCGCGATCAAGTTTGAGACGCGGAGCACACTAGTCTTAGGGCGATATCCGCGTTTTGCGGGCCCTATTTGACCCCTTACGGGATGATACGGTTATACTTGTTGCCCTCAACCTGCGCGCCGGCGATCAGGCCGGATTGGCCGAAGACCACGGCAATAACCGGTGTCAGCGCTGTCGTGGTATCCACGCCCAGATTGCCCGCGTCATTGGCCACCGCGTAGCGGGCGTCTGCGCCAAGGGTCCAGCCGGGGGAACGGCGGAAGTCTGACAGGGCCTGCTCGGTCATGAAGAACAGCGCGTGGGAATATTGCTGCGCGCCGATCTGGAAACCAAAGCTGGCGGCAGTGGTCGAGTAGTAATCCACCGTCACGTCATTGACCCTGAGCGCGCCGCGCCCGTAGGAGCCGCCGATGCCGAAGCCCGCCTCGGAGACCAGCGGCATCATCAAGATGCCCGTTGCTTTGTTCGCAAGGTCGGTCGTGCCACCCACATTGCTATACATAAAGTCAAAGGCGCTATCCACGCGGGCGTCAATCTTTGACCCGCCTTGAGAGTTTACGCCGTTGCCGCAGGCCGCCAAAACTGTTGCGCTGCCGGAAGTCGCAAGGAAATTGCGCCGAGTGAGAATGCTCATGGGATATGCCTATATTTGTTTTACTGCCGTTGACCTCTGAAATTGGGCCTTGTGGATAAAATAAGGCAAGCCGTGCGCGATGTCACGCAAATTGAGGGGGGTCATGGGCGGGGGATCGCCGATTGTGATCACTTTCTATCCGCATAAATCTGCAAAATCGCGGCATAGGCCTCGGGTGGGGCGACGGTGAACACCCCAGCATTGCCCGCATCAAACGCGTCGCGCCAAGTCTGGTAACCCTCGGCAAAGCCGTCTGGTGGGGTCACGCCATCCATTACCAACTCGCCCGTGCCATCCGCATTGAACGCGGTTTCTGCGATAGGAGTATGGCCAACCTCCGGCCAGTCAAGCTTGCGCGCTTCGTCGTCGGGGGTCATGGATACCGACAGAACTGCACTATTGGCAGGTTCCGCACCCAGATCGGCGGCTGTGTCTATCCGTCCGATGGTGACGATTAATTGAGGGTGATCTTCCGTCTCGGGAAAGGTCCAGACTTGACCGACAGAATAACTCATCCGTTCAGCAGCTTTGCGGCGCGGGGGGCGAAATAGGTCAGGATGCCGTCGCAGCCCGCGCGTTTGAAGGCCATCAGGCTTTCCATCATCACCTTTTCCTCGTCGATCCAGCCTTTGGCACCTGCGCCCGCGATCATCGCGTATTCGCCGCTGACTTGATAGGCATAGGTCGGTGCCCCGAACTGGTCCTTCACGCGACGGCAGATGTCCAGATAGGGCAAGCCGGGTTTGACCATGACCATATCCGCACCCTCGCTAAGGTCACGGGCCACCAGACGCAGCGCCTCGTCGGAATTGGCGGGGTTCATCTGGTAGGTCTTCTTGTCGCCGGTCAAAGCTCCCGATGCGCCAACTGCGTCACGGAACGGACCGTAGAACGCCGAGGCGTACTTGGCGGCATAGCTGAGGATTGCGACGTCCTGACAGCCGTCCGCCTCCAACGCGCGGCGCATCGCGCCGATGCGGCCATCCATCATGTCGGACGGCCCGAGGATATCCGCGCCCGCCGCCGCCTGAGCCAGCGCCATCTTCACCAAGGCCTCCACGCTTTCGTCGTTGATGATCACCCCCTCGCGCACGATGCCGTCATGGCCGGACGCATTGTAAGGGTCGAGCGCCACGTCGGTCATCACCGCGACCTCCGGCACCGCCGATTTGATTGCCGCCGTGACGCGGTTGGACAGGTTGTCAGGGGACCACGCCAAGGCGCAATCATCGGTTTTCAGCGACGGGTCGATATAGGGAAAGATGCAGATCGCGGGGATGCCGAGGTCGCGGGCCTCCTTCGCGGCGTCCACCGCGCGGTCGAGCGTCAAGCGCGACACGCCGGGCATGGAGAGGATCGGGTGCACGTCATTCTCGCCGTCCATCACGAAGATCGGCCAGATCAGGTCGTCCACCGACAACACGTTCTCGGCAGCCAACCCGCGCAAGGCAGGGGTGCGGCGCAACCGGCGCAGGCGGGTGGCGGGAAAGGGCGCGTTGATCGGAATGAGGGACATCGGGCAGGGGCTTTCGTGGTAGGATTTCGTTAGTGGTCGCATGATATTCACACCGCCTCAAGCCCTTGGCGGGAAAACGCGGGCCCTGGCCTTTCCATCGCCGTAATCCGCGACTAGGGTGCGCTCTGCATAACCAACCGACCAATGAGGCGCCTAAGCGTGGATTTTTACTCAACCGCTTTCGAGCTGATCGACATGCGCTCCTTCTCAAACCTGTGGTTCTGGATCACGCTGGCCTACGCATGGTCGGCAGCTTCACATTACGTGATCGGCGTGCCGTATGATGTCGTGGCGCGGGCCGTAAAATATGGCGGGCAAGTGGAACAAGATCTGAAAGATCTGGTCCGCATCAACGCCAACCGCTTCACCTATATCGCAGATACAGCCGGTAACTGGCTGGTAGGATTTGGTTTTTTCGCGCTGACCGCGCTGGCCTTGCTGGGCTTTTACTACGGGTTGGAGTTTTCACAGGCGATGTTCCTGATATTCGCGCCCATGTCGCTGGTCTTTGCGCTGTCGGTGCGTTGCGCACGGCGGATCGACCACACATCGCTCGTCGATATCCGGCTGAAACTGCGGCGCCAACGGCTGGCCATTCAGGTGATCGGGATGTTCTCGATCCTTGTTACGTCAATGTGGGGGATGTTCCACAACCTGTCCGTGGGCGTGCTGGGCGGTTGACACCCGCGCCCGATGACGTAGGTCAGCGGCCATGGACATGATCACGATTTCCGGCGCCCCCGAGGGCTTTGACGCGCAACTCTTGCTCAAGGAGCTGGAGCGCGGCCCCGTCGTGCATGTGGCCCGCGACGACAAGCGCATGGCCGCGATGCGCACTGCGTTAAGTTTTTTCGCGCCCGAAGTGCCGGTGCTGGACTTCCCCGCATGGGATTGCCTGCCTTACGACCGCGTGTCCCCCAACGCCGATGTGGCTGCCGCGCGGATGGCGACATTGGCGGGGCTGGCAGGCGGTGTGCCGGGGCCGTTTATTTTGCTGACGACTTTGGCCGCCGCCACGCAATACGTACCTGCGCGCGAGGTCTTGGCTGGGGCCTCCTTCGTGGCCGAGGTGGACCGCCAGATCAACGAAACCGCCTTGCGCGACTACCTTGTGCGCATGGGCTTTTCGCAAAGCCCAACGGTGATGGAGCCGGGCGATTACGCCATTCGCGGCGGCATCATCGACATCTATCCACCGGGCGAATCCGGCCCCGTGCGGCTGGACCTGTTCGGCGACGTGCTGGACGGCGCGCGGCGGTTTGATCCGGCGACGCAACGCACGACCGAGAAGTTGACGCGGGTTGAATTAGCCCCCGTCTCCGAAATCATTCTGGACGAGGCGGCGATCACCCGGTTCCGCCAGAACTACCGCATCGAGTTCGGCGCGGCGGGGACGGATGATCCTTTGTATGAAGCGGTCTCGGCGGGGCGCAAGCATCAAGGTGTCGAGCATTGGTTGCCGTTCTTTCACGAGAAGCTGGAAACCATCTTCGACTATCTCCCCGACGCCGTGGTGGCGCTGGACGACCAGACCGCGCCCGCACGGTTGGCGCGGTGGGAGAGCATTGCTGACCAGTACGAGAATCGCACCGAGGCGCTGAAATCCAAGGCGCGGATGGACAGTGTTTACAAACCTGTCCCGCCCCAGCTTTTGTATCTGGACGATGCCGCCTTTAAGAAAGCGTTAACTGATACCCGCGTGCTGCAACTGGCCGTGCTGCCACAGGCGACGGGCGCGGGTGTGGTGGATGCCGGCGGGCGTATTGGGCGCAATTTTGCGCCTGAGCGCCAAGCCGAAGATCGCAACATATTCAGCGCCTTGGCGGACCATATTAATGCGCTCAAGGCCGAGCGCGCGGTGGTCATCGCCAGCTTCTCGGACGGGGCGCGGGAGCGGCTGCACGGGTTGCTGAGTGACCAAGACATTCACGACGTCAAGCTGGTGTCCTCCTTCAAAGATGTGCGCGAAAGCGGCGTTCATTTGACCGTTTGGGGACTGGAGCAAGGTTTCACCGGCGCGGGTCTCGCCGTGGTTTCGGAGCAGGACGTACTGGGCGACCGGCTCATCCGCCGCGCCAAGAAAACCAAGCGGGCGGAGAACTTCCTGACCGAAGCGCAAGGGCTGTCCTTGGGTGAGTTGATCGTCCATGTCGACCACGGCATCGGGCGCTATATAGGCTTGGAAACCGTCACCGCCGCCGGTGCGCCGCATGAGTGCATCTTGCTGGAATATGCGGGCGGGGACCGGCTGTATCTACCGGTCGAGAACGTGGAACTGCTGTCGCGCTACGGCCATGAGGAAGGCTTGCTCGACAAGCTGGGCGGTGGCGCGTGGCAGGCGAAGAAAGCGCGGCTGAAACAGCGCATCCGCGATATGGCTGACCGTCTGATCCGCATCGCCGCAGAACGCGAATTGCGCCGTGCGCCCATTCTGGAAGCCCCTGCGGATATGTGGGAAGCTTTCTGCGCGCGCTTTCCATATGAGGAAACCGAGGATCAGTTAACCACCATTGAGGCGGTGATGGACGATCTGGCAAAGGGTCGCCCGATGGACCGCTTGGTCTGCGGCGACGTGGGGTTCGGCAAAACCGAAGTCGCCATGCGGGCGGCCTTCATCGCGGCGGCATCCGGCTTGCAGGTGGCGGTCGTCGCGCCCACGACGCTGCTGTCGCGCCAGCACACGCAAAGCTTCAAGGATCGCTTCCGTGGCTTCCCGATCAACGTGCGGCAGCTGTCGCGGTTTGTCGGCACCAAAGAGGCCGCCGAGACCCGCAAGGGGCTGGCGGATGGCACGGTGGATATCGTTGTGGGGACCCATGCAGTGCTGTCGAAACAGGTCAATATCAAGAACCTTGGATTGCTGATTATTGATGAAGAACAACACTTTGGCGTACAACATAAAGAGCGGCTGAAGCAGCTACGCTCCGACATTCACGTGCTGACCCTGTCGGCCACGCCGATCCCGCGCACCTTGCAACTCAGCCTGTCCGGCGTTCGGGAGTTGTCGATCATCGGCACGCCGCCCATCGACCGTCTGGCGATCCGCACCTATGTGTCGGAGTTCGACACCGTCACCATGCGCGAGGCGCTTTTGCGCGAACATTATCGCGGCGGGCAAAGTTTCTACGTGGTGCCGCGCGTCACCGACCTGCCGGATATCGAGGCGTGGATGAAGGAGCATGTGCCGGAAGTGACCTATCTGGTCGCCCACGGGCAAATGGCGCCGGGCGAGTTGGACAGCCGGATGAACGCGTTTTATGACGGCAAGTATGACGTGCTGCTGGCGACCACGATTATCGAATCCGGCATCGACATTCCGACCGCCAACACAATGATCATCCACCGCGCGGATATGTTCGGACTGAGTCAGCTCTATCAAATTCGCGGACGGGTGGGCCGCTCGAAGACTCGCGCTTATGCCTACCTGACCACCAAGCCGCGCCAGAAACTGACGCCCACCGCCGAGAAGCGGTTGCGGGTGCTGGGGTCGATTGACTCACTCGGCGCGGGCTTTAACATCGCCAGCCAAGACCTTGATATCAGGGGCGCAGGTAATGTTTTGGGCGAGGAACAGTCCGGCAACATGCGCGAGGTCGGCTACGAGTTGTACCAGTCGATGCTGGAGGAGGCGGTCGCCAAAATCCGCTCCGGACAGTTGGAAGGCCTGACTGATGGGGATGACCAATGGGCGCCGACGATTAACCTTGGCGTGCCAGTGCTGATCCCGGAAGACTACGTGCCTGATCTTGATGTGCGTCTGGGGCTCTATCGCCGCCTGTCCGGCCTGACCACCAAGGTGGAGCTGGAAGGCTTTGCTGCCGAGTTGATCGACCGTTTCGGCAAGCTGCCGCGCGAGGTCAACACGCTGATGCTCGTGGTGCGGATCAAGGCGATGTGCAAACGCGCCGGTATCGCCAAGCTGAACGCGGGCGAACGCGGGGCGACCATCGAGTTCCACAACAACAAGTTCGCCAAGCCGGAAGGGTTGGTCGAGTATCTTCAGGACGAACGGAACATGGCCAAGCTGCGTGACAACAAGGTTGTCGTGCGGCGCGATTGGAAAAAAGAGGCGGACAAGATCAAGGGTGCCTTCGCCATTGCCCGCGACCTAGCGGAACATGCGGGCACGTTCAAACCGGCGAAGAAGGCGAAGGCCTGATCTGCGCGGGGTTTTGCGTCTCGGTAATGTGGTGACCTGAAAGAGAAGTCGGCGGCCGCCGGTTTGAGGCGGATCATATACCGTCTTGCGCAAAACGGATCGGCCCTTGTCCCCTGCACCCTGTCTCGGGGTGATCTTCGGAAATTCGGAAGATCCTGGTCTTCTGTCGTCGTTGGATATCCGAGCGGAGGCTTAAGCCACCAAGGCTTTCAACTGCGTTAACCTTGCGTGCGCTGCTCAGTCGATGGCGTAGTCGTCATAGGCTGAAATCCACGCCTCGTTGCAGCCCTCGGGCAGGCCGGGGCGACCGGTGGACATGTGCAAGGACACCTCGTCAAAGCCACTCAGTTGTGCGCGCAGGGCGTCGAGATCGTAAGTGTTTTGCAAGGTTTGGAGCGAGGCGGTGGTCCCAAACCACACCCGCTGCTGCTCGCCGCAGATGCCCGCGCATTCCTGAAAATAACGCTGGTAAACCAAGGGACTGCACTGCTCGATCGGGGTGATTGAGCGCAAAGCTGGGGCCATGACGAGGAAGGATACCGGCGTATAAGGCTTGATTGCATAGTTTTCGTAGAAGGCGACGACAAACAGGCCGAACAACGTGATCAACGGCGTCAGGACTATCGCGGCCAGTATCCCCAGCTTTTTGAGAGGGCGTTTCAAGCCGCACCTGTGAGAGAGCCATGGCCAGCAAAGCGTGGCATAGCTAGCGAAGTCCACCTTTCACGATGGCATACCCGATGACGGATAGGATAGAGGTGCCAACTGCCAGCGGTAGGGGAGTGCCATCGAACGCAAGGCCGATGGGCGCTGCAATTGCTGCACCTAGCACTGTTGCAACGGCCCCCAACACCGACGCGGCGAGACCTGCAATATGGCCGACCGGCTCCATCGCCAAGGCGTTCAGGTTGCCGATCACCAGCCCCGCCATGAAAAACAGAGAGATGGTCCAGACGATGTAGAGCGGGAAAGGAACCACCGCAAAAAGACCCGCCAGCAGGACCGCCACCGAGAAGAATATCTGCATCCCGAAGCCAACAGAGATCATCCGTTGCATCCCCAAACGCACCACCAGCCGTGCGTTCAGGATTGACGCGGTGCCTGCAACGAGGGCGATCAACGCAAACCAACGCGGGAAGGTGTCAGCGCGTCCAAAACTGGTCTCGAAGATTTGCTGAGTGGAACTGAGACACCCGAACAGCATCCCGAGGGATAGAACCTGAAGCAAGGTCGAGAGGGTGAACACTTTGTGCGAAAAGCATTCCTTGGTTGCCGCCACAAGTGACGCCAACCGGAATGGTCTGCGGGCCTCCAACGGCAAGGTTTCCGGTTGGCGGATCATCAGCCAGCCAATCACCAGAACGGCAAAGAGCACGAAACTGTAAAACACCGCGCGCCACCCGAATCCTGCGATAATGTAGCTTCCCACAAGGGGGGCGACCGCAGGCACGAGGGTGAAGATCATCATCGCATAGGACATGATCGCGGCCATGGACCGGCCTTCATACTGGTCGCGCACGATCGCAATGGCCACGACCCTTGGACCCGCCACGCCTAAGCCTTGCACGATACGGCTGGCAAGCATGGTTTCGAGTGACTCGGCTTGCCCTGCCATGGCCGCGCCGATGATATACAGCAACGCACCGCCAAAGATCACCGGCTTGCGGCCAAAGCTGTCGGAGAGCGGCCCCGTGACGATGGTGCCGATCCCCATGCCCAGCACAAAGCTGGTCAGCACCAGTTGCGCACGGTTCGGCGCGTCAGGGCTGAGTGCGTGGGCAATATCTGGCAGCGCTGGCAGCATGGAGTCGATGCTGAAGGCGGTTAAGGCCATGGTTGCGGCGATCAGCGCGATAAACTCGGGCTGCGACAGACGCCGTGTGGGGCGGTTCATAGCTTGGCCTTTGCGTAAAGGTAGATTGCCAATGCCCAGACCAAGAGCTCGAACGAGAAGGTCCAATGCAGGATATACGATAAGACGAAGTGGCTTTGAGTGGCAGGCACAGTGAACAGGTGGAACAGCTGATCGGTGAAGGGCAAGCCCCACGCAATATCGCCCGCAACTGTGTCGAGCAGCAGGTGCAGGAGAATGCCCGCAAAAAAGGCGCGGGCAGGCGGCAGCCAGCGCGGCTTCCAGCGGCGCAGAGCCAGCATTGTGGGCAGCCAGACGACAAACCAGAAAAAGGGAATATGGACCCAGTAGTGGTGATGATGAATGGCGCGGTTGTCGACGAGGTAGAACCAGATCAGGTCGAAATCAGGTAAGATCGCCCCGATGATCGCGGCAGGCATCAACCAAGGATGAACCCCGTAGCGTTGCGCCGTTCGGCCAAGGATGTATCCGGACGGCAAATGCGCGGTAATCATGTCTGGTCTGCGAGTTGCTCGTTGAGTTCCTCGATCACATTGGCCCAGAGTTGGGGCTGTTGCGCACCGGACAACACATGCTGGTTGGCCACAATAAAAGTCGGCACGCCTGATACACCGCGCTCGCGGGCATTGGCGTCACGGGCGCGGATGCCGTCAACGTCCTGATCGGTTGCCAACAGACGCGCAACCATTTCGCGGTCCGTCTCGGCGGCCTCGGCAATGTCGAGCAGCACCTCCGTGTCGCCGATATCAAGGCCTTCCTTGAAATAGGCCTTGAACAGCTTGGAGACGATTGCAGTCTGCCTCCCCTCCAGCCCCGCCCAATGGATCAAGCGGTGGGCGTTGATCGTGTTGGGCGTGCGCTGGATGGCCCCGAAATCTATGTCGAGCCCCGCGGCCTCTGCGGCTTCTGCGATCTGGCCGTAGACGCGCACGGCGCCTTCCTTGCCGCCGAACTTGTGCTCAAGATATTCGCGGCGGTCCATGCCGCCTGCGGGCATTGTCGGGTTCAACTGGAAAGGGTGCCATTCGATGGTGAACGGGTGATCCGGAGCGGCCTCCAACGCGCGGTCCAGATGAGCCTTGCCGATATAGCACCACGGGCAGATGACGTCGGAAATTATGTCGAGTTTAATCATTGGGGGCCTCAAATGCGTCGCGCAACAAGCGCCTGTTCAGCTTGCCGTTTCCCCCTTTAGGCAACGTGTCGCGGTGGATGTAAAGGCGCGGTTGCTTGTAGCGGGCGAGCAGGCTCTGTGCATGGGTGCGCAGAGTGTCTTCGTCGATGGGAGTATCCGCAGCATAGAACAGGGCGATCACCTGCGTGTCGGCCTTGATTTCAGCGGCTGTTGCGGCGCATCCGGTGATACCGTGAAAGTCGTTGAAGGCGGATTCGACCTCTAGCGGCGACACGCGGTAGCCGCCCGCGTTCATCATGTCATCATTGCGGCCCATATAGGTGATATCGCCCTCGGCACTCATGGTTACGGTGTCGGCGGTGGTGAACCAGTCGCCATCCGGCAGGGAGGCGTCGAGATAGCCCAGCATCAGGCCCGGATCGTCGCGGTGGATGGCGAGCAGACCGGGGGTGTCGGGCGGCACCGGTTTGCCGTCTTGCAGCACGGCAATGCGACGGCCCTGTTGCGGCCTGCCGGACGTGCCGGACTTCGCGGGCATCGCGGGGGAGCCGGAGATGAAGGTGGAGCATTCCGACATGCCGAGCGCTTCGTGGATATCGGTGCCGGTCTGCGTGCGCCATTGCGTGCGCAGCGCGTCGGGCAGGCTTTCACCAGCGGACAGGCCGTGGCGCAGATGGGGTAAGGTCGGCAAGGGTGACTTTAACATTTGCCGGTAAACGCCCGGTGCGGCTGCGAAAATACTGGCTTTGTGCTCGGACGCCAGATTGCCCAAGGCCGAGGACGGCACGCCCAAGGCGGGGATCAGCGTCGTGGCCCCGATGCTCCACGGATCCATCAAGCCGGTGCCGAGCGTATAGGTCCAGTTGAACGCGCCTGCATGCATCATCCGGTCGTCGGGCGTCAGGCCGTACCAGCCTTGCCACATCATCCGCCGCGCCCAGATGGCGCGATGGGCATGGCGCACACCGCTGGGACGGCCAGAGGTGCCGGAGGTAAAGATGATATAGGCCAGCCGGTTTGGATCGCCCATGACGGGCGGGATCGGGTCGGCCTCGGGAAGCGTGGTCAGGACTGGTGCAGCGTGGTCGGGCAGGGACACGCCGTCCTGATGCAGGATAAGCGCGGGATCGGTTTGTTGCGCAATGTCGGTCGCTTCCGGCCCGGTCAGTTGCGACGAGGCGGGGATGGGAATGAGACCCGCCCAGATGCAGGCCAGATAGGCCACGGGGAAGTCCGGGGTGTTGCCAAGACGGAACAAGATGCGGTCGCCCTCGGTGAAGCCCTGCGCGCGCAGCCCGCCCGCCACGCGGGTCACACGTGTCAGCAGCGCGCGATAGGTCAGAATTTCGGGCGCACCACCGACGACTTCCAGCGCGGCTTTGTCGCCTAAAGCTGTGGCATGGGACAGCACATAAGCGGCCATGTTGAAAGGCGCGGGACAGTGCGGCGGCGGGCCTTGATCGAAGACGGAGATTTGCATGGGCAGAGGGCTAGCCCCCATTGCCAGTCGCCGCAAGAGGGGGGTATGAGAACGGCCATGACAGCAAGCACCGAGCCCAGCCTGATCCGCCTTGCCCGTGCCAGCGGCGAGGACAGCCCCGTGGAGCCTTTGAACCTAGGCGCACGGGTGCGGGAGTTGCGCAAGGCGCGCAACTGGACGCTGGAGCAGGCGGCGAAGGAAGCGGGGCTGGCGCGGTCCACCCTGTCGAAGATCGAGAACGAGCAGATGTCACCGACCTTCGAGTTGATGAAGAAGTTGGCCGAGGGGTTGGGCATCGGTATGCCTCAGCTGTTCACTCCGCCACAAAAGGCGCAGGTCAATGGCAGGATGGATGTGACGCGTGTGGAGGAGGGAGCGACGCATGTAACACCGACCTATGAGCATGAATTGCTGTCAGGCGGGCTGACCAAGAAAGCGATGTTGCCCTATCGCGCGCGCATCCGTGCACGCAGCATGGACGAGTTCGACGGCTGGGTGCGCCATGACGGGGAAGAGTTTCTGTACGTGCTGACAGGCTCCGTGCGGTTGTTCACCGAATTCTACGAGCCGGTGGAGATGAAGCGCGGCGACAGCGCGTATTATGACGCCTCGATGGGGCATAACGTGGTGTCGACCAGTGCGGAGGATGCGCTGATCCTCTGGGTGACGTCGCTGGGGTGAGGTCGGACCCCTCCGGGGGGAATATTTTTGCCAAGATGAAACCTAGTGGCGGTTTTATTTGCGCCCGAAGAGCCAGCCGAGCAGGGGGATGGCGATCAGGGTAGTGAGCAGTTGCACCACAATAAAACCCGGCGCGTGAGAGGGCAGGATGCCCGCGAAGGTATCGGTCAGGCTGCGCGCGATGGAGACCGCCGGATTGGCGAAGCTGGTGGAGGCCGTAAACCAATAGGCGCCCGTGATATAGAGGGCCACAAGGGTCGGGACCGAGTCGGCGCGGGCGGCGAGGCCACCGAAGATCACGAAGAGCAGGCCGAACATGGCAACCGCCTCGGCGCTCCATTGGCCAATGCCAGCGCGCGCCGTTGTGGAGAGCTGCAAGAGCGGTAGATCAAACATCAGATGGGTGATCCAGACGCCGAGTATGCCACCTGCGACCTGTGCGGCGACATAGGCCAGCGCCAGTTTCGGGGTGATTTCCCACCGCATCAGAAAGGCCAGCGTCACCGCAGGGTTGAAATGCGCCCCCGAAATCGGGCCGAGCACGGTAATGATCGCATAGAGCATGCAGCCGGTTGCGATGGCATTGGCCAGCAGCGCGATGGCGGTGTTCCCACCCGCGAGGCTTTCGCCCATGATGCCGGAGCCCACGACGGAGATCAGCAGCAGCGCGGTGCCGAGTGCCTCGGCGACAATTTGGCGCGCGATCATGGGGTCCCTCCGATGCGTCTGAGCCGATTGTGACGGCATACTGCGACGGCGTTGGGCTTTCAAGGCATCGACGGGCGTCCCGTCACGCCGAATGCGCCTTGAACGCTGCCACCGCCGACGCATGCGCAGCGGCGCGCACCTCATCCGCCAGCGCGGAGTCGGGCAATGTGCGCGCCAGCACCATCCCGCCAACGCAGAGTGCCGCGATGGACAACGCCTCGCGGCGGTTGTCGGGCGCGTCAGCAGCCATATTGGTTTCGAACAACCACACCATCGCGGTCAATAACTGCTGGAACGACTGCTGGACGTCCTCACTTGCGCGCGCCACATCAGAGGGCAGGGCAATCATCGGGCATTGGCCGTCGCGGTCTCCCAGATGTTTGTCTGACAGGTAGGCGTCGATCATATGAACTGCCATTTCCGGATTGAGGTTGGTCACATCAACCCCGGCCTCTTCGCGCCATTGCGCCCCGCGTCCTGTCAGAAAACCCGAGACCGCGGCGCTAAAAAGCGCCTCTTTCGTCTTGAAGTGATTGTAGAACCCGCCGCGTGTGAGGCCGGCATTCTCCATAATCATATCAATTGTGACCGATCTGAAGCCGTGGCGGTTGAAAAGTATTCGCGCTGATTCAACAATTTTCTCGCGTGTCTGTTCTTTGTGGCTGGCACTATAGGGCATGAGGTTCACTCCAATTCGTGCCGATCATAGCAGGGCATTTAATATGTTCTTTAACATATATTGATCTGTGCCAGCTTCGTGTCGAACCCCTCAAACAGGAGACGACACATGACCAAATTTGTACTCGCTTTTCACGGCAAACCAGACTTCCAGAGCAAGGAAGAGGGTGCCGCCCATATGGTGGCATGGAAAGCATGGAGCGACGGGTTGGGCGATGCGGTCGTCGACCCCGGCTTGCCGGTTGGCCCGTCGATGACCGTGACCGCGACCGGCGTGGAGGAAGGCGGAGGCTCAAACCCGTTATCAGGGATCACCATCATTCAAGCCGACACAATGGAGCAGGCGATCGCCATGGCGAAGGGTTGCCCGCATCTGAGCGGGACCGGAACGATCGAAGTCGCCGAAGCGATGCAAATGGACATGTAAGGAGCCAGCTCTATGACCTCACTTTTTGACATCGCCCCGTATCTGTCGGCGTATCACACATCCTTTCTCGTTCTGGCCGGCTTATCGCTGGTGACCTTGGTCCAGAATTTTGCGACGGCGCCCTTGGCCTATGTCCGCGAGGAACAAGTCCCCGGCATGCCTCTCAGACACGACCATTCCAAGCTCAGCTTTCGGGCGGTGCGCACCTATGCAAACTCAGCCGAGACGTTTCCTGCCTTTGGCTGGGCGCTGCTTGTGGCGATTGTTGCCGGATCATCGCCGATGCTGGTCAACTGGTTGGCCGGTGCGTATTTCGTGTTCCGCATGGCATTCTGGGCGATCTATTACAGTGGCAAAGGGCGGATCGTCGGTGGCCCTAGAACCCTTGCGTTTGTTGGAGGGCTGCTGGCCAATATTGCACTTGCCTGCACGGCGATTTGGACCTTGCTCACGTGATCTGTTCGCGGCGGTTGTAGCTATTCGAACATCGCGCGAAGATCGACCGTAGACGTCTCGTTCAGGTCGTCAAAATGGGCGTCGAGAAACGCACCCGCTGCGTTGCGGCCTGCCAGCTTCAGTTCCTGAATCACAAAGGGGGTTGGTATCGATTTAGTCGCCACCGACAACTCGTTCATAAGCGCGTCATCGGAAATCATATGCACCAGCACATCCTTCATTGAGCCTTGTGTTACCTTGCCGCTGGTGATCAGGTCACGCACAAACTGCACCGCGCGCAACTCGCGAAACAGCGAGCCGTTGAAGCTGATCTCGTTGATACGGTTCTGGATTTCAGTCGCTTTGCGCGGCAGGTCTTCGCGGTGAAGCGGGTTAATGTTGACGATAACCACATCCGCCGGAAACTCCGGCTCGAACAGCGGAAATAGAGCGGGATTGCCCATGTAGCCGCCATCCCAATATGCCTCGATCCGGTCAGTCTTGGGATCAAATATCTCCACCGCCTGAAAGATCGTCGGTAAGCAGCCGGAGGCCAGAATAGCGTCCGTATCGGTGTCATCATGATCGAAGATCCGGATTTTGCCGGAACGCACATTGGTGGCGCAAATGAACAGGTCCGGGCCTTCCTTGGCGCAGACCTCGTCAAAGTTCAGCTGCTCCACAATCGGGCGAAGGGGATGCGCGTAGAGCAGGCCCAGATTATAAGGGCTGGCCATGCGGCTGAAAATGTCGATGGCTTGATAAAGCGGCGATGCCCCCACCGCGTGACTGACATTGCCCGGGGTCACGCCGTGCATCCAACTGTGCAGGTGGGACTGGTCCGTGGCGCCAATCTCGCCCCATAGCCAGTCAAGCTTGGCCTTGCCGCCGTCTGCTCCGCCTTCAAGCAAGCCGGATTTCAACGCCGCTCCGTTTAATGCACCGGCAGAGGTTCCGCTAATCGCAGCGATTTCGATCCGGTCATCTTCTAATATCCGGTCCAGAACGCCCCAAGTGAACGCTCCATGCGCGCCGCCGCCTTGCAGGGCGAGGTTGATGCGTTTGCGGGTCATGATCTGCTTTGTGCGTTCACAACGCGGTCCAGCCGCCATCAACCGAAATCGTCGTACCCGTGATCTGCGTCGCTGCGTCCGAGCACAAGAAAGTGGCCACGCCGCCCAATTGCTCGGTCGTGGCGAACTCTTTGGAGGGCTGGCGCTGCAACATGACTTCTTTGATCACCGTTTCGCGGTCCATGTCATATTTCTTCATCGTGTCGGGGATTTGGCTCTCGACCAATGGCGTCATCACGTAGCCAGGACAGATGGCGTTGGCTGTGATCGGCTCTTGTGCGGTTTCCAGAGCCACTACTTTTGTCATACCGACAACGCCATGTTTTGCGGCCACATAGGCGGATTTATACGGAGAGGCGGTCAGGCCATGGGCGGACGAGATGTTGATGATCCGGCCCCAACCTGCCGCGCGCATCATAGGCAGGGCAACGGCGGTGGTATGGAACACCGAGTTCAGCATGATCGCTATGATTGCGTCCCATTTTTCCACCGGAAACTCGTCAATCGGGGCCACGTGCTGGATGCCTGCATTATTCACTAGGATATCGCACTTTCCAGCAGTCTCGATCAGGCGGCGCGCGTCATCGCCTTTGGACAGATCGGCTTGGATATAGCGGGCCTCGTTGCCGGTCTCTTTTGTGATCTCGGCAGCCAGTGCGTGATCTTCGGCATTGTCAGTGTAAGAGTTTAAAACCACATTCGCGCCAGCCTTGGCCAACTCCCGCGCGATACCAAGACCAATACCGGAATTGGAACCCGTGACGACGGCGGTTTTATCTTTGAGCGGGGTCGGGTGCGACATGAACGTGGTCCTTTGACGTAAATCTTTGCGCCAGACATATCTTGCTGCACCTGCGAAATGAAGGGCCAAAGCCGGCTCTGTCGCGGAGTTTACCAAATATTGGCGGTTTGCAGCGATAGGTGACGGTATGAAAAATCCAATTGTCCCTGATTCCGCCCCGCAGCTCGCGTCAAATATCACATTGCCTGTCGCCCAATTTGAAAGCCCAGATACCCCACTGGTGGGCGGGAGTGGTGATGACATCCTTATCGGGACTGAGGCCAGCGAAACGATCCGTGGCGGCGATGGTGACGATTTCATCCAAGGGGAAGGGGGCGACAACGAGTTATGGGGCCAAAATGGTGACGACCGCATGCAGGGCGGCACCGGTCAGGACCGGCTGAATGGCGGCAATGGCGATGACAACCTTGATGGCGGGGACGGCGATGATCTTGTGGCTGGGGGTGCCGGGAACGATGCCCTGCGCGGCGGGTCGGGCGATGATCGGCTGTATGGTGGTGCCGGAAACGATCGTGTCGAGGGAAATCGTGGTGACGACAGACTTTACGGACAGGCAGGCGACGACGTTCTAACCGACACCGCAGGCAACAACCACCTCAGCGGAGGGGCAGGGAACGACGTGCTACGGGTCGGGCTTGGGGATGATCGCCTTGATGGTGGCACAGGTGACGACACGCTCTATGGATTCGGAGGTCGCGATACGCTGAAAGGCGGCGCAGGGGCGGATCAGTTCATCTTTGTCACGGATGGGCTGGAGGGGGATAGCGAGATGATCGTCAACGATTTCTCCTGTGGTGAGGACAAACTGGCGTTGGATTTCATGCTGGACGAAGAGATGGCTGACGTGATGGCGCTGTTTCTGGCCCACGCGACACAACACGGGCCAAGCGTAGTGTTCGGGATGCCAAGCGACTTACTAGCCGACTCGACCGGCTTGACGATCAGATTGCGCGGTATCGCTTTGGATGATCTGACGGCGAATGATTTTCTGGGGGTGGATTCGAATCTGCTCTGACGCGTGGTCCGAAACCATATCCGGCCCGCAAAGCCAAAAAAAAACGCCAGCACGAAGCTGGCGTTAAGTTATTGAGGCAGGTTTCATACAGGCAAGAAACCTATCGAGCAGTGGGACCTTTATAAGCATTTGACCGCCACCCGCCAAGCTAAAAGTTTGAAAAGGTTGGAAACCCTGCGTAGCATGAGGATCAAATAGAGCAGGGCGCCGAAGGATTGTTACCGAAATGAAGTCAAACTATTTCCAAACCATGCGCAATGGACTGGCCAGTGCTGCAATCCTTGCAGCCAGCACCGCATTTGCCGAGCCTCAGCATGGCATAGCTATGTATGGTGACCCCGCGCTTCCACCAGACTTTGTGTCTCTGCCATACGCAAATGCCGATGCGCCCAAAGGCGGCAAGATCGTCACGGGCGAGGTTGGCGGGTTTGATTCGCTGAACCCGCATATCCGCAAAGGACGGGTGCCATGGCAGCTGCGCTTCCTCGCATATGAAAGCTTGATGGGCCGGTCATGGGACGAGCCTTTCACCCTGTACGGGCTTCTGGCGGAAACCGTGGAGACCGATTCGACGAATCTCTGGGTGGAATTCAAGCTGCGGCCAGAGGCCCGATTCTCGGATGGCAGCCCGGTAACCGCCGAAGACGTGATCTGGTCCTACGAGACCTTAGGCACCAAAGGCCATCCGCGCTATGCCGGATCTTGGGCCAAGATCGAGACATCCGAAGTAACGCCAGAGGGAAAAATTCGCTTCACTTTCAAAGAGCCGGACCGCGAACTCGCCCTGATCATGGGGATGCGCCCGATCCTAAAGAAAGCGCAATGGGACGGTGCCAGCTTTGAAGAGAGCGGACTTGATACGATCCCGATTTCCTCCGCGCCTTATGTCATCGACGACTTTGAGGCGGGCCGCTTCGTGTCCCTCAAACGCAATCCCGACTATTGGGGAAGTGACGTTCCGTTCCAGCGCGGCACCAATAACATTGATGAGTTGCGGATGGAGTTCTACGGCGACGCCACAGCCATGTTCGAAGCGTTCAAGGCGGGCGAACTGAACACCATTCGCGAGACCAGCACCGCCAAATGGGCGCAGCAATACGACTTCCCGCGCGTCACCAACGGGCAGGTGGTGAAATCCGAGATTCCGCACCAGCGCCCCACGGGCATGAACGGCTTCGTGATGAACACGCGCCGCGACATCTTCAAGGACTGGCGCGTGCGCGAGGCGATGTTGCAGGCGTTCAACTACGAATTCATCGACGAGAAATTGAACGGTGAAGAAGGGCTGCCGCGCATCGCGTCCTACTTCCACAACTCTGTTCTGGCGATGGAGAATGGCGAGGCAACCGGCAAGGTCGCAGAGCTTCTGGAGCCCTACAAGACCACGCTTTTGCCGGGGACATATGAGGGCTACACGCTGCCGACAGGCAACGGATCAGCCCGCAACCGCGCTGGCATCCGCGAGGCGTCGCGCCTGCTGGAAGAGGCGGGCTGGGTGGTGAAAGACGGCGTGTTGACGGGGCCGGACGGCCACCCGTTCGTTTTTGACATCCTGCTCAAGCAAGGCAGCGCGGAGCACCAATCCATCGCCAATATCTACAAAGAGCATCTGGAGCGCTTGGGCGTTTTCCCGACAATCACCGTGGTCGACAGCGCGCAGTATCGCGAGCGCACCGACGCATATGACTTTGATATGACGCACTTTATTCGCGGTCTATCCCTAAGTCCCGGCAACGAGCAGATGTCCTACTGGGGCAGTGACGGGGTGGTCAGCCCGGGATCACGCAACCTGATGGGGATGAACAGCCCTGCGGCCGAGGCGATGATCCAGACGATGTTGACCTCGGAAAGCCAGGAGGATTACCGCGCGGCGGTCAAAGCGCTAGACCGCATCCTGACGGCAGGGCGCTATGTGGTTCCGCTGTGGTATTCCAACGTCTCGATGCTGGCCCATGACGCGAACCTGAAATTCCCCGACACGCTGCCGGTCTATGGCGACTGGATCGGGTTCCAGCCGGATGTGTGGTGGTCGGAGTAAAGAGGCACATATCTTATGGCAGGGCAGGTTCCCAAAGTTCTATCGGGTTTCCTTCTGTGTCGTGAATACGGGCGAACCTTCCGACACCCTCCATAATTGAGAGCTCACCGCTTTCCACACCTGCCTCGTTCAACTCCGCAATCGCGGCATCGAGATCGCCGACCCGGAAGTTCAGCATGAACGCCCGGTCTTTCGGGAAATAATCGGTGTCTTGGTCAAACGGTGAAAAGACGGTCAAACTCGGCTCTGTGATCCAAGGTGTCATTGTCGGCGAGGTCGGGACTGGGTCGATCCCAAGGTGCTTTTGATACCATGCAGCAAGAGCGCTTGGGTCTTTTGACCTGAAAAACACGCCGCCGATTCCCAGAGCTTTTACCGTGCGGTTTCCACTTCATGTCGCTACGATGGAGTTTTAGTTGAGCAGAAATGCGAATCTACGGCAAGTCCGCCGGATCACTTTGCGTCGTCGTTTTTCAAAGCGGAACAGCTCGCTACTGCGCCGCCAGCTCCGCCGGAGGCTGTGACGGGTCTTCCTTGTTGGGGTAGACCAGCCCTGCCGAGATCACCAGCTTGGCCGCGTCTTCGACGGTCATATCCAACTCGATTATGTCGGCCTTGGGCACGAACAGCAGGAAGCCGGAGGTCGGGTTGGGCGTGGTCGGCAGAAAGACGGACATCAGCCCGCCCTCCGTCGGGATGCCATGGGCGACCTCGCCCTTGGCAGTCGTGGATATGAAGGCAATCGCCCAGATGCCGCGGCGGGGATATTCGACCAGACAAGCCTTCTCGAACGAGGTTTCGCGCTGCGAGAACACAGTCTCGGCGATCTGCTTCAACCCGTTATAGATGGAGCGCACGACCGGCATGCGATCCACGAGGTTCTCGCCGAACCGCAGCAGGGACCGACCCAGAATGCCCTTGCCCATCCAGCCGATCACCATGGTGAACAGCAAGAAGAACACCACACCCACGCCGCGCAGGTTGATGCCGATATATTGCTCGGGGCGGTAATGATAGGGGACGAAAGGCAAGACCCAACTGTCGATCCAGCCCACGACGCTCCAAGTCAGCCACATGGTCAGGCCGATAGGTGCAATGACCACCAGCCCAGCCAAAAAGTTGCCGCGCATGCGCGCGAACAAACTCGCCTTGCGAGGAGGCTTTTTGTGGTCAGGATCCAAATCGTCCAGCAGCATCGGCGCGTCAGGTCTTTCTTAGTGTTGCTTTAACGTATGTATGGCTCCGCATCCCATCCGACAAGCAGCCAGTGAAACAAGTCGTCAATTCGCCCCGATTTGGGTCAGGTTTTGGGCTATTTCCGCTGCCAGACGTGCATTGTTGAGCACAAGCGCGATATTTGCGTCCAGTGACGCGCCATTGGTCAGCTCGAAAATACGCCCCAACAGGAAGGGGGTGACGGATTTGCCGTCGATCCCTTGTTCCTCGGCCTCTTGCAACGCTTGCGCGATGATAGGTGCTAGGGTCGCGGCGGGGATTTCGGCGAAGGCGGGGATCGGGTTAGCCACCAGCTGCCCGCCGGGCAAACCCAGAGCGGCCCGCATCCGGTGCGCTTTGGCGATGCTGGCGGCGTCATCCATGCGCAAAGGGGCTGCAAGGTCGGACTCGCGGGACCAGAAGGCGGGCAGGGTGTCTTGACCATAAGCGATGACGGGCACACCAAGGGTTTCCAAGACCTCCAGCGTTTTTGGCAGGTCGAGAATGGCCTTGGCCCCTGCGGCAACCACGGTGACCGCAGTTTGGGACAATTCTTGCAGGTCAGCAGAGATATCGAAGCTGTTTTCCGCGCCGCGATGCACACCGCCGATGCCGCCGGTGGCGAACACCTCGATACCGGCGAGGCGCGCGGCGATCATCGTGGCGGCGACGGTTGTCGCGCCTGTGCCACCCGTGGCGATGCAGGCGGCCATATCGGCGCGGGACAGCTTGGCAACATCCTTGGCTTGGCCCAGCGTCTCCAACTCGTCCGAGGTCAGCCCGATATGGAGCTGGCCTGCGATGACCGCGATGGTCGCAGGCGTGGCCCCTTGGTCGCGAATGGTTTGCTCGACCTTGCGCGCGGTCTCCACGTTTTGCGGGTAGGGCATGCCGTGGGTGATAATCGTGCTTTCAAGCGCCACGACGGGCGTGCTTGCGGCTTGGGCCGCTTCAACCTCGGGGGCGTAGTGCAAGGGGATCAATAGCTGTCTCCGGAAATATAGGTGGCGGTTGCGGTCATGGCGTTTTGCAGCGCGGCTTCTGGTGTGGCACCTTGGGCTTCGGCGGAGATATGCGCCGCCATGAAGGTGTCGCCTGCACCGGTGATGCGTTTCACCTGCACTTTGGGTGGCGTGAAGGTTAACAGTTTGTTGCCCACGGCCAGCGATGCGGCCTCTGCGCCGTTGGTGACCAGCGCGCGGTGCAACCCTTTAGCAAGCAAGGCCGTGGCAGCGGTCGCACTGTCATTGAATGTCGTGCCGAGCAACAGCCCCGCCTCCTCAAGGTTCACATAAAGCGTGGCGGTGGGGTGGGCCAGAAACGGGCGCAAACGTTCGGCCTTGCCGGGAGAGGCGGGGGCGAGGCGCAGGTCGGCTTGCGCGAACGCAGCATCGGCAGCAATCTGGGTGAGCAGGTCGACGGTCAGGTTTCCGTCCAATGCGACAAGCCCAGTCCAACCGGACAGCGCGGCGGTCACTGGCGCGAGGATTGCTTCGCCGGCTTGCTCCAGCGAATGAGCGTCGGCGATGGCTGCTATCAACCCGTTGCGACCCTCGATGGCCATGTAGCGGTCGGTGGGCAGGTCGTCGGGGCGGTGGATGTGGTCGGTGACCATGGCCATGCCCGCACAGGCGCGCAGTAGCTCGTCGCCTTCGGCATCACGCCCGATCGCGGTCAACAGGGCAGGGGTCATGCCATAGGCTTGCAGCGCCATGGCGATATTCATCGCGACACCGCCCGGCACACGGGTGATGCGACCGGGGCGATCATGGCCGCGTTCCATCTCGTGGTCGTGGCGTCCGATGATGTCCCACAGGACCGCACCGATGCACAGGATGTCAGGTGTCTTGCTCATGGCCATCTTCAAATCAGGCCATGAGCGGGGGTTCAAGAGGGCATCTTAGTAAACCGCCTCGTCACTCGTGTCGTCGGTCGGACGTTCAGATACTTCTTTTGCCACAGTTTCGGACGCAGCCGGAGGAGGAGCCACTGCGATAGCCGCCGCCGTAGGTGCTGCGCGCGCCGTAGCTTCCTCGACAGCGCCGCAAACTCTGGAGACATGACGCGGTAGGTCATGCGGTGCTACGCCCACAGCGTTGGCCAGATAGGCCACCACACGCCGGTCACGGTAGAAGATTTTGCGGGTCAGCCCCTCCGAACCCATGCGGATATCACGAGAGTCGCCTTGGGTGACAATACGAAGCACTGGCTGGTAGACGCCGGGGCTGGTTTGGACATTGCAACGCATGGCTTCCACGGCAAAGGCAGGAGCGGTGGAGACCGCTGCGGCAAAGATCGCGAGAATGGCAGTTTTCATAATAGTTACTCCAAATACGGGTTAAGAACCCAATCACGCTGCGCCCGCACAGATGCGATGACTAGGGTGGGGGCGTCGAATGCATGGCATTTTCACCCTGTTCTCACGCATCACTCACCTTTCGGCGCCCAAACGGGCCTTTGGGGCTTGCAGCACAGGGGGGCTTGGGGTATCTGGCGCTCACTTCGCAGGCGGGGTCGGGCCGATTGGGGGAGAAATCCCATGACGTCCACCGGTTGAGGCAAACGCCTCTGACACCCCGCTGAGGCTTAAACCGGAAAGGAAAACGGACATGGCTTTGCCAGAATTTTCGCTCCGTCAGCTACTTGAGGCTGGCGTTCACTTTGGTCACCAAACCCAACGCTGGAACCCGCGTATGGCCCCGTATATCTACGGCGCCAAGAACGGTATCCACATCATGGACCTGACCCAAACCGTCCCCATGCTGGACCAAGCGCTGCAAGTTGTGCGCGACACCACAGCAAAAGGCGGCCGCATTCTGTTCGTCGGCACCAAGCGTCAGGCTCAACGCCCGATCGCCGAAGCCGCAGAGAAATGCGCACAATATTACATGAACCACCGCTGGCTCGGCGGCACGCTGACCAACTGGAAAACCGTGTCCAACTCGATCAACCGTCTGCGGTCCATCGACGAAGCTCAGGAAAACGGCTTCACCGGCCTGACCAAGAAAGAGCGTCTGGGCATGGAACGTGATCAAGGCAAGCTTCAGGCATCCTTGGGCGGTATCCGCGAAATGGGCGGCGTTCCTGACCTGCTGGTCGTGATCGACGTGAACAAAGAAGATCTGGCCATCGCGGAAGCGAAAAAGCTGGGTATTCCGGTTATTGCCGTGGTTGACACCAACTGCTCGCCAGACGGCATCGACTACCTGATCCCGGGCAACGACGACGCATCGCGCGCCATCGGCCTGTATTGCGATCTGGTGGCTCGTGCGGCGCTGGACGGCATGCAAGCGCAAATGGGCGCTGCTGGCGTTGATCTGGGTGCCATGGAAGAAGCGCCAGCTGAAGAAGCTGTTGCTGCTCCTGCAGAGGCACCTGCTGAAGGCTAAGCCTTCCGCACGCTAATCTATTGCCCGAAGGCCGATCGCGGCCTTTGGGATAATCCCACCTCTATTCAGGAGAACCAAGATGGCGATTACCGCTGCAATGGTGAAAGAACTGCGCGACTCGACAGGCGCAGGCATGATGGACGCGAAAAAAGCGCTGACCGAAACAGATGGCGACATGGAAGCCGCTGTTGACTGGCTGCGCACCAAAGGTTTGGCGAAAGCTGCCAAAAAATCCGGCCGGACCGCTGCCGAGGGCCTTGTGGCCGTTAATGTGGCGAACGGCGTTGGCGTTGCCGTGGAAGTGAACTCGGAAACCGACTTCGTTGGTAAGAACGCCGAATTCCAAGCTATGGTTGCTGGCGTGGCTGAGGTCGCGATTGGCGCCTCGAACACCGAAGAGTTGGCTGCTGCCGACATGGGTGGCAAGTCCGTAGCTGACGTGATCACCGCCAAGGTCGCCACCATCGGCGAAAACATGTCCCTGCGCCGCATGGCGCGCCTTGAGGGGCCACATGTTGTATCCTACGTGCACAATGCTGCCGCTGACGGCATGGGCAAGATCGGCGTTCTCGTGGCCCTGTCCGGCGACAATGATGCGTTCGGCAAGCAGGTCGCCATGCACGTGGCTGCTGTAAACCCGGCATCGCTGTCCGAAGCTGACTTGGACGCCTCCGTTGTTGAAAAAGAGAAAACCGTTCAGATGGACATTGCCCGCGAAAGCGGCAAGCCAGAAGCGGTGATCGAGAAGATGATCGTTGGCCGCATGAAGAAGTTCATGGCCGAGGTGACCCTGCTGAACCAACAATTCGTGGTGAACCCTGACCTGACCGTCGGCGCGGCCGCCAAAGAAGCTGGCGTGGAAATCACCGGTTTCGTGCGTCTGGAAGTTGGCGAAGGCATCGAGAAAAAAGTAGAGAACTTCGCGGACGAAGTTGCAGCCACGCTGAAAGGCTAAGCCCCTTTTCTACATCTGAGAAATTGAAAACGGCGCGAGGGTAAAACCCTTCGCGCCGTTTCTTTGTTGTCAGACCCCCACGCTGGGGATTGATGCGGGCCCGACAGGGAGGAGAGCTACCATTCACCGAAGGCTGTCGAGACCTTCAGAAATGTGCGCCAACCGAGTTGCCCCGACCGGCAGCAGCCTTGGAAATGCAAGGTGCACCCTAACATATGCCTCACGGTCGAAACCGTCACTCATAAGGCATAGAAAAACTATCGCGCCGCGCCGCGGAAAATCAAAGTATGGCTTTCCATACCTCAACGAGACCGCCGCATCGCATATGATCTATCCGCGCAAATTTTCTGAAGGTCAGTTTGCTGCGAACGCCAAGAGAGTAGGGGGCTCGCGCCCTAGCGTTCGATCAAGAAGAACTGGTTCTGGCTAGACGCTTTGAGAATGGCTTGGGCCGTGGTGTCCACATCCAAGGTCTCGCGCGCCAAGCGCAGGTGTTTTTCAATAGTCGCGGGGTTCAGCCCCATGATGGTCGCAGTATCCTGAATGGTCTTGCCATCCGCGACCCATTCCAGCACCTCGCGTTGCCGCGCCGTGAGCGGGCGCCGTTGGCCCGTTGTGTGCGGCAGCTGAGTGACCTTAAGATGCATGATTTTGTTGGCCAGCTCCAGATCGTCACCATACTTGTCCCAGATTGCGTCCACATCATCCTGGCTAAGACCACGTCGCGCAGTGAGCCCTGTCGCACCTTTGGCGCGCAAAGATACGTCGTGGAAGCTGACAGTGTACCCTGCAGTGACATCTAGCCTTTGGTTCAGCGCCACAACCTCCATTTCGCCCGGTGAAAGACGCCCCGACATGGCAAGCTCTTGCATCATCCGCCAACTGCAA
This sequence comes from Litoreibacter meonggei, assembly GCF_003663885.1. GTDB lineage: Bacteria > Pseudomonadota > Alphaproteobacteria > Rhodobacterales > Rhodobacteraceae > Litoreibacter > Litoreibacter meonggei. Next base: position 405,075 of record NZ_RCCE01000004.1, read on the forward strand.
GCGCCGACGTTTTCAGCCGCCCACGCCACCATAGGGCCTTGGTAATAGGCACCGTCGCCGACGAAATGCTCGACATAGGCCGCGTCATGATTGGTCAGGATCAGCGCATCTTGCAAATCGCCCAGCGTTGTTCCGGTACGAAAGCGCGTGTAGCCATAGACTATCCGGTCGAACCCGAACTCCGCCATTTTCGCCGTATGGAGCGACCAGACCTCTTCAAGTGAGTTGCTCGCAATGATGGTACTTAGGTGATCCTGGATCATGCTCCCGTACCTAGATGAGTGGCCAGCGCGTCCAGCGCGAGCACGTAGCCTTTGGCACCAAATCCCGCAATCTGCCCCAACGCAACAGGGGCTATGTAGGATTTATGCCGAAACGCCTCGCGCGCATGAATGTTCGATAGATGAACTTCAACGACAGGCAATTCCACTGACGCGATCGCATCCATCAGGGCAACAGACGTATGAGTAAAGGCGCCAGCATTCACCACGATACCACGATGTGTGCCTTTTGCCGCGTGAATTGCGTCAATCAACACGCCCTCGTGGTTTGATTGTAAGCAATTTACCTTTATTCCCAAAGACTTACCGTGCGCTTCGCACAATTCTTCAACGTCAGCCAATGTGACGGAGCCGTATACTTCCGGCTGACGGGTTCCCAGCAAATTCAAATTTGGCCCATTGAGGACTAGCACAGACGTCATCGACGGTTCCTTGGAATTTCGACTGAATACCTACGGCTTGGCGGGCCCGCTGTCGAGTAGTTTACACCTAAACATCCAATACTTCTCGACACTGCGTCGTAGGTGCACTGGTCTGGCGGGGCATTATCTCAAACACGAACATTATTTCGTAGCCTTCGATGCCATGTACGCGACTGTCGCCCAAGTTCATTTTATAGTGTATCCTACGGAAATTGGGGGGTATTTCTTGTTGATAGTTAGGTGTTCTGGTACCAAATTTGGACGTTCAGCGAGCAAATTTCCAGTCTTCTAAACGCAGGCGATGCATCAGCAATGTGGGATAGTTTTGCTCACATTCGGGCAGCAGAGGGACGAAGAGCCATGAGAATCCGACCAACACTGCCCGACGACATAGCTGCCTTGCAGGTTGTGCTCAACGAAACAGAACTTTTCCCCAGTGAAATGCTCCCTGATATGGTGGGCAATTTTTTATCTGATGAGGAAAGCTCCGACATCTGGCTAACATGCGAAGCCAAAGGCAAGCCCGTCGGCTTCTGCTACGCAGTCCCAGAGGAGCTTGCAGAGGGCGCATGGAACATGCTTGCTGTCGCAGTTCTTCCGTCAGAGCAGGGTGGCGGTTGTGGTGGTGCTATCGTCAAGCATTTGGAGACCGCGCTAAGAGAGTGCGGACAGCGCATTCTGATAGCAGACACATCAGGCACGGACGACTTCGCACCAACACGCAACTTCTATCGTAAGAACGGTTATTCCGAGGAAGCGCGTATACGGGACTTCTGGGCGGCGGGAGACGACAAAGTCGTATTCTGGAAGTCGCTGAGTTAAACAGTTCAGTGATTTAGTTACGGTATGTGTCGCAGTGGGCAAGGTTCTGTTTTAGTGCCGAATTTGCGTTCGTGTGTGCATCTCAGTCAGTGTGAACTCACGCTGAAGCGCAGTTCCTGATTTAACCTTTTACTCCAATCGGTTCCGTAACTCCATCAGTTCGCTTTCAAACACCTCTAAGGGTG
>NZ_RCCE01000005.1 GCF_003663885.1 Litoreibacter meonggei
ACGTGGGGCATTCCTTGGGGCACTTTCAGCCCAACGATGGCCCGGAGGCCTGTTGTTCTATTGCTCAGAGGAGGTTGGCTGGGATGGTAGGATTCGAACCTACGATCTACTGTACCAAAAACAGTTGCCCTACCGCTAGGCCACATCCCAATACCGAACTGTGATTTAATGCGCCTTTCTCCATGCTGCAACCCCAAAATCGCGACTTGTGGCAATGCTGAGTGCCGTTTAAGTCCGACCTCATGGATGCACAGGTCGTAATTATTGGCGCTGGGGCCGCGGGCATGATGTGCGCGATCGAAGCGGGCCAGCGTGGACGGTCAGTTTTGCTTTTGGATCACGCCAAAGCAGCGGGCGAGAAGATTCGCATATCTGGCGGTGGCCGCTGCAACTTCACTAATCTCGACATTCAACCAGACCGTTTCTTATCACGAAACCCGCGCTTCGCATTGTCGGCGTTGAAGCGATACACGCAGTGGGATTTTATCGCGATGGTCGATGCTGCTGGCATCCCATGGCACGAAAAGACCTTGGGGCAACTTTTCTGCGATCGGTCCGCAAAGGACATCATCGCCATGCTGCTCGACCACATGGAAAAAGCCGGAGTTTGCGTGAAACTGGGCGTTTCGGTTACGTCAGTCGCGCGCAAGCACGAAGGCTTTAAAATCGAAACCTCGTCTGGTCCGCTTCAATGCGAAAGCCTGGTGATTGCCAGCGGCGGGAAATCAATTCCCAAAATGGGGGCGTCCGGCTTCGGTTATCGCGTAGCCGAGCAGTACGGCTTGTCGATCGTCGAAACCCGACCAGCACTGGTCCCTTTGACGTTCGCGGAGCAGGAACTGGAGCAAACGCGCCCTCTCACGGGGACTTCCGTGCAAGCCAATGTTTCATGCGGCGCAGCTAATTTCAGCGAAGGGCTTTTATTTACACATCGCGGGCTATCTGGTCCGTCCATCCTCCAGATCTCGTCGTATTGGCGAGAGGGTGATACGTTAAACGTCAACCTCGCGGCTCCCGCCAACGTCGCGGAAGAGCTGAAAGCCATGCGATCAGAGTCGGGACGCGTTTCCATCAAGAATGCGCTGGCGCGGGTAATCCCTGAAAAGCTTGCCACCATCGTGATCGCCGAGACCGGACTAACCGGTAACTTAGCGGATCAGAACAACGCGGCGTTGGAGGTATTGGCCCAGCGGGTTCACCGCTGGCAAATCAAGCCCGTTGGGTCAGAAGGCTACCGCACTGCGGAAGTCACGCTAGGCGGGGTCGATACTGATGCTCTCGACGCCAAAACGATGCAGGCCAAAGACGCGCCCGGCCTTTATTTCATCGGCGAGGTCGTCGATGTTACCGGCTGGTTAGGCGGTTACAACTTTCAATGGGCGTGGTCGTCAGGTTGGGCCGCAGGGCAGGCCGTCTAGCTTAGATCCTGCATGGATCAGCCTTCGCCAACGCGTCGAATTGCATCAAGCTTTTGATCAACGCGGGCATTTGATCCAGCGGGATCATATTCGGCCCATCAGATGGTGCACGATCAGGGTCTTCGTGGGTCTCGATGAACACACCGGCAACCCCCAGAGACACCGCGGCACGAGCCATCACCGGGGCAAACTCGCGTTGTCCACCGGTAGAGCCGCCCTGCCCGCCTGGTTGCTGCACCGAATGGGTTGCATCCATAATCACAGGATAGCCCGTCTTCGCCATCGTTGGCAGCGACCGGAAATCAGCGACCAAAGCGTTGTACCCAAAAGAGGCCCCGCGCTCGGTCAGCAGAATGTTTTCGTTGCCCGTACTCTCCACCTTGGAGATGACATTGGGCATATCCCACGGGGCCAAAAACTGACCCTTCTTGATATTCACAACAGCACCCGTTTCACCAGCGGCAACGAGCAGATCCGTCTGGCGGCACAAAAATGCAGGAATCTGCATGACGTCAACGGCTTGTGCCACCGCAGCGCAATGCTCGGGCGAATGCACGTCGGTTAGGGTGGGGCAACCAATTTCGGCCCGGACCTCATCCATCACACGAAGCCCTTCGTCGATACCAAGACCGCGCATTCCAGATAGCGACGTTCGGTTGGCTTTATCATAGCTGGCCTTGAACACATAACCCGCACCTGCGTCGGCACAGGCTTTTGCCATCGCTTCGGCAATCATCAGGGCGTGATCGAGGCTCTCCAACTGACACGGACCAGCAATGAGGGTTAGGGGCAGGTCATTGCTACATTCAAGGGCGCCGATATGGATAGTTTTCATAGGGTTATACCTGTTCACGAAGGATGGAAGCCGTTAGCGAGACCATCAAGTAAATGCCTGCGAAGATCAAGAACGCCAGAATAGTGTTCTCGAACGAGCGCGGATAGGTCGGCTCATCAGGAGCCACAGGACTGACGCTTACAGACAAGTAGCGGACCTGACGATTAGCTTCGAGGCGCGCCGCTTCGAACTGGGCTTCAGCAGCGGCGAGGAATTCTTGCCGCATCGCCAAGTCCCCTTGTGCCACCATCAACTCGCCCGAGATACGCGCCAGAGACCCGGTATTTGCGTTGCTTTCGGTCAGCTGCCCACGGTACTCAGCGATCAGCTTTTGAAGCTCCGCGATCTTATTTTCCGATGCGCCAACCTTGGCGTTATTTGGTCGTGGATTTGCAAGAAACTGCTGCAACGAAATCCGTTCTGTCAGCAATTCAGTTTCTAATTGGGTGATTTGGCCAAAGATCGCTGCCACTTCACTGCCAGGATCCAGCACACCGCGCTTCTCTTGAAGCTCCACGATACGGTCCTGCGCCGCGCGCATTTTCGCCTCGGCATCGATGCGACTTTCCTCTGCGCCAGACATCTGGTCTTTGCGCAGTTCAGTTGTCTGCGCGTCCACGCGCTCTTCGGCATAGTCGATCAACTTTTCAGAAAAGCGCGCCGAGGTCTCAGCGTCAGCTGCGCTAACTTCCATCTTGATCACACCCTCGGCCGGGTCATAGCCGATCCGAACATGCTTTTGAAAAAGCGAGTAGGCAGCCTCGTTGGAGCTATCAAGCTCTATGCGCTGCAACGCATCAATGTTCGGCTGAGAGAAGTGGGCTTTGAAACCCTCGTCGGCATCAAGACGCAACATAGCTTCCCGGGACTGTAAAAAACCCTGAGCCTGAATGCTGTCTTGAGAATTGGCGAGCCCGGTTCCCGAGAATAACCCACCAAGCTGGCCACCACCCGCGCCGTCGGACGTCTGGATGACGAACTCAGATTTGGTCGCATACATCGGCGTCGCAACGACATAGTAATAATAACCCGCCACAAAAGTCGGCAAGAGCACGAAAACCATCATGCGAATGGCCAGCAACGTCGCGCGGCGGCGGCGGCGTTTGGCAATGTCGCGCTGGATTGCCATGATTTCCGTTGCGCGGCGGTCTTCCGAAATCACTTCGGTCGATGGCAAGGACGGCTTGGCAGTGACAGTGGACGGAAGCTGCGCTTTAGTTTCAGATCCAGCGCCGTCGCCCTTCGGCACCACCAGTTCCAGCATGTTGGAGCGCTTAAAGGGATCGACCCCTTTCTCGCGCAGCAGACGCACAGCATCATAGTCAGATACAGGCGCAAGCCCCTGCTTTTGCGCCACGCGGCGTGCCATGCGAAGTTGGCGTCCCGTCAATCCCTCGCGGCGAATGGCGTCAATCACCTCAGCAGGGTTTTGCGGTTTGGCCTGCGTTTGTGTTTCCGGCTCTGCCTGAGTCTTGGCTTGAGGGCGGAAATCTTGACCACCAAAACCGTCATCGGTCGTCGTGGCGAACATCATCTCTTCTTTTTGCAAAACGTCGGCAACCGCCGCGTTAGTGCTCTCGGGCGCTACGGCGACTTTTGGCATAGCCGGGCGCGCCGAGGAAGACGGGCTTTCGCTACGCCGCAGGCGATACTTTTTAGCTTTGGGTTTCGTAGTCATACATTCGCTTCGCTTCTTCCAATGTGTCGAACATGATCAGCTTGCCTCGGCTTAGCACCGCTGCGGATCGACAGAATTTTTCCAGCGTTTCAGCTTGGTGCGATACCACGATCACCGTGGCTTTTTTCAATCGGTCTTTCAGAATCGAGCCCGCTTTACGGTTGAACTCTACATCCGTCGTGGCAGGCATCCCCTCGTCAATGAGGTAAATATCAAACTCCAGTGCCAGCATCAGCGCAAAAGTGAACCGCGCCTTCATGCCTTGGCTATAAGTTCCGACCGGCATGTCGAAATATTCCTCAAGTCCGCACAAATAGCGGCAAAACGCTTCGATGTAGTCAGGGTCCAGCGAATACAGTTTCGCAATATAGCGAGCGTTTTCTCGAGCGGTATGTTTGGGCACAACGCCCCCCATAAAACCCAGCGGAAACGATATGCGCGAGGTGCGTACAATCTCGCCCTCATCGGGCTTCTCTAGGCCCGCCATCATATTCACGATCGTCGTCTTGCCGGTGCCGTTGGGCGCCAGAATTCCGATGGAGTGGCCCAGTTCCACGCGAAACGACGCGCGATCAAGTATCACCTTGCGCTGCGTGCCCGTCCAGAAGGACTTGCTGACGTTTTGAAACTCAATCATCTCCGGGGAAACCCCCTACCTCATATAGCCCGCATGTCCCCTGCGGATCGTTGGGCGCATTCTAGGCACCCGTTATGGCCGTGACTATGTCTTAACAGGCCACTGCCTTTCAACGCTATAACAGTAAATACGGGATGAATCAGGCAAGACAGCACAAATAAATGCGCCGTCTTGCCAAACAATCACAGTGTGTCAGGCCGCGATCAGCCGTTCTGCTTTTCCACACGGCACAGCTTACCCGCCAAAATCGAGACGCCCGCCGCCGCAAAGGAGAACAATGCACCCATCTTGGCCGCATCCTGCACAGGACCGGAATCGAACGCCACGGAAGCAACGAACAGCGAAACGGTAAAGCCGATCGCCGCCACACAGCCGATCACCACAAGGTCAATAATCCGCATACCTTGCGGAATGCCCAGCCCCAGCGGCTTCGCAGCGATCCAGCCGAAAATCAGGATGCCCACGGGTTTCCCGATCATCAATCCAGCCAGAACCAACCAGGTCGCATCGCCCATGGCGTTAAACTCCACACCCGCATTGAGCAGGCCGAAGAAGAACAAGATGATCTCCACAGGGTGCTTCAGCGCATGCTCGAACTGGTTGAGAAGGTCTGTCAGATACTGCTCCGCCTCCGAGAAGATACCAAACGCGCGGTCGGCGTGCGGTATGGTCGGCACGATTGGCAGTAAGCCCAACGCGGGGTGCAAACCACTTTCCGCGAAGCCATACCAGCTTAGACAGGCCGCAATCAGGTAGGGGACAAAGTGCAACTTCGTGCGAACAAAGGTCGACACGGGACGCGCCTGATTGCCTCGGTCCAGCTTGCGCGGCAGCCAGTTGGCCAACACAAATACGCCAATGGCGGCGGCCGCCGAAAGCAGCAGCCACTCCGGCGCCAACTCGCCCGACGGGTAGAAGATCGCCAGAATGACCAACCCTGCGGCGTCATCCGCTATCGCCAGAAGCAACAAAAAGCGGACAGCAGGGTGGCCCGCGCCGAAGACCATCCGGCCCACAAGATAGCTGAATGCGATGTCCGTGGCCGTCGGAATTGCCCAGCCATTGGCAACCGCGTTGTAGGTGTCGGAGCCCATGAAATAGGCTAGTCCAAGATACACCGCGATAGGTCCGAACATGCCACCCGCCGTTGCAAACAAGGGCGTTGCGGCCTTCTTGCCGCGTAAGGAGCCGTTCTTCAGGATCACGGCTTCCCAGACTTCCTTCGCGGCAATCGCAAAGAACAAGGCCATTAGCATGTCATTCACAAGGTAGTGCAGGCTCAAAACCTTGGTGATGTCACCGACCTCGTATTTCTCGAACCCATCGCCGTAAGATTTCGCCCAATACGAGTAATCCAGTCCGATCCAGTCGTTGAACCACAACGGATGCTCGACAAAATGGTGATAAGCATGCGGGTCTGTATTTGCCCAAAACAGCGCGATAACGGCACCAACGACCAACAACAAAGAGTAGTTGGTGACGAAATTCCAGACGCGATACATGCCGCTCCCCCGCGCTTAAGCTCATAACGCGGAGTTAAAGCAATCGAAGTCGCGGGGCAATCAACTCAGGCGACCACATTCCAGATCAATCCCGCGGTGACACTGCCGATAAATGCAAAGCCCAGATAGGCGGCAAAAACCCGCGGTTTGACCAAGGCCCACACCGCGATTGCGGCGGGGATACAGCTGACACCTCCGGCAAGCATGAAGGACATCGCGGCCCCGTTGCTCATACCTTGTGTCAAAAGCGCGTCAACCAACGGAACCGCCGCGTAGCCGTTCAGATAGGCGGGCGCGCCAACCAAGGCCCCCAAGATGACTGGGCCAACGCCAGAGCCGCCCAGAACCGAGGACACCATGCTCGCCGGAACATATTGAAGCATGATGTTCTCAAGCAGGTAGGCCAAGAACAACCACTTCGCCAGAAACGCCACGTTCTCTATCGCCGCAGACTTAAAGACCTCCACGCGCTTGGGCTCCTGCCAGAACCGCCAGTTCGGCGTGCCTTTGAACGGCGAACCACACCCACAACCGCCTTGCGTGACCCCACGCAACGGGTCGGCAAACAGCGCAGTTTTGGCAAGCGTCATAGTGGCGAACCCGCCAAACATCCCCAAACCGACCGCCGACAGTGTTTTAGCCACCGCAAAGTCGAAGCCCAGCGTGCCGGATGTGATCAAGAACATGGCGGGGTCCATCAATGGCGACGCCAGCCAGAACGCCATCACTGCGGACAATGGCACCCCCGCCACAAGCAGGGCGGCGATGAACGGGATCACCTCGCACGAGCAAAATGGGGCCAGCCCGCCAAGGGCGGCTGCCAGGAAAATCATCCGCGACTCACGCCCCTTAAAGGCTTCGGCCACCATTGCTTCAGCACCTGTCGCCTTAAGGTAGCCAATCGCCAGAACCGCGAAGATGATGAAGATCGCGGTGTGACCCATCGCCTCAAATGTGCCTGTCAGAATAGGCAGCCCCTGCGGACGATCGAGCAGGAAAACAAGCGCGAGAATGACTGCACTGGTCATCCAGACCTTGGAAACCTTGCTCCAAAATGCCGGTGTCGGGGATTGGGTCAGATCAGCCATGTTCGTGGTCCTCAAGATCGGCGCAACATTCCGCCAGCAAAAAGTCGTTCAATCGTTTGAACGTTGCATAATCCGCCATCGCGCAGATGATCGAGCGCCCTTGCTTGGTCTGTTTGATCAACCCTGCTTGCGCCAGTATCTTCAAATGGTGCGTCAGGTTCGCGCCGCTCAGGTCGGTCGCGGCACCCAGCGCGCCAATGTTCATCCCCTTGTCACCCGCCCGCGTCAGCGTGCGCAGTAAGGACAGACGTTGCTCGGAGCCAAGGGCAGCGTAAGCGCTGGCGGCTTGAACAAGGGACAGATTCGGATCATCAAATGTTTTCATATTTCTATGATTATAGAATAATAAATCATTCGCAATCATTTTCTGCTCCCCTATGATCTGCCTCATGCCAATCTCCACCCTCAAACGCGACCTCTCGGCCTGCCAAATCTGCAAGGACCGCTTTGCGGCAACCCACACTGCGCACGCCCCCCGCCCCGTGGTTTGGTTCGAGAAATCTGCGCGCATCCTCATTGCCGGTCAGGCCCCCGGCGCGCGGGTTCATGAAAGTGGCAAGCCCTTTACAGACCCGTCAGGGGACCGTTTGCGCGACTGGATGGACGTCGATGATGCCACCTTCTACGACCGCTCCCGCGTCGCAATCCTCCCCATGGCCTTCTGCTTCCCCGGCTACACCGCGAAAGGCGCCGATCTGCCACCCCCGCCCATCTGCGCGAAGACGTGGCGCGCACCAATCCTTGCGCAACTGCCGGACATCCGCCTGACCCTGCTCATCGGTGGCTATGCGCAAAAGTACCATTTGGGCAAAACCACACCGAGCGTTACCGAGACCGTCACCAGCTGGCGCGAGCATGCGTCCGCGATTATCCCCTTGCCGCATCCCTCGTGGCGCAATACCGCATGGATCAAACGAAACCCGTGGTTCGAGACCGAGCTTCTGCCCGTCCTCAAATCCCGCGTGAAAGAGGTGCTTGCCCCATGAACACTCCGCTTGATCTGGCCCACATCGCCATGGACGCCGCCCCCGATGACGACACCGCCCGCTTGCGCTTCTACGAACGCATGGGCGATTCCGAATTGTTTGTGTTGCTGGAAAGCGAGGCTGAGGGCGACAAAATCACGCCGCAGATTTTCGAGGTGGAGGACGCATCCTATATTCTCGCTTTCGACCGCGAGGAACGCTTGGCCGAGTTCGCGGAAGGCTCGGCCCCCTATGTCGGCCTGTCAGGCCGCGCCTTGGCGCAAATGTTGGCAGGTCAAAACTTTGGGCTTGGAATGAACCTCGGCGTGGCCCCGTCCTCCATCCTGATCCCGCCCTCTGCCGTGGACTGGCTGCACGAAACGCTGTCGCACGCCCCCTCCGAGGCCGCCGAAACGCCAACCGAGATCACTCCGCCAAAGGGCTTACCTGACAGTTTGGTCACGGCCATCGACATGAAGCTCGCCACGGCAGCAGGCCTCGCCCAATGCGCCTACTTGGCTGGGGTGACCTACGCCAGCGGGCAGCGGTCGCATATATTGGCTTTCGTCGGCGCAGAACCCGCCGCCGAAGGTGCATTGGCACGTGCTGCAAATGAAGCCTTGGTTTTCTCGGGCATTGAAGCAGGCGCGTTAGACGTGGCTTTTTTCGACGCCAGCCACGCAATTATTGGCGCTCTCGAAGCTCAGGCACTGCGATTTGATTTGCCACAACCGATCCAACCCACCGAACGCCCTGCCCCCGGAAGCGATCCATCCAAGCCGCCAAAACTCATCTAGCGTCAATATCCAGCCGCGCGGTCCACAACGTGCAGCAAAGGTTCCTCGCCTTCACCACGCCGAATGTTTTCCGCAATAACTTCCGAGGCCGTCGTGGCCTTCGTCTCCGCCGCGATATGCGGCGTCACGGTCACCTTAGGATGCGCCCAGAACGGATGCTCGTTGGGCAAAGGCTCCACACGAAACACGTCCAAAGTCGCATGCGCCAACTGCCCGCTATCCAGCGCTGCAATCAGCGCGTCGTCGTCAATCAAAGGCCCCCGCCCGGGATTCACGATGAAACTGCCTCGCCGCATCAACCCGATGCTTCGCGCATTCAATACGTTCTCGGTCGCTGGGGTGTCAGGCAACAACAAGGCCACCATATCCGCATCGGACAACGCGTCATCCAACCCGTCTGCTCCGTGGTGACAGGTCACCCCCTCAACATCCTTGGGGCTTCGCGCCCAGCCATGCACCTCGAAATTCAACCGAGCCAAGGCCTGCGCACAAGCGGCCCCCAGCGCGCCCAGCCCCAGCACACAAACCTTGCGATCCCGCGCCAAAGGCGCAGCAGTTCCAGCGCGCCAAACACCGTCCTGCCCCGACAAAAACTTGTCCATCCCAAGGTGATACCTCAGCACATGGCCGGTGACCCATTCTACCATGCTTTCCGTCAGGCCATGATCCACCATCCGGCACAGCGGCACCTTTAACGTCGGGTTGTCCACCATGGTCTCAACACCCGCCCAAAGGCTCAATACGGCCTTCAACTTCGTGAACGGCGTAAAATCAGTCACCGGTCCGTTGGGCGCATAAACGATGTAGTCCACATCCGCAGGGTCGGACTCCGTGCCCAGCTGCGCATCAATGCCCGCCTTGGCGAACGCGGCACGCAGCGGTGCTTCGTATTCAGCCCAGCTTTTTGGCTGTGCGGAGAACAGTACTTTGATCATCGAAATCTACCTTGGTCTGTGAACATGGGCGCTTTGCATCAGGCCAAATGCCAGCAACAAAACGATCATCGCGGAGCCACCATAGCTCACCATTGGCAGTGGCACACCCACGACAGGGGCCAGCCCCATGACCATCGACATATTCACTGCAAAAAACAAAAAGAACGTCAGCCCGATGCCCATGGTCAGTAAGGACGCAAACCTGTCCTTGTTGTTAAGAGCCGAGATCACACAGAACACCAGCACCAGCACATAGAGGCTCAACAACGATATGCCGCCGATGAAGCCGAACTCCTCGGCCAGAGTCGTGAAGATAAAATCGGTATGCTTTTCAGGCAGGAAGTTCAGGCGCGATTGCGTGCCTTGCATATAGCCCCGCCCCGTCCACCCGCCAGAGCCCAGCGCGATCTTGGATTGGGTGATATGATACCCAGCACCCAGTGGGTCGGACGCGGGGTCAATGAACGTATCAATCCGTCGGTATTGGTAGTCCTTAATGAGCTGCCATTCCGTCCCGCGGCTTTTGAAAACCGCTCCCACCAATCCAGCGGCACCGCCGACGACGGCAGCGAAATATGCCCAATGAACCCCTGCAAGAAACATCAGACCGCCACCGCCAAATACCAAAAGCAACGCAGTTCCTAGGTCCGGCTGGCGTAGTGTCAGAAATACTGGGACCGCGATTATCAGAACAGGAATAAGCACCCAAAACGGGCGCGATATTTTCTTGATATCCACCCAGTCGTAATAGGCGGCAAGGAACATGATAAGGGTAATCTTGGTCAACTCGGATGGCTGCAAGCGCATGAAGCCAACGTCGATCCAGCGCTGCGCCCCCATGCCGGTCGACCCGAAAAACTCAACCGCCAAAAGTAACAGCACAGATACCGCGTAGGCGGCACCGGCAATATTTCGCAGAAACCAAACGGGAATCATTGCAACGCTGATCATCAAGAAAAGACCCAACGCGAAACGCTTCATCTGCGGCTCGGCCCATGGCATCATCGAGCCGCCTGCCACGGAATACAGCATCAGGAAACCCACGCTTGCGATTGCAGTTAGCAGAACAACCACGGGCCAGTTCAGATACAAAATCTTGGACAGCCCACTTGGAACTGATTTTACGTTGTATTCAAGATAACTCATGCTTGAGAGTCCGGTGCCTGTGGCTCGTAGGGGTTCCAAATCCGCAGCTTTTTCAAAGCCGAGCTGACGCGCCCGCGCTGCGCACTTGGATACGCAGACAATGGTGGCATGCCGCCTGTTTGCGCAGCCAGCATTACATCGCGCGCAATCGGAGCCGCGGATGTCGAACCGCCGCCGCCATGTTCAACGACAACCGACACCGCATATTTAGGTGCGTCAGCTGGCGCGAAACCAACATACAAGGCGTGGTCGCGCCGCTCCCATGGCAGGTCGGCGTTGCGGAAAACGCCGCGTGCCCGTTCCGCCTTGGTAATGTTGCGCACCTGACTGGTGCCGGTTTTGCCGGCCATACGCAGAGACTTTTCCGCAATGCGAGTGCCGTAACCAGTTCCGCCGCTCTCGTTTGCCACTGCAAACATGCCGCCTTGCACATGAGCCATCATTGCGTCGCTCAAACCCAAAGATTCACCCGCGCCCGACGCGGTCTCGACCCCGTCGATAGATTTCACCAATCTCGGAGAGACCGCACGGTTGGTCGCCAATCGCGCCGCCATCACTGCAAGCTGCAAGGGTGATGCCAGCACAAAACCTTGGCCAATCGCCGCATTAAGGCTATCGCCGATGACCCAATCGTTATCGCGGTTTTCCCTTTTCCAAGCCTTAGTTGGCATCAAGCCAGACGCAACGGCTGACATCGGAACGTCATGCCGTTCCCCCAATCCCAGCCGACGTGCCATCGCGGAGATCTTCTCGATCCCAACCCGCTGCGCCAAATCGTAATAGTACACGTCGCAAGACTGCTTCAGCGAGTTGCGTAGGTTAATGTGCCCATGTCCACCGCGCTTCCAACAGTGAAAGCGACGGTTAGCGACCTCGGCATAGCCACCGCACCAGATCGTCTCTTCGGGGTCAATTTCGTCCGCTTCCAAGGCCGCCAGCGCCGTGACCATCTTGAAAGTAGAACCGGGCGGGTACGTCCCCTGAACAGCCTTGTTGGCCAGTGGGCGATACTTGTTGTTGGTCAACTCACCGTAATCTTTCACTGAGATGCCACGCACAAAAAGGTTCGGATCAAAGGCAGGTGCAGAGCCAATCGCCACCAGATCGCCGGTTTCGACTTCAATCACCACCGCAGCGGCGCTTTCGCCTTCAAGCCGCGCTTGCACAAAATTCTGCAACTCGGCGTTGATCGTCAACTGGACATTCGCGCCCTTCTGGCTTTCGTCACGCCCCAACTCGCGCATCACACGACCGATAGCATTCACTTCAACCCGCTTGGTGCCCGCCTTGCCGCGCAGGTTATGCTCCAGCTTGTTCTCGGAGCCCGTCTTGCCGATCTGGAATTTCGGGATTTGCAGCAGCGGGTCCTTGTCTTCGATACGGCTAAGATCATAGTCGCTCACCGGTCCCACATAGCCGACGATATGAGCGAAATCGGCACCACGCGGGTAAATGCGACTCAACCCGACATCCGGCGTTATCCCCGGCAAAGCAGGCGCGTTCACTGCCACTTGGCTCAGGTCTTCCCATGACAGCCGGTCTGCAATGGTCACCGGAACCAGACGCGAACGCTTCCGCAATTCCTCGCGGGCGCGCTCCATGTCCTCGTTGGTCATTGGGATAAGGTGGGCGAGATCGCGCAGAACCTGCTCGGGATCGTCCACCTCGTCGCGCACCATGGTCACACGGTAGTTCTGCTCATTACCGGCAAGAAGTAACCCGTTGCGGTCAAATATTTGCCCGCGCGCAGGCGGCAGCAGGCGAATGCTGATCCGGTTTTCTTCGGCCAACAGTCTGAACTGGTCGGCCTGCTCCACTTGAAGGTGACGCATCCGCAACCCAAGAACGCCAGCAAACGCCAACATCCCGCCGCCCATGACCAAGCCACGACGGCTGAGAATTGCGGCGCTTTCCTCGGTGTCTTTTGGGGAACGTCTCATCCGATAACCCCGTCGCTGTCCAACTCACGGACCCCTGCCCGCTTCACTCTTAGTATAAAGTGGGTCACCGCAATCACAAAGGGGTAGGCAATCGCCGTCGTCAAAATGTGAAGCAAGGTCACGCCGAAACCGGGATGCGGCACGGCAAAGATCAGATGAAGCACTCCGTTCACAGTCACGGCTGCGGTAAACGCGCCAATCACAAGTGCAACTTCCAAGGGCAACGACACCTCGTTGCTCGCGTTGGTTTGGCGACGCAGGAACTCGTAGGCGATTAACGATACTGCAGGCCATAGGCCCAACGGCCGCAGATATAATACATCCGCCAGAAGATGAACAAACACGATCAAAACGACCGGCGCCCAGCGCGGGCGGCGCATCAAAAAGGCGGCAGTCAGGCAAAACAACCAATCCGGCCCGGGCAGGCTGAAATACCGGCTTCCCTCTTGTATCAACTCACCGCTTACAGGGTCGATCAATTGCACAACCGCCGGGGCCGTATTTAACGGCAAGAGTTGCCCGAAAATGATCACGCCGCAAACAAACAAGAACAGCGTACGATACTGGAAGCGGCGCCATGTAATAGGATCAACCATCTGTCCCCTCCGTGGTTGGCTCCGCCTCGCTCAGCACTTCGTCTTCGGCGATCAGACCACCCACAGTTTCAATCGCCGTCGAATGCGGCGTGCGCAGCACTCGGAGGAATTCCAATCGGCCATAGTCGGCGGCCAGCTTGACCCGCAGGCGGCGGTCAGGGCCAAGCGCAATTTGCCCGACAAGTACGTCCGCCGGGAACACCTTCCCGTCGCCAGAGGTTACAACCCGATCCCCCGGGCGCACATCTTCGACATTCTCGACAATATCCACCGGCGGGGCGAGCGTGTTGTCCCCCACCAAAAGCGCCTTCTGCCCAGAGGGTTGAATGGTCACAGGCACACGACTGTTGGTATCGGTCAGCAGGATCACGCGGCTTGTCTTTTCACCGACACCAGCAATGCGCCCCACAAGCCCCAACCCGTCCATCGTCGCCCAGCCATCCTGAATCCCGTCGCGCGCCCCCACATTCAGCAAAACGGATCGCCGGAACGGCGAGCCATTATCCGTCAGCACCACCCCAGTCACAAAGGTCAGCTGTGCGTTCAGGCGCACCTTGTTCAAATCCAGTAGCCGCGCGTTTTCCTGCTCCAGCTGAATTGCCGCCTCGCGCCACGATTTCATGCTTTGCAACTCGCGCCGAAGCTCTTGATTCTGCTCGTAGATGCGGGCGTAGGATTGGAAGTCATCAAACATGCGACTTACCCGCGTCACAGGCACCAAGGCCCAATCAAACGACGGCACCACCTTGTCGACTATGGCCGAGCGGAACCGCTCCATCCGCGGGTTATCTATTCGCCACAGCCCGAAGATCGCCAGCAAGACAACAACCAAGACCCCGATCAGCACACGTCTGACGGGGCGGGCATATTCCTCTTGTCCGCGTCGGTCGATCGCCATGGGTTTGGTCCAAACTGCGGGATTGGCCGCCACGCGGCCAGATAGGGTTAACTATCGTAATCTATCACGTGGCGCAGTTGTTTTTCATATTCAAGGGCTTTGCCCGTGCCAAGCGCCACACAGTTCAAGCTCTCATCCGCCACCGAAATGGCCAATCCGGTCTGCTCGCGCAGTGCCAAATCAAGCTCTCCCAACAGCGCACCACCACCGGTTAGCATAACGCCACGGTCCACGATATCCGCGGCCAAATCGGGAGGCGTCGCTTCAAGCGCGGTCATCACCGCTTCGCAAATCTGTTGTACAGGTTCGGCCAAAGCCTCTGCCACCTGCGCTTGGTTAATCTCGGTTTCCTTTGGTACACCGTTCAACAGATCGCGCCCGCGAATTTGCATAGAAGAACCTCGCCCGTCATCCGGCATCCGCGCGGTTCCGATGGAAGTCTTGATCCGTTCCGCAGTGCTTTCGCCTACCAAAATGTTCTGGTGTCGGCGCAGGTATGAAATCAGCGCCTCATCCATGCGGTCACCGCCAACCCGCACCGAACGTGCATAAACAATGTCGCCCAGCGACAGCACCGCCACCTCGGTTGTCCCGCCGCCAATATCCACAACCATGGAGCCGGTCGGGTCGGTGATTGGCATACCCGCCCCGATGGCCGCAGCAATCGGTTCTGCAATCAAGCCCGCCTTGCGCGCACCCGCACCCAACACCGATTGGCGGATGGCGCGTTTCTCAACAGGCGTCGCGCCATGCGGCACACACACAATGATCTTCGGCTTCGTAAAAGTAGAGCGGCGGTGCACCTTGCGGATGAAGTGCTTGATCATCTCTTCCGCGGTGTCGAAATCCGCAATCACACCTTCGCGCATGGGGCGGATCGCCTCGATCGAGCCGGGCGTGCGCCCCAGCATCAGCTTCGCGTCCTCGCCCACAGCCAAAACTTCTCGGCGCCCGTTCTTGGTGTGATATGCCACAACCGATGGCTCGTTCAGGACAATTCCCTTGCCTTTGACGTAGACCAGCGTGTTCGCCGTGCCGAGGTCGATGGCCATGTCAGATGAAAACAGACCCGAAAAGATACCAGCCATGTAAGTAGTGCCCCAAGCGTTCAGAATTAGCCCGCCGACTCAGCGGTCCGCAGGGAAGATTGGCGACTTATAGGCGGGCCGCGCGCCGGTTGAAAGCCATCTGCAGGGTCATATCAGCACTATTCCGCCTCTCTATAGCACGTTAGAAGCGCGGCATGCTGTCCTACCAACACATCTATCACGCGGGAAATCCCGCCGACGTCCACAAACACGCGCTGCTTTGCGCGATACTGTCTTACATGACGCGCAAGGACAAACCGCTCAGCTATCTCGAATCCCATGCGGGACGCGCGCTCTATGACCTGTCCTCTGCCGAAGCCTTGAAAACTGGTGAAGCAGCGGCCGGGATAGCAGCTCTGACGGGCAAAATCTCACCCGACCATCCCTACATCAAAGCGCTCGAGGAACTACGCGAGCAACACGGGGATACCGCCTACGCTGGCTCTCCAATGCTGGCCGCTTTGTCCCTACGCCCGACCGACAAACTGCATCTGGCCGAACTGCATCCGCAAGAATATCAGGCCCTGCGCGACGCCATGCGCCCCCATAATGCCAAATGCTACAAGCAAGACGGCTTCGAGATGATCCAAGCCGTCTGTCCGCCAGAGCCACGTCGCGGGCTGTTGCTCATCGACCCTAGCTATGAGGTGAAATCAGACTACGACCTCATCCCGAGCCAAGTCGCCAAACTGCATCGCAAATGGAATGTCGGGGTGATCGCGCTCTGGTACCCAATTCTGACGTCAGGCGCGCACAGCATAATGATCCAAGCCCTAAAGTCTCAAAATCTGCCCGATGTGCTACATCACGAAGTCGCCTTCCCTCCCGTGCGCGACGGCCACCGGATGATAGGCTCGGGCATGTTCATCGTGAACGCACCATACGGATTGGCCGATGAGGCCGAAACCCTAAGCCAACTCTTCGAAAGCTGAAGTTTCATCTTGGCAAAAATATTCTCGCCGAAGGCAAGCAGACAGGCACCGCATCGGTAACGTCACACCCCGAGGGCTTACGCCCGCCACGCGCTCCAAAAATGAAGCGCGCCGCAGGCGCTCATTGAGATCAAGTTAGCTTACGTCTTTGTAGGACACTTCAGCCAGGTCACCGCCGGACTTTTCGCGTCGCACCACAAGCCGGTTCAACGCATCCACATAGGCCTTCACCGACGCAACGACCGTATCCACATCAGCTGATTGACCCGTTGCGATTTTGCCATCTTCTTCCAGCCGCACCGACACCGTCGCTTGCGCATCAGTGCCCTCGGTCACCGCCGCCACTTGGTAGACCTGCAAGCGTGCTTTGTGGGGAAACAACTCCTTCACCGCATTGAAGGCCGCGTCCACAGGCCCATCTCCGGTCGCGGTCACCGACGATGCTTCGCCGCCGATCTCCAGCGTCATTTCGGCGGATTTCTCCAGCCCCATGCCACAAGAGACCTTCAACGCCGTCAGCTTGATATGATCCGCTTCCGCATCGCCAGTTTGCATCAGCGCAATCAGATCGTCGTCATAGACCTCTTTCTTTTGGTCGGCCAATTCCTTGAACCGCACGAAGACGTCCTTCAACTGGTTGTCGCCAAGCTCGAACCCCAGATCCGACAGTTTGGAGCGCAGCGCTGCTCGCCCCGAATGCTTGCCCATGACAATGTTCGTCTCGGTCAAGCCCACATCTTCAGGGCGCATGATCTCGAACGTCTCGGCATTTTTCAGCATACCGTCTTGGTGAATACCGGACTCATGCGCAAAGGCGTTCTTGCCGACGATGGCCTTGTTGAACTGCACCGCAAAGCCCGACACGGACGCCACCCGGCGCGAAA
This sequence comes from Litoreibacter meonggei, assembly GCF_003663885.1. Classification (GTDB taxonomy): domain Bacteria; phylum Pseudomonadota; class Alphaproteobacteria; order Rhodobacterales; family Rhodobacteraceae; genus Litoreibacter; species Litoreibacter meonggei. Next base: position 17,340 of record NZ_RCCE01000005.1, read on the forward strand.
TGTTCATCAGCTTGGTGCTGTCGATGCCCGTCTGGTACGGCATAATGTCATTGCGCACTTTCAGCGCCATCACGACCTCTTCCAGCGCAGTATTCCCAGCGCGTTCGCCCAAGCCGTTGATGGTGCATTCAACCTGACGCGCACCGGCTTCGACAGCGGCCAAAGAGTTGGCCGTCGCCATGCCCAAATCGTTATGACAGTGGGTCGCAAAAATGATCTCGTCCGCCCCCGGCACTCGCTCCAGCAGCATCTGGATCAGCGCCGCACTTTCACGCGGCGCGGTATAGCCAACAGTGTCTGGAATGTTGATTGTCGTCGCCCCTGCCTTGATCGCGATCTCCACCGTCCGGCACAAGTAATCCTCTTCCGTGCGCGTGGCATCCATCGGCGACCACTGCACGTTGTCACACAGGTTGCGTGCATGGCTAACGGTCTCGTGGATGCGCTCCGCCATCTCGTCCATGTTCAGGTTCGGGATGGCGCGGTGCAGCGGTGAGGTGCCGATAAACGTGTGGATACGCGGCCGCTTTGCGTGTTTCACAGCCTCCCAGCAGCGATCGATGTCCTTGAAGTTGGCGCGTGCCAGCCCGCAAATAACCGAATTCTTAGCTTGCTCGGATATCGCCTTCACCGCGGCGAAGTCGCCTTCCGAAGCAATCGGAAAACCTGCCTCGATAATATCGACACCCATTTCGTCCAGCAGGCCCGCAATCTCCAGCTTCTCGGCATGGCTCATGGTGGCACCGGGCGACTGCTCGCCGTCGCGCAAGGTGGTGTCGAAGATGAATACTTTGTCTTGTTCGCTCATGATCTCGTTCTCTCAAATACGTGGTTTCGCGGCGGCAGTCTCTGCATCGCCAGTGTTAGGAAGCCCTTGCGGCTCGATCAGCAGCACCTTGGCCTCGGCCTCGGCGCGGGGACGGTGGACAACACCTTTGGGAACAACGCACAGCTCCCCCGGTCCCATAGTGACACTCTCGCCGCCTTCACGGTCGAGGGTCACCTCGCCCTCCAGCACCAGAAAGAAGTCGTCGCTGTCGTCATGTTTGTGAAACGGGAACGCGCCCTGAAATTTAACGACCATAATGTCATTGCCATTATAGTCGGCCACCACCTGCGGGTCCCAATGGGACGAGAACAGGCTCAGCTTTTGTTCAAGATTGACCTTCTGCACGGGGTCACTCCTTAGCTATTCGGTTTTTTGGGAATGTCCGGTGCTGGCACTACTGAGCGGCACGCACCGGAAAGGCACGCTCAGCGCAGGCTAAGAAGTAGGATATGTGCGTCAATGCTCATGAGACGGATCATACGAACCCCGACGAAAAAGGAAAGCCGCAATTTGACTTGCGACGCGGGACCGTTACCTCTGCCCTATGACAAGAACACTCATCATCGGCGCGTCGGGCGGCATCGGAGCCGCGCTGTCGCAGATCGCACAAGCCCGTGGCCACGACGTGACAGGACTGTCTCGCAGTCAAGACGGCTTGGACATCACGGAAGAGGCCTCGATTGAACGGACGTTTAAAAATCTAAGTGGGAGCTACGACCTGATCATCTGCGCCACCGGCGCCTTGGTCATAGACGGCAACGAGCCGGAAAAGTCGGTGAACGCCCTCAACGCACAAAGCCTGACCTTGCAGTTCCAAACCAACGCCATAGGTCCGGCCCTTGTCCTCAAACACGCAATCCAGCTCCTGCCAAAAGACCGCCCCGCAACCTTCGCCGCGCTGTCGGCGCGCGTTGGTTCCATCGGTGACAATAAGATCGGCGGTTGGCACAGCTACCGTGCCGCCAAGGCCGCGTTGAACCAACTGATCCACGGTGCATCTATCGAACTGGCCCGCAGCCACAAGCAAGCCACTTGCGTCTGCCTGCACCCCGGCACGGTGGAAACCGACTTCACCGCCAAATACGCCGCGCGCCACAAGACTGTGCCCGCGTCGAAAGCTGCCGAAAACCTGCTAAGCGTCCTCGACGGCCTAACACCTTCCGACAGCGGCAAGTTCTTCGACTATTCCGGCGCGAAGGTGCCATGGTGACACGTCTCGTTCTGGTGCTGGGCGACCAGCTTTCCCCCAACCTGACCGCGCTGCAAAAGGCCGAAAAAGACACCGACATCATCGTCATGGCCGAAGTCGCGGACGAGGCGTCCTACGTCCCCCACCACCCCAAGAAGATCGCCTTCATCTTCGCTGCCATGCGCAAATTCGCAGACGCGTTACGAGGCGATGGCTGGCAGGTCGACTACACCAAGCTCGATGATCCCGACAACGCAGGCTCCATCACCGGCGAGCTTTTGCGCCGCGCCGAACAGCACGACGCCTCTGGCGTGATCGCCACCGAACCCGGCGAATGGCGGCTGATCGAGGCGCTGCAAGAGATGCCGCTTAAGCTGCACATGATCGCCGACACCCACTTCATCGCCTCCCATAAGGAATTCGAGGACTGGGCGGAGGGTCGCAAAGAGTTGCGCATGGAGTGGTTCTACCGCGATATGCGCCGCAAGACCGGCTTACTGATGGATGGCGACAAACCGGTCGAGGGCAAGTGGAACTTCGACCACGACAACCGCAAACCCGCCCCTGATGATGTCGACTTCAACGGCCCCATGCAATTTACGCCGGATGACACGGTGGAGGAGGTGCTCGATCTGGTCGAGACACGCTTCGGCGACAATTTCGGCACCCTCCGCCCGTTCTGGTTCGCAACCGACACTGGGCAGGCGCGCAGGCAGCTGACGCATTGGGTCAAGCACGCCCTGCCCAAGTTTGGCGACTTTCAGGACGCGATGCTGAACGACAACCGCTTCCTCTATCACTCGATCATCAGCTTCTACATCAACGCGGGCCTTCTGGACCCCCTCGAGGTCTGCCAGCAGGTAGAGCAGGCTTACAAAGACGGCCACGCCCCAATCAACGCCGCCGAGGGCTTCATCCGCCAGATCATCGGCTGGCGCGAATACATGCGTGGTATCTATTTCCTTGAGGGGCCGGACTATACCTCGCGCAATGTGCTCAAACACACGCGCTCCCTGCCGTCCTTCTTCTGGGACGCTGACACGCGCATGAATTGTATCTCCAAAACCGTCACCCAAACCCGTGACGAAGCCTACGCCCACCATATCCAGCGCCTGATGGTCACCGGCAATTTCGCGCTGCTTGCAGGCATCGATCCGCACGAGGTCCACGAATGGTATCTGGCGGTCTATGCCGACGCTTATGAATGGGTGGAGGCCCCGAACGTCATCGGCATGAGCCAGTTTGCCGATGGCGGCATCGTCGGCTCGAAACCATACGTGTCGTCGGGTGCCTATATCGACCGCATGTCCGACTACTGCAAAAGCTGCGCCTATAAGGTGAAAGACAAAACCGGACCGGACGCCTGCCCGTTCAATCTGCTCTATTGGGATTTCCTGATCCGCCACCGCGACAGGTTCGCCAACAATCCGCGCATGGGAAACATGTACCGCACTTGGGACCGCATGGATGATCCGCGCAAGGCTGCGGTATTAGAGGACGCGCAGGCGTTCCTTTCGCGGATGGGATCGGGCGAATCCATCTGAAATAAGGCATTTGTTTGTTAATGAAACGCCGGAATTCAGGCGATTCGAAGAGGTTTTCGCGGCAATCTCAATTGTAAAATACCTCTAACTATATGTTTTTAAATAGTTTTTAAACATTAACCGAACATGAACACGGGGTTCGTGCTTCATTCAACACCGATGCATCATAACCAACTGCATGGAAGGTCAACCAAGACGGCCAGACAGCAACGAAACGAAGGAATACGCCATGACCGGATCATTTGCCGAGAAAGCCCGTACCCGCCGCATTGTAGCCCTCCAGGCAATGCAGGCCGATCGCGCTGGTGTTGCCCCTAAAGCTGTGAACCTCTGCACGGCTAAAACCAAGACCAAGACCTCGCGCTTCCCGCCCATTGATAAGGTGCTGGCCGCGCTCACTTCTCAGGACTCTCTGCGGCTAATGGCTGCCTGAGAAGACGCCAAGGATTACGTATCCCTCCAAGGTAATCGTATCCCTCAAACGAAAAAGGCCGCCTCCTCTGGGCGGCCTTTTTCATGTCGGCCAGCCACTCGAATTACTTCATCTGCGTGTCATTCACTCTACGTTCATCTTCGCTCTGCTATGAGTCGTTCTATGTTCAAAAGTGTCCTGTTCTTCTGTGTTGTTACCCTCGGTTTTGCCCACCCGTCCCTTGCGTCCTCTGCGTGGGAGATGGGGCAGTCTGAACTTCGTCAGATTGCCGGATCTGGGAAAACCGTAAGCTTGAAAACAACACTGAGTTCAGTTTCCAATTCCCTCCACGCCAAAGTCGTTGAAGCGCGCGCTTTCAACGCCGGTGGCGTTTACTATCGCCTCGTCCTGAAACGATCCAATGGCATGCTGGTTAGCGTCATCATCGACGCCCAAACCGGCCGCCAGGTGCCCTCCAAGTCACTCGTGGGTCGTCAAGTCGCAGAAGCAGCCTCGCCGCAACGCACAACAAGGCCGCACGACACGAAATAGATTTTCCACGTTTAAGCCACAAACCCGTCAAAATCCGCTGATAGTCCCGCAAGCATGAGAGTATTGCTTGCAGAAGATGACGTGACGCTTGCGTCACAGGTGAAGACCTTGCTGACCGCCGAAGGGCGCGTCGTCGATGTCGCCCATGATGGCGAGGAAGCGGGCTTCCTCGGGTCGACCGAACCCTATGACATGATCATCCTCGACCTTGGCTTGCCAACGCGCGACGGAATTTCCATTCTGAAAGAATGGCGTGCCGAGGGACTGGACACACCGGTTCTAATTCTGACTGCCCGCGACGGCTGGACCGATCGCGTCGATGGTCTTGATGCCGGCGCTGATGACTATATGACGAAACCGTTCCACATGCCAGAGCTCGCCGCGCGCGTGCGCGCCATGCTGCGTCGCAAGTCCGGTCGCACCAATCCGCTGTTCGAAAAAGACGGCGTGGCTTTTGATACCCGCAACGCCAAGGTCACTTTGGGCGGCGTCCCGGTGGACCTCACGTCGCAAGAAGTCGCTGTTCTCTCCTACTTGATCCACAATGCGGGCCGCCTGATCTCGCGTACCGAGTTAAGCGAACATATCTACGAATACGACGGCGATCGCGACAGCAACACGATTGCCGTATTCATCACCCGTCTGCGCAAGAAGCTGGGGCCTGAGTTCATCCAGACCATCCGTGGGCGCGGCTACATGGTAGACGCAGCCTGATGCTGTCCCTGCGCCGCAGGGCTATGATCGGCGGCGCTCTGTCCGCCATGGCGTCCATTCTGGTGGGTGCGTTCGTGCTTCTGAGTTCTATCGAAGACAACGTGCTGGACCGTTTCGATCGCGCACTTGCCGACCGTCATTCGCAACTCGTTGTGGCCTTGAGCAGCACATCAGACGCGCCCGATAAGCTGTCAGAGCGCATTTATGATCCTGCCTACGCTACCCCATTCTCGGGCCGTTACTGGCAAATTACATCGCCTGACGGGCAGATTTACACGTCCAACTCTATGTTTGACGCGTCTATGAAGGAACCGTCTGGCAACCCAAAATCCTTGACGGTCCGCTCGATTATGGGGCCGGAAGCAGAGCCAATCCGAAGTATATTCCAGCAAATCACCTTGGAGGACGGCAGCATCTGGGGCGTTAGTGTCGCTGAAAGCCTGACCGCCCTCACTGCCGAGCGCCAGCAAACACGGCGCTCGCTGCTACTGGCCTTTGTCTTGGTAGGCCTGCTGGGGCTCGCAGGCGCCATTCTTCAAACAACAACCATCCTGCACCCGCTCGACAAGCTACGCCGTGACGTGGCCAAGCGTTGGGAACAGGACGAAGACCTGACCACAACCGATTACCCTGAAGAGGTCGCGCCGCTGGTCGATGACATTAACGAATTGCTGGCCCGCAACCGCGACATCATCGCCCGCGCCCGCCGCCAAGCCGCCGATCTGGCCCATGCACTGAAAACCCCAACAGCCATTCTGCGCAACGAGTTGGCGTTGCTAGCCGCGCAAAATCACGACATGGAGGCGTCCCTCGATGCCTTGGACCGTGTCGACGCGCAACTTGGCCGCTCGCTGGCCCGCATGCGCGCTGCAAATAGCGGGGCTGCGGCCAACATTCGCACCGATTTATCCAATTCGGTCGCCCGCTTCACACGCCTGTTCAAATCCATGGCCGAGCGTGATGGCAAGTTCATGAACACGTCCTGCGCCCCGTCCCTTAGCATTCGCATGGATCAGCAGGACATTGAGGAAGTCATAGGTAACCTGCTCGATAACGCCCTCAAGTGGTGCAGTTCGGAAATTTCACTGACGGCGAAGAAATGGAAAAACGGCGTCGAAATCCTCATTGAGGACGACGGCCCCGGCATTCCCCAAGGCCAGGAGCGTCAAGCCCTGAAATCCGGCGGGCGTCTAGACAGCTCCAAGCCCGGTACCGGCCTCGGTCTCGCCATCGCGATTGACCTGCTGCAAGCCTACGGCGCCGAGTTAAACCTAGAAAAATCTTCCACGTTCGGTGGCCTTGCAGTGCGCATATTCATCCCAGGGAACTTGCGCCCGGTGACACCACAAAAAGAAGCCGCCTAGTTTTCCGCTGCCGGTGCGGCCTCGACCACATCCGGCTTGATTAGCAGACCGCCTTTCCAAATGCCACTCGCCACTTCGCCCGTGGCATATGTCAAAACACCTCGCCCTTCACGTTTACCACCCGCGAATTCCCCCTCATACACATCACCGGTGTTGTAGGTAGCCACGCCGGTCCCATGCATCTGGCCGTCTTTCCATTGGCCCGCATAGTTAAACCCATCCGTGGTCGTCAGGTTGCCTGTGCCGGACCGTCTGCCCTCAGCAAACCCGCCCTCATAAATCATTCCGTTGGGGAACGTGGTTTTGCCTTGGCCCTGTTTTTGCCCGGCAACCCACTGACCTTCATACACTTTGCCATCCGGGAAGGTCATCTTACCCTGCCCCTCGTTGCGCGCGTTACGAAATTCGCCCTCGTAGGTCACACCACTGGGATAGGTCGCGATGCCCGCCCCCTCGATCACACCTTTCACCCAGCCGCCCTCATACGTGGCGCCATCGGGATATGTAATTTTGCCCTGCCCGTCAGCCAGATCATCGCGCAACTGCCCGACATAGACCGAACCATCCGGGTAGGTCACCGAGCCATCCCCCTCAACGCGACCATCGACCCATTGGCCCGTATAGGCAAAACCGTCCGCACGTTGGGATGTGCCTTGACCATGGCGTTGATCCGCCTTGAAGCCTCCCTCGTACACGTCGCCATTGGCGTATTCCATCCGGCCTTGCCCGTCGCGCGCGCCCGCTTTCAGCGAACCGGCATACACGTCACCATTGGCGTGACGCCGGGTGCCCTCGCCCTCCATCTGTCCGGCGACCCAGCCACCTTCGTAAACCAGCCCGTCCGGCATCTCCAGCTTGCCATTGCCCTGCCGCATGCCACCCGCCATTTCGCCATCATATGTCGCACCGTCCGGGTATGTGATCTTGCCACGCCCGTCCTTTACGCCACCGACCCACTGACCTTCGTAGCGATAGCCATTGGGATTCACCATCAGGCCAGTTCCGTGGTGCTGTGCATTCAAAAACTCGCCCTCATAGCGGACGCCGTTCGCGTAAATGGCTATGCCACGACCTGTGATCTTGCTATCTACCCAGTCACCTTCATAGGTGCCACCGTCGGCAAAGATGATCTTGCCGAAGCCGCTCGGCTTGCCATCTTTGAACTGCCCTTCATAAAGCGACCCATCGGGGAATCGCGCGGTCCCCTGACCGCTGATCTCACCATTCACCCAGTTGCCGGAATACTCGTAGCCGTTCGGCAGGGTGAAAATCCCCTGTCCATGGCGTTTGCCCTCTTTGAAGGCTCCGGTGTAGACACCACCGTCTTCATATTGCTTGGTGCCTGTATCCTGTGCCGCGGCAGGAAACACGGCAAGGCTTAGGCAAAACAGGGAAACAACGCTCAGGCGCATATGACGACACTCCAACGGACGATTTCGGCGGAGCCTAGTGGAGCGTCAATCCCCTGACAAGCGACGCAGACACGACTTTGGCTCCTTTTAGCGCGCCCTCTTTCCCTCCGGCGCGGGTCTGCTAAATGTTGCTTCGTTGATCGAAGGACACATCTCATGAGCGACACGTTCCGCCTTACACTTGCGCAGCTAAACCCAACTGTGGGCGATCTCGCGGGCAATGCCGCCAAAGCCCGCGACGCGTGGCGGCAGGGCAAAGATGCGGGCGCACAAATGGTCGCGCTGCCTGAGATGTTCATCTCAGGCTATCAGGTGCAGGATCTGGTGCTGAAACCCGCCTTTACCAAAGACGCAATGGCGACCGTGGATCAACTGGCCCTGGATTGCGCCGATGGCCCTGCGGTAGGTGTCGGCCACCCGATCTTCATCGACGGGGCACTCTACAACGCCTATTCGATCCTCGAGGGCGGCAAGGTCAAAGCCCGCACTCTCAAGCACGAGCTACCAAACACCCACGTGTTCGACGAACACCGCCTCTACACCAAAGGCCCGCTGGGCGGCCCTTACTCCATCGACCCGCTGCGCATCGGCACGCCAATCTGCGAGGACGCATGGCACGAAGATGTCTCCGAGACCCTCACCGAGTCCGGTGCCGAAATTCTGCTGGTGCCAAACGGCTCGCCGTATTTCAGGGGCAAGCACGACATCCGCCTCAGCCACATGGTGGCCCGCGTGGTCGAAAACGATCTGCCACTGGTCTACCTCAACATGGTTGGCGGCCAAGACGATCAGGTCTTCGACGGTGGCTCTTTCGTGCTGAACCGCGGCGGCAAGCTGGCGTTGCAAATGCCCGCTTTTGACGAGGCTATCGCCCATGTCGACTTCATCCGCGAAGATCATGGCTGGACCGCCGTTGAGGGCGAGAAAACGGCGCTGCCCGACGATTACGAACAAGACTACCGTGTGATGGTTGAAGCGCTGCGCGACTACATGCGCAAGACCGGCTTCAAGCAGGTGCTGCTTGGCATGTCCGGCGGCATCGACAGCGGCTTGGTCGCGACAATCGCCGCTGACGCGCTTGGCCCAGAAAACGTCCGCTGCGTGATGCTGCCATCTGAATACACGTCGGAACATTCGCTCGAAGACGCCTCCGAGGCCGCGCGTCTGCTTGGCACCCGCATCGACACGCTTCCAATCGCTGGTGCCCGCGCCGCTGTGACCGAGGCCCTCGCGCCGCTGTTCGAAGGCACCAAAGAAGACCTGACCGAGGAAAACATCCAGTCCCGTCTGCGCGGCGTGTTGCTGATGGCGCTGTCCAACAAATTCGGGGAAATGCTGCTGACGACAGGCAATAAATCCGAAGTCGCGGTGGGCTACGCCACGATCTACGGCGATATGGCAGGCGGCTATAACCCGATCAAAGATCTTTACAAAATGCGGGTCTTCGAGACCTGCCGCTGGCGCAACGCCAACCACCGCCCGTGGATGATGGGGCCGGACGGCACCGTGATTCCGCAACGCATCATCGACAAACCGCCCTCGGCAGAACTGCGCCCCGATCAAAAGGACGAGGACAGCTTGCCGCCCTACGAGGTGCTGGATGATATTCTGGAGCGTCTTGTGGACCGCGACCAATCCGTGGCCGAAGTCGTCGCCGCGGGCCATGACCGCGCGGTGGTCAAAAAGATCGAACACCTGATCTACATCAGCGAATACAAGCGCTTCCAATCCGCACCGGGCGCGCGCCTAACTGAAAGCGCCTTTTGGCTCGACCGTCGCTATCCCATCGTCAACCGCTGGCGTGATGACAGCTAATACAAATCCGGCGCAACGGGTTTGTGATTTGTACAAATCGCAATAGTCCGTCACTTCATAGGACATGAAGTATCTAGCAATAGTCGCAACACTGCTCGGCGCCCCCGCCTTCGCCTGCGGGCCGGATACCGACTGCAAAATCAACGATCGCACCTACCGTGTGGCGATGCCGGACGGTCATGACGGGACAACTCCTGTTGGCGCCATTGTGTTCTCGCACGGATACCGAGGCTCCGCCGCTGGCCTGATGCGCAACCGCAATCTGCGCCGCGCGATATCGAACATGGGTCTGGCATTTATTGCCCTGAAGTCCAAGGAAGACGATTGGGTCTTGCCAAACTCACCGCGCCACATGGACAGCGATGGCTCGGATGAGTTCGACTATGTCGACGCCGTTGTGGCCGATGCCACCAAACGCCATTCCATTGATACAAACCGGATGGTCGCCGCAGGCTTCTCTGCCGGCGGGATGATGACCTGGAACCTCGCTTGCGCCCGGTCCGACCTGTTTGCAGGGTTCGTGCCGATCTCCGGCACCTTCTGGCAAAGACCGCCCAGCTCCTGTGTGGGACCCGTGGCCAATATCATCCACATCCACGGCGACAGCGACCCGACCGTGCCTCTAAACGGGCGACCAATCCTGAACACCCATCAGGGGCGCGTATCGGACGCACTGGAGATGTACCGCGACTATGGCGGCTTCAAACAAGCCAATCCGACCAGAACCAATCAACTCTCCTGCAAGAATAGCGTTAACCGCGACGGCGACGTTCTGAATTTTTGCATGTTTGAGGGCGGCCATAGTTTTCGCAGCGAATACTTACGCTACGCGTGGGAGGTTTTTGAGAAAGCGGGGCGGCTTTAGGTCGGAACGCTTCCTATCCTGCCAGAACATCTGGCAATATTTGCGTGTTGGCATGCATATGACCAGGCAAGGTCACCCGAACGGTCGCTCCGTCGTTAAGGCAAGACGTAGTTGTTAACGCACCACCGTGTTCCTTCACGAGCGTGGCCGCAGTAGCCATATCGCCGACCCACTCGGCACCACTTTGATCAAACGCGCTGTCATCGCTGATGGTAAAGACCAAAACATCTTTGCTCTGTGTATCTACCGTCACTTCAATTGTGCTCACAGCGCGATGGGTGGCTTGTTCAAGCAGGCACCTCAACACAACCTGTGTCACGGCCCAATCCCCCTCTATCGGATGGCATGGCAAGGTCATTGTGATCCGGCTTTCCGGATCAACCAGCGCCGCGATATCGCGGCACATATGCGCCAGATCAATCTGCACAAACTCCAACGGACTGTCGCGCAAGTGACTGGTGCTTTGCAGGACATCGTCCAACTCCGTGATAGCATCCATGACAATCGTTTGAATGGTATCCATGTGTTTCGCCTTGCCGTCACCCAGATCAAGGAAACCATCGCGCAGCATATCGAGATGCGCCAAGACAGATCGTAGTGGCGACTTGGAATCGAGCATCGAATTCGTGGCAAAGGCCCTGATTTTCTCGGCTGCCGCCCTTTGTGTGCTAAGCTGTTGTGTCAGATCAATCTCGTGCAGATTGGCCTCGGTAACATCCACCGCAACGCCAAGAATTTGCGTGACTGGCCCGCCAGCGCCTGCACCAAAGATCGGTGACAGTGTTGTCCGCCACCATCGCGGCCCTGACGGTAATTCCAGAATTTCTTCGTATGACTCGATCTGACCACTCACGCGGCACCGCTCGTAATTGGCGACAACCGTGTCGGCGAGCCTTTGCGGCAATACGTCATGCGGAGCCCTACCGATCAGCGCCGCACCGTCGATCCCGGTTTCCCGTTCATGCTGGCCGCTGATATGGCTAAAGCGAAATTTCCCCAACTCATCGGCGCCCGCAACGACATCCAGCAGAAACGACGGCAACCCGATCATCTCCATCACATGTTTGATCTGTGGCGACCCAATCCAACGTAGCTTATTCGACATCGTACCCTCACTCGCTTCGTGATCAGACTACGATCGGTGAGGTTTATAGTTTCATAACATCAGAGATGACCGCAGAAGCAAGTCCGTCACAATTGAGCTAAATCGGTTTGGGTCGCACCGCGCTAAAGCATCATCTGATAACTCATCGGGACGTATTCGAATCCATCGTCCTTTGTGGCGACATAACCCATCGCAGGGAACGGCATGTGGTAACCGACCATTGCCACGCGGTCGGCGGCCAGCATTCCCAAAACCTTGCGACGTGACGCGGCTGCTTCGGCCTTGTCCATGTCGAAACGCACTTCCCAATCGGGTTTCGCCAGCGACCAGACCGGGTGGTTCGCCAGATCGGCGATCAACATCAACTGCGCGCCGTTGCTCTCGATCATGTAGCCCATGTGACCTGGTGTGTGACCGGCTGCCATCACCGACGTGATACCCGACGCCACCGACGCGCCGTCGTCGATCATCGTCATCTTTTCGGACAACGGCGCGACCTTGGAATTAAAGCCCTTGTTGTCGGCTTTGGACCAATAGTTATGCTCTACCGCACCAGTCGTGTACGACGCGTTTTTGAACGTCTCGCCATTGTCGCCCATCAACCCGCCGATATGGTCGCCATGCATGTGGGTGATCACGACTTTATCCACCTGATCTGTCGTATACCCGGCGGCCTCAACGGCGGCGGTGATGCCCTGTGCGTTCTGGCCAGTGTCAAACAAGATCAGCTCGGAGCCGGTGTGAATTAACGTCGGTGTAAAGAAAAACTGGACCTTGTCGGCAGGCAGGAACGCGTCCTGGGACACGTTGGCAAATTCCTCACGGCTGACATTCAGCCCGAATATTTTCTGAGGGTCATCCAGAGCAAGGGTTCCGGCCAGCAAGGTGGTCACCTCGAAACCACCCAGCTTCACGCGGCGGGACTTGGCGATGTCCATACCTTTCATGTCGCCTTTGGCAGCAGTGGATTGTGGCAGGGCGGCGGCCAGCGGCAGGCTCGCCCCAAGGGATAATGCGGCACGTCGGGTCAGTTTCATAGCAGGAACTCCTCTGTTGGATAGCATTGGTATCACAAAACAGTGCTTTGCGCGCTAACGCCAATCAATAGGCGGTGAACACGCGCAGATATGGACAAATGCGAGCCGTTGTGGTTCACGAACGGCAACCCGAAAAGGACCGCCCTCATGACCGTTACTCGCTTCGCCCCATCGCCCACTGGCTACATCCATGTTGGCAACCTGCGCACTGCACTGTTCAACTACCTGATCGCACGCAAGGCGGGCGGCCAGTTTATCTTGCGGCTCGACGACACCGATCCTGTGCGCTCGACGCAGGAATACGCGGATGGCATCAAGGTTGATCTGGACTGGCTCGGTATCGAATGGGACCGCGTCGAGACGCAATCTTCCCGCCTTGACCGCTATATGGCCGCAGCTGACGACCTGCGTGAGAAAGGCCGTTTCTACGAGGCCTTCGAAACCCCGACCGAGCTGGACCTGAAGCGCAAAAAGCAGCTGAACATGGGCAACCCGCCGGTCTATGACCGCGCGGCCTTGACCCTCTCCGACGACGAGAAAGCCGCCCTGCGCGCCGAGCGTGGCGACGGCGTCTGGCGCTTCAAGCTGGACCAGCAGCGTATCGAGTGGGCTGACGGCATTGTCGGCGATATCTCCATCGACGCGGCGTCTGTGTCCGATCCCGTACTGATCCGTGGCGACGGGCAGGTGCTCTACACGCTGGCCTCTGTGGTCGACGACACCGAAATGGGCATCACCCATGTCGTGCGCGGCTCTGACCACGTGACCAACACGGCGACTCAAATCCAGATCATTCAGGCCCTTGGCGGCACCGTTCCCAGCTTCGCCCACCATTCGCTATTGACCGGCCCGCAGGGCGAGGCTCTGTCCAAACGTCTTGGCACCCTTTCCCTGCGCGATCTGCGCGAAGCAGGCGTCGAGCCGATGGCGCTGCTGTCACACATGGCGCGCCTTGGCTCCTCCGACCCGATCGAGCTGCGCACCTCAATGGACGAACTGGTCGAGGGTTTCGACTTGAGCCACTTCGGCGCGGCACCCACCAAATTTGATGAACAAGATTTGTATCCGCTGACCGCGCGCTATCTGCACGCCCAAACCACGTCGGAGGTCAAATCTGACCTAGACGCGCTGCTCATCCCTGCGGATCAGCAAGACGCCTTCTGGAATGTCGCCCGCGAAAACATCACCACCCGCAAAGACATCGCGGGTTGGTGGGATCTATGCGTGAACGGCGCCGACCCCGTAATCGACGACGAAGACAAGGATTTCGTGGCCGAGGCTTTGACCATGCTGCCTGACGGCCCCTACACCGACGACAGCTGGTCCGAGTGGACGGCTGCGGTGAAAGAGGCCACGGGCCGAAAAGGTCGCGGGTTGTTCATGCCATTGCGCAAGGCGCTGACGGGGATGAACCACGGGCCGGATATGGGGTCGCTGATGCCATTGCTGCAAAAGATCAAAGCGAAGCGCTAAAAAGCTCACGTCTCCGCCAACGTGATCAACGAAGCGGCCTGTTCCACCGTATGAAGTTAATCTGCTGAAAGGCTAAATACTGACGTAGAACGCTTTGTCGCCCACCGATATCTCCGATAGAAATATTCGATGAGTTTTTGTCAGGTTGGGCTCGCGCTAGCACCCTAACCTTGGAATCTGCCGTATGGGAAACTACCATATGGGAAACTGCCTCAGAGTACGCATTGCCCCATCGCCCAAATTAGATCGTCGCGATGCTGCTCAACGGCCGCGATACAGCGGTCCATGGTCTGCGGCGCGAAGTAATGCTCTTTGTCGAGAATGTTGACTGTCCCTATGACCTCTTTCACGCAAATGGGTATATTTAGCGCAGCGCGACATCCAAGGCTTTCAATCAAGGCATGATCCGGGAAATAGATTGCAAACTCCGCAACGGTGTTGGCGACGAAAACCTCACCGCGGTCTACGACTTGTTCGGTCCACTCCCCTTGCGACATCGATTTGGTCCCTGACACCGGATAAGCGTCAGGGTGGGATGTGTAGACCCGCCGCGCAAGACCGGCGGCGCGGTCCAGCACCGTCACGGTGAATAACCGCCCCCCGGTTTGCGCGTGCAAGGCGCAGTAGATTTCCTCGGGGGACGGTTGATGGGTCATTCCTTTTCGACCAGACGGTAGAAGACATAGTCAGAGGTGGCACCGTTGACGAACCCTTTGATGTTGTCCCGCATGGCGACCTGCTTGATCGCCTGGAACATGATGACGAACGGCGCTTCGGCCTGGGTCTCTTTCTGAAGCTCCAGATACATGCCGAGCCGCTTGTCCGCGTCCTGCTCACCCAAGGCTGCCATGGTTTTGGCGTTCATCTCTGCAGGTGGCATCCACGCGTTGCGCCAAGTCGTGGTGGAGGCGTATTTGTCGTCGGAGTTATCCTTGTTGAACGCAAATGCCTTGGCGTTGGAATGCGGGTCCATGAAGTCAGGCCCCCAATACAGCAACATCGCCTCATGGGTTCGCGCGCGGTATTTGGTGATGACCTGCGCGCCTGTGCCTGCGATGATTTCGAGGTTGATCCCGCCCGCCGCAAATGAGGCTTGAATCGCCTGCGCCATTTCCACGAAAGTCGGGGCCGATATGACATCCATCGTGACGTTGATCGGCGTCTCCACCCCGGCATCCTTCAGGATTTGTTTGGCTTTTTCGGGGTCGTAGCTGAACGGAGTGTCGGTTAACGCACCCGGAAAACCATCCGGCCAAAATGCCTGATGCACCTTCATCTGACCCTTGAGCATGCCATTGGCCATACCTTGATAATCCACCAGATAACGTGCGGCTTCCCATACGGCGGGATCGGTCAGACTGTCGGTTTTCTGATTGAACGACACCCAATGCACGGCGGCTTGCGGATAGGTCTCTACACGCACGCCGTCAGCCCCCTGAAGGCCCGCGATCTGATCCGGCTCAAGGTCCTTGGCCATATCGATATCGCCCGCTTCGAGTTGCAGTCGTTGCGTCGCGCCTTCGGGGTTGTGCTGAATGACGACCCGGTCCATTGACGGACCGCCCTGATAATAATCGGGGTTGGCATTGAGCGACAGGATATCGGCAGGACGATAGGTGCCCAAGCTGAATGGCCCGGTGCCCGCAGAGTTCTTGTTCATCCACGCATGGCCCATATCGCCGTCAACCTCGTTGGCCATGACGGTTTGCATGTCCACAACCGATGCCGGACGGGCGGCCAGTACGTTCAAAACGAAAGATGGCGCGAAGTCGCCCTGATACCGCACGGTGACCGTATTGCCTTCGGCGGTGACCATCTCGGCGATGTTGTCAGCGGTCCAGCCCAACTGGGTCAGGATGAAGGATGGTGCCTTATCAAGGGCGACGACGCGGGTCCATGATCCGACCACGTCCTCGGCACGCAACGGATTGCCGGAGTGGAATTTAACTCCGTCGCGCAAGGTGAATATGACAGTCTTGGTGGCGGCATCGATTGTCCATTCGGTGGCCAACGCCGGGGCCAACACAGTCGTGTCGGTCGCGTCGTAACGCACCAACGTGTCATAAGTATTGGCAACATATTCACCAGAGCTGAATTCGTATGCCGAGGCTGGATCAATCGTGACAATGTCGTCGATATTTTGCGCCACCACCAGCATGTTATCTGGCGTTGCGGCTGTCACCGGCGAAAGCGCCAAGGCGCTTGCCAGAAGTCCAGCAATAAGCGTTGTCTTTACGTTTAGCATGTCGTCCCCCTAGTGGTTGGTGACCTCGAATAGAGGTCTGCAGCACCTGCTGCGAATATAAATTTTTGGCCTAAATTGTACGCTAGGCCTCTACATCTAGGATTTCAACAATCTCGCCGCCCTTCATGACAGCAAGCCGGTCGCATATGCGACCCTCCGCGGACAGATCGTGCGACACAATCAGATAGATGAACTCGCGTTCGCGCGCAGCTCGGCGCATCCGACGAGAGAACCTGCTGCTCATGCGCGCGCGCTAAAGCGTGACCGGCAAGCACCTTTCACTAAAACTGGGTGAAGACTGGAAAGGGCCTTGTTTACCTCAGGCGGACCATCGATTTTCAAGATCGGGCGCCGTGGCTAGGATAGCAAGCTAGCGGGCAGTCGCGGCAGATTCAGCAAGGGTTGAATTGGACTTAAAGCAGACCTTGCCCGCGCGAGTCGCGAATGGGGGTTTTGCCCCCTACGAACGCTGGTCAGTTGCGAACGTAGCGGCAAAGCCAACCCGTCCCGTCCGCACAGCGCCTAGCTACCGCTCATCCATCCGCGCAGCATTGTCTGCGCGGTGGGGCTGTCCCATTCGGCATCGCCGCTAAACCGGGCAACTTCGCGTCCATCCGGCCCGATCAGAACCGTCAGTGGCAAACTGCTGCCGCCAATGTCTTTCATAAGCGCCATTTTGGGATCAAACAGCTTCGGCAAATGGGTAATCCCCTTTTTCACAAAAAACTTATCCACCGCAGGCCGCGCGTTACGTCCGGTGGCAATGGTCACCACCTCGAACTTCGCTCCACCAAGGGCTGCGTCCAGACGATCCAGAGACGGCATCTCCTTGACGCAGGGGGCGCACCACAAGGCCCAGAAGTTCAGCAACACATACTTGCCGCGATAGTCAGACAGTTTAACAGCCTTGCCATTGGCATCGGTCACAGCAGTTTTAGGCACCGCACGCGACTCCCCGTGCAGCTGCAAACTGGCCAAGTCGCCCTCCGCAAGCGTGAACAGCGCATCAGTGCCAGCGACCGCAGGGTTTGCACCCGCCGCAAGGCCCGCGTATAGCACCAAGAGCTTCAAAAACCGCATTTCATTACTCCAAAGAGCCAGTCCCATGACCGACCAGAAAAAAGACGCATCCAACGCCATGTGGGGCGGGCGCTTCGCCGCCGGTCCAGACGCCATCATGGAAGCCATCAACGCCTCCATAGGGTTTGACCAGCGCTTCGCCCGTCAAGATATCGAGGGCTCCCGCGCCCATGCCGCCATGTTGGGCGCCAAAGACATCATTACGGGTAACGATGCCGACGCGATCAGGGAAGGGCTCCTCACGGTCTTGTCAGAGATTGAGACCGGAAAGTTTCAGTTTTCGGCCGCCTTGGAAGACATTCACATGAACGTGGAGGCCCGCCTGCGCGACGTCATCGGCGAACCGGCTGGCCGTTTGCACACCGGACGGTCCCGCAATGACCAGGTGGCGCTCGATTTCCGCCTATGGGTGCGTGATCAAGTGGACGCCGCTATCGAGGGCATCGAAGCGTTGCAAATGTCCCTTCTGGCGCAGGCCGAAGCCGGTGCGGACTGGGTCATGCCGGGCTTCACCCACCTGCAAACCGCGCAACCTGTAACATGGGGCCACCACATGCTGGCCTATGTCGAGATGCTGGGCCGCGATGTGTCGCGTTTCACCGATGCCCGCGTCCGGATGAACGAATCGCCCTTGGGCGCGGCGGCGCTCGCAGGCACGTCCTTCGACATCGACCGCCACATGACCGCCGAGGCGCTTGGTTTCGACCGTCCATCCGCCAACTCACTGGACGCCGTGGCCGACCGCGACTTCGTGCTCGATTTTCTCAACGCGGCCTCGATCTGCGCCATGCACCTGTCACGCCTGTCCGAAGAGCTGGTGATCTGGTCCTCCGCACAGTTCCGCTTTGTCACACTGAGCGACCGTTTCTCCACCGGCTCCTCCATCATGCCGCAAAAGAAGAACCCCGACGCCGCCGAACTAATCCGCGCCAAAATCGGCCGCATCTACGGCGCAAACACCGCGCTGATGATCGTGATGAAGGGGCTTCCCATGACCTATTCCAAGGACATGCAGGAAGACAAAGAGATGACCTTCGACGCCGCTGACAGCCTGATGCTGGCGCTGGCCGCCATGACCGGTATGGTCGCCGACATGACCGCCAACACGCCGGAGCTGGAAAAAGCCGCCGCGTCCGGCTTCTCCACCGCGACCGATCTGGCCGACTGGCTGGTGCGCACCCTTGATATGCCGTTCCGCGAGGCCCATCATGTGACAGGTGCGCTGGTGAAGCTGGCCGAGGACAAGGGCTGTGACCTGCCCGATCTCAGCCTTGCCGACATGACCGGTGTGCATGCCAAGATCACCCGCGACGTGTTCGACGTTCTGGGTGTTCACAACTCGGTTGCCAGCCGCACCAGCTATGGCGGCACGGCACCGGATAACGTGCGCGCGCAAGTCGCGCTGTGGAAGGAGAAGCTGGCATGAAATACGCAATTGCATTTGCCACGGCAGCCATGTTGACTGCCTGCGGCATCGACGGCGAGCCAAGCGCGCCGGACTCCGCAGCCAAGAACACGACTGGCATTACCATCACCGGACGTGCCGAGGCTGGTGTCAGCAAGAAATGGTAGCGACCGGCTCAACCGGCCAAAATAGGCGATCCCCCGCCGCACCTACCGCTTGCAAATGGACAGCGGCACAGGTGAAGTGAATAAAGGGCGCGAACAGCGCGCCACGCAAACGGTAAGTGAGACAATGGAAAAGATCCCAATGACCCCGAAGGGGCTCAAGGCGCTCAACGATGAGCTGAAGAACCTCAAGGTGGTGGAACGCCCGGCTATCATTCAGGCTATCGCCGAAGCACGTGAGCATGGCGATCTGTCTGAAAACGCCGAATACCACTCTGCCAAGGAGAAGCAGTCCTTCATCGAGGGCCGTATCAAGGAGCTCGAAGGGATGATTAGTCTTGCTCAGGTGATCGACCCCGCCACATTGTCTGGAGCCATCAAATTTGGTGCAACAGTCAAGCTGGTGGACGAGGACACCGAGGAAGAGAAAATCTACCAGATTGTGGGCGAACAAGAAGCCGACATTCATAATGGCCTGCTCAACATCGCGTCGCCTCTGGCCCGCGCCTTGATCGGCAAGGACGAAGGCGACAGCGTCGAGGTGAAAACTCCCGGCGGGACCAAAGACTACGAGATTTTGGAAATCAAATACGCCTGACGACGGCGGCAGAGACAACATAGACATGCAAGACCAGCAACCTGAAATCATCACGGACAAGCCCTTGGAGCTGGGGGTTTACGCACGCCCGGATCGCGGGCTGGCGGCGGCGGATATTATCGCGCTCGCCCTGTCCGCTTTATGGTTGGTGTCGGTCGGCATCTACTTTCTGGCCCTGTCTCCCGCCGAGGAAACAACGCGCGGCGGCTTCATTGTGGCCATGCTGGCTATTTTCCTGCCCATCGCGCTGATCTGGATCGGGGCCACTGTCGTAAAGACCGCGCGCGTGATGCGCGAAGAGGCATCGCGCCTGCAATCGGCCATTGACGCCATGCGTCAGGCCTATGTCAGCCAAGCGCAAACCTCCGGCATGGGCATTAAACCCGCGGTGGAGCGCAAGCTGGACGAGATCGCGTCGGCCACCAAGCAGACGCAAAACGCCATGGCGACCTTCGCCACGTCACGTCAGTCCGTGGTCGAGCAATCACCGTCACAGCCGGCCTTGATCAAACCCGGCGTCAGTGCCGACAGCCAGCCCGCGCTGGCCCTTGGCACCCCGTCTGAAGCGATGAGTCCGCCGCTATCCGCTGATGACTTCATCGGCGCCCTCAACTTCCCTGAGGACGAGAACGACATGGAGGGCTTTCGCCAGTTGCGCCGCGCCTTGGCGGATCACGAAAGCTCAAAACTGGTGCGGGCATCTCAGGATGTTCTGACCCTGCTCAGCCAAGACGGTATCTACATGGATGACCTGACACCCGACCGCTCCCGCCCGGAATTGTGGCGTGCGTTTGCGACGGGCGAACGGGGCCCTGCGGTCGCGGGCATTGGCGGCGTGCACGACCGCTCGTCACTGGCGCTTGCCTCTGGACGTATGCGCTCGGATCCGGTGTTCCGCGACGCCGTGCACCACTTCCTGCGCCAGTTCGACAAAACTTTCGCCCGCTTCGCGGAAGGGGCCAGCGATCAGCACATTACCAAGCTGGCCGACACACGCACCGCGCGCTGCTTCATGCTGCTCGGGCGCGTTACCGGCACGTTCGATTAACCAATCGTTAGGGTTAACGTACCCGCCCTCCGTTTCATCTTGGCCGCAAATATTCCCCCCGGAGGGTCGCGATCCCAAGCTGATCAACCTCCAACGCGACGCACCATAGTTGTGGCTTTGCGAAAGCCGAACACGCGATGTAGCGGCCAAGCGTCCACTTCACCGCATGGCTCGAAACCTTGCCGCTCATACAGCGCCCGCGCACGTGGATTGGTGTCAATGACATCCAGCCGAACCTCATGACATCCGGCGGCGTCAGCATACGCGACTATGGCATCCAGCAACGCGGTCCCCACCCCTTTGCCACGCGCGGCCTCGTCAACGAAAATCCCGTCCATCAGCAGTTGCCCGTCTGCCAGATTTCGCTCCAATTGATCCAGCAGCAGCCCCCGCCACAGGCCACCAAATCCACCATAAATCGGTGTCAGGTCCGACAGAGCACCGCCAACCAAGCCGCCTTCAACTGTCTTGAAACCCGCAATGCCCAACAGCCGCTCCTCTTCCACGGCGCAGATCGCAAAACGCGGCTGCAGCACGCTGGAAATAAACCGCAGCGCTTTGTCTTCCGGCCCCAGCACCCGCCCCAGCTTGCCGGAGAACGCGCCCCAAAACAGGCATGCAACATGGTCGCGCTGCGCCTCGTCGAACCCGCGTATGATCTGCATTACAACCCGAAGCTCCCATAGGGGAGGTAGCGCACCAAATCGCCGCGCACGATCTCAGCGGCGCCGTCTGGCAACTCCACCAGCCCGTCCGACCAACTCAATCCCGAGATACGCCCCGATCCTTCCGAGGCGAACACTTCGACCCCGTCAGGCCCCATCCGCGCGCGAAGATATTCCCGCCGGCCGGGTTTCTTGCGCTTCTCGAAGGCTGCCGGAACCATGAACCCCTGCGGTGCGGCCCAACCCGCCCCAGCCAGCTTCAAACAAGCAGGCCGCGCGAAGATCAACGCACATACAAAAGCAGCGACCGGATTTCCCGGCAAACCGAACACCGGCACACCTTGCCACAAAGCCAATGCCAGCGGTCGCCCCGGTTTCAGCGCAATGCGCCACGCCTGCAAATTTCCCTGCTCGCGCAACAGCGCCGAGACGTGATCCTCGTCCCCCGCCGATGCTCCGCCAGAGGTCAAGATCACGTCACATCCCGCCGCAGCCTCATCCAACCGCGACTTCAAGGCTGCACGGTCGTCGGGCACATGACCGAGGTCCACCGCCTCGAAGCCCCAAGCCTGCGCAAGCTGCAACAGCATCGGGCGGTTGGCATCATAGGTGCGGTCGGACGGGGCATCCTGCGACGGCTCCACCAATTCATCGCCGGTGGACAGAACGCCCACGCGCAACCGCTCGAACACCGGCACGCGATCGACACCAAGTGCCGCCAACAGCCCCGCGTCCTGCGCGCGCAGCACATGGCCCGCATCAAACACCTGATCCCCCGCAACCACATCCTCGCCCGCCTTACGGGTATTCGCGCGGGGGCGGACAGGGCCGCGGAAAGCCACATGGGTGGCCGTCACGCTGCAATCTTCTTCCAATACGACCGTGTCGACCCCATCGGGCAGAATTGCGCCCGTAAGCACGCGTATGGCCGAGCCGTAGGGCACTGCTCCCTCATATGCGCCACCCGCTGCCGCACGCCCCGACAGCAGGGGCAATACCTGATCGCCTTCGCCCGCCGCGCCATGTGCAAACCCGTAGCCATCCACCGCCGAGTTCGGCGCAGGCGGGTTCGAGCGTCTAGCGGTGATAACCTCTGCCACAACACGCCCGACCACCCGCGTGTGAGACACCTGCTCGACACCAACGACACGGCTCACCGCTGCTTCTAACCGCGCCAGGGCGTCATCCACCGGCGTCCAGTCCACCCCTGCAGGCAATGCAAAGCAGTCGTCCCGCAACTTCGGAGGTTTCGGCAGGTCTGTCGGTCTCATCGCAGCCTCCAATAGGTCCTCCGCGCCCACGCCCAATATCCAGCCTTCGGCACCAGCCCCTTCCCCCTTCTTCAGGGCATGCTCCAAGGTGCCTTGCGCATCCATCGCCGCCATTGCATTCGCCACCGCTCGCACCTGCCCCGCGTCTTTGATCTTATCGGTCGGGAATGACTTCGCCAAAAGCGACGGCCAAATCTCTACAAATGCGACGGCCCTGTCCAAAGCTTCGAACGGCCAGACCGCCGCGCCAAACCTGCGGCGCAGTCGCGTCAGCACAGGCAAGCCCATCATCACCTGAGAGCCAACTGATCCTGCACCGGACAATTGCCAACACGAGAAGCTTCCCTTTGCAAGTTTCTCCACAGCACGGCGTTCGGCAAAGTCGCCATTCGTTCGCGACAACCCCTTGCGCGGTAAGTGATCAATGTCGCGCTTTAACCCGTTGCCCCAGAACGGGCCAATATCCGGCAGATTGGCATTGATCGCCCCCGCCACATCAAACCTGTTGTTAGATTTAGGCACATCTTCAATCCGGGCCTCAAACCAGTCCCACAGCGCCAACGCGTCCTCATCCCCCGTTAGGTGCTTTGCAAACCCTGCAGGGTAGCCAAAAGGAAAGTCGAAACCTACGCAAACCCGCTTGCCAGCTTCCGTCTCTAGCCGCGTCGCCAGCCAGTCTTCCGCAAGTTGCCGGTTGCGCAAATAGACCGGTTCCTCCCCCGCGACACAGGCCCAGATCGCATCTGCTTTTGGCGTCGCTCCACGATCATTCCCACCCGACCAGTCAACCGCGATATATGTGTCGAACAGGTTCACAAGCCGACGCGGGCCAGTATGAAATCGGCAATAGCGGCAGTGTCGTCCAAGTGCAGTACGGGAACCGACACCTCCGGCGCGCTGTCCGAGGCCACGGCGACGATCGTCTCATCCCCCGGTGCAATCAACGGCTGCCCCGTAGCCGCACGGTGCGCTTCGATCTTGTCATGCCCTTCGCGCTTGTAGCCCTCGATCAAAACCAGATCGACGGGGTCAAGCTTGCCCAGAAGGTCAGCCAATGACGGCTCCTCCGCCCCGCGCAGTTCGGACATCACCGCCCAGCGATTACGTGATGCAAGGATCACTTGAGACGCACCAGCTTCGCGGTGGCGGTAGCTGTCTTTGCCTTTGTGGTCCACATCGAACATATGATGCGCGTGCTTGAGCGTGGACACGGTGAAACCAAGCCCGGTGATCTCGGCAACCAGCCGTTCCATCAACCCCGTCTTGCCAGAATTCTTCCAACCCGTGACGCCAAAAACCCTCATAGCAAACCTTCTGCACGTGCCATGTCTTCTGGCGTGTTCACATTGAAAAACGGATCAAACGGTGTGGCGGGAAATTCGGCCATGGCTGTCCCATGTTTGTCCGTCCAAGCCACCACCTTGCGCACGCCATCCGCCAACGCCACACGCAAATCATCGCGCAATTCCACGGGCCACAATCCAAACGTCGGATGCCGCGCCATTCCGCGTTCAGGGTCCGGCGTCGCGGCCAACACGATCGGCGCTTCTTCTGAGGCCAGCATCAAGCGCGGCACCAGATCGCAGGGGAAGAATGGCGTGTCTGCTGCTGCGGTCACGATATGGCTATGCCCCCGCGCTGCCGCCCAATCCATGCCTGCCAGCACCCCCGCCAAGGGTCCGGGAAACTCGGCCACGCTGTCCGCGATCACAGGAAAACCGAAAGGCTCAAACCGCGCCACATCGCCATTGGCGTTCAACGCAACCTCCGCCACCTGAGGCTCCAGCCGCGCAATGACACGCGCTAGCAACGTCTCGCCGCCGAGCGTCAGCAACCCCTTGTCGCCGCCGCCCATGCGCCGCGACTGGCCGCCTGCCAGAATAATCCCTGCTGGTTGCTTCATGCTGCCCCCTTCCGGCCCGACTTTTTCGGCTCGTCAGACACTTTCGACAAGTCCGCATCCCAGACCAGACGCTCCTCGCCGGATAAGCACACAAACCTTTGCCCGCGCATCCGGCCTATCAAGGTTAGCCCCACCTGCTGCGCAATCTCCACGCCCCACGCGGTGAAGCCGGAGCGCGACACCAGCACCGGAATGCCCATCAGCGCCGTCTTGATCACCATCTCCGAGGTCAGCCGCCCAGTGGTATAGAGCACCTTATCGGCAGCCGAGGCCCCCTCCAGCGCCATCCAGCCGGAGACCTTATCCACCGCATTGTGGCGACCCACATCTTCCATATAGACCAGCGGGCGGTCGCCTTGGCACAACACGGTGCCATGGATCGCACCTGCGGTCAGGTACAGCGACGGGACCGTGTTGATGGTCTTCGCCAAAGCATAAAGGTCGGAGGTCCGCACCGGTGTGGCGGGTAATGTTAACCCCTCCAGCCCCTCCATCATGTCACCGAATACCGTCCCTACAGCGCAGCCGGAGGTGCGGGTTTTCTTCGCCAGCTTTTCCTCGTGATCGGTCACCACGGCGGTGCGCACAACAACGGTGGCAATCTCGTCATCGTAGTCGATGCCCGTGACTTCATCCTCCGGCCTGATCATCCCCTGATTGCGCAAGAACCCCAGCGCCAGATATTCGGGGTAATCGCCAATGGTCATCGCGGTGACGATTTCGCGAGCGTTGAGGTAAATCGTCAAAGGCCGTTCCTCGACCACACGGATCTCGGTCTCGCGGCCCTCGTGATCCGTCCCCGTCACGGCGCGGGTCAGCCCCGGACGGTCGGGATCAGGGGCCAGAAGCCAGCCGTGATCCGATGTATCACCATTTGCCATTTGAACCCTCTCCCAAGGCGCATTAGCACTGTTCAGACCGCAACCTTAGAGGCAGAGCATGTCCCCTTCCACCACCAAATCCGCCCTCTTGCGTGGGGTACGCGCCAGCCTGCCATTCATCATCGTGATCATTCCCTTTGCGATGCTCTTCGGGGTGGCGGCGACGGAGGCCGGACTGCCCATCGCCCAAGTCATGGGCTTCACCGTGCTCGTCATTGCTGGCGCATCGCAGTTTACCGCACTTCAGTTCATGATCGACAACGCGCCGGTGCTGGTCATTCTTGCATCCGCCCTCGCGGTGAACCTACGCATGGCGATGTATTCGGCAGCGATCACGCCTTATCTTGGCGATCAGCCTTTGTGGAAACGCGCCTTGCTCAGCTACATTCTGGTGGACCAGACCTACAATCTTGCGATCATCGACTACGAGCAACGGCCGGACCAGACCGTTGCCCAGCGCACAGCGTTCTTTTTCGGCTGCGCCTTGCCAATTGTGCCGCTGTGGATTGGCTTCACATGGGTGGGCGCCGCCTTGGGCGGGCAAATTCCGCCGGAATACGGGCTCGACTTCGCGCTGCCCATTGCCTTCCTTGCCATGGTCGCCCCCGCCTTGCGAACGCTGGCTCATATTGCCGCCGCGGTCACGTCGGTGGTTCTGGCGCTGATGTTGGGGTTCATCCCGCTGAATCTTGGCCTGCTAATGGCCGCGGTCATCGCCATGATGGTCGGCGCCGAGGTTGAAAGGCGGATGGCATGAATTACTCTGACGCAACTGTTTGGTGGATCATCGCAGCACTTGGCGTGGGCACCTTCCTGATCCGCTTCTCGTTCCTTGGCCTTATCGGATCACGCCCGATGCCGCCTTGGGTGCTGCGCCACTTGCGCTATACATCCGTGGCAATCCTGCCCGGATTGGTGGCACCGTTGGTGGTGTTTCCCGCTGCAACCGACGGAGTACCGGATATTGCACGATTATTGGCCGCAACGGTCACGATCGTGATCGGCTACAAGACCAAAGGTGTGGTCCGCGCGATGCTTGGCGGGGCAATCACGCTATTCGTGGTTCAGTTCTTACTCGGTTAACGCGTCTTCCGGCGGCGCGGCTTCTGCGCGCGCTGTCGGGATCCGTCAAAATCCAACCATAGTTTGCCGTTGTGATAGCCGCCGTGGATCAGATGCCCGCGTTTGCGCACCTCGGGGAAATCCTTCGCCCAGTCGCGAAAGAAATCATTGGTAACGATCTGCGCGCCCAGATCACGTGCGGCGGTTAGCAGGTACGGGTCCGCCTGAGTACCTTTGGGCACGACCATCACCTGATCCCCCCTGAGCCCAAGCATCCCGGCAAATTCACGGTCGTGTTTATACCCATCCACCAGCAGGTAACCTGCGTTAGCGTCAAACATCACCCCCGGCGTGTAGCCTTTGGACAAAAGAAGGCGCACCACCTCTTGAACTGTCTGTATTTTCGGCGTTTCGCCATCCCAATACATCACGTTCGAGCCATCAACGAGAATGCGGTTTTGCGGCTGTCGGGGTTCGGGTTGATACTCCTCTTCCTCGACAGGGTGCGATCCACCCTTCAACATCCATGCGACGATCACCCAAAAGAAGACCGCGACACCAATCATTAAGTACAGCATCAGGTAGATCTCACACAGGCAAAGCTGTCGTCTTGAACACCGTGCGCAGGGCAAAACTCGATTGCATCTGCGCCACCCCCGGCAGTCGCGCCAGCGCGCGGCGGTGGATGGCGGCAAAGCCTTCGGTGTCTTCGGCCACCACCTTCAGCAGATAGTCCGCCGTGCCCGCCATCAAATGGCACTCCAATACTTCGGGGATTTTGGCCACCTCCCGCTCGAATGCGTCCAGAACCTCGTCCGCCTGACCACTTAGGGTGATCTCTACGAACACAGTTGTCGGTCGCCCCACTTTGCGCGGGTCCAGCATCGCCACATAGTCGCGAATGATGCCCTCTTTTTCCAACCGCTGCACACGGCGATGGCAGGCCGAGGCCGACAGGTTCACCTTTTCCGAAAGGTCGGCATTCGACATGCGGCCGGATTTTTGCAGCACCCGCAGGATGCGCGCATCCGTGTCGTCATATGATGCCATATCGAAGATTCCTCTCACCAAAAGGGTGTTTATCGTATGAAACGTGCTCTAGCGACCATTCACAAGGGACAAATTGCGAAAACCTGCATCCTCAGGCGCTGTAATGTCATCACAAGGCTCAGAGGAGGAACTAGCCATGATTATCGGGTGTCCGAAAGAAATCAAACCACAAGAGTTTCGCGTCGGCGTGACGCCAAACGCCGCGCGGGAAGCCGTGGCCCATGGCCATACTGTTATGATCGAGGCCGGCGCAGGCTTAGGCGCAGGTTTTGACGACGCTGCCTATATCGACGCGGGCGCGCAGATCGAGGCGACGGCAAAAGACATCTTTGCCAAGGCCGACATGATCGTGAAGGTGAAGGAACCACAACCTGGCGAGCGTAAAATGCTGCGTGATGGCCAGTTGCTGTTTACCTACCTGCACCTTGCTCCAGACCCCGAGCAGACCAAAGACCTGATGGACTCCGGATGCACCGCGATTGCTTACGAGACCGTGACCGATAAAAACGGCGGCCTGCCCTTGCTTGCCCCTATGTCGGAAGTCGCAGGGCGTCTTGCCCCGCAGGTGGGCGCTTGGACCTTGCAAAAAGCCAATGGCGGGCGCGGAGTCTTGATGGGTGGGGTTCCCGGTGTCGGGCCCGCACGCGTCATGGTAATCGGTGGCGGTGTCGTCGGCACCCACGCGGCCAAGATCGCGGCTGGCATGGGCGCTGATGTGACCGTGCTCGACCGGTCGCTGCCGCGCATGCGCTACCTTGACGATGTGTTCGGCGGACAGTTCAAAACGCAATACGCGTCCACGGGCAACATTGCAGAGCTGGCTATGGAAGCAGACATGGTCATCGGCGCGGTGCTGATCCCCGGCGCTGCGGCCCCCAAGCTGATCACCCGCGAGCAATTGTCCACCATGAAGCCCGGCGCGGCATTGGTGGACGTGGCGATCGACCAAGGCGGTTGCTTCGAGACGTCCAAGGCCACAACCCATGCGGACCCTGTCTATGATGTCGATGGCATCATGCATTACTGCGTCGCCAACATGCCGGGTGCGGTTGCACGCACCTCGACCATCGCGCTCGGCAATGCGACGATGCCGTTCATGCTGGCATTGGCCGACAAAGGCTGGAAGCAGGCTTGCGAGGACGATCCCCACCTGCTGAACGGCCTGAACGTCCACGCGGGGCAGCTGACATATTATGCAGTCGGCAAGGCGCTTGGAATTGACGTGCTGTCGCCGCAGCTGGCACTTAAATCCTGACACCAAAAAAAGGCCCGCCGGATCACCGGCGGGCCTTCACACTTTAGTTAAGTGTAGACCTTACTTCTTCTTCAGCGCGACTAGGATGTCGGCCAACAGCTCTTCTTGTGTTGGGCCTGCTGGCTCTTCTGGTGCCGCCTCTTCAGCCTCGGCATTGGCTTCTTTGACCTTGTTGACGTAGCGCACCAACATGAACACCACGAACGCGATGATCAGGAAGTTGATGATCGCCATGATGAACGAACCAATGGCAAATACGGCAGCGCCGGATTCACGCGCAGCTTCCAGCGTGGCACCTTCAGGTACATCACCAGACAGAACCCAATAGGAGTTCGTGAAGTCGATCCCGCCCATGAACAGGCCAATGATCGGGTTGATAAGGTCGGCAACAAGCGAGCCTACGATCGCGGTGAAAGCCGCACCGATGATGATACCAACAGCCATGTCCATGACATTGCCCTTGGCGATAAAGTCTTTGAATTCGTTTAGCATGGTTTCATTCGTCCCTTGTTCGTATTACGTGCGCCTGATTTTTTTATGTGCGCATCTGTATAGGTGCATAGCATTTTTACGCACCAAACCACCCCTTTTTTAGATGATTGTTTCCATTAGGTTAAGGGGGAAACAAGTAACTGGATACTCACAATGATCGCCCTCAAAGACTTCCCCATCACCAAACGCTGGCCTGCGGAAAACCCTGACCGCTTGCAGCTCTATTCCTTCCCGACCCCGAACGGCGTGAAGGTCTCCATTGCTCTTGAGGAGCTTGGCATCCCCTACGAGGCACATTTAGTCACCCTTTCGGACGCCGACGTCAAAAGTCCCGAATTCCTATCGTTGAACCCCAACAACAAGATCCCCGCCATCATTGATCCCAACGGACCGGACGGGCAGCCGATTGGCTTGTTCGAAAGCGGGGCCATCCTGCTCTACCTCGCGAACAAGACCGGTAAGCTCGCGGGGCGCAATGACGCGGAGAAGGCCAAAGTCACCCAATGGCTGATGTTCCAGATGGGCGGCCTTGGCCCCATGCTGGGCCAGCTTGGCTTTTTCTCCAAGTTCGCGGGCTCGGAATGGGAAGATAAGCGCCCGCAGCAACGCTACATTGACGAAGCCAAGCGGCTTCTGGCGGTTTTAGACAACGAACTTGAAGACAAGGACTGGATCGCTGGCGAATACTCTATCGCCGACATCGCGATAGCGCCTTGGCTTCGTGCGCTGGAGTTCTACGGCACACGAGAGATTGTCGGCTGGGAAAGTCACAAGAACCTTGTGGCCTACCTTGACCGGTTCCTGGCGCGTCCCGCGGTACAAGTCGGGCTGGTCACCCCCGCACGCGACTAGGGCTGCGCGCGCACGGTTATCAAAACGTAAACCGGGGCGGGGTAGAACCCGCCTCGTCTAGACAGCATACGGCCAATTGGGCTTCCCGCACTATGGAGGCCACCTTGATCACCGGTGAACGGGGGCACAAACCCCCAATAAGGTGCGGATGTAAAACTCCGTCCAGCGCGACCAAAACGGCGGCGCCGCCTCCTTGCAACATACACTACCGAGATACAGCCAACCGCGCCGCCCGAACTGGGCCGCGCGGCGTTGGCGCTTGTCTTACGCGGGCAGTTTACCCGTTAGCACGTAGCGCAGGATATCCGCGACCTTCGCGGGATCATCGGTCACTGCCAAGGCAGCCGCATCCACTTCCTTCAGCGGATGCTGATGCTCCGCTCCATGGACAACGATCAGTGACTTGCCGAGTGCGGCTGCAAAGCCCGCATCGAACGCCGCATTCCACTGCTTATATTTCTCACCAAAACGTACGACCACCACGTCAGCATCGGTGATCCCCTTACGCGTGCGGATCGCGTTGACCATCGCGCCCTTGTGGTCGTGCCAGTATTTCTGGTCCTCAGCTCCAAGAATGGCGACGCCACAATCGTCCGAGGCATCATGGTCCGTCACCGGCGCATCAAAGCTGACATCCAGCCCCTTGCAGCCCTCGATGATCTGCTCGCGCCAATCCGTGTGGATCTCGCCTGATAGGTAAACCTTTAGCGTCATGATCTGCGTCCTTCTCCAGTTGATTGGTATCTGCACGCTATCCGCGCAACACACCGCCCGTGGCCTTCGAGACCTTCTCTACGATCTTGGCGCTAACCGCCTCGATATCCTCATCTTTCAGGGTCTTGTCGGTCGGTTGCATGCGCACTGTGATGGCTAGGGATTTCTTTCCTTCCCCGAGTGAGCCGCCAATGAACTCATCAAAGACACGCACATTCTCAATCAGCGCTTTATCAGCACCGGCGGCGGCGTTAACCAAAGTCAGGGCCTCCACCTGCGCCTCTACCACAAAGGCGAAGTCACGCTCTACCGCTTGCAAATCTTGCAAGGTCAGTGCGGCGCGCGTGGCGGTTTTTGACTTCGGGAACGGAATTTCAGCAGGCCACAGGGTAAATGCCATGGCAGGCCCCTTAATGTCGTAAGCCGCAAGTATTTTCGGGTGAACTTCACCGAACACGCCCAACACCTTTTTCGGGCCAAGACAGATTTTGCCGTGGCGACCGGGATGCCATGTGTCGTCCGCCCCGCGCAGGATCTGCACTTTGGCAGGTGCCCCCATTGCGGATAATGCCGCCTCGGCGTCAGCCTTCACGTCATACACATCAACGGCACGGCGGGTGCCATGCACATCCTTGGGGCCTGTTTGGCCAACTAAAAGACCACTTGCCAGCAGGTGTTGTTCCGTTGGCTCGCCGCCACTGAAGGCGGTTCCAACCTCAAACAGGGCCATGTCGCTATAGCCGCGCGCTTGATTGCGCGCCGCCGCCTGCAGCAGACCGGGTAGCAGCGCAGGGCGCAGGTGGGACATTTCCGAGCTAATCGGGTTTTCCAGCTTGGTCGCATCGGTGCCGCCACCGAACAATTCGGAGGATTTGACGTCGATAAAGGAGTAGTGAACGCACTCGTTGTACCCCAGCGCCGCAATCGTGCGCCGCGCGATCTGTTCGCGCTTTTGCATCGGTGTCAGGATCGGCTTGGGGATGCCAGCATCCACACGCGGCAGCGGGCGGCCTTCCAGCTTGGTCAGCGACGCGATGCGGGCGACCTCTTCCACCAGATCAGCCTCGCCCATCACGTCGGGCCGCCATGACGGCACTTGCGCCATGTCGCCATCCAACACGAAGCCCAAAGCTTCTAATGAGGCGCGTTGGGTTGCAGCGGGAATCTCCATGCCCACCAGCGACTGTACGCGGTCGGTGTCCAGCTTGTAGGCGCGGGAGTGGTCGGGCATCGCACCCGCCATCACGACCTCGGATGCCTCACCACCACACAGGTCCATGATCATCCGGGTCGCGTGCTCAATACCGATCGGAGTCCATTCGGGGTCGATCCCCCGCTCGAACCGGTACCGCGCGTCGGAGTTGATCTTTAGCTTGCGCCCGGTATGCGCGGTGCGGATCGGATCGAAGAACGCGGCTTCAAGGAACACGTCAGTGGTGGTCTCGTCACAGCTGGAATTCAAGCCGCCCATAATGCCGCCAAGGCTTTCGATACCGCTATCGTCGGAGATCACGGTCATACCCTCTTCGAGCGTGTATTCCTTGTCATCCAGCGCCGCGAACTGCTCGCCACCGTTCGACAGGTGCACGCGCAAATCACCCTTCACCTTGTTCGCATCGAACACGTGCAGCGGGCGGTTGCGGTCATAGGTGAAGAAGTTGGTAATATCGACCAACGTCGAAATCGGGCGCAACCCGATGGCCTTCAACACGTCTTGCAACCACGCAGGGCTGGGGCCGTTCTTCACACCCTTGATGACGCGGCCATAAAAAACGGGGCAGGCGTCGGTGTCGTCGATAGTGACGTTGATCGGGCACGGGAAGGTGCCTTTGATCGGGTCGGTGTCACGCGCCTTCAACGTACCCAAGCCGCGCGCTGCCAGATCGCGGGCGATGCCGCGCACGCCCAAAGCGTCGGGGCGGTTCGGGGTAATGGCAATCTCGATAACCGTGTCGACCTTGGACGGGTCATGCTCCGCTAGCCAGTCGGTGAACTTCTGCCCGACCTCGCCGGAGGGCAGCTCAATGATGCCGTCATGCTCTTCCGACAGCTCCATTTCCCGCTCGGAACACATCATGCCGTAGCTTTCCACGCCACGGATTTTGCCGACGCCGATGGTGGTGTCGATGCCCGGCACGTAAACGCCCGGCTTGGCAACAACCACTTTGATCCCCTGCCGCGCATTGGGGGCGCCGCAGATGATCTGCAGCTCGCCCTCGTCGGTTTGCACCTGACACACCCGCAGTTTGTCGGCGTCGGGGTGCTTCTCGGCGGAATTAACGTAACCGATGGTAAAGGCGGACAGGCGCTCCGACGGGTTCTCGACCCCTTCGACCTCAAGGCCAAGATCGGTCAACGCATAAAGGATTTCATCAAGGCTGGCCTCGGTTTCGAGGTGATCCTTGAGCCAGGAGAGAGTGAATTTCATGCCGCGCGCCTTCGTCTATCTATACCAGTCAGAGCCGTTTGGCCCAGTTGGCCCCGTGCTACCCCATCAATAAGGCAAGTGAAAGTGCCACGGCGTTGATCACAGAATGCGCAGGCGTTGAGGATTGTGGCATCGAGCCATATTCTCGCCACATTTTGGATCCAATTTAGGCACAAGTGGGGCGTATAAGCGTGATTCTAAAGTTCTAAGGTAAATGTTATGCACTTTTTGTTCGACATCATGTCCTCGGTTTTCAAGCCGTCGATCGTCGCCCTGTCCATCGCGTTCGGGTTGGCGATTATTTCGTTCAACGACTCCCCGTATTCGGTGAAACAGAACTCCGTTGACCTGACCAACCTTGGCTGCCCCGCCTTCCTGAACGTTGTCTGCGGTCCCAATGGTGTCCTGCGCTAAGGCGCGGTTAATTGTTCCGGTCATAGGGTTTCAGCGCATCGTTTTCGTAAGGCATCGCTGATAGTTACCTTGGACTTAGATTTTCCTCCAATTTGCATGCTGCACATCGGCAAGACCGGTGGCAGCTATTTGCGTTCCGTGCTCAGGCACAACGAAGCCCGCTGGACACGCCCGCTGCATCTGCTTGGCCACGGCGCGACCCTGAACGGCACGGCAAAGCGGTTCGGTGCGGACCGGCAATTGGCGTTCGTCGTGCGTGATCCGTTGAGCCGGTTTTCATCCGCCTTCTACTCGCGCCAGCGGCAAGGCCGTCCGACCTACAACTCACAATGGAGTGCCGAGGAAGCCGCGGCATTCCATTGGTTCGAGACGGCGGAAGATTTGGCGATCGC
This sequence comes from Litoreibacter meonggei, assembly GCF_003663885.1. GTDB lineage: Bacteria > Pseudomonadota > Alphaproteobacteria > Rhodobacterales > Rhodobacteraceae > Litoreibacter > Litoreibacter meonggei. Next base: position 51,570 of record NZ_RCCE01000005.1, read on the forward strand.
CCTCACCTCGCCACAAGAACGCGAAAAATCTGCGGCGTTATTCACCTTTCACGCGATCCAACACTTGAAGGCTAATCTGCGTCACTATCTTGGCGGGGTGAACACGCTGCTGGCCGCGCAAGACAACATCGCAATCTGCGTGGACTTGCCCGATCTGGATGCACATCTGCCCAAGATTATGGCATGCCTTGGCGTCCCCGATCACGACATGCCGCCCAACCCCAAGACCCATAAAGCCCCCAACCCGATACCCAATTTAAGCCCACGTGCCGAGGCCGCCCTGCGCGCACATTGGGCCGAGGAATTTGAACTCTATGAAACCGCCTGCGACATCGCGCGTCAGTTAGGGTTTGGTCCTGCAGGCGCGTAACTGCGCGCATACCGCTTGGCCTCGCGGATGAGTTGCCTGCGCGAGCGCAGATAGCTGCGCGGAAGCGGCTTTCCTGACTGTTCAAGAATGCGCTCTCGAAGAACCGTCGCGAGCACCAGCGCCACCTCGGCCCTGCGATGCGGCAGGACGGGTCGAAACGGTTTAGCGGCGTAGAGCCCTGTGATCCACATGGCGCGGCGGAACTGCGCATAAAGTGCATCGGCATCCAACCCGGCGGTGGCGTCATACAATCGCTTACGCAAGCAGTAATCGCGGGTAACGCGTAGGCAATAATAGAGCGCAGCGAAGATGAAGGCCGTCACATAATGCAGGTTCAGCAGAGCCGCCCAGACGAGCGTCATTCTAGCGGCTGAGACCGCCCGCCAAGTTCGGCTGGTCCAGCGACGCAAAACCGTAGTGGCGCAACCAGCGCAGGTCTGAATCGAAGAACGCGCGCAGGTCGGGGATGCCGTATTTCAGCATCGCGATCCGGTCGATCCCCATGCCGAAGGCAAAGCCCTGATACTTGGACGGATCAATGCCACCCGCTTCCAGAACCTTTGGATGCACCATGCCGGATCCAAGGATTTCCAGCCAGTCGTCGCCCTCACCTACTTTCAGAACGCCGCCGTCCCAAGAACACCGTATGTCCACTTCGGCGGACGGTTCGGTAAACGGGAAATGCGACGCGCGGAAGCGTAGCTCGACATCATCAACCTCGAAGAAGGACTTCACAAATTCCTCCAGCACCCATTTCAGGTTCGCCATGGAAATGTCGGTGTCGATCGCCAAGCCTTCGACTTGGTGGAACATCGGTGTGTGGGTCTGGTCATAGTCGGCGCGGTATACACGGCCCGGACAAATAATGCGGATCGGCGCACCCTGCTCTTGCATGGAGCGTATCTGAACCGGTGAGGTATGCGTGCGCAACACATGCGGCGGGCGATTGTCGCCTTCATCGCGGTGCATGTAAAACGTGTCCATTTCGCCCCGCGCGGGGTGGTGGCTTGGAATGTTCAGCGCGTCAAAATTGTGCCAGTCGTCTTCAACCTGCGGGCCTTCGGCAACCGCGAAGCCCAGATCGGCGAATATGGCGGAGACCTCTTCGGTGACCTGACTGATCGGATGGATGGTGCCGGCGGGGCGGTTGCGCCCCGGCAAGGTCACGTCCAGCCATTCGGTACGCAGGCGGGCATCAAGGGCCGCGTCGGCCAATCCGGCCTTCTTCGCCGCAAGTGCCGAGTTCACCTCGTCTTTCAGCGCATTCAGTGCAGGGCCTGCCACTTGGCGCTCTTCCGGTGTCATCTTGCCCAGTTCGCGCATGCGCAAGCTGATCTCGCCTTTTTTGCCCAGTGCCGAAACCCGAAGGTCTTCCAGCGTGGACTCATCTGCCGCGTTGGCAATTTGGCTTAGGTATTTGGCTTTCAGATCGTCCATGACGGCCCCCGATTTGGTGTTACCGCCCTGCTAGCCGCCACATGGTCTGATTGCAAGTGGAGCGCGCTTGGAGGCTGAGGCGTGGCGTATTGGACTCAGGACGTGTGAAATGTTCGGAAATCACAAAACTCAGAGCAATTTCAGGTTCAAAACACCAAATAATGTGTGTAAGCATACATCGAATGCTGTCGAAAAGCGCAGCAATTGCTGGGGAAAGCAATGCAGGCCACGCTATACTCACACCGTCTCAAGACGGCGGTGCAACATATTGTTGTCGAGTTGGGATTGACCTTGTCGATTGATGACGAAACCTCTGAGGTCTCATTATCCGACAACGAGGCAACCATTCGCGAGACGGCGTCCTTGCTTGACGTTCAGATCATCATTCAAAAAGCAGAGAATGCGACGACGGTGACTTTTTATCGATAGTAGAGTTCATGGGTGAGTTAAATGGGACTATTCAGTACGATTAAGGCGGCAAAATACCGCGCCGAGGGGCTTAACCTCATGCAGGCATTTCAGGTAGACGCCAGCCTTGGTAAAAACGATTTCCAGCGAACTGTGGTGATCGCGGCTCTTGCTTTCATGCTTGTGTGCAGCCTCTCTTTCACCGCAATACAATCCGTCAACGCCACTCGTAGCATCCCCCAACAGAGGGCGGAGACACAGCAAGCCCCCGTCGAAGTCGAGAACCAGACGCCGGTGCTGAACATTGCAGCGAATACGCCGGAAACCGCGACGCCAGACGACCTTGTGATTCAAGCATCCTTGGTGGTCCCACCCGCACCGCAAGAGATAGCGCCGATCGCAGCGGCTGTTGCACCCGTCCAGACCGCAGCGCCAGCGCTTGAAACCCCGGCGGCACCAGAGGCGCTGGATTGCCTCGTGGAGTTGCGCCAGATCTCGCAGAACGCGACAATCCACTTCGACGTTGGCAGCGCGCAGCTAAGCGGCTCGGACTTGGTACGCCTGTCTCAACTCGGGCGAATGGCGAACGCCTGCCCCGAAGCCAAGATTCAGATTACAGGCCACTCGGATACGACCGGCAGTGATTTCATCAACTTTGACCTCAGCTGGAAACGTGCGGATAGCACCTTGAATGCCATCGCGCAGCTAGGGTTGAACACCGCACAATTCGAACCCGTGGGCTTTGGCGCACGCACGCCGCTCTCTCAGGGCGACGCCTCTGACGATGACCGCAATCGTCGCGTGGAATTCGTGGTTTTGCGCAACGAGTTAGACAACTAGGAAAGGGAGACCGCATGCTGAACTTCCTGATCCTTCTTTTCGCCATGAGCGCCAGCGGCGCAATCGGCTTCTATCTGGCTCGCGACCGCTACTTGGACCAAAGAAACAAGCAATTGCATGTGCTGGGATCGGAAATCCTGCGGATGCGCCGCCGCACACGCGATGCGGAGGCCCAGAGCGCCCGCTTCAAATCAGAGCGTGACCGGATACGCAAATCCAGCACACGGCGCTGAGGCGCGGCTAAACAGAAATCGTCAACTTGGTCGGCGTTTCCATCATCATATCTTGCAGTGCATCAAGCAGCGTATCGACGTTCACAGTCTCGGGGTTGACCATATCCGTCGAGAAGTAGCGCAGGAACGCTTTGCGTGTTTGCGCATTCATGCCTTGATGTAGCGCCATGGACCAAGTTGGGAACATGCGCTCGCGGACATCAGTGCAGGACAGCAGGATAATGTTGGCGTGACGTGGGTCGCGGGCGATGCGGTGATACAGTTCCGACACGTCGATCCGCCCACCTTCAATCACCTGAATAAAGTGATCGCCATTGTAATGGAGAAGGCCTGTCAGGTGCAGGCGCGCGTTGTTGCGTTTGCACGTTTCGATCAGGGACTTGGTGTCCAATTCCTCGGACGGGTTCCGCTGACTGTAATACACAAGGCGGGTGAGGTTCATGCTGGCCTCCCAGGTAATCGTTAAACAACATTTAGTATGTGTTGCGAGTAGCATACGGAATATCAAGTGAAACATGCCCGTTTGACCTGCTTATCCACAGATAAACCAGCCAAGCCCACTCAACAGAAAACGCCGCCCCAGTTTCCCGGAGCGGCGCATACGCATCTGTTTTTCAGATGGTATAGATTTTAGGCCAGCGCAGCCTTGGCTTTTTCGACCACTGCCGCAAATGCGTCAGGCTCGTTTACGGCCAAGTCAGCCAGAACTTTGCGGTCAACTTCGATGCCAGCCAAAGACAGGCCGTTGATGAAGCGCGAGTATGTCATCGCTTCGTCGATGGCACGGCAGCCAGCGTTGATCCGTTGGATCCACAGCGCGCGGAAGTTACGCTTGCGGTTCTTACGGTCACGTGTCGCGTATTGGTTCGCCTTGTCCACGGCTTGGCTAGCAACGCGGAACGTGTTCTTGCGGCGACCTTGGTAGCCTTTAGCGGCTTTGATGATTTTCTTGTGGCGTGCGTGGGTTACGACGCCGGATGTAACTCTGGACATATCAAATTCTCCTTAGCGCGCGTATGGCATATATTTTTTAACGATTTTCTCATCTGCTGCGCAGAGAAGAGTCGTACCGCGCGCGTTGCGGATAAACTTGGTAGAACGCTTGATCATGCCGTGGCGTTTGCCCGCTTGACCAGCTTTGACGCGGCCCGAGGCCGTCATCGAAAAGCGCTTTTTAGCGCCTGATTTTGTCTTCATCTTCGGCATTTCCATCTCCTCAAAGATACGAGTGGTAAAACGCGCGACTCGGCATGCCATTCGCCGGACGCACGGGTTGAGTGCGCTTCGTAGGACCAAAGCGCCGGCATTGCAAGCTATGGAATCGTGCTTGTGGCCTGTTTAGCGCACAAACCCCGCGACAACCCCGGTGAACACTTCGGGAAGGTCCGCAAATGTGTAGCCGCCCGGTGCATTATAAGCGGCATAGATGATCATCCCGCCAGACACGACAGCCGCGATGGTTGCGACCCTAGGTGCGCTCCCGTCTAAAAAAGCCGAAAGCATGGCCGGAACCGTCAGCACGCCAATAACAATACCAAGTACAAGGATCAGGTCGTAGTCCAAATTCGCCTCCTAAAGCAGGAATGAGACGATTTACTCAGGGTCGGAGCTGTAAATCAACCTTTCCTCGCACGGAGCCACACGAAGAATGTTGGTTGTGCCCGGTTGGTTGAACGGAACGCCGGCGGTGACCACGATCTGGTCTTTCTCGGTTGCAAAGCCATCTTCGCGCGCAGCGCGGGCAGCGCTTACCACAGCGGTCTTAAACCGCTCCACCACGCCTGCGGTCACGACACAATGGGTGCCCCAACTTAGAGAAAGGCGCCGCGCAGTGCCCACCAAAGGCGTAAGAGCAATGATCGGCACATGCGGCCGCTCCCGCGAGACCAGCAGCGCAGTCGTACCGGACTGGGTAAAACAGCAGATCGCTTTGATATTGGTAGTCTCCGCAATTTCGCGGGCCGCAACAACAATACCGTCGGCAATCGTCGTTTTCTTGCCTCCGCGCTGCGACGCAATTATTTCGAGGTAGTTCGGATCGCTTTCCACCTCGATGGCCACGTTGTTCATGGTGGTCACAGCTTCGATAGGGAAGCTGCCAGCGGCAGATTCAGCGGACAGCATGATGGCGTCTGTGCCTTCATAGATTGCGGTGGCCACGTCAGAAACCTCGGCGCGGGTGGGCATCGGGCTGTCGATCATCGACTCAAGCATTTGCGTCGCAACGATCACCGGTTTGGCAACGATACGGCAACGGCGGATCAGGCGCTTCTGGATCGGCGGCACGTTTTGCACCGGCAATTCGACACCCAAGTCACCACGGGCAACCATGATGCCGTCAGAGACAGCAAGGATTTCGTCAAACGCCGTCACGGCGGCAGGTTTCTCGATTTTGGACAAGATCGCCGCGCGACCATCGGCCAGCGCACGGGCTTCAAGCACATCTTCTGCACGCTGCACAAAGGACAGGGCAAGCCAATCGACACCCAGCTGGCAGACAAATTCCAGATCCTTGCGGTCTTTTTCAGACAAAGCAGCAAGAGGCAGCACCACATCCGGCACGTTCACACCCTTGCGGTTGGAGATAGTGCCGCCAACGACGACTTCGCAATTTGCGAAGTCCGCGCCGCAGTCTTTCACTTTCAGACGGATTTTGCCGTCATTCACCAGCAAGCTGGAGCCCGGTTCAAGGGCTGCGAAAATCTCTTTATGCGGCAGCTGTACGCGGGTCACATCACCCTCTGCGGCATCAAGGTCCAAGCGGAACGGCGACCCGACCATAAGTTCTTCTTCCTCGTTCGCAAAAACACCAACACGCAGTTTTGGCCCCTGAAGATCGGCCAAAATGGAAATCGGACGCCCCAGATCCTTCTCGATCTGCCGGATAATCTGGTGACGCACGCGAATTTCGCTGTGGTCGCCATGGGACATGTTCAGGCGGAACACATCGGCACCAGCTTCAAACAAGGCGCGGATCATATCGTAGTCATTTGACGCCGGACCAAGGGTGGCCACGATTTTCACTTTGCGTAGTCGTCTGCTCATAATTGTCCCTCGGGTGATAAATGTTAGCGGTATCATATGACGTATTCCGCACCATCCCGCAACTGGCGCTTTGCCACATTCAAGGCTATTCTACGGAAAATTGTAACAGGCAAAATACCCGGTGAGTGCTGAAAGCTATGAAATAGTGGGCGAAGCCCGCCCCTCGCGCATGATTTGCCTCTGTGACCATGCGACAAATACCGTACCCGCAGGTCTTCCGGCGCGCCTTGGCCTTCCTCAGGAAGATATGGCCCGCCACATCGCCTACGACATCGGTGCAGAGGGCGTGACACGCGCCTTAGCAGATGCGTTCAACGGGCCAGCGCTGATGTCGCGGTTCTCCCGGCTGGTCATCGACCCGAACCGTGGCGAGGACGACCCGACGCTTTTGATGCGCCTCTATGACGGCTCGATCATTCCAGCCAATCGCACCGCCTGCCAACTGGAGCGCGAGCGCAGGCTCGACGCCTATCATCGACCCTATCACAACGCCGCCGCCGCCCTTGTTGCCCAACGAGAGACGCCAGTGATCGTGTCCATCCACAGCTTCACGCCACAATTAGCAGGCCGCCCACCGCGCCCTTGGCATGTGGGTGTCCTTTATGCCCATGACGAAAGGCTGGCTGCACCGCTGCTGCTACGGTTACGCGCCGAAAGCGATTTATGTGTCGGCGACAACGAACCCTATACTGGCCGCCTGCCCGGCGACACGATGGAGCGCCACGCTTTGACGCACGGGCACCTGCATGTCTTGATTGAATTGCGCAACGACCTCATCTCTACTGAGACACAACAACAGGCATGGGCGGCGCGACTTGCACCGATCATTACAACCGCCGTCGCGGATGCCGAAACTTGAAGGAGCTTTGATCATGGACGCCCAAACCAAACTGGAAGTGGAAGCCGCTGCCTTTCGCACCTTGCAAGCCCACCTGCAAAAACGCACCGACGTGCAAAACATCGACATGATGAACCTTGCGGGATTTTGCCGGAATTGCCTGAGCCGCTGGTATCAGGAAGCCGCCGCCGAGCGCGGCATCGAGATAAGCAAAGACGAGGCGCGGGAAGACTATTACGGGATGCCATATGGGGAATGGCGCGAGAAGTATCAGACGGAAGCCAATGACGCCCAGAAAGCAGCGTTCGAGATTTCGCATAAAGACGCCACTTAAACGACGCCACGTAACTGTGAATTGGGCCTCTGCGCGCTTATGTGCTAGGATATCGCCCAAAGGAGACCAAGATGAAACGCCTGACCCTGATCGCCATTCTGGCCGCTTTGGCCCTGCCCGCAGCCGCCAGCCAAGCGCCCATGCGCGAGCACCTGAAGCAAGAGCTGCCCACATGGGGCTACTCCGACGTGAATGTAGATGGGCTGACCCGCGCGCAGGTCGTGCATATCAACCACCTGCTGCATAGCAACAAATCACCCTCGCAAATTCGCGGCAATATCGGAGCTATCTTGGGAGACAGTCTATTGAAGACGCTGTTCGGACGCCAATGATCCGCGCAGGCCTCATCGCCACGCTGCTGGCGCTGGCCTCACCTGTGAGTGCCGCACCGAACGAGCAATTGCTGCGCTCTATCGAGCATCGGTTGGCGTTTTGGAACGTCGGCCCTGTGGACTACAACGCGCTGACGACCTCACAGGCGGCAGCTTTGCACATGAAGCTAACCAACGCCCCGTCGCGCTTCTCCGGGCGGTCACATATGTTCCGCCAGGAGTTGCTGACGATCCTAAGTTGGGACGGCAGCGAGAAGAACTACTCGCTCAACAAGTCAGACTAAAGCGCCTGCTTCATGCTTTCCTCAAGGTAGATTTCGCGCAGGCGCAGGGCTGACTTGCCCGGCTTTCCGTCACCCAAAGCAACCCCGTCAATTTCCACCACCGGCATAACGAAGGTCGAGGCCGAGGTGATAAACGCCTCGTCCGCATTCTTGGCCTCTTCAATGGTGAAGGGCCGTTCTTCGATCTGCATCTGCGCCGCTTCGGCGTAGGCCAACACGGCAGCGCGGGTGATACCGTGCAGGATTTCGTGACCCAGATTGCGGGTGATGATCTTGCCATCCTTCACGATATAAGCGTTGTTGGAGCTACCCTCGGTGACGTGCCCGTCTTCGACCATCCACGCATCATCGACCCCAGCAGCCTTGGCCATCATCTTGGCCATGGACGGAAACAGAAGCTGCGTCGTCTTGATGTCGCGGCGCGCCCAGCGTTGGTCTTCAACCGAAATCACCTTCATGCCGGTCGCAACCTTGGGGTTGTTTAGCAGGTTGGCCGTCTGGGTGAACAGCACCACCGTCGGCGTCACGTCCTCGGACGGGAATGCGAAGTCACGGTCGCCGGGATTGCCCCGCGAGATTTGCAGATAGATCATGCCTTCGGTCAATTCGTTGCGCTTGACCAGTTGGTGATGCACCTCCAGCAGATCCTCGGTCGAGATCGGGTTCTGCATCTGCAACTCATCCAGCGAGCGTTTCAGGCGTTTGGCGTGACCGTCAAAGGCGATGATCTTGCCGTCAAGGATCGACGTCACCTCATAGACCGCATCGGCAAACAGGAAGCCGCGATCAAAGACGGAGACCTTGGCCTCTTCTTCCGGCAGGTAGTCTCCGTTCACGTAAACGATGCGGCTCATGTATTTATCCCCATAGTTCGGGCTTGGGCGCGTGGACCCCAGCCTTGTCAAAAATCAAAGGTTCATCGCGGTCTTCTGCCAGAAGCAGCGGGCCGTCAAGGTCGGTAAACGCCACGCCCTGCGCCAAAATGGTCGCCGGAGCCATCGCCAGCGACGATCCGACCATGCAGCCGACCATCACGCCATAGCCCTGCGCCAGCCCCGCGTCCTTCAAGGCGAGCGCTTCTGTCAGGCCGCCGGTTTTGTCGAGCTTGATGTTGATGACATCGTATTTTCCCTTGAGGGACGGCAGCGACGCGCGGTCGTGGCAAGCCTCGTCGGCGCAGACAGGCAGCGGGCGATCGATCTCGGCGAGCATGTCGTCTTTGCCTGCGGGCAAGGGTTGCTCCACCAGCTTCACCCCAAGGCGCACCAGATGGGGGGCGAGGTCGGAATAGACCTCCGCCGTCCAACCTTCGTTGGCATCGATGATGATCGGCGTGTCGGGCGCGCCGCGACGCACGGCCTCTAGGCGGGGCATGTCGTCGGGGGTGCCGAGTTTGATTTTGAGCAGCGGGCGGTGACTGTGCTTGCGCGCGCTGGCTTCCATCGCGTCCGGCGCGGCCAGTGACAAGGTGTAGGCGGTGATTTCCGGCTTCGGCGCAGGCAAACCCAGCAAGTCCCAAACGCGGACGCCAGCTTTCTTGGCCTCCAAATCCCACAACGCACAATCGACCGCATTGCGCGCCGCCCCTGCGGGCAACGCACCTTGTAAGGCAGTGCGCGTGATCTCGGACGGCAGCGACAGAATTTCCGCGATCACGGAATCCAGTGTCTCGCCGTAGCGGGCGTAGGGCACACATTCCCCCTGCCCGACCACGCCGTCGCGCTCCACGCGGACGGTCAGCACCTGCGCCTCGGTGCGGGAGCCGCGCGAGATGGTGAACACCTCCGCCAGTTGGAACACGTCCTTGGTGACTGTGATGCTCATAGCCGCCTCCCTTACAGTGCTTCCAGCGCATCCACGAGACGCTCCGCCCCGAAGCGGAACGGGTCGGTGGTGGGCAAGCCCATCCGGTCCTCGACTTGCTTGATGTAGGCGCGGGCTTCGTCCTCGGGCATGTGCTGCGTGTTAATGGAAATGCCGGTGACCTGACAGGCAGGATTGGCCACCCGCGCCATGGTCAACGCGGTTTCGCGTAGGGTTTCCAGCGAGGGTTGTTGATAGTCAGGCAGACCGCGCATGTGCTTGCGGGTCGGCTCGTGGCACAACACCAGCGCGTCGGGCTGGCCGCCATGGATCAGCGCCATGGTCACGCCGGAATAGGACACATGGTAGAGCGAGCCTTGGCCCTCGATATGATCCCAGTGGTCGTCGTCATTGTCGGGCGTCAGGTATTCCACAGCGCCCGCCATGAAGTCTGCGATCACCGCGTCCAGCGGCACGCCGCCACCGGTAATCAGGATGCCGGTTTGACCTGTTGGGCGGAAGGTGGATTTCATCCCGCGCTTGAGCATTTCGGCGTCCATGCACAGGCCGGTATACATTTTGCCGACCGAGCAATCGGTGCCGACAGCAAGGCAACGCTTGCCGGTACGCTTCACACCATTGGCGATGGGGTAGGCCACAGATGGAATACGCACGTCGTGCAACGTGCCGCCATGGACCTTCGCCGCACGCTGGATTTCGTTCTCGTCACGCAGCAGGTTGTGCAGGCCGGAGGCGATATCGTAGCCCATTTCCAGCGCCTGAACGAGCACCTCTTTCCATGCGTCGGAGATATAGCCGCCGCGATTTGCCACGCCGATCACCAGCGTTTTGGCCCCTGCATCCAGACCCTCTTGCAAGGTCATGTCGGTCAGACCCACGGTGGTGCCGCAGCCTTCCATGCGAAACTGGCCGACGGCGTTTTCGGGGCGCCAGTCCTTGATGCCTTGAGCGACTTTTGCGGACAGGGCGTCAGGTGCGTCGCCGAGGAACAGGAGGTATGGGGTCTGGATCATGGCAGGTCTCCGTATGCGTGCTGATTTGCAGGCAGCATAGGAGGGCCTGCTTCGAAATTTGTCCGTGATATCCTGACTTGTGGTGTGGACGTAGAAGAAACCGCCGTTTGTGCGCCAGTTTGTCGAAGATTATTCGTCGCCACCCAAGTCGGACCAGATATCTTCGACCCAGCCTTTGATTATCAGCGATTCTTCCCAGCGGTTGGACAGCTCTTTACCGTCCGGCCCCGTCATCGCGTATTCGGGCGGGCCAAGCTCGCACAGGAAGATGCAGTCGCCTGTTGCGTTGCGGTCGCGCCAGCTTGTCATGCCCTCGCGCCACCAGCCCTTGAACAGCTCCACCCATTTCTGGTGCTGCGGGAAGTCCAGCGGCAGTTGGACTTGCTGGCGCGACGCGACGCGACCCTGAAAGCTGTCGGAGCGTTCCAACACGCGGCTGATCAAGCCAAGGTCGTGGTCGGACAGCGGATACCAGAATTCGCGGTCGACAACATAGTGGCTGAGGTCGGCACAGACCCGCATCTCGGGGATGCGGTCCAGAAGTTGCAGCATGGTGTAGAGGTCGTTGGTGATGCAGTTGCGGTGCGTCTCGAACTGGATCGGCATGCCGATTTTGTCGGACATTTCCATCCACGTCTCGATCACCGGCACCATGTCATCAAGTGCAATCGGCATCACCTGCCCGATCACGTCCACAAACGGCGCGCCGAAGTCCTTGGCCATTTTTAGCGTGTCTTCGAGGCTTTCCACCGTCTTGGGGAAGGCGACGATCAGCGGCGTCAGATCGTTGCGCTCCATATGCGGGCGGACGGCGTGGGCAACGGCCACATCGGACGCGCCCAGATCAATCGCCATGCCGTCGAAGCCCGCGCCCGCGACCATTTCGCAGACCTGATCGTAGGGCAGTTTCACCCCCGACTGGTCATGCGGCTGCATCGCCCAGAGGGAGGTGTAGGTCTGGAGCCGCCTCATTCCGCGGGTATCCGCGCAGCGCGGCCGCCGGACATGGGCACGACCCAGACCTCGTCCATCGGGTATTGGCTTTCGTCTTTTGCCATCAGCTTACGGATCACTTCGATCTGGAACTCGATCCAACCCATGCGGTGAACCTCGCCCGCTTGCGCTTCGATCTTTTCGTTCAGATCCCGCAGCTTCCAGAACGGCACGGCGGGGAAAACATGGTGCGCGGTGTGGTAAGGCATCTGCCAGCACAGCCAGCGGATCAGTGCGTTGGTGCGGGTAGATCGGGTGTTCTCCAGAATGTCGTCCTCGTGGCTGAGGCCCAGATGCTCGATGGTATTTTGCAACTGGTGGATGGGCTTGGTCAGCACCATTGGCAGCAGCCAGAAGGTGACGGCAACCCACGAACCTGCGGCGATGGAAAGGACGGCGATCAGGCCATAGAGGACGACGTGAATACGCGCCTCGCGGATGATCTTGGCCTCTTCCTCGGCACGAATGAACGGCTCCAGAATGATGCCGCGGGCGCGACGGATATTGCCGAAAACGCGGTTGCGCCAATAGGTGATGCCGCTGAGCCAAAGCAGGTAGCTGGTGAGCGTGTAGGGCTCGCGCACCAGTTCGCCGTCGCGTTCCCAATCTTGGGTGTAGGTGTGGTGGGCGAAGTGCATCACCTGATCGAAGTCGCGGGGGAACAATTGGATGAAGCCGATGATGCGCCCGAAAACCTCGTTCGCCTTGCGGGTTTTGAACACGGTGGCGTGGCTAAGCTCGTGCTGCGCGGCGTAGAGGAAGTTCAACAAAATGCCGAGCGCCGCGCCGGTGATCCACACCCACGATGTTCCCATGGCTTGCGCGTGGAGGATGACCACAAAAGCGATCGCACCGACATGGCTGGCCATCTGCATGGCACCTTTCAGGTCGGAGCGTTCATTCAACGCGCGCAGTTCCTGCGGCGTCACGAGTTTGCGGCGTGAAAAGCTGGCTTCCATGGATTGCTCCCCATCTAAAAGTAAGACGGCAGTTTGACCTGTATTTTTTCTCATGTCATACGATTATTATTCACCTATTGCATGAATTGGATTCATATGCCGATCCCCTCGACCTCTGCCCTACGCGCCTTGGTGACGCTGTCTCGTACCGGCTCCATCACCGGCACGGCGGAGGCTTTGTCAGTGACGCAATCCGCGATCAGCCATAAGCTGAAGGCGCTGGAGGAACAGCTTGGCTTCCCGCTGATCCGCCGCGAAGGGCGCGGGGTGCGGCTGACGGAGCGCGCGCGGCACTATGTGGCGGAGATCGGCCCTGCTCTTGAGATCCTCGCGCGCGCGTCTGAAACGCAGGCTTTGTCGGGGTCGTTAACGCTAAACGTCGCCTCCGGCTTCGCCGCAAGCTGGCTTGCCACGCGCATCGGCAGTTTTCTGGCCAAGCATCCCGGCGTTGCGCTGCGGATCAACACCCCGCGTGGCTATGGTGACTTGGGCGCGCGGCGAAACGATCTGTATATCAGCTTTCTGCTTCCAGACGAGGTGCCCGCAGCGTCGACCAAACTTATGGATGTCGGGTTCTTTCCAGTCGCCGCCCCGTCCATGGTCGGTGGACAAATGGTGCATGACGCCACTGCCTTAACCCGATTTCCCATGCTGCATCTCGACAACCGACAGGACTGGCAACGCTGGATCAGCGCGGCAGGTAGCACTAACACACCCGATGCCGGTGTGGTGTTTCAGGATTTGCAGATCATGGAGATGGCCGCGAAGGCTGGACAGGGTGTGTCGCTGGGCGATCACCTGACCAGCCGCGCAGCGATGGAGCGGGGGGAGTTGATGCAGGTGCATCCGTTCGAATTGCCGTCGCCCCGCGCCTACTGGCTGGTGCATGGCCATGCACTGCCCAGCGAAAGTGCGCGGGCGTTCGAAGCGTGGTTGCTGGCGGAGCTTTAGTGGCTCGGCAAAAGAGCGACCGGCGCGTCCTCTTCCTGCACGAAGTCCAGCGCGGGGCCTTTGGCAGTTGCGGTATTGCGCTTGAATTCGAACACAACGGCTTCGCCGTCGAATGACGTGGCGACAACCAGAGCCTGATACAAATGACGCGACCCATCGTAGATGTCGACAAGACCACGCAAGCGCGGCGCAAGCTCCCGCTCGATCGCGAAATGACTGTCAGTCAGGCGCACCAAGGGGATCATATCTTCCCCCGATTGCACGCGAAGGCGGATCTTTTTGGAGGCGGCTTTCAATCGCGCACGGGCAAGCCCATCGGCAACTTCTTTGGGTAAAAACTCGATCACAACACTGATTCCTTTTACTTTCCCCAAGGGAATAGTGAGCATGGAAGACGTTAACATCAAGTTTTTAAGACAGTTTTATGAAGCCTTCACCTTAGGGCGCAGCACATGGGGTGTCTCAGGATCGTATAAAGCGCTGTCGCGAAAATCCTTAACTTCGGCCAAGGCGGGGCCGACGAGAATCAACGCGGTGCGGGTAATTTTCTCGGCCCGGACCTTCTCGCGGATGTCTTTGAGCGTGCCACGCAAGTAAAGCTCGTCGGGCCAAGAGGCGCGGTAGGCGACGATCACGGGACAGTCCTCGCCGTAATGGGGGATCAACTGGCGCTCGATCTCGCGCAGGGCGCGGATGCCCAAGTGGATCGCCAAAGTAGCCCCTGTGCGGGCGAAATTTTCCAGCGTTTCATTTGCGGGCATGGAGGTCGATTTCATCGACATGCGGGTCAGCACGATGGATTGCGCGATTTCCGGCACGGTCAATTCCTGCCCCAAAGCGGCGGCGGCAGCCGCATAGGCGGGGACACCGGGGATGATCTCGTAAGGGATGCCCTCGGTTTTCAAGCGGCGGATTTGCTCGGCGATGGCACCATAAAGCGACGGGTCGCCGGAATGGACGCGGGCCACGTCTTGGCCTTTGGCGTGGGCGGCAACAATTTCCGCATGGGTATCGTCCAGCGTCATGGGCGCGGTGTCCATGACCTTTGCGCCGTCGGGAGCGCCCGCGACGACCTGTTCCGGAACCAGCGAACCTGCGTAGAGGCAGACAGGGCAGCGGGCGATGGTTTTCTGCGCTTTGATGGTCAGCAGCTCGGGATCACCGGGACCTGCGCCAATGAAGTATACGGTCATAGGTCAGTTCCTGTTTTGGCGAGGTCGCCGTCAATCTTTCGCGCATAGCCGCGCGGGGTATACATGCGCGGGCCTTCACCCAATTGCGCCAGTTTTGAGTGGCTGGAGCCGATCAGCACGACGGTCAGCATGTCGACCTCGTCGACTTCAAGCTCGTCCAAACGGCGGTAGCGGACGTGTTCTTCGGGGCGGCCCAGCGACGACGCCAGCATGACCGGCGTATCGGCGGGGCGGTGTTGCAACAGAATGTCGCGCGCCTCGGCCAAAAGCGTGCGGCGGCGCATGGAGACCGGGTTGTAGAAGGCGATGACGAAGTCGCCCTCCGCTGCCGCATGCAGGCGTTTGATGATGTCCTCACGCGGGGTCAGCAGGTCTGACAGCGAGATGGCGCAAAAGTCGTGACCCAAAGGTGCGCCCGCGCGGGCGGCAGCGCCTTGCAGGGCGGAGACGCCGGGGGTGGAGACGACTTCGACACGGCGGGCGGCGTCGGTGACGCCGAGGTCGTAGGGGCTGCGGTCGAGCAGTTCGAATACCAGTGCACCCATGGCGTAAATGCCCGCGTCGCCGGAGCAGATCAGGGCCACATTGCGCCCCTCGCCCGCGCGTTCCAGCGCGTAGCGGCAGCGGTCTTCCTCGCCCCCCAACGGGAAGTCGGAGCGTTGTTTTCCGTAAGCAAGCGGGCCAAGCAGGTCGATATAGAGGCCGTAACCAACGAGTTCTTCGGCCTCGTTCACCAGTTGCGAGGCTTCGGGCGTGCGCCATGAATGCTGACCCGGGCCGATGCCGATGATCGACAGTTTGCCGCGCGCGCGGCCATGCAGTTCGGTGATTGGCTGGGGGGCCAATGCGATGGCGCAGGTGGCGTTTTTTGTTTTCTGTTTGGGGGCGATTAGGGTGGCTGTGTCGCCCGCCCCTGCCAGTGCTGCCGCCTCAGACACGCCATGCGTGCCGACCTCGGCGAAGACCACATCGGACGGGTTTTGCAGGCGCGGGGTTTCGGCCTCCAGCGTCGCGGCATCAAAGACCCGCACAGGGATGTCGAGGGCGCGGGACAGGGCGTGAACTGCGGGCTCGTCGGCTTTCAGGTCCAGCGTGTAGATCGCCTTAAGTGCGGCTGGTGCGATGTCGGCCTCTGTTAGGGTTTTCATAACGAGATCGTGCAATTCTTCCGGTGCGCAATTGCGGGCGCAGCCTACGCCAAGGGTGGCCTGCTGCGGGTGGAACACGAGGTCTGCCGTGGCGGGTGCGGTGGTGCAAGCGATGGTGACGGCGTCGCCTTTAGGCAGGTCTGCCAGCCATGGGGCGTTGCCTTCTATGGTTGCACCTGCGCCGGAGAGCAGTTTGGCCATGACCTCCTTGGCGTTTTCGGGGTTGGCGAGACGGTAGCCTGCTGGTGGCTCGTCCAGCGCCACGCCAAGTGCCACGTCGCCAGCGGTCGTGACAGCGGCAATGGCGTCTAAGGCTTCGGCGATTTGCGCGGCCAGACGGTTTGCGCCACGGTGGCCACCCAAGAGCGGGACCACCACCGCGCCGTCGTCCGAGACGGACAGCACAGGCGGCTCTTTGGTTTTATCAGCCAGCACTGGGGCGACGGCGCGGATCAGAATGCCGGAGGCGCAGACGCCGATGACGGGCGTGCCCGCTTGGAACAACATCCGCGTGTGGTCGAGCGCGTTGGCGAAGAACACATCCGCTTGGTCGACGCGGGTTTCGCGGCCATGCACGGGGGCGTCCAGCAGCTTGGCGATACGCTGCGCGGTGGCCTCGCCCGCGCGGTTGAGGCACAGGATGACGGGTTTTACAGCCATGGATCGGCCCCTTTGGTCAGCAGAATGATTGAGAAATACGGCGCTTTTTCAGGCGCTTGGGAGAGCGGCAGAACCACCTCTTCCGGTAGCGTGGCGCGTTCGACATACATGGCTTGGTCTGTCAGCCCGAGATCGTCGATCACGGCGCGGATTTTGGGCAGATGGCGACCGACCTTCATGATGACGACGCTTTCCGCCCCGTCGATGCGCAGACGCAATTCGGCTTCGGGCAAGGGGCCCGGCAGGATCGTGAGGCGCTCGTTGCGGGCAGCCAAGGGCATTGCGGCGCGGGCGGCGCAGGCGGTGACGGAAGTGACACCGGGGATGATTTGCGTGTCAAAACGACTAGAGAGGCGCGCGAAGAGGTACATGAAGGAGCCGTAGAAGAACGGGTCACCTTCGCAGAGGCAGACGACGTCCTCGCCGGTTTCCAGAACCTTGGCGATCTCTGCCGCGCCAGTGTCGTAGGCGTCCTGGGCGGGCTGGCGTTCGGTGCTCATCGGCACGTCCATGCGGATTTCTCGGATGCCTTTTGCAATGAGGTTCGTCGCGATTGAGCGGGCGAAGCTGTCGCCGCCTGCCAGCGTCGGATAGGCGATGGTAGTCGCATTTTCGATTAGGCGCGCGGCTTTGAGGGTGATCAACTCGGGATCACCGGGGCCGAGGCCCACGCCATAGAGCGTGCCGCTCATCGTTTTACGAGGCTCCATTGGGTGACGGTCATCGACGGGCGCCAGCCTGTCAGGCGGCCCACGGGTTCGGCGCGTTGCACGCTGATTTTAACCAGATCGCCGCCGTGTTTCTTGTGCAGGTCGATCAGAATCGCCTCGCTTTCCAGCGTCACGGCGTTGGCGACCAAACGGCCCAAGGGACGCAGGTTGTCCCAAGCAATGTCGAAGGTCTCGTGGCTGAGGCCACCGCCGATGAAAATCGCGTCAGGGGCGTCGAGGCCGTTCAACGCGGCGGGCACCTCTCCGTCGATGAGTTCCAGCTTGGGTGCACCGAGGGCCAGCGCGTTTTCGGCGGCCATGGCGCGGCGGTCGGCACGCGGCTCAATCCCCAGCGCGCGGGCGTAGCGGGCAGCGCGCATCCATTCGATGGCGACGGAGCCGGAGCCTGTGCCGATATCCCAGAGCAGCGCCCCGCGCATGGGCATCAGCTTGGCGACGGTGGCGGCGCGGACCTCTTGCTTGGTCATGGTGCCGTCCGACTGGAACAAGCTGTCATCAAGGCCCGGCACACGCGGCAGAAGCGCCGCGTCAGGGGCGGCGACGCAGTGCACGGCGAGAGTGTTGAAAGCGGGAACTTCATGGAACCAGTCGGCGGCGGTGCCGTCGAAACGCTGTTCCTTTTCGCCCCCCATGGAGGCGAGCACTGTCATCTGCGATTTGCCGAAACCGCGCTCTGTCAGAAACTTGGCGATTTGCGCAGGGGTCTCCGCACCAGTGGTCAGGATGATCAACCGCTGATCGGGCTGGATAAACGCCACCATCTGCTGCACGGGGCGGCCATGCACGGTGAGGGTCTCGACATCGGCGAGGCTCCAGCCCATGCGGGCGGCGGTGAGCTGGAAAGCCGACAATTGCGGGTGGTAGACAATTTCAGACGGGTCGATAGACCGCCCGATGCGTGCGCCAATGGAAAACCACAGCGGGTCGCCGGTAGCGAGGACCACGACGCGCTTGCCCTTGTAGCTTTGTAGCGTTTCGATCAGCGCGTCGAAGGGTGAAGGCCACGCCACGCGGATGGCGGTGATGTTGTCGGACAGCTGGTGGTGACGGTCGCCGCCGATGATCACCTCGGCGGCTTCGACAACGGTGCGGGTGACGGGGGTGAGGCCGTCCATGCCGTCTTCGCCTATGCCGACGATATGAAGCCATTTGTTACTCATGAGCGGTCCTCCGGCAGGCCAGCGGCCAAGGCGTTTACGGCTGCGGCCGCAAGGGCGGAGCCGCCTTTGCGGCCCCTGAGGGCGACGAATTCGCAGCCGCGTGGGTTGGCGGCAAGCTCTGCCTTGGACTCCGCTGCGCCGACGAAGCCCACGGGGAAACCGAGGATCACGGCGGGCTTGGGGAAGCCTTGGTCAATGAGATCCAAGAGGTGAAACAAGGCGGTCGGCGCGTTCCCGATGGCGACGACCGCGCCTGCGATATGCGGCTCCCACAACTCGACCGCCGCGGCCGACCTTGTGTTGCGCATCGCGGTAGCGCGGTCGGGGGTGGAGGGGTCGTTCAGGGTCACGATGACCTCGTTTTCCGCGGGCAGGTAGCGGCGGATGATGCCTGCGCCGACCATTTCGCAATCACACAGGATGGGCTTGCCTGCGGCGAGCGCATGGTGACCAACGGTGTAGGCGTCTTCCGAGAATGCCAGACGATCCGCGATTTCGACCATGCCACAGGCGTGGATCACCCGTGTGGCAAGGCGGTCGAGGCCGTTCGGGAAACGGTCGAGATTGGCCTCGGCGCGGACCGTGGCGAAGCTTTGGGCGTAGATTGCCGAAGGGTCTTTTTCGTAGGGTCTCACGGGCAGCCTTTGGTTGCGAAGGGTGGAGCCTCCGGCGGGAATATTTTCGCCAAGATGAAACAGTTAGACCTTGGCCTTGCGCGCACTTTCCGGCCCGTGCGGGTGTTTGGCATGGGGGTAGGGTGCGTGATGGTGGTGGTCGTGATCATGATGATGGTGATCGTGGCCATGCGCATGGTCGTCATGATGATGATGGTGGTGGTGACCTGCATCCTGAAGGCGGCACATGCCGGTGCAGAAGGTATCGCACAGCGCGCAATCTGCGACGTTAGAGCCGGGGGCGTTAGCGCCCTGGCCTTCGACATGGTGATGGTGCGATTCCTGCACTGCGCCGACTTCGCCTTCGAAGCCCAGCACCTGCACGCGGTACTTGCACAAAACGCAGGTCGGCGGCGGGGTGTCGGAGAAGGCCGGGTGGCCTTGACGTGCCTCGGCGGGGATGGTCACGGACGCACCGTCCTCACCTGCGAGAATTTGGGTGCGATAGGCGCATATTCCGCAATTTGGCGGCGGGTTGGCGCCCATCTGTTCGGTGATACGTTCTGCAAAAGTGGCCAGCACGGAGGCATGGTCGTTCAGGTAGCCCGCCTTGACGAACGCGATGTCGGGATGCTGTGCCGCGACTTGATCGGTGAAGCCGTAGATGCGGTCAATCAGGATGCCGGTGAACAGGAAGTAAGGGAACACCACGATGCGCTTGTAGCCGAGCTTGGCGGCGTGGGTCAGGCAGGGCTCGACCAACGGGAAAGTGACGCCGGAATAGCCGACCTCGACCCAGCCGAAGCCCATGCCTTCATGCAGCATACGGGCGATTTTGGCGACGTTGCCATTGGCGTCAGGATCGGAGGCTCCACGCCCGATGACGACGAGGCAGGTTTCCTCGTTCGGCACATGCTTTACCGCGTTGGCAGCATCGACGGCCTCTTGAATGCGTGCGCCGGCGGCGGCGATCATTTTGGGGTCAACGCCCAATTCGCGACCATAGCTGACTTCGATGTCATGCTTGGCGGCATAGGTATTCAGCACGGTGGGAATGTCGTTCTTGGAGTGCATCGCGGCGAACAGCATGCCCGGCACGGCCAGAATTTTGTCGCAGCCTTGTTCGCGCAGCTTGTCAAGCCCGTCGCGGATCACGGGGTTGGCGAATTCTAGATAGCCGTATTCCACCGGCCAGTCCGGCGGCAGGTAGGATGGCAGCTTTTCTGCGAGGACGGAAAACTGGTCCACCGCTGCCTGAGAGCGCGAGCCGTGGCCGCAGATCATGACGCCAATCTTGCTCATGCTGCTTCCTCTTCTGCGTCGTCGGACGTGTCCGCCTCTGCTTCGTCGGCGTCTTTCTTGCCCTTCAAGGCCCCCCAGATGGACACCGCCAAGGCGGCCCCCAAAGCGGCACCGGCGACCCAGTGATCGTGACCGGCAAACTCGCCCACATGGCCCACATGGGCTGAGGCGGCGGACCCCGACAGCATTAGAATTGAGGTGAAAATCAGTCGGGTCATTGCGGCGCCTTTCATCCAAACTTCCATAGGGGAGAGATCGGGGCACGCACCCGCATCGTGACGATGCAACCGTTGGACCCCCTATCTGGGTCGATCCGAAGGCCGCCAACCTCTCTGGGCTTCACGCCCTCGTCTTTCGAGTCGAAGGTATATGGGGCAAGACCGCCCGCCGCAATGGGGCAGAGCGGCGGGCGACGTTCCAAAACCGGCGTAACGCGCAGTTTCTGTGCATTCACGCGAGGTGACGGGTGCGGCGGCGCGGGCTAGCGTGCGGGTCGAAAGCGGAGGGAATTTTTTTGGGACAGCTCGTAGACGGCGTTTGGCACGACACTTGGTATGACACGAAATCGACGGGCGGGGCGTTCAAGCGCTCGACAGCCAGCTTTCGCAACTGGATCACCGCGGACGGCGGTGCAGGCCCATCCGGCGGGGACGGTTTCGAGGCGGAGGCCGGTCGCTACCATCTTTATGTGTCCCATGCGTGCCCTTGGGCGCACCGCACGCTGATCTTTCGCAAGCTCAAAGGGCTGGAAGAGCTGATCGACGTGTCGGTCGTTCATCCTGACATGATGCGTGACGGCTGGACCTTTGAGAGTGACAGCCATGGTGCGACGGGTGACAGGCTCTACGGGCTACCCTTTGCCCGCGATATCTACCTAAAAGCGGACCCGCAGGTGTCTGGCCGCGTCACTGTGCCGATCTTGTGGGACAAACAGCGCGAGACGATTGTCAGCAACGAATCCTCCGAGATTATTCGGATGTTCAATTCGGCCTTCGACGGGATTACCGGCAATACGCTGGACTTCTGGCCCGACGCGCTGCGCGACGGCATCGAAGAGGTTAACGATCGCGTCTACAGCACGGTGAATAACGGGGTCTACAAATCCGGGTTTGCGACCACCCAAAGTGCCTATGACGAGGCTGTCGGCCCGCTCTTTGACAGTCTTGGCTGGCTGGAGAACCGGCTGAGGGGAAACCGCTATCTGATGGGCGATGTAATCACCGAAGCGGATTGGCGGCTGTTCACCACGCTGGCGCGGTTCGATCTGGTGTATCACCTGCATTTCAAATGCAACCGCAAGCGGCTGATCGATTATCCCAACCTGTGGGCCTACACGCGCGAATTGTATCAATGGGAAGGGGTGGCCGAGACGGTGAACTTCAATCACATCGTGCGCCATTACCACTACAGCCACGACACGATTAACCCCAACCGCATCATTCCCATCAATCCGGTTCTGGATTGGCAGGCACCACACGGTCGGGGCTAGGGCCTAGCGGCCATGATATTCCACCAGCGCCGCCAGATCAGACGGCAACGTGCTGGTCGGGACCATCGCACACGCATTTGGCATGTAGCGGAAAATTGACCCGTCGGAAAAGAAGCTGTTGCTGGTCACAAAGACCACCTTGGCTTCCGGCCGCCGGAAATTTGCATAATCCGCGATGGCTGACGCATCACCCGCACGCGGGTGAAGGTTGAGATTTATGACGAGAACATCGAACGACTGCTTTCGCAAAAGCGCCTCTGCTTCCGTTTGGGTGTGGACCAAGGACACTTCGCAGCCGAGCCGACCAACATGATCAGCCCAGAGTTGTCCAAGACCATCCCCATTTTCGACAATGAGAACTTCCATATAATACTCCGACCGTAGGCGAGGATTGGCCGGTACGCTTCCCGCAAAAAATTGTTTTTATTGGTCACCGTGCTGGGTGACGGCCCATACTGTCCTGTAATTCCCTAACGAATGATTAATAACCGGTCCGTCGGAACATAAAGCCGTGAGCTTCTTGCGTCTTTGGCAATTTTCCGCTTCATGGTCGCCTGAACCGACCTGCAATACGAGACCCGCGATGACAACTTGGATCACCATCTGCGACACCTGCAAACGTGACGATTGGGAAGCTCGCGCGCCCGGCGTGACCGATGGCGAAACATTCGCGGACCTAATCGAAGCCGCCGCCACGAGGACCGCAGGCGTCCGCACCCGTCGCCATTCCTGCCTGATGGGCTGCACCCGCGGGTGTAATGTCGCGATCCAGGGATCGGGCAAGTTGAACTACACCGTCGGTGAGTTCGAGCCGTCGCAAGAAGCGGCTGAAGCCGTCGTGGGATATGCCGCCCTGCATGCGATAAGCGAGAGCGGACAGGTGCCTTACAAGCAGTGGCCTCAGGCCATTAAAGGCCATTTCGTAACCCGCCACCCACCTTTGCCGACCGATGAGTAACGCCCACCGCGACCACGGTGGCGGGCTAGACGCCGCCGTTGCACATTATGGTGGATCACGGGCGCAATGGCTGGATCTGTCGACGGGCATCAACCCCGTTCCCTACCCGATAGGCACCATTCAACCCGACGCTTGGACCGCCCTGCCCGACCGCGCTGCGCAAGACCGGATCATTCTGGCCGCACGCAGGTTTTGGGGCGTGCCGGACGAGGCGGAAATTATCGCGGCCGCAGGGGCCTCGGCCCTGATCGCACGCGCACCGCATCTGTTTCAGGGCGCGACCGCCACCATCCCGACGCCAACCTATAACGAGCACGCCGCCGCCTTTCGCGCCGCCTCTTGGAGGGTTCAGGATCGCGACGCGTCAGACGTGACGGTCTTGGTGCATCCCAACAATCCCGATGGACGGGTTTGGGGTGCCGAGGACATCACCGGCAACACCATCATCGACGAAAGCTTTTGCGACATCATGCCAGAGGTGAGCCATGTCGCCGACAGTTGGCGCAGCGACAGGGTTGTGCTGAAAAGCTTCGGCAAATTCTGGGGGCTGGCAGGGTTGCGCCTTGGCTTTGCGATTGCGCAGCCCGCGACCATCGAACGCTTGGGCGATCTGCTGGGGCCTTGGGCCGTCTCGGGGCCTGCCTTGGACATCGGCGCACGGGCGCTGGAGGATCCGGCTTGGGTAGACGCCACGCGGGCGCGTCTTAGTAAAGATTCGGCGCGGCTGGATACGCTGATGGCCAAGACCGGCGCCAAGCTGGAAGGCGGCACCACGCTGTTCCGCCTCTATGATGTGGGCGATGCGGCGGCGTGGCAGGACAAGCTTGCGCAAGGTCACGTCTGGTCGCGCATCTTCCCGTACTCCGACCGCTGGCTGCGGCTAGGACTGCCCGCGCCGGATCACTGGGACCAACTGGAGGGCGCATTGTGACTGTCGTATTTGCGATGCTTCTCGACGCGCTTTTGGGCGAGCCGAAATGGCTTTGGGACCGCGTGCCGCACCCTGCCGTGCTGATGGGTCAGGGGATTTCATGGCTGGAGACCCGGCTGAATACCGGCAAGGACCGTCGCGCGAAGGGCATCCTTTTGGTGATCGTTCTGGTCGCCAGCGCGCTGATTGCGGGCTCGGTCTTGTCCACATTCGGGCCACTCGTTGAAATCATCATTGGCGCCGTTCTGCTCGCGCAGCGGTCACTGGCCGACCATGTCTCCGACGTCGCGCGCGCCTTGCGCCTGAGCCTTGGCGACGGGCGCATGATGGTTGCCCGCATCGTCGGGCGGGATGTAAACGCATTGGATCGCTCGGGCGTGGCGAGGGGCGCGATTGAAAGCGCCGCGGAGAACCTGAGCGACGGGGTGATCGCGCCGGTCTTTTGGTTTGCGCTACTCGGCCTCCCCGGCCTGCTGGCCTATAAAATCATTAACACAGCTGACAGCATGGTCGGCTATCGCAACGACCGGTACGAGGAATTCGGCTGGGCCGCCGCGCGTCTGGATGATCTGGTGAACTGGCCTGCCGCGCGCCTGACGGCGGTCCTGATCACGCTGGCCCATTTCCGCCCCGAAAACATGAAAGCTGTGCTGCGTGATGCAGGGCTGCACCGCTCCCCTAATGCGGGTTGGCCGGAGGCCGCGATGGCGTCGGTGCTGGGCATCTCCCTTTCCGGCCCACGCAGTTACGACGGAACCCTGCGCGACGAGCCTTATGTAAATCCCGAAGGCCGACGTGATCTTGGACCCGATGACATAGATGCGTCGGTATCTGTGCTTTGGCGGACATGGGGCCTCACGCTTGTGTTCGTTGCCCTCTGGTGGGTGATTGCATAGGCTGCGCCGATATCATTTTCGGAGCTTTCAATGCGTCACCTGTTTCTTGCCCTTGCCCTATCCCTGATCGCACCCGCTGCCTTTGCCGCGTGTGGCGGAAGTTGGAATTCCTTCGTTAGCGAAATGAAAAACGAAGCCATCGCCAAGGGGCATTCGAAATCCAGCGTCGACCGTTTCTTTTCCTTTGCACGCCAGGACCCGAAAGTTCTGAAAGCTGACCGCGCGCAAGGTGTGTTTAAACGCGATTTTATCGACTTTTCACGACGCGTCATTTCTCAGTCTCGAATTAACAAAGGCCGCGCAAATGCAAAAAAATACGCCTCCGTTTTCAAACGAGCCGAACGCGAATACGGCGTTCCTGCCGGCGTTCTTTTGGCATTCTGGGCGCTAGAGACCGACTACGGTGCGGTGCAGGGCAACTTCAACACGTTCAACGCGCTGATGACCCTAAGCCACGACTGCCGCCGCCCAGAATTGTTCCGCCCGCAGGTTTTCGCAGCTCTGGAATTGTTTGAACGCGGCAATTTCGACCCAAAAACCACCAAAGGCGCTTGGGCCGGCGAGATCGGGATGGTCCAGATGCTGCCGGAAGATATTATCGAAAACGGCGTCGATGCGGATGGTGATGGAAAAGTCAGCCTGAAAACTTCGGCACCAGACGCATTATTATCCGGCGCAAAAATGCTGCGTTCTCTGGGATGGCAGCAGGGCCAAGCATGGCTGCAAGAGGTGCAAGTTCCCGCCCGAATGGATTGGTCAAAAACCGGATTGAACAGCACGCTAAGCGTAGATGAATGGGCCATGATGGGTGTGAAACCCAGATCGGGGAAATTCCAAGGCGGCACCGGCTCCATTCTTTTGCCCATGGGTCGCAAAGGTCCCGCGTTTATCGCCTACCCGAATTTTCGCGTTTATTTCGAGTGGAACCAAAGCTTTGTCTACGTGACGACTGCCGCTTACTTCGCGACCCGCCTTTCTGGCGCGCCTGTCTATAATCCCGGCAACCCTGATCCCAGCCTGTCCGACGCCAATATGAAATCACTGCAAAAGAAATTGGCATCCCGTGGATATGATGTTGGAAAAATCGATGGAATATTGGGGTCCGGCACGCGCGCAGCGGTGCAGGCAGAGCAAAGGCGTCTTGGCCTTCCGGCAGACGCTTGGCCGACCATTGAACTTCTCCGAAAGCTGTAAATCACGAAGCGCTTGGTTTTATGTTAATTCTGCGTTAATGCCTTTGCTATTCGAAAAAAGCTGGGGAACTAAATAGAAAAAATGGCAAAAATAGATCTGAAATCACTGTCTCTGACAGAACTAAAAGCCCTGAATGCCCGTGTCGAAAAGGCTATCGAGCGTCATGGTAAAAAGCAAAAGGGCAAGGCCCTGGCGCTGGTCAAGGCAAAAGCAAAAGAGCTGGGTTTTTCGCTGGACGAGTTAACTGGTGGTGCACCCGCTAAGAAAACCACTGCGAAAAAACCCGCGAAAGCCGCCTATCGTCATCCTGACGATGCGAGCAAAACCTGGGCTGGCCGCGGCGCGCGCCCGCTTTGGTTGAAGGATGCCTTGAATTCCGGAAAATCATTGGAAGACTTCAAAGTTTAATTTCAATGATATCAGGGGCGTCTGACTCACTTTCAGATACCCCTGATGAAGCCTTCCAAACGCCTAACCTGCATTAAAGTTCCGCAAATAATTTGCGCATTTGTCGGGAACAAGCAGCGCCCATTCACGTTCTTCTATCAGACACGCTTCAAGCGTCGAAACTGACAAAGGAGAACAGACTGATGAAAAAATTTCTCATTACAACCGCCCTCGCTACTGGCCTTGCTCTGCCTGCGCTTTCCGATGCCCACTCTGGCAACACGGTGTTCCTTGATAGCGCCCACGAAAGCACCATGAGTGCCGCCGAGCTTCGCGTTTCAGACCTGATCGGCAAACGTATTTATACAGCCGAAGCCGATGTCGACACTGTCGCGAATGACGTCTCGACCGAATGGGATGACATTGGTGAGATCAACGATGTCATCATGTCCCGCGACGGCGAAACCCGCGCAATCTTACTAGATATTGGCGGCTTCCTTGGCATTGGCGAGAAAACCGTCGCTGTGAATATGGACGAGCTGAAGCTCGTCGCCGACGGTAATGATGCTGGCGACTACTTCGTCGTGTTCACGTCTAACCGCGCTGCGCTGGAAGGCGCCCCTGCGTTTGACAGCGATACCATCGGCGGCTGGACAGACGCCAAGATGGACATGGAAACCGATACCGCTGGCCCTCGAATTGGTATGGAGCGTGAAGGGTATGAAACCTATGACACATCCAAACTGACCACAGAAATGGTCACCGGTGCAGCCGTATATGATCAGAACGATGAACATATCGGCGAAGTATCTAAGCTCATTTTGAGCGACGCTGGTGAGATCACGGAAGCTGTGATCGACGTAGGCGGGTTCATTGGGCTAGGCGAAAAACCAGTTGCACTGAAGATGCAGGAACTGGACATTCTTCGCCAGACCGATGGCGATGATCTACGCGTCTATGTGAGCCAATCCAAAGAGGCTTTGGAAGCCTTGCCGGAATGGAAGAACGAAGGATAACTTAACCACACTCTAGCATGGGGCGCGCAGCATGGCTGCGCGCCTTTTTCGTCTCAGGCGACCAGCTGCTCTGCTTTTTTCAGATCAACCGACACCAGTTGAGACACACCCAGCTCCGCCATGGTTACCCCGAACAACCGATCCATCCGCGCCATCGTCACCGCATGGTGGGTGATGATCAGGAAGCGCGTGTCGGTACGGCGGGCCATTTCGTCCAACAGGTCGCAGAACCGCGTCACGTTGGCGTCGTCCAGCGGCGCGTCGACCTCGTCAAGCACACAAATCGGTGCTGGATTCGCAAGGAACACTGCGAAGATAAGCGCCAGAGCCGTCAGAGTTTGCTCGCCCCCGGACAGCAGCGACAGGGTCGACAGCTTCTTGCCGGGTGGTTGGCACATGATCTCCAGACCGGCCTCCAGCGGGTCGTCACTTTCGACCATGACCAGCTTCGCCTCGCCACCGCCAAACAGGTGCTTGAACAAGGTCGAGAAACTTGAGTTCACTTCTTCAAACGCTGTCAGCAGACGCTCACGACCCTCTTTGTTGAGCGAGGCGATACCGGTGCGCAGGGCAGAAATTGCCGCTTCCAGATCGGTCTTTTCACCGAGCAGGTTGTCGTGCTCTTCCGAGACCTCTTTGGCGTCTTCTTCCGCACGCAGGTTCACGGCACCCAACGCATCCCGTTGGCGTTTCAGACGGTTCACGTCGGCCTCGACCCGCTCCGCCGGGGGCATGTCATCCGGGTTAGTGTCCAAGGTTTCGAGCAACGCCTGCGGCGTGGTTTCCATGTCCTCACGAATACGCTCCACCGCGTAGGTCACCGTTTCTTTGGCGGCCTCGGCACGGGCATCCGCGCGGGCGCGGGCTTCGCGGGACTCGGAGGCTTCGCGTTCGGCATCGCGTTCTGTTTGCACACCTTCACGCAGGGCCGTTTCGGCCTCGGCCAAGTTGTCAGCGGCGGTTCTCCGGCGCGTCTCAGCCTCGTCAATCGCAGAAGTCAGCTCATCACGTTTGGCGGCCAGCTCAGACGGCGCGGCAGAGGCTTCTTTCAACTCGGCCTCGGAGGTTACCTTGCGCTCCTCCAACTCGCCGATCCGTTTGCCAGCGGTTTCCAGACGATGCTTCCAGCCGCTGACTTCGGTGGTGATTTCTTGGCTGCGCTTGGTCCGCGCCTCGCCCTCGCGGCGCAATTCGTCATGCGAGGACCGCTTCGCCAGCATGGTCATGCGCGACGCCTCGACGGTCATTTTGACGTCTTCGACTTCGGCACGCGCCGCGTCCAGATCGCCCAGATCAGCCACGCCTTTATCGGCTTCTCGCAGACGTTCGCGGGCGGCCATCGCCTCTTCTTCGTAGCGGGTCACGGCCAGTTCAAGGCTTTCGACGCGACCAGCCGCAATCGACTTTTCACCTTCGGCACGGGATACGGCGCGTGACGCATCAGCCATCGCACGATCAGCATTTTTGCGGGCCTCACGCGCGTCCCGATCCGCTTGCGCCGCCTCCGCCAACTCTTTGGTGAGCATCTCATGCGCCTGACGTGCACCATCGGCACGTGCCGTCGCGCCCTCCAGCGCTTGCTTCAGCTCTTCCAAACGGTTGAGCTGTTGCAGACGCATCGCAGCCGCGGATGGCGCGTCATCGGCCCCCGTGCGGAACCCGTCCCAGCGCCAGACGTCACCCTCCACCGAGACCAAACGCTGCCCCGGCAACAGGGATTCTTGCAGGCGGTTGCCGTCATTCGCGTCGACCAATCCCACCTGCGACATCCGGCGGGCCAGCACGTCCGGGATCGTCACATAGGTGGTCAGTGGGTTGACGCCCTCTGGCAGGCGTTGTGGCTGCGGATAGGCCGCAAGGCGCGCCCAGCCGGTGACTTCATCGTCGTCAATTTGCGGCGCCCGCAGGTCGTCGGCCAAGGCCGCGCCGAGCGCTTTCTCGTAGCCGGATTTCACCTGAACCACGTCCAGCAGCTGACCTTGCTCCGAGGTATCGCGGTCCACCAAACGCGACAGCGCGGTGGCCTCCGCACGCAGGGCGTTTGCTTCGCCCTCAGCCTCAGAGCGTTGCGAGCGGGCGTCGCTTTCGCGGTTCTGCGCTTCGGAACGCGCCGCTTCGGCGGCGGTCAAATCGGTGTCGGATTTTTCAGCCTGAACCGAGGCTTGGGACAACGCCGTTTGCGCCGCGATCAGCGAGGTATCCGCGTTGGTCGCAGCGGCCTGCGCGTGATCAACCGAGGCGCGGGCTTTGTTCGCCTCGTCCTCGTAGCGCTGCAATGTCTTGGCGGCGTCTTCGCGTAAGCGGTGAGCGGATTGGTGGCGCGCGGCAAGGCGGGCGACGTCTTCGGTATGCTCGGCCAGTTGCGTTTCGCGATCCTGCAACACGGTCGCGGCTTCGCGGGCCTCCGTCGCGGCGGCGTCCAGCTTGGCGACATGCCCCTCAGACGCTTTGGCGATCTCGCGGGCTTCCCATTCCAGCCGTTCAATCGTCTCGCCCGCATCGCGGTTCAGCGCGGTTTCGCGTTCGATATCGCGGGCCAATTGGTCAATCCGCGCGGTCAGCGTCTCGATGGTCTGTTGCGCCTGACGTTCCTGATCCGTCAGCGTGTCGCGCTGGACTTGCAAGCGTTGTAGCACGGCGGCGGCGATTGCCTCTTCCTCGCGCAATGGCGGCAAGGTGTCTTCCATCGCTTGGCGCGACTTGGCAACCTCACGCACCTGCGCTTCGGACAGAGCGGCCTGTTTCGTGCGTTCCGTCAGGATTTGGCTGGCGGTCAGGTTCGCGTCTTCGGCCTCTTTCCAACGACGGTAGAGCAGCGTGCCTTCCGATTTGCGCAACTCTTCACCGATCTCCCGATACCGCGCGGCTTGGCGCGCTTGGCGGGCAAGTTGTGCCAGTTGCGCGGCGAGCTGTTCGATCACGTCATCGACACGGGACAGGTTGGTCTCCGCCCCGTTCAACTTCAACTCCGCCTCGTGGCGACGTTGATACAGCCCCGAGATGCCTGCCGCTTCCTCAAGGATACGGCGGCGGGCCTTGGGCCGTGCGTTGATCAGTTCCGATATCTGCCCCTGACGCACCAATGCAGGCGAATGCGCACCGGTGGACGCATCGGCGAACAGCATCTGCACATCCCGCGCCCGCACGTCTTTGCCGTTGGTCTTGTAGGCGGACCCTGCGTCGCGGGTGATCCGGCGGATAATTTCCAGCGTATCGAGGTCGTTAAACCCCGCAGGCGCCAGACGCTCCGAGTTATCAATATGCAGGGACACTTCCGCGAAGTTCCGCGCCGGACGCGACGACGCCCCTGCGAAGATCACATCTTCCATGCCAGAGCCGCGCATCGACTTGGCGCGATTCTCGCCCATCACCCAGCGCAGCGCTTCCAGCAGGTTGGACTTTCCGCAGCCATTTGGCCCCACAACGCCCGTCAGCCCGTCAGCAATCACCAGCTCCGTGGGGTCCACGAAGCTTTTGAAGCCGTTCAGTCTGAGTTTAGAGAAGCGCAATGCGGGCCTCGCGGGGGAATCGGTGTGTAGTGGGTCATTGTTTGAACCTAACCCTCATGAGTCAACGTAAAACCACTGCATATGGCCGGCTACTCAGGGTTATCCCCAAGATGTTGCGAATTTCCGCTTAAGCCAGTGTGCCGCGAAATGCATGTGGGCTGTCGGAATCGACCTTGACCCGCACAGCGCCCCTGACGCATTGTGCCCACGCATGGTTCCCCGCGACGTGCAAAGCACAGTGGGGAAAAATGGGAATTCGGTAGGCGTGACCCAATTAGGGACGCAACTCCGGAGCCGCCCCCGCGACTGTATGCGGTGAGCACCCTGCCAACTTAGCCACTGGAGCAATCTGGGAAGGCGGCAGGATGCATCGACCCGCGAGCCAGGAGACCAGCCATGCGCAATGAAACCCCTCCCGTCGGGTGTGACGGGGCAAGGAGATTAGAGAATGAACAACGAAGTTAAAGCAGCCACGCTGAACGCAACCACCATCCAGACCGCCGACATGAGCCTTGTCAGCATCCTTGGTGCCGCTGCTCTGGGTCTGGCCCTGCTGTTCGCAGCCGGTTTCGCACAAGCCTCCGTGATGCATGACACCGCGCATGACCAGCGTCACGCGATGGCGTTCCCCTGCCACTAATCACCTACCAAAAACATGTTTAAAAATTTGTTGACCAGCGCTGTGTTCGCTGGCGTAGCCGTCGGCGTGATTGCCGCCGTTCTACAATTCTGGTTGGTGACACCCTTGCTGCTAGAGGGTGAGCTTTATGAATCCGGCGCTCGTGTGCACTTCGCGGTCGACGGCTCCACCCAAAGCGACGCGGGGCATCCTGCGTTGTTTACCGACCCCATGCGTGACCTGATGACCATCGGCTTCAACATGGTGACCTTCACAGCCTTTGCCCTGTTCCTTGCGATCGGCTTCGCCCTGACGGAACGCGGCGGCCATGAGGTGACCGCTCGCAAAGGTCTGATCTGGGGCATCGCAGCCTTCATCGCCGTGCAGCTTGCCCCTGCCATGGGCCTCCCACCCGAGCTTCCGGGGACCGTTGCGGCAGATGTAGAACTGCGCCAAATCTGGTGGATTTGTACTGTGCTTGCCACCGCAGTCGGGCTTGGCCTGATCGCCTTTGGCCCAACTCTGGCTGGTATTGGCGGGGCAGCCCTCATCGCCCTGCCACACATCGTCGGCGCGCCGCATCTGGATACCTATTTCGGCGTGGCAGCTCCCGAGCTGTCCGCGCATTTTGCCACGGCCTCTTTGGGGACTTCGGCGGTCGCTTGGGCCTTGTTGGGCCTGTTCACCGCTACCCTCTGGGTCAAATTCAAGGACGCCTGACATGCAAGCAAAGATCCCCGCCACCGTCGTCACCGGCTTCCTTGGGGCCGGCAAAACCACCCTCATCCGGCACATGCTGGAGAACGCCAACGGCAAACGCATTGCCCTGATCATCAACGAGTTTGGCGATCTGGGCGTGGACGGCGACATCCTCAAAGGCTGCGGCGACGAAACCTGCACCGAGGATGACATCATGGAGCTGTCCAACGGCTGCATCTGCTGCACCGTGGCCGACGACTTCATCCCGACGATGGAAAAGCTACTGGCCCGCGAGAACCGCCCCGATCACATCGTGATCGAAACCTCCGGTCTGGCCCTGCCGCAACCCCTGATCCGCGCTTTCAATTGGCCGGAAATCTCGACCAAGGTCACCGTCGATGGCGTGGTGACCGTGGTGGACGGCAAAGCCGTCTCCGAAGGTCGCTTTGCCCATAATGTCGCCGCCGTGGACGCACAGCGCAAGCTGGACGAAAACCTTGATCACGAAACGCCGCTGTCGGAGCTGTTCGAGGACCAAATCGCCTGCGCCGACATGATCGTGGTCAACAAGTCCGACCTGTTGGGCGACACCGAAACCGACGCGCTGGTCGCGACCTTGAAGGCAGACAGCCGCGATGGCGTCCAGGTCGTGCGCACATCCATGGGCAAGCTGCCTGTCGATGTGTTGCTCGGCCAAGGCATCGGGGCTGAAGGTGACTTGGACGCCCGCCACGAGGTGCATCACCACCACCATGATCACGACGACGATGACCACCACGACGACCATCATCACGAACACAGCCACGATGAATTCCAATCTTTCGTCGTCACCCGTGGCGAAATCACAGACCCGAAAGCGTTCGCCGAACAAGTGGCCAACGTGATCCGCACCCATGACATATTGCGCCTGAAAGGCTTCGCCGCCGTCGAGGGCAAACCTATGCGCCTGACGCTTCAGGCCGTCGGCCCGCGGGTAGACACCTATTTCGACCGTCCCTTCGGCAGCGTCGCCCGCGAAACGCGGCTGGTGGTTATCGGCCAAGCTGGTCTGGACCACGCGACCATAGAGGCCGCGTTGCAAGCATGATCATAGAGCGCGGAGATCCCCGTGACCCGCAGGTCACCGCGCTTTTGCAAGCCAGCCACGCGCTGATGGAAAGCCTGTTTCCGCCCGAAGAAAACAACTACCTCTCCATCGATGCTCTCTGCGCGCCGGAGGTGCATTTCTTCGTGGCCCGTTACGGTGAAACGCTCTTGGGCTGCGGTGCGATCAAGCACATGGGCACCTATGGGGAGCTGAAATCGATGTTCACCGCCAAGGCCGCCCGTGGCAAAGGCGCGGCATCCGCAATCCTCGATCACATCGTCAAACACACCCGCGCACTGGGCTTAACCGCACTCAAGCTCGAAACCGGCAAGGGCCTCGACGCCGCACACCGGCTGTACTCCAAGCACGGCTTTACACCCTGCGGGCCTTTTGGCGACTATGAGGCCAACGAGACCAGCCTGTTCATGGAGAAGCCGCTCTAGGTTTCATCTTGGCCTAAATATTCCCGCCGGAGGCATCCTCCGCCAGCCATAAGGCGCTGACATGCACCTACTCGCCGCGACCCCCGGAAACATAGACAACGGCCAAGAGCCGGTTGATTTGGGCCAAACGCCTGCCGAAATCGTGGTGATCTCCGCCGCCGATACCGAGCTGGCTGCCCTCTCCGCCGCGCGCGGCGAAATGGCGGCCCCACCCAGCCTGCGCCTCGCCTCCATGATGCACCTGATTCACCCGATGTCGGTGGATCTGCATATCGAGGCCTGCGCGACCAAATCCAAGCTGGTGATTGCCCGCGTTCTGGGTGGTGTCGGCTATTGGAAATACGGCGCGGAGCAATATGCGGCGCATGTGCACGATGCAGGCGTCCCCTTGGCGCTGCTGCCGGGCGACGACAAGCCCGACGCCGAGTTGCGCGGATTATCCACGGTTTCAGACGAGGACTATGACGCGCTCTGGGCCTATCTGGTCGAAGGCGGACCCGCCAATGCGGAAAACTTCCTCGGCTATGCCCAAGCGATGGTCGCCGGAACCGAGCGGCCCTCCCCCGCCTCCCCCTTGTTGCGGGCAGGGGTCTATTGGCCGGGGTCGGGAATCTCAGATCTCGCCGCCGCGCAGGAGGCATGGACCGACGGCGCGCCTGTCGTGCCATTGATCTTCTACCGCGCCCTCGTCCAAGGCGCGGGCCTGAACCCCGTCAACCGCTTGGTGAAGTCGCTCTTGCGCGCGCGCCTGAACCCGTTGCCGATCTTCGTGGCCTCCCTCAAAGACCCGATCAGTCTGGCCACGCTGGAGCACCTGCTGACGCAAGCCCCGCCCGAGGTTATCCTGAACGCGACCTCCTTTGCCACCGGCTCCCCGCATCAGGGCGACGCCGAGGCGTTCAACCCGCTGGCAGCACATTTTACGAACAAGGCCCCCGTCTTTCAGGTCATCTTCTCCAGCTCGACCGAGGTCGCGTGGGCGGACGGGCTCACTGGCCTGTCCGGCCGCGACATCGCGATGAACGTGGCCCTACCCGAGGTCGACGGCCGCATCCTGTCACGCGCCGTCAGCTTCAAGGACGAGGCCTATTTCGACGAGGCCACCGAATGCCCCATCGCCACCTATCGCGCTCGCGGCGACCGCATCCAGTTCGTGGCGGACCTTGCCGCCAATTGGGCCAAGCTCCGCCGCGCCAAAACGTCGGACCGCAAGGTCGCGCTGATCCTCGCCAACTATCCCAACAAGGACGGGCGGCTGGCCAACGGCGTGGGCCTCGATACCCCTGCCGCGACCACCCATGTGCTGAAGTTGTTAGCAGATGAAGGCTACCACGTCGCCAACCCGCCCCCCGACAGCGACGCCCTGATGAAGGCGATGATGGCCGGCCCCACCAACTGGCTGACCGACCGCCATGTGCGCACGGGCGGCGTTGACTTGTCACTGGCCGATTATCACCGCGACTACGCGCAACTGCCCTACGCGCTACGCCAGCAGATCGAGGACCGCTGGGGCGCGCCGGAAACCGACCCGTTCTATACCGCAGGCGAGGTCGATTGCGGGCGCTTCGCCCTGTCGGTGCTACACTACGGAAATGTGGTCGTCGGGTTGCAACCTGCCCGTGGCTACAACATTGACCCGACCGACACCTACCACTCGCCCGACCTCGTGCCCCCGCATAACTACCTCGCCTTCTACTTCTGGCTGCGTCACGAATTCGGCGCGCACGCGATCGTCCACATGGGCAAGCATGGCAACCTCGAATGGCTGCCCGGCAAGGCGCTCGCCCTGTCCGAGGAATGCTGGCCGGAGGCGGTTCTCGGCCCAATGCCGCACGTGTACCCGTTCATCGTCAATGACCCCGGCGAAGGCACCCAAGCCAAGCGCCGCGCGCAGGCAGTGATCATCGACCACCTGACCCCGCCCATGACGCGGGCGGAAACCTACGGGCCACTAAAAGATCTCGAGGCACTAGTCGACGAGTACTACGAGGCCGCAGGCGTGGACCCCCGCCGCATCGAGCATCTGCGCCGCGAAATCCTGTCCATGACCTCGGCCACGGGGCTGTCCGAAGATGTCGGCTTTTCCGGCGATGAGGATGGCGATCTGGCCAAGCTCGATTCCTATCTCTGCGAATTGAAAGAGGCGCAAATCCGCGACGGGTTGCACATTTTCGGGGTCTCGCCAGAGGGCGTGCAGGCCCGCGATCTGACAATCGCCCTTACCCGCGTTGCACGCGGCGATGGCACAGGCGCGGACGCCTCGCTAATCCGTGCGCTGGCTGACGATCTGGCACTGGACTTCGACCCGCTGTCGGCTGATCTGGCAGCGCCTTGGACAGGCCCTCGCCCAGAGGTTTTACCGGGTGATAAATGGCGCAGCACCGGTGATACCGTGGAACGCTTGGAAGAGTTGGCAATCCGCCTAATGGAAGGCGAAACGCCTCCCGGCCCTGCCAGCGCCACCGTGATGGAGCATATCCGCAGCCATGTGCAACCAACGGTCGCCGCCTGTGGACCCATGGAAGGGGCGGGCCTTCTCAGCGCCCTCAAGGGGCACTTCGTCGCCCCGGCGCCCTCCGGCGCCCCGACCCGCGGGCGGATGGATGTGTTGCCGACGGGGCGCAACTTTTTCTCCGTCGACAGCCGCGCGGTCCCGACACCAACCGCTTGGACCTTGGGTTGGAAATCCGCCAACCTGCTGATCGAAAAACATCTGCAAACCCACGGCGACTGGCCCCGCGCCTTGCTGCTGAACGCGTGGGGCACGGCCAATATGCGCACCGGCGGGGACGACATCGCGCAGGCGCTAGCCCTGATGGGGTGCAAGCCGAAATGGGACGCTGCCAACCGCCGCGTCACCGGCTTCGAAATCCTGCCGATGGGCGTGCTGGGCCGCCCCCGCGTCGACGTCACCCTGCGCGTGTCGGGCTTCTTCCGCGACGCCTTCCCGCAGCTTATCGCCTTGGTCGACAGCGCCGCCCGCGCGGTCATGGAATTGGACGAGCCGGAAGCCGACAACCCCGCCGCCGCCCGCTTCCTTGCAGAAGGCACATCACACCGCGTCTTCGGCTCCAAACCGGGGGCTTACGGGGCAGGTTTGCAGGCGATGATCGACGAGCGCCTTTGGGCCGACAAATCCGATCTGGCCGAGGCCTATCTGGAATGGGGCAGCTATGCCTATGGCAAGGACGCCGAAGGCACCCGTGATCGCGCAAGCTTTGAGGCCCGACTAAGCCAAGCCGAAGCCGTGGTGCAAAATCAGGACAACCGCGAGCACGATTTGCTCGACAGCGACGACTACTACCAGTTCGAGGGCGGCGCGGCGGCGGCTATCGAAACCCTCCAAGGTCGCGCGCGACCCGTCTACCACAACGACCACTCGCGCCCGGAACGCCCCGTGATCCGCACGCTTGAGGACGAGATCGGCCGCGTCGTGCGCTCCCGCGTGGTGAACCCTAAATGGATCGAGGGCGTTAAACGCCACGGCTACAAAGGCGCGTTCGAGATGGCCGCGACGCTAGACTACCTGTTCGCCTTTGCGGCCGCCACGGGGGCCGCAAAGTCCCATCATTTCGACTTGGTGCATCAGGCCTATCTGGAGGATGACGACACGCGCGACTTCATCGCAGAGCATAACCCAGCAGCCCTGCGCGAAATGGCGGAGCGGTTGAACGAAGCTATCGAACGGGGGCTGTGGACGCCCAAATCAAACTCTGCACGTGCCTTGATTGACCGTTTGCTGTGAAAAACCACCGCCTAGCACAGGATATCCGCTTGAATGACAGCAACATCGCCCCGCACGGAACTCCGGACGACATGGCAGCCGGTGACACGCTCTATGGCAGTGGTCCCGGCTGCGAACACATCACGGGCCATGGGTCTAAGGGCAATATTGGAGCGATACGCCTCGGCATGCCCGCCCCTGAATTTCACATCAAAAGAATACGCCCCGACGGTCGCAGAACCCTTGGAGCCACCCATGGCGCCGACACCGGGCGCCGCACAGGCCGAAAGAAGCGGCAAAAGAACACAAAGCAACAAGCGCATGGCCAAGTCCCGTTATTGGCAGAGAGAGACCATTTTAGGCCCTGCATGATTAACAATCCCTTACCGCCTTTAGGCTTGCATCAGGCAGGCCAGTCCAACAGGCTACCCGCAACCCAATTCCGGAGCGCATCATGACCAACGAGACCCCAGACGATCTAACCCGCCACGCCACGAAAATGGCCAAGAAGAAGGCCGCACGCGACAAGATCATGGCGACCAAAACCGACAAGCGCGGGTTGATCATCGTGCACACCGGCAAGGGAAAGGGCAAAAGCTCCGCCGCCTTCGGGATGATTTTCCGCTGCATCGCGCATGACATGAAATGCGCCGTGGTGCAGTTCATTAAGGGCGGCATGAGCACCGGCGAGCGCGATCTGATTCTGGGAAAATTCTCCGACATCTGCGAGTTCCACACCATGGGCGAAGGCTTCACTTGGGAAACGCAGGACAAATCCCGCGACATCGAAATGGCACAAGCGGCTTGGGCGAAAGCCAAAGAGCTGATCCGCGATCCATCGAACCACATGGTGTTGCTGGACGAGATCAACATCGCACTGCGCTATGACTACATAGACATCAATGAGGTGGTCACCTTCCTCGCGGAAGAAAAACCCGACATGACCCATGTGGTTCTGACCGGCCGCAACGCGAAGGACGAGTTGATCGAAGTTGCCGATCTGGTCACCGAAATGGAGCTGGTCAAGCATCCCTTCCGCTCCGGCATCAAGGCACAGATCGGCGTGGAATACTAACCGGTTATTAAGGTTAACACGCGCGGCGCATGGCAGCAGTTGTGTTTCATCTTGGCCCAAATATTCCCGCCGGAGGCATCCGGGCTTTCAAACGACACCTTGGCTGATAGGGTAGAGCCTCCGGCGGGAATATTTTAACCAAGATGAAACCAGAAACGCGCTCACTGTCGGGGCGGTACAGAGTGGAAACCCGATGGCTGTCCAAGGTGAAGCCTCCGATCGAGTGTCTTCGACTGCTTCAGGGGGACCACGTGCGCCCCCTGAAGGACATTCATTTACTGTGTTGCTCGCCCATAGCGCGGGTCTCTGACAGAGTCATGCCAGTCGACAGAACCTCGTCATCCAGTTGCACCTCGATCACAGACAGCACTCCGGCATTCTGTGCCACCGCAAACGCCGCTGCAAAATCTTCGGTGCGGGTCACTGTCTGCCCCGTTCCACCATAAGCGCGGGCCAAGGCGGCGAAGTCAGGATTGGCGATCATCGTGCCGGACACCCGCCCCGGATAGGTCTTTTCCTGATGCATGCGGATCGTGCCGTATTTGCCGTTATTGACCACGATGACAATTACCGCTGCGCCGTGCTGGATAGCGGTCGACATCTCGTTGCAGGTCATCTGGAAACAACCATCTCCGGCAAAG
This sequence comes from Litoreibacter meonggei, assembly GCF_003663885.1. Lineage (GTDB taxonomy): Bacteria > Pseudomonadota > Alphaproteobacteria > Rhodobacterales > Rhodobacteraceae > Litoreibacter > Litoreibacter meonggei. The sequence continues at coordinate 90,907 of NZ_RCCE01000005.1, forward strand.
CAAATCACCGTGCGGTCGGGATGTTCCAGCTTCGCGGCAATTGACGCTGGAAAACCATAACCCATCGAGCCGGAGGTCGGGGCAACTTGCGTCTTGTAGCTCCGGAACCGGTGATAGCGGTGGACAAAAGCCGCGTAATTTCCAGCCCCGTTGGTCAAAATTGCGTCCTGCGGCAAGTGTTCTGCCAACCATGAGACGACCTGCTCCATTTTCACAGGGCCGGGCGTTGGCTTGGGTTCCTGCCATGCTTCATAATCAGCCCGTGCCTGCGCACGCCATTCGACCCAATCGCCCGCCTGAGATTCGGCATCCGCAAGCGCTGCGATCAGCGCCGCACTGTCGCAAGCCAGCGCGAGGTCCGGCGCGTAGACATGGCCTGGTTCGTCCGGGCTGGGATGGGAATGGATCAGGGTCTTGCCCAGATCAGACGGATCCAGCAGCGCGTATCCGTTTGTCAGAATGTCGCCGACCCGGGCGCCAATTACCAATAGCAGGTCAGTGTCTTGTAGGCGTTTGGCCAGTGCGGGATTCATCCCGACCCCAAGATCCCCAACATAATGCGGGCTGTCATTGTTCAGGTAATCCTGCCGCCGGAAAGGTACCGCCACGGGCAGATCCAAGCGTTCGGCAAAGCGCTCGAGATCTGACGCCGCTTGTGCCGACCACCCCGGCCCTCCCGCGATCACCAAAGGGCGCTTTGCGCGTCCCAGCATGTCCTCAATACGTGCTACATCATCGGGTGCAGGCATCGCGCGGGCCACTTGAACCGCAGGCCGGTCCGCAATTTCAGCCGCCGCTGACAACATATCCTCGGGCAGCGCCAGAACCACCGGCCCCGGACGGCCCGACTGCGCAATCTGGAAAGCGCGGGATATAAATTCGGGCAACCGTTCGGTTTGATCGACCTCGGCGACCCATTTGACCAAGCCGCCAAAGAACTGGCGGTAATCGACCTCTTGGAACGCCTCTCGGTCCCGGTGTCCGCGCGCGATTTGTCCCACGAACAACACCATCGGTGTGCTGTCCTGCATCGCCACGTGCAATCCTGAAGACGCATTTGTCGCCCCCGGTCCACGGGTCACGAAGGCGACGCCGGGCCGACCGGTCAGCTTGCCATGCGCCTCGGCCATCATCGAGGCTCCGCCCTCCTGCCTGCACACCACATTCTGGATACCGCTCTCGAAAAGTCCGTCCAAGGCCGCCAAAAAGCTTTCCCCCGGCACCGAGAACACCCGCGTCACACCCTGAATTTTCAACTGCTCCGCGAGAATTGCGCCGCCATGCCTGATAGCCATTAGAACCTCCGTGTCATTCGGGCTTAGTCTTTGGTCAGGCCCACGGCATTTGCAACGTCAATCATGCATCAAACGATTAACCTTGCGCGGCACCAACTGAAATTTCGACCAAATTTCGGTCCGGGTCGCGAATGTAGATCGATCGTATCGGCCCCCGCGCGCCGCTCCGCATCACGGGCCCCTCTTCGATCTCGACACTGCGCCCATCAAAATGCGAGACCCAAACTTCCAACGGCATTTCCGTCAGAAAACACAGATCGGCGCTGCCCGGAGTCGGGACATGACTATGCGGGCGATACTCGGCACCCGCCGCGTGCAAGTTGATCTTCTGCTTACCGAAATACAGGGCCGTTCGCACAGAGCCATCTTCGGGCTGAAATTCCCGCACCTGCATTCCCAAAACATCCGTATAAAATGCAACGGTCGCACTCATGTCGCGGACGGTCAGCACAAAGTGATCCAGCGCGGTTAATGTTGGCGTCATAACGGGCTTGCCTTTCATGGATTTGGCGAACGATGATACGCATATGACACAAGATCAAGCCTGCGCCACCCGCGTTGATAGTCTCGACCCCGCCCGCATCTCGGCTCTTGCCGCGGCCCTTGGTGTGCCGGATGACCGCGCCCGCCCGTTTTGGCACCAAATATACTTCTGGGATGCCAGACCCGCGACCTCCCTTGGCCTTGATGGTCATCCTAAAATCGGTGCGTTGATCCCGGATATGGGCCTACCCCGACGCATGTGGGCGGGCGGCAGGCTGCACTTCCACGCGCCCCCAACACCCGGACAAGCTGCTCAAAAATCGACTACGCTTCTACGTGCGGACCGCAAGCACGGCCGGACCGGAGCACTTGGTCTCGTCACGTTGCAGCACGAGATCAGCCAAGACGGCAAGCTTCTGGTCTCCGAGCAGCAAGACTTGATCTACCGCGCAGCGGACGCCCGCTCCGGCACGCCCCCAGAAGCGGCAACCGACGAAACCGCGTCCAAAACCCACAGGTTCACCACCACGGAGTTATTTCGCTACTCAGCACTGACCTTCAACGGCCACCGCATCCATTATGACCGCGACTACGCGCTAAACGTGGAAGGCTATGACGGCCTTGTTGTCCACGGCCCATTGCTGGCGCAATATCTGATGCTCATGGCTGAGGATCTGCTCGGCAGCCTCTCAAAGTTCGATTTCCGCGCGACCGCGCCGTTGATGGACCACCAATCCGTAACCTTTTGTGCCAAGCCTTCAGAGGACGGCCTTATGCTATGGGCAAGGGCCGATGACGGGCGTCAATGTATGTCCGCTACGGCTACTTCATAGGCACCGCGCAGCCTGAAAATCGGGCGGTATCCGGTCCATACCATCCAGCACCAAATCCGCCATTACCTCCGCAACTTTCGGGGCCATGCCAAATCCAATCTTGAACCCGCCATTAGCGACAAACGCCCCGCCTTCAAACGGATGCACACCCAACATCGGTGCTCGGGTACGGGCACGGGGGCGCACGCCGGCCCAGCGCGCGATGACCTTCGCCCCGCCAAGCAGTGGCAGGCCCGCAACCGCCCGCGCGAGAACGTCATCAAGTTGCGCATCAGTCGACGCGGGCGCCTCGAAGTATCGCTCCGACGTTGACCCCACCGCCACCGTCCCATCCGCATGGGGCACCACATGCACCCCGTCGAAAAACAGCTGCGGCAAGCCGCGCGCATCATACTCAAGCAGTGCTGCTTGACCCTTCACACCGTTGCCAACCTCGCGCGTATGCTGCGCGGTCATCGCCAACAGCCCCTCGTAACCGGTCGCATACACCACCGCGCCTTCATGCGCGCCGTCGCGCACGATCTCGCCGCCAGACGCCTCAATCGCGCCCGCCAGTGCCAGGCACGCCTGACGCGGATGCAACCGCCCTGACAACGTATCAAAGATCACTTGGCCGGTTGGCGTGGTCGGACACCAGTCCCCCGACGCCTGCTCCACCCGCCACTCGGCTTCGCCGCGCCACAACTCTTGCGCTGCGATCACTCGCTCCTCAGCCAAGGCCAGCCCTGCCGTATCCAAAATCGGCTGAATGCGTCCCAGCCGCCCGTACCCTGATGTCAGCCCGGACGCCTCCTCGATCTCGTGCCAAAAATGCGCCGCCATCAACAAACTCTCGAGCTGGAACTGCTTCTTGTCCTCCCACCGCTCGGGCGTATGCGGGGCCAGTGCCCCCACGATCCCGCCCGATGATCCAGTGGCGACCCCGTTCGGATCAATCACCCGAACCCGCGCGCCACGTCGCACGCATTCCCACGCCACGGACAGACCAAATGCGCCTGCGCCTAGCACCGTTACTTCTGCTCTGGACAAGATTGCCCCCTTTGCTCAGTGTCGCTCAGTGGTTACCTAGGGCAAAGCGGCATGAGCGACCAGACAGCACAACTCGAATGGCGCGATGGCGTGATCCCGGTCTCAACGAAGTTCGACGATCCCTACTTCTCGCTCGGCGGCGGCTTGGACGAAACACGCCACGTCTTCCTCGCGGGAAACGATTTGCCAAACCGCTACCGCGACGGCTTCCACATCGCGGAGCTTGGTTTTGGCACCGGCCTGTCCATGCTGACCGCATTGCAGGCATTTGCAGGCAACGGCACGCTGCATTTCACCAGCTTTGAAGCCTACCCGATGACCCGCGCCGACATGGAAACCGCGCTAAATGCCTTCCCCGATCTTGACCCAGCGCCACTGCTGGACCACTGGCCCGCAACCACAATCCGCACCGATCAATTGCACGCAGACATCATCATAGGCGACGCGAGGCAGACGCTTCCCCAATGGGACGGCACCGCAGATGCGTGGTTCCTTGACGGCTTCTCCCCGGCGAAAAACCCCGAACTCTGGGCGCCCGAACTGATGCACGAGGTGGGCAAGCACACGGCCCCAAAAGGCACCTTCGCAACCTACACCGCCGCAGGCCACGTGCGTCGCAGCCTCACCGATGCGGGCTTTGACGTGGAGCGCGTCCAAGGCTTCGGCCGCAAGCGTCACATGAGCGTCGGCCGCTTGAGATGAGCGGCAACGACACCAAACGCGGCATCCTACTAATGTCGCTGACCATGCTGATCTTCGCCTCGCAGGACGGCATATCGCGCTATTTAGCGGGCGAGTACAACGTGATGATGGTGGTGATGATCCGCTACTGGTTCTTCGCCGCCTTTGTGCTGACAGTCTCCGCCAAACGGGCAGGCTCCATCGCCAATGCGGCCCGCACACAGCAACCCCTGTTGCAGATATTCCGCGGCGTGCTTCTTGCGTTGGAGGTTTGCATCCTCGTTGCCGCCTTCACTTTATTGGGCCTGATCGAAAGCATGGCGATCTTCATCTCCTACCCGCTGATCGTGGCCGCCTTGTCTGGCCCCATTCTTGGCGAGCAGGTTGGCCTGTATCGTTGGACAGCCATCGGCATAGGCTTCATCGGCGTCTTGATCATCCTGCAACCCGGCGGGGGCGTCTTCAGCCCCTACGCACTCCTCGCGGTCGTGTCCGCCCTGATGTTCGCGCTCTACACCTTGCTCACGCGCTATGCCGCACGCAAGGACACCGCCGCCACCAGCTTCTTTTGGACAGGCCTGGCGGGCGCGGCGGCGATAACCGTGATCGGCGTTTGGTTCTGGGAACCAATGGCAGCAGGCGACTGGCTCTGGATGCTGGCGCTATGCGTATCAGGCGCCAGCGGCCATTACCTGCTGATCAAAACATATGAGGTCGCCGAAGCCTCCGCCGTGCAGCCCTTCGCCTACCTGCAACTGGTGTTCGTGTCGGTGATCGGTCTGTTCGTCTTCGGTGAGGACTTGCGCATCAACGTCGTAATCGGCGCAGGACTGGTGATCAGCGCAGGCGTGTTCGCCCTGTGGCGCGCGCGGCGCGCTACTGCTTAAGCTGGTCGCTTAACCTGATATCATCCACCTTGCCGTTCAACCGCGCACGATACGGCGCAAAGCTCTCGGTCACCCGCATCACGTAGTTGCGGGTTTCGCGGAACGGAATACCCTCGATCCAGTCTACCACATCAACATCCGCGCCCCGTGGGTCGCCAAACAATCCCGGCCAACGCTCCGCGCGGCTGGGACCTGCGTTATAGCCAATCGACATCAGCACAGGGTTCGCTCCGAACCGTTCCGACAGCGATCGCAAATAGGCCGTCCCAAGACGCGCGTTGTAGTCAGGGTCTTCGGTCAGGCGCGCGCGCTCGTAGTCTTCGCCGATCTCGCCAGCAACTTCCTTGGCGGTGCCCGGCATCAACTGCATCAACCCCCGCGCACCTGCGCCGCTGACCACTACCGGGTCAAACTCGCTCTCGCGGCGTGCAATCGACAACGCGAACTCCTCCGGTATCTCCATTTTGATACCTTGCGGCACCGAGAGCGGGAAATAGCCGTGGTAAATCTCGAACCCCTGCCGCGCCGCCTGTTTGGCAAGCATCAAGGCTATATGCGGCTCGTCCCATTCCAGCGCCATGTCGATCATTTGGCCGATGCCCTCGCGCGGTTGGCTTTCCGCCAGATGCACCAAGAACCGTTCCGCCAGACTATGCTGCTCCGCCAAGTACAAACTCACCGCCGCGTCATAAACCGAGGATTTTGTGAACGCCGCCCCGCGCCAGTCAGGAAACACTTCCGCACCGTTCATTTTGGGATCACGCGGAACACCACCCCGTTCCGCGGCCAGTTGGCCGTAAAACGACGACTGGTAAAGTGCGCCGAACTCATACGCCGCCTTGGCAATTTCAGCGCTGCCGTCGGCCTCATAGGCACGCCCCAACCAATAGCCCGCGCGACCTAAAGAAATTGGTGTTTCAACCGCCGCCTGAAAGCTGTCGAAATGTGCGAGCGCTTGCTTTGGCGCATTCAACTTCCGCAGCGCAATAAATCCCGACAGCCATTCAAGGTCCGCATACGCTGACCCCGCTGTCAGAAAATGTTGCGAAGCGACCGCGTAAGCTTCGACATGTTTCCCCTCACGCATAAGTTGACGCGCAATGGAGCGGCGGCGATCTGCCCATTCAATAGGTCGCCCAAGGTCCTGCACGGACAATGACCGCTCCAAAAGCACCTCGACAGCGCCCTCGGCTCTACCCTTGCGGGCGCGCCATAAAAATCGCTCATAGGCCAGACCTGCATCTTCAGCCAGTGACGCGGGCACGGCCTCGATCATGGTATCCACGCCGCGATCCATTCCCCGCAAGCCAAGACGCGCAACTGCCAGCTTCGCCCAGTCCTCTGGCACCAGATTAAACATCCGCCGCGCGGCTTTCTCCTCACCGCGCCACAACAGCATATCCAGCCGTACACTGTGCAGGTCTTTAAGATCATCGCCGTGACGGCCGACGAAGGCGTCATGCTCAACTTGGGCAAGGTTGAACACTTGCCATGCCCGGCGCGCCTCTTGAACGGCGTCGTTGTTACGACCCACAGTTTTCAGGGCTTCTATCAACCGCAGTGATCCCGTGCCGGTTTGCGGGACCGTATCAGCGAAAAACCCCAACACAAGCTGCGGGGCAACGCCGATCTTCGGGATCGAATACTCGCACCGCAGTCTCAGAAGCGGAAGTCCCGGCCAGTCGCCATTGCGATTTAGGAAATCGACACATTCGCTAAAGCTGCCCTGCCGCCCGCGCATCCGCATCCAGTCCAAAACCTCGCGCGCGACAGAATCAGAGAGACCAGCGCGCAGTTCTCGAACCCTTTCCCAATCCCGTGCACCAGCTGCTGCTGCGGCTTTGGACAAAGGAGGTTTTTCCTGCGCCGCCACGCCGCCCACACAGCCTATCCAGACCGCTAAAACAGCACCGCAAATCCTTGTAATCACAGCCAACCCTTCACCCGACTCGTTCCCATTAGGTAGGCGGGTATCCGTACCATGCAACACACATCCATGGCATCAACCCCCTTGCAGCGACGTTCCGCCAACGGTATCGGAGCAATAGAACACTATAACCAAAGGAGAACGTGTCATGTTCAAAGGCTCAATGCCCGCGCTGATTACGCCGTTTAACAACGGCGCAGTGGATTTTGACGCGCTCAAACATCTGGTTGAGTGGCATATCGAGCAAGGCTCGCACGGGCTCGTCCCTATGGGCACAACAGGCGAAAGCCCGACAGTCAGCCATGACGAGCACGACGCGGTTGTCGAAGCCGTAGTGAAAACCGTGGCGGGCCGCGTTCCGGTTATCGCGGGCGCTGGTTCCAATAACACGGCCGAAACAGTTCGCCTTGTGCAGCACGCCAAACAGGTCGGCGCAGACGCCGCCCTCGTGGTCACGCCATATTACAACAAACCCACCCAACGCGGGTTGATGGCACATTTCACCGCCGCGGCTGACTGTGGCCTGCCGATCATCATCTATAACATCCCGCCCCGCTCGGTCATCGACATGACGCCAGCGACCATGGGCGAGTTGGCCAAGCATCCGATGATTATCGGCGTCAAAGACTCGACCGCCGACATCACACGGGTATCCCAGCAGCGCATCACCTGCGGCAACGACTTCCTGCAATTCTCCGCGGAAGACGGATCAGCCTTGGGCGCACATGCGCATGGCAGCGTCGGGTGCATTTCGGTCACCGCCAATGTGGCCCCGAAGCTATGCGCCGAGTTCCAGAATGCGATGACGGCAGGCGACTATAAAACGGCCCTCACCTATCAGGACCGCTTGATGCCATTGCACAACGCGATCTTTACAGAGCCGGGCCTTGTGGGTGCCAAATACGGCGTGTCCCTGCTCGGCAAATGCTCCGAGACCGTGCGCTCGCCGCTGACGACGCTGGAAGACAGCACCAAGGCCGCCATCAAGGACGCCATGCGTCATGCGGGTCTGCTGAACTAAGCACCGCTTTCCATTGAACGTAACATCTGGGAAGGTGAGCATATGAAATTGCTCACCTTTTCCGACCTGCATCGTGACGTCCAAGCCGCGCGTGCTATTGCTGACGCCAGTGCAGAGGCCGACATCGTAATCGGCGCTGGCGATTTCGCGACACATGGCCTTGGCATGACGGACACGATGGACGTCCTGATGCAATGCCAAGCCCCGCTCATCCTTGTCCACGGAAACCACGACAACCCCTCCGAACTGGTGCAGCTTTGTGCCGACAGGCGCGATGTGCATTACCTCCACGGGCAAACGCTGGACATCGCAGGCGTCGTGTTCTTCGGCTTTGGCGGCGAAACCCACGCCAACGGCACCGAAGGCCGGCTCCATTCTGTCTCCGAGGCAGATGCCGCGCGTTTTCTTGCCCCTTGCCCGGATGGCGTTGTCTTGGTCACCCATGCGCCCCCGTTTGGCACAGCTGACCTCTATAAAGACGGCACGCATGGCGGCAGCACAGCCATTCATGATGCAATCAAGCTGAAACAACCACGATTGGCGCTCTGCGGTCACATCCACAACGCTTGGGGGACCGAGGGCACCATTGGGGCGACGAAAATCAGGAACCTTGGCCCCGCCCCTGTCTGGTTTGAAATCTAGCTTGGGATTGACCCCGGACTAGACCCTCCCTACCTAGAGCAGACCATGGCAAATAAACCCAAATCAGCTGAAGAGCGGAACTACAAAGTCGTGTCTGAAAACCGGCGCGCCCGCTTTGACTATGCAATCGAGGATGACCTCGAGTGCGGCCTTCTGCTGGAAGGCTCCGAGGTCAAATCCCTGCGCACAGGCCAAGCCCAGATCGCCGAAAGCTATGCGGCCGTGGAAGATGGAGAGCTGTGGTTGGTGAACAGCTACTTCCCGCCTTACGCACAGGCCAAAACCTTCCAGCACGAAGAACGCCGCCGCCGCAAACTGTTGGTGAAGCAAAAAGAGCTGGCCAAGCTTTGGAACGCCACCCAGCGCGAGGGCATGACGCTGGTCCCGATGGTGCTCTACTTCAACCACAAGGGCCGCGCGAAGATCAAAATAGGCATCGCCAAGGGCAAAAAGCTGCACGACAAGCGCGAGACTTCAGCCAAACGCGACTGGCAACGCTCAAAAGCGCGGTTGATGAAAGAAAACCGCTAGAGCGGAATTCGGGATGCTGGTCAGCATTGAGGGCAGAGTTACAAACCAACTGGTCTTGTTGAATGCACTAGCGTGTTTGAGCCAACTCACCTTAATCGGAAACACGAGTTAACAAGCGCTCAATAGAATTTGCTGCCCATGAGAGCGGTTTTTCGTACACTGGGGGAAATCATCAATGATTGGAGCAAGCTATGGCGGATCAAGGCAAGATAGCGGAGGTGGCGCAGTTAGTATCTGCAGTCGGAGGACTAGCGTGGCCTGCTATTGTGGTGACCGCACTTTATTTAGCACGTGGGCGATTGCTAGAACTTCTAAACTCTCTAATCGACAAAATTAAGAGTTCTACGGAGCTAAAATTCGGCTCAGTTGAGCTAAAAGGCCCTCTGCTTAATTCCCACGGCGATGTTATCAAGGGGGGCGACGAAAGCTTTGATGTCATACCAGCAGCGGCGATTGATGTCGAAGATAGGAAGAGCATATATGCGGATTTACAAGGATTTATGCTTGTACACACGATCAAGCCAGTAAGGCCGATACAGTATGTTAATGAGAAAGTGATTTTTGATGTTTCGATTTACTTGCATTCCCACTCCGGGAAAGGGCGGCTAAATGATATCAAAAGCGTTTCATATTTTTTAGGTGATCATTTTGGTAAGTCAGAACACGGCTCAAAATGGAAAGTTTCAAGCGCCAATCACCAATTCGCGTTGTCTGTTCAGGCGTATGGCACTTTTTTATGTGTTGCCGAAATCGAATTTCAAGATGAGTCCAAGTCCCGAACTTACCGCTACATAGATACAGAAATGATGCCTGTTTATGGAGAACTCAAGAGTCTTGAAGGTTGATTTTTGGACCGATCCGTCTCGCGCAGTTCACACAACTGTTGCTCGCTAACAGCCAGTGTTGTCGACCACAGCACCGAACGGCGGGTTCGTCTGCCAAGCCGCCTCTCATACCTCCGATGCCGAGCTTTCAACCTCCCCACTCCATGCACAACGCTCGCCTGTTTTGACGCCGTAATGTGCCCCCACTTGCCTCTGAACGATCACAGGTCTACCAAAAGGCAATTCCGCTCGGAGGCTGCGCCATGACAGACGACCCCAAAACCCTCGTTTCCACCAAATGGCTGGAGGATCACCTGAACGATCCCGACCTGAGGATCATCGACGCCTCTTGGTACATGCCCGATATGAACCGCGACGGCCGCTCCGAGTATGACCGCGGCCACATCCCGAACGCGCGCTTCTTCGACATCGACGAAATCTCCGACACGCGGTCGTCGCTGCCGCACATGGCCCCGCCGGTGGAAAAATTCATGTCCCGCTCCCGCGCCCTTGGCGTCGGCGACGGGCATCAGATCGTGGTCTATGACGGCGCGGGCCTGTTCTCGGCCGCACGGGTCTGGTGGCTCTACCGCCTCATGGGCAAGAACGACGTGGCCGTGCTGGATGGTGGCTATCCCAAATGGCTGGCCGAGGGCCGCCCGACCGAAGACCTGCCCCCCATTCACAAGGACCGCCACATCACCATCCACCGCCAAGCAGCACTTGTCCGTGACGTCACCCAAGTCGCCGCCGCCTCCAAACTCGGCGATCACACCATTCTGGATGCCCGCGGTGCCCCACGCTTCAAGGGCCAAGAGCCGGAGCCCCGCGAAGGCCTGCGCTCGGGCCACATCCCGAATTCGCAAAACATTCCATACAAATCGGTTCTAAACGCCGACGGAACGATGAAGTCGCCCTCCGACCTGCGAGAAGTGTTCCATGACGCAAAAGTCGATCTGACCAAGCCGGTCATCACCACCTGCGGCTCCGGCGTCACCGCCGCAATCCTCAGCCTCGCGCTGGAGCGCATCGGCAACCGCAACCACTCGCTCTATGACGGCTCGTGGAGCGAATGGGGCCAGTTCGACCAACTCAGCGTGGAGACCGGATAATGTTCGAAGCCCTCGAAGCCCAACCCGCCGACAAAATTCTGTCCCTGATGGCCGCCTACCGCGAAGACCCGCGCGAGGACAAGGTCGACCTCGGCGTCGGCGTCTACAAGAACGCCGAAGGCCAGACCCCGATCATGCGCGCCGTCAAAGCCGCCGAGCAAAAGCTCTGGCAGGTCGAGGACACCAAAAGCTACACCGGCCTCGCGGGTGATGCGGGCTATCACGACGCGCTGCGCAGTTTGATCCTGAACGATACCGTCTCCAAGGATCAGGTCGCCGCAGCCGCCACCCCCGGTGGCACGGGTGCGATCCGTCAGGGGCTGGAGCTGATCCGCATGGCCGCGCCCAAGGCAACCGTCTGGCTGTCCGCCCCCACATGGCCCAACCACCCGTCCATCATCAAATATCTCGGCATGCCGATGGCCGAATACCGCTATTTCGACGCAGAAACCCGCGGCGTGGACTTTGGCGGGATGCTCACCGATCTGGACACAGCCAAGCCCGGCGACGTGGTGCTGCTGCACGGCTGCTGCCATAATCCGACCGGCGCAAACCTGACCGCCAGCCAGTGGCAGGAGGTCGCGGATTTCCTCAAGTCCAAGCAGCTGATCCCCTTCGTCGATATCGCTTACCAAGGCTTCGGCGACGGCCTCGACGCCGACGCTTTCGGCCCCCGTCACTTGGCGAAAACCCAGCCGGAAATGCTGATCGCCGCCAGTTGCTCCAAAAACTTCGGCGTCTACCGCGAACGCGCGGGCCTGCTGATGGCGGTCTCCCAAGACCCTGCCAAGACCCCGCTGAACCAAGGCACGGTGGCGTTCCTGAACCGCCAGAACTACTCCTTCCCGCCCGATCACGGCGCGCGGTTGGTAACGATGGTCTTGAACGACGAGGCCCTGCGCGCCGACTGGCTGACCGAGCTGGAGGGCATCCGCACCGGCATGCTCACCCTGCGCCAGACCCTTGCGGACGCCTTGCGCCAGCGCACCAATTCCGACCGCTTCGACTTTATCGCCCAGCACCGCGGCATGTTCTCGCGCCTTGGTGCGACCGAGGCGCAGGTCGAGCAAATGCGCCAGAGCCACGGCATCTACATGGTCTCCGATAGCCGCCTGAACATCGCAGGCCTGAACGCGCAATCGGTGCCGATCCTAGCGGATGCGATTGTGGCGGCGGGGGTTTAGGGGAGATCGGATAGCATTGTCCGCTATGCGGGACTTTGCGGCCATTACCCTTCCTCGTGTTTGCTGACGCAGCATCCGCTTGCAGGCGCAGCACACTTATCGCTGCAGCGCAGTTGATGTCGCCAGACCGGTCATTGAAAGCCAGTCTGAGGCGTGAAATTCAAACTGTCCTTTCGCCGCAACCGGAACCGACCATCGAGGAGCGGACTTAGTGAGTTTTCGCTGCGCTTGCGCCAACGTCTGCTTGGGAAAAGTTATTGTCAGATGCCCTTAACGGCATTTCCGATAATTGCGTTGGGGCGATGCATTGCAAGTTGCCTACGCGCTTCGTCATGACGCCCCAACCGCAGCAGGACACCGACTGACGCATATTCTATCAAATCACGCTGCGCGCGACTGCCACCAAGCCGCGCGTGATCCCAAAGCGCTTTTGTCAAAAGGTCATTCGCATCCGACCAGTTCTGATCAGCGATGGCACCGAATGCCTCAGCCAGATATCGCACTAGGTCGGCTGCCGGTCCCTTGGCACCTACAATGATCCGTTGAAGTTCCTCGAATCTTCCTGCCATCGCATATCCAAGTGCTGCATGTGCATCCGCAAAACCCAAGCCGGGGTTCGGAAACTTCTCTGCGGCATAGTCGCAAACGATCTGCCACCGTTTTTGAGGAACCTCTACACCCGAAAGCTCCGCCCGATATAGAACCGCCGCCAGATCAACCATAACATTTAGCGGAGGCCCCCATGCCCCGCGCGGATCGATATCCCGGTCGACAATGCGCCACATCTCATTCGTATCGCCTCGCGCCAATGCCCAGAGCGCAATATGCCAAGCGATATGGCAATGCATTTGGCCCTCTTTTTGATAGGAACGTTGCCAGTCCGTGATGAACGCATAACCCGCTTCTGTCTGGCCTGTTTCATAATAGAGATGTGATCGAAAATGCGCACCATGCGCATTCCGCGGATTGGCCGTTAGTGATTTATCAATGCTCTTTTCGGCACGGTGGAATTGGCCGACCTCGACTTGCGCAAACCCCAACAGACCTTGGAGCCACCAGTCATCGCCATAATGGGGTTCTAGAATCTCAGCCAACGCAAGGTTCTCGGCTTCGCGTCCCGGCTCGCCACTGAATCCGATCAGACTCAGGACGCCCAGACAGGCTTGCGCGATAATCACATCACGGGGATAATCTTGCAATTGATCACGCGCGGCCTGATATCCAGCGGCGTTTTTGCCTTCGATCAAAAGGCCGATGATCTTGATCTGCCGCGCTTCCCGTTCCGTCAGCGGCCCGTCGCATTGTTTGGCGAGATGAAGTGATTGTTGCGCACCAGTTCTATCTCCGACGAGCTGCCGATAACGCGCCAATACGACATGTGGGAGGGCGAAGCCTTCGTCTTCTTGGGTCGCCAGTTTGAGCGCGGCTTCAACGCCGATCTCGGCACCTAGGAACCGATCAAGGCCAAGAATATACGCATCTCTGGCCTTTTGCGAGTTCGTCGAAAGCGAATATCCGTATCTGTCTTTCATCCCCAACACCATGTTTGAGCCAATGCTACAACAAACCGCACGAAAAGTCAGTGACTTCGCAAAAGCGGTCGCTGATCAGTCGCACAGCATTCAGAACAATGGGCTCTGCACCCGCTTTCGAGGCGTTTTGCCCGAACGCTGGCTATGGAAGCGCCAAAGTCAGCGAATCGAATGAAGCCGCAGAGTCTCAGTTACATAGCTTGCGAGGCGAGCGGCAGGTTCCAATCCGCCCTCAACCTCGATCACGCCGCACTGGCATTGGGCGGCTCAGAGCCGAGGCTGTGTGAAAACAAAGCGAAGTAATATCTCTCGCCGAGTTCGTTTCTAACTTTCCTTTAATTTAGCTCTCAGCCTGACGAGAAAGCGCATATATCTCAGTTATTTGGCCCGAAGTGTCAGTCCGCCAGTGTTTTCACACAGCCTCAGCCCTAAGGAGACATAAACCAACATCACCGATTAGCTATGCAGTTATTGACGGTGCGGGTCCTTTGCCGGAAGTGCATCGCGCAAGTCCTCGGCGTTTTTCCATTCTGGTTTGGCGCTCGCCCCGGTCTCGTCCGGTATGAAGGAGGAAGCAGCAGCTTTGTTCAAATCGGGGATATAGCGCGGACAGTTTGGGAAGATTTCGTCGGCATCGACACGCACGGTCATCTTGTGGCCTTCCTTCGTTGGGCCGTCGACAAGAGTGCAATTGCCATTGACGCGCAGTCGCTTTGGCTGAGCGCCAAATTCAATGAATAGAAGTCCGATTCGCGGTGATTTCAATACATTACCGAGGCTGCGATACATCGAGTTTCCATCAAAATCCGCCCACTCCAATCGCGTCGGATTTGTGACACGCACAAATCCGGGCGCACCGCCCCGAAAGGAACAGTCGACGCTTTGTCCGTGTGCCGTAGCAATGAAAAAGAACTCTGCATTTTCTATGAAGTTGACGTCTTGCTCACGAAACTCGGAAAACCGCCGATGCTTTTCCAATGCATCTGCCATTCGGCGGCCATCAAACCTGTCCTGCAACTCGCGGTGACCATCGTGAAACATGCTGGTTGATTGCTCTGACATCTTCGACCCTCCCAGTAGGCTGACGCCAGACTACCATACTTTCATGCATTCTGAGTGTCGGCTCCGTCCGCGACCTTTAAATTCGACCTCTGATCTTCGCTGCGGTCTGCATGAATGGCCGCGCTTTCCGCTGCACAACGGTACCGGGTTTTCCGCTCGCGCGGCATTTCCGGCGCGGCGAGCGCACGCAGCGAAAAAACCCAAGGAACAGGTGGGCTCAGCGCTACCGCAGGAAGTGTCAAACGATCAAGACCGCTTCGCAATGACGAACGGCTTCAGCCGTTCATTAGAATTCTCAGATATCAATCCTTTCTGCTATGCTCAGCGCGTCTTCGAGCTCAACCCCCAGATATCTGACGGTGCTATCAACCTTTGTGTGGCCAAGCAGAAGCTGAACAGCACGCAGGTTACCTGTCTTGCGATAGATTTCCGCCACCTTCGTTCGGCGCATAGAATGGGTGCCGTAACCACTGGGTTCCAAACCAATCGAAACAACCCAATTCCGAACCAAGCGCCCATACTGGCGTGTTGATATGTGCGGCCGATCATGAAATCGGCTCGGAAACAAGAACTGGCATCCGATCATTTCCGGAGACTTGATCCAGTTAGTCACAGTTTCTCGCGTATTTTTAGCCAGTTCAAACTGGACAGGCTTGTTCGTTTTACTTTGAACGACGGACACTCTTTCACGAATTCTGTCGTCCCTGAGTAGATCAATGACCTTTAGTGACACCAAGTCGCAACCGCGTAACTTGCTATCTATTGCGACGTTGAACAATGCGAGATCACGGAGATTACCCGCTAGTTCGAGGCGAGCGCGGATGGCCCAGACCTGTTTGGGAAGTAGCGGGCGCTTTTGCCCGACGAGGCGGGCCTTATTCCAGGCTCTTCGTTTTGGGGTGACTGCGGGAAGTTGAACTCTTGGCATGATTTGCCCTCCATCCAACCCTCCTGCCCAAACATCAACACAGCGCTGACGACGTACTATAGCCTAAAAACTAATGACGGCTTCGCCGCTGGCGCGTCATTAAGTGTTTCTGCGGAAGCAAAAGACGGCTTCGACCTTGGAACAGACATTGCGTCAAGAACCAGAGGCTCGTCGATTGAATGAAAAGTGATTTTCAGCTACTTTCCAGATGTAAACCTTCAGGAGGTTTGGCATGTCCAACATATTTGATGTGATCGTGGTTGGGGCAGGAAGTGCTGGCTGCGTGCTCGCTTCGCGTCTGACTGAGGACAAGAACCGCCGTGTTTTACTTTTAGAAGCCGGAGGCCCCAGTGAAGACCCGCGCATCAACACTCCGGCCAAATTTGGCGCACTAACCAACACAAGATTTGACTGGGCTTTTCGCACGGCCCCTCAAGGTGCGCTCTCGGGGCGACAGATAGCTTACCCGCGCGGACGTTGCATTGGCGGCACAGGCTCTATCAATTACATGATCTACTTGCGAGGGCACCCAACAGATTACAACATGTGGCAACAAATGGGCGCGAGCGGTTGGGGTTGGGAAGAAGTCTTGCCTTACTTCAAAAAAGCGGAAAATTGGCAGGTCGAAGGAGAGTCTTCGATCCACGGATATAGCGGACCGCTGACAGTAACTAAGCCCGGCGAGCGGTCGCCCCTGACAGAAGTTTTCATCGAAGCCTGCCAGCAGGCGGAGGTGCCGTTCAATCCTGATTTGAACGGCACAGACATAGACGGCTGCGGTTACTTTCCCGCGACGTTGCAGGACAGCCGAAGAGGTAGCACTGCCCAAATATATCTTGCTGCGGCGATGGAGCGATCCAACCTAACTGTCGTGACCGGTGCAACGGTTTTGTCGCTGCAATTGCAGGGCACCCGAGTGGAAGGTGTGAACTATCTTGCTGGCGGGAAAACGCAACAAGCCACAGCGCAAGAAACTGTATTGTGTGCGGGAGCCATCGGCTCACCCCAGATTCTGCAACTTTCCGGAATTGGACCGGCAAATCTGTTAAATGAAGTGGGCGTTTTGGTGAAACACGACATGCCTGGCGTGGGTGAGAATTTGCAGGACCACTTTCACTATCGGGCTCGCTGGGAGATCGACCAACCCCTAACGTTCTACGGCCGAACTGCGGAGCAAACAGCAGAAGTTGAACGCCAATACATAGAAGAACGCCGAGGACCGTTGACCACTAACCACTTTGAATCCGGTGCTTTTCTTAGATCAGGACCTCATGTCGAAGTACCCGACATTGAATTGCTAATGATCCCATTTTTCATCAGCATGGGTGCGCCAGAGTATCGCCCACCGGACCGGCACGGATTTACGATTTCAGGCTTTCCCACCCGCCCATGGAGCCGTGGGCGGGTGACAATTAATTCAGCTGACCCTCTGGATAGACCTGTCATTGATCCCAGCTATCTCAGCGATCCGGCAGATATTGACCTGATGCGTGCGATTATTCGCGAAGCGCGCAAGATCGTGTCGCAGGACGCCTTCGCAAAACTGAATCCGGTGGAGAAATCTCCTGGCCTCGACTGTCAAAGCGATGCTGAAATTTTAGATGCTATTCGCGAAGTCTCGTCTACGTCATTCCATCCGGTTGGCACTTGCAGGATGGGTCAGGGTGATGATTGTGTGGTTGCACCCGATCTGCGCGTGCACGGACTTCAAGGTCTGTCCATTGCTGATGCATCTGTGATGCCGCAAATGAACACGGGCCACCCTAACGCACCTGTCATCATGATTGCGGAGAAAGCTGCAGATTTGATTGCTCGGCGGGCCTGAGGCCCGGAATATGGTTTTACTCCCGAAACAGTCGTCTCTGATGTGAGTTCAAATGGCGGTTTCGTCCGCTGTCGGCAGCGTCAAGCAAGGTTCATGGCCGTCGCTCGCTTCTTAGTTGTGAGCAGAATTTCGGGCAAATACGACCGTTTTCGCCGATGACAGAAACGTATGAGTTTTGGCAATATCAGCGATATCGAAGGACGTTGGGCTGGCCGCCAATCTGACAGAAAAAATCCCGTCAGACGTACCTCTATTTGAACCCAACCGCCACGTGAACAGCGTCCGGGTAAACCAGCCGATCCCCTTGAACGTATCCCGAGAGTGCTTCCGCGACCTCGTCGATCAGTGCTTTCTGGGCCGCTTCGGCAAGTCCTGCAAATGCACCAGCAATAGGCATAGAGCCTAAATGCAAGGGCACAAACTCCGGCGCAAGCGGCACATCGATCATGAGCTCTTGTCGGTGGACAACTACATTGGCGAACCCGTGGGCGCTCACCTGATCTCTGAGATCGTCTAGTGACGGAGTTTGTCGTTGGGAGCGTTGCTTCTTCGCGATCTCAGGAGAAATGTGATGCTCCACCGCAGCGCAGAGGGCGTTTGTATATGGGCTATGCCCGTCCCAGATTGAGAACGCCAAACGTCCGCCAGGAACAAGTAGCCGCAAAAACTCTTTGAGAGCTCTGGTTTTGTCGGGGAAGTAGTGGTAACCGTGTTGCGACAGGATGACATCATAGGTCTCCGACGGTAGACCGCAGTCGCAGACATCGCTCTCGATCCAGTCGATGTCGAGGCCATCCGCCAGTTCTTTTGCTGCTGCAAGCATTGGCGCGTTAATATCGAGGCCGGCGACCCTTCCATTTGGACCGACGTTTACCTTCGCCATCCTAGTCGTCACACCCGTTCCGCAAGCAACATCCAGCACACGTTCCGAGGTTTGAAGCGCAGCCAGCTCAACAAGCGATTCCGCCCACCGACCGAACCAAAGCGGCACCATGACTTCCTCGTAGATTTTCGGGCCATTTCCCACCAACTGGAATGTCATGGTGATTATCCTGTTTCGCCGTTCGATTGGAAAGTAGAGTACGCGCCTGTCCACCAACGGGTCAATCACGGGTTAAACTTTCGACAAAAAACACAATGACAGAACTCTTGCGCCAAAAAACGATCGATTCTGACACACGAGTTTTGCAGTGACACAACTCAAGCGGGTTTTCGTCAGATGTGCCGAATGGCGGCACCGAGCCCAAACCTACATCAAATGGCCACCATAATTGGCGCGTATTCAAGAAGATGGAATGAAGTTATAGTGAAGGTATTTAGAGGGCAACATTTGAGGGGCAGTGATGTCAGGAATGGAGTACGACGAGGCCGCTACCGAGCGGCTAGAAGCAGTCTACCTTGGGCCAGATGTCGTTGCTCAGCGGCAAGATAGCCTTAGTCGCCTATCGGTATCCGAGGGCGAAAGCGTACTGGACATTGGGAGTGGCCCGGGTTTCTTAACGACTGCCTTGGCAGAAGCGACGGGTCCATCTGGCAAAGTTGTTGGTGTAGACATTTCAAAGCAGATGGTTGACCGCGCTGCATCAAAATCAACCCAGCCGTGGTTGTCCTACGAGGTTGCTGACGCAACTGCATTACCATTTAAAGACGAGAGCTTTGATGTCGTCGTGAGCACCCAAGTCGCGGAATACGTGCCTGATATTGATGCTTTTTGTTCGGAGGTCTTTCGCGTTTTGAAACCAAGTGGACGCGGATTGATACTTGCGACAGACTGGGATGCAGTCTGTTGGCATAGCGAAAACCCTGAACGTATGGAGCGCGTCTTGAAAGCCTTTGCTCCACATTGCGCGAACAGCCGCCTACCCAGAACTCTCGCCGCAAGAATTAGGAAAGCAGGCTTGGTAGTCGATGAAGTAACCTATTTCTCTATCGTGAACGTCGACCGATATGAAGGTTGCTATGGAGCGATGGTCGTACCCTTCATCAAGGCTTACGTCAGTTCGCAAAATTCGGTGCCAGAAGAAGAATTGGAACAGTGGGCCGACGAACAAAGCGAACTTGACGCGCGTGGCGAACATTTCTTTTCAACTGGGAGATTTAGTTTCTCTATATCGATGCCTTGATAGTCCAATTTCGAGCGTTGCTAAAAACGCTCTGCCGACATTGGGGATCGGGTCATCACCTTTCAAACCTGACTTAAATCGTCGGATGACCGCAGAGAGCCCAGACTTACCGTTTTAGGTTTTTGGTAGTTTCATCATCATTTCATGCCACTGGACCCCGCCGTGGGCCGATGTAGATGGCTGAGTGTAGCGATAGCCAAACTTCTCATAAAGGGAAACGTGGTGCTCTTTGCACATGAGATGAATTGATTCTTTTTTGGATTCCGTCATGCGCCGAACGAACTCTGACATTAATTTAGTGGACAAACCGCGACCCTGATATGCTGGATCAACCACCACTGACATGATCACGACATTGGGGGCAGCGGGGTCATGTCCGATGAGTTCCTTGAAGTCTTCATCAGACATTTCAACCTCACAGGCGCACCCGCTGTTTATAAAGCCAACAATTTCTTTGCCTACTTCGAGGATCAAAAACCCTTGAGGATACTCAGCGATCCGCTTTGAGATCTTTTCTAGCGTTGCGGCTTCATCCTCATCGTAAGCTAACGTCTCTACATCAAAGCAGCGTTTTGCATCCGATGGCGAAGCATAGCGGAATTCACAGTCGTCCATCTTTTTTGCCCAATCTGCAAAACCATTAGAGTTCAAAGATATTCGATTGTTCGATCCAACGCCAGTATGTCGGAAACGGTAGCTGTCCGCAGAGCCGACCTTTGAGGCACCACCAATCTTGGCGCCAATACAAATTTAAGGACGTTCACATAAAACGCATTACCTGGCTTGCCGTTACCGAGACGGCGTAACTCTACCTTTTTTGCCACACGCTGCTCGCTAAGCGGCAGTTTTGACCCTGGGTTTGTGCCACCGGCAGAAAGGACCATTTTTGACCAGCTCACTTTCTTGAAGCAGCCATTGGCGCAGGGCAGCGAAATGGCGCTATGTCCCGCAGTCTGTGAATTCGACTTCTGAACCTTGCTGCACTCTGCACGAATGGCTGGTTTTCCCGCTACGCGGCAGCACCGTATTTTGCGCTGACGCAGCATTTTCCACGCTGGGAGTGCACTCAGCAGGAAAACCGAACTCACAGAATGGGCTCAAAGCGGACATACACACTGCACAGGCGCATTGCCTCACCTTCCAAAATCCCGTCCGTCCCTTGAAGCAACACTCACCTTGACCCCATCCAGCAAAATCCCGCTTATGGCTGAACGCCGCGCTTGGCAGACATGCGAGGCGCAGCTATCCCAATTTTCATGATACGTGCATTTCTCATCCTCATGCTGCTGGCCCTGCCCGCCTGTTCAAGTTCCGCCCCGAAAGAGAGTGCGGAGCAGCGGCAGGCGATTCCGCTCCACCCGAACGAGACACCGGAGCTGCGCGTGCTCATCAACAAATACGCCGACCTCTACGAGGTGCCGCGCGCGCTTGTGCATCGCCAGATCATCCGCGAAAGCACCCATCGCCCCGAGGCGCGCAACGGTCCCTATTACGGCCTGATGCAGATCCTGCCCGCCACGGCCCGCTCGATGGGGCATCGCGGCTCGCCTCAAAGCCTGCTGGATGCGGAGACCAACCTGAAATACTCGGTCAAATACCTGCGCGGCGCGTGGCTGCTGTCCGATGGTAACTATGACGAGGCGGTAAAATGGTATTCGCGCGGCTACTATTACGAAGCCAAGCGCCGCGGGATGCTGGTCGAGACCGGCTTGCGGGCCGGCTAAGGGCCACGGCGAGCATCACCCGAGGCGCGTTAACCTTTTGACGCCTTGCCCGACATAGCCCCGTTCAATGCCCGACAGAAAGCCGACGCATCGCCGACGCTTTGCAGACAGCACAAAACCCCTGTGCAGCCTTGGTTAACGCAGGTCTCAACGGGTCGCGTCGCCACCGCTCGAAATCCACCGTTCACCATGTTAACCCTTGCCCCCATTCCGCCGTTCCCCTAAACGCGCCTCCTGAACCACAAGTCTCCGCTACCTTGTCAAAACGGAATTACATTATGACACGTCTTCTCCCCGGCATCCTTGCCATGGCACTCACCGTCGTGGCGTCCAACATCCTCGTCCAGTTCCTGTTCGGCAACTGGCTGACATGGGGCGCCTTCACCTACCCCATCGCCTTTCTAGTGACCGATGTGATGAACCGCCTCTACGGCCCGCAAGCCGCGCGGCGCGTTGTTTTTACTGGCTTTTTCGTAGGCATCGCCTGCTCCCTCATCGGCTCGCAAGTCATGCTGGAATACGGACCCGCCGTCCCGCTGCGCATCGCCGTCGCGTCCGCCATCGCGTTCCTGACCGCACAACTTCTGGACGTGTCCATCTTCGACCGCCTGCGACAGGGCGTTTGGTGGAAAGCCCCGCTCGCCTCGACCCTCATCGGCTCTGTTGTGGACACCGCGCTGTTCTTCACCATCGCGTTTTCGGCCTCGGTTACGCTATTTGGCGCGGGAAATGATGCAGCAATTTCATGGGCTTGGGAGGGTGTTCCGCTCTTGGGCCAGGGCACTGTATTACCGCTTTGGGTGTCCCTGGCAATCGCCGATTGGGGCGTGAAACTGGCCATCGCTTTGATCGCTTTGGTCCCGTTTCGCCTGGTCGTTGCAAAACTTTCACACAAAACTGCGTAGAAAACTCTTGAGTTATCCACAAGATGTGGCACCTTTCCATTGAACAGCAACCATTGAAAGGAGGTGTCCATGTCTAGAGTGATATTGGAGCAAGGTGTCAGGCAAGGTACGGAGGTGCGTGTCTAGGGGCAGCCCCCTAACCCACACCGAGGTATCGGTCACGGATCAACCTGACCCACCTCCATCAGATCTCGTCAAAGGGCGCCCGTGCTGTGGGCGCCCTTTGCTTTTCAAATCAGTCGTAGGCGGCGTCGACGATAATTTCGACCAGCAGTTCCGGCCGCGCCAACCGCGCCTCGCCACAAGCACGCGCAGGGGCGTGGCCTTCAGGCACCCACGCATTCCAAACCTCGTTGAGCCCTGCAAAATCAGACATATGCGCCAGCCAAACCGTGGCCCGCAGCATTTTTTCGCGTGAGGATCCCGCCAATGTCAGCATGGCATCTACGCGGCGCAGGCATTCTTCGGTCTGCTCCTTGATGCCATTCCCTTCACCAACCTGACCGGTGATATAAGCCACGCCGTTGTGCTTCACGACCTTGCTCGACCGCACACCTGTTTCAATTCTTTCGATCATTTCAAATGTCTCCTGTTGCTGTCGAGAACCCTATTCGCTGTGCCCTTTGAACGCACCCCCTATACAACAACGCCCAACCAGCGTATTGCCGCCCACTTGCGGTGCGCGCTCAGGGCACGGGCCGCGTTTGTGGCCAAATAGGGGTGGCTGCTTTTTCCTTTTTGCCCTGATCAGAAAGACGTGACCCGTGATACAATCCATTCAAGACGCGCTGACCGAGCGCGGCTACACCGACCTGACTCCAGTTCAAACAGCAGTAACCGACGACGAATACGGCAACGCGGACCTTCTGGTCTCGGCGCAAACAGGTTCTGGCAAGACAGTGGCATTTGGCCTTGCCATTGCACCCACCTTGCTCGGTGACGAGCTGAAATTCGGCCGCGCCGCAGCACCACTTGCCCTCGTGATTGCCCCAACCCGCGAGCTGGCGTTGCAGGTCAAACGCGAGCTGTCGTGGCTATATGCCAAGGCTGGTGCTGTCGTGGCGTCCTGTGTCGGCGGCATGGACATGCGCGACGAGCGCCGTGCACTGGACCGTGGCGCGCATATCGTCGTCGCGACACCGGGCCGCTTGCGCGACCACATCCAACGCAGCTCGATAGATCTGAGCGAAGCGCGTGCTGTCGTTCTTGACGAAGCCGATGAAATGCTGGACCTCGGATTCCGCGAAGATCTGGAGTTCATCCTGTCCGAAGCGCCGGAAAGCCGCCGCACCTTGATGTTCTCGGCAACGGTTCCGGCGTCCATCGCCAAACTGGCGAAGAGCTACCAGAAAGATGCGATCCGCGTTTCGACAAAAGCCGAGAACAGCCAACACTCTGACATTGAATACCGTGCGATGGCCGTAGCCCCGCGCGACGCAGAGAACAGCCTGATCAACGTACTGCGCTATTACGAAGCACCTACCGCGATCGTGTTCTGCAACACCCGCGCCATGGTGAACCGCCTGACGACCCGCTTCTCAAACCGCGGCTTCTCGGTCGTCGCTTTGTCCGGCGAGTTGAGCCAGAACGAACGCACCCACGCATTGCAATCCATGCGTGATGGCCGTGCGCGCGTTTGCGTGGCCACCGACGTCGCGGCACGCGGGATCGACCTGCCCAATCTTGAGTTGGTCATCCACGCCGAACTGCCAAACAACCACGAGACCCTGTTGCACCGGTCTGGCCGGACGGGCCGTGCTGGTCGCAAAGGCGTCAGCGCGATGATCGTGCCTGCTAAAATGCGCCGCAAAGCCGAGCGCCTTTTGCAGGGCGCGAAGGTAAAGGCCGAATGGGGTGAAGCCCCATCTGCCGATGACGTAAACGCGCGGGATGAAGAACGCCTGTTCAACGATCCGGTTTGGGTCGATACGGCTACAGATAGTGAGGCCGGTCTGGTCGCAAAGCTGGTCGAGCGTTTTTCCCCTGAGCAAATCGCAACCGCCTACACCCGCCTGTTCCGCGAGCGCCAATCTGCACCAGAAGATCTGGCTCCATCAGGCTCCGACGCTCCGAAAGCCCGTCCAGCCTTTGGCGCAAGCGTTTGGTTCTCGATCTCGGTCGGGCGCAAGGACAATGCCGAGCCTCGGTGGTTGCTACCGGCCATGTGCCGCGCGGGCGATCTGACTAAAGACGACATTGGCGCAATCCGCATCCAGCAGAACGCAAGCTTTGTTGAAATCTTGAAGACCAGCGAAGAAGGTTTCTTGAAGGCTCTCGGTGACGGCATGAAGTTGGAAGACGGCGCGATAGTAACCCGTCTTGATAAGGCACCCGACTTTACCTCAATGCCACGTCCGGAGGGCGGCAAGAAGCCGTACGAGAAGAAATCGTATGACAAAAAACCTTACGAGAAAAAACCATACGATAAGAAGCCACATCGCGACAACTACGACACCCCGCCCCGCCCCGCTGCAACCGAGCAGCCTAAATCGGGCAAAAGCATCAGTGACGCGCGTCCCGAGGGTGCAGTAACGGGCCACAAATCGCGCCCTGCCGGCGATAAGAAACCGTATGAAAAGAAAGGCGATAAGCCTGCCTTCGACAAGAAACCCGGCGGCAAGAAACCTTTCAACAAGACAGATGGTGACAAACCATTCCGTAAATCTGAAGGTGACAAGCCTCGTTTCGACAAAAAGCCCAGCGGCAAAAAACCGTTCAACAAAGCGGATGGCGGCAAACCCGCAGGCAAACGCCCTGCTGCAAGCGCGAATGATACGTCCAAACGCTTCACGCCTCCGGGTGGCAAAGTGAAACCGCGCGTAAACAAGGGCGCTGGCGCCACACCAAAGCGCGGTAAAGGCAAGCCTTAATCCGGCGTATTCAATACGCGGATCATGGGGTATCAATGCCTCATGATCCGCGTGAACGACACCATTATCATTGAAGACTGGGAGTTGACCGAAAGCTTCACCCGCGCCCAAGGGCCGGGCGGGCAGAACGTCAACAAGGTCGCCACCGCAGTTGAATTGCGCTTTGAAGCCGAGCGATCCCCGAACCTGACTGCGCCGGTGAAGGCACGGTTGAAACGGCTCGCCGGACGGCGCTGGACGACCGAGGGTGCGTTGATCATCTTCGTGCAAGAGACGCGTTCTCAAGCCCGCAATCGCGAAATCGCAGAAGTTCGCTTGCGCGAGCTGATTCTGAAAGCACTGGAAACCCCAAAGCGAAGGATCAAGACCCGCCCCACTCTTGGGTCGCAACGCCGCAGAATAGCGGCCAAGAAACAGCGCGGAGAAGTCAAATCACTGCGCGGGAAGGTCAATGATGACGACTGATCTACTGGCACGCCGAGAGCGCCTGCTTGGCCCGAATGTTCCGATTTTCTATGACGAACCAGTCCATTTGGTACGCGGCGAAGGCGTGTGGCTTTGGGACGCGGATGGGAAGAAGTATCTCGATTGCTACAATAACGTCCCGCATGTCGGGCATTGCCACCCCCACGTGGTGGAAGCGATCACCCGTCAGGCCATGACACTAAACACCCACACGCGGTATCTGCACGAAGGCATACTGGATTACACCGAGCGATTGACGGCTACCCTGTCCCACGACCTGAGCCAATTGATCATGGTTTGCACGGGTTCGGAGGCCAACGATATCGCCCTCCGCATGGCACAGGCCATGACCGGAAAAACTGGGATCATTGCAACCGACAACACCTATCACGGCAACACGCTTGCGACATCGCAGCTATCTACTCGTCGCCCGCCAATCGGGGGCTATCCTCGCCATGTTCGTCTGGTTCCGGCACCTGATAGCGTCCGACCTGTCGGTGGCACGCTCGAGGGGCAATCGCAAGCATTCGCCGAAAACGTCCAGCGCGCGATTGAGGAATTGGAAGCCGAGGGATGTGGCTTTTCCGGCTTTATGCTGTGCCCGAGTTTCGCCAATGAAGGTATACCCGCTATCGCACCAGGATTTCTCGATCCGACTGTCGAAGTTGTGCGCCGTGCTGGGGGATTGCTTCTGTGCGACGAAGTCCAACCTGGTTTCGGCAGGATCGGAGTTAATTTCTGGGGTCACGACTGGCTGGGCTTTTCACCGGACGTCGTGACCGTCGGTAAGCCCATGGCGAATGGCCATCCGGCTGCAGCGGTCGTGGCGCGCCCGGACATCATGGCAACCTTCCGTACCGCTTTTGGTTACTTCAACACGTTTGGCGGCAACCCTGTCAGCTGCGCCGCGGCGATGGCGACAATGGATGTGATCGAAGCTGATGGGCTACAGGAAAACGCGCGGGTGGTAGGGGCCTACGCGCTCCAGAGACTCAAGCGTATCGAGCACCCACTAAAAGCAGAAGCCCGAGGCTTGGGACTTTTCTTCGGCATAGAGTTTGTCTTGGACGATGGAACACCCGCGACGGATTTCGCAGCACAAGTGGTGGAGCGTATGCGCGAGGGTGGCGTCTTGATGAACCGCATCGGGCGCGACATGAACACGTTGAAAATGCGCCCACCGATGCCCTTCGGGATCGAGCACGCCGACCTAGCGATGGACCTGTTGGAAGAAACACTTCGCGAGGTGCCATGTGACACCTGAACAAGCCACCGCAAAAGCAATCCTCGCCGCCGAAGTCTGGGGTGGTTTGGAAACGCCCCCACGCCTAATCAAGAACCGCGAAAACGCCGTGTTTGAGGTCAGGCTAATTCACGGCGGGCACGCCGCGTTGCGCCTGCACAGGATGGGCTATCAGCCCAAGGCCTCGATCGAAGGCGAACTTATCTGGACCGACCGCCTGCGCAGCGTAGGCTTTACTTGCCCGGCTCCGATACCGACCAAAGACAGCCAACTGACCGTCGAGTTACCTGATGGCCAGATCGCTTCCTGCGTAGCGTGGCTTGATGCAACGCCAATAGGCGAAAACGGAGTGGCCTTTGCTGGCAGCGTTCAGGAGCATTGCGCCCTCTACCATCGCGTTGGCCGACTTATCGCACAGCAGCATAAGGCAACCGAAGCAATCGACACGTCGGATATTCAACGCCCCGCATGGGATTGTGAGGCCTTGCTCGGAGACACCCCCCATTGGGGCCGGTTCTGGGAAAATCCGTCGCTAGAGCCAAACGAAGCGGTGTTGCTACTCGAAGCTCGCGACAATGCTGCTCGGCATCTCGCGGCTCTTAACCCGACGATCAATCTAATTCATGCTGACCTACTGCAAGAAAACATACTCGAAAATGAAGATGGACTTTGGCTCATCGATTTTGACGACGGGGGGTATGGCTACCGAGGGTATGACTTCGGGACGGCCCTTATTCAACATGCTGAATTGCCCTATCTCGACGCGTTGTCAGACGCCACTATAGAGGGCTATGAAAGCCTCTGCGGTCCACAACCCTCGCTAGCTGAAGCTTTGCCGTTGTTTATCATGCTGCGCAGCATGGCATCGTGCGGTTGGACGATCTCCAGAGCGAGCGCCGATGATCCGAGCCAACGGAGATACGCCGAGCGTGCATTACGTTGCGCCCGGCATTACCTTCAAACCACGACTTCGATGTCTTCCTGATCGCCGACGCCGAACACCCGCTTGTAGCGCTCGATCTCGGATGCTGGCCCCATGGCCTTGCGCGGGTTGTCGGACAGCTTAACGGTCGGGCGACCATTGGCGGACACCGCCTTGCACACCAACGAGAACGGCACGAGACCGTTATCGGGAACAAGCCCCCGGAAGTCATTGGTGAGCAATGTGCCCCACCCGAACGAGACGCGAACCCGCCCGCGGAACTGCGTCTGAAGTTCGATAATTTTGTCAACGTCCAGCCCGTCCGAGAAAATCACAAGCTTTTGCGTCGGATCTTCCCCGCGTGACTTCCACCAATTGATCGCGCGTTCCGCGCCCTCGGCAGGATCACCACTGTCGATGCGCATGCCAGTCCAGCCTGCCAGCCAGTCGGGTGCCTCGGCAAGGAAACCGTCAGTGCCGTAGGTGTCTGGCAAAATAATTCGCAAGTTTCCCTCGTGCTCTTCTTGCCAGTCAGCCAGAACGTCGTAGGGGGCTTGTCGCAGGGCCTCATCGCTCTCAGCAAGCGCCGAGTAGACCATGGGCAACTCGTGCGCATTGGTCCCGATCGCTTCAACTTCGCGGCGCATGGCGATCAAGCAATTCGAAGTGCCGACGAACTTGTTGCCAAGCCCCTCCTGCATCGCCTGCACACACCAATCCTGCCACATGAAGCTGTGACGGCGGCGCGTGCCGAAATCTGCGACACGCAGATCGTCTACACCTTGCAGCTTCTCGACCTTTTCCCAAAGCCGCGTCATGGCGCGGGCATAGAGAACCTGAAGCTCGAAGCGGCCCATGTCTTTCAACACAGCCCGTGACCGCAGCTCCATCAAAATGGCCAGCGCGGGAATTTCCCAAAGCATGACCTCGGGCCATTTGCCCTCGAAGGTCAACTCGTACTGGCCGTCACGTTTTTCCAAATGGTAGGCTGGCATGGAGACATTTTCGAACCACTCCATAAAGTCCGGGCGGAACATCTGGCGTTTGCCATAGAAGGTATTACCACGAAGGAACGTGCTTTCGCCACGCGATAGCGACAGTGACCGGATGTGATCCAATTGCTCACGCAACTCGCCCTCATCCACCAAATCTGCCAGCCGGATATCCTTGCTACGGTTGATCAGGGAGAACGTGACATTGGTATCGCGATTGTTGCGAAACACCGACTGGCACATCAGAAGTTTGTAGAAATCGGTGTCGATCAGGGACCGCACAATCGGGTCGATCTTCCACTTGTGGTTATAAACCCGCGACGCAATATCAACCATTGAGCTGCACTCCAGCATCAGTCATTCCAAGAAGGGCAGCCTCTAGCGATCCGTCCAGATCAATTGCGCGGCACAGGCTTTGGTCAACACTCACGTCAAAGCCCAGCTTCGCGCCATCCACTGCCGAAAAGTTCACGCAGAAATCCAACGCCAAGCCCACCATAGTCAGTTTTTTGACCCCACGCGTGCGTAGATAACCTTCAAGCCCCGTTGGCGTGACATGGTCATTCTCAAAGAAGGCCGAATAGCTATCGACGGCGGGATTGAACCCCTTCCGCACGATCATCTGCGCAGAATCGGCATGCAGGTCTTGATGAAATTCAGCGCCATGGCTTCCCTGCAAACAATGATCCGGCCACAACACTTGTGGGCCATAGGACATGTCGGTCACAGAAAACGGTTCTAGCCCGTCATGAGAAGACGCAAAAGACGAGTGCCCCGCAGGGTGCCAATCTTGGGTTAAGACAACAATCTGGAACTGACTCATCAAGCCATTGATCGCTCCGACAATTTCGTCGCCTCCTGCCACAGCAAGCGCCCCGCCCGGACAGAAATCATTCTGTAGGTCGATGACAATTAGGGCCTCATCGGCTGCGCGCATATCTCATCCTTTCAGGATTTCGCCTAAACTTGCTAGGCGCATGCCCGCCTTGCGTCAACAGCCCGCACTTGATCCTGCTTTTGCACGGTCGTAAAGCGTCACCATGTTTACAGTTGCAGCACTCTACCATTTCACCCGTTTCCCCGACCCAGACAACCTGCGTCCCGCCTTGGTCACCCTGTGCGAACGCGAGGGCATACGCGGCACCTTGCTGGTCGCCAAAGAGGGGATCAATGGAACTGTGGCGGGCAATCGTGCGGGCATTGATGCCTTGCTTGCTCATCTACGCGCTCTGCCCGGCTGCGCTGACTTGGAGCATAAGGAATCCGTCGCCTCCGAGATGCCGTTCAACCGTATGAAAGTTCGCCTGAAGCGCGAGATTGTGACGATGGGCCAACCCGACGTCGACCCGCTGGCGCGCACCGGACACTATGTGAAACCCGCCGATTGGAATGATCTGATACAAGCAGGCGACGTTGCTGTAATCGACACCCGCAACGACTACGAAGTGGCAATCGGCACATTCGAAGGTGCCATCGACCCGAAAACCAAAAGCTTCGGCGAGTTTCCTGCTTGGTGGGAGGCCAACAAAGACCGTTTCCACAACAAGCGCGTCGCCATGTTTTGCACTGGCGGTATCCGCTGCGAGAAATCAACCAATTACCTCCTCGGGCAAGGCGTTGAAGACGTCTATCACCTGCAAGGCGGCATTCTAAAGTATCTAGAGGAAGTGCCCGAAGCCGAGAGCACTTGGAACGGCGAATGCTTCGTCTTCGATGGCCGAGTTTCCGTGGGTCATGCGCTAAAAGAAGGCGATCTTAAGCTATGCTACGCATGTCGCCGCCCCCTGCAGCCAGAAGACCTGCGCCGCGACGAATACGAGCTTGGGGTTAGCTGCCATCATTGCCTGCAGGAAACATCCGCTGACGATCGCGAGCGATTTCGTGAACGCCAAAAGCAAATTAAGCTGGCGACCAAACGAGGCGAAAAGCACATCGGTTAACGTCCGCGTAACGCTCTGCTAATCTTACGAGTTATCGATTGCGCACCACGGTGCAATATCATGCGAGCGGAGAAATCATTTCTGAAGAAGCGCAGCAATTCCTCTGGCGACAGAGTACGCATTCGCGCGACGGATCGGTCCCAATCTTGGGGGGTGTAGGCAGCGGCGCGGCGGTTCGCTTCGAACCCAATACGGTATTGCAAGGCCAGCTTACGACGGACCATTCGCTCCCAACGCCTTAGCGCATCCGGTGACCCGTCCCCCAAGGCAGCACCTAAATTCCGTCCCTGTTCGATGCAGATTCGGATACCCTCACCCAATGTTGGAGTTGCCATATTTGCGCTGTCGCCAACACGCACAACACCGTCGAAAACTAGGTTAGATGTGAAAGGAATGGACGGTAAAATTCCTGCATTCACATGGAAGTTTTCGGGCTTAGGGAGCTCCATCTTTTCCAACGCGCCACCCTCAAGAAGCCCTTGCATAAGGGTTTTGGGTGATTGGTCAGAATCCGGCTCGATCACCCCCACGCCGAGCCGTAAATTCCCGGAAGTTGTTGGGAAAGCCCAGCCATAGCCTGTCGGCGTAGCAGAACCAAAGAAAAGTGCCGCACGGTTTGGATCATGAAATGGGGCTGCGAATTCATATTCGATCCCGATGCCGCGCCTGTCGGGCGGCGCCCACAAACCCAAGTCTTGCAACACGGCGCAGTGCCAACCGGAAGCATCCACAATGATGCGTGAAACCACTTCATACTCTTCCCCGTTTTTGCGCAGCCGGGAAACGAACTGCCCGCCTTTCCGACACGTTCCCAGATATTTGGTCGCACAGCGGATGTCCGCGTTGGATTGCACCGACAACCATCGGTAGAGATCAGTGACATTCAAAACAGCCACGGGATCTGACGACATATCGACCGTCAGATGTTCGTTGTCCGAATAGATATCCGCATGGTTTACCGGATGAGCAAACTCAGGTGGAAGTCCCAGCGCGTCAACGTCCCGCATCCAGCAGCCGCCAGACGTACGAACCGGCTTACCGATTTCGCGATCTTGGTGCACCAGAATGGCTGAAACGTGGTCTGGTAGTGTTGACGCAACTGACAAGCCCGCCGGGCCACCACCAACAATTAGAATTTCTGTATCGACACGTTCCAGCATACCCTACTTCTGACACAGCTTGCTGCTGCTATGCCACGGAGAAAACGGCACCTACTTCTTGAGTTCCGCTACATAGGCAGCTACCTGCCGCGCGGTTTGACCCCGCAACCTGCGCAATGCTTCAAGTTGCGATGCAGTCGGCAAGTCGATCAGGTGCTTTGCAATCAAAGCTGGATGCTGTGCCAATATATCTGCCGCTTTTTCCTGCGGTGGGTCGACTTGTGGTAGCGCTGATCTTTCAGCTGCCTTACGTGTCATCCCAGTTGCGGCGGTCTGTTGCGGTTCAGCCAGCCGGCGAACCAGATTCGCCAGCGCCCTGCTCATATCAGGGGGCGTAGAGTTCTGCCCCAACGGTCGAACTGCAGTTCTGGCAAGGTCTTTAAAAAACGGGTGCGCGGATGTTTTGGCAAAGTCCGCCCCCAGCATTGAAACAAGCATTCGGGCTTTCTTGATCTGGGCGAACGTCGGTGACGCCCCGTTTTGCTGAGGTGTTGAAGGCAATGGCTGGGCTGGGTGGGGCATCTACATATAACTCCTTACAAGGGCGCTAGAGATCAGGCTCCAGCCGTCAGCAACGACAAAAAAGGCAAGTTTGAACGGTAATGACACGATAGCGGGCGGCACCATCATCATCCCCATCGACATGAGCACCGCAGACACCACTAGATCGATAATCAAAAAAGGCAGGAAAACCAAAAAGCCAATTTGAAATGCGCGCTCGATCTCGCTCAACATGAAAGACGGGATCAAAAGCGACAATGATGCATCGCTTGGGGAACCGCCCCCGGCCTGCGCTGGTCGAAGCTCTGCCAGGGTTAAGAATGTGTCCATATCCAACCGAGCAGACATAAATCCGCGAAACGGCTCCAGCGCTTTGGGTATGGCCTCTTCTATCGTCAGCAGACCATCGTTCAGCGGTTTGAGCCCTGTTTCCCAGCTAGCTGTAAAAACAGGGTCCATTACAAAATACGTCAAGAAAAGCGCAAGGCTTACGATCAACATATTGGGCGGCGCAGATTGCAAGCCAATCGCCTGTCGCAGAATGGATAGAACGGTCACGACAAACGGGAAGCAAGTGATCATTATCGCAATGCCCGGGGCGAGGCTTAGAACGGTCATCAACGCAATTAGCTGCATCGCCCGCGCGCTCAAGGATGCATCATCCCCAAGAGAAATTGACAGGTCTTGGGCGTCCGCGGGTATCGCCCAAAGTGATCCGGCTGACAGGACCAAAACCGCCAAAAAACAACGTAAGAACGGATTTATCATTTCAATCCAGTCGTAGGATCGCCAACCGCAGTAAGGCGTACCGAAAGGCTGCCATCTTCAGAATCCGCAGGCGTTTCCAGAAATCCAGTGGCAATAAGTTTTTCGCCGACATAAAGCTCCACCGGATCGTCAATTTGAGTATTCAGCGGCAACACCGAGTCTGGTCCAAGCTCCATTAGATCCTTGATCGTAGGGGACGCAGACCCAACGCAAACGCGCAGATCAACACTCACACCCTGCAGCAAATCTTCTTTCAGGTTTGTCGGGTCAGGCATGCTTGGCCTCCATCAATTCGGGTGTTTCAAAGAACGCGTTTATGCTGTCGCGCAAAGATTGGAGCGTTTCATCCAGATCAATGCGCGCCTGCCCGTCATCGAGGTGCAAGATCGCCTGTGACGTCGTCAAAGTCGTTTCGGGTTCTACAGTCACTGGAAATTTTATGGTGTTCGCAACCAGTTCCCGAAGCATCTCAACGCTCTCAGGCGCACATGCTATCGTAACCGAGGGCTCTCTGCTTTCCGCGACTTCATCAAGCACTTCGACGACCCGCCCTCCCAAGCTCTTTGCCAATAGCTGTGGTAAGACAGCTTCGACCATCGCTTCCAACACCGGACGTACCGATTGCATGGTGTGCTGCCTTGCCTCAAAATACGTGAGGTTCAGCGCTTGAAGGGCCGAAGACAGCGACTCTCTGACTTCGCGATCTTGATCTTCAGTTGCGGCAGCCGCATCCTGCCAACCGCATTTGTAGCCTTCATCAAATGAGGCGCGAAGTGCGCTCGCGTCTGTACCAGCCACTTGTTTTGATGAGGGCGGGCGCGCATCAGCTAAAGAAAAGTCCTCAAAAAATTGCGAATGCGTCATTGTGCGGTCATTTCCGGTGCCTCAATCCAGCTTTTCAAAACCTCGACAGTCTCGTCCTGCCGTTCATCAATGAGAGCCTTCAGGCGTTCCACGGGATCCTCACTGGGCGCAGGTGCGCTCAAGCTTTGAGGCGTAAGCTGGGTTAGGTCTTGCGAACCTGCATTTACCCGGGTTCGCGACATCGGCTCGCCGCCTGGCGCATTCGTCAAAGCCGGAAGAGCTTGAGGACCCGAAATGAGATCGGTTGGAGGCATGTCATTTAGCGGGCGTTCAGCAGTTTTTGCAGCCAGCACAATGGGGCGAATAACAAATAGGCCAAGAGCCAATGCAACAAAGGCTGCGACGCCAATTTGCGTCAGTGCCATGACATTCAACGGACGAGACGTCACCCATCCATTCTCCGGAGTCTCGATCAGAGACGGATCTGGCGACAAATCCATTGAGCGCAGAGTCACAGAATCCCCGCGCGCTTCATCATACCCAATCGCGGACTTGACCAAAGCCTCCAGCGCGCGAAGCTCATCTTCACCCCGAGGCTCCCAAACCTCTAGGCCAGCGTCATCCACACGCCTCGATCCATCCACGAGTACCGCGACGGTTACCCGTTTGATTGAACCTGCGACCCGTCGGATCTCTCGTGTCGTTTCGGAAATCTCGTAGTTAACGATTTCTCTGGTGTCCGAGTTCTGACCAGATTGCTCGCTACCGCCCTGACCGTTCCCTTCAGGTAGATTGCTGGCGACCGTTACATCACCGCCGCCCTGATTGCGTGAGGAACTTGATGTTTCTTGTGTGTTCGTGCTGATTGCCACGCGGCTTTCAGGATCTACTTTCCGCTCAACGATTGTTTCGGCATCTGTCAGCGTATCGACATTCACCTCGACGACCGCCCCACCCATACCAGTTCGCGCTAAGATCAATCTCTCGACGTTTTGCTTCAGGCGCTCGCCATGCGCTAATGCAGTGCGCGCAGGCGTTTCTTTGCCTGATTGGGCCATCACGACTCCAAGGTCTGCGTTGATGATCGATACATCCTCCGGTCGAAGTCCGGCCACAGCAGATGCAACAAGGAAGCGAATGGCCTCTGCGGCGGGATTCGGTATTTGGCTACCATCACCGCGGATAGACACAGAGGCAGTCGACTCGGCGGAACGACGAAACGGGCTTTGGGTGGACTGCGCGATATGAACTCTCGCCGCGCTCACTTGTGGATTGGCGACAATCGTCCGAGCAAGCTCGCCCTCTTTGGCGCGCAAGTATGCAGCGTCGAACATCTGCGACGTAGTACCGAATCCGCTTAACTCATCAAGCAGTTCGTAGCCGTCGCCACTATTGGCAGGCAAGCCTTCCCCGGCAAGCGTTAACCGCAACTGATCGCGGCGCATTTCGTCAACGTAAATCGCGCCCCCCCTAACCTCGAACGGAACACCTTCCGCTTCTAGTTGCGCGATAATTTCACCCGCCGCGTTAGGAGCCAGACCACTATAGAGAAGGCCCATATTTGGTGTCGCAGCCATCCGGGTCAGGAACAAAACCCCCAACATGACGAGAACCGCCGACCCGACAACTATCACGCGTTTCTTCGCATCCAAGGCGTTCCAAATATCCTGGAATTGCTGCACGTCTGAACCTCTCACAATCACGAGTCGTTCTAACCCGCTGAACACCACTTAAAGTGATGAGCCTTAACAATCAGTTAGTCGGTTGAGCTGTATAGCTGAAAAAAATCTGTGAGAATCAAATGGCCGACGATACCACTATTGAACCCCAAGAAGAGTCTAAGAAAACAAGCAAAATGGGGCTGGTGATTGGGCTAATACTGGCCTTAGCCGGCGGCGGTGGTGCGTTCTTTGCGATCTACTCCGGACTAGTATTTGCGCCAGGCGCTATTCAAGAGACGAAAGCTACACACGAGGAAACTGAACCGCTTCCAGCAATCAGCTTCGTCCCGATTTCTCCAATCGTCGTTACCGTGGGGCGCGCAGGGTCACGCCAACTTCGCTTCCGCGCCGAGCTGGAAGTCGACCCAGAGCGAACCGAAGACGTCTCTCTCCTGATGCCGCGTATCTTGGATGTTCTGAACGGGTATCTACGGGCTGTTGATCTTGCCGAACTTGAAAACCCGGCGTCCCTTATCAAGCTCCGGGCACAAATGCTGCGCAGGGTGCAAATTGTGACAGGCTCCGGTCACGTTCGCGATCTCTTAATCACTGAATTTGTATTCTCGTGAGGACAAAAATTGAATTTTATATCTGATATTCTCCTTGGCTTCGGCGCGATCGCCGCCGCAGTCTATTGCTTTGTGCTGTCCCGGAAACTCTCCAAACTTAAAGGCTTGGATCAGGACTTGGGGTCCGCCATTGCTATCCTGTCACGGCAGGTTGACGAGATGACCAAAGTTCTTTCGTCGGCCCAAGACGCCACCAACAATTCGGCATCTGAACTGGAGAACAAAACTGAGGTCGCAGCAAATGTCGCTGAACGGTTAGAGTTGATGATTGCTGCACTTCAGGACTTGCCCGAAACGGAACTCGATGCTGATGCCCGGCTCCTTGAAGAAGCAAATGCCGAACGGCCGGATGTAAACCTCTTCGTCCGAAATGCGTCTCGGAGGGCGTCTTGATGAAAGCTACACAAAAGGGGCGTTCCCCGCGGGGAATACTGGCGTTCGTCGTCGCCATGCTACTTCTGTCAGGCAGCCTTAGACTTGGCTCCATTGGGATCGCGGTCGCATCAAGCACAACGGATGTCGATCCAAAACTAGGAAACGTCGAGGCAGTCTCAGAATGCGTAACCGATGCCGAAACCCACGAGTTGATGGAGCTCCTCAAAGCACGGTCTGAGCAGATCTCTGCCTTAGAAGCCGAGCAAGAGAAACGACAGATCGAACTCGCCAACGCTGAAGCCACTATTCTGGAAAATCTCAGTAGAGTTGAGGAAGCCGAAACCCGTCTGTCCCAAACCATTCAGCGCGTCGACGGGGCTTCGTCGAAAGATGTCAACAAGCTGACCTCCGTGTACGAGTCGATGAAGCCAAAAGACGCGGCCCTTCTTTTTGAACAAATGAGCCCCGACTTTGCAGCCGGATTCCTTGCGCAGATGTCGCCGTCGGCAGCAGCTGGAATTCTCTCAGGCCTGACATCCGAAAAGGCCTACACCGTGAGTGTGGTTCTAGCCGGCAGAAACGCCAACGCCCCGAAGCAGTAACCTGCGCTTATTGCGCGATTAATGGAGCATCTGGAAATGGTGGGAATAGTTGGCATAGTGGTGGTCTTCGTGATGGTTTTTGGCGGCTATCTTGCCGCCGGCGGGAAGATGGGAATCATTCTCAAATCTTTGCCATTTGAGGCCACCATGATCATCGGCGCGGCAGTCGGCGCATTCCTGATTAGCAACGACTTCTCTGGCGTCAAACATACGGTCAAGGACATCGGGAAGGTCTTCAAAGGACCGAAATGGGTAAAGCAGGATTACCAAGACCTTCTGTGTCTACTTTCAGAACTTCTACGTGTTGCGCGTCGCAGCCCGGTAGAGCTAGAGCCGCATATTGAAGCACCAGAAGAGTCGTCAATCTTCGGAAGCTATCCAAAAATATTAGCTGATGAGGAGTCGGTGAACTTGATTTGCGACACTTTGCGATCAGCAGGGATGAACTACGACGATCCACACCAAGTCGAAGAAGTTCTCGAAAAGCGAATAGAGGGCAATGCGCACCACGCCATGCATTCAAGTCACGCCATGCAAACTATCGCAGACGGGTTGCCGGCGTTGGGTATCGTCGCCGCCGTTTTGGGGGTCATAAAAACCATGAGTTCAATTGATCAACCTCCTGAAATCTTGGGCAAACTCATTGGCGGCGCATTGGTAGGAACGTTTTTAGGGGTTTTCCTAGCGTATGGCTTCGTTGGTCCATTTGCTGCGAAAATTAAAACTGTCATCGAGGACGAGAGTCACTTCCAATCCCTTATCCGTGAAATACTGGTCGCCAACCTTCACCAACATTCAGTCAACATGTGCATAGAAGTCGGGCGACAGAATACACCAAGCTTTCTTCGCCCAACCTATTCCGAGTTAGAAGAGGCCCTGAAGGGCGCGCGGAAAGACGCGGCTTGAGGGTAGTTTTTCTAATATCCGCACTCCTCGTCGCCGGTTCAGTTTGGGCAAAACCTGCGTTGATAAAGTCGGGAGAGCACGAACGCTTCTCTCGGCTGGTCTTGTACACAGGCACCGCGCAGACATGGTCGCAAAGCCGCGCCGCAGATTTGGTAACCATAACTATTTCTGGGTGGTCACTTGGCTTCGACACCTCGCAGGTTTTCAAAATGATTCCCCCGGATCGGATTGCCAAACTGGAAGCGACCAAAACAAGTTTGAAGGTCACTCTTGGCTGCGATTGCCCAGTTGAAATTCAAGCGGTTGATCAGATTGGCCTAGTGATCGATGTCCTGGATGAGCGCCTGCCGGTTGATGTCCCAGATCAAATCACCCCTCCCACTCATTATTGGCCTGAACCTGAGGGGTTCGTTCGCAACAGTCAAAACCTGGCTGCCGTGGCTGCATTTAGGAAGAATCTTTCAGAAGGTGTTGGGCGGGCTGCGACCCAGCAGTTGTTGGACGTTGCTAAAACAATCGAAATACTCGGGCCAGAGTCTTCAGAAAAACCCAGAACTCACGATCCAATAGTACCGGTAGCTAGGTTTCGAACCACATCCGCCTCAGAACGCGCTGCACGACGTGACCAATACACTCTGCCCGAAGAACTGGCCTGCCCGCCCCAGAATTTAGGCGATATCGAAAACTGGGGCTCCGCATCCCCGTTCACCGAACAGCTTGGAGACATCCGCAATTCTTTGATGGGTGAATTCGATGCTTTGGACAACACTGAAGCCCTACGCCTTGCACGGCTCTACGTCCACTTTGCAATGGGAGCCGAGGCATTAGCGACAATAGGTACGCTGGAACAAGCTGGTTACGAGGCCCAGTTTTTGAAACCAATAGCCAAGCTTCTAGATGATGCGGATATGCAAAAACCGGCCATCGAGCTTCCAACCAATGGGTGCTCCGGAACACATGCGATCTGGGGTGCATTGCTAAGTAGCGATCCGGAAGCCATCACCGAAGCTCAGGCCAAAACAATCACCGAAAGTTTCAGCCGCCTCCCCCAACACCTTAAGTCAATACTAGGCCCCAAACTCATGGCCCGTTTGAACCAGGACGGCAAAGAAATCGCTGCCAGTGTCGTACGAAACTCAATTTCAAGCCATCACGACACGCGTCAAACACCACCCCTAGAACCCGCAGATTTGGCAAACCTGTCCGAACCGGAACTGAACGATCTGATCGCAAAAAGTAATAGTCAGACACCTGCGGCCCTCGTCGCGCTACTAAAAATGAAAATCAAACAAGGTGCGCCCATCAGTGAGACATCACGAGACGTCGCTAGGTCATTCGCGATTCAACAACTTGGCGATCCAGTTTCAATCGAGCTGGAAACCGTTCTAGCACAAGACGCCGTCCTTCGGGGCGACTACTCGGAGGCTTTGGATACAGCTCTCGACCCCGAAACGCGCGTTGATACATCAACAATCGTTTCATTCGCAGCCCGGCGCCTGCTTGACAGCGGTAGCGACACAGACCTTGCAAAATTTGCGCTAAGGTTAGGTCATGATCTGGGCGCGAAACATCTACCCAAGAATACAATTTTGACCATAGGTAAAAAGTTGCAATCGGTAGGATTGGACGAGCTCGCGACCGCGTTTTCCGGACGCCCCCCGGAGAAGGGCGCGATCAAGCCTGAGAACAGACAACAGGTCTTGGGCAGAGACATCAGCCTATCGCAGTCTTTCAGCCCCCCTCCTCCAACTCTGGGCGCAGCCAAGACCATTCTGGATGCGAGCCGAGACACACGAAGGCAAATATCACGAATACTCGGCAACTCAGGTAGTTCAGGCGTCCAGTAATCCTGCTTCGGTTAACCGTCCGTTATCGCATGTGAAATTAAGCTGCCATGCGAGATACTTCCAATACCTACCAGGATCAGTTTGGTTTCCCAATGAAGATGCTTTTTCAGCCAACTGTCATTCTAGCCGTGGCGCTAATGGCAATTATTGTAATGATGATTTTGCCGATGCCAGCATGGGTACTGGACCTTGGCCTCGCGGCCTCGTTCGGACTGGCCATACTGATGTTCACAACAACCCTATTCCTGGAACGGCCACTAGATTTTTCGGCGTTCCCAACAATTCTGTTGGCGTCTTTAATGCTTCGTTTGTCATTAAATGTTTCGTCGACAAAACTGATAATTGGAGAAGGACACACCGGAACAGGTGCGGCTGGAAATGTGATAGAGGGGTTCGCTAACTTTGTAATGGGCGGGAGCGTTTATCTTGGCTTGGTAGTATTTTCTGTCCTGCTGATCGTGAACTTCATAGTTATCACCAAAGGGGCAACCCGCATGGCTGAGGTCGGTGCGCGCTTTGCATTGGACGGAATGCCGGGCAAGCAACTGGCGATTGACAGCGATATGTCTGCTGGGGCCATCGACCACACAGAAGCCAAGTCGAGGCGAGAGCGCGAACAGGCAGAAACTACCTTCTTCGGGTCCCTTGACGGCGCTTCCAAGTTTGTAAAAGGAGACGCCGTTGCGGGCTTATTGATTACGATGCTCAATCTGGTGATGGGCCTTATCATCGGCGTGGCGGCTCATGGAATGCCGATGGGATTAGCTTTCGAAACCTACGCCATCCTAACCGTTGGGGATGGGTTGGTAACTCAAATCCCTGCGGTTATCATTTCGATTGCCACTGCCTTGCTGTTAGCGCGAGGTGGCACTAGTGGCGCCACTGATATTGCCATGGTGGAACAAATTGGGCGGCACCCTTCGGCTATTGCCACTGTCGGTGTACTTATGGTCTTTTTTGCCTTGGTCCCCGGTTTACCCTTTGTTCCGTTCGTGATCGGTGCCACGGCATTGCTTACGTCGGCCTATTATTTCAAGCGAAAAATTGACCTTACACCGGACGTCGTTGCCCCCATTTCGATCGAGCGCGTGCCGGAAAAATCCATGGGAGACATCCTCGACTTGGACGAGATCCATGTCGAGTTTTCCCCTGACCTAGTTATGATGGCGCTTGATCCAACCACCGGGCTCGAGACGCGAATTGCAAACATGCGCAGCCACGTTGCAAGCAACTTTGGTCTGGTTCTTCCAGAGATTAGGCTGACAGATGATGCTTCTCTGGAGTCAGGTGTGTACCGGATACGAATCCACGGGGTTGTGAAGGCCGAAGACAAACTGCTTCCGGACTCGGTGCTTGCTCTGTTGCCCCCGGAATCTCCGAACGCGATCGAAGGCGAAACCGTCAAAGAACCGGTTTACGGAGCACCCGCAAAATGGATGAGTCGCAAATATAAGGAAGACGCCGCTTTAGCAGGCTGTACCGTCGTGACACCGCCGGAAATTCTCGCCACGCACCTTCTAGAGGTTGTCAAAAACAACTTCGGCCGGCTGCTAAGTTTGAGGGGATTGCGCCGAATACTGGATGAATTCACCAATCTTTCAGACCCGAAACGCAATGAAGCGAACCGCAAGATTTTGGCAGAGCTCATACCCGAAAAAGTGTCGCTAGAAACACTCCTTCAAGT
This sequence comes from Litoreibacter meonggei, assembly GCF_003663885.1. Lineage (GTDB taxonomy): Bacteria > Pseudomonadota > Alphaproteobacteria > Rhodobacterales > Rhodobacteraceae > Litoreibacter > Litoreibacter meonggei. The sequence continues at coordinate 132,824 of NZ_RCCE01000005.1, forward strand.
GCTTAGACTTCTCTTGGAAGAGCAAATTTCGATCAGAAATCTACCCGTTATCCTTGAGAGCATTGCTGAAGGTCGTTCCATCCACTCCACGGCTGACGGGCTGTGCGAACATACCAGGCAACGCCTTGGCGCCCAACTGTTCGCCGAACTCAAGCGAGACGACGGCTCTCTTCCATTGGTTCAGCTTTCGCCTGATTGGGAGGAGCTATTCAGTAAGTATTCAAGCCCGGAGGCAAAGCTATCCGACATCGCTTTACCTCCAGAAGACTACGCCCGCTTGGCGGAGGGGATAACCCAAAAACTCTCACACCTAAATGACAATGGCGTGTTTCCAGGTGTCGTCACATCGGTCCAACGTCGTAGATTCATCCGCTTACTCTTGGCAAACAGAGGTATCAACACGCCAATTTTTTCCTACGAAGAGATTGCACAAGATAGTCGACCGGCCATCGTTGGGATGGTCTCGGCGTGATGTCGGACGTTTTCGCCGCAATCCCCATTACTCCAGATCACATCTGGGCAGTTTCGCTGGTCGTATTTCGCGTAGGTGCTGCAATGGCATTCCTACCGGCATTCGGCGAACAAGTTGTCCCCATGCGGGTGAAGCTCGCCGCTACTCTGTCGTTTTCGGCGATTCTAACGCCCATCATTTGGCCAGCCATTGAACACGTAAATTCACAACGCGAATGGTTTGCGTTAATCGGCCCTGAAGTCGCCTCAGGTCTAGTTGTAGGGTTTGTATTTCGGCTATTGGTTTTCGCGCTACAGGTGACAGGTACCATAGCAGCACAGTCGACTTCTCTTTCGCAGTTCTTTGGTGGCGGTTTGGGCGCTGACCCTCAAACCGCATTTAGTACGTTGTTTGTGGTCTCCGGTCTATGTTTGGCCGTCATGCTTGGGCTGCACATTCGTGTGGTCGAGCTACTGATCAGCTCGTACGAAAGTTTCCCTATTGGCGTTTGGCCGGGGAGTGGCCCAACAGCTGAGTGGGCCATCACGAAAATCAGTACAATGTTTGGGTTGGGGTTTACGCTTGCAGGTCCGTTCGTTTTGGCGTCGTTGATCTATAATCTGGGCTTGGGCGCAATCAACAAAGCAATGCCCCAGCTTATGGTCGCCTTTGTTGGCGCACCCGCCATCAGCTTTGGCGGATTGCTTCTGTTGTTGATGTCCAGCCCGATCATCCTGACCGTTTGGGGGCGCACGTTTATTCGGCTAACCAGTCCGGTCGGGGCAGGGTTCGAATGACAGATGCACCAGAAAGCGGAGAAAAGACACACGACCCGACTCCCAAAAAGTTGCTGGACGCGCGGAAGGAAGGGCAAGTTCCAAAGTCTACCGACCTTTCAGCGTCGGCGGCATTTCTCGGGTTGATTCTTGCGCTCACGATCTTGGGGCCGACATCTCTATTGGATGCCGCAGCAAAACTAAGCCATTTCCTTGCGAGACCGGAAAACTTTGTCAGCAACTCGTCCTCCCCGGATGGCACCTCTATTTCCGGACTTCTGGGCGCAATCGTCATTGGGTCGTTGTTGCCACTGTTCGCCATTCCAGCAATCGCAGTTCTTCTCAGCCTGATAGTGCAGCAGGCGATCACATTTGCACCCAGCAAAATAAAGCCAAAGATGAGCAAAATATCTCCGGTCTCATCTGCAAAGAACAAGTTCGGCGCAGCTGGTCTTTTTGAGTTCGCTAAGTCCACTACTAAGCTCATCATCGTAAGCCTGACTATGGTGTGGTTCCTAAAAGCGAGTCTGCCTGAAATATTGCAAACCGTGGATCTCCAGCCTCCACAAATGACCGGCATACTCGGGGGACAAATTCTCTCGTTTCTGACTTTAATATTTGTTGTCACTCTTCTTGTCGGAGGTGTCGACTACTTATGGCAACTAGCGGAGCATCAACGCAAAAACCGCATGACCAGAAAAGAAGTCGAAGACGAAAGCAAAGAGGCAGAAGGTGACCCTCATCACAAGCAAGCGAGACGTCAGCGCGGGCTAGAAATTGCGATGAACCAAATGCTATCCGATGTGCCAGACGCAACCGTCGTTATTGTAAACCCCACACACTACGCAGTTGCGCTAAAATGGGATGACAACACAGCAGCCGCTCCGATATGCGTCGCTAAAGGTGTGGATGAAATTGCGGCTAAAATTCGCGAGATCGCTCACAGCTCATCTATTCCAATCCACAGTGACCCATCTACGGCCCGCTCACTATTTGCGCGCATAGAGGTTGGGGGTGAGATATGGCCGGACGACTACCGTGCCGTCGCAGCGGCCATTCGTTTTGCGCAATCTGTAAATGACATCTCGAAGCAAAGTTCATGAAGGCAAACGCGCTGGTTCAAGTTCTAGGCAGCGTCTATCACCAAGATCTGGCGAAATTTACCGAGCTTAAAACTAGACTTGCCGCCCTAGAAGGAAAGCGCGCTGAACTCCTTCTTCCGCCAAAGCGTGACCCAGGGGCTTTGAACAGTCTCGAATTTTCTACGGCAGCTAGCAAATATCTTTCGTGGCGGCAAAGCGAAGCGCGCAAGATCTCACGCATGATATTCGAGCTTAAACCTGAGGTCATAACAGCGAAGAAAATAGTAACGAAATCATTTGGCCGCCTCGAGGCAATGAAAGAACTGATTGCACGTGGGAAAATTTAGATATCTTGCCGAATAATATCCGTAATCAAAACGTCAGAGATAGTAGGCCCAGCAATTTTTCTAGCACTAGAGAGAAGTGATCTGCGTAGCGTATCCATTGCCGGTGGCGCTGTATAAACGCCATCAAATCCACCCAAATAGGCGTGGTCAAAGAGGACTTGTAAAAACGCGTCCCGCAGCTTGGGTTCGCGATCGTACACTGCACTCGTTTCCGAGGCCAACGTTTCCAGACTAAGCGAAAGGACAACCAATGCTGAAACTCGATCTTGCTTGATGACCGGCACGACAAATTGATTGTTTATCTTCACATAGCTTAGCTCACTTTCTGGTGTTTTAGAGACGGCTTTCATCTGTGAATGCTGTTCGGAAACATCAACGTCTGTGCTATCGTCAACAGGCGGAATTGGGCGCAAGGCAAAGCCTGCTCCAATGCCCGCACCAACGCCGAGTATCAGCAAGACAACTGGCAGCACTGCGCCCATATCAACCTCCTAAAATGGCAGCAAAATATCAGCGACTTGCTGGCCGTAGCGAGGCTGCTGTACATCAGTAATCTGACCGCGCCCACCGTAGGAAATACGCGCCGCTGCAATGCGGTCGTATGACACTTCGTTCTTTCGGTTAATGTCGGCGGGGCGCACATACCCGCTAACCAGTAGTTCGCGTAGTTCAAAATTCACCCGAACTTCCTGCGACCCTTGAATGCTAAGAACTCCATTCTGAAGCACATCTACGACCGTCGCGGCGACACGGATCGAGAATTTCTCTTTCCGCCGGACAGACCCGTCGCCCGAAGAAGAACTCGAAGAGTTAGTTGAAACCGCGGAGTCCAAGCTGGCACCGTCTGGGAGACTATCATTAATCTTTTGCGGGATTCCAAACAACGATGGGATCCCCAGTGTTTCCGAACCGGTCCGTCCTCGCGATGTACTGTTCGATATTTCTGCGCGCTCGTCGATTTCGACCACGACTGTAACTATGTCACCGATCTGCTCTGCTCGTTGATTGCCAAGCAATGAGTTGCGGCCAGAGTCCCACAAGGATGCACTATCAGACACCAGTTTTGGCGCCGATGTTTTGGGAAGCGGAACCCGCATCATCGCGTAATGTTCGTTGGTATTTGTGACCGGACTAATCTCCGGCACCCTCCCAACATTCTCTAAACGCCCGCATGCGGACAACGCTGTCAGCATCAAAATAATGTGTGCGCTGCATACCATTACTCTAGTCATCACACTTCCTATTCATGGCCCACAATGACCTCACCGGCTTCGCTAATACTGCCTACGACAGTATTTCTTGATGAAAGGTTAAGTACCTTCACCCTGTCGCCTGCCGCACCACGCCCAAGCGACCGCCCTTCCGTTGCTATATTGAGTGTTCCTGCTCGATAGATCAGTGTCACAATCTCGTTTCTCTCTACGCGTGCAGGGGCACCGACGTCGCCCTCGCGAATGGGCCTGCCCCTGTACAACACGCGCTGCGCCTCAAACCCCAGAACTTGTGAGACATCCGAGAATGCCCCACGCATCCCCACCTCCGAGAGTTGCACATCATGGAGTGAAATAACGTCCCCAGGTCGAAGAGTATGGGTGGGTACAACGACCTGTGCGAAGCTGGCGCCGGTGCTGAAAATCCAAGCCGCTAGTGTGACGATGAGACCAGCGTTAAGTGTCATCGAATCTGCGTCGTCGCGCTCAGCATCTGATCTGCTGCGGTAATTACTTTGGCGTTCAGCTCATAGCCTCTTTGGGCTTCGATCAGTTCGGTAACTTCGCGAACGGCATCGACAGAAGAATCCTCCAGATAACCATGCCGAAAGCTGCCCAATCCACTGCTCCCGGCGGTGCCAACCACGGCACTACCAGACGCACCAGTTTCAACAAATAGGTTACCGCCAATCGCCTCCAGCCCCTTTTCGTTCGCAAATCCCGCGAGGGTCAATTGTCCCAGTTGTTCGGGCTCAACACGGTCAATGAAGTACGCAAACACTTCACCTTCAGGATTCACTGAAATCGACCTCGCATCTTCTGGGATAGTAATATTTGGCACGATCGGAAAACCATCCGACGTGACCAAAAGGCCATCACCGGTTCGCTTCAATCCGCCGTCGCGGGTGTACCCGGAAATGCCTGAGGGCAAAGTCACCTCCAAGTAGCCGCGACCCTCAATTGCCAGATCAAGGTCTCCGCCGGTACGAGACAACGCACCCTGCTCGACGTTTACTGAAACAGCTGTTGGCCGAACGCCCAGGCCCATCTGAACACCCGCAGGCACTACAGTACCATCAGCAGCATTGATGCTGCCCGCGCGCGTAAGTTGCTGGTAATGAAGGTCAGCAAACTCGGCACGCCGGGCGTTGTAGCCGGTAGTGGACATATTCGCCAGATTGTTTGAAATCACGTCGACGCGCGCTTGTTGCGCTGCCATCCCAGTGGCCGCAATTTTTAGTGCATTCATTTTGTGGTCCTTTCTCTAGCGACCGCCAACGAGGGTCATGATCGAACGCAAACGCTCATCTTCTTTTTCAAGGAACGATTGCCCCATTTCATAGGATCGCTGAACTTCGATCATCCGCGCGATCTGCTGCACGGCCTCAACATTTGAAGACTCCAGAAACCCCTGACTAACTGTGGCGTAATCTGCAGGGAGCAATTCAGATTCCGTTTTGAACTTCACCCCGTCTTCTCTCACCAGAGAGTCACGATTGGCCGGAACGACAAGACCAATCTGTGCAAGCGGATTGCCATCAGCCGACAGAGTTCCGTCGGCCGAGATGCTGATTTGATCTGCATCGAGAGGTGCAAATATCGGCGAGCCTCCAACATCCAACAGATTAAACCCCTCTGGTGAAACTAACTCCCCTGCGGCATTCGGACTAAAAGCACCCGCCCGTGTCAGGCGCATTCCGGCAGGGGTTTCTAGTTGAAAAAATCCGTCACCGTTGACACCCAGATCGAAGGTCCCTCCAGTCCTTGTCATTGCGCCCTGCTGAAAGCTGGTCACATGGGCATTGGCTCTCGCCATCGACATGCTGCCCTCACTCACACCCAGCGGAATAACAAACTCCGAAAAGATTGCGGATTCTGCTCGGAACCCAGTCGTGGCTAGGTTTGCGATATTGTTTGCGACGACACGCATCTCATTCATGAGACCCGATTGGCGCGTGATCGTCGTGTAGACAGTGTTTCCCAACTCTAGCCCCCCGCGATCAGTGGAACTATCGTATCGGACCAGAAGATAGTCAGATGTCGGGTCATAAAGCTCATGGAAATCCAAAACGTCGCAAGGATCGCTCCCACCTTCGGAACGAAGGTCAAAGTCATTTCCTGAATAGAGGTCAAAGCCTGGAACAAGCCAACGAGTAGGCCGACCCCAAGAGCGACGGTCAAGATTGGGCCTGAGATCACGACGGAGATCCAAAGCCCTTGACGCAAGACGTCGAAGAATTCGGACTCGCTCAGCATCAAACCGGCATCCGAAGAATTTCTTGATAGGCTTCCACGACTTTATCACGAACACTGACCGCAGTTTGAATCGCCAGTTCCGACTGCGTAAGTGCCTCGACCAGACGGTGCGGATCCACGTTGCCAGTCATTGATGCCATCGCAACGCTCTCTCCCTCCGCAACTATCTCAGAGAATTTTTGCGCCGCGTTTCCCATCCCCAACTCTATTGAAGGCTTTGTCGCTGGTTTTGCGGCACCATAAGCGCGTTGTGCAAGTGTCGTAGAAATATCCATTCTGGATTATCCTTATTATGGAGAATAACTTTTATCGCCGCAGCAAGTCCATTAAAGCTGTGGACATTTTTCGAGCTTGCTCGAACATTTTCAAGTTGGCGTCATAACTTCTCTGAGCCTCGCGTGCGTCTGCAATTTCGATCATTAGGTTCACATTTGAACCCTGATAGTATCCATCCGAATTGGCTAATACATGAGATGGATCATAAATTTTGGGTAACTCCGTTCGATCCAAATGGGTCTTCCCATTACGCACCAAACCTGTTTCAACGCCTCCGCTGAAGACTTGCTCAAATGACGCAACTTTCCTGTGATATCCAGGTGTATCCGAGTTCGCCAAATTTTCCGAGGTGAGGCGAAGCCGTGAAGATGTCGCCCTCATACCGCTTGCAGAAATTTCCAGACTTTTCGAAATATCGCTCATTCTAGATCAACGACCTCTACCGATTGACATCTTCAAAAGATCAACTGAGTGTTGATAGACTGTCAGTGCGCGCGAGTGCTGGCGCTCCATTTCGATAGAAATCATCATCTGCTCTTCAATGGAAACCGTGTTTCCATTGGGTTTCAAAGAGAAATTATTCTCAACAATTTTCCACGGCTTTCCGTCTGTTGATGCCGATCCGGCATGACCGGATCGCGTCACGCGAACTTCTGAATCCGATTCATAAGATTTCATCGAATCTGAGAATTTGGAAAAGCCTTTTGCCTTATAGCTGGGAGTATCGGCATTTGCGATATTTTGAGACACAATCCTTTGCCCGTGGGTCGCATGCCTCGCCATCGAACCGGCCACGCGCATAATAGGAATATTTTCGAACATCAGGGCTTCTCCCGTCGACGGCATACACAATGTTTTAAGAGTGATTCCTTTAGAAATGGTAATCAGAACTGGAAGGTCGAAATGCGCTTACAAAATTTCAACGCTTTACTATCCACCATCAATGACATTCCTCGAGTGAAGCGGGATGGATCAGTGACGTCGACGTCATCAAATCTTATTCAGGTGCGGGGTCTGTCCAGCTTCGGCCAAGTCGGTGATCTCGTAATGGTACACCCAACATCTGCGGCCCCCGTTTTCGGCGAAGTTCTTGCTCTTAGGGAGTCCATTACAGATGTCCTACCCGAGACTGGGAGCAGAGGTATTGCCCTAGGTGATCGTGTTTCACACCTTGGCCCGACACGAATTATGCCCGACACTAGTTGGCTCGGCCGCATAATCGACCCGCTTTTGCGCCCTCTCGACGGAAAGCCGCTATGCAATGGTGCTACTGAGGTTTCTTTAATGGCAGCGCCGCCTGTTCCATCGACAAGGAGACGCCTTGGCGACCGGCTCTCTACAGGTCTCGCGGCGTTTGACACACTCATCCCGATCGTGAGGGGCCAGCGGCTAGGCATTTTCTCCGGTTCGGGCGTAGGCAAATCCACTCTGCTCGCGGATCTTGCCAAAGGCGTCCAGGCGGATGTGGTCGTCATTACCCTGATAGGTGAACGCGGTCGTGAGCTAAGGGACTTCGTCGAAGACACATTGGGCGCCGAGGGACTCAAACGGGCGGTAGTGATTGCGGCTACGTCAGATCAGTCAGCCATGCTCAGGCGAAGGTGTGCCTGGATAGGGATGGCAGTCGCCGAGTACTTTAGAGACCAGGGTGCGCACGTTCTTCTACTCGCCGATTCAGTGACACGGTTTGCCGAAGCACACCGGGAAATTGCCCTGGCATCAGGAGAGACCGCAAGCTTGCAAGGTTTTCCACCCTCAACGTCACAAGAGCTCATGGCGCTGAGTGAAAGGGCTGGTCCGGGTAAGATTGGATCAGGGGACATCACGGCGATATTTTCAGTCTTGGTTCAGGGTTCTGACATGGAAGGTCCGATTGCGGATATAATGCGGGGGGTGCTCGATGGCCACGTCATTCTGTCGCGTGAAATCGCGGAGCGCGGCCGGTTCCCCGCAATTGATGTATCAAAATCAGTATCTCGTAGTTTACCAAACGCGGCGTCAGCGTCAGAGTTCAACACTCTTTCCGAGGCCCGCCAGGCCATTAGCACTTATGAGGAAACAAAAATTCTAATCAAGTCCGGTCTTTATGAGTCTGGTACCAGCGCCGCGATAGATCATGCCATTTCTGTCTGGCCAAAAATCGAAGCGTTCCTTTCTGGCAGACACGGGTTCTCCATAGAAAAAAACTTCGAAATGCTAAATGATTGCTTGACGAGTACTAAATCGTAAATTCAATTGCGCGAGAAATTCCGACTTCTCTCTCAACTAGATTCATCGCTCCCTGAGGCGCTTCTTGTCGATTTATGTCACCAAATTACCTACGAATTATTCTATAATTATTGAAGTTAAAATCGCAGCGTCGCGTTTCCTTCAAGTAAGCTAAGCGCAGTAGACGCGCCATCTAAGATGCCGCTTTGCGTCACTTGAGAGGCTAGTAGAAAGTTAGTTCTGACCTTATTTCGAATTTCCAAATCGAGAAATCTGTCAAAATTTTCCACGTCAAACTTTGTAGACGACATGCCCTTTAGAATATCTACTTGTTGATCTATCTGCAGATTTCCAAAGCTCGACGGCAAGAACAACGATTTCTCTATGATCGACTTGAGGGGCGCGTTGCCCAAAACTTCAAACCACTTTGCGGTATCGCTGATTTTCTTTTCGGCGATTTCTAGAATTTCACGATCGAAAGATAACGCGAGCCTCAAGTCTTGATCTTGATCACCAACTGCAGCTTCAAATTTTCTTAAACTGTAGGCAGTCAAAATCTCATCAGGAAAATCGCTGAGCTGTGTCCTTGGAACATCGAAGTCACCAAAACCGAAAGCCTTTGACAAACTGAGGTAGCGCTTATCCGAGAACCGGTTGGCAAGTGCATCAGGTGACACTGTTCCGTCCTCCAAGACCTTTCGAATGAGAAACAGATTGTCAATATCCGCTTCTAAGCCAAACGCCGTCAGCGCCACGGAAAGTAAGCTTCGGTCCTTTACCAAGTCCTCTGCTGATCTGATATTTGAGATTCGCTCCCGAAAAGCCTCTGCATCACGCTTAACCGGTTCCGATTTATCAAAGCTGTCTTTCTGCGCCTCCATCGTCGTTGACAAAAAGGTCCACCCTTGTAGCCCTGATAGCGGTACTATCGGAATAAAAGTCATTCCGCGTGAGCTGCCATTAGTCTAGTTTCTCGTGCCAACAACAATCGAAGAGATTTGAGCCCAGGGTAGAACTGGTCCCTGACTACGTAGTCTGTCGACGTATCAAGGATACGGCGGCTGTCAGCGTCCCAGAATGCATGGCTTAGCTGTTCTATGCCATTGATAACCTGTCGCTTTCCGTCACCAAAATTTGCGTCTCCTGACAACATGAGCTGAAGGATATAGCAAACTCTGCGCACTGGAGTTGTCACCTCATCTGGGTGAATAGCATCCTTCAACCTCAAGATTTTGGCATTAGGAGTCAAAATTTGCACTCTACCTCGGCGCTCCCCATTCTCAACGACTACGCCGTTGATAAGGAGTCTTTCTTTCGGCGCTAGTTTCAATACAAGTCCAGCCAAAGCTAGTGATCCCCCGTGTTCAAGCCGCGCATTATAGCCAGGTTTATATCGGATAAAGCATCAACAGATGCATCGCCCATAAGTACTTTTTTGGAGTGTTCGCTTACAAACTCAGACAAGTAGAAAATCTGAGCTCGGACTCCTTGAGGTAGCTTATTTCCTGGGTCCGCCACATCAATCGCTAACGCGGTCCACAATTGTCGATTCGAATGTACCGCTTCTGCTAGTTTTGGAAATTCTAGCGCGCCTGCTTCGACTGCCGCCGTTAGGGCGCGCGTGACTTGGGCAAATACTTCAAATTCGATTCCTCTATCAGTACGTAGCGGCGTGCTACGTTTCCCGTAGGCGGAAATCGCCCGCAATGTTACATTCATATGATCACCTTACAATAAATCTGAACGAGCGAGACGCTATCCTAGCGACTCGCTCGTGATGTGGCTTAGCGGAAGAGCGATAGAATGCTCTGCGGAGCCTGATTTGCGATCGAAAGGGCCTGAACACCAAGTTGTTGTTGTACCTGAAGCGCCTGAAGACGAGCCGAAGCTTCTTCCATATCGGCGTCCACAAGCGTGCCAATACCCGACTTTAGAGAGTCGGTCAGCTTACTTACAAAATCAGATTGGGTCTCAATCCGACCTTGCGCCGACCCAAATTCTGCGGCGGCGTCAATTGAGTTCTGGATTAGAACCTCAACGTTACCCAACGCAGCTTCGGCTCCCTGGTTAGAAGTTACGTCAATACTCCCAAGCCCGAACAATCCACCTGACGCTGTTCCGCCTTGCGCGCCGACAGCAGTAAAGGTGGCAATCGCCGACGTGCTATCGTTGTCGATCTTTAGCACCTGCTCGCCGTTGTCATTGGTTGTCACTCGGGTCGAAATACCGTCGATGCCAGCTGAATCGATTGCAGTTTTTAGGCCGTTGGCCACATCTTCGAATGTTTCTCCTTCACCAGCAACATAGGTCGCCACATCTGATCCAAGAGTAACTCGATAGCCGTCCCCAGCATTCACTTTAGAAACCGCAGAAAACGTTACGTTCTCCGCTCTTTCGGCAACAGTGGCAGTGCCATCCGAAACCGGCGATCCTGAAAACGCCAAATCAACTGTTTCAAAAGCACGGGTGGAAGTAACTTCTAGGTCGCTACCATTCCGTGCGGCGCTGATACCCTCCAGCCCCAATGCGTTGATTGCCCCCGCGATCTGATCAATCGCCAGTTCCTCAGTGTCCGTCGCAAGGAATGTTCCTGCAGCAAAGTTCAAGGTCGATCCTGCAACAGTGATTTGGAAGTCGTCGCCCGACATATCAGCGCTGTTTGCAAAAGTAATCGCTTCTGTACTGCCAGTGTCCGCTATCGGGCCAGCGGACGCTGTAGCGTTTGCCGTCAACGAAACACCAACACCATAAGTCCCCGCACTGTCGGACAGATCAGCTCGTGAAATCGAAATATTTGAAGCAGTAACCGAGCCATCCCCAAGGCGATCCAGAGAAGACAAGATATCTACAGATTCTGTGCCTTTCAGCATGTTCAGTCCGTTGAACTGCGCTGCTCCGACGACAGAGTTAATCTGGGACGTCAGAGCATCGATATCTGTCTGAATTTTCTCCCGATCTACATTCTCCTCCTGAGCGGAAACGACTTTTCCCTTAATTTGCGTTAGAAGATCAGTGACAGTTTCCGCACCCTGCCTTGCCACCGCTACAGTCGACTCCCCTAATGACAAGCTCTCTGAAATTGCGTTAAACCCTTTGACATCGGACTCCATGACCTTGGAGATCGCCCATAGCGCCGAATTGTCTTTTGCAGAAGCTACCGATTTTCCGGTAGAAATCTCGGACTGTGCCTTTAGCAAATCAGAATTAATAGATTTGAGGGTTTGTAGCGCAACCATTGCGCCGTTGTTGGTTAGAATGCTGGACATGTGTTTTTCCTCTTTTACGGCGACTTCAACGCCGAATTGACATCACTCAACGTGACTGAAGAGTCGTTTTGACTTTTGCTCGCCGGATTTTCCGTAGCTTGCGCCATCCAATTCTCAGGATGCTCGTTTTTTTGAACTCACATTCGCTAAGGGGTTCCTAAGTTTCCGAAAAACAGTTAGAAAAATTTTACCTATCCCGATTAAGCAATCTTTTCTTGCAAAATTATTGGCGCGCCATTATTTTTTTCCGTAACATTATAGGTACTTAAACCGGAACCTAATTGCCGCAGAGATTGAACTCGCTGTTGGGCGGACCTCATTCCCGCTTGAGCTGATGCGTATAGTTTTTGGACGTCAGAACAACTAGTTGCGAGGTGCCGCAATTCGGATTCTTGTAATTTCTCTCTAACTTTAAATATTTCCCTGAAGATACGCTCTTTTTTATTTATCACCTCTACGAGCGCATCTGTGTCCCCAGTCGTAAGCGCGTGACGCTCTTGAGAAATTACTTCAAGGGCACTTTTCACTTTGGATTTTGTTCGAAAAAAATTCATGCTATGATTCTCCAAAACTGGCTACAAACTGCTCGGCCAATCCGAGCCCACCACTCTCAACAATGAGCTCGGCATGTTGTTGGCGTAGAAATGACTGAAATTGATCCTCCCCAATTCCTCCTCCGAATTCAGAGGACATTCCCTTCATTCCAATGAACGACAGCATCTCCGAGACGAACGCGACTTCGAGCTTTTTGGCGATGTCTTGATTGCGATTCATTCCACTCCTGACCGCAACTTCCCGGAGTGAATTTGACGTATTTATGGGTTCCATTTACTTCCTCGTCTTACCCTCGCCAAACGACAAATATTCGGCAGTGGTAAAGATTGAGTAACCCCTTCATGCCAAACCTCCGTCGAACTGTGAAGGATTTTGCATGACCATTTCGACAATTCAAATTGCGTGCAGCGCTCTTACGGAGGCTGGAGCACAGGCACACGCAAGTAAATCCACGTGCGCGGACACAGACGCGAGAACTCGAGAAACCGGCTTTGGTGATGCACTAAGCGAAGAGGCCGGAAGCGAAATTGCCCAGTTCAAAGCGCTTAGCCCCGACCGAGAAGGGGCAGGTTTTGGCTTTGAGTCAGAGGCATCAAGTGACAGAATATTCTGGGACAAAAGTGGAACCAGTTCTCTCAACGTCCCAACCGACCCTCACCCACAGAGCGTCATACTTAGAACGTCCGAATTTGCGGCAGTGAGTGATGATCAAATACCAACCACTGAAAGCGCCAAGATCGCGGATACGGCTTGGGGGCCTCATGCCTTGTTAAGCAACGCCGCTCAGACGCCACTCATTGCTGACAGCGGAGAAATTCCCGAAGTAATCTCTCAAACGCCAACAGGATTGAATGTTGGCGGCGAACCTGACAGCGGTCTCTTGAATGCTCAAAAACAGTACTCAATCATCGCGTCTAAAATCACGCCTGAGTTATCAAACGGCGCTCCGATCGCTCAAGTCAGCAACTCGAATGCGACCGCTATCGCCACCGTTCCTGCCGTGCTTTCTGGCAGCCAGCCCACCGAGAATAACCAAGCTTCGGCAACAGACCTTGATGTAGCCCAAAATCCGCTAAACGAAGGTAAAGCTACGGAAGAACAGGCTAGGGCCAATTCGCTTGATCCAACATTTGCTCGCACCCATTGTAGTCAGCCTTCCAAAGTAGAATCGGTTTTCGAAAAAAATCGGCCGGTTGCCCAACCTGCTGTAGAACAACTCCAGACACCCAATTTGATACCGACTGCGCTTGGAGGTACCTCAGAAATTGCGGAAAACCCGCCGAAGCCTGTGCATTCAGACCATCCGCCACCAGCGCTACCAAGATCAGAAGTTCTCGTGACCTCAACGTCAGCTATGCCCGGGAATAAGCCGAAGTCGGCACCAACCCCAACGAGCGTTTTCAATCCACTGGAAGCCACAGAACAACTGCGCATGTTGCCGCGACACGACCTCGAAATTACAGGTGGCATTACACCATTTACCAACACCGGCTCACCGGCCTCAACTAACGCAGTTTTATCAGCGCCCGCTCAACTACCGACACAACTTCCGCAACATATCAGCACGCAAATATGTAACGCACTTGAAACCAGTGTAAATCAAGATATCGAAATCCGGCTGGACCCAGAAGAACTAGGACGCGTCCGCATCGTTCTTTCACCCAGAGAGACCGGAATGAATGTTGTCGTATTTTCTGATAGGCCAGAAGTTTTGGACCTGATGCGTCGCAATTCGGATATGTTGGAAGCGGATTTTTCCGACATTGGCTACGAAAGCTCAAACTTCTCGTTTGAACAGGAGCATGACGACAAACCCACGCCAACTCAAAATGCAAACCAACACTTGGATATTGAGATGACGACTGACTTGCCTATTTCGCAACAGACAACCGGGGACACCACTCGGCTAGATTTGAGAATGTGAGGATTATCCATGGATGCAATATCTCCCAGCACTACTTCGTCTCAATCCAAATCACCCAGCACGACGAAACAAAGCGTCATCAGTTCAGATTTCGAGACCTTCCTCGTCATGTTGACCGCCCAGATGGAAAATCAGGACCCACTAAACCCGTTAGACTCTCAGGACTTCGCCACTCAGCTCGCGACATTCTCAGGGGTTGAGCAGCAAGTAAAAACCAACGACCTTCTCAGCGGGTTGAACACCCAGCTTCTCGCCTCCGGCATGGGAGACATGGCCAGCTGGGTCGGGATGGAGGCCCGAGTGGCGGCACCTGCCTACTTTGATGGCGCTCCCATTGAAATCGCTGCGAACCCTCCCAGCTTTGCGGCGCGGGCGGAACTCGTGGTAAAAGATGAAACCGGATCAGAGATACAGCGGATCAACATACCCGTCTCTGACGATCCGTTCGACTGGGCCGGAGTAACAAGCGGCGGTCAACCATTTGCCCATGGGATATATAGTTTTGAGGTCGAAGCGTACTCGAATAACGAAGTAATCGATAGCCACGTCCCGGATATTTTCGCGCGAGTCTCGGAAATTCGCACGATTGATAGCGCTGCTGTCGTAGTGCTTGAAGGCGGTGAAATTTACCCGGCCTCCTTGGTCACCGGATTAAGATAGCAGCGTCCATGCGCAGAACGCCACTACCGCCACCGCGAGACCAGCAACAAAGCCAATTACGCGGTTCTGGGCATGCTTAGGTTGGGCAGGTTTCGCGTCTCGACTGCTTCGCATCAATGCGTCTTCCATTAGCTGAGGGAGCTTCGGACCGAACCGACCCAGAACCTGCGCAGTCGAAACCAAATCGCGCAGCAATGCTCTTGGACCAATATTTTGCTTGATGTAGTCCTCGACAACCGGCTGCGCGACCTCCCAGATATTGATCTGAGGATACATAGTGCGCGCGACTCCCTCGACGACAACCATCGTTCGTTGAAGCAAGATCAGCTCGGTACGGGTCTCCATTCCAAAGCGTTCGGTGACTTCGAACAGGTATGCCAGAAGATGCCCCATCGACATCTGCGTCGCGTTCATGCCGAAGATCGGTTCCCCAACGGCCCGCAAAGCTTGCGCAAACTCGTCTATGTCACGGTCTGCTGGCACGTAGCCTGCCTCGAAATGAACCTCGGCTACACGCCTATAATCCTTCCGAATAAAGCCAATCAGGATTTCAGCATAGACGCGTCGCGTATACTCGTCGATCCGCCCCATAATACCAAAATCATAGGCAATGATGTCACCTGCCGCGCTGACCTTCAAATTCCCCTGATGCATGTCAGCGTGAAAGTAACCGTCATTCAGTGCCTGGCGTAGAAACAGCTGCAAGACGCGCTCCCCGAGAGCCTTCCGGTCGTGACCGGCAGCGTCGATCGCATCGACATCGCCAAAAGCAAGCCCCTCGGCCCACTCCATCGTCATCACGCGCTTGGCCGAGTGGAAGAAGTGGGTTTTAGGAACGACAAAACCTACATCGTCCACGGTTTTTGCTGCGTACTCACCCGCTGCCGCCGCTTCCAATCGCAAATCCAATTCGCCTTGAACGACACCATCGAAGTGTTTGATCACATCGGAAGGGTGCAATCGGCGCGAAGAGGGCGAGATGAACTCAATAAGTGACGCTGCGAAATAAAATGCGTCGATATCCTTGCGAAACGCCTTCTCGATTTTGGGTCTTAAAACTTTGACCGCAACCTCTTGGTCGGTCTCCCGCAAACGCGCTTTGTGCACTTGCGCGATGGAGGCTGCGGCTACCGGTTCTGAAAACTCCGAAAACACCGCATCAACCGACTCGCCCAATTCTTCCTCAACCGTCGCCTTTGCATAGCTTGTCGGGAAGGGTGGTAGCTTATCCTGAAGGATCCGAAGCTGCAGAGCAAGCTCGTCCCCAACCATGTCAGGCCGCGTCGAAAGCACCTGACCGAACTTGATATAGGCAGGGCCCAAAGCCGTAAGCGCCCGCGTCGCCGGCGGCATATTCGGATCCCCCTTATGCCCCAGCCATTTAAACGGCCAAGCCGTCACCCGCGCCACCATACGAAGCGATGGAGGGGCGTCAAACGCATCGAGAACTAACTTCATCGCGCCCGTACGCTCCAGCGTTGCGCCCGTACGAATAAGGCGCCAGACATTGTGTGGACCGCGCATCTAGATTTTCCAGCCTGAATGCAGCGCGGCCACGCCAAGCGTCATATTGCGGTAACTCACATTCTCAAATCCGGCCGAGCGGATCATCCCCGCGAAGGTCTCTTGATCAGGAAACTTGCGGATAGACTCCACAAGGTACTGATAACTCTCGCTATCTCCTGCGATCACCTTGCCCATTTTGGGTATGACATTGAACGAATACAGATCATACGCCTTCTGCATCATCGGATTCGGCAGCTGGGAAAACTCAAGCACCATCAACCGGCCGCCGGGACGAAGCACGCGGTAAGCCTCTGACAATGCGTCTGCAATGCGTGTGACGTTCCGGATGCCGAAGCTGACGGTGTAGACGTCGAAGCTGTTGTCTTCAAAAGGCAAGGCCATCGCATCACCAACGACCCAGTCCAAGCTATCAGCGAGAGACGACGCTTCGGCGCGTTTGCGGCCCTCGACCAACATAGATTCAGTCATATCCAAGACGACGGCTTGCGCCTGACCCGCCCGCTTCAAAAACCGAAAGGAAACGTCGCCGGTGCCGCCCGCCACATCCAGAAGTCGCTGGCCAGAGCGCGGAGCCAGCCAATCCATCATCGCATCTTTCCAAATGCGGTGAATCCCGGCGGACATTACGTCGTTCATAATGTCATATTTCGAGGCCACATTCGTGAACACACCATGGACCATCCCAGCCTTCTGGTCTTCCGGAACGTCAGTGAACCCGAAATGGGTAGTTTTTTGCGAATCTTTAGCCATCTGTTCTTGCGGTCCTTACAGTCTCACCCTTCTTATAGGTCGAGCTTGTCGGGTTACAATGCGACCCGAAGGACCAATGGAGGACCGCGTGCCAGAACTACCAGAAGTTGAAACGGTAAAACGAGGTCTCCAGCCCGTGATGGAAGGACGTGTAATCGCACGGGCCGACGTTCACCGGCCCGATTTACGGTGGCCGTTCCCCACCAACATGGCCGAGCGACTAAGTGGTCGCGCGGTAAAGATGTTGCGCAGGCGTTCAAAATACATACTTGCAGACCTCGATAACGGTGAAACCTTGATCATTCACCTTGGCATGTCAGGCCGGATGCAGATCGATCTCGCGGATACCGCAGAATTTCACCAAGCAGCGCCGATCTTGAAAAAGCACGATCACGTCGTCTTGCACATGCAAGACGGCACGAGAATCGCCTTCAACGATGCCCGCAGGTTTGGCGCAATGGATCTGACCGACACAGCCAGTGTCGAGCGTCACTGGCTAATTGATAAGTTAGGGCCAGAACCTTTGGGCAATGAGTTTGATGAAACTTACCTCATTGGGGCCTTGAAAAAGAAAGGCTCCCCAATCAAAACCGCCCTACTGGATCAGCGCATCATAGCTGGCCTTGGCAATATCTACGTGTGCGAAGTGCTGTTCCGCACCGGGATTTCACCGAAACGGAAGGCTTCGAACCTGAGTGCCGCGCGTGTTGCCTCGCTCGTTCCGGCAATTCGCGAGGTACTGACGGAGGCGATCGAATCTGGCGGTTCATCCCTGCGTGATCACCGGCAAACCAATGGAGAATTGGGTTACTTTCAACATAATTTCGCTGTTTATGACCGAGAAGGTCAGCCCTGCACGACCGGCTGCGGAAGCAAGATATTCAGGGTCGTTCAGTCCGGACGATCCAGCTTTTACTGCCCCAAATGTCAAAGATGAATTGAACCTTTTTGCGAACATGATACGTCTCATGCTCTGACATCAATGAGGGTTCACCATGGCATTCAAGACAATTATCGTGGAAATTGAAGAGCATATAGCTCTCATCAAGCTGAATCGCCCGGACGCTTTGAACGCGTTAAATGCGACTTTGTTGACCGAATTGTCCGAAGCCCTGACCGACGCAAACAAGAACAGCAAGGTTCGATGCATTGTCCTCACAGGGTCAGAAAAAGCATTTGCAGCTGGCGCAGACATTACGGAAATGGCGGACAAGTCCTTTGTGGACGCCTTTGGAAACGACTTGTTCTCAGAATTTCCAAATGCGTTCCTCCGTATCCGCAAACCTATCATCGCAGCTGTATCCGGCTATGCATTGGGTGGCGGGTGCGAATTGGCAATGATGTGTGATTTCATTATCGCCTCCGACACGGCCAAATTCGGCCAGCCAGAAATCAATCTTGGTGTCATGGCCGGCCTCGGGGGGTCGCAAAGACTTACTCGCTTTGTCGGGAAATCCAAATCGATGGATATGAACCTGACCGGTCGTTTCATGGACGCTGAAGAAGCCGAGCGGTCCGGATTGGTCAGTCGCGTAGTTCCAAGTAAAAAACTGCTCTCTGAGACGATGTCCGTCGCGGCCAAGATCGCCGAAAAGTCCGCTCTGGCAACAATGGCAGTAAAGGAGTCGGTGAACCGCAGCTACGAGTCGTCACTCAACGAGGGGTTGCTGTTCGAGCGCCGTGTATTCCACTCGCTTTTCGCCACTGAGGACCAGGTTGAGGGCATGGCGGCGTTTATGGAGAAACGGGAACCTCAGTTCCGCGACAAATAACGCCATTTAGGGCGTTGACTTGGCTGTGAGTCGGTCCTAGAAGCGCATTCTCAGATTTAAACACCGAACCATCGGGGTCCTTAAGTATGGCTAATTCGCCTCAAGCTAAAAAGCGCGCGCGTCAAACAGAGCGCCGCACCGAAGTGAACAAAGCGCGTCGCTCGCGCATTCGCACCTTCCTGCGCACAGTGGAAGAAGCGATCACCTCTGGTGATTCTTCAGTCGCAAAGGACGCATTGAAGTCCGCGCAGCCAGAGTTGATGCGCGGCGTGTCCAAAGGTGTGATGCACAAAAACACCGCAGCGCGCAAAATTTCGCGCCTGACGTCGCGGGTCAAAGCCCTCGGCTAAGCTGTTTGCTCACGCAGCAAACCAAGTACTAGAAACGCGCCTTTCAAAGGCGCGTTTTTTTTATGTTCAGTTGCTTAGATGACGCCATCCACGGCGGTCTAGGATTCGGGATTGAACTAAGTATGAGTCAAGCACGAAGATAAGTTGCGAGACGCCCCCTGCAGTCGCTATCCCTAGTGAGCGATTCACTTCGTCTCGGGGGGACATGGAATGAGCACGGACACAGGTCCGGCTGTGCAAGAGTTGCTGCCAACTCAAGCATGGGGCCTTTTGGAAAGTAGCCCAAACGCTGTGCTCATTGACGTCAGGACAATGGCCGAATGGTCATTTGTAGGAAAGCCTGACCTGTCAAACCTTAGCCGAGCGGTCATTACGATCGAATGGTTAAGGTATCCAGATATGTCCGTTAATCCGCGGTTCGTTGAAGAAATGAATGAAGCTTTGGGCGACAGTAAGCCGTCACAAATCTTGTTTATTTGCAGGTCAGGCGCACGCTCCATGAGCGCTGCGTTGGCAGTTCAAGCGTCTCTGGCTGGAGATACGCTCTGTCCCGATCTGTTCAACGTGACCGAGGGCTTCGAAGGCGATTTGGATCCGAAGAAACATCGGGGGGGCCTGAACGGTTGGAAGGCCCACGGATTGCCATGGCGGCAATCCTGATCTGCGGAACGGGTAAAAGATGACAAACGACACTTGGGGACAAGCACGTGAAACACTGCAAACAACAATTGGTAAGAACAACTTCCAAACCTGGATTGAACCGCTAACTTTTGTCTCCTGCGAGGGCGGCGTTGCCGAATTCGGAGTACAAACCAGCTTTCAAGGTGATTGGGTCTCACGAAACTTCGGCGACGAAATTCTGAGGCAGTTTGAAAAGCTAGGTGCGCCAGTTGATCGACTGAAATTTTCCGTTCACGCCAACCGCCCCGCCAGAGTCGCACCGTCCGCCCCAGCACCAGAAACCTTCGTGTCGAAGCCTACCAGAGCCGCAGCGTTTTCCGACGACACTGTCATCGGCGCCCCGTTGGACAAACGATTCACCTTTGATCGCTTTGTCGTCGGCAAGCCCAACGAATTGGCGCATGCTGCCGCCCGCCGTGTCGCAGAAGGCGGGCCTGTCAGCTTCAACCCGCTCTTTCTTTATGGCGGCGTTGGCCTCGGCAAAACCCACCTGATGCACGCGATCGCGTGGGAGCTGCAAACGCGCTCGCCAGAACTTAAGGTCGTATACCTGTCTGCTGAACAATTCATGTACCGCTTCATACAAGCACTGCGTGATAAGCAAATGATGGACTTCAAAAGCCTTTTCCGGTCGGTCGATGTTCTTATGGTTGATGACGTGCAATTCATTGCGGGCAAGGGCAGCACGCAAGACGAATTCTTCCATACGTTTAATGCCCTGATTGACCAGCAAAAGCAGATTATCATCTCGGCCGATCGCGCCCCGGGCGAGATTGACGGCTTAGAAGAGCGAATTCGCTCCCGCCTGCAATGGGGTTTGGTCGTTGACTTACACCCGACCGATTACGAACTCCGTCTTGGAATTTTGCAGCAAAAAGTCGAGCAGTATCGCGCCCAATATCAAGAGCTGAAAATCACCGATGGTGTGTTGGAATTCCTTGCGCACCGCATATCCAACAACGTCCGCGTCCTAGAAGGCGCGTTGACACGTCTGTTTGCGCTGGCATCGCTGGTCGGTCGCGAAATCACATTGGAAATGGCTCAGGAGAGCCTCGCCGACATTCTGCGCCAGTCTGATCGCAAGGTCACAATGGACGAAATCATGCGTAAGACTTGCGACTACTACAACGTGCGCATGTCCGACTTGTTGTCACCCAAGCGGTCGAGAAATATCGCACGCCCGCGCCAGATGGCAATGTGGCTGGCTAAGCTGTTGACACAACGCTCTTATCCAGAGATCGGCAAGCGCTTCGGCAATCGCGACCACACCACCGTGATCCATGCTGTTCGCAAGATTGACGAGCTTAAGGCACAAGACAGCCAAGTTGCTGAGGATGCCGAACTCCTTCGCCGGATGCTCGAAGCCTAATTGGCTTGACGGCCCCGCGATAAAAGCGGACTTTTCAACAAAATGTTTGCATAAGCGGGCGGAGAGGATACCTTCTCCGCCCCAGCTATCTTCCAAAGAGGGACGGATATGAAAATCAGTGTCGAGCGTAGCGCCCTGCTCAAGGCTGTGAGCCAAGCCCAATCGGTTGTCGAGCGCCGCAACACCATACCGATTCTTGCGAACGTCCTGATTGAGGCTGAAGGAAACGACGTCACCTTCCGCGCCACGGATCTCGACATCGAAGTGGTAGACAAAGCGCCCGCACAGGTCGAGCGCCCCGGCGCGACGACCGTATCAGCAACAACCCTGCATGAAATCGTCCGCAAACTGCCAGATGGTGCGCTGGTTTCTCTGACCGATGACGGGACATCCGGTCGACTGACTGTCGAAGCGGGCCGGTCCAATTTCTCCTTGGCTACGCTGCCAAAAGAAGATTTTCCGGTTATGGCGACATCCGAATATCAATCCAATTTTTCCGCCCCTGCTCCGGTTTTGCGTCGGCTGTTCGACAAGTCAAAATTCGCTATTTCCACAGAAGAAACAAGATATTATCTGAACGGCGTCTACATGCATGTGTCAGAGGCTGATGGTAGCAACGTTCTGCGCTGTGTGGCGACCGATGGCCACCGGTTGGCACGTATCGACGCCGAACTGCCTGACGGCGCGGCTGATATGCCCGGCGTCATCGTTCCTCGTAAAACAGTTGCAGAGCTTCGCAAACTTCTCGAAGACGATGATATGCAGATTGCGGTGTCCGTTTCCGAGACCAAGGTGCGCTTTGCAACACCCGACATCACCCTGACATCAAAGGTGATCGACGGCACGTTCCCAGATTACACCCGCGTGATCCCTCAGGGAAACACGCGCAAGTTGGAAGTTGATGCGACCGAGTTCGCCAAAGCAGTCGACCGTGTCGCGACAGTGTCATCCGAGCGTTCGCGTGCGGTGAAACTTTCGCTAGATGAAGATCGCCTGATTCTTTCAGTAAATGCGCCCGATAGCGGTGCGGCTGAAGAAGAACTGGCCGTAGCCTATAGCGACGAGCGCTTAGAGATTGGTTTTAATGCCAAGTATCTCCTCGAAATTGCAGGACAAGTGGATCGCGAAAATGCTGTGTTCATGTTCAACTCGGCGGGCGATCCAACTCTGATGCGTGAGGGCAATGACCAGTCGGCCGTCTACGTCGTGATGCCTATGCGCGTTTAACGCGCGCTCATGGCGGGGCTGTATCTCTCTGCGTTAACACTATCTCACTTCAGGTCCCATCGTCGGGTGGAGCTAGCGCTTGATGATCGCCCAATAGCAATTTTCGGCTCCAACGGATCTGGGAAAACCAACATTTTAGAAGCGATTTCAATGCTTTCACCCGGCCGCGGTTTGCGACGGGCAAAGGCAGATGAAATCGCACGCATGCCTGAATCGGTGGGCTGGAAAGTTTCAGCGCTCGTGCACAGCTTGGGCCAATCCCATGAGGTTGAGACGCGGGCTGAGAATGGCAGCAATCGAACGGTTGGCATTGACGGAAAGGCTGCGCCTCAATTGGCACTTGGTCGCGTGGCGCGCGTGGTCTGGTTGGTCCCTGCGATGGACCGGCTGTGGCTTGAGGGGGCAGAAGGCAGACGGCGTTTTCTGGACAGAATTACTTTGAGCTTTGAACCTAAACATGCAGAAATTTCAGTAACTTATGAAAAGGCCATGAGAGAGCGGAACCGGCTGCTCAAGGACATGGTTCGCGATGCAATGTGGTACGGCGCGCTAGAGGCGCAGATGGCCGAAGCGGGTGCTCAGATCATTGCTAACAGAGCGACTTCTTTGGGGCGACTGCAAGTGGCGATGGAGAATGCGCAGACGTCATTTCCGACAGCTGAACTATCTATCGAAAATCCCGAAGACGCTGATTTTATTGATAACTCCGATGCGTTACTCGCCGCCCTTCAAGCGTCGAGGCAGACCGACCTTCGTGCAGGACGAACTCTCGTGGGCCCACACAGAGCCGACATGAAGGCAATCTACAAAGCCAAAAATATCGAAGCAAAGCAATGCTCTACCGGCGAGCAGAAGGCGTTGCTCTTGTCTTTGATCCTCGCCAACGCCCGTGCGCTTTCCGAAGATTTCGGAGCCGCGCCCATTATCTTGCTAGATGAAGTCGCAGCACACCTGGATGCAGGCCGTCGCGCGGCACTTTATGATGAGATTTGTGCATTAAAAGCACAGGCTTGGATGACGGGAACGGGGGCTGAGTTGTTCGCTGAACTGGGCGACCGTGCACAGCATTTCGAGGTGTCGGACGACGAGGGTGCGTCTGTGGTGAACCTGCGATGAAAACGTACACTTCGTACACCACGCACATCGTATTGTACGGAGTGTACAAATGACTATTACCCCGATCGAGCTGCTTTTCTACGCAGGCGGGCTTTTCATCCTGTTCCTGACCCCCGGCCCCGTTTGGGTCGCGCTTTTGGCAAGGGCCATGTCGGGGGGATTCCGCTCGGCATGGCCCTTGGCGTTCGGCGTGGTCGTAGGCGACGTCATCTGGCCGCTCATAGCAGTCCTTGGCGTCACTTGGATCGTCGATCAGGCCAGTTGGTTCATGGATGTGCTGAAATGGGTCGCAGTGGCGATGTTCATCACCATGGGCATCCTGCTGATCCGCCACGCGGATAAAGAGTTGTCGGAAAACTCCAGCTTGACTCGTCCCGGCATGTGGGCGGGGTTCATCGCGGGTGTCGTGGTGATCATGTCCAACCCCAAGGCGGTCCTGTTCTATATGGGCGTACTGCCCGGTTTCTTCGATCTTACGCGGGTTACCGGCTGGGACATCGCCGCAATTTGCTTTCTGAGCTTCCTCGTACCGCTCTTGGGCAATCTGGTGCTCGCCGCCTCCGTGGACCGCGTCAGAGGGCTCCTGAAGGCCCCCGGTGCGGTGCGTAAGATGAACGTGGTGGCAGGATGGTTGCTCATTGGTGTTGGTGTGGTGATTGGGCTGAGTTGAGGACTCGTTTCATCAGGGACTGATGTGCGGGGATGAGCAGAGGATAGCGGATTGAAACCGCACCCCACGTCGCGGTGGTGTTTGGCACAATATCTTGCGTCATTTGCGTGACATCCCCCCCCCAAACGCCTATATTTCGCGCAACTTAAGCGGGAAATACCTCATGGCCGACGAGCAAGAAAAACAAGCTGAATACGGCGCAGATTCTATTAAAGTTCTCAAAGGCTTAGAAGCTGTGCGAAAACGCCCGGGCATGTATATCGGTGACACCGATGACGGGTCAGGCTTGCATCACATGGTCTACGAGGTCGTGGACAACGGAATTGATGAGGCATTAGCTGGTCACGCCGACGCAGTGAACGTAAAAATTCACGCTGACGGCTCTGTCTCGGTCAGCGACAACGGGCGCGGGATTCCGGTAGGAATCCACGAGGAGGAGGGCGTGTCGGCGGCGGAAGTCATTATGACCCAGCTGCACGCCGGCGGTAAATTCGACAGCAACTCCTACAAAGTATCGGGTGGTCTGCACGGCGTGGGCGTGTCCGTGGTGAATGCGCTGTCGGACTGGTTGGAATTGCGCATTTGGCGCGAAGGCAAAGAACATATTGCGCGCTTTGAAGGCGGCTTTACGGTGAAGCATCTTGAAGTTGTCGGCCCGACCGACCGCACAGGCACCGAAGTGCGCTTCATGGCATCGACCGAAACCTTTTCGAACCTAGATTACGTCTTCGAAACGCTGGAAAAGCGTCTGCGGGAACTGGCGTTTCTGAACTCCGGCGTGCGCATCATTCTGGAGGATGAACGCCCCGCCGAAGCCTTACGGACCGAGTTATTCTACGAAGGTGGTGTTAAAGAATTCGTGAAGTATCTGGACCGCTCCAAAACGTCGATCATGCCGGAACCGATCTATGTGGTTGGCGAAAAGGACGATATTGGCGTGGAAGTCGCGATGTGGTGGAACGACAGCTACAACGAGATGGTGCTACCGTTTACCAACAACATTCCCCAGCGCGATGGCGGCACCCATATGGCGGGCTTTCGTGGCGCGCTGACGCGGACGATCAACTCTTACGCGCAAACCTCCGGGATAGCGAAGAAAGAGAAGATTTCGTTTACCGGAGACGATGCCCGCGAAGGGCTCACCTGCGTGCTGTCGGTCAAAGTGCCGGACCCGAAATTCTCGTCCCAGACCAAGGACAAGCTGGTGTCATCCGAAGTGCGCCCGGCCGTCGAAGGACTGATGAACGAAAAACTGGCAGAGTGGTTCGAGGAGAACCCCAACGAGGCACGGATCATCGTGTCGAAGATCGTCGAGGCTGCTCAGGCCCGCGAGGCAGCCCGTAAGGCGCGCGACCTGACGCGGCGCAAAAACCCGATGGACATGAACTTCTTGTCGTCGAAACTGAAAGACTGCTCCGACAAGGACCCATCCAAGACTGAAATCTTTCTTGTGGAGGGTGACTCGGCGGGTGGATCCGCCCAAACGGGACGGGATCGGCAGACACAGGCAATTCTGCCTCTGAAGGGTAAGATTCTGAACGTGGAGCGAGCGCGGTTCGACCGGATGCTGGGCAGCCAAGAGATCGGCAACATGGTAATGGCGCTTGGTACGGGGATCGGGCGCGACGAGTTCGATATCTCCAAGCTGCGCTACCACAAAATTGTTATTATGACGGATGCAGACGTGGATGGTGCGCACATCCGCACGCTGCTTCTGACGTTTTTCTACCGCCAGATGCCCGAACTGATCGAGCAAGGGCATCTGTATATTGCGCAGCCACCGCTTTACAAAGTGGCGCGTGGCCGGTCCGAAGTTTACCTGAAAGATCAAGCCTCTATGGAGGATTACCTGATCGAACAAGGCGTAGACGGTGCAGCGCTGAAGCTGGCAACGGGCGAGGAAATCATAGGGCAGGACTTGCGACGCGTTATCGAAGAAGCCCGCACAGTGCGGCGCATCCTTCAAGCGTTCCCGACCCATTATCCGCAGCACATTCTGGAGCAATCCGCAATTGCGGGTGCGTTCGAAGCTGGTCAGGTCGACGGTGATTTGCAGGCCGTCGCCAACACCGTGGCCCAACGTCTGGACCTTATTGCACTAGAATATGAAAAAGGCTGGCAAGGCCGTCCGACCCAAGACAAGGGCATTCGCCTATGGCGTGTTTTGCGCGGTGTGGACGAAGTACGTGTGCTGGACGGTGGCGTTCTACGCTCAGGCGAGGCACGACGCCTTGGTCAATTAACCAAAAGTCTGCAGGAAACCTACGGCAAGCCCGCAAAGCTGGTCCGTAAGGATCGCGAGCAGCCGGTTTATGGTCCGATCGACCTTCTGCAATCTATCCTCGAAGAAGGCGAAAAGGGCTTGTCCCTGCAACGCTACAAAGGTCTGGGCGAGATGAACCCCGGCCAACTGTGGGAAACCACCCTTGATCCCGATGCACGCACACTTCTGCAAGTGAAGGTTGAGGATATGGCGGAGGCCGACGACATATTCACCAAGCTGATGGGAGACGTGGTCGAGCCACGCCGCGAGTTTATCCAAACCAACGCTTTGAGCGTCGAGAATTTGGACTTTTAGGTTTTGGGGGAGCGCTGGTTGGCAGAACTTTAGGTTAACCGGCGCTCTTTATTGAACTATGAACTCAGCATGCAGGGCACCTGCCGCCTTAATGCTTTTTAGAATATCGATCATATCCATCGGCGTAACTCCGAGTGCGTTTAGGCCGGAGACTACGTCTTTCAGCGTCGTACCAGGCGCAATTTCGGCTAGCCCCGTTCCCGGATCCTCGGCGATGGCGGCCGTGCTGCGCGGCACCACCACGGTTTCTCCGTCGCTGAAGGGGCTTGGTTGAATGACGACCGGGGCTTCTTCAATGGTCAGTGTTAAATTGCCCTGCGCGACTGCGACTCTTGATATTCGGACGTTCTCGTCCATGACAATTGTGCCAGATCGTTGGTCAACCACAACACGCGCGCGCCGTTCGGGCTTGATGATGATGTTTTCGATCCGGCTCAGGACATGAGCCGGTGATCGCATTCCTGTCGCGTCTATATCCAACTGGACGGTGCCCGAATCCAACATCAACGCTACCGAACGGCCAAGAGCCGAGTTGATTGCCATTTCAATCTTTTCCGCCGTGGAAAAATCAGGGGTACGTAGCGCCATTCGCAAACTGGACAGCGTCGAGAACTCAAACTCGACTTCGCGCTCAATCCGGCCACCCGAGGGCACAATCCCTGAAGTTGGCACACCGTGTACGACACGAGCGGCATCACCCTCTGCAGCAATTCCGCCAGCAATGACTGTGCCCTGAGCGACTACATAAACATCGCCATCTGCGGCGTTCAATGGTGTCATAATCAAAGTCCCGCCAAGCAGGCTTTTCGCATCTCCAATAGCCGACACCGTAACGTCGACCTTGCTGCCCCGCCGGCTAAATGCCGGCAGGGTAGATGTCACTAGCACAGCAGCAACATTCTTTGGGCGAAACTGCTCTCCGCCGACGTTTACCCCCAGCCTCTCCAGGATATTCACCATCATTTCTTCGGTAAACGGGGAATTCCGCAACCCGTCCCCCGTGCCGTTTAACCCGACGACCAAGCCATAGCCCACCAGATCGTTGCCCCGAACTCCGTCGAATTCGACGAGATCCTTCAGCCGAACGCTCGAAGCAGAGGCCAACGCTGGCAAAAAAGCCAATATGACGAAGAGTGCTAAGCGGATCATCTCAAATAATCCGACAATCGAAGTTGGGACGTACGGGCGGTCAGGACGTAGAGCGTCTCTATCTGGAACTGCACGGCTTCCAACGCACTTGCTGTCTCGTAAGGGTCCGCTGATGTAATTTTTGAGCGGGCCATTTCTAAAATACCACGCTCGACACGACCCGCAACATCCGCATCCGTAAGCAGGTTTTCGGAGACACCCGTATCGCGTTGCATCCCGATCAGCGCCTGCTCGGACGCGATCAAACCCTGCCCTGCCTGCGAAAGCACGTTTCGCTTCTCTGCCTGCGTAACCGTGATGACGCCTTCGGAGATAGCGGTCGCAATTGCCAAATCCTGCAAGATTGCGCGGAAGGCCGGGTCGTCGCCTTTCAATGGCAGGTCGATCCGGCGCTGCTCCGAAATGGCGATACCTGATTGTGGCCGGGTGCTGCCACCATAAGCAAGCGTCTCGAAACCACCGCCGCTATCGTGGAACCATGCGCTGACCTGTGTGGTGAAGTCGGTGACATCCGTCGCAACTGTCGCGATTGCATTGATGTGCGACATGATTTCGTCAGCCTCGATAAGTGGCTTCTGTCCGGTTGCAACGCCTGCAAACAAAAACTGCCCTGACACCTGAGTGTTTAGGTAAGACACAACTTGGCTTAATCGTCCCGAGGCACTGGCAAGTTTTGCGTCCAGAACATCCGGCTGCTCCAACGATGCTGCGGCTGTTAGGTCGGTACCGAAAGTGGAGATGGTGTTTTGCATCGCGGCCAAGCTGGTTTGCATCCCAGAGACGCGCAGTTGCAGATCGGATCGCCCTGAGGCAAAGCCATCCAGCCTCGTCAGAGTACGCTCCAATCCCGCCAGCGGGCCGAAATCCCCACGGACATGGCTGCTGAGGTTTTGTCGATCTCCGGTTGTTAACTCGGTCGTCAGTCGCGCCAGAGTCGTTTTTAGTCCTGCTCCCTGCCGGCGTAGCATCATGTTTTGGCCGAGATCACTTAGACTGCCATAGTTCATCTTATATCCTCAGCAATGATTGAAGCATTTCGTCGACCGCCTGAATGATCTTGGCGTTTGCCGCGTAGTTCCGCTCGATCAGCAACAGTTTTTGCATCTCTTGGTCTGTGTCGACGCCACCGGCTTGCTCTACGTCCCGAAATGCCTGAACACGCATAGCTTGAAAGCTTTGGCGTTGCTCGGAGGCATGCCGTTCCTGTCCGACTTGAGACAGAAAATCACCAATCAGGGCGGAGCTTGATCTCGCGCCGGCAAACACTCCGCTTACCGGCAACCGGCCGCTTGAAAACACTTGCTCGTAGGCGTTCAGCAGCGTGTTGTCAGACGCAGCACCTTGGACGGCGGCATTTATCCCGTCGCGCAACCGCCACGGGGCGTTGCCTGTCGAGGACTGAATCGCCGAGTTCACGGAAAGTCTGGAGGCAAGTCCAGCTTCGGCCAGCGGATTTAAAGCGCCGTCCGCGTCGGTAAACAGCCCTACCTGCCCGGGTAGCAACGTCGTGTCTGCCTCTGCTGCGCGGATCATCAGATCGCGCGACAAAGCATCCAAATTTGCCTGAACTGCGGGAATATCTTGATCGCGAAGGGCGAATGACGCCGCCAAAGAGCCGCCGGAAACAGCCTCAATGGCTGAGCCGCTAACGCTGGACGCCCCGAAGATTTGAAGACTGGACAGCGCACCGCTGGACAAGGTCATATCTGGTGTGATCACGCCGGTCGGGTTGAATTCGAACTGCGCGGCTTGATAATCAACGAGCGTCGTCCCGTTGGGCGTAACCAGCGCGATCTGCCCATAGTCACGACTGACCGCCTGAACGGGAACGATAGAACTAATGGTATCTACAATCGCTTGGCGTTGATCCATCAAGCCTGATGGATCTCCTCCTGAGTTCACTTGTCCGCGGATTTCTCGGTTCAGCCTGTCAACATCCGTCAACGCAGAATTCAACTGAACGACCTGCGCTCCGATTGAGCTGTCTGCGACCTCGCGCGCACTAAGCAGCCGCTCAGAAATCTCGTTAATCTTCGCAGTCAAACCCGTCGCGCTATCGACAACCGCACTTAGACGAGAGTTGCTCGAAGGCGTAGCTGACGCAGCGATCAGGCTTTGGTCAAACCTGTCCATGTATCCAGACAGGGACGAGGCCACATCCGGAGTGCCAATGGCCTTCTCAACAGATAGGAAAAAGCTGGCGCGAGTGTCGTGGTAACCAAGCTCCGCTTGCGCCAGGCGGCGATCCGCGATGGCGGTTTGGTTCACGACCCGCTCAACCCCCGAAATCTGCACACCCGCACCTTGGCCACCGACAGTTGCCGCGCCAAGAGACAGCTCCCGGCGCCCGTAGCTTTCGGTCATGGCGTTCGCGACATTAGCAGACACAAGTTCCGCCGCACGTGACACCGCCGTTAAACCGGAGACCGCATTGGACAGAGACGCAGAAAGGCTCATTCGGGAATCCTTACTCTAGATTAGCGTTTTATATTGGTGGTTTCCTGCAACATCTCGTCCACTGTCTGGATGACCTTGGCGTTGGAGGAATAAGCCCGCTGCGTTTGGATCAATGCGGTCAGCTCGCCTGCTACATCAGTTGTGGATTCCTCAAGTGCGTAGCCAAGAATGTCACCGGTCGGACCATCGCCTGCATCCCAGAGGAAGAACGACCCACTGCCGTTTGACGGGACATAGGTTTGGTTATCCATGGCGGTCAACCCGTTCGGATTCGGAAGATCCACAAGCGGGATTTGGTAAATTGTGCGGGTAATCCCGATATCAAAGGTCGCCTGAACGTAGCCGTTCGCATCCACGTCAACCGAGGTCATGTTACCAACAGGTGAGCCGTCTTTCGTAATCTGTGTTGGGGCAAAACTATCTGATAGCTGTGTCACGCCTGTACCAGATCCCAACTCGCCAATGGTGATATCAAGCGGTCCGCCATCAAGCGTCACCGGAAAGCTGCCAGTTAACGGATCGTAGTTCCCACCGACTGCAGACGTGCGCACAACTCCCGCCAAAGTGCCCCCGCTGCCGCGCGTGTCATCAAAGGTCAACGTGTACTCGCCTACTACTGCCCCACCGCTGGCAGAATCTCGCATTTCCATTGTCCATTGATTGGAGGCGCCAGAGACAGGAACGACGGGCGTATAAGTCACGAACAGGTTTTGCGAGGTGCCCAAATTGTCAAAATACTCAACTGACAACTCCAGTGAATCACCACTTGCACCAGCTTCCGTTTCAGTCGCAGGCAAGTTCACCCCAAGGCCCATTCGGGTCGTCGGCTCCCCTGCGAACTGGTTGACGTTGATCTGGATCGGTCGAAGCCCATCTGCCGTATCGCGCGGGAATGTCGGAACAGTCCCGTCAGAGTCAGCTGGCCAACCCATTAGGACCATGCCTGTATCTGTGGTCAGGAACCCTTGTGAATCAGTGCGGAACGACCCCGTCGTCGCCAGTCGAAACGGGATATCGCCACCTTGCAGGTTTACCGCAGATTCCGTTGTGATCGGCAGGAAGCCGCGACCACGAACCGCTAGATCAGTTGAATTCGTGGTCGTCAGAAGCGCCCCCGCCTGATCAATCAGGCGCTGAGAGGTCACGCGAACACCTCCTGCGGAGTAGCTGCCCTGACTGTTTGAGATAACCATCGAGTGGAACTCGGTTTCGGCACGCTTGTAGCCATTCGTTCCAGAATTCGCGATATTGTCGGAAATTGTCGACAGACGGCTTGCGTTGGCAGCCAGACCCGCGACGCCGGCATTGAGTGAAGAGGAAATCGTCATAATGCGCCTTTCTGAAGCATTCGTCTTGTGGGTCACCATGCGGTCGGGGCCTTAACATCGCGCTAACAGATAAAATTGGACCTAGATTGGTCAGTTATCAGCGCATCGAGCGCAGCAAAGTCACCTCAAGCCGATTGTTTCGAGGTGCCATCGGGTTATTAAGCAAGGGCTTGCTTTGGCCATAACCCGTCAGACGCTCGAACCGGTGCGGGTCCATGCCGTGGCCATCCATCAGGTCACGAGTCACATGCGCGCGATTAGTCGTCTCGTCCCATGCCGGGTTATCTATCAACACGCTTGGATAGGCTCTCGAATGGCTGGAGATCGCAACGCGGTTGGTAACGGTCGAGAACACATCCACCAGCATCTTCGATATCTCGCGCATCACCGCAGTTGGTTGACCCGATTTCGGATCAAACAAAGGGGCCCCCTCAAGGTCGAATATCTCAACCACCAAGCCTTCGTCGGTGACGTCAGTAATGATGTGTTCGAGGGCGAGTTCCTTGATCAGGCTGTCGCCGCCTTTCCCCAGAATACCGGTTGCAAGCTTCGCTAACTTGGCCTGATCTTCCGCTGCCAACGCACCGTCAGGGGAGTTTTTCGATATTGGCGCGTTGGGCAACCCTCCCTGCCCTGATTGCGGCAAACGGGTTTGCACAATAAGGGAGTCCCCGCCGAAAGCACCCGCTCCGCCGCCAGATACGCGCGCCACGGCGATCGTAGGGGTGAAGTAGTCTGCCAGACCTTTGCGTTGCTTTTCTGTCGTGGCATTCAGCAGCCACATCAGCATGAAAAACGCCATCATCGCCGTTACAAAGTCGGCATACGCAACCTTCCACGCGCCGCCGTGATGCCCACCACCACTGATAACTTTCTTGCGTTTGATGATAATCGGCCGAACGGCTTTGTCGCTCATGATGGTCCTCGCAGAATGTTGCGGGTGGACTAAAGCAGGTGCGGCTAAAATGTCGGTTAACAACTAAAATTGTATCGGGATTTCGCGGTTATCCTCTGGCACGATCCAACAACAGTGAGGTCTCGCTGCCCGTCACCCCTTGCACTTCGCGTACTTGACGCAAGACACGGTCAAAATCCGGTAGGCTGACGGTTTCAATTTGTGCGACCAGATCCCAGACGCCATTCGTCGTGTGCAAATCCACGATCTCGGGCATACGCTTAAGCTGCCTGATGACCGAAGCGGTTTGCGCGCCTTTAACCTCGATCATCATGATCGCGTGGATCAAATCATCGAACCCGACCTGACCCAGTTCGATGGTGAAACGCCGGATCGTGCCGTCACGGCGCATACGATCCAAACGGGTCTGTACGGTCACGCGCGATACTTCAAGTATACCCGCCAAGGTTGTCACCGAAGCCCTGCCATCTTGTTTGAGAAGCGCGACTAGTTTTTGATCTGTTGTGTCCATACACTACAAATACACGACAAATTATAAAACGAACATAACATTATGATAAATTAAATATCCATATTTGCCATACTGATTATCGCATATGTCAGATCACCCAACTACTCTACGGCAACCCTTCAGGAGAGCGAAATGACCTCGAAATCATGCACACTTATTGGCGCGCCCGTGCAATCCGGTGCCAGCCAACCCGGTTGCGTCATGGGACCAGATGCGTTTCGCACGGCCCGTTTGGCAGAAACCCTGGGTGATCTGGGCCACAGCGTCCGCGACATCGGCAACGTCACTGCAAGCGATTTGCCAGACGTGACCCACGCCAACGGGGCCATTCACGATCTGGCGCAGACCGTCGCGTGGGCGAAAGCTCTGGAGAGCGCCGCGTTTGATGCCGCTCAAAGCTCCGACATGCCCATTTTTCTGGGCGGTGATCATAGCCTGTCCATCGGAACCGTACCCGGCATCGCGCGCCACTGGGCGTCGAAAGACCGCCCGCTCTTCGTGCTGTGGCTGGATGCACACCCGGACTTTCACACGCTAGACTCGACAAGCAGCGGCAACCTGCACGGCACCCCTGTCGCGTATTTCAGCGGGCTTCCGGACTTCGACGTCTACCCGCCGCTGGCGGCACCTGTCGATCCGGCGAACCTGTGCATGCTGGGCATCCGCTCGGTCGACCCAGCAGAAAACGCCGCACTGGCGGAGCGCGAGGTGGATGTCAGCGACATGCGCGCGATTGACGAGCATGGCATAGCCGCCCCGTTGCGTGCGTTCCTAGAGCGCGTACGCAAAGCCGACGGCGCATTGCATGTGTCGCTTGATGTGGACTTTCTTGAGCCATCCATCGCCCCCGCCGTCGGCACCACCGTGCCCGGAGGTGCCACTTTCCGCGAGGCGCATCTGGTGATGGAAATGCTCTGCGACAGCGGGCTGGTGACCTCGCTTGATATGGTCGAGCTGAACCCGTTCCTCGACGAACGCGGCCGCACCGCCAGCCTTATGGTCGACCTCTGCGCCAGCCTAATGGGCCGCAAGGTTCTTGACCGCCAGACAAAACGCTTCTGAGAGGAAACACTATGACAACGCCTTCAAAACTCGCCCTCGTCCCGTTCGTATCGGTCGACAACATGATGAAGCTGGTCAACAAAATCGGCCCCGCCAAGATGATCGCGGAGATCGCGGTTTACATCGAAGCCGACTTCAAGCGCTGGGAACTGTTCGACAAAACGCCACGTGTGGCCGCCCATTCCGACGAAGGCGTGATCGAGTTGATGCCAACCTCGGATGGTGAGACCTACGGGTTCAAATACGTCAACGGCCACCCCGCTAACATGGCGCGCGGGTTCCAAACCGTGACGGCTTTCGGCGTGCTGGCGCGGGTGGATAACGGCTATCCGGTGCTGCTATCGGAAATGACAATCCTGACGGCCCTGCGCACAGCCGCAACCTCGGCCTTGGTAGCAAAGTACCTTGCCCCCAAAGGCTCCAAGGTCATGGCGATGATCGGCAACGGCGCACAGTGCGAATTCCAAGCGCTGGCGTTCCAAACAGTCGTCGGCATTGACACCGTGCGCCTGTACGACATTGACCCAGAGGCCACCGCGAAGGCCGCCAAGAACCTCGCCACCACCGGCCTGAACGTGATCTCCTGCACATCGCCGGAAGAAGCCGTCGCAGGTGCGCAGATCATCACGACCTGCACCGCTGACAAGCAATGCGCCACGATCCTGACCGACAACATGGTCGGCAGCGGCGTCCACATCAATGCCATCGGCGGTGACTGCCCCGGCAAGACGGAGCTGCACCGCGACATTCTCCTGCGCTCCGACATCTTCGTGGAATACCCGCCGCAGACGCGCATCGAGGGCGAGATCCAGCAACTGGAGCCAGACCATGCGGTGACGGAGCTATGGCGCGTGATGACAGGCCAAGCCGAAGGCCGCCGCGACGCGCAGCAAATCACACTTTTCGACAGCGTAGGCTTCGCGACCGAGGATTTCTCCGCTCTGCGCTACATTCGTGACCAACTGGCCAACCATGGCACCTTTATCGAGCTGGACATGCTGGCCGACCCCGACGATCCGCGCGATTTGTTCGGCATGGTCGCACGTGCCGCTTCGTAAGACGCATTTGCGCTTGCACCCTGAAGGACGGCCCTCCATCTTGGGGCTGTTCTCAGGGCGGGGCGGAATTCCCCACCGGCGGTAAACGGTTCACTCCGTAAGCCCGCGAGCGCCTTTGCTTTGGCAAAGGGTCAGCAGATCAGGTGCAACTCCTGAGCCGACGGTCATAGTCCGGATGAAAGAGAACGAGCATATGGTCCCCTCTCGGGGTCTGTCTGCCCGTGATCGCCTTGGGTGACGTGTCTGTTGCAGAAGGAGAGATCATTATGACACCCACCCGATACGCGTTCGTTAAAGCTAACTGGCACTCGGATATTGTAGACCGAGCACTGGAAGGTTTCTGCGAATTAATACCCGCGTCCCAAGTCGATGTGTTCGACGTACCAGGCGCGTTCGAGATGCCCCTGCTGGCCCGCGATCTGGCGTCGACCGGAAGCTACGCCGCCGTGGCCTGCGCCGCTTTGGTTGTGGACGGAGGCATCTACCGCCACGATTTCGTGGCTCAAGCGGTCGTTGACGGGTTGATGCGGGCCGGCATGGATACCGGCGTACCGGTCCTGTCAGTGTCCCTGACCCCGCATCATTTCCAAGAAACCGAACATCACATGGCCATCTACCGCGACCACTTCGTCATCAAGGGCCGAGAGGCCGGGCAGGCCGCGCTGATGACAGGCAAAACGCGTGCAGCGCTGGCGGCTTAAGGCGGAAAGTTGCATCCGGGAGGACGTCACTTCCTCCACGGTTCGCAATGACCGGCGAGACGGGATACTTTACTCGGATGCCTCTCCATCCTCGACCACGCTGGCGGGCATTGCAACGAGGAGTTCGCCAAGACCTAAGCCAATTTCTGCGTGTCCCCGCAGACCGAAATCGCTTGCCCTGAAATGGTCCTTCCCCGATGCGAGGCAAGGAACAGGCACTGGTCGGCGATTTGCTGCGGGGTCACGTAGTCCTTAATGGAAACGTGGGAAAACGCCTCTGCTTCGGTGGCTTCATAAGACTGCCCAAGACGTTGCGCCTTGGCCTCCAAAACGCGGCGCTGGCGGTCGCCTGCGACCAAGCCCGGCAGGATCGCGTTTGCGCGGATGCCGTGGGGGCCAAGCTCCAGCGCCAGTGACTTGGTGAAGCCGATCACACCCCATTTCGCCGCCGCGTAGGGCGAGCGCAGTGCGAAGCCAACACGCCCCGCCAGCGACGACAGGTTGATGATCGAGCCATTGGCACTGGCTTTCAACGCCTCAACCGCGCAGCGTGTTGTGTTGAATTGCGAGGTCAGGCAGATGGTCAGCGTGTCGTCCCAGCCGTCCGGCGGGATGTCCTCCACCGCGCCTGTCGGGCCCGCGATGCCTGCATTGTTCACAAGACAATCCAGCCCGCCCATGTCGTCTATTGCTTGCGCCATGAAGCGCCCGACCGCGTCCCGGTCGGACACATCGACTTGCGCCGTGGACATACCTTTGACCCCCGCCAAAGCCTCCACGTCTATGTCACACACCGTCACCACCGCACCCTCGTCGCGGAAGCCTTCCGCGATCGCACGGCCAATCCCACTAGCCCCTGCGGTGACAATCACGCGGTGACCTGTCAAACCCAAATCCATAGTGACCCCTTCCCTGAAACTCGATCCTCAGACAGTATCAGCGAAAAGGAGACCCGCAATGCCCGATCCCGTCATCGTCACCGCCGCCATCACAGGTGCCATCCACACACCGACCATGTCAGACGCCCTGCCCGTCACACCAGAACAGATTGTGGACGCTGCCGTTGGTGCCGCAGAGGCAGGTGCGGCCATCGTCCACCTGCACGCCCGCAATCCCGAAAACGGCGCACCCGACCAAAGCGCGGAGGCGTTCGAGCCGATCCTTGGCGCGATCAAGGCGCGGTCGGACGTGGTCATCAACATCACCACCGGCGGCGCGCCGACGATGAGTGTAGCCGAGCGCGTGCTACCCGCGCAGCATTGGCAGCCGGAGCTGGCGTCACTCAACATGGGGTCGATGAATTTCGGGCTGTTCGGGATGCTTGGGCGCTTCCCTGACCTGAAGCATCAGTGGGAGGCGGATTACTTGGGCAACCGCGACATCATCTTCCGCAACACCTTCCAAGACATCGGCTTCGTCCTGGACACCCTACGCGACAGCGGCACGCGGTTCGAGTTCGAATGCTACGACACCGCGCATCTCTATAACCTTGCCCATTTTCGCGATGCGGGCAAAGTCGAAGGCCCGCTGCTAATCCAGACCGTGTTTGGCCTACTGGGCGGCATCGGGGCGCATCCCGATGATGTGGCGCATATGAAACGCACGGCGGATCGGTTGTTTGGCGATGACTACGTCTGGTCCGTGCTGGGCGCAGGGCGGCACCAGATGCCGCTGGCAGCAATGTCGGCGGCGCAAGAGGGTAATGTCAGGGTCGGTTTGGAGGATTCGCTTTGGCTGGAGAAGGGCGTCATGGCCCCGTCCAGCGCTGCACAGGTCGCCCGCGCGAAGGAAATTGTCGAAGGCGTGGGCCGTCGCCTCGCCACACCGGATGAGGCACGGGCAAGGCTGGCGCTAAAAGGCGGTGACAAGACCGCGTTCTAGATCACTGCCCGTTCGACGAAGCTTTCCTGCGCCAAAATCCGCTCCACCCCGAAGGGCGACAGATCCAGAGAGCGGTATTCGCCATAGGTGATCCACTCTGCCACGCCGCGCCCGATGGCGGGGCTTTGCTGAAGGCCGTGGCCAGAGAAGCCGTTGACGAACAGGAAGTTCCCCAACTCGGGCGACGGACCGACAATCGCGTTCTGATCGAAGGCGTTGTAGGCGTAATGCCCGACCCACGAGTTCACCAGCTTGACCGACTCGAAGGCAGGCACGCGAGTGGCAACGGCGGGCCAGACCTTGTTCTCCCAAATTGAATGATCCTCAACGAAGTCGTCATAGGCCACGGCAGGATCGTCGTCCGGCGGGGAGCCCGCCATGTAGTATTTCCCGTCGCTGCGCATATGCACGCCGGACGGGTCGATGGTCAGCGGCAGGTCGCGATCCAGCGGGGTTTTCGCATCAAAAATGAACGTGTAGCGCTTGCGCGGTTCGACCGGAATATCCAGCCCCGCCATCTGCGCCGTAAGCGCCGCGCGTGGGCCGGAGCAATTCACCACCGTGCCACAAGTGATGACCTCTCCCGACGCCAGCGTGACACTTTCAATCTTGTCACCCGCACTGTTGCGGGTGATGGCACACACCTCGTTATGAACGTATTCCGCCCCCTGCGCACGGGCCTTGCGCTTCCACCAGTCAAAGATGGTGCCGCCGTCGAAATAGCCCTCGTTAATCAGGTTGTGATTGCCGCCGATGATATCGTCCAGGTTGTAGAACGGATAGGCCGCCTTGATCTCATCGGCCGTCATATACTTGGTGCCAGCGCCAAGGCGCTGTTGGATCTGCTGGCTTTCGCGAAGGGTCTGCGCGAAGGCGTCGTTATCCGCCAAATACATATATCCAAAGCTCTGCAACACGATATCAGGCGCGTCGTCGTCCTGCATGAAGTCCTTGAAGCCGTGGATAAACTCGGTTCCAAACTGGGAAATTTTGATGTTCACCTCCGCCGAGAACTGCTGCCTGATGCAGCTGTTCGTGTGCGAGGTCGAGGCAAACTCGTAGGTCGGGTCACGTTCCACCACCAAGATGGAGCCGCCGAAATCAGGGGTGCGTGACAGCCACCACGCGACCGAGGAGCCATACATCGCCCCGCCGATAATCACCACGTCGTAACTTGCCTTTGACGGTGCCTGCATGAGCCTGTCCTCCTCCCCTGCAATTCGGGCATCAGACATATCGCAAAGCGATTTGGCAATAGCTTGTGAACTACCCGCGCGGCTTGCTTAATCCCGTCAGGATCGGGCAGTCGGGCCGCCCGTCACCGGCACAATCGCGCACCAACCCCGCCAGCGTGTCACGCATGGATTTGAGGTCGGCGATTTTGCGGTCGATTTCGTCCAGATGCTCCCCCGCGATTTGCTTCACGTCGGCGCTAGCGCGGGAGCTGTCCTCCCAAAGCGCCAGCAACGCGCGGCAGTCTTCGATGGTAAACCCAAGCGCCCGCGCACGGCTGAGAAAAGTCAGCTTGTGCAGGTCCGCCTCGCTGAACGCGCGGTAGCCGTTGGCGTCACGGGCGGGGCGTATCAGCTTGATGTCCTCATAATAGCGTATGGTTTTCGCGGGCAATCCGGACCGCGCGGCAACTTCACCGATGTTCATTCACCTACCCCCATTCGCCGCAATCTGAGTGCGTTGCTGACCACAAACACGCTCGATAATGCCATCGCACCAGCCGCGAGCATGGGAGATAGAAGTATGCCCCATATCGGGTACAAAACGCCTGCTGCGACGGGGATCAGAGCCGTATTGTAAGCGAAAGCCCAAAACAGGTTCTGGCGGATATTGCCCATGGTTTTGCTGCTGATATCAACAGCCCGTAGAACGCCCGACAATTCCCCCGACATCAACACCACATCTGCGGTCTCTATCGCCACATCCGTTCCGGTTCCCACCGCAACACCAACATTGGCAGCAGCGAGCGCCGGCGCGTCGTTGATGCCATCCCCAACAAAAGCGAGCATTCCGCCGGCTTTCAGGTCTGTCACAGCGTCGGCCTTGCCGTCTGGCATGACACCGGCAACAACCGTTTCGATCCCCAGTTTCCGTGCCACGGCATTCGCCGTGTGGACGGTATCGCCTGTAATCATGGCAACCTGTACATCGCGTTGGGCAAGGTTAGACACCAAATCCGCCGCTTCGGGTTTGATCGGGTCCGCAACGGCAATGACGCCTGCAATCGCCCCGTCGATCGCTACGAAAATCGGGGTTTTGGCCTCGCTTGCCCACCGCTCTGCAAGGTTAGCGAAGTGGTTCAACGCAATACTCTCGCGGTCCATCAACCTGTCAGCACCGATAAGTACGTCCTTAGCATCAACCTGTGCCCTTAGTCCCAAACCGGTGATCGAGACGAACTTGGATGCGGTCGGGATAGTCAGACCGCGCGCGTTCGCCTCACGTACGATAGCGACGGAAATCGGATGTTCCGACAACGCCTCGACCGCCGCCACACTTGCCAGAACCGCGCCCTCGTCATGCCCATCCGCTACGGCAATATCCGTCAACTCCGGCCGACCCATCGTCAACGTACCCGTTTTGTCAAAAGCGATGGTTTTAACCTGTGACAGGGTCTGCAACGCCGATCCCTTGCGGAACAGAACGCCCAACTCCGCGGCGCGCCCGGTGCCGACCATGACCGAGGTTGGCGTCGCCAATCCCATCGCACACGGGCAGGCGACAATGAGAACGGACACGCCCGCGACAAGAGCGTGGCCAAGCGTAGGACCAAAGATCAGCCAGACCAGCACGGTGACGCCAGCTGCAAGCAAGACAGCGGGCACGAACCACCGCACGACCTGATCCACGACGGCCTGTATGGGCAGCTTGGCACCCTGCGCCTGTTCAACCATACGCACAATTCCCGCCAGAACCGTATCGCCGCCAACGGCGGTGGCCCTGACTTCCAGGGCACCAGTTCCGTTGACCGTGCCACCGATGACGGCATCCCCTGCATGGTGATCGACTGGAACGGGTTCGCCCGTCACCATGCTTTCATCCACGAAAGAGCGGCCTTCGACAATCTCGCCATCGACCGCAATCCGCGCGCCGGGGCGCACCAAAACCACGTCGCCCTCAACGATCTCGGTGAAAGAAACTTCCTGCCAATCCCCACCGCGTCGCACATCGGCAACCGAGGGCTGCAAGCCCAATAGCGATTTTATCGCCGAGCCTGTTTGCGCCTTCGCGCGCGCTTCAAGCCAGCGGCCAAACAGGATCAATGTCACGATCACCGCTGCCGCCTCAAAATACACGGCTCGGCTTCCCGCAGGCAGCAACATTGGCGCAAACAAAGCGACCGAAGAGAATAGCCAAGCCGCCGATGTGCCAAGAGCTACGAGGGCATTCATTTCCGGCGCGCCGCGCAGCAATGCCGGAAATCCTTCGCGCAAAAACCGCCGCCCGGGCCAAAGTAATACGATGGTTGCGAGAACCCATTGCAGCATCCAGCTGGTCTGTTGACCTATGGTCTGCGCAACCAGATTAGCCATGCCGGGGATGAAATGCCCCCCCATCTCAATGACGAACACCGGTAGGGTCAGAGCCGCCGCGATCAACGTATCACGCCGCAACGTATCCACCTCGGCCTCGCGTTTGTGGCCCACGGTCGGGGCGGGGCCTTGCACATCAAGCGGCGTTGCCGGGTAGCCTGCTTGTGTGATGGCACTGGCAATATCATCTGGCGAAAGCGCCTCTTTCAGCCATGTCACTGAGGCCGTCGACGTGGCCAGGTTGACTGATGCTTCGACAACACCCGCCAAGGCCGAAACGCCGCGCTCCGCCCGACCCACACAAGATGCGCAGGATAAGCCCTCTACGGAAAATCTCGCGCTTTGTGTAACCGCTGGGTAGCCTGCGGTTTGCAACGCGGTCACAAGAGATGTCGCCTCAATATCGCGCGCGTCAACATTGGCGCGGGAGGTTGCCAAGTTCACGCTTGCCGAGACGACGCCGGGCAAGGCCTGCAAGGCGCGCTCCGCACGCCCGACGCAAGACGCGCAGGACAGGCCTTCGATCTGGAAATTTAATACGCTGGAGTTTGCCATGATCGACGCCTCGGATGAGCTTCATTCTCCCCCCATATAGGGGTTCCATCTACTGGAAGGTCAAGCTTTCTGTGCTCTATTTTAAACTCACAAAATCGTGCTTGGATCCTCTGGCAACTAGGAGTTGGAAAAACAGGGGCAGAGCACCTATTTTACACTCACGACATACCAACGAGAGGATCCGCGCCATGAAATACGCCAAAACAGACGAAGCGCTGGCAAAGCTGAGCCCCGAGCAGTTTCGGGTAACGCAGGAAAGCGGCACGGAGCGCGCCTTCACGGGTGAATTGACCGACAATAAGGCCCCGGGCATTTATGTGGACATCGTCTCGGGCGAGCCGCTGTTTGCGTCGTCTGATAAGTTTGAGTCCGGTTGTGGATGGCCCAGCTTCACCAAGCCCATCGTCACAGATCACGTGACCGAACACCGTGACGCATCG
The DNA here is from genome assembly GCF_003663885.1 of Litoreibacter meonggei. Classification (GTDB taxonomy): domain Bacteria; phylum Pseudomonadota; class Alphaproteobacteria; order Rhodobacterales; family Rhodobacteraceae; genus Litoreibacter; species Litoreibacter meonggei. The sequence goes on from NZ_RCCE01000005.1 coordinate 175,479, forward strand.
TTCGGGATGACCCGCACCGAAGTACGGTCCACGCATGGTGACAGCCATTTGGGCCATGTCTTCCCTGACGGCCCCGCCGATCGCGGTGGTCTGCGCTACTGTATCAACTCCGCCAGCCTACGGTTCATCCACCGCGACGAGATGGATGCGGAAGGCTACGGCGAATTCTTGGATCAAGTGGAGGAAATCGAATGACTGAACGCGCTGTTCTTGCCGGTGGCTGCTTTTGGGGCATGCAGGATCTAATCCGTAAGATGCCTGGTGTGGTGTCAACACGCGTAGGATATACTGGCGGCGACGTGGAGAATGCGACCTACCGCAACCACGGCACCCACGCCGAAGGGATCGAAATCACCTTTGATCCCGACGCAACAAGCTACCGCAAGTTGTTGGAATTCTTCTTCCAGATTCACGACCCAAGCACACCAAACCAACAAGGCAATGATCGCGGAATGTCTTACCGTTCTGCGATTTACTATTTGGATGAAGCCCAGAAAGAGGTGGCGCTGGACACGATAGCCGATGTTGATGCGTCCGGCCTCTGGCCCGCCAAGGTGGTCACCGAAGTCGAACCCGTGGGCGACTTCTGGGAGGCCGAGCCGGAGCATCAAGACTATCTGGAGCGTATTCCAAACGGCTACACCTGCCACTTCGTGCGCCCCGACTGGGTACTGCCAAGGCGCGCCGCAGCCGAATAGTCACTCCCCGCTCCCGCGTTTGCGCGGGGGTGGGTCGCGGTTTCACCCACGACACCCCGTCAGAACAGTTTGAATAATTTCGTTCGGTCAGCTGAAGCCGTCTGGACGTCACATGCAGAATACGAAAAATGGTCTTCAAACGAAGACCCATCGCAGTATTGTCTCAGACGTTGTCTAATCGGTTCGTTGGGTAGGTAACGCCTTGGTTTGAACGTCACCATGTTTGACGATCCGGTTCGTCTTGTGTTTGAATGTGGTGCCTCAGCCTGCAAGCAAAGCGTCTTGAACGGCGTCATCCCAGCCTAGATACAACCTATCTTTATCGCGTATGACTGGACGGGCCATGACCTTCGGGCGGGCGGATATCTGCGCCTCTGCCTCCGAATTTTTTAACCAGTCGTTAAGCGCGCGGTAGTCATTGGATGTGCGATCCACCAGCCGATCCCCAAATTCTACAATCAACTCGGCCAATTCGGCCTCACTCAAAGGATCAGCCCGAACATCGCGAAAGCTGACCTCCTTGCCCTCTGCCTCCAACGCCTTGCGCGCCCGTTGACAAATTGCACAAGTGCTCAATCCATAGATCATCATGTCGCAATCTCCTTCAGCGATGATCGCTGTAATCTCACGCATCGCCCTGTCCAACGCAACCATATTGAATTCTAGGCCAAAATTCGCTATCCGTATGTATGGAAACCATTCCTCTTGCATTTTATGCGGTCATTTGCGGATTGCTAAGTCTCGCCGCACCTAGCTTCGGCGGCGTACTGCCGCGTGTAGCGATCGGCGCAATCGTAGGCGCAAGTTCTGCGGCTGTTTTGCCAAGCCTCATCGCATTAATGTACTGAAACGCAGCTCAAAGACCCGTTACTGAAGATGAGGCCTCAAACACCGGTATCAATCAGGTGTATTGGAGATATTTGCGCTCTGTCGGGTTATAAGTGCTGCCTAAAGAGAGACCAATAACGCCGGAAAACACACTGCAATTCGGGTATCCTGACTGATGAGTGGATAGTTAACGTCAGTCACGATGACAGTTCATCAACAGAAACCCGATCTCACTCAATTTCGTAATGCGCAATAAATTCGCGATCGGGTTCCACGCCCAGACCGGGGCCGCTCGGGATCGCAACGAAGCCATCCTTCGCTTTCACCTGACCTTGAATATCAAGCGGCTCCTTTAGCAAATTGTCTCGGAACTTGTTGTCGGTGGTATCAAACTCCAACATCGGCTCCCATGGGTGCAAACCACCCGGCAAGGCGGGCATTGCGGCCAAGAGTTGAAGGTTTGTTGCGACAGCAATTGCGGAGCCCCAGACGTGGTTTATCACAGGTGTGAAATGCGCATGGCAAAGGGCCAGAACGCGAAGATATTCCGAAATGCCCCCCAGGGCGCAAACCTCTGGCTGAGCAATATCGAGGCCACGGTTTTCCAGAATTTGACGCCAGCCCCAGCGATTGAACTCGGCCTCACCGCCGGAGATATTAACTCTGAGGCCCGCTCGCAATTCGCGATATCCGTCGTGATCTTCCGGGGCGACGGGTTCTTCGAACCAGTAAGCGCCTAGGTCATCCAAAGCGCGACCCACATAAAATGCGTCTGACGTTGTGTAGCAGTGGTTTGCATCGACCATAAACCGTGCGTCCCCCGCGCCAGCCGCAACGGCTTCGCACAACCTGACGTCTTCGCGCGGGCCGAGGCCGACTTTCATTTTGGTGGCCGTGAAGCCCATTCCGGTGATCGCAGCAGCCTCATCCTTGAACCGAGCGACATGGTCATCGACGCTTTCGCGCTTCAGCATCATGCCGTAGCCATAGGCCCGAACCTCCGTGCGATGCGCCCCGCCGATCAGCTTGTGCACCGGCAATCCCGCAACCTTCCCGGCAATGTCCCACAGCGCGATATCGACGCCAGACAACGACTGCATGGGCATACCTTTCTGGCCGTGATCGCGCAGCAAGTTATAGACCTTGTGCCAGATCACATCGCGGTCGAGCGGGTCATCGCCAAGGATCATCGGCTGGATGACCTTTTCGACAATGCCTTTGTTGGCCAATGCGACATTCCCCGGCCCGAAACATTCGCCCCAGCCCGTGATGCCTTCATCCGTCTCCACCTCGACCAGATGGGCGGTACGTTTGGAGTAATATTGCTGGGAGTATCCCAGCTCTTCTGGCAAATCATATCCCAGCACGTGGCTTGTGATGCGGGTAATTTTCATGCGTTGACGCCTCCAAATCCAGTTGTATCGAGCGCGCGAGTGATCCGTTTGACCACCAGATAGTCATGAAGAGCAAGCGACGAGCAATCATGCCCGATCCCCGACTGTCCAATACCACCATGCGGCAGGTCAATGTCGTATTTCACGCCGTTTATCTGAATTTCACCGTAGCGCAGCGCGGCCGCGTAATATTCTGCCTTCGACAAGTCACGGGTGAAAATATAGGCGGTAAGCCCGCCTTCTTCGCAGTCATTGGCCATTTCAATCAGGCGCTCTTCGCGATCGAACGGTATGAGGCTGACGATCGGGCCAAAGGTTTCTTGCTGGTAGACATCCATCGTTTCGCGCACATCGCCCAAGACCGTGGGTGCAAGGTAGTGGCCAGCGTTCAGGTCCGTCGGTCTGTCGCCGCCAGCCAGCAGCTCTGCCCCCTCTTCCACCGCTGTATCAATCAGGCCTTTCAGTCGCGTCCAAGCGCGGCCATCGATCACCGGGCCGGTCTGAATATCTGCGTCTTTGTCGAACCCTACCTTTGCGGCCTTCGCGCGGTCTACGACCTTTTTCGTAAACGCCTCACGAACGGCTTCCGCCACGAAGACCCGATTGGGGGAGACGCAAATCTGACCGGCGTTACTGAATTTGACGCCTGTGACAACGTCCGCCGCCAAGTCGAGGTCGGCATCCTCAAACACCAGTACCGGCGCGTTGCCGCCCAGTTCCATCGAATAGCGCTTAATCGAGGTCGCCCCTGTGCGCATGATGTGTTGTCCCGTTTTGTTCGACCCGATCAGCGTGATCACCTGCGGGATGGTGGATGCGGTCAAGGCATCGGCGACGTCATAGCTTTCCGTAGCGAGGATTTGCACAACGCCTTTTGGCAGGCCGATTTTTTCGCACAATGCGCCGATAGCGTAGGCCGAAACCGGTGTTGCGTCAGAGGGGCGGATGATAAGCGGGCAACCGGCCGCCATGGCAGGTCCGAGTTTGAAGGCAAGGTTTAGCAAAGGGAAGTTCCACGCCAGAAACGCCAATGCGACGCCTGCGGGTTCATAAACCATGCGGTGCGTGTGCGTGCCTGCGCGGTCGACGAGTCCTGTATCATGGAACCGTGCAATTTCCTCGGCGTAGAAGTTTAACGACGCAACGACGCGGTCCCAGTCTTCTTCGGTTTGCGCCCACGGTTTGCCCATCTCGTGATGCACACAGGTTCGCAGCCAGACTTCATTTGCAACCACCTCGTCACGCAGTTTGTACATCCAGCTTTGGCGCTCGGCGACCCACTCTAAGGCCATATCACATTGATTTTAAAAACTACATTGCCTCCCTAATAGAGCAGCACCCCCAACTACACCCCCAAAATGAATTCCAAGACTGCGTACAGATACCAACGAAAACTAGTTTCAAACGAAAAATGTACGTCTATTTCACGCGATCAAAGGGAATTCCCGCGAGATGTTTAAGCCCATTAATATCCATACGATCATACTAGTGTTTGAACGAACAAATCTTCGGTCTTGGAACGAAACGCATGACATTTGCAACAACTCGGCCGAGCCAAGGTGATATGGCTGGTGCATATTTCCGGTGCGAAATGTTGGGCTGTTCTTAGGTGCTAGGGCAGGGTCCTCGATACGCGCCGCGCCGCAACAACCTACACTAAGGGCGGAGAGCTGCCGTTCGCTGCAAGTGCTCGGATCATACTTCTGTAAGGCGAAAGCAGCCGGTCATTGACCAAAGTAACAGGCTATTCTCGCTGCAAAAGGCACTTAACGAAACATCCAGAACTGAAATTTTTGCAGTTCAAAGAGCCTACCATGGTCGCATAATTCTGAAACAGAGCGCGGTCGGATCGACCTATGCTCTCATTCTTTCGTCTGGCAATCAGCTGCTATCGCCTATTGCGGGGCAGTCGCGAAAGGGCGACTGCCAATGTCGAATAGACGACCACGAGAACTATCTGCGTTTGAATTGCACCGGCAACATCCCGCGCCGATGCGCCCATCTGATCTACCGCGACAAAGGCGGAAATGGCCGTCGATGATGGAACAAGCAGCGATAGAGTCCGCAGATGGTCAGGTATCATTTCGACTGGCCAAGAGATGCCCGAAAGAAAGAACAGTGGCATCCCGATCACCACAAGTAAGAACACAACCCCTTCGCGCCAGGGAATGGCCATCGCGATGGCAAATCCCATTGCGATACAGGCACAGATAAATGGCACGGAGATCAACAGCAGCGTGGCCAGGTCGCCAGTGCGCGGAATACTGTAGAGATAGGGGATCAATATCTGCGTGAATGCAACCCAGACCATATACAGGGCAAAGTAGGCAGTAATCGTGGCCCACAAACGCTCGCCCGTTGGTGGCCTGCGCCCCGCATGCAGCAGTCCGATCCCCATCAATAACGTCTGCTGCAAGATCAGGACAAAAGCCGCCGGAATAACATAGCTGGCATAGCCGCCCTGTGGATTGAAAACGGCCACATTGGTTACAGCTACAGGCGATAGCATCGTTCGCGCCACGCCATCATCGACGCCCAGTGCGGTGAGACGCGCATAATTTACCTGCGCCCCCATTGTCCCTGCAACCGTGGCGACGGCCCGCATTACATTGGAGTAGATCAATAGATAGCTACCGTCACTATAGGCGGCCACGGGCGCGGGACGGCTGGCAAGGATGTCAGCCTCGAAGCCCGCCGGAATAACGAAGATCCCGTAGACATCGCGCCGGAAAAAGGCATTCCGTGCAGTTTCCATATCCGGCGCGGACATGGTCACATCGACTAAGTCTGTCACGTCAATTTCACGCACAAGGGTCCGACTGGCGGTCGAGTTGTCTTGATCGATCACTACCACAGGAACATCGCGCAGCACCTCGCCCACATAAGGTTGCGGGTAAAGAACGCTGTAAATCAGAATGCCAACGATCATCGTAGACTTAGCACTGTCGTCGGCAAAGAGCGTCCCAATGACCCCGAATACCTCGACAAGGAAATGGCGCAGCTTTCTCATGGCTTACTCTCTTGAGTCTTGACGGTAGCGTTTTCAGAAACCGGTATTTGGGCCATTGTCTTGCGCGTCATGACCCACAACAGGGCTGAGAAAACCAAAAGCTGGGCGAAAAGCCACCCCATTGTCGGCAGAGAATACTCTAAGGGCGCCCCACGCAGGGTCTGATCTGTCCGCAATTGCAGGTATGGGGTCAGCGGTATGATCGCACCCCAAATTTGGGAAAAGAGCGTCATCCCGAAACGGGGAAAGCTAACACCAGCAAACCCGAAAGACGGTGCCACGATTAGCCCCATCATCCCAAGGGCACCCGTCGTGTCCTTGGCAATCAGGGCGATAAGCGCACCCATGGCCTGACACGTTAGGACAAACATGAAACCATTGAGGAAAAACACAAAGACGTTGCCACGAAAACTGGCATCAAAGACGTTAAACAACAACACATCCCCAAGCAGCAAAACGAACGTGCCCACGAAGGTGTAGGGGAGCAGCTTTCCCAATATTGCGCGGGTTGGCGATAGTGCAATGCGCTGAAGGCGTGGCATGCCGTTTGGGGAATGGTGATCGCGTGAAAACGAGAGAACCGCAGTGGCACAGATGAAAATCTGCAAGACTGTTGGCATGATCGCCGTAAGCAGAAACTGGATGTAATCGAGTGAGGGGTTGAACAACGGGCTTTGCTGTACGGGAATTGGCGTGATCAAATCCATCGCCCGATCGGAATCGACCCCTTGGGCCTCAAGCAAACGCAACGACACACCCGCTGAAAAGGTCGAAACTGTCGCACTTAGGCTGCGCCCGACAATGCCACCTGCCGTCAAGAACTGGCTGTTGGAAAACACCACAACTTCGGGCCCTTGCCCCAACAAGATATCATGTTCCAGACCAGCGGGGATCAATAACACCGCATAGGCACGCTGTGCCACGAGCGCCTGTCGCGCCTCGCTAAGCGATGCAAGCTGCTCGACAACCTCAACATCAGCTGCCGCGTCGGCCATTCGCACGATCTGGCGCGACACCGTCGAACCATCAAGATCAACAACAGCCACGGGAAGATCGCGCGGCAAACCCGGCGCAAAAATCACTGCCAGCATAAGAAACAGGATCAGTGGCAGCGGCACCAACATAAAGGCAAGCGAAGGCCGCGCCGCAATCTGGCGCAACTCGCGACGCCAAATCCGTCGAAAACCGGGGGGAAGATGCGAGGGGGTCACAGGATCATTGACCGCTACGCACTGTAGAGGGCCAATCCACCAAAACGCTCATCCCGGGGCGTAATCCCGCGACTGCCACAACAGGGTCAGCTCGCAGAGAAAAAGTCCGCAAATCAAAGTCCCCCGTCGCTTTGGTGGCGCGCCAATTGGCATAACTGCCTTGGACATTTATCGATGTGATCGTCGCATCAATCAGGGCGGCATCATCGCCCAAAGCAGGAATATGGACTTTCAAGGGCTGGCCAACCTCCAGCCCCTCCAAAAAGTCTTCGCGCAAGTTAAATGTGAACCATGCGTGGTCCACATCCACGATGGAAATCAGGGGTGCACCTGCACTAAACAGCTTGCCCAATTCTGCAGTACGTGTCGTCACCTCACCGTCGATGGGGGATGCCACGATCATTTCATCCACGCTGGCTGTGGTCTGCAAAACGGATGCTTCAGCTTGCCTTACTTGGGCATCAGCCACGGCTTTTTGTTCGGGGCTTGCGCCATTACGCGCCTGATCAAGGCTGGCCTGCGCTGCAGCTTGGGCTTGAATTGCAGCAGTCAGGTTGTTGGCCGCCTGATCAAGCGATGCCTGCGACACAACCGAGTCGCCTTGCAGTTGGTTTACTCGGTCGAAGTTGCTTTGCGCCAGCGTAACGCTTGAACGCGCCGATTCTAACTGGGCTTCAGCGGCGGCAATCGTTTCTGGGCGGGTGGAGTAAGTAAGGTCGCGGTTGGCCCGCGCAACGTCAAGCGCCGCGCGTGCTGCGGCAAGTTGCGCATCCAGTATCGCGCTTTCCATCCGTACAACAACATCTTCGGCGACGACACGGTCCCCGATATTGACGGGCGTTTCAGAAACACGCGCCGAAATCATCGCAGACAAATCTATGCGTGTCGCTTCTACTTCGCCTTGCACAAGGTAGGTCGCGGGTTGGCTCAGTGTCCAAACCAGATAACCTGCCGCCGCAGCAACGGCGATCACTGAGACAGCCACGGTTTTGTTCAGTTTCATCGGGTATCCTTGACGTCGGTTTTATTTGGAAAATCTCAGTTTTCTAAATTTATTATCGACACTATGTCAATATCGAAATCCGTCATTCAAGACTTCGTGATGCGCGTGTGGAGGAGGCATTGCGCTTCGCTCTTGATTTATGAAAATTTCCGTTTTTATAAAGCGAGTGAGGAGCGGCGATGACAGAACAGAAAACGACCGAAGTAAAGCGGCCTCGCGGTCGTCCCTCTCTGCGTACGGAGCAGGAAACGCGCGCACTCTTGATCAAGGCGGCGGCCGAAGTGTTCCTTAGCGAAGGATATGCAGGAACCAGTATTGAAGCCGTCGCCCGTAGGGCGGGCATGTCGACCAGAACGATCTATAGAACGGTTTCAAACAAGGCGAGCTTGTTTCGATTGGTCGCAGACGACGCTATCGAGACAGGCATTGCGCATCTCGATACGCCTTCAAACGTGACAACAGTTGAAGGCGCTGTTTTGGCACTGGCGCGTGCTTATTCCCACCTCGTTCTAAGTAATGGGGGCGTTTTGAATGCGCGAGCCGTGTTTGCAGAACAATCGCAATTCCCGGAGTTCCGCGATAACTACCTATCTTCGATCGACACAGTGGCAGAGGCATTTGACCGCCGTTTCATCGCGATCCTTTTTGACTGCACGTTTCCGGATGATGTTAATCTCTACGAAGCGGCAACCCTGCTGCGCAGCATGATTAACGGCGCGCAAAGGGAAGCCGTACTCAACCCTAGTTATGATGGCACGGCCTCTGCTATATTTGATTGGTCCGACAAATGTACGAACTTCGCCATAAAGGCGATGCGATTTTCGAAAGCGGCGGGCAATTAGGTTTCCTACGAAAAGAAAATCTGGTGGCAGTCGAGATTGAACATACGCATTTTTTTCGTCGCGATCTGGCCCCTTCCTACACTGCAATTGACAAGTGGCTTACCCTTTCGAACTCGTATTCTTCGCCAAACTTTAACCGTTCGAGTGTCGACCAGATTGACGTGCTACGCGTTCTGTAAATTCGCGCCGTCACCGACGTCATAGTCGTGGCGAACGTCGGGAAAGCGGATTGCAGCCGTAGCATTTCGATGTTGCGCCAATGTCGGCTAAGGGCCGCCCTTACGAGCGGCCCGTTTTGTCAAACTTCTATCGCCTCGGAGATCGCTGATGCATCTTCGAGCTCAACCCCTAGATATCTGACCGTACTGTCCATTTTAGTATGTCCCGGTAACAGCTGAACAGCGCGCAGGTTGCCTGTCTTTTTGTAGATCTGCGTTACCTTGGTCCGGCGCATTGAGTGGGTACCATAAGCTGTTGCCTCAAGGCCAATCGATGTGACCCAATCCCGAACGACCCGCGCATACTGGCGTGTCGAAATATGGAGGCGCTCATGAAAGCGGTCGGGCCAAAGGAATTCCGGACCGACCATGAGAGGGTCTTCCATCCATTTGCAACAGACGCAGGTGTGCTTTCTGAAATCTCGAACCTGACTGGTTTCTGCGTCTTACTTTGCAACACAGAAGCACGTTCTTTGATCTGCCCGGACGCCATCACATCCACAACCTGCATGCGGCAAAGATCGCAGCCTCGCAGTTTGCTATCGATGGCCATGTTGAAAAGCGCGAGATCGCGATGGTTTTCGGCAAGCTCAAGTCGAACCCTGATCGCCCAGACATGCTTGGGCTTGAGCGGGCGTTTCTGCCCAACGATACATCCTTTGTTCCAAGCGGAGCGAAGTGCGCGAATGGCAGCAACGGCCAAACAACAGACATTCGCGGCAAACTGAATATCGCCGATCCTACGAATCAGATTGATTTCTTAGAGCACGACGACGCAACCATCGAAAATTAGAAATGAAGCGCGCTTGAAGCTGTAGCGGTTGGCATTGTGTGCGGGGTTTCAACGATCCGTTCATCTTCAAAGAACTGGTCAACCATCATCAAAGTGATTGGCGAGGTCCAAACCGATTATTCTCGCCAATCATTGAGACGCCAAGCGTCGTTGAAGATAGGTACCAATTTCTATCTTGATCAAATCGATGCATTCGGACTTCTTGCGGATTGCAAGCCTCATACATGTTTGTGAAAGGCTTCAATGCCTGCCTGCGCGACGGCCATGTCTTGATCCGGAGTGCCTGAACTTACCCCGATACCCCCGACAGCCTTGCCATCCACAAGAACTGGGTAGCCGCCGCCGACAACCATCAATCGCCCGCCAATGGCAGACGCGATCCCGTATGCGGGTGCGCCCGGTTGGCTGGCGATCCCGTATTCATGCGTCGCTTTCTTCGCGCCTGCTGCGGTAAACGCCTTGTCGATTGCAATGGTCGTTGACGTCACTTTGCCGCCGTCCATCCTACAAAATGCCATCAATTGGCCGGCCTCATCGGTGACGGCAATACACATTGGTACGCCTAAGGCGTTTGCCTTTGCGACCGCTCCGCCGATGAGAATGTCGGCATCCGAGATATCTAGTCGGGTCACTGAGATCATGTGGTTTCCTTTTTTTGCGGCACACCTGAGACGTAGGTTTGCGCGATTGCGCGGTCATCGCCCATCATCTGGACGACGAACAATTCATCCGACAGGCTTTCGGCGCGCTCCATGCGTACATCCATTGCAGCAGTGGCACGCGCGTTGATAACGACGATATCGGCTTCTGTCCCTGCATCAAGTGTGCCGATCTTATTGGCCATCCCCAACACTTCTGCGTTGCCCCGGGTGATCCAGTGAAAGGCGCGCAGCGTGTGCAGTTTCTGATCTTGAAGTTGCAGGATTTTGTAACCCTCGTTCAGTGTTTGAAGCATGGAATAGCTGGTCCCCGCGCCGATATCCGTGGCGATTCCGTTCTGGATGCTGCGCGCGCGCAGGCCTGCGTCATCAAACAACCCGCTGCCAAGAAACAGGTTGGATGTGGGGCAGAACACCGGATGGGCACCGGTCTCGGCCATCGCGCCGATTTCGCGGTCCTTGAGGTGAATGGCATGTCCCAACAATGTGCGCGGACCAAGCAGCCCGTTGCTTTCGTAGACATCGAGGTAGTCGAGCGCCTGCGGATAGAGCGTGGCCGTATAGGCAATCTCGTCATGGTTTTCGGACAGGTGGGTCTGGATGTAGCACCCGGGATGCTCGGCTGCCAAAGCGCCCGACATTTCGAGCTGCTCAGGGGTCGAGGTGATCGCGAAGCGCGGCGTGATCGCATAAGCAGCGCGGCCCGTGCCGTGCCACCGTTCAATTAACGCTTTGCTGTCGTCATAGCCCGATTGTGCGGTGTCCAACACGGCGTCGGGGGCATTGCGGTCCATCATGGTTTTGCCGGCAATCATCCGCATATTGCGATCATCGGCTTCCGAGAACAGCGCCTCGGCGGATGCGGCATGAACCGAACAGAACGCCACAGCCGTCGTTGTGCCATGATCCGTCAGAAGATTGCAGAACCGCCCCGCCATGGCGCGGGCGTGTTGGGCGTTGGCGTATTCTGCCTCAGCCGGAAAGGTGTAACCGTTAAGCCAGTCCAGCAGCTGGCTGCCCCAACTGGCGACGATCTGAACCTGGGGGAAATGGATATGCGTGTCGATGAACCCTGCCATCAGCAAATAGGGACGATGGTCAATGAGTGTCGCATCACCTGCGCCGGCTGCAACGCTTTCATAATCGCCCGAGGCTACGATCAGACCATCACGCATCAACACACCACCGTCTTCGATGTAGCTATAGGCGTCCGTGTCCTCAGGGCCAGCGGGTTCTTGATGAAACGTCAAAACGCGACCACGCAGAAGTGTGTCAGTCATTGGAAAACTACTTATTATTGGGGGTGATAAGCGAGGCAGTCCTGTGACCGCCTCGCCAAATCGTTTTGTTAGCGCACGTCGAGTGCGGGGGAATCGTCGTCGAGAAGATCAGGCTCGTCAGGAACAATGATGCGATGCTCAAGGTCTTCCTTGGGCGCGATCATCGGATAGATCAGCATAAAGGCACCGATGATCAGATAGCCGACGGTGATCCCGTCAAATTGTGGCATCTGCAACGTGTAGCTGTGGATGATCCCGATGGATGACATCACAGCCGCCGCAATCGCAAATCCGCCTGCATGCTTGAACCGCCCGTCAATCACATCTGCCGCGATCGCCCCCCAGACAAGTCCGGTGATGATTGCGCCTTGTGACAAGGCGAGGTGGCCTTCGTAATGCGCGCCTTCCATGAGCAAAGCCGCCGTGAGGTCGCCATCACCCAAACCGGGCAATCCTTCGACGCCCGCGTTACGCAAAGCGTTCATCAGCGATCCCCATTTGGTCACGAGGAAGTTCGAGATATGTGGCAGAATGGCAAAGGCGACCGCCGCCATATGCGCAGGTTTCACCGCGTATCCGGTATTGGTGATCAGGCTCACGGCCACAAACACCAGAACAGGGGCCGCCGCTGCAATCGGGATCAATCCTGCAAGGAATGACAGAAAGCCAAGGAACGCAGCCGCCGCAATCACAAGTGCCACACCGATGATGTAACCCGCGCGGGCATCCATGCGTTTATAGGCAGGATGGCCGATGTAAACTGTCGTCGGGAAAGGCGATCCGAACAAGGCACCGATCATCGTGCCAGCACCATCCGTCACCTGACACAGCGCAACCGGATAGTTGTCGCCAGCGGCTTCTGCGGATTCAACGTTGTTCATCGTTTCAATGAAGTTGTAGATTTGCACCGGGATCAGCACGAGGAACAACTCGGGATTGGCAAACAGATACTGAATACCGATGAGCATGTCGCCGAAATACGGAACAGGCGCGTAAAAGCCGATGCCGTCTGTGTTGAAAGACGACTGTCCAAGGAAAATCGCGATGATCGTGCCCACGCCAATCGCCACCAGACCGGCAGGCAGATTATACGGCAAACGGAAGCGGCCAATCAAACCCCAAAGGATAAACAAAAGCGACGTAAAGCCGATAAGCGGATGTTCAAAGATGGTGGCCAGTGGAACCGATCCGATAAACACCAGCGCGATACCGCACAAAGTGCCCAGCATACCCGCACGCGGTGTAATCCGTTTCAGGAATGGACCAACAATCGCGCCGAACGCGGCCACGATGCCGCCCATGAAGCCCGCACCAATGCCGACCTGCCATGCCAGCAGTGAATCGCCTGTTGCCCAGTAGATCGGGCCAATGACACCAAAAAGGTAAACAAACATAACAGGTGTCGAGATGCCATATGGCAGCGCTGTGACGTCTTTGCCTTGTTTATTGGCGACCCATTTGGCCATCAATGTGTAGACAACAACGCCCGCAAGGATCGCCACAGCGGCCCCCGGCACGATGCGGCCAAACACGATTTCGGCGGGCATTTGAAAGACGAACTGACAAACGCCTGACAGGATCAGAAGATTGACAAGGTTGTCGGTGAATAAGGCCCAGAAAGCGTTGAAATCGCTCCTGTTGTATAGCTTGTAACTGTAGGCTGTATCGGACATTTCGGGTTTCCTCCCATTAGTATTGCCCCACGCCGCCCTCCTCAGGCGATCTTTGTGGGATTTGGTTCTGTTGGTCTGTTCGGCTGAATGGGCCGCCTGCCGGAACGGTCAGGCGGGTCATAACTTCGGCGACGACAAAGGCCGCGATGACCTCAGGGCGCTTGTCGCCACTTTGTGTCGGCCCAATAGGGCAGGTCAGACCCGAGGTGTCTTTCCCGGCCGAACTGGTGGCGTGAAATCGGGTAAATTTGACCCGTTTAGTGGCAGAGCCGATCAGGCCGACATAGGCCGCATCGCGCCGGTCCAGCGCCTCGGATGTCAGCAAGAAATCAAGCGCGTGATCATGGGTCAGCACGATGAAGGCACTGTTTGGCGGGGCGTTGCGAATGTCGGCCTCAGGCAGTGCAGACAGGCGGGTTTCAACGTTGGCATCACTCAGCGATAACTCTTCGTGCCGCCCGTCAATCAAGACGCATTGCACCGGCAAGAATTGAAAGAAGCGCGCCAAGGCCCGACCGACGTGACCCGCGCCAAGAATATAAACATGCGGGCGTTGTGCAGTGTCTTGCGCCTCGGCCTGACAGGCGGCTTGTCGGTCAGCCTCTGTCATCTGCGTCAGCATGACCGCGACGCGGCCCCCGCAACATTGACCAATTTCCGGTCCGAGCGGCACGTCCATATCTTCGGCCACACGCCCGGCACGCAGCATCGCGCGGGCCTTGTCGATGGCCATATATTCCAGCTGCCCGCCCCCGATTGTGCCATGCAACCCGTCAGCGCTGACAAACATCTGCGCACCCGCGTCACGGGGTGATGAGCCGCGCACATCTGTCAGGCGAATGTGCACGATGTCTTTGTGTGTTGCGAGAAAGCGGGCCAGCGTCATGCGATCAGCCCTTCAACCGCTCGACAGCCATCAACACACGCTCTGGTGTGGCTGGCGCGTCAAGACGCGGGCATTCGCGGTAATTGGCAACGCTGGCGACTGCATGCGACAAAGCCTCGAACACAGAGATGCCGAGCATGAACGGCGGTTCACCCACTGCCTTGGACCGTTTGATTGTGTGTTCTTTGTTCTCGGACCACGTCGCAAGTTTGGTGTTGAACACACGCGGACGATCCGACGCCAGCGGGATTTTGTAGGTTGAAGGTGCGTGGGTGCGCAACTGGCCTTGGGCGTCCCACCACAGCTCTTCAGTCGTCAGCCACCCCATGCCCTGAATAAACGCGCCCTCGACCTGACCGATATCAAGGATCGGATTCAGGGACTTACCTACATCGTGCAAGATATCCGTACGCTCGACGCGGTATTCGCCTGTCAACGTGTCAACGGAGACTTCCGAACAGGCCGCACCATAGGCGTAGTAATAGAACGGGCGGCCTTGACCTGTGTCGCGGTTCCAGTGGATTTTGGGCGTTTTGTAAAACCCTGCTGCGGACAGGTGGACACGGGCCATATAGGCCTGCTTGATGAAATCAGAGAAGGAGATCACCTCGTCGCCCACCTGTACCGCATTGGGCAGGAAGCGCACCGCATTGGCATCGATTTTCCAATGCTCTGCGGCGAACGCCACCAGCCGTTCCTTGATTTGTCGCACCGCGTCCTGCGCGGCCATTCCGTTCAGGTCAGACCCCGATGAGGCCGCCGTCGCAGAGGTGTTGGGCACCTTCTCAGTCGTTGTCTTGGTGATCTTGATTGTGTCGAAATCCACCTGAAGTGCGTCAGCCACGACCTGCGCGATCTTGGTGTTAAGACCTTGACCCATTTCAGTGCCGCCATGGTTCAGATGGATCGACCCATCCGAGTAAATATGCAGCAGCGCACCAGCCTGATTATACCATGTGGCCGTAAACGAGATACCGAACTTCACAGGCGTCAGCGCAATTCCCTTGCGGATCGTTCCACCCTTGGCGTTCCAGTCCAGAATGGCTTGGCGGCGGGTGCGGTAATCTGCGCTGTCTTCCAGTTCCTGACAGATGCGTGGTGCGATATTGTCTTCGACGGTCTGGTGGTAGGGCGTCACATCGCGCCCGTTATCACCGTAAAAATTGCGCTTGCGCACTTCAAGGCTGTCCAGCCCACGATGATAGGCGATCTCCTCCATGATGCGTTCAGCAACGATCACACCTTGCGGTCCACCAAAGCCGCGAAATGCTGTGTTGGACACGGTGTTGGTCTTCATCGGGTGCGAATTCAGCAACACGTTCGGGTAGTAGTAAGCGTTGTCGGCATGAAACAGCGCGCGGTCGGTCACCGGGCCTGACAGGTCGGATGAAAACCCGCATCGCGCCGCGAATTCACCGGTCACGGCCTCAATCACGCCCTCGTCGTCAAAGCCCACTTCGTAATCGATCACGAAATCATGCCGCTTGCCGGTCGCGGACATATCGTCATCGCGATCAGGGCGGATTTTTACCGCGCGGTTCCATTTCTTTGCGGCCACCGCTGCGACTGAACAGAACAGGTTCATCTGGGTTTCCTTGCCCCCGAACCCGCCGCCCATACGGCGCACATTGATGGTCACCGCATTAGAAGACACGCCCAAAACATGCGCGACCATGTGCTGTGCCTCAGACGGGTGCTGTGTGGAGGAATGCACCATGACGTCATCATCCTCGCCTGGGATAGCGAACGCGATATGGCCCTCAAGATACATGTGATCCTGCCCGCCAACGCGCAGCTTACCTTTGATGCGATGGGCCGCGTTGCTCATCGCGCTGTCTGCCGCGCCGCGTTTGAGGGTCAACGGGGGCGTCACATACCCCATGCCAGCCTCTTGCGCAGCTTCCGGGTCCAACGCGTGGGGCAGGTCTTCGTAGGTCACTTTTGCCAGTTTGGTCGCACGGCGGGCCGCATCGCGCGTTTCAGCAACGACGGCAAACATTGGCTGGCCCCAAAATTCCACCTTCTCGGTGGCGAAAATCGGTTCGTCATCGCGCCCCGTCGGAGAGACGTCGTTGACGCCCGGAATATCCTCTGCCGTCAGTACTCCGACAACGCCGGGGGCAGTGCGCACGGCGCTTAGGTCCACGTCGCGCAGCAGCGCATGTGCCTTTGTGGACAGACCCAGATACGCATGCAGTGTGCCGATTGGTTCAGCAATATCATCGCAGTATTCAGCGCGGCCGGTGACGTGTTTGATGGCGCTGTCGTGGCGCAGATCGGTATTTACGCCACCTTTGATCGGGGCATTCGCAGGTTTTTGAACATTCATGGCAAATCTCTCCCTTACGCGCTGATGCGGGTTGTTGTTGTGTCGCTTTGCTGGTCCATCCAGAATTTCTGGAACAGGTTTTTGGACACTTGCAGGCGGTAGTCGGACGACGCGCGCCAATCGCTGAGCGGGCTGAAATCGTCGCCCAATTTTTCGGCGGCTGCGATTAGCGCGGCCTCGGTCCACGCGGCGCCCACAAGTGCGGCTTCGGCGTGTGCGGCCCGTTTGGGGGTCGCTGCCATGCCGCCAAACGCGATCCGCGCCGAGGTGATCTTGCTGTCTTCAACTGTGATATTAAACGCGGCACACACAGACGAAATATCTTCGTCGCGGCGTTTGGAAATCTTGTAAGCGGCGTGAATGGCGTCTTTGGCTGGGCGTGGGATGCGGATGCTTTCCAGAAATTCGCCCTTGGCCATGTCCTGCTTGCCGTAATCAATAAAGAAATCCGCAATCGGGATAGTCCGACGTTCACTGCCTTTGCGCAGCGTAATCGACGCATCAAGGGCGATCAGAACCGGTGGTGTATCGCCGATGGGCGACCCGTTGGCGACGTTGCCGCCAATTGTGCCCATGCTGCGGATTTGCCAGCCTGCGATCCGGTCCCAGAAGGGGCCAAGATGCGGATAGTCTTCGGTCATCGCCGCGCGGCTGTCGGTATAACTGACACCGGCGCCAATCGTGATGGCGTCGTCTGTGACGTCGATCTGACGCAACTCATCCAGATGGCTCAGGAACACGACAGGGGAAATATCGCGCAGGAACTTGGTCACCCACAGGCCAACATCCGTCGCGCCTGCGATGAGTGTTGCATCAGGGGTTTCCAGCAACACATCCGCCAAATCGTCGACCGATGCGGGCAGGATGCAGCGGCTTCCTGCATTTGAAACCTCGACCCGCTTGCCATCCCGTAATTTCGCCAGCTTGGCGGTCATCGCCGCACGTTCATGCGTCAGTGCGTCATCTGCAGAGCTGCCAAGGGCTGTCACGGCTTTCGCTGCCTTGATAATCGGTTCGTATCCCGTGCAGCGGCAAAGGTTGCCCTGAAGCGCGGTTTCAATCTCTGTTTCTGAAGGGTCTGGGTTCCCCATCCAAAGCGCATAAAGCGACATCACAAAACCGGGCGTGCAGAACCCGCATTGGCTTCCGTGGTGATCCACCATCGCCTGCTGGACCGGATGCAGCTTTCCGCTCGGGCCGGACAAATATTCAATGGAAACGACGTGACAGGCATCCAGTGATGCCGTCAGACGGATGCAGGCGTTCACCGGCTCGTAGCGCAGGACGCCATTTTGCAACCGCCCTACTAGAACTGTGCACGCGCCGCAGTCGCCCTCGGCGCAGCCTTCCTTGGTGCCTGTGAGGCGACGATCAATGCGCAAAAAATCAAGCAATGTGTCACTGGCGCTGACGCGGTCCAAGGTCACGTCACGGTCGTTTAGCACGAAGCGTATTTCAGATCTGGCTGTCATATGTCCTCCCTTGCCGCAGTGGGGAATCTACGGTCTCCTTCCTTATGACCCAGTTAACTATCTTGAAATACGGCGCAGTCGGGTATGCTCTTTCAACGATTCGTAGATAATCAGAGGTGCCGGTGCCCTATATTGAAAGCCTGAAAGTATTCGTGAGAGTGGTGGAACTCGGCAGTATTACCGCCGGCGGGCGTGACCTGCGCCTGACACCAGCGGTCGCTAGCAATCGCATCAAAGAGCTGGAGCGCCGGTTGGATGTGCGCCTGTTCAACCGCACAACACGCAAGCTGTCCCCCACCGACGTGGGCCAAACCTTCTACGACCACGCCCGCCAAGTCGTGCAATCTCTGGAGGATGCCGAGGCCGCGATCTCTGGCTATTCTGAGAAACCGCACGGCATTGTACAAGTGACAGCGCCGCTTGGCGTCGGCAAGCGGTTGGTCGCGCCGCTCATTCCCGAGTTCGTTGACATGTATCCGGATGTGTCGGTACGGCTGCGTCTGTCGGACCGCAAGGTGGATCTTTTGGAAGACGGGCTTGATGTGGCATTGTTCATCGGCCAGCCACCGGATTCAAATCTGAAATTGCGCAAAATCATGGACACTCCGCGCATCCTATGCGCCGCGCCCTCCTATCTTGAAAAACACGGCATGCCTCAAACCCCCGATGATCTGAAGCGCCACAACTGCCTGCTTCTGCGCTATCCGCGATCGCCCGAATGGTTCTGGACGTTGTCAACGTCGGAGGGACCCAAGCGAATGGACGTCTCGGGCAGCTACGATTCCGATGACGGAGATGTTTTGACTGGGTGGGCTTGCGCCAGTCGTGGCATCATAAACAAGCCGCGTTTCGATGTCGTCGAACACCTCAAGAGTGGGGCGCTTGTCGAAGTTCTGCCCGAAACACCGCCCGAACCCGCGATGTTTGGATGCCTCTATCCGCACCGGCGCCTGCAAGACAACAAAGTCCGTCTTTTCATTGAGTTCGTACTTGGGCGCTGTCGTGAGAAGCTGTCCCTGACATAAATCCAGCGAGGTCTCTCTTGGCGCAAAAACGGACTTCACAGACACTGGCTGGGATGGCTGCTTAGTCCCGTGTAGCAGCCCCTCCAACTCACGCACATTCCCGCCACTACCCTCATGTCCTCCACAACACTAGTTGACGCGGCCCCAGCCTGCTATATGGGACAGCTATGGCACAGATCGAAGTCCTCACAGAAGATGCCCGCTGGACCGATGCGGGGCTGCCCGCGCTGGCGGACCTTGCGTGCAACGCGGCCCTTGCGGAGCTGTCGCTGGACGCCGACTACGAGATCAGCCTTCTGGCGTGCAGCGATGTCCGCGTGGCGGAGTTGAACACCGAATTTCGCGGCAAACCGACCCCCACGAACGTGCTGTCATGGCCCTCGGAAGAACGTGCGGCGCAAATCCCCGGCATGATCCCTCGGCTGCCTGATGGTGCGCCGCATGAGATGGAACTGGGTGATATCGCCATCGCCTTCGAGACGTGCGTTCGCGAAGCCGAGGAGGCGGACAAGTCCTTAAAAGACCATGTGACGCATCTTTTGGTCCACGGAACCCTTCATCTGTTGGGGTTTGATCACATAAATGATCCAGATGCCGCCTTGATGGAGGGTTTGGAGACCAGAATTCTTGCAAAACTAGGTATTGAGGACCCATATAGGGTGTAAGGCTCGAGTATGGGGCCGTTTTTATTGGAAAAGGACCGATGGGCGCAGAACAAGACGGCTCGTCTACCGCAGCGCAAAGCGCGCAGGACATAGACACGAACCAGACCGAAGTCGCGATTGGCGACGAGACGGAACCTGGACTTTTCTCACGCGTGATCGCCGCCTTCCGTGCGCCCGATTCCGACGACGAAACCTCCGACAGTAACGGCAGCGGTAGGGCTATGCTTGGCCTTGGTAATCTGCGCGCAAAACGTGTGGAAGACGTTGTCATTCCACGCGCCGAAATCGTGTCAGTGCCGAAAACGATCAGCTTGGCAGAATTGGTGGAAATCTTCCGCGAAAGCGGAATGACGCGCCTGCCGGTGTTCGAGGATACGTTGGACACGCCAATTGGCATGATCCACCTGAAGGATCTGGCCCTGCGCCACGGCTTCAACGGCAAAGGCCCCAAGTTTGACCTCGAAGAAATGGTGCGCCCGGTGCTTTTCGTGCCACCCTCGATGCCGATCGGGGTCTTGCTCGCCAAAATGCAGACCGAGCGCAAGCACATGGCGCTGGTGATCGACGAATATGGCGGTGTCGACGGGCTGGTGACCATCGAAGACCTGATCGAGCAGGTCTTGGGTGAGATCGAGGACGAGCACGACATTGACGAAGCCGATCTGTGGAAAATGGAAAAGCCGGGGATTTATCTGGCACAGGCCCGCGCCCCGCTGGAAGAGTTCGAGGCCGAAATCGGCCAGCGTCTGTCCGACGACGAGATGGACGAGGAAATCGACACGCTCGGTGGCTTGGTATTCATGCTGTCTGGTCGTGTTCCGGCGCGGGGCGAGGTGGTGGAACACCCTTCCGGCGCCGAGTTTGAAATTCTGGACGCCGATCCACGCCGCATCAAGCGCCTACGGGTTTTGATGCCCGTCGCACAAGCAAGCTGACAGCAATGATGCGCCGCGCGTTCCGGCCCGCCGCGCGGCCTAGCTGGGCGCACTTTGCCTCTGCTGTCGGGTTCGGCGCGCTTGGCGCGTTGGGCCAAGCACCATGGTCGCTTTGGCCGGTTGCGCTATTGGGCTTCGCGGGGCTGATCTGGCTTTACAAAAATGTAACCTCCGCGCCAAAGGCCGCATGGGTTGGTTGGGCCGGCGGTGTGGGTTATTTCGCCGTAGCGCTGTTCTGGCTGGTAGAGCCGTTCCTGGTAGACATCGCGCGACACGGCTGGATGGCCCCGTTCGCCCTGTTCTTTATGGCGGGCGGGTTGGCGCTTCTATGGGCGACGGCTTTCGGAGTGGCACGCCGAATTGGTGGCGTTATTGCGCTGATTGTCTTGTGGACCGCGATGGAAATGCTGCGCAGCGTGTTGTTCACGGGCTTCCCGTGGGCCACCATCGGCCACATCTGGTCAGATCACCCGATCATTCAACTTGCAGCACTTGGCGGAACCCCTGTTTTGACCTTCCTGACCTTGGCCATCTCCGCAGGGCCAAGCGCGCGAAAAATCCATGTGGGATTGATAATCGCAGTCGTTCTCCTGCTTGCAAGCTGGGGCTATGGGGCGCAGCAACTGGCAACAAATGCTGCGCAGAAAACCGGTAAAATCGTACGCCTGATCCAGCCGAATGCTGCGCAGCATTTGAAATGGGATCCGGAGCATGTTGGAGAGTTTTTGCAACGTGCGGTAGATCTCACCGCAGCCCCGGCGGACACCAAGCCTGACTTGATCGTCTGGCCCGAGACATCTGTGCCCTATCCGCTAAACGAGGCTCCCACAGTGCTTGAGGCTATTTCGCGTGCCGCGGGCGGGCAGCCGATCATAGTGGGTGGCAACGACAGGGTCGAAGATGGGTGGCGCAACACGCTTACGCTGCTTGGACCCGATGGCGGCCGGGTGCAAACCTATCACAAATATCACCTTGTTCCGTTCGGCGAATACATCCCCTTCGGCGAAACGCTGTCTCAATTTGGCATTCGCGGTATGGCCTCTCGCGACGGTGGCGGCTTCTCGAAAGGCTCCGGCCCTAAACTGATCGAACTGCCCGGCATTGGCGCAGCACTGCCGCTGATCTGTTACGAGTTAATCTTCCCACGCAGCTTTCGCGGTCTCGCGCGTCCTAATCTACTGCTGCAAATCACCAATGACGCATGGTTCGGCAACATCTCCGGCCCCTATCAGCATCTGGCGCAAGCCCGCATCCGTGCGGTCGAGCAGGGTTTGCCGCTGATCCGGGCCGCCAACACGGGCATTTCAGCCGTGATCGACCCGTGGGGCCGGATCACTGCGCATACCAAGCTCAACGAAGCCTCTTATTTGGATGCAAACCTTCCTGCGCCAACGCAGCCGACATGGTATAGCCGCCTGCACGACTGGCCGGTGCAAGCCCTGTTGACCCTGTTGCTTATCTGGCGCATCGCCGCACGACGCCGTGTTTCCATTGACCACGCAGCGCCGCAAGAGTAGGGCAAGTCAATCATTCACCGCCACAACGGCTTCCTGACGTGGCGGGGCAACAAAGCGGAGCACTTCCCAATGGCACGACAGAACTACCTCTTCACATCGGAATCCGTATCCGAAGGGCATCCTGACAAGGTTTGCGACCGTATCTCCGACGCTGTTCTAGATGCGTTCCTTGCGGAAGAGCCAGAAGCCCGCGTCGCCGCAGAAACCCTTGCCACCACCAATCGCGTCGTCATTGGCGGCGAGGTCGGCTTGTCCGACAAAACCAAGCTGCACGAATACATGGGCCGCATCGAGGACATCACCCGCGAGTGCATCCGCGACATCGGCTACGAGCAGGACAAATTCCACTGGAAGACCGTCGAGGTTACCAACCTGCTGCACGAACAATCCGCCCATATTGCCCAAGGTGTCGACGCGGCGAGCGGCAAGGAAGAGGGTGCCGGCGACCAAGGCATCATGTTCGGCTACGCGTGTGACGAGACGCCGGAGCTGATGCCAGCGCCCATCCACTACGCCCACGCCATTCTGCGTCGCCTGGCCGAAGTCCGCAAAAACGGCACCGAGCCGACGCTTGGCCCCGACGCCAAGTCGCAGCTGACCGTGCGTTATGTCGACGGCAAGCCTGTCGGGATTTCCTCGGTCGTGCTGTCTACGCAGCATCTGGACGAAAACATGACCTCCGCCGACGTGCGCGCGGTGGTCGAGCCGTATATCACCGAAGTTCTGCCGCAAGGCTGGCTGACCGGCGACACCGAATGGTGGGTCAACCCGACCGGCAAGTTCGTCATCGGCGGCCCTGACGGGGATGCTGGCCTGACAGGCCGCAAGATCATCGTCGACACTTACGGTGGCGCGGCCCCCCATGGCGGCGGTGCGTTCTCGGGCAAAGACCCGACCAAGGTGGACCGCTCGGCGGCCTATGCCTCGCGCTATCTGGCGAAAAACGTGGTGGCCTCGGGCCTCGCGAAACGCTGCACGATCCAGCTGAGCTATGCCATCGGCGTGGCCAAGCCATTGTCGATCTATTGCGACACACATGGCACCGGCGAAGCCCCTGATGCGGCTATTGAAGCCGCTGTGGCGGGCCTGATGGACCTGACCCCGCGCGGCATCCGCGAGCATCTGGGCATGAACCGCCCAATCTATGCCCGCACGGCAGCCTATGGCCACTTTGGCCGCGCACCGGAGGCCGACGGCG
Organism: Litoreibacter meonggei; assembly: GCF_003663885.1. Lineage (GTDB taxonomy): Bacteria > Pseudomonadota > Alphaproteobacteria > Rhodobacterales > Rhodobacteraceae > Litoreibacter > Litoreibacter meonggei. The sequence continues at coordinate 199,115 of NZ_RCCE01000005.1, forward strand.
GCTTCTCGTGGGAACGTACCGATCTGGTCGAGGCGCTGAAAAAAGCGGTTTAATCCGACCTCACAGATTTAGCGCAAAGGGCGTGCCACCGGCGCGCCCTTTTTTTGTGACTTAACCAAGCAACAAGATGTCCGACCCACCCGCACTGCGCCGCAATGCATGGACGTCGACCAGCTCCGGGTCATTCGTCCATGCAAGCGCCGCGTCCTTGTCGGGAAAGCTCAACAATGCCGCGACGTTTGGCTCGGTGGGCGTGCCGTCGAGCACGGTAAATTCGCCTGACGCGGATTCGACTTTGCCGCCATGCTTTGCCAGCGCCTCGCCCGCGACGTCACGGTATTGGGCCAGTGCGTCGGGGTTGCTGATTGTGAGATGTGCGAATGCATATACCATCGGGAAACTCCTGTTTTGATGTGATGACCGCAGCTTAGCCACAGCTCGATTGCGCGAAAACGCGTGTCTTTGCATCCGATCCGTGCGAAAACGCATGTATGGATATGACATGGGACGACCTTCGTACCGTCATGGCGCTTGTGCGCCACGGCTCGCTCGCAGGGGCGGGCGCGGCGTTGTCGGTCAACTACACCACAATCGCCCGCCGCATTCGCCGGGCCGAGGAAGCGTCGGGCGAGGTATTGTTTGAACGCCTTTCCGACGGCTACCGCCCGACAGACGCAGCGCTGCTGATCGCCGAACACGCCGAACAGATGGAGCAGGCCGAGCACGGGTTGATGCGTCGCCTGAAAGGGGCCGAGACGCATCTGTCTGGCATCCTGACCATCACCGCGCCGCAACTTCTGATCGCCAGCTTCCTGTCGCCGGTCTTGGACCAATTCACCCGCACCCACCCCGACGTAGAACTGCGCGTTCTGGCAACAAACGAATTGCTGGACCTGTCACGGCGCGAGGCCGATCTGGCCATTCGCGTAAGCCGCGCCCCCGGCGATGCGTTGACGGGGCTTCGCTTGCTCTACCAAGACAGCGCCAGTTTCGCCAACGCGGACTGGGCCGCGCGTATCGCGCGAGACCCGCAAACACAGATCAACTGGGTGGCCTACGACAGCTTTCCGGATGTCCCCAAAGGTACCAATCCCGATTACCCGAACCAGAAGGTGCGGTTCCGCTTTGACGACATGGTGGCAATGGTCGGCGCGGCGCAGGCCGGTTTGGGGATCGTTCGGATGCCGATGTTTTTGGGCCGGACCAACGCAGGCTTGCAGCAGGTTCCGGTACTTGCCCCGCAGCCATACCCCGAAATTTGGGTGGTCGGGCATCCCGACGTCTGGCCCTCGGCCAAGCTCCGCGCCTTCCGCGGCGTGCTGATAGCGCACTGCAAAGCCCACAAGGCGCTGTTCGTCGCATAAGCGCCCGTTGCACCCGCCGCGCCGCACGGCTACACCGCCGCGCATGAGCACATCAGACACAGACCCCACGACGCCCCGACGCAACTTCTATGGCCGTCTGAAGGGCAAGACCCTCAACGCGCGGCAGCGGCAGGACTTCGACGAGGTGTTGCCCGACTTTCTGCTGGACGGGGTCAGCCGCGAGGACAATCCCGAGCGGGTGATGCTGGATATCGACGCAATCGCGCAGCGCAAGCCTTTGTGGCTGGAGGTGGGGTTCGGCTCGGGCGAGCATCTTGTCCATCAGGCGAAGGCCAACCCGAACGTGCAATTCATTGGGTGCGAAATCTACGTCAACGGTGTGGCTTCCCTGCTGGGCAAAATCCGCCGCGAAGGGGTGGAGAACATCCTGATCCACGCCGGTGACGCGCGGGACTTGCTGGATGTGTTGCCCGCGAACAGCTTGGACAAAATGTTCCTGCTCTACCCCGACCCGTGGCCCAAAGCCCGCCACCACCGCCGTCGTTTCGTGACGCCAGAGCATCTGGACCCGCTGGCTGCCAAGTTGAAGTCGGGGCATGAGTTCCGCGTCGCCACCGATATCGAAGACTACGTGCGCCAAACGCTCGAAGAAGTTCCGCGCGCGGGCTTCACCTTGACCGAAGCGCCTGAAGATTTGAGCACGGCTTGGGAAGACTGGTTCTCTACCCGCTACGAGCAAAAGGCCCTTCGCGAAGGCCGTTCGCCGCATTACATGACGTTCATACGCGATTAACTTTCAACGGGATCATCTGCCATGACATCCAAGACACGCATCGTCCTTTCCAGCGACCACGCTGACATCAAGCTGCGCCAGACCATCGCCGCACATGTCGCAGGTCTTGGCTACGAGGTCGAAGACATCGGCCCGATGACCTCGGAAAGCACGCCCTATCCCCAACACGGCGAAGCCGCCGCGCGGCGTGTGGCGTCCGGCGACTGCGCGTTGGGCATCATCGTCTGCGGCACGGGGCAGGGCATCATGATGGCGGCCAACAAGGTGAAGGGCATTCGCTGCGGCGTCTGCTCCGACACGTTCTCTGCCCGCATGATCCGTCAGCACAACAACGCCAACATGCTGTCCTTGGGCGCGCGGGTGATCGGTGAAGGGCTGGCGCTTGATATCGTGGACGCCTTCTTGAGCGCCGAGTTCGAGGGTGGTCGCCACGCGACGCGAGTGGATATGATTACGGCGATTGAGGGGTAGCGTTCGGAGCGCAAGCAGGGCGGTCGGCGGACCGGGGGTGGGCGATATTTCTTAGCAGTTTGGCAGTTTATTTCTGCCAAGTTCATCTTCCCTCACAAGCCGGTGCGCCCGTTGCAAAATCGCCGACCCGTGGGACGGTCCGACGATCGCCCGGCGCCTACGGCTTGATTCCGGGCAAGGGTGTGGCGAGTGGTAGGGTCTGGCTTAAGCCCATAGTTACGAATGCTGCAAATGGGATAAATGCCTGCTTTTGTTGTCGGATAAGTCGATGGACCCAGTCCTTAAACGGAGTGGGCAGTGGATGCCTCCGCGATCCGTTCCATATGCCTCATGTCGGTGCCGCAGCATCCTCCTAAAACGCGAATGTGCGGAAACTGGCGACGGATTTGTGACAATTGGTTTCCAAGCTCATCCGGATCACCGTCGTCCAACTCTTCAGCTTCATCCAACTCAGCGTGACTGCAACGCGAAGCATTTGCAACAATCCCTTTTATCCGCTGCATCCAAGGCCCGTCTGCAAGGACCTGCTCAAAATGGTCGGGGTGAGCACAGTTGATCATAAAGTAAGCAGTGTATCCGTCCGTTCCGTCATCCACCTCAGAGATTGCTGTTTCCAACGTGGCTCCCGTCGGTAGTTTCCCGTTGGTCTCGACCGTGAAGGCGATCACAACAGGCAATCCAAAACGCCGAGCCGCCCGGACGAGGCCTATCGCTTCGGCGCTATAAGCAAGAGTGTAACCGCTCACGACATCAACGTCAGTCTCAGCCAAGGCCGAAATTTGTTCAGAGTGATATTGCTCAGCTTCATCAGCACTCATTTGATCACTGGGTGCGTAAGCATCGTCACGCGGGCCAATGTTTGCGCTGATCACTGTCGGGACATCACCATGATCTGAACGCACTTCTGACATCAGCGCGACAGCGTGTTGGTTCAACTGCATAATTTTCTCGGGAGCGTAGCCAATCGCGGACCCACGATCTCGGTTCGCAACCCATGTTGGGCTCTCAAGAATAATGCCCACGCTCTTTTCTCTACCCAATGCAATCATTCCTGCGAAATACTCTTTGAGAAGTGCGCGGCCTTTCTCTGTTTCTAAGAGCGGATACGAAGCAAAGCCCGGCAAATCGATGCCACGGTTGAATAGCAAGTCGGTTTCCATTCCGACATAGGCCAAGAACAATTCGGCTTCGATGTTTGGAAAGTTGCTTCGATGAACGGCCAAAACGAGATGCTCCAGTGCAATGCTCCGAGACAACGTTAACACTTCAGGGGTCTACCGGCCACTCACCGATAACAAGCAGCAATTCTCAATAGGTGCTTCCAAAGCCGACCTTGGCGAAACCGCAGCTAACGACCGCTTCGCCCCGCAAAGCGGACCTAGCTCTCAATAAACCAAGGGCTGCTCTAAGTCAGCAGGGAGAGTAGTATCTCGAAGGGCCTGCAGGAATTTTATCACCTAGTTAAATTCGCATAAGCTTCATCATGTTAAAATGAGCACCTAACCAGTAGAGCTTCGCAAACAGCGGACCGCAGCGATAGTTTTTGGCATTGAAACGCACAAGAGAGAGATTTCCCGAACTATCGTGCTAGGTAACACGGATAGTCAGTGCATTGCTCCTCCACTTGATAAATGCTGCTCTGCACTAGATTTGGATGTAGCAGAAAAAGGCGGGGCACAGCTTGCTTGCAGCAAACGAGGACAATCGAGATTGCACAATACGGAATGCCCTGCGCGTCCATACTGAGGATGTTCATCAGCGACTTCATCAGCATTCGCATTTTGTGGCCCTTTTTGATGGCACGATATGTCGATCCCAATACAGGGAATTGATGCGGTCCTTCCACGGCTTTTATGCCCCATTGGAACAGGCTATTGATGGAGCTGTTTCTCAGATGTCCGTTTGTCAAGACAACTTTAGCTATACAAAGCGGTTAGACTTTCTAGCGCAGGATTTGGCCAGTCTTGGGTATAGCTCTGAAGATATCGATCGTAATCCTCTGTGCGCAGAGATAACGGATGCAGTGACACCGGCGGCATTGGGCGGAGTGCTATATGTGATCGAAGGTTCAACATTGGGTGCTGCGCTAATAGATCGAGCCGCGCAAAAAATTCTAGGCAGCGATACAATACATGGGCGAAGTTTCTGGGCATGGTCGCGCGCGCACAACAAGGCGCGTTGGGCAGCGATCAACGCCTATCTGGAACATCTGGAAAATGATGATCCTCGATTCTGGGCCTCTGGGATTTCGCTGGTGGCCCATATGCAAAATCCCCACGCGCCTGCGGTCCACATGAACACACGCATGTTTTGGACACCTCACCCCGAGCGGCGTCCTTGGCTTTGCGGGCCTGCGCCAAACTCACATCCGGATAGACCCCGATAGAAAGCAGCCCTTCCTTTCCATCTAATCGATACTTGAGCTGCCAAAGCTTCGACCCGTTCACCTTGACCAGAACAAACAGCCCTTCGAAATCGGACACTTTATACGCTTTATCGCGAGGCTTTAGGTTTCTGATCTGAATATCTGACAAGGGCATGCTGGGGGGATCGCATCAAACGCCATCACACAGCGCTGGACAAAGAAATTTCGCAAAGCCCTTATAACATAAGGGTTTTTGGATGCCTTTGGAGCTTATCGGAATGGTGAAGTGGTGCCTCAAGAGGGACTCGAACCCCCGACCTTGTCCTTACGAAGGACCTGCTCTACCAGCTGAGCTATTGAGGCGACACACGATGAGCATTTAAACGGGCCAACATTCGTTGTCTAGCATCCGTTCCCGCACATTTGAATATTACCAAATCACGAGTCAGATAGCCCACCGGTCACGTGAAAGTCACTCAAGGACTACAAAATCTCCGCAAGCTTCAGTCGTTGAATCTTGCCGGACGGGCCTTTGGGCAATTCGGGTAGAAAATGAACATGATCCGGCGCTTTGAACTTGCCCAGCTTTTCAATGCAGCTGGCGATAAGGTCCTGCGCAGTTAAGGCTGACCCATCGCAGAGCCGAACAGCTGCCTCGACCCGTTCTCCGTAGACCGTGCAAGGACGAGCGAAGGCTGCGGCCTCTACGACATCGCTGTGGGCGTACAATGCCTCGTCGATTTCGCGCGGGGCGATGTTCTCGCCGCCTTTGATGATCAACTCTTTCAGCCGTCCGGTGACGAATAGATACCCCTCGGCATCTTTGCGTCCAAGATCGCCTGTGCGCAGCCAGTCACCATGAAACGTCGCTTCCGTCGCTTCGGGGTTTTTTAGATATTCGAGCATCACATTCGGACCACGAATGGCAATTTCACCCTCTACATCCGGCGGGCATTCGCTGAGGTCGGCAGCGAGTATCGCCACCTCGTTGCCATATGCGATACCGGGCGAGCCGATTTTGCGGGTACCGGGGGGAAGGGGATTGGACAGGATTTGCGCTGCGGTTTCGGTCAGCCCCATGGTTTCGATGATAGGAATGCCAAAGCGCGTTTCAAATGCCGTTTGCACGTCAGGCGCAAGAGCCGAGGACGCGGACCGCCCAAAGCGCAGCCTCTCTTTGCTTGGGGCGTCGGAATCGCCGTCGCCATGTAGTAAGTGTGAAATGATTGTCGGCACGACTGAGAACCAAGTGGCTTTGGTGTCCTCGACCTGAGTCCAGAACCGGCTGGCAGAGAATTTTTCGGCCATGGCGACGGACCCGCCGGACACCAACGCCCCCATCACGGTCACGCACAGCCCGTTGATATGACAGATGGGCAAGACGCAAAACGCGCGGTCCTGATCGGTAAGCTTGTGCGCGATTGCCGGAGTCCAGCCCCCGGCAAGCAGGCTTGACTGAGTATGCACTACCCCTTTGGGGCGTCCTGTTGTGCCGGACGTGTACATGAGCAGCGCATGGTCCGCTGGTGTGACGTCATGCAAGGCAATGTCGGCGTGAATGGTGAACACTGACAGACGCTTCATGCCTTCCGGACGCACGCTTTCGTACATGTCCGCGACACTATCGTGAACCATTCCGATACGCGCCTCGCAATGCTCAAGCGCGTAGGCCATGGCATCACGCCCAGCAGCGAGGTTGACCATCGTCGCCCTAAAGCCACCATAAACCGCGCCATAGAACGCCAAAACACCTTCGCGACTGTTAGGTTGCAGTATGGCAATGCTTTCGCCCTTCGCGATCCCCTGGGCGGTCAGGGTTCGGGCAATCTGTCGGGCCTCATCGCGCAATTCAGCCCAGTTCAGAGCGGGGCTTCCATCTGTAAAGACAATGGCTACGCCGTCGCTTTCAGCCCGAAAATCAATCCAGTCGCGAACAGTTCCTTGCGGTGGGGCGTCGTGGGCTAGCTTCATTGACCGGCGGCTTCCCAATAGTCGGCAAAGATGTCTTCGACCTTTGGCTCGCGGGGCGGAATTTCGCGGATGATCTTGGTGGTCTGCATGAAGTGCTTCCAATGGACGTTGTCATCAATGGAGTTCCCGCCCCAAGAGCCGCATCCCATCGACAGCGAAAATGGCATGCCGTTGGTAAAGGAACCTCCGGTGGCGAAGGTATGCGCCTGATTGACGATGACGCGACACGTTGGGATCACCATACCGAGGCGCAAGGCGCGATCCGGATCGGCGGAGTGCAGGCCAACGGAATGACCCGCCCCTTGGAACGCCATGATTTGGGAGGTGGTTTTGAGAGCGTCATCGAAGTCGCGGACACGGTAGAGCGCTGCGACACGGGAGAGTTTTTCGCCCGATAACGGGTGATCCGGGCCGATACCCTTCGTTTCGACGGCAAGGAATTTCGTATCCGAAGGTACGTCACCCTCCATGCCCAGTGCTTGCAGCATCTTGTCGGCATCCTGTGCAATGACGGATCGGTTTAAGTGCCCGTCAGGCCAAAGTTTGCTTACAATTGCGGCTTCGTCTTTGACCAATGCGCCGCCTGCTTTGGCGAGGGCCGCCACGAAGTCATCGTAAATTGCGTCCACCACGACAATCGAGTTTTCGGACGAGCAGGACGTGGCATTGTCGAAGGTCTTCGACGCCGTGATCTTTTCGGCGGCGGCGGTCAGATCGCATGTTTCGTCGACGATCACGGAGACATTACCAGCACCCACGGCTAGCGCGGGTGTCCCTGATGTGTAGGCCCGTTTGACGTTGTTTTGTGATCCGGTCACGACAATCAGGTCGCTGATCTCAAGCAGGCGATGGGTTTTCTCTTTGCTGCCACGGCCCGGCACCATCTGCACCAGATTGTGGTCTTCTCCGATCTTGTCGAACTCGGCGTGGATGTAGCCCAGCAAAACCTCGCAAGCAGGCACGCCCTTGGGCGACGGGGACAGCACAATCGCGTTGCCGCATTTCAGCGCGTTAATGATATTGTTGGCAGGGGTCGCCGCCGGATTGGTCGAAGGCACAACAGCGCCAATCACCCCGATGGGACGGGCGATCTCGGTTATGCCAGTCTCTGAATTATCGCTGATGACGCCATAGGTTTTGGCGGTGGCAATGTCGCGCATCAGGCCCAGCGTCTTGCGGTGGTTTTTGGTGATCTTATCCGCCACATTGCCAAGGCCGGTTGTCTCGACGGCCAGTTCAGCAAGGTGCGTATTGCGTGCGGGTTCCATAATCGCCCATGCGGCCGCTTGGGCGGCGCGATCATAGCGGGCTTGCGAGCCTTGCGTCTCGAAGCGAATTTGTGCGGCGCGGGCGCTGGCAACGGTTGCTTCTACTCCGGCAAGATCATCATGGATTGTCATTTCGAGGGGTGTCCTAATGTCGGTTGGGTGACCCCCACCCATGTTCGGGGTGAGGGTCTGATTGAGTGAAGGTGTCTTAAAGACCGGCCAGCAGTTCTTTAAGTGTTTCTTCGCGTGCGGCCCACATGGCCAAAACTTCGTCGCGAGTCATGACGTGCATTGGCGAACCGCCAGCTTTCATCTTGCCTGTAACGCGCGAGTTTTCGAACATCATTGGCACCGTCGCGGCCAGTTTGTCGATGATGCCTTGTGGTGTGCCTTTAGGCACCATGACACCGCGGAAGTTGACCGACGCATTGTCAACATCAAGCCCCGCCTCTTTCATGGTTGGCACGTCTGGAAGAAACTCGTTGCGCTCCAGATCAGCCACGGCGAGGATTTTGACGTTGCCAGCCGCTGCTGCGCGATAGGCGTCAGACAGGTTGTTGATGCCCGCCATTACGTCACCCGCAATCACGGCCTTCATCGCCGCCGCACCGCCACCTTTGGTGGGGATATAGGCCATTTTCATGTCGCCTGCTTTTTCCATTTGCAGGGCGGCAATGTGGTGACCCACAAACAGACCCGCGCCGGATGTTGTCAGCTTGCCGGGGTTTGCCTTTACGAAGGTTACGACATCTTCCAGCGTGTTGAATTCGCTGTCTTTGCCAACAACCAGAACCGCAGGGTCTGCGCCCCAGTTGGCGATTGGCTCAAACGAGTCAGCGCTATATTCGACACCGCCCTTGATGGATTGCGCGATGAAGTGAGGGACGTTGTACGCCCCAAGGGTGTAGCCGTCAGCCTCTGCCTGACCCGCCAACCAGTTCCAACCTACGCGACCACCAGCACCGGGTTTGTTCAGAATGGCGATGGGCATGCCCAACGCATCTTCGTTGCCCGCTGTCATGGTAACAATCCGGGCTTGGAAATCGGTTGCACCACCCGCGCCATAGCTGACCATCATCATCATGGGCCGTTCAGGATAGTTGGCGTGCCCATCAGCGGATGCTGTTGTAGTCAAGCCCATCAGGGCAATGGCTGCCCCTGCTAGTAACTTCTTCATTGTAGTTCCTCCCTAGGTGAGTTCTGCCGCTAATGCGGTTCAGAAAAATATCTCTCGCGGTGTGTACACTTTCAGCAGTAGTGCGAAGAGACCGTACATAACGGCCATGAAACAGGCCGTCGTGATGATGCGCTTGCCCCATGATTTCAGCGCCGTGTGCGGGGCCGGATCATACAGGCTAAGCAAGATGAAAAATGCGATTGTCGTCGCTGTGTAGAAGCCCAGACCTTTGGCGGCCCAGAAGATATAGATCAGGGCGATCGCAAGGCCGGGGGCAAGGTTTTTGAACTGGGTGAAGGAGATGCCGTTGCCGACTTTGGTCCACCCAAGGCACGCCTTGACGAATGTCCAAAGCGCCAGAACCACGAAAACGCTCGCGATCAGGCGCGGGAATAAGAACGCCTCGGAGGGTTGCTGGGTGTAGCTGATGTAGCAGACCGATACGCCGACAGCGGCGACGATGCCGGAGCCGATGATGTGCTGAAGCCGTGGCAGGGTAAGGGTGCTCATTCCATGATCTCCTCTTTGGAGGTGTAGCGCCGCGACCGAAGTTCCATGTAGCCAGAGTAGAGGATCGACGCGATCACGACGGCGATCAGGAACAGGTTCAACGTCCCGGTCAGGAAGTAAGGTGCCATGCCATCTGTGGCACTTGCGATCATGCTGCCTTGGATGAAGTTCGATTCTGCGATGGGTCCAAGGATTAAACCAAGAACCAGCGGTGCCGCGGAAAACCCGAACCGCTCCAGAAAATACATCATCACCCCGAGAGAGGCCATGACATAGACGTCCCCCATGCTCGACTGCACGGAATAGCTGCCAAAGACGGCCAGCCCCAGCACGATAGCGGCCATCATGGATTGCGGCACCTGCGCGACTTTTGCGGCCATCCCCGCCACATACAGCCCGAAGATGCACATCAGGATCTGCCCGATCAGCATCGAATTGATGAAGGTCCACGCCACATCGGGGTGATTGTCAAAAAGGTCGGTCCCGGGGAAAATCCCATGGATCAGCAAGCCGCCCAGAAGCACCGCCGCCGTGGGGGAGCCGGGAATGGACAGCGTAAGAAGCGGCACCAGAGACGGCCCCACCATGGCGTTGTTGGCAGACTCAGCAGCGATCAATCCTTCGGGGTGGCCGGTGCCGAACTTGTCGCGATCAGGGCTGAATTTCTTGGACTGGTCATAGGCCACCAACCCTGCGATCTGCCCGCCAACGCCGGGGATAAGCCCAATGATAGAGCCCGTAAGTGTGCCAATGCCCATCGCGCGTTTGTTGCGCAGCAGTTCTGTTATGGCCCCTTTGATCGGATGCTTTTGCACTTGGATGGCTTCGGCCCCGTCGTCCTTACGGCCCTTGGCGAACATCGTGATAACCTGCGGGATCGCGAACAACCCGATCAGCGCGGCGATGATGTTAATCCCGCCTCCGAGCGATGGATGAAAGATAAAGCGCTGCGCCCCCATGATGTCGTCAAACCCGATGGTGGCCAGCCAAAGGCCGATACACCCAGACAGCAATCCTTTGACCACGGAATTCGAGTCGAGCGACCCGATAACCGTGACGCCCAAGATTGCCAGCCAGAACAGGTGGCTCGGCCCGAAGGCCAGCGCCCATTTGGCCAGAACCGGCGTCAGGAAGATGAGCAACAGAACACCAAATACGCCGCCCACTGCCGAGGACAGGAAAGAAAGCTGCAACGCCTTGGCCCCTTCGCCCTTCAGCGCCATGGTGTGACCATCCAGCGTTGTGGCAATATTGGCCGGTGCCCCCGGTATCTTGAGCAAGATCGCGGATACCGCGCCTCCTGCAACCGTTGACGTGTATGCCGCGCCAAGCAAAATGAGGCCTTGTGCGGCCTCAAGTTGGAATGTGAACGGGATCAGCAGCGCAACAGCCATGGTTGGCGAAAGCCCCGGTGTCGCGCCAAGGATAAGACCGCCGATCGTGCCCAGCAAAAGCAGGCCAAAGTTGATCGGCGTGAAAACGTCACCAAAGTAGTAGATGAATTCCATTGTCAGTTATCCAAGCCAATGACCCAAGTTGACTATTTAGGTTAGGTGATGAAAATAGTAATGCAAATGTTTTCATAAAATGACTGATAATGGCGTCTAAATGGCTGATAATAATAAAAATAAGGTTGATATTTTTGCGGTAGCGAGGCGTGCGAAAGTGTCCATCTCGACCGTCTCTCGAAGCTTCAATCACCCTGAGCAGGTCAATCCGGCGACTCGTAAGAAAATTGACGCGGCGGTCCGAAACCTCGGATATATCCGCAATCGCGCGGCTCAGACTATGCACGGTATTCGCAGCGGAACGATTGGTTTGGTGGTCCCCACAATCGACCACGCCATTTTTGCCGAAGTCATCCAAGCCTTTTCCGACAGCGTGGATGAGCACGGATTTACCATACTCATCGCTTCGCACGGTTACGATCTAGAACGGGAATACGCCGTTTTGCGAAAGTTCCTTGAGCATCGGGTCGACGGCTTGGCGCTCATCGGACAAGATCACTCCGAAGAGACCTATAGCCTGATCGAGCGTCAGAACATTCCTGCAATCTCTATCTGGAGCTATAACGACGCCTCTCGCCTGTCCTGCGTTGGCGCGGACAACACAAAGGCGGGCTTGCTCGCCGCCGAGCATCTTGTTGATCTCGGCCACCGCGAAATTGGCATCTTATTTCCGCGAACCAATGATAACGACCGGGCGCGGGATCGGCGTACAGGCGTTCAATCTGTTCTGTCGAAAGTCGGCATTTCAATTCCTTCCCAGTGGGATATCGAAAGCCCGTACAGCATTGCGGAAGCCAAGGAAGCCGCGTTCCAGATGTTAGAAGCCACGCACCGTCCGACGGCTATTCTATGTGGAAATGACGTGTTGGCGATGGGCGTTCTGTATGCTGCGAGACGCTGCAATCTGAGGGTTCCCGAAGACTTGTCTATCGTTGGGATTGGAGACTTCAAAGGCTCCAAAGACATGGAGCCCGGCTTGACCACCGTCCGCCTGCCCGCCCGTAAAATTGGCCGCCTCGCTGGTGATCATCTTAGCCGTTCGATCGTCGGCGAGTTGTCAGGTCAGCGGCGCGTTACCTGTGATATCGAGTTGATTAAACGCGACACCTGCAGGCGCATCGTCTAACAGCCAACGGTCGCTCCATCAGTTTGAGCTTCTAGAGTTCACCGCGGACAACCGCATCATCGGAAAAGAGCTAGTTAGCCCTTTGCCGCCTCCGCGTCCTCGACAGGTTCATCATCAAGCTTCACCACGATCACTTCGTGATCCGGCACAATCTCGGCGTCCTCTGCATCAACGGCTTCGGATTTGTCCTGCAAAGCCCCAACGATCAGTGGCAGCATCGCTGTTCCGGCAGGCATAGACACGGACGTCTCGGGCGCCTCGGTCCAGCTGAGCGTATCGAGTGTTCCACAGCCCGCGCAAGTAGGCGCCCAAGCGGCATGCACCGTCTGGCACTTCTGACACACCCATTGCGGCCCACGCGGGGCGGAAAGGGCACGGGTCAACCAGCCACGCACAACAGCATCGTCGGAACCTTCGCCGCGCTCGATCGCGGCCATAATCGTCAGCACACGCGCGGTTGGATCTGTTTCAGCCAAGCTCCCTACAGCACGACGCGCAGCGGGGAAATCCTCGGCGGCGATGTTCAACTCTGCCAACAGCGTCTTGGTCTCAGGATGATCCGGCGACACCCGCGTCAGCACCGTGAACCTCTTGATCCTCGCTTCCGGGGATTCATCAGGCGCAATCTCGGCAAAGGCCGCGGCCAGATCGGGATGCGGTTGCGCTGCCCACGCTTTCTTAAGAACACGGGTGGCGTATTTAGGTTTCCCCTGCTCGATATACCCTAGGGCCGCAAGCACGGCGGCAGGGATCAGATCAGGCGACAGGCGGTTTGCTTCAATTGCGGTCTCCCGCGCTTCGATGCTGGAACCTTCGGCCATCACCTCTTTCGCCTCGGACAATGCCAGAACTGCGTCTCGGCGGCGGTGAATGTCGCGCGGCAGATTGCCATGCTTCAACTTGGCGTTCAGCGTCTTGCGCGCACCCGACCAGTCTTCGGTCTCGGCTTGCAGCTTAAGCAACACATCTTGCGTTTCTTCGTGCTTTGGCTTTAGCGAAAACGCCTTTTCAGCCAGCTTCAACGCGGTGTCCGTGTCACCTTCGGCCAGCTTTTGCTTCATAATTCCGCGGACACCCACAAAGCGGGTCCGCTCATCCGTCAGCAGACGTTTGTAAACCTCTTGCGCCTTCTTGCTATCACCTGCGGATTCGGCCGCTTGAGCAGTCAGCAAGTTGGTCAATTCAGGGCGGGCCAAATACTTTTCTGCCTTCGCAGCCTTGGCCATTGCGGTGCGCCCTTCGCCCGACGCCAACGCCATAAGACCATCCGCTAGCGCCTCAAAACCCTTCCGTTCACGATTGCGGGTGAAGTAGCGGCTGATTGCCGTCTCGTCGCCATTGAGGAAGTGGAAGGTCGCACTCAGCAAGCCTAGGACTTTCAGCAAAATCCAGAAACCAGCCAGTAAGGCCACAAGGCCCAAAATAGCCATCAACGGGCTTAGGGTGAATTCGGTATTTGCCACCGAGACGCGAACCCCGCCGCTGGTTTCCAGCAACATGCCCAAGCCCAAAGTGACCGCCACGATGACGCCAACAAACACCAGAATTTTTACGAGAGACCAAAGCATATAACTATCCTAATTCGCGTTCAGAGTGTCTGAGAGGCTGTCAAAAGCGGCAAGTGCGTCGCGTCGCGTCGCAGCGGCGCTGGCCCAGTCCTGAAGCTCGGCCTTGCCAGCGTCCGGCAGGGCGTCAATTGTTGTCAAAGCTGCGTCCAGATCACCCGCCTTGATCGCCGCCTCGGCACGCGACAACACCGCATCGGGGTCATCCCCTTCACGAGGTGTCAAAGATCGCGCCCCAAGCTGGTCCTTGAGAAAGAAGGTCAGCCGTTCCGTCGGACTGTCACCTGCGGTTGCCTTTAACGAGGCCGACAACGCCGCCCGCGCACCGGTCGCGAACTGATCTTCCAGTGCCTTACCTGTCGGAACGCCAGTATCAGCATTGGCGGCAAGCGCCTCCGGCACATCCGTCGCCGCTGCAATCTCCGGCACGATCGGCGCATAAGGGGCGCCTGTCGTCAACGCGGTGCGCAACGCATTCAACGCCCCGCGCGCCTTGGCACGGGCTTCAGCCTGCGCGGCACTTTCCTGCTGTGCTTGCGCGGTCGCAATCTGGCCCTGCGTCAATTCACGCATCTTGTCCAAACTGGCTTCCAGCGTCTCCATCTCGGCCCGCTGCGCGTCCAGTTTGGCCTGCACATCAGCAGGCAGCGGCGCAACCTCTTGCGCCGGAATCTCGTCGATGCGGGTACTCAGCGCGGCGCGTTCCTCGGCATTCGCGGCCTGCGCTGTATCCAAAGCACTCTGCAAATCCGCTATTTTCTTGGATTGCTCGGCGAATATCGCGTCAAGATCAGCACCACCGCCAAAGACAGGCCATTCAGCCGCCTTGAAATATATCGCGCCACCAAATCCGATCACTGCGGCCAAAGCGCCGCCCAGCAGGGCCGACCAAAAGCCGCCCCGTTTCTCAACCACGGTAACCGGAGCAGAAACGGGTACAGGCTCCTCCGCAATCGTCTCGACCTCGGGTTCGTCCACCGGTTTGGCATCTTCGCCATCATCGGCGGCACCCTCGTCGACAACCTCACCATCAACCACCACTTCGCGGTGGGTTTCCACGGCTGGCAACTGGTCCGATGCCTCATCGTCTGGCGCGTCACTCTCGCCCATGCGCACACCTTCAGCCTTGGTATCAGCCATCGCGGCATCCAACTCGTCAAACTCGGCGTCTTTCACGACGCCGGATATAGCGCTGGCTTTTGACGAGCCCGGTTTTGAATCGGTCGTGGAGGTCTTGGACGGAGTGTTCTTCTTGCGGGCCAAGCGCGTATTCCTTTTCGCTTCAATCGCGGGGCGACTCTATTTTACCTACCGCCACGCCCGACCTTAGACCAACAGCTAACCCACGCTCAAGCAGAACACCTAATCGCGTGCACGTTCAATGGCGTGTAACATCGCCACGGCATCCGGCGCATCCGCAACACGTGCCACATGCAACCCCGCGTCCTGCGCCACCTTTGCCGCGGAGTCGCTGATGACTATGACGTCCAGCGTCGCAATTTCCTTACCGGTCAACTGTTTCGCAAACAGCGCTGCACTTCGCGGGGAAAACAGCGGCACGATCAACTTGTGTGCCCTCCCCAACGCCGCCCGCGCCTCGTCCGACAGCGGCACCGCGCGCTGCTCATAGACGGTCAGGGGCACCGCCCCCATATCTACATCCCCCGCCACATGCCGCCCTCGCGCATGGGCCAGTCGCATCCCCTGCGCGCGATCCGCCAGCAAGGTATTCAGGTCGCGCAAATCACCATCCGCGCTTTCGGCGTCAAACCCAGCGTCCCGCGCTTCCTGTGCGGTACGGTCACCTACGCAAAACGCCCGCCCGCGCCATTCGCTACCCCGCACGAACCCGCGCACGCCATTTTCCGAGGTGAACACCATCGCGTCAGGTGCCTGTTCCAATGGCTCAAAGTCCAGAAACACCGTCTCCATCAGCGGCGACAAGATCACTGGCGCGGCCAAGTCAGCGGCAAAGCGCTCCCCCGCGGCTTTGGGGCGGGTCAGTAGGACGGTGGCTGGGATTGTCTGTGTCATGGCAAAGGTGTTACCCCTTGCCAAAGCCCCGCACAACAGGCCCGACCCTTGGCGCAAACCCTCACCATCCTTGGTATCGAAAGCAGCTGCGACGACACCGCCGCCGCCGTGGTGCGCCATACTGACGGCCAGCCGCCGGAAATCCTGTCAAACGAGGTCTTCGGCCAGACCGACCTGCACGCCGATTTCGGCGGCGTGGTCCCCGAAATCGCCGCCCGCGCCCATGCCGAGAAACTGGACGTCATGGTGGAAACCGCCTTGGCCACCTCCGGCTTGACCCTCGCGGATATGGACGCCATAGCCGTCACCGCAGGCCCCGGCCTGATCGGCGGAGTCATGTCCGGCGTGATGTGCGCCAAGGGGCTGGCCGCTGGATCGGGCAAGCCGCTGATCGGGGTGAACCACCTTGCAGGCCACGCCCTGACCCCGCGCCTGACGGATCAGCTAGAGTTCCCCTATCTGATGCTCCTCGTCTCCGGCGGGCATTGCCAGTTCCTGATCGCCCATTCTGCCACCAAGTTCCAACGCCTTGGCGGCACCATCGACGATGCGCCGGGCGAGGCGTTCGACAAGGTGGCAAAGCTCATCGGCCTGCCGCAACCCGGCGGCCCATCCATCGAGCAGGCCGCAAAACACGGCGACCCCAAATCCCACAAGCTGCCCCGCCCTCTGCTGGACCGCGAAGGCTGCGACATGTCTTTCTCCGGCCTCAAAACCGCTACTCTGCGCGCCCGCGATGCACTGATCGCGGCACAAGGCGGGCTGCATCCACAGGACCAAGCCAACCTGTCCGCCAGCTTCCAAGCCGCCGTGACGGACGTTCTGACCGAGAAAACCCGCCGCGCCTTGGCGCAATACCTCGCCTTGAAGCCTGCACAACCGGCCATCGCCGTCGCCGGTGGCGTCGCCGCGAACCAGTCCATCCGCGGCAGCCTTTCCAACTTGGCCGACCAGCATAACGTCCGCTTCACCGCCCCGCCGCTAAAGCTGTGCACCGACAACGCCGCGATGATCGCTTGGGCGGGGATGGAGCGCTTCCGCCTTGGCTTGATCGACGATATGACCCTCACCGCGCGGCCCCGCTGGCCGCTGGACGCCGCCGCCCCTGCCATGCTGGGCTCTGGCAAAAAAGGAGCGAAAGCATGACCAAGATCACCGTCGCAGGCGCAGGTGCATTCGGCTCCGCTCTAGCCGTCGCCTTGGACATGGCTGGCCGCGAGGTCACGCTGGTGGGCCGCAACGTCGACGCCTTCCAGACCAGCCGCGACAACCCGCGCCTAAAGGGTGTGCCAATTCCTGAGAACATCACCCTCACCACCGAGCTAAACGTCACCCAAGACGACCTGCTGCTGCTCGCCGTTCCGATGCAGGCCATGTCGGGTTATCTGGAAGACACCAAGCCCAAGCCAAAGGCCGCCATCGCGTGCAGCAAAGGCGTGGACCTCGCCACCGGACGTGGCCCGACGGCAATCATCAACGACCTGCTAGATGTGCCATCTGCGATCCTCACCGGACCCAGCTTCGCTGCCGACATTGCCCGTGGTCTGCCCACCGCGCTGGTCATCGCCACCGAAAGCGATATGGGCGAGGCATTGCAGGAGGCCCTGTCCACCGACACCCTGCGCCTTTATCTGTCCCACGACCCCATAGGCGCGGAGCTTGGCGGCGCGTTGAAAAACGTCATCGCCATCGCCTGTGGCATCTGCATCGGCGCGGGCCTCGGCGAAAGCGCGCGCGCTGCGCTCATGACACGCGGCATGGCCGAAATGTTGCGCATGGCCGTCGCCATGGGCGCCAAGCCCGAAACCCTTGCCGGCCTCGCTGGTTTCGGCGATCTGGCGCTCACCTGCACGTCCGAGCAATCGCGCAACTTTACCTTCGGCCTGTCCCTTGGTGGAAAAGGCCCAGCGCCCACCGCCACGACCGAGGGCCGCCATACCGCCCGCGCCATCGTGAAGCTGGCCGATGCCAAAGGCGTGGATATGCCCATCGCCAAAATGGTCGCCGGGGTGGTAGAAGAGAAACTGACACTGGAACAGGCGGTCTCGATGCTGCTGTCCCGACCGCTGACAAAGGAATGGCCCTATGCTTATCGCCCTGATTTGCACCGATAAACCCGACCACCTCGATACCCGCAAGGCAAACCGCGACGCACATGTGGCGTATCTGAAAGCCTCCGACTGCGTCTTGCAGGCTGGCCCGTTCCTTAATGAGGTCGGCGATATGTACGGCTCGCTTATCGTGCTGGATGTGGAAGACATGGACGCCGCCCACGCTTGGGCCGCCGCCGACCCCTACGCGCAGGCTGGCCTGTTCTCCGAAGTGCGTCTTGAGCAGTGGAACAAGGTGATCGGCTGATGCGCTACTGGTTGTTCAAATCCGAGCCGTCCACTTGGTCATGGGACGATCAGGTCGCCAAAGGCGACGCGGGCGAGGAATGGGACGGCGTGCGCAACTATCAGGCCCGCAACTTCATGCGGGAGATGAAACTCGGGGATCGCGGCTTCTTCTACCACTCCCAAAAGGACCGCGAGATCGTCGGCATTGTCGAGGTCTGCGCCGAGGCGCATCCTGACAGCACCACGGACGACGACCGATGGGAATGCGTGGACATCAAGGCGGTCAAGCCCTTGAAAACAGGCGTCACGCTGGGCCAAATCAAAGCTGACGGGCGCTTCGACGAAATGGCGCTGGTCAAAAGCTCGCGCCTTTCGGTTCAGCCCGTGACTGCACAAGAATGGGCCATGATATGCGACATGGGCGGCCTTTAGCTGACTAGGTGGCTCTCCAGTGCTTACTCCGGCAAACAAGGCGCGAGCGTTTTGATATACGCCGTGCCCATAGTGACAGCGAGACTTCGCGAGCGGTGGATTAAACGAGGCTTCTGGTATATTTTGCCCCAGTACGAGAGCGAGAAATCGGTATGTCACAGTTCACAAATTTAACCGAGCGCCGCACCAGCATCGACGATATCTTCGACACATTGCACGAGGACATTGTCACGCTAAAGCTGATGCCCGGCACGAAAATCTCCGAGGCCGAGATCGCCAATCAGTTTTCGGTCTCCCGCCAGCCAGTCCGTGACGCGTTCTCTCGCTTGGGCAATCTCGGGCTGCTGCTGATACGGCCTCAGAAGGCGACAGTTGTTCGCAAGTTTTCAATTCCCGAAATATTCCACGCCCGTTTTGTTCGCACCGCGATCGAGGTCGAGGTCCTGCGCACTGCGGTCCTCAAATGGTCCGACACCGACACAACACCCATTCGCGAAAACATGAAGCAGCAGGTTGCTGCGGTGAAGGCCCAAGACACCGACCGTTTCCACGGGTTGGACTATGAGTTCCACAAGCTGCTCTGCGCGGCGGCAGGCTTCGAAATGGCGTTCGAGACGATTGCCGAAATGAAAACCAAGGTCGACCGCCTGTGTCGCCTCTCGCTTGAAGAGCCGACCGAAATGAAAGTTCTGCTCGAAGATCACGAACGCATCCTCTCGGGGTTGGATAGCAATGACTTTTCGGCGTTGGAGACAGTAATTCGGACCCATCTCGCGCGGCTGGACTCTGTGGTCGAAAAAGTTCGGCTACAGCATTCAGAGTACTTCGAATAACGGCACCCATCAAAAAGTTGGGCGCTGACTGACTTCGCTGCTACCCTTGCCGTACAACTGGGTTGGAGGAGCATATAATGGGATTTCTATCAATTATCGTCGCCGCAATTGCTGGATTCGCTTTTGGCGCGGTTTGGTACATGTCACTGGCCAAACCATGGGTGGAGGCCGCAGGCATCAAAACCGGCGCTGACGGAAAGCCAGAAAACAACTCGATGACCCCGTTTCTGATGGCCGCCGCTGCGATGGTCATTGTCGCAGGCATGATGCGCCACACCTTTGCAGCCTCTGGAATAGACACCGCGATGTCGGGGCTGGTCGCGGGCTTGGGCATCGGTCTGTTCTTCATCTCGCCGTGGATCATGATTAACAACGGATATGGCGACCGTCCGTTCAAGCTGACGTTGATCGACGGCGGCTATGCCACGTTCGGCTGCGCGCTGATGGGCTTCGTGCTGGGCCTGTTCTAAAGCCGCAAACCCGACGCAAAAATGAAAAGAGGGTCCCGACCCCCCGGAACCCTCTTCTACCCCACGTGTTTGGTTACTCGCACCACGTGTCTTGAAAACTGGATCCGGCCATACTGGCTCGGTGTCTTAGGGGTAGCCGCCTCAAACGCGCATTGCAAACAAACTATCCGCGCAATTCGATGCCCATTTCTTTCAAATTTTTCAGACTTATAGGGCAATCATAAAAAACGCCCGCTCGAAAACGGGCGGGCGTTTTGAATTTGCACAAGAGCAGTAGGGCTTAGCCGTACACCGCCTCTTTGTTGAAATGCTTGGTCAGCATGTAATACACCACAGCGCGGTACTTGTTGCGCTCGGATTTGCCATAGGTTTCGATCACCGAGTTGATGGCTTCCATCAGCTGCGGGCTGTCGGACAGGCCCAGCTTCTTAATCAGGAAGTTGTTCTTAACGGTTTCCAGCTCTTCCGGCTGGCTGCCAGCAACTGTCGATGCGTCGGCATTGTAGATCGCCGGACCGCAACCGATAGTGACCTTGGTCAGCAAGTCCATGTCTGGCGTCATGCCACATTTGTTTTTCAGATCGTCCGCATAGACAGCGATCAGCTCGTCACGTTTTCCCATTGAAATATCTCCCACCAATGTTCGGGCACATCAGGCCCCGTTTCAGACCTCTAAAAGGTCTTAAGGCGAACAATACTGGCTAAATCAGCCAATCCAAAGGAAAAATGCCGATACTTTTCCCCGCAGGCGGCATCAAGCCTAGCGGCAGGTTCCCCAGCCATTATTCTGAAAGTGAAAATGGTCCGCATGAAGCGCGTTATACTCTGGTCCCAGCACCGTCGAGAACCATTGGCAGCCCGTGTCGCGCAGGTCACGAAGGAAGGATTTTTGTGCAGGAGTTCCGTCCCAGTCCGCAAGCAAATCCATCCGCGTTCCATCCACAAGAACCACGCCGCGAATATCGATCGACGCCGCTGTGGCATGGGTGCTCATCCGGTTGCTTGTGCCTCGGATAGGCCGACAATTGTAGCTTCCGATATGCCGGATTTCACTAACTCCCTGGCCAAAATTCTTTTGTGCAGCGGGCTGCACCCCGTGCTGCTCCCACATGGTGAGCCGAAGGGCAGTTTCGCATGCCGTCTCGATTTTGCGCAGCTTGGATGCGCCCGCGTAAGTAAGTTCCACACGATTGGCGATGCCGCACCGCTCTCCACCTAGCAACGGGTCCATCGCCCGAAACTGCGCCGCTTGCGCCAAAACACGCAAACACGCCTCTGGCTCGTCCAGTACACGACGCAGTTTGAAATGAGTCACTGGCGTCACAGGATCGGACAACACCAATTCACGCAGCGGGTTCCATTCGCGCGGCACAGGGCTGCGCGGATCGGTAAACGCCCAGTAAACGCCAAACGCCACCGCAGCAAAAACCGCGGTGGCGCTCAGAATACTCAGCAAGATGCGAAAGGTGGCGATAGTGTCGCCCCCTTAATAACGATAATGCTCTGGCTTGAACGGACCGTCAGGCGACACGCCGATATAGGCGGCTTGATCTGCGTCCAGTTTCGACAGCTTCACCCCGATACGATCCAGATGCAGGCGGGCGACTTTCTCGTCCAGATGCTTGGGCAGGATGTAAACGTCGTTCTTGTAGGCCTCGGTATTGGTCCAAAGCTCCATCTGCGCCAGCACCTGGTTGGTGAAGGATGCGGACATCACAAAGGACGGGTGGCCGGTGGCGTTGCCAAGGTTCAACAAACGGCCTTCGGACAGCAGGATCAAGCGGTTGCCCGAAGGCATCTCGATCATGTCGACCTGTTCCTTGATGTTGGTCCACTTGTGGTTCTTCAGCGAGGCCACCTGGATCTCGTTGTCGAAGTGGCCAATGTTGCCGACAATCGCCATGTCCTTCATCTCGCGCATATGCTCGATGCGGATCACATCCTTGTTGCCGGTGGTGGTGATGAAAATATCGGCGGAAGATACAACGTCCTCCAGCAGCACCACCTCAAAGCCGTCCATCGCAGCTTGCAGCGCGCAGATCGGGTCAACCTCGGTGACCTTCACCCGCGCACCAGCACCACGCAGGGAGGCGGCAGAGCCTTTGCCCACGTCGCCATAGCCCATGACCACAGCCACTTTACCGGCCATCATGGTGTCGGTGGCGCGGCGGATGCCGTCGACCAGAGATTCCTTGCAGCCGTATTTGTTGTCGAACTTCGACTTGGTGACAGAGTCGTTCACGTTGATCGCAGGGAACGGCAGCTCGCCCTTCTTCACTAGATCATAGAGACGGTGAACACCCGTGGTGGTCTCCTCGGAGACACCCTTGATCTGGTCGCGCATCTTGGTGAACCAACCGGGGCTGGCTTCCATGCGCTTCTTGATCTGGGCTTGAATGGCTTCTTCTTCCTCGGAGGTCGCAACGCCAAAGGCTTCGCCGCCTTCGATGCGAGCACCCAGAAGAATATACAGCGTCGCGTCGCCGCCATCGTCGAGGATCAGGTTCGGGCCGTCAGGGAACATGAAGGATTTGTCGAGGTAGTCCCAATGCTCTTCCAGAGACTGGCCTTTGATCGCGAACACAGGCGTGCCGCCAGCCGCAATCGCAGCCGCAGCGTGGTCTTGCGTCGAGAAAATGTTGCACGACGCCCAGCGCACGTCAGCGCCGAGTGCCACCAATGTTTCGATCAGCACGGCGGTCTGGATGGTCATGTGCAAAGAGCCAACGATGCGCGAGCCGGCCAGTGGCTGGCTTTCACCGTACTCGGTACGCAGCGCCATCAGGCCCGGCATTTCGGTTTCAGCAATATCAAGCTCTTTGCGGCCAAAGGCGGCAAGGTTGATGTCTTTGACGATGTAGTCGTTGGCCATTGTATCACGGTCCTCATGGGAATTTGCGCTTCGCGTAACAGCTAAACGCCCCGATCTCAATAGGTCACGACCCTGTGGTGCCTTGTTCGTTGGGCAAGCCAGCCATCAATGCGTCAGCATCCATACGGGGTGACCAGTTGTCGCCTTGGGCCAGCGCGCAGCTTGTCCCGTTATCGTTGTAGCTCACCACGGTCCAAGTCCCGCCAATACCTGACGCCCAGACGATTGTGCCGTCTTCGTCCATCACAGCGGGGGTTTCGTCATACCAATCGACAAGGGACGCCTCCATCTCTTCCGTGGCCATGCAGACCACGTCGTCCTGCGCGAACGCAGGCAAGGTGCTAAGGGCAAGTACAGCGGCTGTAAAAAGCGGTTTCATCGTTTTCTCCTTCGGGGGTAGAACAGTGAAACCGCGCAGAAGTTCCGGACGATCACGAAAAGGTGGGATAGACATGAAACAACCCCGCGCATGGCAACGTATGCTGTCCGGCCGCAGGCTGGACCTGCTGGACCCGACCCCGATGGACATCGAGATCGAGGATATCGCCCACGGGCTGGCCTTCGTGGCGCGCTGGAACGGGCAGACCATGGGCGAATTCGCCTATTCCGTGGCGGAGCATTCCGTGCTGGTCGAACGGCTCTACTCTGTCGCAAACCCCAATGCGCCGGTGAAATGGCAACTGGCCGCCCTGCTGCATGACGCGCCGGAATACGTGATCGGGGATATGATTTCGCCGGTGAAAAACGCCGTGGGGCCGGGATATGCAGAACTCGACGACCGGCTGACCGCCGCGATCCACCTGCGCTTTGGCCTGCCTGCAGCGATTCCGGTGGCGGTGAAAAAGCAGATCAAGAAGGCCGACAAGCTGTCCGCGTGGCTGGAGGCGACGCAGATCGCGGGGTTTTCCATTGAGGAGAGCAACAAATTCTTCGGCGCACCACGTGGCAGCATACCCCTGCCCGACAAGCTGGTCCCGCGCCCGCCGATGGAGGTGAAGGCGGAGTTTCTGGCCCGCTTCAACGCATTGTCGGAAGCGTTGTGATTATCCGCAGGGTGAAGCCGCAAGACCGCGACGCCATGACTGCGATCCTGAACGAGGTCATCGCGATTGGTGGCACCACCGCCTATCAGAAGCCGATAGGCCCATCGCATTTCGACCGGTTTATCACTCCCGAAGATGACCAGACTTTTCTGCATGTGGCGGAGGCTGATGGCGAGGTTGTCGGCTTTCAATGGATGAGCCCCGACAAGGAAGGAATGGGGATCATCGCCACCTTTGCACGACCCGGAACCGTGCAACGCGGTATCGGCTCGGCGCTGTTTCAACAGACGCTGAAATGTTGTCGTGACGCAGGGTATACGCTGCTCGATGCCACCATCCGCGCCGACAATACTGGCGGGCTGGCCTACTATTCCAAGATGGGGTTCGAGGACCATTCGGTGACCCGCGCGGTGCCTTTGGCCGACGGAACACCCGTGGACCGCGTCCACAAGCGGATGCACCTGAGGTAACCCATGGGTTACGCTGCACTGTAGCGGTCGTTAACCAGCTTTTGCAGGCCCGCAAGGCGATGGCCCTCCGTGCGTTTACACCTGTTTCGGGGTGGTTAACTCAATCAAATCAAAAAGCGGGTGTTTTTGATTTGATTAGCGCCGCAGCCATATTCATCCCGCCGCCGATTTCAGCCATCTGGTGAAGGTTTTCAGCGCGTCCGACCGAGGCACAGGGCGGGTCGCTAGGTAGTAGCCGAGCGTGGAAACCGGCGCTTCTTGCAAGCAGACCAGCGAGCCGCGTTGCAGGTCGCCCTCCACCATGGCGCGGGTCTGGATGGACAAACCAGCGCCCGCCCGCGTTGCCGACAGCACCAGCGAATTGGTGGGCAGGTCGGTGCTGGGGGTACAGGACAGGTCCAGCCCGACCTCCTCGGCCCAGACGCGCTGCTCCATCCGTCCGGCCTCGAACACCCATGGCAGGGAACACAGGCCCAGCATGGAGGTGTCGGTCGCTTTGGCCGCCAGTTCAGGGCAGGCCACGACGACATAGTTGGCGTGGACCAACAGCTCCGCCTCTAGCCCTGCCCAGTCGCCGTGACCGTAGCGGATCGCCAGATCGAAGCCGTCGCGGCGCATGTCGACGACTGCGTTGGACGGCTGCAAGGCGACCTCTATGTCGGGATGCTCTGCCCAGAACGCGCCGATGCGCGGCATCAGCCAGTTTTCCGCGAAGGTCGAGGTTAACGCGACCCTTAGCGGCTGGTTCTGCCGCAGCGCACGGATGTCGCGCACGCCGCTGGCAATGGTTCCAAATCCCTCGCCCAAGGACAGCGACAACGCCCGCCCAGCCTCTGTCAGCGCCATGCCGGTGCCTTCGCGGAAGGCCAGTTCCGCGCCGAACTCCGCCTCCAGCCCGCGCACATGCTGGGCGATTGCAGCATGGGTGACGTTCAATTCCCGCGCTGCCGCCGAGAAGCTACCAAGCCGTGCGGTGGCTTCGAACGCCTTGAGCGCTGACAAAGACGGAATATCGCGCCAATCCATCAGATATATGAAAGTTGAACTAACATATGTGAAATCATACTGACGTGCATGGCAAAGGCAAGAGGCGCATATTGGGTCATCACTTCATAGAAGGACTACCACCCATGTTTAGTATCATCGCCGAAAGTATGCTCACAGCCATCCGCCGCCGCGCGGACTTTCCCGATCATCTGAAAGATCACGCCGACCGCTATATCCGCAGCCCCCGCGCGGCGCGGCGGGACGGCGTGTCGCGACGCTCCGAGCGGTATGGACGCGACCTATGGTAGCGACCTCCCTCGGAGTGCTGGACCGTGAGGCCGCCACGTTTGCCCTGAAATGGGCGGCCTCACTGGTCCAGATCGCAGGCTACACCACGACAGCGTTCGGGATGGCACCTTTAAACATCTACCTGTTTCTAGTCGGCCTGATCGGCTGGTTCGCCGTGGGTGTTCTCTGGAAAGACCGCGCCATCATGCTGATCCACGCCGTCGCACTGGCGGCGATGGGGGCGGGGCTACTTAGCAGCTAAGCCCTGCGCTACCTGCTGCGTTGGTCCAGCCGCGGAACTCCCCCGCGGCGAAGACCAGCGTGGTGCCGTCGGGCCATTCGACCTGTTGCCTGCCGCCCGCGCAATCGCGCGTGGCGGTGGGTCCGCGTCCGACCAGTTTGGTCATGGCAGGGACGGTGGAATGATCCGTGCGCCCGAAATCAATACGCTGCGCGCGGTCGGACAGTTGAACACCGTTCGCATCAAGTGTGTAGGGGATCGGGTCTGAGCGCGGTGCCGTTGGGACCGTCGGGGCGCAGGCCGCCAGCAGCAGGACAGCCGCCAGCGCACGTTTCATTTCGGCGACCGCTTGGCGAGGATGCGTTGCAGTGTACGGCGGTGCATGCTCAGACGGCGCGCGGTTTCGGAGACGTTGCGGTCGCACAACTCATACACCCGCTGGATATGCTCCCAACGCACACGGTCGGCGGACATCGGGTTTTCCGGCGGGGGCGGCAACTCGTCACCATTGGCCAAAAGCGCGTTGGTGACGTCATTGGCGTCGGCGGGCTTGGACAGGTAGTCCGTCGCGCCGATCTTCACGGCAGCAACTGCGGTGGCAATCGCGCCGTAACCGGTGAGCACCACGATCTTGGCGTCTGGCCGCTTCTCGCGCAGCACTTCGACCACATCGAGACCGTTGCCGTCACCAAGGCGCAAATCAATCACGGCATAGGCAGGCGGACGGGCCGTTGCGATGGCGCGACCGCCGGCAACAGTCTCAGCCATCTCGGGGGCGAAGCCGCGTTTTTCCATGGCACGTGCCAATCGGCGCAGAAAGGGTTCATCATCATCGACAAGCAGCAACGAATTGTCTTCGCCAATCTCTTTTAGCGCATTGTCGCCCATGGAAAATTCCTTGAATTGCTGCTCTGTTACAAGGTTTAGGTCGCAAGGGGAGGCACGTCAAACATTACTGCGACAGCCTGCCGCGCATCAGCTACCCGCTTGGGCGTAACATTGGACGGTATCAGCGATCTGCTCGGACGTGGTTTCGCGGCGGAAAAATTCGACAAAGCCTTTTTCCGGCAGCACCAGATAGGTGAAGGTCGAATGGTCCACTAGGTAGTATTCCGGATCGCCGGGCTGCTTTTTGTAGTAGGTTTTGTAAGCCTGCGATGCGGCCTTCACTTGCTCTGCCGAACCGGTCAAGCCAAGCATTTTGGGGTGCATCACCTCGGTGAACTCGGCGACGACCTCTGGCGTGTCTCGCTCTGGATCGACCGAGATGAACAGCGCACCCGCATCGACGCCACGCTCCGCCAGCACATCCAGCGCTTCGGCGTTGCGTGCGGAATCCAGCGGACAGACATCAGGGCAGAAAGTGTAGCCGAAATAGACCAGCGTAGGCTCGGTGATTACATCCGTGTCGGTCACGGTTTCACCAGTTTCGCTGACCAGTTCGAAGGCACCGCCAATATCACCACCAGCCACGGCGGAGGACCGGCAGGACGCAAACTCGTCCCCGCCACCACGGTTCAGCAAAACATAGGCTGCGGTTCCACCAAGCATGGCAACGACAAGCCCGATCGCGGTGGCTGAATATATCTTGTTCATGAGGGTACTCCGCAGACAATTGAACGCGTTAGTTGATCCCCTATCCCGCGCGAGGTATCAATCTGCCATTATGACGCTGCCCCTCACTTCTTCGCGATGATGGTAGACACCTCGCTTGGCCTCACAGTCGCGGGTGCGCGGGACGGTGTTGTCCGGCTTCGTACGCTTATTATTTTGCGATGGTTTGCCGTGTTCGGCCAGATCTTTGCCGTTGCCGTCGCCAGCTTCTTTCTTGATCTGAAAATCGAGCTTGGCCTGTGTTTTATGGCAATCGGGGCCTCGGTCATTACCAATCTCGTGGCGCATTTTGTGTACCCGGAGAACCGCCGCATGCCAGAGCGCGAGGTTCTCATCACCCTGCTGTTTGATATTAGCCAGCTTGCGTTCCTGCTGTATCTGACCGGTGGTTTGAACAACCCGTTTGCCCTGCTGATGCTGGCCCCCGTGACCGTGTCCGCAATGACGTTGCGTGCTGGCTCTACGTTTTTCCTTGGCGGGCTTGCCGTGTTGCTGGTGACACTTCTGGCCTACTACTACGTCCCCCTGCGTAGCGACCTTGGGTTCGTGCTGCGTATGCCCCAGCTATTCGTGGTGGGGTTTTGGGTCGCCATGGTCATCGGCATCGGCTTTCTAGGCATTTACGCCGCGCGTGTGACTGCAGAAACCACCTCTATGAGCCAAGCATTGCTGGCCACACAAATGGCACTGTCTCGGGAGCAAAAACTGACGGATCTGGGCGGCGTGATCGCGGCGGCGGCGCATGAATTGGGCACGCCGCTCGCCACCATCAAGCTTGTCAGCGCGGAGCTTCTGGACGAGTTGGAAGATCAGGACCTGCGCGAAGACGCAGCCTTGATTCGTGACCAAGCGGATCGTTGCCGCGATATTCTTCATTCGATGGGCCGCGCCGGTAAGGATGACCGTCACCTACATACAGCCCCGCTGAGTTCGGTAATAAAAGACGCAGCAGAGCCGCATATGAACCGCGGCAAAACACTGCATTTCCAGTTCGGCCCCAAGCAGGGAGCGGACGACAAGACCCCCAACATCTACCGACGTCCCGAAATCATCCATGGGGTGCGCAACCTGATACAAAACGCGGTGGACTTCGCGGTGTCGCAGGTCTGGATCGAGGTGAAGTGGAGCGATCATGAGGTAGCGGTGCGGGTTCTGGATGATGGGCCGGGCTACCCCTACGGCCTGCTTGGCCGTATCGGTGATCCGTTTATCAAGCATGGCGGCAAGCGAGAGAAAGACGCCTCCAGACCCGAATACGAAGGCATGGGGCTTGGCCTGTTCATTGCCAAAACCTTGCTGGAACGGTCCGGCGCCAAGATCAGTTTTGCCAATGGGTCTGGTCGCCAAAAAAACCCAAGCGCCCCCCGATATGGCGCAATCGCCGAGGTGATCTGGCCAATCGACACCATCGTGGAGTCGCGCAACGGCACCTCGAAGCCACTGGGCGAAAACAAACCCAACGAGTTTTAATCTACCCTTAATGAATCTGCGTTCAGGTCATCGCCAAACCGATGTCAGCATCAAAGGCGACCCTGATGGCAGAATTATTGTTCGAATACGCAGCGATCATGGCGCTTGGCATCCTTCTTGGCGCGATGATCGCTTACTCTTGGGCCAAACTTCGCGCACCGACAGGGCGTATGTCGAAAACCCAACTCGAATTCCGCTTTGAGAATCGCGAACTGGTCGGGGCCTGCACCCGCGCGCGCCGCTCGCTCAGCCTCGAAGATCTTGACGAAGACATCTACCACCAACTGATTGACCGGCTGTCCAGAGTATTCCCCGATTTGCCGCGGCGACTGAATGATGCCGCCAATCACAACGCCAGATTCCGGCTATGCGAAGCCACCCAAGCCGGCCCCGCAGAACTGGACGTGGAAGCCCATGGCAGTATCGTGCGTCTTCGGATATCCGGCATCGCGGCCCCCCTATCCCGCAAGGTTTTGGTGGATAGCGATCAGGCCACTGCCGCCGCGTCAGAACTGGCGGTGTTACGTGCCACTGCCGACGCCGCACCTTACCTGTCATGGCGCGAGACCGCAGAAGGGACCGTGGATTGGGTCAACAAAGCCTACGCCGCCACGGCCGAGCAAGCGAATATCCCGCAAACCGGCGAGACATGGCCACCTGCGCGCTTGTTTCATGGCGGGCAGGTGGCACAGACCGGCGACGAACCCCAGCCAAAACGCTCCACGCTGGAAATGGCGTCTGGCATCCACAAGACCTACGAAGTCCTGCGCTTTGGCAGCGGCAATGGGACACTGAATTTCGCCATCGACGTTGGCGCAACCGTCAAGGCCGAGGAAACGCTGCGCAGCTTTTTTCAAACACTTACGCAGACCTTTGCCGTGCTGCCCATCGGGCTGGCTATTTTTGACCGGTCGCGATCACTGGTGATGTTCAACCCCGCCCTGATCGACCTCACCAATTTGGAACCGGAATGGCTCAGCGCGCGTCCGACGCTGTATGACTTCGTGAACCAGCTTCGCGAAAAACGTATGCTGCCGGAGCGTCGTGATTTTGCCGATTGGCGCAAAAAGATCACCGAGCTGGATAAATCAGCCGCTGATGGCACCTATTGCGAGACATGGACGCTACCCACAGGCCAAACCTACCGCGTGACAGGTAGGCCGCATCCCGAAGGTGCCGTCGCTTTCCTGCTGGAAGACATTACCGCCGAGATGAGCCTGACCCGCAAGTTCCGCCGCGAGCTGTCAATGAACCAAGCATTGCTGGATCACCTGCCCGAAGCATTGGTAGTGTTCGCCGACGATGGCGTGATCACCATGACCAACGCGGCATATGATGCGATGTGGGGAACCGACCCGGAGGATCCGCTAAGCCAAATCACGATCACGGATGCCGCGCGCCTCTGGCAGGCCAACAGCGCCCCCAATCCCGTTTGGGGTGACGCGCGGGATTTTGTAAGCCAACGGGGCGACCGTTCCGAATGGACCGACACCGCAACCCTGACCAACGGGCTGTTCGTGACGTGCCGGTTTCAGCCTTTGACGGGCGGCGCCACCTTGGTCGGGTTCACCACCACACATCAAAACGCACTCCCGCCACAACGATCTACACATCTAGCGGCGATTTCGTCCTGATCAGCGCTTGAAGGCAGGACGGGTTGGCGTAAGACTGCGCGCTATGACACCTCCCGCCTCATCCCAGCACCCCTCAGACGAAACGCTGTCCGTTTGGACGCGGGATTTGGCACGCCCGGAGGCGACCGCAGCACTTGCGCGCGCGTTCTCAACCATTGCTGCACCGGGGCTTTGCGTGTTGCTCAACGGCCCCGTTGGAGCGGGGAAGAGTTTCTTCGCGCGCAGCGTCATCCAGACCCTAATGCAGCGGAATGGCGAAGTGGAGGACGTCCCCTCCCCAACTTTCACGCTGGTGCAAACCTACGAGTTGGGCTCGTTGGACGTGTGGCACGCTGACCTGTACCGCCTGACAAATCCCGATGAATTGATCGAACTAGGGCTGGAGCAAGCCTTCGACACCGCGCTGTGCCTGATCGAGTGGCCCGACCGGCTTGGCGGCTTGCGACCTGACGGCGCGATCGAGATGACCTTGACGCCGAGTCTCAGCGGCGAAGATCGCCGTGACATGCGGATTACCGGGCCTGAACACCTGATTGGCCGCCTGCAAGCGGCGATGGAAAGCACTGCAGAATGACCCGAACCCGACACGATCTGGCGCAGGATTTTCTTGCCACTACAGACTGGCGCGACGCGACGCGGGTGCCCTTGGCAGGCGACGCCTCGAACCGCAGATACGACCGTATAATCGCGGACGGACTCCCCCCTGCCGTGTTGATGGATGCGCCACCCGAAAAGGGGGAGGACGTTCGTCCGTTTACTGCGATCGCGCGACATCTGACGAGTCTGGGGCTTAGCGCCCCGACAATTTACGCCGAGGACATCGCGCACGGATTTTTGCTAATCGAAGACCTTGGCGACGACCTGTTCGCACGTGTTGTGAAAGCCCGGCCTGAACTCCAAAAACGGCTCTATCAAACCGCAATCGATGCGTTGATCATAGCTCAACAAGCCAAACCACCTGTGCTTGCACCATACGACGCCAAAGCAATGGCTACGACGGCGATGCTGCTTACCGACTGGTATCTGCCGCATGGCACGGGCCGCGCGACCTCTGACTCTACACGTCGCGAATTTGACCGGTTGGTTAGTGATATGTTAGCGCGGAATATGACCGATGACGTGGTTTTGGTGCAGCGTGACTACCATGCCGAGAACCTGCTCTGGCTGCCCAGGCGAGAGGGTGCCGCTCGTGTTGGGTTGCTGGATTTTCAAGACGCCATGCTAGGGCATCCAGCCTACGATCTTGCCTCATTGCTGAAAGATGCGCGACGCGACGTGGATCCGCACGTGCAACGCGACATGCTGCGCTATTACATAGCGCAAACCGGCGCGGATGCCGCGAAGTTTCCCGCGGCTTATGCCGCCTGTTCGGCACAGCGAAATCTGCGGATCATGGGCGGTTTCGCGCGGCTTTGCGTCCGGGGTGGAAAACCGAACTACCCCAATCTGATGCCGCGTGTCTGGGGCAATTTGGTGGATGATCTGGCTCATCCCGCGTTGAAAGAACTGCGCTATTTCATCGAAACCCACGTTCCTGCGCCCAGCGTAGATGTCATCGCCCGCATCAAGGCCGCAGCACATGGGTGAACCAACCGCTGCCATGGTTTTCGCCGCAGGGTTCGGCACGCGGATGGGCGCATTGACCCAAACCCGCCCGAAACCGCTGATCGAAGTTGCCGGGCGCGCGTTGCTTGACCATGCGTTGGAGGTAGCCCACGCGGCGGGCCTGCGCGCGATGGTCAACGCACATTACAAGGCCGAGATGGTCGCGGCGCATTTACAGAAGCGCCCCGAGGTGGAGGTAGTGATTGAACGGCCCGATATTCTTGATACGGGCGGGGGGTTGAAGGCCGCTTTGCCACTACTGGGCGGTGACCCCGTGTTTACCTTGAATTCTGACGCTGTGTGGGCGGGTCCGAACCCGCTCGATTGCCTGCGCGACGCATGGCGACCCGAACAGATGGGCGCGTTACTGCTGCTGGTCCCGCTGGAGCGCACCGTCGGGTACACCCGCGCAGGCAACTTCGCCGCTGATGCGCAACACCGTTTGACGCGCGATGCTGGTGGCATGGTCTACACAGGCGCGCAGGTGCTGCATACCGGCGGGCTGGCGGATATTGATGAGGCGAGCTTCTCGCTTAACGCTCTGTGGGATCAGATGCTGCCCGAACACCAGCTTTTTGGTATCGAATATCCCGGGTTTTGGGCTGATGTCGGCACGCCGGATGGCATCGGGTTGGCGGAGAAAATGCTGGAGCAACACGGCCATGTTTGACCCCACCGATCGCCCCCGTGTTTTCGCACTACCTTGCGGTGTGGATTTCCCAGCAGCCTTGGTTCAGGGCTTACTGGATCGCATGACTGGCACGGCACCACACGAGATGGCGAAGGTGCAGCTATTCGTGAACACCGCCCGCATGCAACGCCGCATCCGCGCCCTGTTTGCGCAGCAAAATGCAAGCTTCCTGCCACAACTGCGACTGATCACTGACCTGGGGCGCGACGACGTAGGCGCAGATCTTCCCGATGCGGTAAATCCGTTGATGCGACGATTGGAACTTGCGCAATTGGTGCGCAAATTGATCGAGGCGGAGCCTGATGTGGCGGCGCGCGCGCATACCTTTGATCTGGCAGACAGCCTCGCCGCGTTGATGGAGGAGATGCAAGGCGAGGGGGTGCATCCTGACCGATTGGGCGAGTTGGACGTCGAAAGCCATTCCGCCCACTGGGAGCGTAGTCAAAAGTTTTTGAGATTGGTGACCAAGTTTTTCGCGTCTGACCAGCCATTGAATGCCGAAGCGCGGCAACGCGTGGTGGTGAACCGGTTGATCGCACGTTGGGCGGAAACGCCACCGGCCCATCCGGTGATTATCGCCGGCTCAACCGGATCGCGGGGCACCACAAGGTTGCTGATGGAGGCGGTGGCGAAGTTGCCAGAAGGCGCGTTGATTTTGCCCGGATTCGACACTGATATGCCTGAAATCGTGTGGAACCAGTTGGATGATGATCTGGCCAGCGAAGACCATCCGCAATATCGGTTCCATCCGTTGCTTAGGGCGTTGAACCTGACAAAAAACGACGTTTCACTTTGGCATGACACCCCACCAGCCAGCACAGAGCGCAATGCACTCGTGTCGCTGGCGCTGCGCCCTGCACCTGTGACCGACGAGTGGCTGCTGGAAGGCCCTAAGCTGCAAAACTTGGCCACGGCGACCAGTGCAGTGACGCTGATCGAGGCCCCAACGGCCCGCCACGAAGCGCTCGCCATTGCACTGCGACTGCGCAAGGCCGCCGAGGGTGGCCAAAGTGCCGCCCTGATCTCACCCGACCGGATGCTGACCCGTCAGGTTACCGCCGCCCTACAACGCTGGGGGATAGAGCCGGACGACAGTGCCGGCATTCCGCTGCCCCAAACGCCAAGCGGTCGCATTTTGCGGCAAACGGCGGAGTTGATGGGGCGTAAGCTGCCGTCGGACAAATTGCTGGCCTTACTAAAACACCCGCTGGTGGCACATGGAAACCGAGGTGATCACCTTAAGCGCACCCGCGATCTTGAGCTTGAGCTGCTACGGGGCGGGCCACCCTTTCCGTCCCGCGACGACGTTCTGGTGTGGGCGGAGAAACGCAAATCTGACGAGGGCGCACAGATTTGGGTCACTTGGGTCTGGAACATCCTTGACGCGTTGGCCGCGTGTGCGCCCGCCCCGCTTCCAGAACTGCTGGAGACCCACATCGCGTTGACCGAGCAGCTTTGCACGGATGTCTTATGGGACAAGCCAACCGGCGAAGAGGCCACAAAAGCCGTCGCCGAGCTGCGCGAAGCGGCGGACGCGGGGGGCGAAATGAGTTGCGCCGACTACGGCGACCTGATGCATTTCGTGCTGAACCAGCATGAAGTCCGCGACCCGAATGCGCCGCATCCCGGCATCATGATTTGGGGGACGTTGGAAGCACGGGTTCAAGGCTCTGACATGGTGATCCTTGCAGGGCTGAACGACGGCGTTTGGCCGGAACTTCCCGGCCCTGACCCATGGCTGAATCGCCAGATGCGCCGCGACGCGGGGCTTCTGTTGCCGGATCGGCGTATCGGATTGTCAGCGCATGATTTCCAGCAGGCGATTGCCGCGCCCGAAGTGTGGTTGACCCGAGCCAAACGCAACGCGGAGGCCGAGACCGTTCCGTCGCGCTGGATTAACCGTCTGACCAACTTGTTGAACGGGCTGGAAGGCGAGGGCAAACCGGCGTTGGAGGCGATGCTGGCGCGGGGCGCGGAATGGGTGACGCTTGCCGCGACGCTCGACACCCCACGCGTGCAGGTTTCACCCGCCCGGCGTCCATCGCCGATCCCGCCTGTCGCTGCTCGCCCCAAAAAACTACCTGTCACGCAGATTGAGACGCTGATCCGCGACCCCTATGCAGTCTACGCGCGCTATGTGCTGCGGCTGCGTCCGCTCGATGCGCTGCATGCCTCGGCGGATGCGCCGTTGCGTGGGTTGGCCCTGCATGATGTTTTGGAGCGTTTCATTGCAGACACCGCGACCCACCTGCCGGAACACGCCGCCCAGAAACTGACTGATATGGCCGATGAAATTTTCGCGGAAATGGTCCCATGGCCCGCAACCCGCGCCATGTGGCGGGCCAAATTGGCCCGCGTAGCACCGTGGTTTATCGACACTGAACATAACCGCCGCCAATATGCCCGACCCTTGCGCCAAGAAGACAAGGGCGGCGTTATGCTGGACGGTATGGATTTCACCTTGGAAGGCCGCGCAGACCGCATCGACGAGGCCACTGACGGGGCGTTGTTCTTGTATGATTACAAGACGGGGGCTTTGCCGACGAAGGCGCAACGCGAGCACTTCAACAAGCAACTTCCACTATTGGCTGCAATTGCCGATCGCGACGGATTTAAGGGTCTAACACGGCGCAAAGTGATCGCTGCGGACTATATCGGGCTTGGCTCCGATCCCAAACAAGAGGGCGACCGGTTCGACTTCGGCGATCTGGATAAAGTTTGGGAGGATCTGACAGCATTGATCGGCGCCTATATGGAACCCGACAAGGGGTTCTCGTCGCGCCGTGCGGTGTTCGAGACCCGCTGGGAGCAAAACTACGATCACCTCGCCCGCTTTGGCGAGTGGGATGAGACCGACGACGCGGTGGCGATGGAGGTGGGGCAATGAGGCGGGACGCGGCCACGCAAGCGCAGGTTGCTGCGGCCAATCCGAAGGCATCGACATGGCTCGCCGCCAATGCGGGATCAGGCAAAACACGGGTGCTAACGGACCGTGTGGCGCGGTTGCTGCTGGATGGTGTGCCACCACAGCGGATTTTGTGTCTAACATACACCAAAGCAGCCGCCTCCGAGATGCAGAACCGCCTGTTCCAGCGCCTAGGTGACTGGGCGATGATGCCCGACGCCAAGTTGCGGGAAAGCCTGACGGCGCTAGGTGCGTCCGAAATTGCTCCGAATGTACTGTCCGACGCACGGCGGTTGTTCGCGAAGGCAATCGAGACGCCGGGCGGGTTGAAAATCCAGACAATTCACTCGTTTTGCGCGTCTCTGCTACGCCGGTTCCCGCTGGAAGCCGGCGTATCGCCCGCTTTTTCCGAAATGGACGATCGCGCCGCGAAAGCCTTGCGCGAAGACGTGATGGAGGAGGTTGCATTGCAAGCGCCCGACGCCATGGCCGCCTTCGCCCAATACTTCAGCGGCGCGGAGATGGACGGGTTCTTGCAAGAACTTCTAGGGCGCAAGGAGCTGTTCACCCAAGTCACCTCGGACGCCGACCTGCGCGCGGCGGGTGGGCTTGCCGCTGGTCTGACCGAAGACGCGATTTTACAATCTGTTTTTCACGGCAACGAGGCCGCGATGCTACGCGACGCGGCGGCCGTGCTGCAAAGCTGCACAGGCAAGACCGACATGGCGCTTGGGCAAAGCTTGGCGATGCTGGATTGCTCCACCCCCAGTTTTTCATTGCTGACGCAGTTGGAAAAACTGTTCCTGTCGGCGTCCGGCAAATCCGAAGGTTTACCGAAGGCGCATCCACCGACCAAGGGCGCAAAAGATGCGCTTGGGGCCTTGTTAGACCCTTTTGATGCGCTTCGAATGCGTGTCTCAGAGGCGCGCCCAATGCGGCAGGCACTGGCGGCCCATATGCGCAATGTGGCGCTGCACAGGTTTGCGCAAGCCTACCTGCCGCGGTTGGAGGCGCATAAGCAGGCGCACGCATGGCTCGACTTTGACGACCTGATCCTAAAGGCACGCGGGTTGTTAACCGATCCAAATGTCGCGGCGTGGGTTCTGTTCCGGCTGGATGGCGGCATTGACCATATTCTGGTGGACGAGGCGCAGGATACCGCACCGCGCCAATGGGACGTGGTGCGCTTGCTGGCGCAGGAATTCACCGCCGGACAGGGGGCCCGGGCAGACACGGAGCGGACGATCTTCGTGGTCGGCGATCAGAAGCAATCCATCTACTCTTTCCAAGGGGCTGACCCCGATGAGTTCGAAGCGATGCGCGCGCATTTTGACAAAAAACTGAGCGCCATCGGGCAGCCGTTGCAGCGTCAGGATTTGTTGCATTCGTTCCGGTCTTCAAAGGCGGTTTTGAGTCTGGTGGACGCCAACTTCACCGGCGACCTGATGCGCGGCATGGGCGACCGTGTGGAGCACGTGGCGTTCAAGCAAGACCTGCCCGGTCGGGTCGACCTGTGGGACTGGATTGACGAAACCGAAAAAGCCGAGAAGAAGGAATGGTTTGATCCGGTTGATACTGTCGGCGATGACCATCATTCCGTCATTTTAGCCCGCCAGATCGCCGCAACCATCAAAGACCGGCTGCTGCATGGGCAGATCACCGAAATCAAGCGCGTGAACGGGCAGGACGTTCCGGATACGCGCCGGATTGAGGCAGGGGATTTCCTGATCCTTGTCCAGCGCAGATCGACCCTATTCCACGAGATTATCCGCGCTTGCAAGGATGCGAACCTGCCGATGGCGGGTGCTGATCGGCTTAGGATCGGGGCGGAGCTTGGGGTAAAAGACCTGACCGCGCTAATGCGCTATCTGGCGACGCCGGAGGATGATTTGTCGCTGGCCGCCGTGCTGCGATCCCCCCTGTGCGGAGTGTCGGAAGCCGAACTGTTTGATCTTGCCCATGGCCGCCCAAACTACCTGACCCGCGCGCTTGAGGATCAAAAAGACCGGTTCACGCGGGTGAACGCCATGTTGCGCGACCTGCGCGACAATGCCGACTATCTACGCCCCTACGACCTGCTGGAGCGCGTGCTGACCCGTCACAATGGCCGCGAGAAGCTGCTGGCGCGGCTGGGCATTGAGGCTGACGAGGGCATTGCAGCACTACTGGATCAGGCGATGGCCTATGAGCGGGCCGACATCCCGTCACTGACCGGATTTCTGGAATGGCTGGCGCGTGACGAGGTGACGATCAAACGCCAGATGGACAGCGCCGGTGACGCCATTCGGGTGATGACCGTGCATGGGGCAAAGGGGCTGGAAGCGCCGATCGTGATTTTGCCCGATACCGGTCAGGTGACCAACACCGTGCGCGATGACGTTTTGCATCGCGACGGGGTGGCGTTCTGGAAGGCGGGCTCTAAGGACATGCCTGCGGTTCAAATCGAGCTGACTAACGAGATCAAAACCCGTCAGCGCGAAGAACGGATGCGGCTGCTTTATGTGGCGATGACGCGGGCAGAAAGCTGGCTGATTGTCTGTGGCGCGGGCAAGCCTGCGAAGCTGGACGATGGTGGTTGGTATGCCGTGGCAGAAGCGGGAATGGCGGCGGCTGGCGCGAATGACGGGCGACTGGAGCATTTGCAATGGCCCGCAGACGTGACCACCCGCGAGGCGGACGTTTCAGTTGAACCCGCGGCCTTGGCCGATTGGATCATGACCAAAGCTCCCGATCGACCAGAGACATCAGAGCCGCTTTCGCCGTCGAAACTGAACGGCGCGAAAGCGTTGCCCGACCCCAGCGGCAATGCGTTGTCGGAAGACGACGCCAAGTTGCGCGGAACGGTCTTGCACCGGTTGCTGGAACACCTGCCACATGCCACCGACCCCATAGATCTGGCGAACCGCTTGGGCAGATACGGCCCGAATGATGAAGACCTGCTGCCGCTGGCGCAATCTGTTCTGGCCGCGCCAGCGCTTGCTCATATCTTCGCGGATGGGAGTTTGGCAGAGATCACGCTGACGGCAAAATTGCCCTCGCTTGGCGGGCAATCTGCCTTGGGCACCATCGACCGGTTGATCATCGACGGCGACCGAATCCTAGCCGTGGACTTCAAGTCGAACATGGTCGTCCCAAGCACGCCGGAAAAAACTCCGTCGGGCATTTTGGCACAGATGGGGGCCTATCTGGAGATGCTGGAGCAACTGTATCCGGAAAAATCTATAGAGGTTGCAATCCTTTGGACACAAACAGCGCAATTAATGACGCTTCCGCACGACATCGTGAGGTCGGCACTGGTCGCAGCCCATACATCTTGACGTGCGCCCTTGGGATACCTAGGTTCCACTCAACCTTAATCACACACATTTTGGAGGGCTAATCACATGGCCACCGTCGCAGTAACCGATGCAACTTTTGATGCCGAAGTCCGCAACTCTGACATTCCTGTCATGGTCGACTTCTGGGCCGAATGGTGCGGTCCTTGCAAACAAATCGGACCAGCTTTGGAAGAGCTATCTTCTGAGTACGAAGGCAAAGTCAAAATCGTCAAAGTGAATATCGACGAAAACCCCAATGCTGCTGCAGCGGTCGGCGTCCGCTCCATTCCAGCATTGTTCATGTTCAAGGACGGCGAAGTCGTCTCGAACAAAGTCGGCGCTGCTCCGAAATCCGCTTTTGACGGCTGGATCAAAGAGACTATCTAAGCTGATCACTTAATCGAATAGATAAGGGCGCAGCCGGTTGGCCGCGCCCTTTTTCTTTGCGTAGAGGTTAGCGCCTAGTTTTTGAACTCTGGGTACGCCTCCATACCCAGCTCTGCCATGTCGAGGCCCATGACCTCGTCCTCCTCGGAGACGCGGATACCCGTGGTCGACTTCAAGATGAACCAGATCACGCTGGACACCGTGAAGACGAACACGCCAACCACGGCAATCGCGTAAAGCTGCGTGCCAAGGCTTGCGTCGCCGTTGGTGAAAGTCACTGCGATGGTGCCCCAGATACCCGCCATCAAGTGAACAGGTATCGCGCCGACCACGTCGTCGATTTTCAGCTTGTCGAGGAAAGGCACCGCAAAGACCACGATGATGCCGCCCACCGCGCCGATCAAAGTCGCGGCACCCAGCGATGGGGTCAGCGGCTCCGCAGTGATGGAAACCAGACCGGCGAGTGAGCCGTTCAGCACCATGGTCAAGTCGACCTTCTTGTAAAGCAGTTGGGTCAGGATCAGCGCAGCCACAGCCCCACCGGCCGCCGCCGTGTTGGTATTGGCGAAGATGCGGCTGATGTCTGCCACGTTACCAGCGGTGTTCATGTACAGCTGAGAGCCACCGTTGAAGCCGAACCAACCCATCCACAGGATGAACGTCCCCAACGTTGCCAGCGGCAGGTTGGACCCCATGAACGGAACCGTTCGGCCGTCTTTGTATTTGCCGATGCGTGGACCAAGGATCAACGCGCCAGCCAAAGCCGCCCAGCCCCCGACCGAGTGCACAACAGTGGACCCCGCAAAATCCTGGAAACCCATCCCGTCAAGAAAGCCGCCGCCCCATTTCCAAGAGGCCTGGATCGGGTAGATAAACGCAGTCAGCACAACCACGAAGGCCAAGAAGGGCCACAGCTTGATCCGCTCGGCCAACGCACCGGACACGATCGACGCGGTGGCGGCGCAGAACATCAGCTGGAAGAAAAAGTCGGAACCAACAGAGGCGTAGGTCAGATCAGGTTCGGAACCCTCAAGGCCAACATTCTCAAGGGATGTCGTGGAAAATGCGCCAAGGAGACCGTCCATGCTCCAGCCATCCCCCGGATACATCAGGTTGTAACCGACAAGGTAATACGCAATCGCCGACAGCGCGAAGAGCGCGATGTTCTTGGTCAACTGCATGGTCACGTTCTTCGAGCGGACCAGCCCCGCTTCCAACATGGCAAAACCCGCCGCCATAAAGAAGACAAGGAAGCCCGCCACGAGGAACATAAACGTGTTCAGGATGAAGCCGATTTCGGCGAAGGTCGGAAGCGCGTCCGCATCTTGCGCCAGCCCCATGGTCGGCTGCGCGATAAGCGCGACAACAACGGGCAGTGTTCTAGT
This sequence comes from Litoreibacter meonggei, assembly GCF_003663885.1. Taxonomy (GTDB): domain Bacteria; phylum Pseudomonadota; class Alphaproteobacteria; order Rhodobacterales; family Rhodobacteraceae; genus Litoreibacter; species Litoreibacter meonggei. The sequence goes on from NZ_RCCE01000005.1 coordinate 240,211, forward strand.
GAGTTTCATATGTCTTATCCCCTTGCGGCGCCCTAAAGCGCATCTTCATTTGTTTCACCGGTGCGCACGCGGACGGCTTGCGTCACGTCGAGCACAAGGATTTTGCCATCCCCGATTTTGTCCGTGCGCGCGGTGGATGCGATGGTCTCGACCACTTGGTCGGCCATGGCAGCGGTCACCGCGATCTCCAGCTTTACCTTCGGCACAAAGTTCACGGCGTATTCCGCGCCGCGGTAGATTTCCGTGTGACCTGACTGAGAGCCAAAGCCCTTGATCTCGGTCACCATCATCCCGCGCACGCCGATGGCGGTCAGCGCCTCGCGGACCTCCTCCAGCTTGAACGGCTTGATTGCTGCAATGATCAGTTTCACTGTCTTCCCCTTCAAATTTGCCCCGATTGCCGGGGCGCGTCTGGGTTAAAGACAGTCGCTGCACGTGACCGCAGCAATGCTGTGGACCCTGATTTTGGAGAAAATGCTGCTCTGCGGCATGAATTCTTGCACAAATTTTAGCCGCTGCACGCTAATTAAGCGAAATTGAGACGAAGCCTGCACAGACTTCCCCTCCACATCTGTCCCAAGCCGCCCTATATTGATCCCAACAAAAAGCAGCTTTGAAGCGCAGGTACATGAGCAATTCTGGAAGAAAGAAGCCCCCTTTGGTGGCCGAAAAACGCTATAGCAAAGCCGCTAAGGCGAAACCGAAGCCAAAGGCCAAGCCGAAACCCCGCGTGACCAAGCGCAAGGCCGCGCCGCGCAAGCGTGGCGTTATCGGGTGGATTCTGTTCCCGTTTGTCTGGACCTTCCGGCTGATCTGGCGGCTGACATGGCGGATCACCGCCGTCGCCGCGATCCTGCTGGCCGCTGCCGTGGCCTATACCTATGCGCAACTCCCTCCGGTTGAGGAATTGCTGGACGGGCGGACCCGTGGCTCGGTCACGGTTCTGGACCGCGAGAACGTGGTTTTCGCATGGCGGGGTGACAATTTCGGCGGTGCGGTCCGCGCGGAATCCGTGGCGCCTGCGTTGAAAAACGCCGTGGTCGCGACCGAGGACAAGCGGTTCTACTGGCATCTGGGCATCTCGCCGCGTGGTATCGCATCGGCGATGCGCATCAACATGCGCGAGGGGCGCAAACCGTGGAAAGGCAACGGCGGCTCGACCCTGACGCAACAAACGGCCAAGCTGCTGTGCCTTGGTGTGAAGTTTGACCCCACCAAATGGAAGAACGAAACAGAATACGAAGCCGACTGCCGCCGCACCACATTGGCCCGCAAAGGCAAGGAAGCGCTCTACGCGCTGGCGATGGAGGCCAAGTATTCGAAGAACGACATCCTGTCGATCTATCTGAACCGCGCCTATTTGGGCGGCGGCGCGCGTGGGTTCGAGGCCGCATCGCAAATCTATTTCGGCAAACACGCCGCCAAAGTCAGCATCCCGGAATCTGCAATGCTGGCGGGCTTGTTGAAGGCCCCGTCGACCTATGCGCCGACAAACAACCTGCAACGCGCCCAAGATCGCGCGGCGACGGTCCTGAAGCTGATGCGAGAGCAGGGTTATATCTCGTCTTCCGACGAAGCAGCCGCGAACGCCGCCCCTGCGACCCTGTCCAAAGCCGCGCAAGCGCGGGCCGGTGGCTATTTCGTAGATTGGGTGATGGACACCGCGCCGGACTTTCTGGCGAACGATACGACCGAAGACGTGATGATCCGCTCCACCTTCGACACGCGCCTGCAAAAGGCCGCGGAAGACGCGCTGGATTACATCTTCGAGGAAAAAGTGCGCGAAGGCTCCGAAGCGCAGGCCGCGATTGTGGTCATGTCTGCCGATGGCGCGGTGCGCGCGATGGTGGGCGGGCGTCAAGCGAAGGTCTCTGGCGCGTTCAACCGCGCAGTGCAGGCCAAGCGGCAAACCGGATCGGCCTTCAAGCCGTTCGTCTATGCCGCCGCGATGGATTTGGGCTTCCAGTATGACAGCATTGTGGTGGATGAACCCTTCACTATCAACGTCCCCGGCTCGGGCCCCTACACGCCGAAGAACTATACACGCAACTTCAAAGGCGAAATGACGCTGACCGATGCGCTGGCGCAGTCCATAAACACCGTAGCCGTGAAAGTGTCCGAAGCCGTGGGCCGTGACAACGTGCGCGATGTGGCCGAAAGATTCGGCATCGACAATGAACTGGCCGCCGGCCCCGCGCTGGCGCTTGGCGCGTCTGAAAGCACACTGTTGGAGATGACAGGGGCCTACGCAGGCATCCTGAACGGCGGGCGTGCAGTATCACCTTACGGCATTCGCGAACTACGCCTGAAAGGCGACCAGGACGCGCTGTTCGGCCAAGGCGGCGGCTACGGCGAGCGGGTTATCACCGAAAGTGCCGCGCAACAGCTCACCTACATGATGTACCGCGTCGTCAATGACGGCACGGGACGGCGTGCGAAGCTGGGCGACCGCGAAGTCGCGGGCAAAACCGGCACCACAAGTGCCGCGAAGGATGCTTGGTTCATCGGTTTCACCGCTCAGTATGTCGTGGGCGTCTGGATGGGGTATGATGACAATACCCCGCTAAACGACGTGACCGGCGGAGGATTGCCGGCGGACATTTGGAAAGAGACCATGGTGCGTGTAACGGACGGCCTTCCGGCGGAACCGCTGCCCATGATCCGGCCGGCAAATCCACCGCGCGTGACGCGGCCAGAACCCGTCCAGCAGCCCCGTGTGGCGCAAAGCAGGCGTGGCAACACGCAAGGCAACCAAAATTTGGAAAACGTCACCGAGCAGATCATCCGCGATGTGGGCAATCTGCTCGGGAAACTGTTAGGCGGGAATTAACCCAGCTTTTTGAGGTCGGCGGTCAGCGCGCCGATGTCGCCGCGCCGCTTGTCGAGCATGGCACCGATTTCGGCCCGCTCCGAGGTCAGCGTATTCACGCCCTCGATGATGATATTGAAGATCTTCGGCTTGCCGGATTTGTCCGACACAAGCCAAGTCACCTTGAACGGCGCAGAACCACGCAACTTGGCGGTGGACTTGACCTCCACGTTGCTTTTCGACGCGCGAGAGCCTTCGACGATGATTTGACCACCGACGAACTCGTTGAAACGCTTGCCATATTTGCGAGTGAAGTAACCTTTGAAGGCGGACACAAACGCCGAAACCTCAGCCTTGCTGGCACTACGGCGTGCAGGCCCAAGCGTCGTCAGGGCAATGATATTCACGTCGGCATACCGCTCGAACACGCGCTGGAAATCACGCAGCATCGCATTCTCGGACTTGCCCGAAGCGATGATCTTGTTGATGTCGCCAACTGCGCTCTCGACAAGCTTTTCGGCGGCAGAGCCGGACAACGCAAAGGCCGGAAGCGGCAGTGTCAGCGCAGCAAGGCTTGCGACGAATGTACGACGTGAAAAGAGATTATTCATTACCATAGACGTCCTCATAGGGGTCAATATAGTCCGGCTGCGCCCCGCCCGAGAGCTTGAAGCGCCGGTTTTGCAGATAAAGAAGCCGCGCCTGCGCGTAGCCGTCTTCGCTTTCATATAGAACCGAGTCTACCAAATCTGAATAGCGGTAGCGATCACCAAACCGTGCGGCCACGCTGGCACCGGTCCCGGCACTTCTTAGCGGGCCGTCTACGGCAAAATTAAGCGGGTTCATCAAAATATCCACGACCCGACCTGCAGCATGGCGCTCGGTCGATGGCCCGACGAGTGGAAGTTCCAGATACGCGCCTTCAGGCGCCCCCCAGACATGCAACGTCTCGCCAAAGTCGGTACGACGATTTTCCAAGCCTGCTTCCGTGGCCACGTCGAGCAGACCACCAAACCCGAACGTCGTGTTCATAAGGAAACGGAACGTGTTGTGGCCTGCATTCTCGATGCGAAATTGCAGCAGGTTGTTGAGTACTTGCCCCGGCAGATTCAGGTTGGACGCGAAATTCGACACGCCCGTGCGCACAGGTGACGGCACGAATGAGCCATAGCCATTTGATGCAGGACGCACCAACGCCCTATCAATCGAAAGATTGGCGGCATGGGTGTCGCGGTTCTGATCTTCGATAGGATCGTTAATCCCAACACCAATGGGGGCAGCGGTGCACCCGGCAACCACAACGGCCACAAGCACGGCGCAAATCCGCTTCGACAAAACATATACCATTTTATTCATTTGCCCCCATCCGGGTCGTCTAAAGTCCAAGTGTGGCGCTATATGAGACGATGTTGCAAAGTTCCAGATATTCAAGCCACGGCCTAGCACTCTTTATAACAATAGAGGATTGAAAGGCACAATCGAATGTCGATATCACAACGCACTGGCGCGATGCATGTAAAATAGGGTTAGAACTTTCGCATGAGAAGAGAGCACAACCACCTTGGCCGAGCCGAACTAATTGCCGCGCGCCGCGAAAGCCGCCCGCTGTTTATTGCCGCATTTGTCTTCAGTATCTTTGTGAACCTGTTGATGCTGACCGGCCCGCTTTACATGCTTCAAGTCTACGACAGGGTTCTTGGGTCACGATCCGAGGAAACGCTGGTCGCCCTGTCGATCTTGGTCGTGTTCCTCTATGCCATGATGGGCCTGCTGGACTACGCCCGTGGCCGCATCCTGTCACGGATCGGGGCGCGGTTTCAGGATAAGCTGGACCGCCGCGTCTTTTCGGCGATGCAGCGTAAATCCAACCTTGCCCCGCAATCCGGCGACAACAACACCGGCTTGCGCGATTTGGAATCGGTGCAAACCCTGCTGTCCTCCCCCGCGCTTCTGGCGTTGTTCGACATGCCTTGGACCCCCGTTTTCGTTGCCGCCATCTTCATTTTCCACCCCTGGCTGGGCTATCTGGCCGTCGCTGGAGGCACGTTGCTGGTCATCTTGACCCTGATAAACCAACGCATGACGCGTCAGCCGCAACTGGAAGCCGGAATATCCAGCCTTCAGGCAAATCGCCTGTCCGACGAGATTATGGAAGAGACCGAAGTCATCGCCGGCCTTGGCATGCGCGAGGCTAGTTTTGACCGTTGGCAGGTACTCCGCTCCGAGTCGCTGCAAAAATCCATACTGAAAGCCGACCGCGGTGGCGCCGTCACAGCCACAACCAAGACGCTTCGGCTGTTTTTGCAATCGGCGATGCTGGGCCTTGGGGCCTATCTGGTGCTGCAAAACGAAATGACCGCAGGCGCAATGATCGCGGGCTCTATCCTGCTGGGCCGCGCACTTGCCCCAATTGAAATGGCCATCGGCCAATGGGCATTGGTGCAACGCGCGCTGATGGGTTGGGAAAGCCTCAAAGCGCTATTGTCCGAGGTCGCCATTTTGCCAGACCGCACACCCCTGCCACGCCCGGAAGCACATCTAAGCGGCGAGCAGATCACCGTTATCCCGCCCGGTGAGAAACAGGCCACGCTGCGGATGGTTTCCTTCGACCTGCCGCCCGGACAAGCCATGGGTGTGATCGGGCAATCCGGCGCGGGCAAGTCCACATTGGCCAAAGCGCTCACCGGCATTTGGCCGACCGCTGGTGGCAAGATACGTCTTGGTGGTGCTGCGCTGGATCAATACGACCCCGACACATTGGGAAGCCATATCGGCTATCTGCCGCAAAAGGTGACGTTGTTCGACGGTACAATTGGCGAGAACATCGCGCGGCTTCAGCAAAACGCCGACCCGAAGGCCATCATCAAAGCCGCCCAAAAGGCGGATGCGCATGAGATGATCCTGCGCCAGCCGCAAGGCTATGACACGCATATCTCCGCCACGCGGGGTCGGATGTCCGGCGGCGAATTGCAGCGCATCGGGCTAGCACGCGCCTTGTATGGCGAACCGGTTTTGCTGGTTTTGGACGAGCCGAACTCAAACCTCGACAATGACGGCTCCGTCGCATTGAATACCGCCATTCGTGCGATGAAGGCCGACGGTGGTTCGGTTATCATCATGGCGCACCGCCCCTCTGCCATCGTCGAGTGCGAGCTGTTGATGGTTCTGGAACAAGGCCAACGCCGTGCCTTCGGCCCCCGCGACGAAGTTCTGAAAGGCACCGTGGCCAACCACAAAACCATTGCCGAGAAATCCGGACCGGGAGGCGTAACATGACCGACGCAAAGACATGGTCCGCCCGCCTGCCCGTAAGCATCGGTCTGGCTGCCTTGGTGGTGCTGCTCGGCGGCTTTGGCCTGTGGGCCGTTGAAGCCAACATCGCAGGCGCAATCATCGCACCGGGGCGCATCGAGGTCGACCAGAACCGTCAGGTGCTGCAACACCCCGATGGCGGCGTGGTCGCTGCAGTTCCCGTGCGTGAAGGGGATCGCGTAAAGAAGGGTGACCTGTTGGTTAAGCTGGACGACACCCGCCTGCGGTCTGAAATGCTGATCGTTGAAGGGCAGCTGTTCGAGATCCTCGCGCGCAATGGCAGACTGAAAGCCGAACGCGACGGGACACGCGAAATCACCTTTGACCCACTGTTGCTTCAGGCCGTGCAGTCCCGCCCACAACTCACGGAGCTTGTAGACGGCCAGCAACGGTTATTTGAAACCCGCGTGGACTCTGCCAATCAATCAATCGAACAACTCGAAAAGCGCAAAGCACAGATCACAAATCAGGTGGACGGGGTACGAGCCCAGCAACAGGCGTTGGAAACGCAACTCAGCCTGCTGCAAGAGGAATTGTTGGCCCAACAGGGTCTGCTCGACAAAGGTTTGGCGCAATCCAGCCGTGTTTTGGCATTGCGCCGTGAAGATGCGCGCCTGCGTGGGACGGTAGGGGAATTGACTGCCTCCGTCGCTGAAAACGAGGGCCGGATCACCGAGATCGACCTTGAAATCCTGCGCTTAGCCACCCTGCGCAAGGAAGAGGCGATCACCCAGCTACGCGACCTGCAATACCGCGAATTTGAGTTGCGCGAACAACGCCTTTCGCTGCAAGAACGCCTGTCTCGCCTTGATATTACCGCACCGGTTTCAGGGTTGATTTTCGGCCTTACGGTTTTTGCCGAACGCGCGGTAATTCAACCCGCCGAAGCGCTGATGTTTATCGTACCGCAAGACCGCCCGATGGTGATTACCGGTGAAATAGAGCCGATCCATGTAGACGAGGTCTATCTGGGTCAAGACGTCACCCTGCGCTTTGCCACCTTTGACGCCCGCACCACGCCGGAGGTGTTCGGCACCGTCTCGTCCATCTCTGGCGACGCATTCCGCGACGAGGCAACGGGCCGCAGCTTCTACCGTGTCGAGATGACTTTGAAAGAAGGCGAGATCGACCGCTTGGGCGATGTGGACCTTGTACCGGGGATGCCGGTGGACGGTTTCATCCGCACCGCCGACAGATCACCGATGACATATCTGCTGAAACCTTTTACCGATTACTTCAATCGCGCCTTCCGCGAGACCTGAACGGAGATCACCATGTCACATCACGAAACCCGCCTTGCCGAACTTGGCGTCACCCTGCCCGACGCCCCTGCGCCCGCCGCCAATTATGTGCCGAGCGTTATCGTTGGCGACACGGTGTATATCTCCGGCCAGATCAGCCAGAACGACGACGGGTTCATCACCGGAAAAATCGGTGCAGACCTGACCGTCCAGCAAGGGGCCGCAGCCGCCCGCACCTGCGCAATCTCGCTTCTGGCGCAACTGAAAGCCGCTTGCGGTGGTGACCTGAGCCGCCTTGTGCGCGTTGTGAAGTTGACCGGATTTGTGAACTCCACACCCGATTTCACCGAGCAGCCGAAGGTTATAAACGGCGCGTCGGATTTCCTTGTCGAAGCACTGGGTGACGCTGGAAAACACGCCCGCTCCGCCGTGAGTGCTGGTGCGTTGCCCTTCAACGTCGCCGTCGAGATCGAAGGCATTTTCCAGATCAAACCATGACCCTGCCCGCCGCGTTCTTTGCGGGACCGATCACGCATCGGGGATTGCACGACCGCTCCAAGGGCGTGATCGAAAACTCTATGCCTGCCTTCAAGGCGGCCATCGGCGCAGGCTACGGGATCGAGCTGGACGTGCAACTGTCTTTCGATGGGCAATCCATGGTGTTCCATGACTACGACATGGCGCGTCTGACCGGCGAGGGTGGCCCGATCCAGACCCGCACCGCCGAGACCATACGGGGTATGACGCTCAGCGATAGCGACGACACGATCTTCGACCTGCCCGCCGTGCTGGACCTTGTCGGCGGGCGCGTCCCGCTGCTCATTGAGTTGAAAGACCAAGACGGCGCGATGGGCCCGAATGTCGGCCCGTTGGAACGCGCCGTTGCCGATGCGCTAGGCGGCTACCGTGGCGACGCCGCGGTGATGTCGTTCAACCCGCATTCGACAAGAATGATGTCGGAACTCTGCCCCAACCGCCCCCGCGGACTGGTCACCAGCGCCTACAAGCCGTCCGACTGGGCGCCCCTATCAACCGAGGTGTGCGACCGCTTGCGCGACATTCCTGACTACGAGCGGAGCACGGCCTCGTTCATCTCGCATGAGGCCGCCGATCTTGGCCGCCCCCGTGTGGCAGAGCTGAAGGCCAAGGGCGCACAAATCCTGTGCTGGACGATCAAAAGCCAGGCGCAGGCGGACGAGGCTTTGAAAATCGCGCAAAACATCACCTTCGAGGGGTTTATCCCCGCTTGACCCCACATCTTGAAGGCCCATCTTTCAGTCATGCATGACGGGACCGATGATAAGGCGGAGACGCAGGTAGAGATCAGCGTGATCGGGAGCCTCGCGCAGATTGATGCCGCCGATTGGGACGCCTGTGCTTGCCCAGAGGCCGCAGATGGTCGCCCTGTCGACCCCTTCACCACGCACAGGTTTCTGCTGGCTTTGGAACGCTCTGGGTCCGTTGGCGCTGGCACCGGTTGGCAACCGCAATACCTGCTCGCCCGCCAGAACGGCACGTTGATCGGCGCAGCGCCGCTATATGCCAAAAACCACTCGCAGGGCGAATACATCTTCGACCACAACTGGGCGCATGCCTTCGAGCGCGCGGGCGGAAACTACTACCCCAAGCTGCAAATGGCCGTACCGCATACTCCCGCCACAGGCCGCAGGCTTTTGGTGAAGCCCGAACACGAAGCGGTGGCGCAATCTGCGCTGGTGCAAGGTGCTGTGCAACTGGCGTCACAAAACCACGTCTCGTCCCTGCACATTACGTTTTGCACCGAGGGTGAGGCCGAAGCAGGCACGCAGATGGGCCTGATGCCAAGGCTCAGCCAGCAGTTCCACTGGGTGTCGAGCGGGTACGCCAGTTTCGACGATTTCCTTGCCTCGCTGTCGGCGCGCAAACGCAAAAACATCCGCCGCGAACGCGCGCAAGCGGCGAAGTTTGGCGGCAGCATCCACGCGCTAACCGGCGACCAGATCCGGCCTGAACACTGGGACGCCTTCTGGTTGTTCTACCAAGACACCGGTGCGCGCAAATGGGGGACGCCCTACCTCACCCGCGCGTTCTTCGACGAGGCACAGGAAACCCTGCGCGACGACATGATGTTGCTACTGGCGGAGCGTGACGGGCAGTACATCGCGGGCGCGCTGAACTTCATCGGGCGCAACACGCTTTACGGCCGCTATTGGGGCTGCATCGAGGACCACCCCTGCCTGCATTTCGAGCTGTGCTATTACCAAGCCATCGACTGGGCGATCACCCATGGGCTGACCCGTGTCGAGGCGGGGGCACAAGGCGCGCACAAGCTGGCACGGGGGTATTTGCCGGTCGCCACCCATTCGCTGCACTGGATTGCCGACGAAGGCTTCCGCGACGCGGTGCAGCAGTTCCTTGATGCAGAACGCGCGGCCATCGACGAGGATATCGAGATCATGACCGAATACGGCCCGTTCAAGAAATCTGACCAAAAGGTGGACCCATGACCGACGCCCTCAGTGACGACGCTCGCAAAACCGACCTTCAGGAACTGTTGCAAAACGGGTGGGAAACCCATCCCGACCGCGACGCCATAGTCAAAACCTACAAGTTCAAGAATTTCATCGACGCTTTCGGCTTCATGACCCGCGCCGCCATTCATGCGGAAAAGCTGAACCACCACCCTGAATGGTCCAATGTCTATAACAAAGTGGAGGTCACATTGATCACTCATGACGTAGACGGTTTGTCAGAGTTGGATGTGATACTGGCGCGAAAAATGGACCGATTGCGAGAGAGCTAAATGCAAAACACCCTACCAATACGGCAATATCTAAAGAATTTGGTGTTCAAGGTAGACGAGATACGGGTCCAATTCTGGAGGATTTGCGTTCTCGGAATAACGCGGAATATACCTAAATCCGTATTTTTCATACATGGACAGCATCGCAGTATTGCCCGTTATCGTATCTGCATAAATAAGTTTGCAGCCCATATTTCGCGCTTCTGCAATTCTCATCTCAAAGAGCTGCCGCCCCAATCCCAAGCCCTGCGCGTCACGTCGAACATACATACGCTTAAACTCGGCTGCATCAGGACGAATTTTTCGAATAACACCGCAGCCAACTAGTGTTCCGTCATCCAGCGTTGCCAACAGCGAGCGCCCATTTGGTGGTGTCAGGTCGTCCATATGCGCCATCGTGTCGGCAGCCAACTCAGTAGCAGAGTGGAGCGGCCCCCCTGCGTTTACTAACTTGTCGATCATGACCTGATAATATTCCCGCATCAGGGCTTCAAACCCCAAGGGATCAGGTAATTCTGTGACAAATTTTAGCGTATAACCCATGTTATCTGTTAGTAATCTATTCGGCGCAATGCAGACACCTAGATATAAAAATATGGCCCTCCATTGTGGGCTCCCAACCGTCTCTCGAGCCGTTACTGCCCGCGCAGACACAAGTTCTAACACTTGGAAAAGGCCCCACCATTCCGGCGGGGCCTTCGTCTTTTACAAACTGTCGAGCAGCGCCTCGCCGCCGGAGACTTCGCACACACCGGGGCTTTCCTCGGCTTGCAGGACTTTCACCACCCCGTCCTCGGCATACATCGCGTAGCGCTTGGAGCGGGCAATCAGCCCGGCGGGTGGCGCGTCGAAGTCCATGCCAATCGCTTTGGTGAACTCGGAGCCTGCGTCGGACAACATGCTAATGCCAGCCTCGGATGCACCTGTGGCCTCGCCCCATGCCTTCATCACGAACGGGTCGTTGACCGATACGCAAACGATCTCGTCCACGCCCTTGGCATCGAAATCGCCCTTGGTGCGGATGAAACTTGGAACATGGGCGGAATGGCAGGTCGGGGTATAGGCCCCCGGCACAGCAAAGATCACAACCTTGCGGCCTTTGGTCAGGCTGGACAAGGAAACCGCTTCCGGCCCCTCGGCGCCTAGTCGAATAAGATTTACGTCGGGCAGTGTGTCGCCTGTGGAAATGGCCATGTCGTTTTCCCTGATTGAGTTTTGGCTCCCCTTACATATAGGTTCGCAGCGAACGCTAGACCAGAGAAAGGCACTCTGCATGAGCCATATTGTTGTGATCGGCGCGGGGCAGGCCGGGTCTTCATTGACCGCCAAGCTGCGCAATTCAGGCTTTGACGGGGACATCACGCTGATCGGGTCCGAGGTCGTGCCGCCCTACCAACGCCCGCCGCTGTCTAAGGCATACCTGCTAGGTGAGATGGAGAAGGAACGCCTGTTCCTACGCCCCGAACAGTTCTACGTGGACCAAAACATCACCCTGCGCCTTGGCGCCCCCGTGACGGCCATCGACCCGGCGGCGAAGACAGTCACCGTCGCAGGCGAAACGCTGCCATATGACCAACTTGCACTGACCACCGGCTCCAACCCGCGCCACCTGCCCGCCAGCATCGGCGGCGCGTTGAACGGTGTGCATGTAGTGCGCAGCCTTGATGATGTGGACGTCATGGGGGCTGATATGGCCCCCGGCAAACGCGCCTTGATCGTCGGTGGCGGATATATCGGACTGGAAGCGGCTGCCGTCGCATCCAAGATGGGGCTGCAAGTCACCGTGATCGAAATGGCCGACCGCATCCTGCAACGGGTCGCGGCCCCCGAAACCTCCGGCTACTTCCGCAAACTGCACGAAGCACATAGCGTCGATGTCCGCGAAGGTGTCGGGCTAGACCGCTTGCTGGGCGAGTCCCATGTCAGCGGTGCAAAGCTGACCGATGGCAGCCATATCGACGTCGACTTGGTGATTGTTGGTGTCGGCATCACGCCGGGTGACGCACTGGCGGCAGACGCTGGGCTGACCATCAACAACGGCATCGAAACGGATACCCACGGCCGCACCTCCGATCCGAACATCTGGGCCGCTGGCGACTGCGCCTCCTTCCCGTGGCAGGGCGGGCGCATTCGGCTGGAGTCGGTGCAAAACGCCATCGACCAAGCAGAACTGGTAGCCGAGAACATCATGGGCGCGGGCAAGGAGTACGCTCCGATGCCGTGGTTCTGGTCCGACCAATACGACGTCAAGTTGCAGATTGCGGGGCTGAACACCGGCTACGACAAGATCGCCGTGCGCCATATCGGCGACACGGTGTCCTACTGGTACTACAAAGGCGATAAGCTGCTCGCCGTCGACGCGATGAACGACCCGCGCAGCTACATGATCGGCAAGAGGTTGATCGAGGCGGGCAAAAGCCCCTCGGCTGTTGAGATCAGTGACCCCGACACCGACATGAAAGCGCTGCTCAAGTGAGGATCATCGGCGGCATCCACCGCTCCGTCGCCCTCACGCCCGTTGGCAAAGGCGATGAGGCGGGCCACCTGCGCCCCACCACCGACCGCATCCGCGAAAGCCTGTTTAACGTGCTGGCGGGCGGGCGCTATGGTGACCCCGTAGACGGCGCACGGGTGCTGGACCTGTTCGCAGGCACCGGCGCGCTTGGGTTGGAAGCGCTGTCACGTGGGGCTAGTCAGGTTTGCTTTATCGAGAAGGGCCGCGCGGGCTATAAAATCCTCAGCAAGAACATCGCCAAACTGCGCGCGGGCGAGGTCACAAATGCCCTGACATGGGACGCCACGCGCCTGCTTGCCAATCCGTACAAACCGTTCGATCTGGTGTTCCTTGATCCGCCCTATGGCAAGGCCCTCGGCCCCGCAGCGCTCACCAATGCCAAGGCGCAAGGCTGGATCGCCGACGATGCGCTGATCGTCTGGGAAGAAGAAAGCCCGCAATCCGCGCCCGAGGGTTTCGCGGTGTTGGAGAGCAAAAAATACGGCTCCACCCACATCACGTTTCTGGAGACCGCATAGAAAAAGCCGCCCCGAAATTCGGGGCGGCTGGGTACTGGTACTCGTTACTTAGGTAATAACTGGCCTTCGGCGACAAAGCCTCTGGCATCCTCTACAAGTGCTGCCCCATCGAGACCCTTCTCAGTCGCTTCGACGATCCACTCTGCGGTGACTTCTTCGCCAAGCGCCATGATGCGGGCCGTTTCTTCCTCGGACAGAACGCCGATTTCGTTGCCGTCAGCTGTCATCACCTGCTTGCCAACCACATCACCCTCGTCATGAGCGCGACCGGCCCAAGCGGATGCGAACTCGCCAGAGTTGGCGTCGATTATAGCCTTCAAATCAGCGGGCAGGCTGTCGTATTTGTCCTTGTTCATCGCCCAGATGAAATACAGGTTATACAGCGCCTGATCACCTGCCACGTCGGTGTGGCTGTCGGTCAATTCGTCCAGCTTCAGCGAGGGCGACATTTCCCACGTGATCACTCCACCATCCACAACGCCTTTGGACAGCGCCTCGGGGAACGCCGGAACCGGCATGCCGATTGGCGTGGCACCCATTTTATCAAGCAACAGCGTTGCAGGGCGCGACGGGCCGCGCAGTTTCAGACCATTGAAGTCCTCGACCGTTTTGATCGACGGGCCTTTCTTGTGCACGATACCTGGCCCATGCATGTGTGCCGCGATCAGGTGCACGTCCTTGAAGTCGTCCATCAGGTATTTCTGGGTGAATTTCCACGCGGCCACCGATGCGGCCTCGCCGGACTTGGTGGTCATGAAGGGCAGTTCCATGGCCTCCGCCTCGGGGAAGCGTCCGGGCTGGTAGCCGGGGATCACCCAGCCGCCATCCACCGCGCCGTCGCGGATCAGGTCATACTGGTTCGGGGCTTTGCCACCCAATTGCATGAACGGGTACAATTCCACTTTAATGCGGCCATCCGAGTCCTTCTCGATCTTGTCCGCCCATGGCTGCATGAAATATGTTGGGTTCGCCGATTTTGGGGACACGAAGTGCTGGAAACGTAGTGTCACGTCCTGTGCGAAGGCCGTCGAGGCGCTCGCCATGGTGAAAAGGGCGAAAGTCGTGGTTTTGAGAAAGGTCATCTTAAGACCTCCTTTTGCAAGATCGATTAGCGACGCTTTAGCTGCATCGCAGCAAGTATGTAAGTAGTGATAGTCTTTTTGCAAGTCATTCGCAAAAACTTCTTCTAGATGTAGTGGTCGCGGGTATTGTTTGCACAAGTAAAATATGGGAGTTTCGGTCAAAATCGAGCAAATGACAAAAACAGGCGAAACCCCCATGCAAGACCCGCAAACGCTGCTGGCCGATATATTCGGATTCGACGCCTTCCGTTCCGGCCAACGCGACATTGTGGATGCCGTTTGCGCAGGAAAGAACACGCTCGCCATCATGCCGACAGGCGGCGGCAAGTCGCTGTGCTTCCAACTGCCCGCCCTTGCCCGCGATGGTTTGACTGTCGTGATTTCACCGCTGATCGCCCTGATGCGAGATCAGGTCCGCGCCTTGCGGGCGGCTGGCGTTCAGGCCGGTGCTCTCACCTCCGGCAACACGGAAGAAGAGACCGACATGGTCTTCGACGCGCTGCAAGCAGGCACCTTGAAGCTGCTCTACATCGCGCCAGAACGCCTTGCCTCAACTGGCACCCGAGACATGCTGAGCCGCGCCAATTGCACCATGATCGCCGTGGACGAGGCGCATTGCGTCAGCCAATGGGGCCACGACTTCCGCCCCGACTACCTGCGCATCGGCGAACTGCGCCGCGCCCTTGGCGTGCCGCTGGCCGCCTTCACCGCGACAGCCGACGCCGAAACCCGCGAGGAAATCGTCACCCGCCTGTTCGACGGGGTACAACCCGAAACCTTCATGCAAGGCTTCGACCGCCCCAACCTGAACCTCGCGTTCGAGGTCAAGGACGGTCCCCGCCGTCAAATCCTCGACTTCGCCAATGCGCGTCGCGATCAGGCGGGCATCGTCTACTGCGGCACCCGCGCCAAAACCGAAACGCTGGCTCAAGCCCTGCGCGAGGCTGGCCATTCCGCCTGCCATTATCACGGCGGCATGGACAAGGACGACCGCCGCGACGTGGAGCGTCGTTTCTCCCAGGAAGACGGCCTTGTCGTCGTCGCCACCATCGCGTTCGGTATGGGCGTCGACAAACCCGATATCCGCTGGGTCGCGCACGCGGACCTGCCGAAATCCGTCGAGGGCTACTATCAGGAAATCGGCCGCGCCGGTCGCGATGGCACCCCCGCGGATACGCTGACGCTCTACGGTCCCGACGACATCCGCTTCCGCCGCCAACAGATCGACGAGGGCCTTGCCCCCGACGACCGCAAAGCCGCCGACCACGCCCGCCTGAACGCGCTGCTCGGGCTGGCCGAGGCGCTGGAATGCCGCCGCAAACCTCTGCTGGAATATTTCGGCGACACCGACATCACCTGCGGCAACTGCGATCTATGCGAAAAGGCCCCCGACACGTTCGACGGCACGGTCGCCGTGCGCAAAGCGCTGTCCGCCATCCTGCGCACCGGCGAATATTTCGGCGCGGGGCACCTGATCGACATCCTTCTGGGCAACTCCACCGACAAGGTGCAGGCCCGTGGCCATGACCAACTGCCGACCTTCGGCATCGGCGGCGAATACGACAAACGCGGCTGGCAGGCGGTGTTTCGCCAGATGATGGGCCGAGACCTGATCCGCCCCGACCCGTCCCGCCACGGGGCCTTCCGCATGACCCAAGCCGCCCGCCCGATCCTGCGCGACGAGGCGACGATCACACTGCGCAAAGATACCATTAAGAAGGGCGCGAACCGCCCTGCCGTCAAAACGCTGGTCTCCGACGAGGACGCGCCGCTACTCTCGGCCCTCAAGGCCAAGCGCCGCGCCTTTGCCGAGGCGGCCCGCGCGCCCGCTTATGTGATCTTCAACGACAAAACGCTGATCGAAATGGCCGAAACGCGGCCCGCCGATCTGGACGAATTCGCCCGCATCTCCGGTGTCGGCGCCAAGAAGCTGGAAAGCTTCGGCGCAGCCTTCCTCGAAGTCATCAACGGCGCGCCAACCCCAGAGTTGCACCCGACCCGCCGCAAGCTGGCAGGCCGCGACAGCGGCGCGCTTTATGACCAGTTGCTGGAGGCGCAGGCCAACCTGTCACGCGGCCCCGAGGGCTACGACAAACCCCTCAGCTGCTCCGCCTCCCTGATCGCCAAGGTGGCAGAGGTCAAACCAAGCGACACCACCTCCATGGCCCGCCTTCTGGGCGACCGCCGCGCGGAGCGTTTCGGCGAGGCGTTCCTGAATGTGCTGAAAGCCTCTTGAGGCGACGGCCAACCCGACTACATTGCCTCCCAAAGGAGACCGCCTATGCTGACTGTGATTTCGCCCGCCAAGAAACTGGATATGTCCGCCGTGGACGTCACCCCGACTCTGCCGGAGTTCCAGACACAGGCGAACGAGCTGGCCAATGTGGCACGCAAGCTGTCCGTCAATAATCTGCGCAAGCTGATGGACATCTCCGAAAACCTCGCGACGCTGAACCGCGACCGCTTCCGCGATTTCGCCGACGCCAGCACACCCGAGAACGCCAAAGCCGCGATGTATATCTTCGCAGGTGACACCTACACGGGCCTTGAGGCCAAAAGCCTCGACCAAGACGAAATCACCTTCGCCCAAGACCAGCTGCGCATCCTGTCCGGCCTCTACGGCCTGCTGAAACCACTCGACGCGATCCAGCCCTACCGGCTGGAAATGGGCAGCCGCCTGAAAACAAAACGCGGCAAATCGCTCTATGACTACTGGGGCAGCACCATCAGCGAGGCGCTGAACGCGCAGGCGAAAGACGTGCAAACCGATACGCTGATCAACTGCGCCAGTCAGGAATATTTCGGCGCGGTGAAGCCCGACGCGTTGACGCTGAATGTCGTCACCCCGCAATTCTACGAGGACAAGCCCGGCGGCCCAAAGATCGTCAGCTTCTTTGCCAAGCAGGCCCGTGGGGCCATGGCGCGGTTCATCATCCAGAACCGCCTGACCAAGCCGGAGCAAATCCGCGACTTCGACACCGGCGGCTATGCCTACCAGCCGGATCAATCCACACCGGACCGCCCCGTCTTCCTACGCGCCGAAGCGCTTGCCAAGGCTTCCTAGTTTGCCAGCAGGTGGCAACGCATCTTTTGCCAAACAGATAGAATCCGCTTAATCTGCCGCTAACCGTTACAACCTCCGCGAAAATATCAACGACGGGGTCGAAACAAAAGACGGGGCAGAGGACACCAGATGAGCAATACAAGACGCGCATTCCTGCTCGGCACCGGCGCTTTGGCTGGCGCATATGCAACCCGCAAATATTACACCACGCCCGACCCGTCCGGTCGTCTGCTTGGTGGCGTCTCGAATGATCCGCTTGTCCTCAATGACGCGTCCGAGTTGTCGCCGACGCGGGTGGCCAAGCATCTCACGCTCACTGACCGGTTTGAGACCCCGCAAATTGACGCGCTTAGGGCCGAGCTGACCGATGCCAAACAAGCGGGCCGCCCTGTCATCGCCTCCGCCGCGCGGCATTCGATGGGCGGGCAAAGCATGGCCGTTGCTGGCACCACCATCACCATAGACCACGACTGGCTGGAGATGGACAAAACCGCGCTCACCTATCGCTGCGGTGCTGGTACCCGCTGGTCCACCGTGATCGCCAAGCTGGACGCGGAAGGGTTCTCCCCCGCCGTCATGCAGTCCAACAACGACTTTGGCGTGGCCGCTACGTTTTCGGTCAACGCCCATGGCTGGCCAACGCCCTATTCCGGGATGGGGTCGACCGTCACCAGCCTTCGCATGATGCTGGCCGACGGGTCCTATATCAACTGCTCGCGCGACGAGAATGCCGACATCTTCTTCGCCGCAATGGGGGGCTACGGGCTGTTTGGCGTGATCACCGACATGACCGTCAAGATGGTGTCCAACTCCCGCCTGCAACCGACCTTTGAGAAGATGGACGCCGAGCTGTTCGGCCCCCGCTTCGTGCAAGCCGTCAAGGGGGGGACAGGCGTGCAGATGGCCTATGGTCGCCTCGATGTCAGCAAGGACCGTTTTTTCGAGCGGGCGATGATGATCACCTACCGCCCAACCCAGGACCAAAGCGACCTGCCCCCCGCCCCCGGATCGGGCTTTATGTCCAAAGCGGCGCGGTCGGTCTTCCGCGCACAGCTCGGCTCCGACAGCGCCAAGCATCGTCGCTGGTGGTTCGAGTCCGGCCTTGGGCCTTGGATCGGCGGCGGCGAGGTCACCCGCAACACGCTGTTGAACGAGCCGGTCATCACGCTGGATGACCGCGACGACACCCGCACCGACATCCTGCACGAATATTTCATCGCCCCCGACAAATTCGCAGGCTGGATACATGCCTGCCGCGAGGTGATCCCCTCAAGCTATCAGGAGCTGCTCAACATCACGCTGCGCTATGTCGCCCAGGACGGCGAAAGCTGGCTCAGCTACGCACCCGCCGACCGCATCGCCTGCGTGATGCTGTTCTCTCAGGAGAAGACCCATCGCGGTGAGGAGGACATGAAACGCATGACGCAGGAACTCATCGACCGCACGCTGGATCTGGGCGGCAGCTACTACCTGCCCTACCGCCTTCATGCGCGCCAAGACCAGATCATCAAGGCCTATCCCGGCCTGCGCCCCTTCGTGGCCAAGAAACGCGCCATGGACCCCACCAACCTGTTCCGCCACGCGATGTGGGACACCTACATGGCAAGGGGTTAACCCGATGACCACATTGCGCCTGATCACACTCGGCTACTTCGTCTCGCTGCTCATCGCGGCGTCGCTGAACTACCTGCCGATCCCCGGCATCATCGACGACCAAGGCTACGCCTTCGGCATCTTCGCGCTGGATGTGTTCGACGATCTGCTGCACGTGGCCTCTGCCCTCTGGGCGCTGGCCGCCGCGCTGATCTCGCACCGCGCCAGCCGCATCTTCCTGACCTATTTCGGCGCGTTGTATTTCGCCGACGGCCTGCTCGGCCTCGCCACAGGTTCCGGCTTTCTGGACGCGGGCATCCTGATCTACGGCTTCTATGAATACCCCAGCTTCGCGATCAAGCTCGCCGCCAACATCCCGCACCTGTTCTTAGGTGGCGTCGCCCTTGCCGCCGCCTATTTCGGCCGCAAATGAAGCGCCTGCTCAAATGGCTCGGGCTTGCCTTGCTAGCACTGGTCCTGCTGATCGCCACGCCCATCACCTACACCGAAACCATGTGCCGCGGTACACCGTTGGAGCAAGCCGAGGCGAAATACATAACCGACCCCGCATGGCAGCGGGCCGAGGCGCGGACCTACCTGACCTACCCCGAATGGCACATCGTCTACGCCTATGAAGGCTATGCCGAGGTGCTGAAACGCGCCGACCCGCATAACTTTCCCTACACAACAGCCGTTACAGGCTTCTGGTCCTCGCTTTGCGCGTTGACCGAAAAAGCAGATGAGTTGGGCGAGGCAGGCACCGACGCCAAGCTGACGATCTACACCATCGGTGCCAGCTTCACGCTGGAGATGCTGTTCAAGGCCGCCTACGAGGAAACCATCGGGCGCGTCGCCTCTTGGACCTCCGACACCTCGCCTCAAGACAAGGTCGAGATGGCGATGGCCGCCGACTACGCCACCTTCCTGCAGGAAATCCCGTGGTACAAATACGACTTCGACGCATGGTACGCCAAGCTCATGGCCGCCCCTACGGAAGGCATCCGATCCTATGAGCGCCGCGTCGCACTGGGCATCGAGTGGAAAGCCAAGGCCGCCTACGCGCGCCTCATCGCCAAGGCCGCAGGTGCGGTGGGCGTGGACGAGCTAATCATGCGCATTGCCATCCAAGGCGTCACACCCGACGATCTGACGGCCTATCCCGAGATCACCGTGATCTCTAGCGAGGGCGGCACCATCATCGCCGAAGTCCCCCGCTACCGCACCTTCACCAAACTCGTCGAAAAGCTCCTCTTCGACTACAGTCAGGCCCGCATCGTGGAAATCGCGGGCAATGACGACATCCTAATCAGCCTCGACGCCCGCGCAAATCCTGTCCTCCGTGACCATCTGAACGTGCTGTCCATTACCAATCGCGTTGGCTTTTACGAACGAACCCGCGTGCTGGTCGCCATGAAAGTCGACCAGTTGCACACGCTCACCCCCACATTGAAGCTGACCGGGCTGGAGCACATATATGACTACTAGATGCGCCCGATCCTGATCATATGCACCATCGTTGCCGCGTGGGTCGCCTTGGCACTTGGTGCCATGCTCACCGGCACAATCGCCACGGCGGCGGTCCCCAAAGGCACCCGCATCCCCGCAAATGTCGCAATCATCGGCACCGCCCCCGGCTTGCTCATTCTGCGCAGCGATGATCCGGACTACGTGAGCAAACTATATAAAGCAGGCGCGGCCTTCGTGCTGCCTGCCCGCCGCAAGACCTGCCTCGACCTGCAACGCTGAAGACGCAGGGACACGCCCTATCTCCATTTGGTCAAAAATACTCAAATTCCATCAGCAGCCGAACAACCCGCAATCTCGGTATTTCAGAACCGCCTCAAAGGTCTTCGGCAAAGTGCCGGACGGCTGAAGAATCTCCACCGTCGGCACGACAAGTTCCACCACGGTCCCGTCCTCGGAAATTGTCCCGTTAGAGCTTTCCACTTCCAGCGCACGCAAGCGCATCACAATCTCCGAGCCCTCAAGTCCGCCGGTGATCATTCCGAACATCGGATTGTCAGCTGACAATTCCGCCGGCTTGCCCTCGATATTCTCAAAATCCAGCGGAAGGCTGATCTTCAACCGCTCGTCATCCAAACGCACGAACACCATCTCGCCAAGAAACGGGTCTTCTTTTTTCGCCGCATCGGCTTGCTCGATCGCCTCGTCGATGGTCATCGTATCTCGGGATTTGCACGACACGCTTTCCGGCGTCTCGATCTTCTCTGCCTCGGGTGGGCATAGCCCGGCACCCTGCTCGCCCGTCATCTGCATCATATCGAACAACTGCCGCCCCAGAACCATGGTTGTGTCGGCGGTGATCACCTCATCCTCGCCAATGGTGACATCGGATTCGACGTCCAGACACGCGGCCAAGGGCAGCATCAGAATCAGGGCAAGTCTACGCAATAACATCGGCTGGTCTCCATTAGGGTCCGGCAGATAATGCCCGCGATAGGCGCGCATGAAAAGCGGCAGGCCCCAGATCGCCGTGAAAAAGCTTTGTGCATCGCCGGCGTAGCCCTAGAGTACTCTCAATTGGAAAATTTTATTTACCTTCTCCCCAATTTTGGGAAACTATAAATGCTTGTTTCTAAAGTATTATCTGAGCGCGGCACGGAAGCCCTCATGCAAGAACGAGTCGCCGACTATGAACAGCGTGCCCTCGGCTACCTGAAAACCACATTCCCCCTGCATCACCAGTTGCACGGCAACGATACGGAATTGGCACTTGTTCGCGCAACCTACCAAACGGCGCGACGGCGCGGCATCAAACGCATACGCGATCATCTGCAATATCTGGGCCTGACCGTCTATCTCGGCGCCGGTTTCGAGCGCAATCCATTGCATCTTCATCCCGTCAGGCGGGCGGGTTGGCTGGCGCCTGACGGGACCGCCCATCGGATATCGAACTTTGACATGCTGTTCGCATGGGCAGAACGCTGGCAGGAACTCACCGCGCTGGACTGCGAAGAATGGCCGTCGCAAAGCCTCTATGACGAGGTGTTGCGCCTTGGCGCGTGGCCGGACGAGCGTGCCGTATACGAAGCCCTCTGCACGATCTGGCCCAATCGCACGATGGCGGTGCCTCAACCCGATTTGCTGGATTTCATCCGCGAAACCCAGGCCTTCGCCCAATCCATGGCTCTGCCGCAGGAAGAAACAATCTTGTGGATCACGGCGGCACTCCAATTGGGCAGTCGTTTTGCGCAAGACCCGCGTTATCAACCGCTCGCTGCGAAGCTGCACCCGAACAGCAATGCCCCGCGACCAACCGCCAAGAGTATCATGGCTGATCTGAAGGCTGCATCCACATGACCAATCCCGCAGATGCACAAGCCACGGCGCAAGCCACCGGGGAGGGCGAAGTTGAAAGCGCCGCGATCTCCTGCCCCGCCCCTTGCGTTGTCACAGTTGTCACACGCGCAGGCGAAGTGCCCGTCGAAGGCGTTTACGTCGAGGGCGACGGCGCACGCATCGGCGTAACCAACAGCAACGGGCTCGCCATGGGGATGGTTTCAACCTGTGACGGCACGACAACCATAAAGGTGATCTATGAGAACGCCGACGCTCGGGTGAAAAGCGAGGAGGCCACGTTGGAGGTCACCGGCCTGACCCTGCCGCTCACCAGTGCCACCGGCGGGCAGGCCCGCAACTTCATCGCCAAGGTGCAGGACGTGTTCGGCTCCGGCGATGGCGGCTTCCCCGGCGACAAGGATTTCGAGGACACCTATGACGGCGCAGCGCAGGTATCCGTGGTCGCAGGCACCCTGCATGTGACGATCAAGCTGGCCACGATCTCGCTGGTCGTGCCCTACCGAAATCAAAACGATTCCGCCGAAACCATCAGCAACGTGGCGCAGCGCGGCGCAATTCTGTGTATGCCAACCTCGGGCGAGATGCAGGGCCAGTACTGGGGCATCGAGAAGGTCACAGCCGCCACCACCACGACACCTGAAACGCGTGCCGACATCACCCGCTACGACATCATGATGGAGGCTTATAACCGCAACACCAACGGCTTCCGGCTAGGCGTTTTCCCGCGCCACTGGCAGAACTGGGACAACCTGCGCGCGGCGGTCCGAACGCTCGTCGATGCCTCGCACCCCAATACTTACTCCGTTGGCAGCGGCCCCGCAGGCGGCAACGTTGAAACAATTCCCAGCGCCTACGCGGACGGGCTGACGGAACTTTTGGGCAAAGGCGTGCCGACTGTGACCTCCACTTACGCGACAGACGGCCATGTGATGATCGTCACTGGCGCGGTGGTGAAACATGACGACGAGTCCGAATGGCTGATCCTGAACGACCCGAACGGCACGTTGTCCAGCACCGACTCGATCTATGGTGATCTGGACGTCCAGAACCCTGTTGGCGCGCGCGGCACCTCTACGGCGGCAGTGATAAACAGCGCGCCAGATGTGCGCGCGGTGCAGGAGGTCCTGACACGGACCGGCCACTACACGGGGCCGACCAACGGCGTCATAAACGAGGCAGACCCCAACGATCCCACCATCGCCGCCATTCGCGCCTTCCAAGGCCGCAATGGCGACGGGCGCGTCGATCCCGGCGGCGGCGCAGAACGGCGGATGAACGCCCAGATCGACCGCGGTACCAGCTCTAAATACTCGAATGTCGAGAATGAGCGGAACGGTGCAAATGGTGACCGCGGGCGTCATGTCTACTATAATGGCGGAACCGAAGGCGCGCGCGCAGGTCAGTTCAGGCTCAAAGGCCAGCCGTGGAGCTGCGTCGTGGAGCCTGACACAGATCTGACCACCACCGAGATTGCCGACCGCCTGAACACAGGAACACGCCGATGAAAAAGTCACTGATCCTTTGCGCCACACTGGCAAGCCCCGCCATTGCGGGTGATGCAACATGGAGCGCCTGCGACGGTGCCTGCACGGTGACCCAAGACGCACAGGGGGCGACGGTCGCCTTTCAAAGCGGGGCCAAAACTACCCTTCCGGATCTGCTGTTCGCGCATGGTCAAAAGCCAACCGAGTGCCTGAACACAGCGCTGGCCTTCACCAATGCTGACGGCACTATGGTGCAACTGTTCAACCTGGATCCCGAGGCAGAAACGCTGACGCCCGCCAAACAGCTAGAGATGGAAGACGTCACGGTCTTCCCGGACTCCGCTTACCTGTCTTGCGACGGCAAACGGCTGATTGCGCAGGATGTGTATGGCAACGGTGGAGAGGTCATCTTGTCCACCTATGAAGGCACGTTCATCGCGCCCTCGGTTGACGAGACCAATTGGCTTACTACCGCCGCTGGGGGCCGCTACGGGGTGGAGGTCGTGCTCTCCGACACATTCAACGGCTACCGCGTCGTGGATTTCGAGACCGGCACGGAAGCCAAGTTTGAAGCGCTCCACGAGATTGACCAACCGGTGTTCGGGGAACACGGCGAATTTGCCCTCATCCGCCATTCCGTCACGCCAGTTGTCACTGACATCTACCGCCTAGCCGACGGGGCGCTCCTCCTGTCCCTCGACGAGGCAATGCCCGGCGGGCAGGCCTTTATGGTCGATGACGCGGGCAAGTTGGTCACCATGCCAGACCCTGCACAAAAATGAGGAATGCATCGGTTTTCGTCTTCCAGTTGGATTGCGAGAAAGATGGACTAACCTATCACCGGATGGCCGTCGCAAGCGGCCCAAGCCAAACACCCGCACAAAACGCTGCCGAGGCTTTATGTCAAAGCCTTGGCCAGACCGTAACAGGCGCAACCGCGACACCGCTGAACAAGGCAGGGCTGTCCGCCGCCCGTGAAATGGCCACAACGCTTACCGAAGACACAAATGCAGCGCTTGGACCGGACTACTTTGCACGGGTAGAGGATTGTGACAGCACCCGCCCGTTTGCGGCCAGAACGCTAGAGATGTCCCCGCTTGACGGCAGCACCGACGACATTGTCCCGGAGGAGTTCACCCCTTTCCTGTTCGACGACGCTGGAACCTACGCGCTGCTGGATGGGGCGTTGATTATGGGATTGCCGGAACGGCTGGAAGCCTCCGGCCTGCCCTTCGCCTGCCTCTATGACGGTGACGCTGCCGAAGAATTCGCCGACAGCGCGCCCTATATCGTACAACTCGCCCCCGATGCGACGCTAACGCGGGCGCTGTTCTCGAAGTTCAAAAAAGACGGCATCCAACGCGGGTTTTGGGCGGACGAGGCGGGTATCATCGTGCAAAGCCCCGCCAGCCTGCGCGCCCTACGGCGCCACTTCCGGCGCTTCACATATCTTGAGGGTGAACACGGGAAACGCGTGTTCTTCCGCTTCTACGCGCCAGTAACCCTACGGGCCCTGATCGCGAATATGGAGCCGGAAGACCTTGCCGATTTTGGCAAAGGGATCACGCGGTTTGTCTGCCCCGGCAAACCTGCCGGGGCGTTTATCTTAGAACGCTCTTAAGCTGCACGCGACGCACGTTTGCGCTCGTGCGGGTCAAGGTGACGCTTGCGCATACGGATGGCGTTCGGGGTGACCTCAACCAGTTCGTCATTGTCGATATAGGCAATCGCCTCTTCCAGCGACATGCGCACAGGTGTGGTCAGGCGCACCGCTTCGTCGGTACCGGAGGCCCGCACGTTGGTCAGCTTCTTGCCTTTCAGCGGGTTCACTTCCAGATCGTTCTCGCGGGAATGCTCGCCGATAATCATGCCCTGATACACAGCCTCCTGCGCGCCGATGAAGAACTTGCCACGGTCTTCAAGGTTGAAGATCGCATAGGCCACGGAAACACCGCTTTCCATCGAGATCAGAACACCCGCGCGGCGGCCAGGAATGGTACCCTTGTGTGGCGCCCACTCATGGAACACACGGTTCAGAACACCGGTCCCGCGCGTGTCGGTCAGGAATTCGCCATGGTAGCCGATCAGACCACGCGACGGCACATGCGCGATGATGCGGGTTTTGCCCGCGCCCGCAGGCTTCATCTCGGTCATCTCGCCCTTGCGAACACCGGTCAGCTTTTCGATCACCACGCCGGAATATTCATCATCCACGTCGACAGTGACTTCTTCGATTGGCTCGTGACGCACGCCGTCAATTTCTTGGAACAACACCTGCGGGCGAGAGATCGACAGCTCGAACCCTTCACGGCGCATGTTTTCGATCAAAACGCCCATCTGCAATTCGCCACGACCGGCAACCTCAAAGGCGTCTCCGCCCGGGGTGTCGGAAATCTTGATGGCGACGTTGGACTCGGCCTCTTTCATCAAGCGGTCACGAATGACGCGGGACTGCACTTTCTTGCCGTCCTTGCCCGCCAACGGGCTGTCATTAATCCCGAAGGTCACAGTGATAGTCGGCGGATCAATCGGCTGCGCGGGAAGCGCGTCGCTCACGTCCACGGAACACAGCGTATCAGCCACAGTCGCCTTGGTCATACCGGCCAGCGAAACAATGTCACCAGCTTCGGCCACATCAATAGGCTCTTGGGTCAAACCGCGTGCTGCCAGAATTTTCGTAGCGCGGAACTGCTCGACCTTGGTGCCATCAAGTGACAGGGCCTTGACGGTTTCGCCAACTTTCAGGGTGCCCGTTTCAACACGGCCCGTCAGAAGGCGACCAATGAACGGGTCGGCGCCCAACGTAGTCGCCAACATGCTGAATGGTTTGCCGCGATCAGCAACCTGCGCAGGGGCAGGCACGTGCTCAACAATCAGGTCCATCAGTGCGGACAGGTCTTTGCGTGGCCCGTCAAGTTCCATATCAGCCCAGCCAGAACGGCCAGAGGCATACATGGATGGGAAATCCAGTTGATCGTCCGTCGCACCAAGGTTCGCGAACAAATCGAAACATTCGTCCAAAGCACGGTCCGGCTCGGCGTCGCCTTTGTCTACTTTGTTCAAAACCACAATCGGACGCAAACCCAAGGCCAGCGCCTTGGAGGTCACGAATTTGGTTTGGGGCATCGGGCCCTCAGCCGCATCGACCAGCAGCACAACACCGTCCACCATTGACAAGATACGCTCCACCTCGCCGCCGAAATCGGCGTGGCCGGGAGTGTCGACGATGTTCATACGAATGCCCTTCCACTCAACCGAGGTGGCTTTGGCAAGAATCGTAATCCCGCGCTCGCGTTCCAGATCGTTGCTGTCCATGGCGCGCTCTGCCACGGCTTGATTTTCACGGAAAGAGCCGGATTGCTTGAGCATTTCGTCCACAAGCGTCGTTTTGCCGTGGTCAACGTGAGCGATAATCGCAATATTGCGAAGGTCCATTAGACTAACCTTGTAAGGAGTGTTTGCGCGCGACCTAACGCACTAAGCCTACAAACGCCAGCTAAAACGGGTGAAGTGGGCAGGTGACGCATGTGGGGGCTAGGAAAGTCCGGTTTGCAAACCAATTCGCCTACATCGGCCTCATTTTAGACGTTGAGTACGCGTTCGGTCTCATGTTGGACAGGAATATGGAATGTACATTGTCCGTTTCCGCAGGGGCGGACAGATTTTGGGGCACTAACCGCATCGGCCCTCTGGCCTACTCGCACGGTTTGATGCAGCTTGCGGCATGGACCTAATCATCGCGGAAATGATCAGTACGGCCACCATCGCCATTGCGGTGTTCGGTATCGTCTTCTGTCTCATGCAGGCAGAATTTACCCGCGTGAGCCGCAGTTTTGCGGCGTTTCTTGCCGCGGTCGCCGTGAACAACCTGCCCGGCGTACTCAATCGCTTATTCCAGTCCACGCAAAACATGCATCTTCAGCCAGCTGACCTGATCTTATGGTTGTCCAGCTCATTGTGCCTTGCACCGCTGTTTTGGATCTATGTCGTTACCTTGACGTCATCAGCGCAGAAGGGTCCCGCGCATCTTTACCGACACTTTGTGCTGCCTGCACTGGCGGTGCTGGTCGGATTGGTCATGATCCTATCGCCACAGGGTCTATGGGCGGAGGTCATCACCGAAGATATCTTGCAAACCTACGGCTGGTGGTCTGGGCTGATAGTGGCGGCCGCGCTTTTGGAGTTAGCAGTCTATCCACAAATGGCCATCTACCTGTTCTTGATCATACGCCGCATGATGCGCTACCGCCTTTTGCTGCGCGATGTATACGCCAGTACCGAAGAGCACGAAATGCGTTGGATTTATGTGATTGGCGGTTTGGGGGCGCTCTTCTGGGTGGCTCAGGCGCTTATTTTGCTGATCGCCTTCGACTTGGAACAGCCCCGCACACCGCCTGCAGTCGTGACCATTGCCGGTCTGGCGGGTCTTGGCTTGGTGGCCACAATGACCCTCTGGGGGCTGCGGCAACGCCCGCCCTTGGTGCCCGACCCCGACGACAGACACCCACCCGAAAACGCCGAAGATCAAACGGGCGAGAAATACGAAAAATCCGCCCTCAGCACGGAGGCATCGACACGCATCGCGCGAAAACTTCGTGCTGCTATGGAAAAGGACCATTTGCACCGGGACCCGAACCTGTCGCTATGGGTTTTGGCCCGGCACATCGGGGCTTCTCCAAATTACATTTCCCAGACCCTGAATGAGGTAGTCGGCGAGAACTTCTTTGATTTCGTCAACGGCTACCGCATCGCAGAAGCCAAGGCGCGTCTCGCTACAACCGACGACTCCGTGTTAACGATTACCTACGATGTCGGCTTCAACGCGCGATCCTCGTTTTACAACGCCTTTAAGCGTGTCACCGGCGAGACCCCCACACGTTATCGCAAAACACTGTCTCATCGTGATGGGATGGACGACGTCAGGGACGGATTGCGCGACTTCTGATCCCATCTCGATTGATCAGAAAGGACCCTCAATGAAAAGATACCTAGTTTTAGCTGTGCTTGGACTAAGCGCATGTGAATCACCCGCTGAGATATCAGCACGCGAACAACTCGACGCCGCCTGTGTGGCCGGAAACCTTCAAGCCTGCACTGCCGTTCAACAGAGAGTTGCCGCAGAAAATCAGGCCCTTGCAACCACCGCTGCAGGATTCTGATAAACGCAGCAACGCATCTGAAAATAACTTTTGCCAGCACAGGAAGGTTTTGGGCGGTTGCAACGGGAAGGAATTCATCGTTTGCACCGCTCGGCCCCTCACTCCGCTATCCTCAACTCGAAACGCGTTTGGTGAGTACCAGAAGGTTTCCTCTCCAATAATCTGCCCCGCAATGGAGCAGACCCGTGACGAGCGACCGCAAAGGGCTGGATCTTCTGCGCATGATCTATCCGTTCTCTGAAACCAGCCTAAGCTGCGACACAGAAAATCGGCAAACTGGGCTCGAAATCGCGATCGCGCCATTGTCTTGGGCATGGAACCGGCGCCATCCGCATCTACGCCAACCGGAAGGGTGATCCGGTATTCACCACAAAGGTTTACTGCACTTTTTATGTCGGTAGTAATCCGTGTTGAGCCATTGCGAGACGCTAAGTTCAGCGGCTTGCCCCTATGATGCCTTCCAATAGGCGTTGGCCTTTGCGATCGTTTGAAAATGCGTGGCGACCACGGATGACGCGAGGATCAGGGAATTGGCGTCATGCTCGTATACGCTTCGCAGCTCGGCGCGAATTTCCGGGTCAGGTTGCGTCATTTTGACAGCGACGCGAGACATCTTGACGGCGAGTTCATAGCCCTCTTGTGGGGTAGAGGTAATCAGGGATGGAAGCCAGACATCAGACATAACATATTCCTTTCTTGGAAGAGGTGAGCCGCGACGATGCACGGCTCTTGAAGCGCTTAATCGAGCCTACCGGGTAAGCTAAGATCGCCGGATGCTACGTCAAAGACATCGACAACGCAAAGCAGCGGTGAATGGATGTTGGCGTTCACGCGTAGGGCGGCTGTGACGCCATCATATGCAGCACCTTGCAGGTCAACATCGTGGTTGAATGCAACGTTGACTGCTATTTCAGGGCCATCAAAAATCGGGGTAAAACCTGGGCTATCCAAGAAAATCGGAAAGCCTGGCCATGTTGCCGGTAACCTCGGTGTGGTGCCTTCGGGGATGTCGCGCACCGCCAATGCACCAGCACCGCATGCCTCGGTTGGGGATAGAACAACCCAATGGCTGTGCCAGATAACACCGTCATTCGATGGATCGCCGTCCAGGTTTTCGTCATATAACGGCGTGTCATCAAAATCTGGATGGCTGGTCGCGGCCAATGCAAGGATGCCAGTCCCACCTTCGAATCCAACCGAAGAAGGATCAAGCGACGTCGGCCAGACATATGACAACACGTCAGAGCCCCCCACAGCCCCTGTCGCCGTGGGTACATCGGAACCTGCGACTCCGTTTGTCGTCATGTGGAAGGTGACCGTGTTGGCGTTGCGATGCGCATGTGCGCCAAGAATATCGAACGCTGCAATCTTTGAAGCGTCTGCGTCTGACAAGATCGCACCGTCTTGCTTAACGGCATGGCCATGATCACCTGCGGCGAACACCATACTGGCTGTTAATGTGAGCGTCGCAAACAGGGGAATGAATTGGCGTTTCATGTGATGTCCTTTCAATGATATCGACTCACTATTAGTATCGAGTCGAAACTATTGCAATGAATATTTCGAGTCGATACTACTTGAGATATGAAGCAAGACTTAGAAATCCGAGAACTGATCAATCGCCTCACGCGCCTTGATGCGGCGACCGCATGGGGCGGCGATTTGAACCCGACCCAACGCGCTGTTCTGGACTATCTCGGGCGGGCCAATCGGTTTTCGCGCAGCCCCTCGCATGTGGCCGAATATTTAGGATCTACACGCGGGACCGTGTCGCAATCTTTCAAGTCGTTAGTCCAAAAGGGCTACGTGACCGAGCGCCGATCAAAGCTTGATAAGCGCGCGATTAGCTTTGAATTGACTGAGACTGGGAATGCCGTCGCAAGTGCACAGAATCCTTTAACCATTGCGTTGGCTGATTACCCGGAAGGCGAGAAGGATAACCTATTGGCATCTCTGAGGGGGGTGCTTGGGGCAATGCTATCGCAAAATAAGAGTCGTCCGTTCGGGATATGCAGCTCATGTATGCACCACGAAACGACATCCAATGGCGGCTATTGCAGGTTGCTGTCCAAACCGCTTCTACCGTTCGAAACACATCAGATTTGCTATGAACACGAAACCACGTGAACTGTCTGACGTCAGCGCAACTCGAGATCGCCAAAGCGCGGGGTACCACGCTCGTCACCGTGCGAACTCAGTTTCAGAGAATAATGGAAAAAACCGGCGCGCACAGTCAGGCCGAGTTAATGCGAAACACGCTCGCCATCAGTCAGTTTTTCCAAGACATGGCTCCGATTGCCGATGTCGCAGGCCACCCGTTCAGAAAGCAGTTCGATATTATACGCCCCGGTGGTCGCAGCCTGGACGTTACGTTGGCTGGCGACATGTCAGGTTTGCCGGTAATAATCTTGTCGACCTTGTGCCGTCACACCTATCCAGCGTGGTACGAAGAGGAGTTGGCCAACGGCGGAATTTTAGCAATTCACATGTGGCGACAAGGACATGGGCGCAGCGATCCGTTGCCAAACGGCAGCGACATTGTGCAAGGTATGGCCGACGATCTTATCGCGCCATTGGATCAACTCGAGATCAAGCGCTGTCCGGTGACTTGCTTCGACGCCTCTCTGGTCGACATGCCGGGCGTCAGCTTAGCGCTAGAGGAAGCGTTGTTAGGCTCAATTGCGCAAGGCATCGAAGAGAACTGCCGAACGCTGCACGACGCATTCGGAGACTGGACGGCCGACCTCTTGGCCTGCCCATTGCCGCTAGAGAGATACATGGCGACGAAGACCCTTGCATACCGCTGGAAGACATCAAGCAGGCCATCCAGAACCACATCCCTCGCGCCACCTTAACGGTGGTGAAAACAGCGGCTATATGATGGCCTACCGCAGCCCACAGGTACTTATCGACCGAGTCCGGGCAGCTCATGGGATGCAGGATTAGCCCGGCGATACTCACAACCCAATGGCACCCTAAGAGCAGGTATCCGGCTCGAAACAGAGGTCCGCAACTTGAGCTCAGTGCGCCCATTCCGTGCATGATTCATCAATGTCTGTTCTACGGGCAGGGCAGACATTGGCGACAACGCTATAAATGCTGGCTTTCGAAACCAGACGGTCACCAATGGCCATTCTACGCAACCGGCAAAAGCACTATTCTTTCAGAGCAAACGACCCGACCTTCACGTCTCCAGCTGCTCGGTAGCGGGCCATGGTCACTCCGGTTGTCGACGTTTGTGTGTCCGCCAGTTCAAAACCCTGTGGTATCGCTCCACCGCCAAACAGTCGCTTACCCGACCCCAGAACGACCGGAAAGGTCCAGATAAACAGCTCATCCGCCAGTAGGTTTTCAAGTAGCGTCTGGATCAACTGGCTGCTGCCTTGCACGCTAAGTGGCAGGCCGTCACCTCGTTTCAGTTCTGCGACACCCTTCGCGACATCGTCGGTGATCGCCTGACTGTTCTCCCAATCCAGCGCGGCGGATGACGAGGTGGCAACATATTTGGTGGCTTTGTTGAACTTTTGAGTGACGGGATTGTCGTCGCCTGCATTCGGCCAGTGGGCCGCGAAAATGTCGTAGGTCTTGCGTCCAAGAAGCAAATCATACTCCTCCGACATGGCTCGCCCCATAACCTCTCCCATCATGTCATCCCAATAGGGCTGCGACCAGCCGCCGAGCGTAAACCCGCCAGATGTATCCTCGTCCGGTCCACCGGGCGCCTGCATCACGCCATCGAGGCTCATGAAGGTCTGGATTTTGATCGGTCTCATGTTGTGCTCCTATCCATCAGGCGTCGAGTTTGTCTGCGTGATCAGTGAAGGTCCGCTCATTCGCCATCGGAACCGCGAGAATGAAACCGTCGATGTAGCCTATTGCCTCTTTCCATTCGGGTTTGTTGTTTCGTTGACAGCATACCGACCGTATAGTATGTATATCAATTATGTCAAGACCGACCAAAAACTCCCCTGAGCGCGGTGATGCGCGGACACGGCTGCTGGAAGCCGCCCGCGATGTGATCCGCAAGAAGGGTTTCGCAGCGACTTCTGTTGATGATTTGTGCCAGTCGGCAGGGGTGACGAAGGGCGCATTTTTCCACCACTTCAAAACGAAGGACTCGCTTGGAGTGGCTGCGGCAAACTACTGGGCGGAGACAACCAGTGCCTTTTTTGCTAGCGCACCCTATCATGAGCCGGACGATCCGCTGGACCGGATTTTGGCGTATCTTGATTTCCGCAAAGCGATCATCGACGGCGAGACCTTCGAATACACTTGTCTGGTCGGAACCATGACGCAGGAGGTGCATGACAGCGCCCCAGCGATCCGCGATGCCTGCTCCGACAGCATCTTTGGTCATGCCGCGACTCTTGAGGCTGATATTCAAGCGGCCCAAGAGCAGCGCTGCATCAATGTGGACTGGTCCGCCGAAAGCCTCGCCCGTCATACGCAAGCTGTTCTTCAGGGCGGTTTTATTCTTGCCAAGGCCGCTGGCGATCCAAACCTTGCCCGCGAGAGCGTTGATCACTTGATCCGATATTTCCGCCAGATTTTTAACGTCGCTGATACGGCGTCACAGAAGGAATACGCTAAACCTAAGGAGACTTGAAAATGGATCATGCGTCCAAAGTGCGAACCTGTTTCTGGTTTGAAAAAGGCGGTGTAGATGCGGCCGAAGAGTATGTTTCTCTCTTACCGAACAGCAAGATTGATGCCGTCCGCGACAGCGGTCGTCCCGATGACCCGATGATCGTAGAATTCACGCTTGCGGGCGCGCCGATGATGATCCTGACGGCAGGGCCGCACTATGAATTGACGCCTGCCGCGTCGATCAGCGTTCTCACCGAAAATCAGGAGGAAACCGACCGACTTTGGGCCGCGTTAACTGAGAAAGGTGGTGAAGCCCGACGGTGTGGGTGGTTAGTGGATCGCTTCGGTGTGTCTTGGCAGATCGTGCCGAAACGTTTGCCGGACCTTCTGGCTCACACGGATGCGACCATTGTGCAGCGCGTCAGCGAAGCCATGATGCAGATGGGCAAGATCGACATTGCGGCGCTTGAGGCAGCGGCGAAGGTGCCAACTCATGGGTGACAAAACCGAGATCGCATGTTCCTGCGGGCAGACTCGCCTTGAAGTGCGGGGCAAGCCTATCGCCAGTGTCGAGTGCTGCTGCTTGTCGTGCCGCGAGGCCGCCGCGCGGATGCAGAAACTTGATGGCGCGCCGCACATCCTGACGGATTATGACACCACGCCCTTCGTAATGTATCGGAAGGATCGTGTGCAGTTCGTGGCAGGGACCAAAAACCTCGCATCGTTTCGCCTGAAAGCTGACTCATCATCGGAACGGGTGATCACCACTTGCTGCAACTCTCCAATTTATCTGGATTTTAAGCACGGCCACTGGTTCAGCCTTTACGGCGCGCTCTGGCCCGAAGGCGCGCTACCGCCGCCCGAAATGCGCACGATGGTGTCGGACTTTCCCGATGGCACGCATCTGCCGAACGACATTCCCAATGCCAAGAAGCAGAGCCTTGGTTTCTTCGCCAAACTCTTCGGTGCGTGGGTCGCGATGGGATTCCGCACTCCAAAAACACCCGAGACAGGAGAGATCAATGTCTGATGCAGACGAAAAGATTGCTATCGAGAGCATCACGTCCCCCGGTAGGACCGAACGTGTGAACCGGGCAAAATACATGGCGATGCGCGAGGCCTTCCTTCCGGTGCTACCGACCGAAGCCCCTGGAATGACCGTCGCCGAGGCGAAGGCCGCGCTGCTTCCGAACCTGTCGCAAGAGCTGTTTCCCGGCGGAGAGAAAGCGGGTTGGTGGCTTAAAGCCGTGCAACTCGATTTGGAGGCCAAAGGCGTGATTGAGCGCGGCGGCAAGGGGCCAGTCCGGCTGTTCAAGGCAGAAAAATAGGCGCTACCGAGATCCCTAACCAGCGACAGCATGGAGCAAAGCCATGAAGATCAACCACATATTTCTCAGCATCAACGCACGGGATTTTGTAGTGCAGTCCAACTGGTGGACAAGGCTCATCGGACGGCCCTGGGACCAGGAACCGATGCCTTCCTGCCACGAATGGAACCTGACCGACGACGTGCTGTTCCAAGTGCTCGATAGTGGCGAAAATCACGGCAGCACGAGAGTGACCTTGCATGTCCACAGCCTCACTGCCGAGATCGAACGCCTCAAGAGCGCAGGCATCGACGTGCCGGAGCCGGTGAAGATAGAAGGCTTCGAGACCTTGCGCTACGCCGAGTTTGCCGATCCCGAAGGCAATACAGTCGGGCTGCTAGACGGAAGCTAACCTAGGCGATCCAGACATTCGCGCCAGCTTTCTTTATAGCCGTTGCGGCTATCGGCGTTGTCGATCACGGCCTGCCCCGCCTTCGCAAAAGTCACAGTCGAACTGCGTTGCGGCAAAGGCATTTGGTCCCCATCAGCGCCTAACCTTTGCCAGATTGGGCCACGCCTTGAAGGCAGGCCGACATCGAAGTGTTCAGCCTGTTCGCCGACCGTTGCGTCGCCCTTCGCAAGCTTTGCGATGATCTCGCGACTCGTAGGATCGCGAGCGCGGCAAGGGGTACGCTGAACCGATCTGTTTCCATTAGTTTGTAGTCATCTGTGCAACTAGTAGCTGCGCAGTTGATGAAGTATTGGCCAGATTAATCGCCAGTTGTTCAGAACTGGTCCTTTCGCAGGGCCAAAACCATCAGGTTTTGACCGATTTTGGTATCAAATTTGATGCTCGCGTTGCTTCACCGGGTGGTCACTATGCAGGACAAAGCTGCCATCTGTAGGCCACCATTAACTTAGTTACATGTCCCAAACTCTTCGGCAGTCTTCAAAGACCTTCTGAAATGGCTCATCCACCAAATCTACCGCGAGCGATCCTGCGCAAAGAAATTTGACGTCGGGCATTTTTGAGGTCGCCTTGTACAATGGAGAACCGCAATCGCCACAAAACGAAACCTCAACCGTGTTACCGGCATCAGATTTTGTTTGATAAGTTTTGACATTGCCGCGCGGGGAAAACGCTTCGGATGGCACTGCAATTTGTGGAAGGTGGCCACCTCCAGATATCTGCTGGCAGTCACGACAGTAGCACCGGATTGCAAACTTCACATCATTGGAAAACTCGTATCTTGACGCACCACAAAGACAACGACCACTCACGATGGAATTCATCCAATTTCCTCTCTGGTTGGAAGAGTTTCTTTTACGCTAACCGGAAACATCAGATCAGCAAAGTGAGGTAGGCCATAGGCTCAACGCCAAATCTTTGCTGCGACCGCGAGCGGAGTGACTGCTTGAACCTTTGCTACGCTGGCGAGGCATCACTTAAACAATCACTGCTGAGTGGCGGTATTCCGAGAGATCGCTAGGCGACGCATCTACCAAGTCACAAGTACGCGAAAATATGTTTGCTCATTCAATAAAGTGGCTACTTGCCTTCGGCTTGCCGTCTGTAATCCTCGGAATCAAACCACCCCCGCGACGCCTTTACCTTGAGGTCGTCACCAACCTCCCACTCTTCCCAGCCCCGGACGTATAGTGGATTTCCACTGCTAGCGTCGTGGCCATTGATTGCCCAAACGAAAATCACTTTGGCGATGCTCAAGCGCGCCTGACAGCTTTTCCATCAGATAAGCCCAAATTCTATAAATCTGGGCTTATCTACATCTTATCTTCGACCCTTTGGTCGACGTACAAAGCGAGGCATCTCTCCCGCCATGATACATCCGTAAGGATCAATCCAATCCACAATCTCGGCCAAATCTAGCGACTCGATCTGGGCAGAAACCGCAGCCGCCGGTTTGTAGCTTGACGGAAGCTCAGACGCGTCAACCTTGCCTGCATGGAAGCGCACATCAAGACCAACGGTTTCCTCAATCAACGCCTCATTCGCAGTCTTTGCACCCAACCTGCGCATGTGCTCTGTCCGCGACCAGTTCCGGCCCGCACCATGTGGGCTGAAGCCCAAGGCATGAGACGCATCTTTGCCCCGAACAATCAACACCGGCTCCGCCATGTTCAGCGGAATGATGGTACGTCCTTGCGGATCAGCATCTGCCGCAAAGCCAAACCAACCCGGCGTTGCACCTTTGCCGTGCAGATAGATATCGCCGCGCCGGAAGACAAAGTTATGTTCATTCCAGAACCTTTCACCCGCAGATGCGCCTGACGCTTCCATCGTTGCCTGATGGATTGAGTTGTGGTTGGTCTTTGTCCACTTACGAATGAGCTGCAACGCATCCCAATAGGCGCGCCCATCGTCGCTGTCAGCGGGTATCCAAGCGTTTTGCTTCAAGGTTTGCGGCGAATGACGGCGACGGTATTTCTCCGCGACCTCCATCCCAGCCTTATAGAGCTTTGCGCCCGGACCACGTGACCCGTGATGTGTAATCAAAGTGGTATGGCCCGTTTGGCGTGACCGACCAACGAACAGAAAATGGTTCCCATCGCCCTGCGTCCCCATCTGTTCTTGCGCGGCGCGAATGGTTTTCGCGTTATTCAAGAACGGGTTGGCACGAAAAGCATCCAACAAATCAAGTGATACAGTGAAGCGTTGGCCTTGAGGCCGCCCACCGGGGCCGAAATGCGTAACTTTGGATGCTGCGTCCAAAACGGTCGCGGAATCTGCGTCACCCAAGTCTGTCAGCATAAGCGAGCAACAGATGTCAGCTGAGTGCATTCCAGGGTGGATTGCATTTTGTGCCGCAACAACACCGCCTACCGGAATAGTCCCGATAGGGCCTGCAGGGCAGGCATCAGGCATGATTGCCCCGCCAATAACGGTCGGTGTCCGCATGACCGCACGCATGGTTTCGCGCACTTTGAGAAGGTTTTTCTCTTCATCTGCATCGGCAGGAATCAGGTTCTCGTCAAATGTGACCGCACCATCCTCGTGCAATTCAATATGCTCAGGTGGGATGGGGATTTCTGATGCCAATTTCGCACGAATGTCTGCAACATCAACACCGTCGTCCTGCATCCGATTGGCGCGGCCTAAAAGGTCGGGGAACTGTGGCCCCGGTAGGTGCCCCCAGTTTTTCAAATCACGGCCAGTCAAACGCGTTATTGTCAGGTCTTCCATAGTCTTATCCTTTGGTCATTGCTCCCCGGCGGGGTGACGGTTCCGACGCAGCGGATTGGGAATAGGCCCAATCCGCTGCCTTTCCGGATGCGAATTCATCCGTTTGCTCTGCTTGCTCTCTTTCGGTGGATCAGTTTTCGCATTGTTTGATATCGGCCCAAAGACAAAAGCGAATTCCGTGTAATTCATTGATATTATGAATATTTAATTGGATTTGCGTTAATCAGCTCAGCTAGATACGATATAAAATAATCGTATTGTATTATTTTGGATCATTAGATGCGTAACGTCGTTCTTGGATTTTTGGGCACTCAGCTCGACCGCGGCAAAAGAGGCGGCTGGAAGCCCACACTAAGCCTATGCCAGGTGGACGGCTTCACCGTCGACCGTCTTGAACTTCTATATGACAAAAAATTCAGCCGCATCGCCAACGGGCTGAAAGCCGAGATCGCACTGATATCACCAGAAACCGAGGTGATCCTTCATCACATGGATATGGATGATCCATGGGATTTGGAGGAGGTTTACGCCAAGCTTTTCGATTTCGCCCAAACTTATGGATTTGATGAAGATCGCGAGAGGTATCATATTCACCTGACAACAGGGACACATATCGGTCAGATATGTTGGTTCCTTCTGTCAGAGTCGCGCCATATCCCTGCCGCGTTGATCCAAACTGGACCACCGCGTGGCGAAGCAACGACAGGCACGTTTGATCTGATTGATCTGGACCTTGGCCGATACGACGCAATTCAACAGCGGTTCGATCAGCAAACACGCGAATACGGGGACTTACTCAAAGGTGGGATCGAAACCAAGAACGCGACTTACAACAATCTGATCGACCGTGTGGAACAGGTCGCTGGTCTGTCTGATGCACCAATTCTGCTTCTAGGCGAATCTGGAACTGGTAAGTCAGAGCTTGCACAACGAATTTACGAACTCAAGCTACAGCGCCGCCGTGTGAAAGGACGTTTGGTGCAAGTGAATTGCGCGACGCTTCGCGGCGGTGGTGCTATTCCGACCCTTTTTGGTCAACGGCGGAGCTATACCGGACAAGCCGGAACGGAACGCGCAGGGCTTTTGCGCGAAGCCGACGGTGGTGTGTTATTCTTGGATGAAATCGACGAACTTGGTTTGGAAGAACAAGCGCTTCTGCTGCACGCAATTGAGGCGGGTCGATACTATCCGCTTGGGTCTGATTCCGAAGTGACAAGCCGGTTTCAAGTGATCGCTGGTGCCACGAATGACCTGACAGCCCTCGCGGCTGCCGGGAAATTCCGGCTCGATCTGCTATCACGCCTCAACCTTTGGACATTCCGTTTGCCCGCGTTACGTGATCGACCGGAAGATCTTGATGCAAACTTACGATACGAGCTGACCCGTGCAGAGAAGGCACTTGGGATCAGAGTTGGGTTCAATGCGGACGCCTCAGATGCTTGGCTTCGGTTCGCAAAAGCGCCAACAACACTATGGCCCGGAAACTTCCGTGATTTTAGTGGTGCTATCTTGCGGCTTTGCACACTTGCGCCGCGTGGTCGCATCACCCGCGCGCAAGTGGATGAAGAGATATCAACTCTACAACGCAGGTGGCGTGCGGCAGACAGCGACGCTGACGGCAAAGTCATCGCTAATTTCGTAGATGTGACGTTAGATCCTTTTGATATCCCCCAGTTGGCAAATGTCATTCGTACTTGCCAAAGATCGAGTTCAATAAGCGAGGCTGGTCGCATTATTTTTGCCGTTTCAAGAGAAGAACGCGCAAGCCGCAACGATGCTGATCGTCTGCGCAAGTATCTTGCAAGATTTGGCTTGGTGTGGGCAGATTTAGTGGGGTGATGATCAGGTAGAGGCCCGAATGGCGCAATGTTGTTGCCATCAGGTCCCCAGTTGAGGAAGGCGTGGAATCCCAAGTTAACGCGTTTGCAGACATTCATCGCAGGCGCAGAATTTTTCACACTGGGCTCAAAGCGGACTTCGCTACGCTTAGGGCAAACTCACCTTCCCAGTCACATATCGCCTATCTCAGTCCAATAATGGTTGGCATCGTTTTTTTACTAAATTCAAGCACACCCAAACCCCAATCAGTGGGGCTTGGGTGAAAAATTGACGATATTCCATTTGTCTAATACCGCCGGTAGGTCCGTACTTGGGACGATCAAATCCCGATAGTCACATCATCAGGGCCTTGTTAACGAGGTTTTCTTTTCCAAGGTAATTTGAAACATCGACCCCTCGCTCCTCGAGCGCGCTGCTAATTTCTTCTTCGGATAGAGCCTCTATCGCCTCTTTCGACATCTTCAAGAAATTGACCTTTTTCTTAAGAGGCCCGTTGGTTTTACCAAAGACGTTACGGTCTTCGAAGTCGAACTCCGTCGCATATTTGGTCATAAAGTGGCCCAAGAATGTGTTGATGCTTGTCCTGACACGCGGATCGTCGGTCATAACGTCCGCAGATGCATCAAGCGTGTCCAACATCAGTTGCGTCCACCTCTCTGCGCCCTTGTCGTTCATTAGCTGCATCGCATTATGCGTGTGGTGAAAGTTCAGCCGAAAATCGGCTCCATGATAATATGGGCCACCGCCCATCACAT
Source organism: Litoreibacter meonggei (assembly GCF_003663885.1). Taxonomy (GTDB): domain Bacteria; phylum Pseudomonadota; class Alphaproteobacteria; order Rhodobacterales; family Rhodobacteraceae; genus Litoreibacter; species Litoreibacter meonggei. Next base: position 280,781 of record NZ_RCCE01000005.1, read on the forward strand.
CTATCCACATGGCGGCCTGCGTGTTGACATGATGACCAATGCCACCAACCCGCTCGAAAACGGATGTGAACCAGTCTTCATCCTCAAAGACGCGCTCGTAGAATCTTTCAACGATTTTAACGATCGGACGTTGACCCAGCACCGAATAGAGTTGCCAGAACTGAATGGGCTTGGATGCACTCTCAGGAGCGCTCAAGGACACGATTTCCGGAACACGGTACGCGTTCTTTGGGAGCAGGTCTTTGGTGATTGCCGAAGCAATGTAATCACGCTGCGTTTTCTCGGTCATGTACCCAAGCTGTGTTGGGTGGTTTTGACTTACAAAATCTTTCATTGGTCGCTCCTTTCTTGCAATTTTCAATGCAGGTTTTTGGCCTCTCTCAGACCTAAAGACGTTTTGTTCCCCGATGGATCACGCTTGTCGTGTAGTTTGGAGGTGCCCGGGGGCATTGTTGCGGTTCATGACCTCGCGCCTTTGAGATGGCGGGACCGGTTCGATCATTTTAGTCGGCTTGGACCGCGATCAACCCGGCAACGGGATAAACTCGTCACGGTCGTTTTCGGGAAGATCGAACAGACCGACGCCCCAACGCGTAGCGCGCCATTCTTCTTTGGCTGCTTCAATCTTGTCTTTGCTGGACGCCACGAAGTTCCACCAAACGTGACGTGGCCCGTTCAATGTCGCCCCGCCAAGCGCCATGAGGCGCGCACCCTGCGGGCCTGCGGCCACGGTGATCTTGTCGCCTGGACGGAACACCATCATCTGACCCGCCGCAAAGTCCTGACCTGCGATGTTGACCGCTCCTTGCGTAACATAGAGCCCGCGATCCTCATGATCATCGGGCAGCGGAAAACGCGCATTGGGTTGCAACGTGACATCAAGATAGAAGGTATCCGAGAACATCGTCGCAGGCCCGTTCTCGCCATAAGCCGTGCCTAGGATGAGCTTAGCATTGATGCCCTCCGCTTCGATCTCTGGAATCGTCTCTTTGGCGTGGTGTTCAAAAATCGGGTCCATATCTTCTTTATCTTCAGGCAATGCCATCCAGGTCTGAATCCCAAAAAGCGAATGCGGCCCGCTTCGTCCTTCATCCGATGTGCGCTCCGAATGGGTCACGCCTTTGCCTGCAACCATCCAGTTCACCGCACCGGGGCGGATGATCTGGTCAGTGCCAATACTGTCACGATGATGGAAATCGCCTTGATAGAGATAGGTCACGGTGCCCAAGCCGATATGCGGATGGGGACGTACGTCGATACCTTGGCCAGTCAGGAACTCCGCAGGACCCGCCTGATCGAAAAAGATAAACGGCCCGACCATCTGACGTTTTGGCGCGGGCAAAGCTCGCTTGACTTCAAAACCGCCAAGGTCGCGCGACCGTGGAATAATCACTGTCTCGATAGCGTCCATCCCGATTTCATCAGGATTTCCGGGGATCAGGGTAGGGTTCCAGCTCATAACAATCTCCTATCAAACCTTGGATTAATATGGACAGCCAGCATGAACATTGTAACCACTTCGGCGTTCGCCACAAAAGAACACGGCGTTCGGCAAGACCCCATTAGAGATAGCTAAGTCAGTGGTTAACTTGAGACTGGCATCAATGCCGAGCCACTATGAACAAACCAGATGAGAGGGAGACCATGATGACCACGGGTATTCATCATGTGACGGGTATCACTGCCAATGTGCAAGCGAACGTGGACTTCTATGCGGGCTTTCTAGGCCTGCGATTGGTGAAACGCACCGGTGGGTATGAGGATGCCGAACAACTGCATCTATTCTACGGGGACGCAGCAGGATCGCCCGGCTCGCTTGTCAGTTTTTTGGTTTGGGAAGGCGGCGGGCGTGGTCGCGCCGGTCATGGACAGGTGGCAGAGATCGGCTTTGCCGTTCCGTCTGCCAGTATTGGTGACTGGATTACCCGCGCGATGAGTGCACAAATCACGGTCGAGGGCCCAAAGCGCGAGTTCGGTGAACCTGTGCTGCGCCTCAAAGATCCTGACGGTTTAAACATCAAGCTTGTAGGCATTGATCGGAAATCACAGGCACCGCTGCCCGATGCAAATGCTCCGACGCACATACATTCCGTGACGCTGTTGTCCGAGACCCCCGATAAGACGGCTGAGTTTGTCTCTCGTTTCGGGTATCGCGAAGAACGGGTTGAAGGCGCAGTTCATAGGCTGGTTTCGGACAGCGATGTCGTTGACGTGCGCGATGCTTCCGGCTTTGTTCCTAGCGTTTCCGGTGCGGGTATTCTGGATCATGTGGCATTCCGGGCTTCCGACGTTGGGGCTGTGCGCGAAATGCGACTTGCCATGAAAGGCATCGCCGGCATTACCAACGTCCATGATCGCAAGTACTTTCTGTCGCTGTATGTCCGCGAACCTGCCGGCACGCTGATCGAATACGCCACCGACGCGCCTGGGCTCACAGTCGACGAACCTCCAGAGCATCTGGGTGAGACATTGTTTGTGCCGTCACACGACATGAACCGCGCAGAAGATTTAAAACTTATCTTGCCCCAGTTCGCCCTTCCGGGTGAAGAAAGATTCCCAATGCGTGACCTTCCTTTCATACACCGCTTTCACCAACCAGAAGACCCTGATGGCAGCACCATTGTGTTGCTGCACGGAACAGGCGGCAACGAGTCCGATTTGATGCCAATGGCTCATAAGATCAATCCGCGCGCTACCCTTCTTGGGGTGCGTGGACGCTCGACAGAGGAAGGGATCAATCGCTGGTTCCGCCGCTTTGATGCGGTGACTTACGATCAAGCCGATATTCGCGCGGAAGCTGAAGCATTCGCGGCTTTTGTTGAGGGTGCAATAACCGGATACGGTCTGGATCCGCAAAGCATGACGTTCCTCGGCTATTCCAACGGCGCGAACCTGTTGGGAGCAGTTATGCAACTGCACCCCCACATTGTGCGGCGCGCCATCCTGCTTCGTTCGGTTCATGCGCTTACGGATAGTCCAGCAAATGATCTCGCGGGCTTAAGCGCGCTGATGCTGAACGGGGCAGACGATCCGTTTGGAAGCTTGTCGCCAGCGCTGGATCTGGCTTTGCGAAACGGTGGGGCGACAGTAGACGCGCACACGGTATCAGCGGGACATGAGCTGACGTCAGAAGACATTGATCGAGCAAAGGAATGGCTTGGGCTCTGAATCTCGTTGGCCGCTTGATATGTCTACACCTAGCAGTTGAGACGGTCTTAGTCATAACTCCGGCAACGGGGCGAGCAACTTTAGGAGGAGGCAAAAATGCCCGAACTTGTAATTACAAAGGAAAATCGGGGCGAACATCACGGTCGTTATGTCGCTCGTTTTGACGGTGTCGAGGCTGAGGGGGAAATAACGTTTACCAAACGCGGCCCCGATATTATCGGTGCAGATCACACGGGTGTGCCAGACCCGATGGCTGGGCAAGGTGTCGCCAAGGCGCTGCTAGACTTCATGCTGACTGACGCACGAGACAACGGGTTTCGCATAATTCCAATTTGCCCATACGTGCGCAAACAGTATGCGCGCCATCCCGAATGGGCAGACCTGTTCACAACTGCTCCCGGGGAAGCCCCCAAACCTCTGTAGCAGTACCCGAACTCGTGCGTATCCAGGCGCTGCCCACTGATTTTAAGGGGCTGCGAGACATAACGGTGCCGCAGCTCGTTGTTGTCAGATTGCCCGAGAGAACCCCGCTAAGAACTTGGACAGGTGGTCGCGTGTGCTCTCATCCACAAGGTTTCCACCCTCGTCAAATAGCGGCTGCGCACGTGACACCATAAGGCGCCCTTCCATCCACGGTCGTGTGCGCAGTGTGCGCAAGACCGGCAGCCAGTGGTCTTGCCCCAACACCGTGCCGAACCCGCCCGGAGATGCGCCGATGACCGCCACTGGTTTCCCCACAAACATTTCCAAGCCCGGCCCGCGCGACATCCAATCTATGGCATTTTTGAAAACGCCCGGAATCCCATTGTTGTATTCTGGCGTTACCAGTAACAGCCCGTCGGCTGAGGCCAGCTGATCCTGCAAGGTTTGGACCGCTTTCGGCAATCCAAGTTCTGCCTCCATATCGGCATCATAAAGCGGCACGTCACGGATTGAACCAATCTCGATTGCGACGCCTTCAGGAACAAGTTCAGATGCCGCACGCAGCAACCCTGTGTTGTAAGATGCGCGGCGCAGACTGCCAGACAGGCCAAGAATGTTAGTCATGTGACATTTCCTTTTGTTGAAGGGTTAACCGTCGGCGAACCAAAGCGGTCAGCACCAGAAGCACAGCGATAAGTTCCAGCGCCATTTGCGGCGCGGCAAACCCGATGAGAAGGATGGTTCCTGCAATCACCGGTAAGGTCCACTGCCACGCGCCGTCGAGGTGCAAGCGGTCTCGGATCAGCCAAAGCGTCCCCACGTAGACTGCGATAGGTATGGCGGTTGCCAATACGGCAACCCGAAGCTCGACGTGAGCCGAATGATCGACGACTTGCAGCATAACGAGCATACCCGCACCAGTCGCGGCTCCTGCGGCAAACAGAACGAAATGGCCGTACCCCCACAAAAGTGCATGGCCCATCTCGTCACCGGACAGATGGTCCTCATCCGTAAAATACAGCCCCCATAGTGAAAACGAAATTACTGCTGACAAAACCGCCAGCCATAGCAATGCAGGGTCCGGGAATGCGGAGCCGTCATTGATTTGGATCATTGCAGTAATAGCGATGAAGGTTTCGCCCAAAACAATGATGTTCAAAAGGCCGTAGCGCTCGATCATATGATGGCGGTGCCAACCTGTTGTGCCGTGTCGTTCTGCAAACACCGGGACAAACAATTCACCGGCAGCGCCGACAATAAATAGCGGCAAATACATCGCCGCCGTCGGCGGCACAAACACGACGAGAGCGACCCAGTAAACCTGCATTGCAACAATGCCGGCTGCGTATCGCAACGCTGTTTTGCGACGTTCGAGATGCGCCCTTGCAGCACCTAACCAAAATACGGCCATTCCCAGTCGCATGACGACAAAACCCAAGAGCGCCAGCCAAATTCGTTCATTCGCAAACACTGCGTTGATGCCCGCCGCCAGCATCAGGGCTCCGAACATGATCACCATCGTTAAAATACGAAATGCAGTTGAATCGTCGTCATATGCCGAGGCGAACCACGTGTAGTTCATCCACGCCAACCAAATCATAAAGAAGCTACACAAGAATCCAATGATACCCTGCAAGCTGTGTGCTCCTTCCACAGCGTGCGCAAGCCCGTGTGCGGCTGCTGCGATTGCGATCACCGATGCAAGGTCAAACATCAGTTCAAGCGGGGTTGCCGAGCGGTGCCCTTCCTTAGGGTCGCGCGCGGGGAAGTGAATAAAATCGTGTAAAATCATATTGGTCCAGTTTCAATGAAGTGAGGGCGACTGCGTATTCACTTCTTGTTAGCAGTTTTGCGTGGAGAATATGAGTGAAGAACGGGCCGCCGGGCGTGTCCGGCGGCCCTTAACTTAGTCAAGTGGCTTGAGACCCGCTTCGATCTCATTGCGGCGATCTTCAAGAAATGGCGGCAATGCGAGACTTTCACCAAGCGTTTCCATTGGCTCATCTACGGCAAAACCCGGCCCATCCGTCGCGATTTCGAACAGGTTTCCACCGGGTTCACGGAAGTACAGGCTTCGGAAGTAATACCGCTCTACCTCTCCCGAACTTGGAACTTGGAGCGCGGTCAGTTTCTTTGCCCACTCGGAAATACTGCGCAAGTCCGGCGTGCGGAATGCTACGTGATGCACGGCGCCCGCACCTTGGCGCGCGGCTTGAAGTTCAGGCTGAACAGCAACATGTAATTCGGCAGCAGCACCGCCCTCGCCCATTTCAAATACATGCACTTTGCCGATGCCATCAGGGCTAGGGTATTCGCGCACTTCCCTCATATTTAGCACTCTCGTTAGCATCACCTGTGTCGGAGCAAGATTTGGGACTGAAATCGTAATCGGCCCCAGACCCTTGATCTGATGCTCAGGTGGCACGGGGCTTCCGTCCCACGGATGTACGTCGTCGTTGCTATCTGCAGTGAAACGAAAACGCTGCCCTTCGGGATCTTCGAAATCCAGCGTTGCGCGGCCATCCAGCACCGTGACCTCGCCGTGCAATAAGCCTGCGACGGCAAGCCGGTCGGCCCAGAATTCAAGGCTTCCCTCGGCAACCCGCAGCCCCGTACGGCTGATGGAGTTTGTCCCTCGGCGCTCTCGTTGGGTTGGCCAATCAAAGAAGGTTAGGTCGCTGCCGGGCGTCGCTTTCCCATCAGCGTAAAACAGATGATAGGCGGATGTATCATCCTGGTTGACGGTTTTTTTGACCAACCGCAAGCCAAGCGTTTCAGTATAAAAGCGCTTGTTTGCAGGGGCATCAGCCGTGATGGCGGTTAGGTGGTGAATTCCAGTCAGATCCATAATGGTCTCCTTTTGCTGGTCTCAATATTGGCTTGAGGACTGTTTCTCACCAGCGATGCAGTATCGAATACGGTGTTCTGTCATTGCGAACGGTCTTTTGTCTGATATGCTTTTCAAATGCGTTACACACTTGATGAAATTGAAACTTTTCTTGCGGTGATGGAACTTGGCACTATCACAGCAGCAGCTGCGCGGCTGAACTTGTCGAAATCCGTCATTAGTAAACGTGTGTCCGATCTGGAGCTCACGCTTGGCGCGGCCCTGTTTCGCCGCAACGCAGGCCGGATCACGCCAACTGAGACTGCACGCAGACTCGATGATAAAATGCGGCCAGCCCTCGCAGATCTGGCAACCGCTGTGGAAAGTGCAGCTTGGGGTGGCCCATCGGACGACACCCTGCGCGGGACCTTATCCATCGCCGCACCGATGAGCTTTGGCACGCTCTATTTGTCACCGATCATAGCACGCTTCGCCGCAAAGCACCCGGAGCTGGACTTGCGCATCGACTACGATGATAGGGCGCGCGATTTGCTGCGTGATGGGTTCGACATTGGTATTCGGATCGGCGACCTGCGCGACACTGCCCTTATGCAACGGAAGCTTTGCGAGGATGAGACCATTCCCTGCGCCAGCCCCGAGTATCTTAACAGGCACGGGCGACCAAACGACATTAGCGACCTGAAAGATCACCAAGTCATTGGCTATCAGCATATGTCGAATGCCAAGTTATGGACACTCGACGACAAAACACCACCTGCACTGACAAGTCGGATTGAAGTAAATAACGGAGAGGCAATGCGCGATATGGCTATCGAGGGGCTTGGGATCGCGATCTTGCCTGCATTCCTTGTTGCCAAGACTATAGCCAAAGGTGAACTGGAACGCGTGTTGCCCAAGTTTAAAACACGCCACTTGCCGATTGTTGCCGTTTGGCCGCCTGTCGCGCCCCTGCCACCAAAGCTCCGTCGTTTTGTTGACCATCTGGCGGTTGAATTGTCGAATGGTCGCCCATGGCAGGTGAGCGAAGACAATTAGATCGCCCTGCGTTTGTCACCCTTAGACGCGGTTCTTGACCAACCGGCTTTCAGGCATTAGCTGATATTCGTCGCGGGACGACCCGCGTTTATTAGACAACTCTGGGACGACCCAGTTCTATACAAAGGAACTGAGCGATGCCCTGGATCTATCTCATATTCGCTGGACTACTGGAAATCGTATGGGCCTTCTTCATGAAGAAGTCGGTTGGATTTACCTTATTTGTTCCATCAGTAATCACAATCGTCACAATGGCCGCAAGCTTTGCACTCCTTTCGCTTGCCATGCGGACACTTCCTTTGGGAACTGCCTATGCGGTTTGGACTGGAATTGGGGCCATCGGAGCATTTGCGGTCGGAATCGTGTTTTTGGACGAAGCCGTAAACCCACTGCGTTTGGCTGCAGCCATGCTCATTTTTGTAGGGATTTTACTTATGAAGGTTTCGAGCGCAGCTTGATAACAACATGTCAGAAGACTGCACCCGCCTGAATTTTCGACCTGCAACAGCGGTTACGAGCGTGAGGAGCAACGGGCCACTTGCTTCGGCATCTGCGCCACAGCGCGTTGGCATGGGCGGATAACAGCAATGGCGCTAGAAAGTATCAAAGGGAAAATTGAATTCAACTCGCCGAGCCGGCGGCGATCCACGGAAACTCCGCATTAACCCACCAGATTCGACGCAGGGTATCGCGACGCACTCAACAGTGTCCGAAGCGTTAACCTTCCGTCACCGCAGCTTTTTCAAAATATCCAAACTCGCATACCCGTCCGGCACCATCCCGATAGACCGCTGGAACCCCCGTACCGCCTCGATGGTCAGAGGTCCGATCTTGCCATCTATCTTCTTCGTATCAAAGCCTTTCGCCGTCAGCAGCCGCTGCATTTCCGTGCGCTCATCGAATTTCAAGGCACGGTCCCCGCGCGGCCAACCCGAGCGGATCGCTGGTCCGCCCTTCAACCGGTCCGACAAATGCCCCACCGCGATCACATAGGCGTCGGCAGTATTGTAGCGCTCGATCACCTCGAAGTTTTTAAAGATCATAAACGCCGCACCCTTCGCCCCCGCAGGCAACAAAATCGACGCTTGCCCGTGGTTGGTGACGTTCTGACCATTCAATCCCTTGATCCCAATCGCCCCCCATTCTGCAGGCGATTTCAGTATCTTGCGGTTTGCCAACGCGTAGTCAAACCCTTGAGGTAAGGTGATCTCCACCCCCCAAGGTTGCCCCTTCACCCAGCCAAATTTCGCCAGATAATTCGCGGTCGAGGCCAGCGCATCCGTCGGATCATCCCCCCAGATGTCACGCTTGCCGTCGCCGGTAAAATCCACCGCGTAATCCAGATAAGACGTCGGGATAAACTGCGTATGCCCCATCGCACCCGCCCATGATCCGGTCATGTTACGCGGGGCCACATCACCCGCCTGCAAGATCTTCAAACCCGCGACCAGCTGCTGTTCGAAAAACTTGGCCCTGCGGGCGTCAAACGCCAACGTCGCCAGCGAGCCGACCAAATCCTTGGAGCCTTTGAACGTGCCATAGGCACTCTCCAGCCCCCAGACGGCAGCTACCACTTCCTTGTCGACGCCATACCGCGCTTCGATCCGGTCCAGCGTGCTGCGATGCTTGGCGACCGCCGCCTTGCCATTGGCAATCCGCACATCGCTAGCGGCGCTGTCGAGGTAGTCCCAAAGCGTCTTGGTGAACTCCGACTGATTGCGGTCCCGTTTAATTACGTCAGGGTCATAGCGAACGCCGCGAAAGGCTCGATCGAAGGTCGTCCTAGAAATGTCCTGTGCCACGGCGCGTGGGCGAAAGGCCTGCACCCAAGCCTCGAACCGCGCGTTGGACGCCGCCAGCTCAACCGGCGCGGGCTCTGCCAGAGCCGGTTCACGCACGATGCCGCGCAGGCGCGGGCGCAAGGAGCGTTCTACCGCCAGCCGCGACGTCGTCGGCAGGATTACCAAAGCGGCCTGCACAACGGGCACACCAACATCTGGCCGCACCAATGGCCGCTTGGATACCTCCGCTGCGATAGCGCTTTTCGCCATGCACAAAGCGACCGCCATCGCACCTAAAACTCTCATGTTGGACACCTGCTCGTGTTCTCTATTTGCAAACAGTCTACCCAGAATTACGGCCCGAGGAAAGCTAACCCCGCTTGCGCGACAGCTTCTTCTTCAGCTTGGCACCTTTGGCCTTGTATTTGCCGGTCTTGCGTCCTTTTGGCGGACCGCCACGACCGCGCCCGCCCGTTTGCGGCAGCGCTTTTCCGTCCAACTCCAGCAATTCCAGCACCAATCCGCCGGTGATCGGAGTGGCCTCCGCCAAACGCACCAGAACCCGTGCGCCAAGTCCGATTACCACGCCGGATTTCTCGCCCCGCAACGTCTGCGCGTCGCGGTCATAGGCGAAGTATTCGCGCCCCAGCGTGCCAATCGGGATCAACCCGTCCGCGCCCGACCCGTCCAACTTCACGAACATCCCAAATTTGGCGATCCCGCTAACGCGGCCCTCCATCTCGGTCCCCACGCGATCCGCCAGATAAGCGGCCAGATAGCGGTCGGTGGTGTCGCGCTCCGCCACCATGGAGCGCCGCTCGGTCATCGAGATATGCTCGCCCGTCGACTTCAGATCGTCATCGACCAGCCCGTCATTGCCAAAATTATGCGCCGAGATCAGCGCACGGTGTACAATCAAATCCGCATAGCGCCGGATGGGCGAGGTAAAATGCGCGTAGTCCTTCAAAGCCAGCCCGAAATGCCCGAAATTCTGCGGCCCGTAATAGGCTTGCGTCATGGAGCGCAGGGCGGAGATGTTAATCAACTCCGCCTGATCCGTCCCCTCAGCCTGCGCCAGAAGCTGGTTCAGATGCCGCGTTTGCAGCACCTGCCCCTTGGCAAGCGTCAGCCCGCTTGCCTGCACAATCTCGCGCAAGGCATCCAGTTTTTCGGGGCTGGGTTCCTCATGCACACGGTAGAGCAGCGGCGTGTTGCGGGCCTTCAACTCCTCGGCGGCGCAGACATTGGCCAGCACCATAAACTCCTCGATCAGCTTGTGGGCATCCAGACGGTCCCTGAACGCGACCGAGATCACCTTGCCGTCGTCATCCATCGCAATGCGCCGCTCCGGCAGGTCCAGTTCCAAAGGTTGCCGCCGCCCACGCGCGGATTTCAGCGCCTCGTATGCGGCAAACAGCGGCGCGATCACACTCTCCATCAACGGCGCGACCTTGTCATTCGGCGCGCCGTCCTGCCCCGCCTGAACCTCTTCGTAATTCAACGACGCAGGGGAGCGCATCAGCCCGCGCGTAAATCTGTGCGACAGCTTGTTGCCTTGCGAATCCAGCACCATGCGCACGGCCATACACGGGCGTTCAACCCCCTCATGCAGCGAGCACAAATCGCCCGACAGCGCCTCCGGCAGCATCGGCACCACGCGGTCGGGGAAATAGGTAGAGTTGCCCCGTTTGCGCGCCTCAATGTCCAGTTTCGAGCCGGGCGTCACATAATACGCCACATCCGCAATCGCGACCCAAACCACATGCCCGCCCTTGTTCTTCGGGTCGTCGTCGGCGTGGGCGTAACACGCATCGTCATGGTCCCGCGCATCGCTGGGGTCGATGGTAACCAACGGCAGTTCGCGCAAATCCTCGCGCTTGCCCAGCTTGACGGGCTTGGCGTTCTCGGCCTCCGCAATCACATCATCAGGGAATTCATCCGGTATCCCATGTTGGTGAATGGCAATGAGCGAGACCGCCCGCGGCCCCGCAGGGTCTCCCAACCGCGCCACGATCCGCGCCTGAGGCAACCCCATCCGCGACTTCGGCCCCGTCTGCTCCGCCTCGACCAACTCGCCGTCCAGCGCGCCGGACACGGCCCCCGGCGGCACCCGCCATTCCTTGTCATCGCCCTTGTCGATGGGCGTCACCCGCCCAGCTTCCGCGCCTTTGCGGTAGATGCCTAAAATCTTAGCCGGCCCTGTACCAATGCGCCGGATCAACCGCGCCTCGTAAGCATGATCCTCGCCCGACACCTTGGTCAGGCGGCACAACACGCGGTCGCCTTCGGCCAAAGCCGGATCGCCGTCCTTGGCAATGAACAGAACACGCGGCGGGGCATCATCCACCTCCACCGGCTCCAGAAACAAATCGCCATCCCCGTCCACACCCGTAACGCGGCACACAGACACAGGCGGCAACGCCCCGTCCTCGCGGTAGGTCTTGCGCCGCTTCTCCAGATGCCCTTCGTTCTGCAACTCCTTGAGCATCCGCTTCAGATCAATCCGCGCGGCGCCCTTGATCCCGAAAGCACGTGCAATGTCGCGCTTGTTGGTCTTGGTCGGGTTGTCTTCGATAAAGGACAGAATATCGGCTTTGGTGGGAAGGTTTTTCATAGGTACCGCCTAGCATGCCCCACACGGGACGTCATTGCTTCATCTTGGCATAAATATTCACAGCGCCAAGGTCCGCCACAGTATCAACGTCGCGAAGGACATCAACATAAGCCACCCGCGCCCCTTGCAGCGACGCGACACTGTCGGCCAGCGCATGTTCCGTCGACCAGCGCACCCCGTCGAACAGCCCCGCATGACGCCGCATCCGTTTGAGGCCGACGAGCCAGTACCCGCCATCCGGCGCAGGCCCGAACACGGCGTCCGCCGCGCCCAAAGCAGCGAACGCAGGGGCCACATGCGCGCGCGTAACGCCCGGAATATCCGCCCCGATCACGCAAACCGGCCCCGCGGGCATTGCGTCCATCGCGGCGCCCATCCGGTCACCCAAATCGCCGCGCCCCTGCGCAAGGCGCGGCAAATCCGCAGGCCAGACCCGAGACACCAGCCCCTCCACATCCGGCGACACCGCCAGCACCAAGTCCCATCGCGGATCGCGCAAACGCCGCAGCAACGCGCCCGTCTGGTGGCGAAACCACCACGCCGCGCCGACCATGCCCAGATCCCGCCCCAGCCGCGTTTTCACGCGGCCCGGATGCGGCACCTTGACCATGACAACCAGCGTTTTACGCAAAGTAGTCCTGCAAAATGCGTGTGTAGATGCCCTTGAGCTGATGCACCTGTTCCACCCTCACCCGCTCGTCCACTTGGTGCATGGTTTTGCCCACAAGCCCGAACTCCACCACCGGACAGTGATCCTTCACGAACCGCGCGTCCGACGTCCCGCCCGAGGTCGACATCTCCGGCACCACGCCCGTCTCCGCCTCGACGCTTTTGGCGACCATCGCCGACAACTCCCCCGGCGGGGTCAGGAAGCTTTCGCCCGACACTTGTGTTCTCATCTCGACCACAGCCCCACTCTCGGCGGCGATCTTATCCGCCTCCGCCCGCAGCCACGCGATCAACCCTTCAGAGGTATGGTCGTCGTTGAACCGGATATTCACCGTCGCGCGGCACTCCGCCGGAATGACGTTGTTGGCCGTGTTTCCCGTGTCAATCGTCGTCACCGCCAAGGTGGACGCATCAAAATGGTCGGTCCCCTCGTCCAGCACATGGCTCGCCAAACGGTCCATCAGCCGCGCCATCACCGGCACAGGATTCAGCGCCCGGCGCGGGTAGGCGGAATGCCCTTGCACGCCCTTCACCGTGAAATAGGCGGTCATGGAGCCGCGACGCCCGATCTTCATCATCTCGCCCATCGTGTCAGGGCAGGTCGGCTCGCCCACCAGACAGACGGTCATCGCCTCGCCCTGCGCCTTCATCCAGTCCAAAAGCGCCACGGTGCCGTCCACCGCGTCCCCTTCCTCATCGCCGGTAATCGCCAAAATCACCGCCCCGTCGGGTGGCGTCTCACGCACGAAATCCACCGCTGCGGCAGCAAAAGCAGCCACACCAGACTTCATGTCAGTGGAGCCGCGCCCGTATAGATAGCCGTCTTTGATCTCCGCCCCGAACGGGTCCATCGTCCATGCCGCCTCGTCCCCCAAAGGCACCACATCCGTATGTCCGTTGAAGCCGAAGCTGCGCCCGTGGCCCTTGTCGCCCCAGCGCGCGTACAAGTTCGAAACCCCACCACGATCTACGCGGTTGCAATCGAATCCAGCGCTCTCCAGCAGGCCCATCAGTTCGACCAGCGCACCCCCTTCGACAGGTGTGACTGAGGCGCAACGTACTAATTTTACCGTTAGCTCAACAGGATCAATGGGTTGTGTCATTTCGCTCTCCGCTCAATATGGGCCTCTTTTAGCCTGCCCCTTAGGTCAGGCGCAATCGCAGCGCGGGTCTGAGCATGGCGCACTAAACGAAATCTGAACCATTTCTTCCGAGAGTAACCCCATGATTGACAATAAATACGGGACAACAGCGCAAACAACGCTGAAGGGTTACGAGGCGCAGTTTTTGCTGTCGCAGGGCTGTGCAGCTTAAGATTACCACCAAATACGGCAACAATGCCTTGGTTATTCCATGGAATGATCACGGGCATTTCACGCTTTTGGCGCGAACTAAAGTTACTTCTGCGTCAACCGATAGCCAGTTTGGCTTTGCGTGGGGTACTTAGTAATGAAGCATGTCACTTTGACAATCAACGGACAGGACGCCTTGTTAGGGCATGTCGAGATGTCCCAAACGCTGGCGCTCCGCGCCAATGGCCGCGTTGCCAATGACGGCCAAATCCACCCATCCTTCTCGAATATCAACGATCTGCCAGAAGCACCGGTCAACACCGGCATGATGGCTGATACCCGCGTCGCCACGCCAAGCGGGCCACGCCGCATTGACGAATTATCCGCTGGCGATCTGGTTCTCGACACGCAGGGCCGCGAAGCAAAAATCAATCACGTGCTGACAACAGACGCGCCGCGCAACTCGTTCCTGATGCGCGCGCCGTATTTCGGTCTCGACCAGGATCTTGTTGTCGCTCCTGAACAAAAGATCGTCGTCACGTCGGATATTGCCGAATATCTGTTTGGCGAAGAAACGGTCATTATGCCGGTTTGGGCGTTGAACGATGGCCGCAAGGTTGGCCATTTCGAGACCCGCTCCTCTGACCTGATGTACCAACTACAACTGGACACGCCCGAGCCGTTGGCAATCGGGCGTTGCGCTGTTTCCGCGTTGTATAAAGACGGCGCCACCGAAGGGCGCGTGCTCAGCGACGAAGAAGCCCGCTGCTTCGCAACCGAGCACCGCGTCGGCTTCCAGAACTAGCTGTCACCCTCGTAAAACGCGGTGGTTTGCGCCACCACGACAGAGTTTTCATCAAGCGCGCGCTGCATCAATGCGCGCTCTTCCTCTTCAATGTCATGCCCTTCCGCCAAGCGGTCATCCAACGAGCCGTAGCCCGTGACGTCCAGCGGGGCCAACCCAGCTTGCTTCATCAGCGCCACGGTTTCACGCACCGCTTCCGCCTCGTCCACGCCGCTGGCATAGCACATCAGCGCCGCACCTGACGCCGCATCCGGCAGCCCGTCTTCCTCCTTCCGGCCAACTTCGACCAGAAGGGTGAACACTTTATGCTGCTTCTTTGGTTTATCCTTAACCATCAGCGACTCATGCGCCTCCGTCCAAAGCTCTGCCATTAGTCACGCAGCAACTCGTTGATGCCAGTCTTGGACCGCGTGCGCGCATCCACGCGCTTCACGATCACGGCGCAATACAGGTTCACGCCGTTTTTCGACGGCATAGAACCCGCAACAACCACCGAGTAAGGCGGCACTTCTCCATACATCACTTCGCCGGTTTCACGGTCCACGATCTTGGTCGACTGGCCGATAAACACGCCCATCCCCAAAACAGCACCTTCGCGCACGATGCAGCCCTCGACCACTTCGGAGCGCGCGCCGATAAAGCAGTTGTCCTCGATGATCGTCGGGCCAGCTTGCATCGGTTCCAACACGCCACCGATCCCAACGCCCCCCGACAGGTGCACGTTCTTACCGATCTGCGCACAGGACCCGACGGTCGCCCATGTGTCGACCATGGTGCCCTCGTCGACATAAGCGCCAAGGTTCACGAAAGACGGCATCAGCACCACGCCCGGCGCGATGAACGCCGACTTGCGCACAATACAGTTCGGCACAGCGCGGAACCCTGCGGCTTTCCACTGGTTGTCGCCCCAGCCTTTGAACTTGGAATCAACCTTGTCCCACCAGCCCGCACCCTGCGGTCCGCCATCCTGCTGTTCCATATCCTTGATGCGGAAGCCCAGCAGCACGGCCTTTTTGGCCCACTGGTTCACATGCCACGACCCGTCGCTCTGCTTCTCGGCAACACGCAGTTTACCGCTATCCAACGCGTTCAGCGTGTCTTCAATGGCGTCACGTGTTTCACCCGTGGTGGCGGGCGTGATCGTGTCGCGGGCCTCCCATGCGGCCTCGATAGCAGTCTCTAGCTGAGCGTTGGACATGGTCGGATTCCCTCAATCGTGTCTGGTTTCAAAACTTGAACGCCTATAGACCGAAACGACGCACGCGCGCAATGAAGAGGCAGACATTATGAAAGACGACCACCGCAGGCACCCTATGCGCCACTCCCGTCAGGACATGGAGGAGGTCAAACAGATCCCCGACACGCCGCAGACGCGATCCCCCGCTTACGAGCTGGCCTTCACCGATAATGACTTCATGTGCCGCGAAGAGCTGCGCCCCGTACGCTTGCAGCTGGAATTGCTGAAGCCGCAACTGATGATGGACGAGGCCGGTATCGTCTCGACCATCGTTCTGTTCGGCGGCGCGCGCATTCCCGAGCCCGCCCAAAAACACACTGCCCGCACCGAAACGCTGGCCGAGCTGTCCAAATACTACGACGAGGCCCGCAAATTCGCGCATCTCATGACCGAACGCTCTGATGGCAATCACAACGTGATCTGCACCGGCGGCGGCCCCGGCGTCATGGAGGCCGGCAGCCGTGGCGCACTGGAGGCAGGCGGGCGCTCCGTCGGCCTCAACATCGTTCTACCCCACGAGCAGGCCCCGAACGAATACGTCACGCCGGAGCTGTGCTTCAACTTCCACTACTTCGCCATCCGCAAGATGCACTTCCTGATGCGCGCGTGCGCGATCACCGTGTTCCCCGGCGGCTTCGGCACATTGGATGAAACCTTCGAGGCGCTGACCCTGATCCAGACCGGCCGGATGAACCGCGTGCCCTTCGTGCTGTTCGGCGAGGCGTTCTGGCGCAAGATCATCAACTGGGAGGCGCTTCTGGATGCAGGCACCATCGGCGCCGACGACCTTGAGCTGTTCCATTTTGTCGAAACCGCCGAAGAGGCCATCGCGGTCATTGACGCCCACAAGTAGGGCGGGGTTATCCCCGCCATCGCCTGAGTTATGATCCGGCAGATACGCGCGCCTAAGAAGGGCCGCTATGCGGGACAAATTTGCCGTTCGCGTCCAAATGGTTAAGGTCAAGTTTCGGTATTTTGCCCATGCCAAAACAAGGGCAACGGCAACACAGATGAAGATAGATCAATCCGCAAGACTCTTCGTCCCGATTGGACTGTCGCGGGTTTTGAACAATGAAGTGTCAGCATTTTGAGAATAAGTACGTCGCCTCGTTTGGCATCGCACACCTCGATTGGATAAGTGTTTGCCGCTTTTTCAGCTTGGGCCGACGGAACAATACCGCCTGCATGACTTCCAACAGCGATTTCCATAGCGCCATTGGATTGGTTTGCATCATCGAGGTGAACGCGAACAAAAAGCATGCCATCCAAAACAGTCTCAGGTGGTTCACAGTGCCAAGTACCTGATTTTTTTGTCCAATTGTGATACCCTTCGATATCTACCCTGTCGTTAACAGCTATGACGCGATCTTGATGCCACGGAACGCCCCAATTGGCGCTTTCTGATTTATTGAAAGCGACAGTGCGGACAGGCATCGCCATTGGATCGAGCCGCTGGATCGAAGTGAGCAAGGAGCTGTTCTTCGAAAGAACCGCATCTAATGCCGCAGATGAGCCAAGCCTTTGGCCAGCTTTGGAGCTATTCGCAGTAGCCTTGTCCAAAAGCGCAAGGTCGGCATCCGAGACGGAATCCCGAAGCCAAACGCGGCCATATTGGTCAAATTCATCTTTGAGTATTCGATCCGTTGCCATTTTTGTCCACGCATTTTCTAACGACCTGAGCAGACTTTAGCTGCGCTGCCGAATGATGTCACTTCGGGCTCAAACCCGACCTCCACACACCAGCACAAGAACCCACCTCACTGCACCAACCGGTACTCCACCAACTCGGTGCGCTGGAAAAACTTGAAGTTGTCGTCCGAGATCATCGTCACCCGGATCGCCCCTTCCGGCGTGGCCCATACGGCAATGCCCTCCAGATTGTCATGGGTGCCGCCAGTTGTTCGCAACAGTTCGCGCTCGTCGGTCAGCGCGTTGCGGCTTAGCTTGAAGCTGCGCACGCGGCTGGCGAAGCCGCTTAGCCCTACCAGTTCCCGCTCCAGCAGATACAGTCGCCCGTCTGGCCCAAAATCCGCACCAACCGGCAAAAAACCGTCCCGTCGCGGAATACTTAATGTGCGGTCCCAACGCCCGCTACGGTAGCGAAACACAGGAAACGGGCGGTTCAAATTTCCAGACCGTTCCGGCAGCGTATACAGCACCCCCGACGCATCAATTGCCAACGCTTCAAGCGACGAGTTGCTTTGCAAACTGTCGCCCCACGGGATGTCCGGCAAGGGGCGCGCTGCAGCTCGTGGACTGTCATAAGCCATGACGCGGTGCGTGCCTTCAAATGAGATATAGATCGTGCCAGTTGCCGATATCGCCACCCCTTCGGCGTCTGTGCGATAGCTGATCAGGGGCGTACCCTCTGGGTTGAGAATCTTGGCAAACCGCAGGTTATCCAGCCCGCGAATACGGCCCCCGTCGCGCAGGATGCGACCCTCCGCGATCATGCCTTTGTCGGTGGTCGTCGTGAAGCTCACGCCATTACGGCTCAGCTCCAGTGACGAGAAGCCGCCAAAGCCCTCCACAGGGCTTTGCCACAGATACCGACTGACAAACTCCAGCGATTGCGCACAGGCAATCCCCGCAGAAAGCCCGAGGGCAGCGAGCGCTAGTTGGAGTTCAGAACGCCAACACATGCTTTTGGTAGATCAGCTAACCGCAATTCGCGCCGCTTCTTCGCCTTTGGCGGGTTCTTCGGCGGCGGTGGCGGGTTCAGGATGTTGTTCACCCATTGCTGGGCATCTGCGCAGCCGTCACCAGCGGGTGGCGGGTCTTGATTCACGCAACCGCGCGATCCCTTCGGGCAGCTCAGGCGCACATGGAAATGGTAGTGATGCCCCCACCAAGGCCGGATTTTGCGCAGCCATGCGCGCTTGCGCTTGCTGCGGGCCTTCTCGTCCTTGCACATCTGCACCTTCGCACCGGGGAAGACGAAAATCCGCGCCACCCGCGGGTCACTCGCGGCGGCTTTCAGGATTTCATGATGCGCGCGGGTCCATTTGTCGTTCACATAAGCCCCGCCTGCGCGGCGCATGGAGATGGCGGAAATATTCTCACGCTGGTTGCGGCTCAGGTTCACGCGGCCCACAGGGTTCATCCAGATGTCCGCGTCCAGCCCAAGCTGGTGGCTACGGTGGCCCGTCAACATCGGCCCGCCACGCGGCTGCGAGAAGTCACCGAAATACAACCCCTTCCAGCCCTGCTTCACTGCGACGCGGCTTAGCTTCTGGCTAAAATCAATCAACTCGGGGTGGCCCCAATTGCGGTTGCGAGACAGGCGCATGGATTGCCATGTCGGGCCACTATCGGGCATCTGCACCAAGCCGGCGGCGCATCCCTTGGCGTAAGAGCCAAAGGCCGCAGCCTTCTGTGCAGAGCCATCCCGTTTGGCCCCGAAATACTGCTTTGCAAGTTTCTCCGCGCTGACCGATCCGGTCATGCAGACCAGCGCCAGTGCTACACCTATCAGATGTCGGATTCCCATACCGCGTCGTCCTCTCCGTCTGGTTTCACCCAGAGTAACAGGACCAGCCCCAAAAGGAAGAGGCCGATCAGCGGGGTCACGCCAATTCGTTGGGATCCAGATGCTGCCGACACCCCGGCAATCAACGCAGGCGCAAGGAACGACGTCGCCTTGCCGGCCAATGCGTAAAGCCCGAACGCCTCGGTCATGCGGTTCGGGTTCGCCTGTCGCACCATCATCGTGCGTGATGCCGACTGCACCGTTCCACCGGCCGCGCCCACTAGGATACCGGCGAAATAGAACGCAATGTCCGAGGTCGTTCTGCCTGCGACAATTCCCTCCTCGGAAACAGCGACGCCGTAGATCGAAGTCGGAGTGATCATAACGATCGAAATCGCCGCAAAGATCAGCGCGACAATCGACACGACAATCACCGGCTTCGGGCCAAATTGGCTGTCGGCGTGGCCACCCAGATATGCTGCGATTGCCCCGCTTATCACAGCCAGTATTCCAAACACGCCCGTGTCAACGACACTCCAACCCAGAACGCCAACCGCGTAAAACCCCCCGAAGGTATACATCCCGTTCAGCGCGTCACGATACAGCATGGAGGACGCTAAGTAGTTCGCGAGGCTTGGGCTT
Organism: Litoreibacter meonggei; assembly: GCF_003663885.1. GTDB lineage: Bacteria > Pseudomonadota > Alphaproteobacteria > Rhodobacterales > Rhodobacteraceae > Litoreibacter > Litoreibacter meonggei. Next base: position 300,764 of record NZ_RCCE01000005.1, read on the forward strand.
TTCGGCAGCTTGCGAACGGTACGCCCCAAGTCCTTCAACGCCTCGGCGACCACGCCCTTTACGCGGGCGGGGCGGTCTTGCGGGTCTCGGACCCATAAGAAAAACGGAACCATGAAGACAATGAACCAAATGGCCGAGAACACGCCGACAAAACGGGTTCCTTCACGCAAGTCCGGATCCAGTCCACCGATGGGCGGCAATCCGATCAATGTCCGGCCCTCGCTGTTCTCCGCAAGAAACAAAAGCGCAAAGACCAACGCCATCAACCCGCCAAGATAGCCTATGGCCCAGCCAGAGCCGGAAATGCGCCCGATCTGTTCGCGGGTGCCCAAATCAGGCAGCATCGCATTGGTGAAGATGGTCGCGAACTCCATACCGACCAGGCCGATTATGAACGCGCCCATAACCAGAGGCATGCTGAACCCTTGTGGGTCGGCATACCAGGTGCTGGCCGCTCCGACGGCATAGAGAAGTGAGAAAGCCCAAATATAGGGAAGTCTGCGACCGTTGCTATCCGCCAATGCGCCAAGAACTGGCGCCGAAATCGCGATCAGCAATCCAGAGATCGCCAGCACCCAACCCCATGCGCTTTGCGCACTGGCCTTCGCCATGTCCACTTCCATGCCGTCGCCCACATATCGTGCGGTCACAACCTCGGCAAAATAGGGGCCAAAAATGAATGTCAGCAACAGTGTATTATACGGCTGGGAAGCCCAGTCGAACATAAACCATCCCCATATGCGCTTCTCGGCAGAGGTCGCCATACTTACATTTTTCCCAGCACTGTAGCTCTGTCCTAGGGCTATCTAACTGCACGAAGCAAGGAATAACTTACCCTGCAAAACTGACGTAGACGTCACTTGAGAACTAGAATGGGGGCCACGGGCGCTGCGCTTCGGCATCCGTCCAGGCTTTGATCCATGCAGGCACCTCCGGCACTTCCATCTCCAAAGACAGCGCGCGCATGACCTCCAGAGGAGGCACGATGCCGTTCTTACCGGTGATGGCGGTGCGATAGAGAATATGCGACGTCGCCTCGCCGCGAACGCGCATGGATTGCTCCAGATACAGGAATTTGTCATCCCAGCACACCGCCCGCGACCGCATCTCGATCCGGTCGAACATCCGAACGCGGCGCCGGTAACGCACAGTTGCGCCCGCCATGGTCATGCCCCAGCGGTGCTCTTTCAGCGCCCTGATCAAACCCACGCGCGCGCCCAGAGGCATCCGCCCCATATCGTAAATCGTCAAGGTTCGACCGTTGTTCAACTCGCGCCAGATATCCAGATCCCATGGCCAGCAAATGTGGTGGGACACATGCGTATCAAGCGGCCCAAGTGGTGGGTCGTTACGATGGCGCAGGAATTGGAAAAGCAGGCGTAATATCGGATACATGGCGGCTCCTTGGTTGCCCTGACACATGCCTTACTGGGCAGCAGCGTCAACCAAGACATCGCGTCACACCTTGCACGCAGACCGAACGACGCTTACCTACTCCGCAACCTTTGACCGGAGCACCCGAATGACAAGCTTGTTTCAAATCCTGATGATGATCCTCGGCGTCGTCCGAACCGTTATCATCATCCATTTCATTATGAGCTGGCTTATTAGTTTCGGGGTGCTGAACATGCGCCAGCCGATCGTCGCCCAAATCTGGGACGGGCTGAATCGCCTGCTAGAGCCGCTTTATGGCCCGATCCGCCGTATGCTGCCGCAAATGGGCGGCATAGACCTCAGCCCCGTCGTGGCATTGCTGGGTATCTACGCGCTGCAAATCATCCTCAGCAATAACGCCGCGTTGTTCTACTAAAACCCGGCGCTCAGTTCGCGAACGGAGCAGCTTTGCCCCAAAGCTGCTTCACCCGCTGGTCCCGCCCGCAGGCGGTGCGATACTTCTTGTAGGCAACGGCCTTTGACCGTGGCCCGAAACGGGTGATCACGATCTTGGATTGCTTGTAGTAATCCTGATGATACGCCTCGGCAGGATAAAACGCTGTCGCGTCGCGGATCGGGGTCACGATCTTCTTGCCCAATGCCGCCTCAGCTGCGGCCTTTGAGGCCTCCGCAGCCTTGCGCTCCGCAGCGTTGTTCACGAAAATCGCAGTTGCATAACTTTCGCCACGATCACAAAACTGCCCGCCTGCATCCGTCGGATCGACCGAGCGGAAGAACAAGTCATACAGCGCCCTTGGGTTGGTCTTTGACGGGTCATAGTCGATCTGCACCGCTTCCAGATGACCCGTGCCGCCAGACACCACCTGCTTGTAGCTCGGGTTTTTCACGCTACCACCGGTAAAGCCAGACACCGCCTCACTCACACCAGCGACAGTTTCAAAGTCACTTTCCACGCACCAGAAGCAGCCCCCCGCGACGGTAATCTTGGCGGCTTCGGCCTGTTGCACGGCAATCCCGCCTGTCAAAGCAAGGGTCAGCATGATGGTGTGGCGGATAAAGGTCATGGGTCTTTCCTCGGGGTTGATACCCCTAGACCTAGCGTCCCTATCACGGCGTGCAATTAAAACCCGCGTGATGATCCGCGATCAGAGCCCGTCGATGAAGGCGTCGATGGCTTTCACACGCTCTTGGCTGGACGGGTGGGTAGACGTCCACTGCGCAGGCTCTTGGTCTGCGTATTTTTCGCTAAGCTTCTCGAAAAACACCTTCAAACCGGCCGGATCAAACCCGGCCTCGTCCGATAGAGTCAGCCCGAATTCGTCCGCCGAGGTTTCCTGCCTGCGGCTGAACGAAAGTGACAACAGCACGTTCCCCTCCAGCACAACGTCTTCCAAAATGGGCCCGACGTCACCGGCCAGAAAAGCGATCAGGATGTAGGTGCTAAGCGAGCGGTAAAGCCGCCTTAACCCGTGTTCTTCGACCACATGCCCGATTTCGTGGCCTAGAACCCCTGCCATCACGTCCGGCTCCGGGAACTCGTTCACAAATGCATCCGTCATCACCATCGTCCCGCCGGGCAGCGCGAAGGCGTTCGGTCCCATTCCCGGCACGTCGCGGAACAGCAAATCAAAACTGTGCCGCTCCTGCACGTCTTGCGGAAGGGATTGCACCAAGCGGTGGTAGATCTTCTCCACATCCGCTTTCTGCTCGTCCGACAACTTCGAGGGTTCCGCCATGGTGAAGTCGATGGTCTGCATGGACCCCACATCAATCTGCTCGATCACCGCGGGCGGGGTAAAGGCAATCGCAACCGACGCCATGATGTCCAACCCGTAGCGCCACAATACCCACGCGGCGGCCAGACATATCGCTACGACACCAATCAGGCGCGCGTTGAAGCCTTCGTAATGGTGCAACATCGAGCCACGGGTTTTGCCCGTCAAAGCCTCGATTGCGTCATGGTCACTGGTCTCGAAAACCGCACCGTCGGGGAACGTCACCTTACGCGGAGCGGTGCCCAGAGGCGGGTCTATCTGCAACTCCGACAGATATGCGCTGCCCAGCACCGCACGCTCGTCGTTTTGGATATCGACCCACAGGTCCTCGCCCCCCTCACGCGTCAAAAGACGCGCGGGTTGGCGGTAAGAGGAACGCGCCGCGTAAGCATGGCCACGAAGGCCCCGAAGTTGCGGCGCGTCACTCATCGCTTAGATCGGCAAGCCGACGTCGATACCTTCGAGATCCGTATAGGCATCGCCGAGCGCACCGCCAGCTTCTTGCTGCTGCGTTACGAAATCATCCATGGACCCGCCCGGAATGAAGCCCGTATGCGCCGCCAGATAGCGCGCCATGCGCACCTGCGCCCACGGCAGCATCAGGAACAGCGTGCAAATCACGACGACCATGTTCGACACGGCAAGCCACAACAGCCGACCCGCGGTCACGTTGGATGCAAACTGGTGGCCGCCTTCCAATGTGGTGTTGTTGTAAACCGCATTGCGGGTCAGCGCCTGATAGATGAACGCCGCTGGCAGGAACGCCACGAAGAACAGCAGGTAGAACAACCCGACAACCTTCATCACCTCAGACGGTGGGGCGTTTGGATTGTCCATCGCCATGGCAAACTCGGTGAAGCTGAAACCCGACAGGACAGCGCCAAGGAGCCCGACCACAACGATCCAGACGATCGCCACAAGGAACGCTTTGTAGAACGGGCCAAGGCCGACCTCCATTTTGAACTGGGCTTGACCCAGCTTGTGGTTGTTGATCGAGAAACGCTTCATCGCACGATCCAAAATCGGGAAGGTCGTATAAAGCGTCAGCGCCGTCAGGATCGGATAGATAATGAAGGTCAGGAACGCTTGGCCAACCGACCCGACAAACCCGAACCGCACGTTCGAGAAGCTGGACATACGTGCATTAAAAATCATCGAGCGGACGATCAACCAAGGGAAAACGAACAGAAGGCCGATCAGCAGCAAAAGCCCCAGGATTGGCAAAACTGATGCAACGACCTGGAACACGATCACAGCCGCGATAACGATCAGTCGACCGATCAGGATTTGTTTGCCTGTGGCGTGATAGTCAAAGTTTCTGCCTTCGACATAGGTGTGGTTGTAGAAATACTTCTTAGCCCGAACTTTGGCCCAAGCCGAATAGATGCCGATCGTCACGATGCTCAACAGCAAATTCACGATCCAGATCCCGAACCATTCCTTGGCGTTGCCGGTAAAATCAAAGGGCTTTGCGCCCTGCGGTAAGCTTTCACTCATTGTAAATTCCCTCTGTTCTATGAATTTTGTTTTGCCAACGTGATAAACAAGCCGGAGTCGTTTGTGAATCCTAAGAATTCCACTGGCCCAAACTTAAAATTCAGGCTCTATGTCGATGCAGGAGGCCCCAATGACAGATCACCAGACCACACACCAAGCCGAAGAAGACGCCCGCAACGACGAGATTTTGATCTATGTCGACGGCCAGTTGAAACCCAAAGCCGAGGCCACGGTCTCCGTCTATGACAGCGGCTTCATGTTGGGCGATGGCGTCTGGGAAGGACTGCGGCTGTATAACGGCACATGGGCGTTTCTGGACGAGCATATCGACCGCCTGTTCGAAGCCGCCAAAGCCATCGACCTTGATATCGGCATGGACCGCGATGGCGTCATCGCCGCGCTTGAGCAGACCCGCGAGGCCAACGGCATGACCACCGACGCGCATGCCCGCCTGATGGTCACGCGTGGCGTGAAGCACCGCCCGTTCCAGCACCCTGCCTTGTCCCGCTCCGGCCCGACCTTCGTGATCATCATGGAGCATTCAACACCGAAACTGCCTCGCCCGATCCGGCTGGCCACCGTTCCGCATCTGCGCGGCTTGCCGATGACGCAAGACCCGAAGCTGAACTCCCACAGCAAGCTGAACTGCATCCTTGCGTGTATCGCTGCCGAAAAAGCCGGCGCGGACGAGGCGCTGATGCTGGACCTGCATGGCTTCGTGAATACCACCAACGCGTGCAACTTCTTTGTGGTGAAGAAGGGGGCCGTTTGGACCTCCACCGGTGATTATTGCATGAACGGGATCACCCGCCAGAAGGTCATCGACCTGTGCCACGCCAACGGCATCCCGTGCTTTGAGCGGAACTTCTCGCTTGTCGACACCTACTCAGCCGACGAGGCTTTCCTGACAGGCACTTTCGGTGCGCAAACACCTGTGTCGGAAATCGACGGACGCCAGATTGGCACCGGAGAGCTTGGTCCTGTCACCACCCGCCTGCGCGCACTTTATAAAGAGCTGGTAGAAAGCCAAACCACATGAAGATCGCCATGTGGTCCGGCCCGCGCAACCTGTCGACGGCGATGATGTACAGCTTCGGCAACCGCGCCGATTTCGAGGCGGTGGACGAGCCGTTCTACGGCGCCTATCTGCACGCAACAGGCATCGAACACCCGATGGGCGCAGAGGTCATTGCCTCGCAAGACACCGACCCCGCGAAGGTCGCAGCCGCTTGTGCGGCGGAACCCGAACAGCATCGCTACATGAAGCACATGCCGCATCACATGTTGGACTCGGTGCCGCTGGAGTGGACTACAGATTGCGTCAATATCCACTTGATCCGCCACCCCGCCCGCGTGATCGCCAGCTACGCCGCCAAGCGCGAGAACCCGACGCTGGAAGATATCGGCTACGTGCAGCAAACCGCGCTTTACGACAAGATCGGCGGCTTGGTGATCGACAGCCATGACATTCGCGAAGACCCCGAGGCCGCGTTACGCATTTTGTGCGACGCTATCGGCCTGCCTTTCTCGGATGCGATGCTGCATTGGCCCGCTGGTCCGAAGCCCTTCGACGGCGTTTGGGCGTCGCATTGGTACGGCGCGGTTCACCGATCCACCGGCTTCGCGGGGCCGGAGGGGGAGTTGCCTGAACTGGACGGAGAGGCGGCTGAATTATGCGAAAAAGCCCTGCCGCATTACGAAGCGCTTAAAGCCCGCAAACTGCTAATCGCATCATAAAGGGCGGGTTTCTGATTTGATTGAGTTTACCAAACTTCAATACCTGTAAACATAAAACAGGAAAACCGAGCCAGATCAGTCAAAGATAGTTAACGCGGAAAAGCCCAAGGTAACCCATGGGTTACCTTGGTTTTCAGGCCGGATTACTTCTTCAAACGCTTGTCGCGTGCCGCGATCAGCTTCAGACGCAGCGCGTTCAACTGGATAAATCCAGCCGCGTCCTTCTGGTCATACGCGCCTGCATCTTCCTCAAACGTCACATGCGCTTCGGAATACAGCGAGTGATCCGACCACCGCGCCACAGTCCGCGCCAAGCCTTTGTAGAGCTTCAACCGAACGGTGCCGGTGACATGTTCCTGAGATTTGTCGATCAGCGCTTGCAGCATTTCGCGCTCTGGCGAGTACCAGAAACCGTTATAGATCAGCTCCGCATATTTCGGCATCAGTTCGTCTTTCAGGTGCGCAGCCCCACGGTCCAGTGTGATCGACTCGATCCCGCGATGGGCTTCCAGCAACAACGTGCCGCCCGGTGTCTCGTAGACGCCGCGCGATTTCATACCGACGAAACGGCCTTCGACCAGATCAAGACGACCGCAACCATGCTTGCCGCCCAGCTCGTTCAGCTTGGTCAGGATCGTCGCGGGGCTCATCGCTTCACCGTTGATCGACACAGCGTCACCGCGCTCGAACCCGATTTCCACGAATTCCGGCTCGTTCGGCGCGTCTTCGGGGTTCACCGTGCGCTGGTAGACGTAATCTGGTGCCTCATCGGCGGGGTCTTCCAGAACTTTGCCCTCGGACGAGGTGTGCAACAGGTTCGCATCGACCGAGAACGGCGCTTCGCCGCGTTTGTCTTTGGCGATCGGGATCTGGTTCTGCTCGGCAAATTCCAGCAAGCGGGTTCGCGAGGACAAGTCCCATTCGCGCCAAGGGGCGATCACTTTGATATCGGGGTTCAGCGCGTAGGCGGCCAATTCGAACCGCACTTGGTCGTTGCCTTTGCCCGTCGCACCATGTGCCACGGCGTCGGCACCGGTCTCAGCGGCAATCTCAACCAGACGCTTGGAAATCAGCGGGCGGGCAATCGAGGTGCCCAGCAGATACAGGCCTTCGTAAACTGCATTGGCGCGGAACATCGGGAAGACGAAATCACGCACGAATTCTTCACGGACATCCTCGATATAGATATTTTCCGGTGCGATCCCCAGCAGTTCGGCTTTCTTGCGGGCTGGCTCCAGTTCCTCGCCCTGCCCCAAATCGGCGGTGAACGTCACCACTTCGCAGCCATATTCGGTTTGCAGCCATTTCAGGATGATCGAGGTATCAAGGCCACCGGAATAGGCGAGCACTACTTTTTTAGGGGCGGACATTTGGGCGTCTCCGACTGAGCTTAAGGTCGCCATGGGCGATAGCGCCAATGTCACAGGGGTGCAAGGGCGTGCATGGTCGCGATTGACCCAAGGGCTGTTTAACCGCAGGGTCGCGACAAAGCAAAAAGACGGACACAGGGGCACTATGCGGCAAGCAATCGACATCTTCAGCTATGGGCTGACACAGCTATTCGGGAACTTTGGCACCGCGCTTCGTTTGACGGGGCTGGTTTGGATCTTGGCCAGCCTGTTGGTCTACGTTTTGGGCTATGCGTTGATCGGTGCGCCTATCGGTGCGATGGCCATCCGCCCCGACGTCGAAGGCCAGATGCCTGAGCTGTCGGCTACGTTCACAACGCTGTCCTTGGTTATCAATTTGCTCGCAGTTGCGTGGGTTTCCCTGATCTGGAGCCGCTATTGCCTTGGCGCTGACACGCCTTCCGGGGTGATCCCATCGCTGAAAGGCGTGCCCTTTGGTGGATTTCTGATGACCCTGATACTGGTCGTAGCCTCTGTCGGAGCAGCGGCTTTCGTGTTGAGCTCGTTAGGATCACTAGCGTTACCCTACATCCCATTTCTTGTTGGCATATTCGTCTATCCGATCATCGGTGCTTGCATTGTGATCTGGCTGTTCCTGAAAATCGGCGCGGCCCTACCCGCTGCCGCCGCCGGTCAGGTGTTGTCTCTGGCACAGGCATGGTCCGGCTCTCGCGACAACGGGTTATGGCTGCTGGCGATCCTGGCCGTCGTGTTTGTGACGCTGCTTTCGGTGCCTGCGGCCATGCTGTCCGGCCTGCTGATTCCCAGCAATATCGCCAATGTCGTGATCTCGTGGATCATCGTGATGGTTGGCACAGGCTGGCTTGTTGCCATCTTCCGCCTCATCCCGCCGGTGCCGAAATGACCGACTTCCCCACCGCCGCTCGCGCGGCTTGCGACGCGATGCGCTCGTTGTTTGATGCCACGCCGCTGCAACACAACGACTATTTGTCAGATCTGTACGACGCACAAATTTACCTGAAGCGCGAAGACCTGTCGCCGGTGCGGTCCTACAAGATTCGCGGGGCGTTTAACGCCATGTCGAAGCGGCGCAAAAGCCACCCTGACCAACGCAATTTCGTCTGCGCCAGTGCTGGGAACCACGCACAGGGTTTCGCCTTTGCCTGCCGCCATTTCGGCGTCACGGGCGAGGTGTTCATGCCGATCACCACACCGCAGCAAAAAATCGAGAAGACTCGCGCCTTTGGTGGCGAGTTCGTGAAAATCCGACTGACCGGTGACTATTTCGACCAGACCCTGAGCGCCGCGCAAGATCATTGCGCCGAAATTGGTGCACACTTTCTGTCCCCCTTTGACGACCCCGATGTCATCCTGGGCCAGGCCTCGGTCGCTGTCGAAATTGAAGCCGTTATGCCGAAGATGCCGGATATGCTGCTGCTGCCCGTAGGCGGCGGCGGGTTGTCTGCCGGGGTCACCCGCTATTTCGACGAGGTCGGTGCCGACATCTCGTTCCGCTATGTGGAGCCCGCAGGCGGCGCGTCTTTGGCCGCCGCTTTGGCTAAAGGGAAACCTGTAAACCTGCCCCAAATAGACACCTTCGTTGACGGCGCGGCGGTCGCGCAGGTTGGGCAGCACACCTTTAAAGTGCTGAAGCATGTCGACCCAAGCCACGTTCTAATGGCCCCCGAGAACCGCATCTGTGGTACAATGCTACGGATGCTAAACGTTGAAGGCATCGTGCTGGAACCAGCCGGTGCGTTGGTCATCGACGCACTGGACGAGCTGGCGGACGAGATCAAAGGCAAAACCGTGGTTTGCGTGACCTCTGGCGGGAATTTCGATTTCGAGCGCCTGCCCGAAGTCAAAGAGCGCGCCCAGCGCTACGCTGGCTTGAAAAAATACCTGATCTTGCGGATGCCACAGCGCCCGGGCGCGTTGAAGGACTTCCTGGCTCTGCTTGGTCCTGACGATGATATCGCCCGTTTTGAGTATCTTAAAAAATCCGCCCGAAACTTCGGCTCGGTTCTGATCGGAATCGAAACCAAAGACGCCGATGCCTTTGCACGCCTGTTCCAGTCCATGACCGATGGCGGGTTCGAGCATCGGGACATCACCAATGACGACGTGCTGGCGGATTTCCTGATCTAGTCCTGCAAGCCTTCTAAAAACACGGATTTCGACTGTTGGTATAGCGTTAACAAATCACCGAGTTGCGCAACGTCGGGCGTATTTTCCATCTCGTCGCATAGGGCGCGAAAACTCTCGAACCCAAGATTGGCGGCGCTGCCTTTCAGGAAGTGAAGACCGGCGGCGAATGCGTCCGGTGTCTGGCAGGACAGCTCCGCCAGTTTTTCCTCCACCTCGTCCAAGAACAGACTGGTGATTTCGTAAAAATCATCCTCGCCCAAATCGTCTTTCAACTCATTTACTCGTGCCCAATTCAACATTTCGAAAATCCCACGTGCAAAATTGATAGCGCCAAGCTGCTGGCCGGAGATTAAGGATTGGTGACTGCTCGAATTGTAATCAATCAAATTTGAACATTCACGTCCCCTTAAGCTTCCCGCCATTCTGTGCGGACATGTTACGTAAAAATTCTTCGGCATTTGCCGCGCCCCCCACGCACCAAATCGACGCCCTTGATTGGGAAGACGGCAGCGATACAAACCCTGCGTTTCCACAGCGGGTTCTGGTCGTCGATGACAGCCGCATGCAGCGGCGGCTGCTCTCTGCCAACCTGCGAAAATGGGGCTACGAGGTGCTGGAGGCAGAATCGGGCGTTGAAGGGCTTGCCCTGTGCGAAAAACATGACGTGTCGCTTATCCTCAGCGACTGGATGATGCCCGGTATGTCGGGGCCGGAATTTTGCCGCGCTTTTCGCAGCATGGCACAAGATGGCTATGGCTATTTCATCTTGCTGACCAGCAAAGGCGGTAGCGGCGAAATCGCTGAAGGCTTGAATTCCGGCGCGGATGATTTTCTGACCAAGCCAGTGAATTCGGGCGAGTTGCGTGCGCGACTGCGCGCCGGTGAGCGGGTCTTGCAAATGCAGGCCGCGCTGATCGACAAGAACGACATCGTCAACACCGCGCTGAAACGGATCGAGACGCTCTATGACGCGCTCAATCACGATCTGTCGGAGGCGCGACACCTTCAGCAATCCCTTGTCCGCGAAACCGATATCGAGCTTCCGGAAGGCCGCATTGCGTTGAACCTGACACCCAGCGGCCATGTCGGTGGTGACCTTGTTGGGCAGTTCCGCGTGAATGACCATCAGATCGGGCTGTTCTCGCTTGATGTGTCCGGCCATGGCGTCACCTCCGCGCTGATGACGGCGCGGTTGGCGGGGTATTTAAGCGGGCTGACACCAAGTCAAAACATGGCGCTCAGCAAGCTCGATAATGGCGAATTCAGCGCCCGAGACCCTGCCGATACAGTTAGTGATCTGAATGAACTGCTGCTGCGCGAATTGGAAACCGAGCATTACTTCACCATCGCCTTGAGCATTGTAGATATGACAACTGGTCTGATGCGCACGGTGCAGGCCGGCCATCCCCACCCCGTTCTGCAGCGGCGCGGGGCCCCGCTAAAGCTGCTTGGGGAAGGCGGCATGCCCATCGGGTTGATCCCGGACGCGCCTTTCGCGTCCTTCGAGACGCAGCTAATTCCGGGGGATCGGCTGGTTCTGCATTCCGACGGGATTACAGAAGCAGAGTCTCCGAGCGGCGAGATGCTAGAAGAAGAAGGGTTCGGCGCGATACTGGACGCCACGCGCGATCTCGGCGGGCAGGAAACACTGGATCATTTGTTGGGCAAGCTGCGTGCATATACCGGCGCCACTGAATTCGACGACGACGTATCTGCGTTGATTTTCGACTATGACGGGCCAGCTCCCTGACATCCCGCATACGTTTTAGAGGCGGAACAGTTCGCGCACGAAATGGCGGTCGCCTTCATTGCCAAGCAGCTTTGCCGCATCCGCAGGTGACATCCAGACCGCGGAGTGATCCGGTTCGATCGGCGGGCCGCGTTGCAAAACGGGGCGCGCGATGTAGACGCTGCACAGCTTTTCGGCCCAATAGCCATATTCAGGCATATAAACGAACCGCCGAAATGCCCCGAGCTTGCGGGGGTTTGCCATGGTCCAACCGGTCTCTTCCATCACCTCGCGATGCAGGGCGGGAATCGGGTGTTCGCCGGGATCAATGCCACCGCCGGGCAATTGTACCTCGGGGGCGTCACCGTCTTGGATTGTTGTCAAAAGATCTTCACCGTTCCACAAGATCGCATAGGCGCCGGGCCGCCGCCGATAGGGCTTACCGTGTTGGAAGGTCTCGCCAAAACGCCTGATCATTGTGCAACTCCGCCATGCTTGAAGCGCCTACCCCTTGGGGAATGGATTGTCGCGCCTATCTAGACACGGTATGCCAAGCCCCTAGGCGTAAGGAAACCCCATGACTCTTGGACAAAAAATCGCGTGGGACGACACCGTCCTGCCCTTCCAGTTGGACAAAATCGACATCCGTGGCCGCGTCGCGCGGTTGGATGGCGTATTGGACCTTGTACTGGAGCAACATGACTACCCGCCGTTGGTAGAAGCGATGGTGGCAGAGGCCGCCTTGCTGACCGCAATGATCGGGCAGACGATCAAGTTGCGTTGGAAGCTGTCGCTGCAAATTCGCGGCGACGGACCATTACGGCTGATTGCAACTGATTATTATGGCCCGACCGAGGACGGCGAGCCCGCCCGTATTCGCGCCTATGCAAGCTACGACGCGGAGACGATTGATCTTGATGCTGACCCGTTCAGTCAGATCGGCAAAGGGTTCTTTGCGATCCTGATCGACCAAGGCAACGATATGAAGCCTTATCAGGGTATTACTCCGCTGGCCGGTGGCAGCCTGTCTGCCTGCGCAGAAACCTATTTCGCGCAGTCCGAACAGCTGCCGACCAAGTTTTCGCTAACTTATGGCCGCTCCACCGAGCGGGGCGAGGCGGAAAGCTGGCGTGCGGGCGGCGTGATGTTGCAACATATGCCGAAAGCCTCGCCGCTGATGGCGAAGGACGACGCCGCGAGCGAAGACGGTTTACTGACAGCGGACGACATCTTGGATGGCGACGCCTCGGAGAACTGGACCCGCGCGTGCATCTTGCTTGATACGGTCGAAGAGTTGGAGCTGATCGGCCCAAGCGTGGCCCCGACGGACCTGTTGTACCGCCTGTTCCACGAGGAAGGGCCGATCGTCTATGACGCCCAACCGGTCAAATTCGGCTGCACCTGCTCGGAAGAAAAAGTGCGTCAAAGCCTGTCGATCTATTCGGCCCGCGACCTTGGACATATGACCAAGGAAGACGGCTCGCTAACGGCGGACTGCCAGTTCTGCGGCGCCCATTACGTAATGGACCCGAAGACCGTTGGATTCGAGGCCGAGACCTCTGATGACGGGAAGTGACCTGATCAAAACAGTAGAGGCCGCGCTGGCAAATCCCGGCGCGGCCACCTCTGATTTTGACCTGAACCCGAATGTGGTTTTGCCGGAGACCCGCGTTTTGCGGGACGCGGCGGTGTTGGTGGCTTTGATGCCTGCGGATGACGGGGCGCGGCTGATCCTGACGAAACGATCCTCGGCATTGAAACACCACCCCGGCCAGATCGCCTTTCCGGGCGGCAAGCGGGACGGGGATGAAACACTGGCGACCGCCGCGTTGCGCGAAGCCGAAGAGGAAATCGGGCTGGACCGCAAGCAGGTGCGCCTCATCGGGACACTGCCACCCCATGAAACCGTGACCAGCTTTCAGGTGACGCCGCATGTCGGCGTGATTGACGGGCCGTTTGACCCCGTGGCGGAGCTGGGTGAAGTCGCGGAAATTTTTACCGTACCATTGGCCCATGTTCTCAACCCCGACAACTATGTTATCGAAGGGCGTCGGTGGCGCGGCCAGCGGCGGCAGTATTTTGTGGTGCCATATGGCCCCTATTACATCTGGGGGGCGACGGCGCGGATGCTGCGGTCTTTGGCCGATCAGGTGCGGCTGTGACTATGATAACCGGCGACTGGCTTTTGGCCCCCGCAACGCAAGCGGTGTTCGACGCGGTAGAGACGACCGGACATCAGGGATATTTCGTCGGCGGCTGCCTGCGCAACGCCCTGCTGGGAACGCCTGTCTCGGATATCGACATGGCCACCGCCGCAACGCCGGACGCAGTAAGTGCGGCAGCGGAAAACGCAGGGCTGAAGGTTGTGCCAACGGGGATCGAGCACGGGACCGTGACGGTCGTCTCCGGTGGCGTCCCGCATGAAATCACCACCTTCCGCCGCGATGTAGAGACCGACGGGCGGCACGCGGATGTAGCGTTCTCGACCTCGATGGAGGACGACGCCGCACGGCGGGATTTCACCATGAACGCGCTTTATGCGGACCGGAACGGGGCGGTAACCGACCCTGTCGGCGGGCTGCCCGATTTGGACGCACGGCGTGTGCGCTTCATCGGGGATGCGGAGGCGCGGATTGCAGAGGACTACCTGCGTATCCTGCGGTTTTTCCGGTTTCATGCGTGGTATGGCGACGTTTCCCAAGGGTTGGATGCCGATGGCCTTGCCGCCTGTGCTGCGGCTGCGGACGGGCTGGAGCAATTGTCGGCGGAGCGCATCGGGGCGGAGATGACAAAACTGCTGAACGCGCCCGACCCATCGCCTGCGATCGCGGCCATGGCACAGGCCGGAATATTGGCGCGGGTTATGCCGGGGGCCGATGCAAAAGCGCTGCCGATTTTGGTGCATATTGAAGACGGGCAAGATCCGAACATGGCGCGGCGCGCGGCATGTTTGGGGGGCGAAGGACTGAAAGAGCAATGGCGGCTTTCCAATGCCGTGGCCGCGGAGATTGCATTGCTCAGGGACTTGATCGGAGCGGATACAGGTTTGGCAGAGATCGCCTACCGCCACGGCGCGAACACCGCGCGGGACGTCGCATTGCTACGCGGGGCGCTGTTCGAGCAGCCGTTGCCGGACGCGATGCAACGTGAAATTGCGGCAGGCGCGGGGGCGGTATTCCCCGTGAAAGCCGCCGACCTGATGCCGGAGTTCGACGGGCCAGCTTTGGGGGCTAAACTCAAAGAGTTGGAAACCCGCTGGATCGCGTCCGGCTTCGTATTGACCAAAGCCGAGTTGCTTGGATGAGTTTTGATCCGCTCTATGCCTTCGTCTTTGCGGGGCTGTTTTCACCCGGCCCGAATGTCATTTTGCTGACCACCTCTGGCGCACGGTTCGGGTTTAAACGCACCTTGCCGCATGTGCTGGGCGTGGCGTTCGGGGTGGGCATCACCTCGGCACTGACAGGGTTCGGGATTGGCGCGCTGTTGCTGGCGCAACCGGCCCTGACCTTTGTGCTGAAATGCCTCGCCGCCGCGTGGATTTTGTGGATGGCGTGGAAGCTGTTCCACTCCACCAGAGGACCGCAGGCGCAAGGACGCGACAGGCCGTTTACCTTTATTGAGGCGGTATTGTTTCAGTGGGTGAACCCGAAAATCTGGGCGATCGCCATGGCGGCGTCTTCGGGCTACGCCATCGGGTTGCCGCCGGTGCAGGAAGCCTTGCGGCTTGGCTCGGCGTTCTCGGGGATCAACCTGTTCGTGTGCCTGTTCTGGACCTTCGCAGGGTCACTTCTGGCAGTGCTGATGACGCGGCCCGCGTGGTGGCGCGGGTTCATGAGCGTTATGGCGCTTGCATTGGCGGCCTCGGCTGTCATGGTTTTCCTCTAACACTCGGCCTATATAAAGGGGCTGAGACAGAGGTGTGAATGTTCCGGTTTCTAGAAAATCTGGTGGACCCCTACGGGCCCTATGACGAGGTGGACGCCCCGCCGCGCAAGCTGTGGCCGTTCCTGAAGTCATACTCACAGCCGTTCAAAAAGGTGTTCATCTGGGCCGCCGTCTTGTCGCTGGTGGTGGCCGTGGTCGAAGTCGGGTTGATCTACTACATGGGCCGCGTCGTGGACGTGATGTCGAGCGGCGAACCTGCGCAGGTGTTGGAGCAATACGGGCTGGAGCTGATCCTTGTCGCCCTGTTCATTCTGTTCATCCGCCCGCTGATCCAAGCGGCGGATGTGGGCATCCTGAACAACGCAATCCTGCCGAACTATGGCACGCTGTTCCGCTGGCGCGCGCACAAACACGTGCTGCGGCAATCGGTGGGCTGGTTCGAGAACGACTTCGCCGGACGCATCGCCAACCGCATCATGCAAGCACCCCCCGCTGCGGGCGAAGCGGTGTTTCAGGTGTTCGACGCGATCACCTTCTCGCTGGCATATATCATCGGCGCGTTCATCCTGCTGAGCGACGCGGACCCGCAACTGGCTATCCCGTTGGTGCTGTGGATGGTGCTTTACGCGTGTTTGGTGTCGTGGACGATGAAGCGAGTCGGGCCTGCCTCGAAGGCGTCGTCGGACGCGCGGTCGATGACGACGGGGCGTGTGGTGGACAGCTACAGCAACATCCACTCGGTCAAGCTGTTCGCGCATCATGACGGCGAAGTGCAATTCGCCAAGGAAGCCATCGAGAAAGCCCGCCAGACCTTCGCCCGCGAGATGCGAATTTTCACCATCATGGACGTGATGCTGGTGACGCTGAACGGACTGCTGATCGTCGGCGTCGTTGGCTGGGCGATCTGGCTTTGGGCGCAAGGCAGCGCATCCGTGGGCGCGGTGGCAGCGGCAACGGCGCTGACCTTGCGGCTGAACGCGATGACCGGCTGGATCATGTGGGCGCTGTCGTCGTTTTTCCGCTCGCTTGGCGTTGTGTCCGAAGGGATGGAGACGATTGCGCAGCCGATTACACTGGTGGACGCGCCGGATGCGAAGCCGCTGGAGTTGAGCGACGGTGTGGTAGAATTCAACGCGCTGACACACCATTACGGGCGCGACAAGGGCGGGCTTGAGAGCCTGTCTCTGCGCATTGGTGCGGGGGAGAAGGTCGGGCTGATCGGTCGCTCCGGCGCGGGGAAATCGACCTTGGTGAAACTGCTGCTGCGGTTTTACGACCCCGAAGGTGGGCGGATCGAGATTGACGGGCAGGACATCACGAAGGTGACGCAAAACAGCCTGCGGCATGTGACGGGAATGGTCAGTCAGGACAGCTCTTTGATGCACCGCTCGGTTCGCGACAACATCCTGTATGGGCGCCCCGATGCGTCGGAGGCCGAGATGATCGAGGCCGCGAAGCGCGCCGAGGCGCATGAGTTTATTCTGGACCTGAGCGACCCTGAAGGGCGCAAGGGTTACGACGCCCATGTCGGCGAGCGTGGGGTGAAGCTGTCCGGTGGGCAGCGGCAACGGATCGGGCTGGCGCGAGTGATCCTGAAGGACGCGCCGATACTGGTGCTGGACGAAGCGACGAGTGCGCTGGACAGTGAGGTGGAAGCGGCCATTCAGGACACGCTTTATGGCGTGATGGAAGGGAAAACCGTCATTGCTATCGCCCACCGTCTGAGCACAATTGCGCATATGGATCGGATCGTAGTTTTGGACGACGGCAAGATTGCCGAGGAAGGTACCCACGCCGCGCTTTTGGCGAAGGGCGGGCTATATGCAGGATTCTGGGCGCGTCAGTCGGGCGGGTTCCTGAATACGGATGCGGCGGAATGACGGGATTTTTTAGTAGATTATTCGAACCGGTGCTGACCCGTTTGGGCGACAGTATCGACCCGTTCCGCGAGGCCGAGACCGCGCCGCCCCGCACCCTATGGGCGTTTTGTAAATGGTGTCTTGCGGGGTCGTGGCCGGTGCTTTTGTTAGCCTCGGTCTTTTCGGCGCTGGCTGGCACGATGGAGGCCGTCACGGCCATGTTGCTGGGCTGGGTCATCGACGCGGTCTCGGTCACAGGGCCAGAGGGGTTCTTTGCGCAGAACTGGACGCTGATCGCGCTGTTCGTGGGCTTTTTCCTGATCGTCCGGCCGGTGTCCTTCGGGGTGAGCGCGGCCTTCAACGGCATCGTGGTACCGCCGAACGTCTACCCGCTGATCCAAAGCCGCCTGCACCGCTGGACGCTGGGCCATTCGGTCGACTATTTCGACAACGACTTCGCGGGACGCATCGCGCAAAAGCAGATGCAGACGGCCCGCGCGCTGACCGAAGTGACGGCGGAGGCGATCAACGTCGTGGCCTTTGCGTTGGCGTCGATCATGGGCTCGGTCCTGCTGCTGGGTACGATCAGCGGCTGGGTCGCGTTGGCGCTGGCGGTTTGGCTGGCAGGCTACATCCTGATGATCCGCTGGTTCATGCCGCGTATCCGCAAGCGGGCGGCAGCGCGGGCGGGCGCGCGCACCATGGTGACGGGGCAGGTGGTCGACACGATCACCAACATCAAGACGGTGAAGCTGTTCGGCCATTCACAATTCGAGGACGAATCCGCCCTGAACGCCATGTCTGTGCTGCGCGACCGCGCGTTGGAATTCGGCCGCCTGTCCACCGGTTTCCGCTTTGCCTTGATGGCGGCGGCGGGGGTTTTGCCGGTGCTGCTGATCGGCGGCACAGTGATGTTATGGCAGTCGGGGATTGCCACGACCGGCGACATCGCGGCGGCGGGGGCAATCTCCATCCGCATCGCGCAGATGACGGGCTGGGTCAGTTTCTCGCTGATGGCGATGTATGCCAATGTCGGCGAGGTGGAGGACGGGATGCGCACGTTGACCCCGCCTCACGCCTTGCTGGACGCGGAGGAAGCGACGCCGTTGCAGGTGTCGTCGGCGGAGGTCGAGTTCGACCACGTCACATTTCGCTATGGCCGCGAGGCGGGGGGGATCGACAACGTCTCCTTGCTGATCCCGTCAGGGCAGAAACTGGGGCTGGTGGGCGCATCCGGCGCGGGCAAATCAACCTTGGTGAGCTTGCTGCTCAGGCTCTATGACACCGAAACCGGTGCCGTGCGGATCGACGGGCAGAACGTGTCGGAAGTGACGCAGGAAAGCCTGCGCCAGAGCATCGGGATGGTCACGCAGGAAACCGCGATGTTCAACCGCTCCGCCCGCGACAATCTGATGTATGGCCGCCCAGACGCGACCGAGAAGCAGATGATCGCCGCCGCCAAGCGGGCCGAAGCGCACGACTTCATTCTGGAGCTTGAGGACCACAAAGGGCGCAAAGGCTACGACGCGCATCTAGGTGAGCGGGGCGTGAAGCTGTCAGGCGGGCAACGTCAACGGGTAGCACTCGCGCGGGCTTTGCTGAAAAACGCGCCGGTTCTGGTGCTGGACGAGGCGACGAGTGCGCTGGACAGCGAGGTGGAAGCTTCCATCCAACACGCGCTGGAACGCGCGATGGAAGGCAAGACGGTGATCGCCATCGCCCACCGGCTTAGCACGATTGCGCGAATGGACCGGATCGTGGTGCTGGAAGAAGGCCGCATCGTCGAGGACGGCACCCATGCGGAACTGCTGGCGCAGGACGGACGTTACGCGGGCTACTGGCGGCGGCAGTCCGGCGGGTTTATAGGCATTGCAGAAGCAGCCGAGTAAACGCCCATGACACAGACCATTCTACGACTGAACCACAAGGGCGAAGGCGTGCCAGACGCGGGCGCCCCGATCCCGCGCGTGTTGCCGGATGAGGTGGTAGAGGACGGGCGCATCGTGACGCCTTCTGTTGCGCGGGTGGCGGCCCCTTGCCGACATTTCAAAAGCTGCGGCGGCTGCGCGATGCAGCATGCCAGCGATGATTTCGTGGCGGAGTGGAAGACGGATGTGATCCGGCTGGGGCTTTCCGCCCGGGGGATCGAGACGGATATACGGCCTATTCTAACCTCGCCCGCGCAATCGCGTCGCCGTGCGACGTTGCACGGGCGGCGGACCAAGAAGGGCGCGATGGTCGGGTTTTTCGGGCGCGGCTCTGACGCGCTGATCGAGGTGCCGGATTGCAAGTTGCTGGACCCCGCTTTGATTGCGGCGTTTCCAGTTTTGGAAGAACTGACCGTCGCTGCGGCTTCGCGGAAAAGCACTGTCGGGCTGGTCGTGACCTTGTCGGAAGGGGGTCTGGATGTGGATATCCGTGACGCCAAGCCGTTGGAGCCGCAGGGCATTCTGGAAATGGCAGCCTTGGCGGAGCGGCACAAACTGGCACGGCTGAGTTGGGACGGGGAAGCCGTGGCGACCCGCGAACCACCGATGCAGAGTTTCGGCAAAGGCAAGGTCGCGCCGCCGCCCGGTGC
The DNA here is from genome assembly GCF_003663885.1 of Litoreibacter meonggei. GTDB lineage: Bacteria > Pseudomonadota > Alphaproteobacteria > Rhodobacterales > Rhodobacteraceae > Litoreibacter > Litoreibacter meonggei. The sequence goes on from NZ_RCCE01000005.1 coordinate 320,737, forward strand.
GTTTTTGCAAGCGACAGCGCATGGGCAGGCGGCGTTGTTGGCCTGCGTTCAGGAGGCCTTGGGGGATGCCAAACAGGTCGTGGATCTGTTCGCGGGTTGCGGCACGTTTACCCTGCCTGCCGCCGAAAAGGCAGAGGTCTGGGCGCTGGAAGGCGAGGCCGCGCTGATTGACGCTTTGGATGCTGGATGGCGCAAGGCCGTGGGGTTGAAGAAAGTGAAGTCCGAGACGCGCGACCTGTTCCGCCGCCCCGTATTGCCGCAGGAATTGCGCAAGACGGATGCAGTGATCATTGACCCGCCGCGTGCGGGGGCGGAGGCGCAAACGATCGAATTGGCGCAGAGCAGTGTGAAACGGATTGCAGCGGTGTCGTGCAACCCGATCTCGTTCGCGCGGGACGCGGAAATCCTGATCGCAGGCGGATATCACCTTGATTGGGTGCAACCGGTGGACCAATTCCGCTGGTCCTCGCATGTGGAACTTGCGGCGCAGTTCAGCAAACCCCATATGGGCTGAAACCCATAGACCGGAGCCTTCATGTCCCTGCGCGCCCGCACGCAAGCCATCCTTGACCGCCCACTGACCAGAAACTTCATTCTGGGCGTGATCCTGTTCAACGCGATCATTCTAGGGCTGGAAACGGTGGAGCCTGTGATGGCTGTCGCAGGACCGTTGATCTTGGCGTTGGACATGATCTGCCTTGCGGTTTTCGTGGTGGAGATTGCCGCCAAGCTGTTCGCACAACGGGGGCAATTCTTCCGCAAAGGCTGGAACCTGTTCGACTTCGTGATCGTCGGGATCGCGCTGGTCCCCGGCTCCGGCGCGTTCTCTGTGCTGCGGGCGTTGCGCGTGTTGCGGCTGTTGCGGGTGCTGTCGGTCGCCCCCTCCATGCGCCGCGTGGTCGAAGGGCTGGTGACCGCCCTGCCCGGCATGGCGTCGGTCTTCTTGCTGATGGCGTTGCTGTTCTATATCGGCGCGGTGGTCTCGACCAAGCTGTTCGGCGCGGCCTTCCCCGACTGGTTCGGGACGCTGGGCCTGTCGGGCTACACGCTGTTCCAGATCATGACGCTGGAGAGCTGGTCCATGGGCATCGTGCGCCCCGTCATGGAGGTCTACCCCTACGCGTGGGTGTTCTTCTTGCCGTTCATTCTGGTGACGACATTTGCGGTCGTGAACCTGTTGGTGGGCCTGATCGTAAACTCGATGCAGAACGCCCATTCGGAGGAAGAGCACGCCGCGACGGACAGCTATCGCGACGACGTCATGGCACGGTTGAACGAAATCGAACGGCTCATCAAAGCCCGCAACTAAGCGCGGCGGGTGGCCATGTCCGCGATGCCCAAAGTTTCAAGCACCTTGGTTTCGATCTGGGGCGCGTTCATGGCGGCGGCGGCGTACATGTCGGAGGGGCTGGCCTGGTCGATAAAGATATCGGGCAGGACCATGGAGCGGTATTTCAGACCTCTGTCGAACACGCCGTTCTCGGCCAGCAACTGCGCCACGTGAGAGCCGAAGCCGCCGATGGCGCCTTCCTCGATGGTGATCAGCGCCTCGTGGTTGCGGGCAAGGTTCAGGATCGCGTCCTCGTCCAGCGGCTTGGCGAAACGGGCGTCGACCACGGTGGGGGTGATCCCCTTGGCGGCAAGGTTTTCGGCGGCTTTCATCACCTCTGACAGGCGAGTGCCGAAAGACAGGAGGGCGACGCGGTTGCCCTCTTGGATCAGGCGGGATTTGCCGATCTCTAATATCTGGCCCTTCTCGGGCATCTCGACGCCGACGCCTTCACCACGCGGGTAGCGGAACGCGATGGGGCCGTCATCGTAGGCCACGGCGGTGGCGGTCATGTGGACAAGCTCGGCCTCGTCGGCGGCGGCCATCACGACCATGCCAGGGAGGTTCGCCATGAAGGCGATATCGAAGCTGCCTGCGTGCGTTGCCCCATCAGCCCCAACCAGACCAGCACGGTCGATGGGGAAGCGGACGGGCAGGCGTTGCAGGGCGACGTCGTGGACGACTTGGTCGTAGCCGCGTTGCAGGAAGGTCGAATAGATCGCGCAGAACGGCTTCATTCCGCCCGCCGCGAGACCGGCGGCGAAGGTGACGGCGTGTTGCTCCGCGATGCCCACGTCGAAGGTGCGGGACGGGTAGCGTTCGGCCATTAGGCCAAGGCCCGTACCGTCGGGCATGGCAGCAGTGACGGCGACGATTTTCGAGTCCTCAGCGGCGTGATCCACCAGCGCCTTGCCAAACACGGAGGTGTAGCTGGGCGCGTTGGAGGGGGTTTTCTTTTGCTTGCCGGTGACGAAGTCGAACTTGGCGGTGGCGTGGCCGCCATCAGCGGCGTTTTCGGCGGGGGCGTAGCCTTTGCCTTTGGTGGTGATCGCGTGGATCAGCACGGGACCGTCGGCGCGGGATTTGACGGTGCGCAGGACGGCGAGCAGTTGTTCCATGTCGTGGCCGTCGATTGGGCCGACATAGGAAAAGCCGAGTTCTTCAAATAAGGTACCGCCGACGGTTGCGGCTTTGAGCAGCTCCTTGGCGCGGCGGGCCCCCTCTTGGAAGGGAGGCGGCAACAAGGAAACAGCACCTTTGGCGGCAGCTTTGAATTCTTGGAACGGCGCGCCTGCGTAGAGGCGGGACAGGTAGGACGACATGGCACCTGTGGGCGGTGCTATGGACATTTCGTTGTCGTTGAGGATGACAATCATGCGCTTGCCAAGGTGGCCCGCGTTGTTCATCGCCTCGTAGGCCATGCCAGCGCTGATGGAACCGTCGCCGATTACGGCGATGCAGTCGCCGATGCCATGCTCCGGCGCGCCACCAAGATCGCGGGCGACGGCCATGCCAAGGGCGGCGGAAATGGAGGTGGACGAATGCGCCGCACCGAAGGGATCATAGGGCGACTCGGAGCGTTTGGTGAAGCCGGACAGCCCGTCCTTCTGGCGGATCGTACACATCTGGTCGCGGCGTCCGGTGACGATTTTATGCGGATAGCACTGGTGCGATACGTCCCAGATCAAACGGTCTTTCGGAGCCTCGAACACGGCGTGAATCGCGACGGTCAGCTCGATAACACCAAGCCCCGCACCAAGATGTCCACCGGTCTGCGAGACCGCGTAGACAGTTTCCAACCGCAACTCATACGCGAGCTGCGTCAGCTCGGCGTCGGACATGCCCTTCATGTCAGCGGGGGTTTTGACCCGATCCAGGAGGGGCGTCTGCGGTCTATCGCTCATCTGCGTTGTCCTTCACGTGTCGCGGTCAACTACGAACCGCGCCGCTGCTTTTAGGTTGTCCGCCGCGTCACCGTAAGGGGAAAGGGCGTCGCAGGCTTGCACGACCAACTCGTTCGCGCGGGCCTTTGCGCCCTCCATACCAAGGAGTGACACGAATGTCGCCTTTCCGGCGTCAGCATCTTTTTGCAGGCGTTTTCCTGCTTTTTCCGCGCAGCCTTCGATATCCAAGATGTCATCGGCGATCTGGAAAGCAAGGCCAAGCGCTTGGGCATATTGGCGCAGCGGGGCTGGATCGGCCTCAGCAAGGATCGCGCCTGCCTGCCCTGACCACTCGATCAATGCGCCGGTTTTGCCCGCTTGCAGGCGCGTGATTTGCTTTAGCGTTAAGGGTTTTTCAGCGGACTCGGCGGCAATATCGAGCGCTTGGCCCAGCACCATGCCCTGCGCGCCAGCGGCTTTCGCCATCGACGAGATCAGCGCGAGGCGAACTTCGGCATAGGCGTCCATATTCGACAGCAGCTCAAAGGCCAGTGTTTGCAATGCGTCGCCGGTGAGGACGGCGGTTGCTTCGTCCCATTGGACGTGGACGGTCGGCACGCCACGACGCAAATCGTCGTTGTCCATGCAAGGCAGGTCGTCGTGGACGAGGCTGTAGGCGTGGATCATTTCAATCGCGGCAGCGGCCTGATCGGCCATTTCGGGCGCAACGTCATGCAAGCGCGCGCTTTCCATCACCAAGAACGCCCTGAGCCGTTTGCCACCAGTACAAGTGTAGCGCATGGCGTCTGCGATGACGCCGTCCAGAGGCCGCATCGCCTCGTTCAGCGCCGCTTGCACACGGGTTTGCGCGTCGGTTAAAGCGTCTTGGAACACGGGATTTACAGGCCTTCGACTGGCGTGGTTCCTGTGGCTTGGCCGTCACTGCCAAGGGTGATCTGGGCCACTTTTTCTTCGGCCTCTTTTAGTTTGGCCTCGCAGCGTTTCTTCAGCTCCGCACCGCGCTCATACAGCTTGATGCTGTCGTCGAGTGGCACGTCGCCGCGTTCCAGTTGGCCCACGACTTGCTCCAGCTCGGCCATGGCCTGCTCGAAGCTCATTTCGTCTACTTTTGTGTCAGCCATGGGTGCCTCGCTTGATCAATACTTCCAGATGCGCGCGCGTAGACGCGGCGAGGGCATCAAGATCATATCCGCCTTCCAGAGTCGAGACGACGCGGCCTTCGCAATGCGTATCGGCAACATCGCACAAGGCTTGCGTCGCCCACGCGAAATCGGCCTCGTCCCAGTTCAGGTTGGCCAGCGGATCATTGCGGTGCGCGTCGAAGCCTGCTGAAATCAACAGGAGTTGCGGCTTGAAGTCGTTGAGGGCGGGGATAACCATGCGCTCGTAGGCTTTGCGAAGCTCCGCGCCGCCGGAATTTGCCTGTAGCGGGATGTTAAGGATGTTACCTGACGCCCCCGTTTCATGAGCGGCACCAGAGCCGGGGTAAAGCGGCATCTGGTGGCTGGAGATGAACAGCGTGCGCGGCTCGTCCCAGAGCAGGTCTTGTGTGCCGTTGCCGTGGTGGACGTCGAAATCGACGATGGCGACGCGCTCCAGCCCGTGGGCATCCAGCGCGTGTTTGGCGGCGATGGCGATATTGCCGAACAGGCAGAACCCCATCGGTGTTTGCTTTTCGGCATGGTGACCCGGCGGGCGCATGGCGGCGAAGGCGTTTTGAACCTCGCCGCCCAGTACCATGTCGACGGCCTTGGTCATGGCCCCGACACCGCGATAGGCGGCTTTGAGTGAACCAGCCGACATATGTGTGTCAGCATCAAGCGAGATAGAGCCGGACGCGGGTGCCGCAGCCTTTACCGCGTCGATATGGGCCTGCGGGTGAACCCGCAGAATCGCCTCATCCGTGCCTATAGGGGCATCGAGCCGCTGCACACCACTTAGGTCCATCGCATCCAGCGCGGAATAAATCGCCATAAGCCGGTCGACCCGTTCGGGATGCCCCGTCGGCGTGATGTGGTTCAGGCAATCGGAATGGGTCAGCAGAGCGGTCGTCATTGGTTTTCCTTAGTCTGGCGCAAGCATGTAGCCGGAGCCGCGCACCGTTTGAAGGTAGCGGGGTTGTTTGGGGTCGGCCTCGATCTTACGACGCAGGCGGGTGATTTGAACGTCCACCGCGCGTTCCTGTGCTTGGCCTCGGTCACGGCCCAGATCTTCGACCAGTTTGACGCGGGAGACCGGCTCCCCCGGACAGGCCGAGAAAATCTTCATCAATTGCACCTCGGTTGCGGTTAGGCGGATTAGATCTTCCCCGCGCCACATCTCCCCGCGCTCGATGTCATAGCGGATGTCACCCAAGGACAGGGATTTCGGGGCCTCAACGAGGTCTTCGGTTTGGGGCACGCGACGCAGGATCGCGTTGATCCGAAGCAGCAATTCCTTCGGCTCGAACGGCTTGGGCAGATAGTCGTCCGCCCCTGCCTCCAGCCCGGAAATCCGGTCGCTGCTTTCTCCTTTGGCAGTCAATAGCAGGATCGGGGTGTCACGCGTTTGACGCAGCTCTTTAGTGAAAGTGATACCGTCATCGCCCGGCATCATCACGTCCAGCACGATCAGGTCGAAATCCAGCCCCTCTAACAACCGACGCGCGTGGTCTGCATCGCGCGCGGAGGTGGTAAAGAACCCGTTGCGGCTTAGGAACTGCTGGATGAGTTTGCGGATACGTTCATCGTCATCAACGATAAGTAAATGAGCGTCGTTTTGGGACAAGGCCACTTATGAGCCCTCCTTAAATGTCTGAAAATGCCGGCGCATTTCAGGGTCCATGATTTGCTCAAGCACTTGGCGAAAGCCTGCAACTGCGTCTGGCCCGGCGTCACGATAGGCTGCACGCATACGGCCGCGCTGCGCCTCTGATAACTCTTTTTCCAACTCCTGGCCTGTTTCGGTCAAGAAGAGGTGGCGTTCGCGGCGATCTTGCTTGCCGATGCGGCTTTCGACAAGGCCGTCTTCGATCAACGCCCTTAGCACGCGGTTTAGCGATTGCTTGGTCACGCCCAGAATATCGAGCAGGTTGTTCACCGTGTTGCCGGGACTGCGCTTGATGAAGTGGATCGCGCGGTGATGCGCGCGGCCATAGGCATATTCTTGCAAAATGCGGTCAGGATCGGCGGTAAAGCCGCGATAGGCAAAGAACATCGCCTCAATGCCACGCCGCAACTGGTCGTCGGTCAAAAACAACAGGCTTTCCCCGCTGATAGGCGCTTGACCCGTCCCTCGATCTGACATGCGGCTACTCCCTGACGTCTTCTTGCTGGGGATCAGTTTATGTCAGCCTTGTTGACTTTCCAAGTATCGAATGGTAGCGAATCGCCAGTTTAGTGAAATATTATGTCCGAAACGGGCCTTTCACACGCAACAAATGAAAAAGGATGAAGCAATGGCTGGTGGATATGACGATCGTGACGGCGTCATCTGGATGGATGGCAAGCTGGTGGACTGGCGTAGCGCCAACGTCCACATCCTGACCCACGGGCTGCATTACGCGTCCTCTGTGTTCGAAGGCGAGCGCTGCTATAACGGCAAAATTTTCGAAAGCCGCAAGCATTCTGAGCGCCTGCTCTATTCGGGCGAGCAGCTGGACATGCCGATCCCCTACACCGTGGACGAGATCGAAGCGGCCAAATACGAAGTATTGAAAGCCAACAACCTGACCGACGCCTACGTGCGCGTGGTGTGCTGGCGCGGCGCAGGTGAAGACATGGGTGTCGCATCCGCCAAAAACCCCGTGCGCATGGCCGTGGCCGCGTGGGAATGGGGTGCCTATTACGGGGACGCCAAGATGAAAGGCGCGAAGCTGGACATCTCCAAGTGGAAACGCCCCTCGCCCGAAACCATCCCGTGCTTTGCCAAGGCGTCCGGTCTCTACATGATCTGCACCATGTCCAAGCACGCGGCAGAGGCCAAAGGCTGTTCAGACGCGATGATGTTCGACTATCGCGGCTATGTGGCCGAGGCGACGGGCGCGAACATGTTTTTCGTGAAGGACGGCGAGGTGCATACACCGAAGCCCGACTGCTTCTTGAACGGCATCACCCGCCAGACTGTTGTGGGCATGTTGAAAGACCGCCAGATTACCGTTCACGAGCGGCACATTATGCCCGAAGAGCTGGAAGGTTTTGAGCAGTGCTGGCTCACGGGTACGGCTGCCGAAGTGACACCCGTAGGGTCCATCGGTGACTACAACTTTGAGGTCGGCGCAATCGCGCGCGATATCGCGGAAGGCTACGAGAAGCTGGTTCGGGTTTAATAGGTGTGGATAATTTCACTTTGTTCTCAGTTTGTTTCCAATGTTTTCCACAGAGCCTAAACTCTTGATTTGACTCACAGAATCGATTCTGATTCAAAGATGTAGCTACAGTTGGGCTTCATTCGCACAACATATAGGGGTGATGAGTTTTTCATCGCCCCTATTTAGCTTAAAAAATCCAACGCATATATGGGCTTAGTTCTGTCAACTACTAAATGTTGTAGGTACAGCAAATTGTTGTGTTGACGCTACACTAGCCAAACACGTATTTTTTAATTGGTTCGGCCCAACTGTAGCAAGCTAACGCTGGACCATTTTTGTAACCAAAAATGGAGGCCAAAATGGCTAACCAAATTGACTGTATCGAAAAACAAGACCGCTATGATCCATCTGAGGCAATTGTCTCAGTGGGTGGACGGAATGCTGACGGCACGAGGTGGAGCATCTCTCAGAAGGAAGCGATCCAGCGGATCAAGTCCAGACAGAATGAGTTCTACGTCTCAAAAAATGGGCACCGTGTGAATGTGCTGGTGGCGACGAGCCGCTTCGGAAATGAATACATCAAGACCGAAAACGATGATCACGAACCAAACAACCTACTTGAGCTTCAGAGCTGTAGGGTTGCTGCATAATTCCAAAGAGCGAGGGTACCCTTTCTGTTTAGCATGAATCTGCGTAGCTAAGCCTTAATCCCGCGCTCTATTCTGGAATACTGCTGAGGCCGTACCGAATCTTTCGGTGCGGCCTTTTTGCGGCGTTGCAGCGCGAGAGTTGCGGAGCTTGGCAAGTCTTTGAGTTGCAAGGCAAATGCGTAGCGTGCTCCGGCCTTGGCGGACGATGGGGATGGCTTGTCGAGGACGTGTCTCATGCAAGTGTCTCCTTTTGGTTGTCGGATCACCCTAGCACAAATTTCCGCGGAATTGGAGGTCTGGAATACCCGACATCGCCAAAGCCGCGGCTAGAGCAGGCCCTGAACAAGATCCACACCTTGCCAAATCAGCGCCCGAACTTGCGGGAATGCTACGAAGACAACGGCCAGAACTTGCAACCAAACGATCAGATTTAGCTGGCGCGCGAAGGGTTGCTTCACCGTCTTGTGGCGTAATCGACGTTGGGCGAGCTTAGCCGCCGGAGTGCCCCCGACAGCGGACCACAACAGCAGATTGGATTCGCTGACCCGCCGACCACGGGCACGGGAGCGGCGCTTGTCGAATGCGAACAGGATGTAGGTCAGCAGGTTGACCAAACCCAAATAAGCGGCGGCGATCGCCAAAGGCAGCAGGGAATCTGGCATGCTATCCTTGAGGCGTCATGGCTTTGCGGGCTTGCTTGCGGTCTTTGCCCAGCTTGCCTTCGCGCCAGATGATCAAAATGCCGGCGCAAACGATCAGCGCGATGCCGATGAGCATCACGCCCGTCGGCACTTCGGCGAAAACGAAGTAACCGATACCAAGGGCGAGCAGGATCGAGAAATACTCGAACGGGGCCACCACGGAGGCGGCAGCGTAGCGGTAGCTGGACGTCAGGAATATCTGACCGATTCCGCCACACAAACCCGCCCCAATCAGCGCCGCAGCCTCGGGGCCGGTGGGCCAGACCCAGCCGAAAGGAAGCGTCAGAATGGACAAGCTGGATGCCGTGACCGCGAACCAGAACACAATGGCCGAGGTCGGCTCTGACATAGTCAGTTTGCGCACGAAAACATGCGCCAAGCCTGCCATGACCGCTGATCCGAAGGCGAGGATCGCACCGATGGCCAGATAAGGATCAGTTGCGCCATCCGAGAAGGCCGTCAGGCGGGGTGACATAATAATCAAGACACCGACCATACCCAGCGCCACGGCGGTCAGGCGAAAGGCGCGCACCTTTTCGCCCAAGAACATGGCCGCGAAAATGACCACCAAAACCGGCTGCGCGTATTGGATGGCTTTGACCTCGGACAACGGGAGCAGGCCCAACGCCGCGAACCCCATGGACATCGCTGTGACCCCAACGAGACCACGCCAAAAATGTCCCAACGGGTTGTCGGTTTTCAATCCCGTGCGCAATTCCCCTCGCAACGCGATCCAGCCCAGAATGATCGGCAACCCGAAGAAGGAGCGGAAAAAGACCGTCTCGCCCGGTGGAACGCGGACGGAAGCGATTTTTATCAGCGTCGCCATCGCCATAAAGAAAAACACCGCCCCCAGCTTGGACAGAATTGCGACTGCCGTGTTCGGCTTGGGCGCAGGGGTTACCATCTAAAGGAACACCCTCTCCACCGCCCAGTAAGCCCCAATGATCGCGATGAACACGGACGCCGGGATAGAGATGCGGGCGCGGTACCACGGCTTGTTGCCGAACCAATATCCCACGGCCAAGAAGGCCAACGCAATAACCGTAAGCTGGCCGACTTCAACCCCGACGTTGAAACCGATAAGCCCCGCCACGAAGCGGCCCGGCGCGAGGCCGAATTCCCCCAAGACGGATGCGAAACCCATGCCATGCAACAGTCCGAAGGCGAAAATCACGATGGGCCGCCACCATGTAATGCGGCTTGTGAAGATGTTCTCAACCGCGACGTAGACAATGGACGCCGCGATAAGCGGCTCCACGATGGCCGGATTGACCGAGACGTAGCCAAGGCTCGCCAGCGCCAACGTAATCGTGTGCGCTATGGTAAAAACGGTGATTTGTGTAATCAGCGGACGCAGACGCAGTGACAGGAAGAACAGGCCCAAGACGAACAGGATATGGTCAAGACCCTTGGGAATGATGTGGTCGAAGCCGACAGCGATATAGCGCAGGAAGACCGATACGGTACTCTCGGTAGCGGAGCCTGTCCGAGGCAAATGCTCGCTGAGCACGCCGTTTTCCAAGTAGCCCGCATAGGCGTCGTCGCCGCTCTCAGCTTGGCGGACGATTATCGGGCCATTGGCTGCCTGCCAACCGGCGCGCACATCGCTACCGTCATTCGGCAACACCCCGGTTAACGTCACTGTCGTATCACGTGGCAGCTCCACATTCGGCTGGTCGACGACCTCGACGTTGACCAACTCCAAAGCAATGGGAGCGTCGCCAGCCAAGACCTTAAATCCTTGGGAAATGTCGGGCCATGCTGTCTGAAACCGCGATGATAGCTCGCTGGAAGGCAATGCACGCAGCGCATCGTATTGCTCCGCCTCTGGTGCCTCGTTGGTATCTTGCAGGCCCTCTAGATCAATACCGGCAATCAAGGACTCTGCGGTCATGCGGATCGTCAACTCGACCTTGTCGTCACTCAAAGTTACATCGGCAATTGCAGGCCTGATCTCATGAGCCGCCAAAAGGGACGTCATTGTGAACAGCCCCAGCATTGACATCACACCCAGTTGCACCAGCATGTGTTTTAACTTTTCTGAAGGAAATGCCATGTCGCCTCGTCGTATTAGCACCGCAGTCGCTTTGATCTTGTGGGCGGCCAACGCGCACGCCCACGAATTCTGGATTTCTCCCGAGACCTACGTGACCCCGAAAGGCGGCGAGGTTCAAGCCCAACTTCGGGTGGGTCAGGAATTTGGCGGGGCGTCCTATGCCTTCAACCCCAATCGGTTCGAACGCTTCGATCTGGTGATCGGCGATCAAGTCATCCCCGTTGACGGAAGGCTTGGGGATACGCCCGCCTTAAACATGCCCGCGCCTGCCGAGGGCTTGATCACCATCGTGCATGAAACCGGTGACAATCTGCTCAGCTATAAAGGTATGGAGAAGTTCACGAAATTCGCCAAGCACAAGGATTTCGAATGGGCGGTTCAGCGCCATGCGGAGCGCGGATTGCCAACCGAGCGCTTCATGGAACGCTATCGCCGTTACGCCAAAAGCCTAGTTGCGGTGGGTGACGGCGCGGGGGCCGATCGCGAAGTTGGAATGAAAACCGAGATCGTTGCGCTGGCCAACCCATACACCGATCAGTTGGATATGTTCCCTGTGAAGGTCCTGCTGGACGGTAAACCAAGGGCAGACGCGCAAATCGAGCTTTTTGACAAAGACCCTGAAGGTGAGGTCACGATCACACTGCATCGCACCAATTCGGAAGGCATCGGCACATTTCCTATTCAGGACCGCCATGAGTATTTGGTGGACGCCGTAGTGCTACTACCGTTGGACGCCGGCGATCCAACCAAGTTTCCTGTCTGGGTATCGGCATGGGCGTCGCTGACGTTCAAGGTTCCTGATTGGTAGATTGATCCCACGAAAATCAAAACCCCCGGCCTGACAACCAGACCGGGGGCTCTTATTTGTGTAGCACCCGACACGGCGATCTGGGTGGGGGCTGATCACACCGCATCGGGCTTGAGTTAACACTCGCTACAAGGTGTGTATCGGCGGTAACTGCGGCGTCATCGGGGACGAGGCGTGGTCATGCTCGGGTCATCGCGCGGCTTTTTGAAGGCAAAGCTTGATTTGAAACGAAACGCGGCCCACGATATCACCATGAACCAAAATGCGCCGATCCCATTTCGCCCAAGCCAATTTGACAAGGTTGCGTTTCAGCGGCGTGAGTTGGGGGATATTCTGACGGTCTATGGTCGTATGGTTGCTGCCGGTGAATGGCGAGACTACGGCATCTCAATGCAAAAGGAGGTGGCCGTGTTCTCGATCTTTCGACGCGCGGCGGAACATCCCATTTACCGGATAGAAAAACGGCCCAAACTGGCCACAAAACAGCAGACCTATGCTGTAATAGGCATGGACGGGCGCATTCTGAAACGCGGGGCGGATCTTCGGCAGGTTCTACGTGTGCTTGAGAAAAAGTTGATCCGCTCGGTCGACTAGAGTCGCTTGACCGAAGTTACCGACCCGTCGCCCGCAGCCTTGATCCGAACTATTGCGTCAGACAACGGCTCGTAGGCCACGGCCATATGATAAGCGTTCGCGTGCAAGATCATATCGTCGCCCGACACCAGCGCCACATGGCCTTTCCAGAAGACCAAATCACCACGCTGCGCGTTCTCTAGCGCCACGGTTTGGCCCAGTGCCGCCTCCTGCATGTCACTGTCGCGGGGGCAGTCCATCCCGCAGCTACGCCACGCGATTTGGACAAGACCAGAGCAATCAATGCCGTGCCGCGTTCCACCACCCCATAGATACGGCGCGCCCAAGTAAAGGCCCGCGACTGATACCGGATCGTTCATGCGTTGCTCAATCGGAAGCAGGTGCATCGTTGGGACATAGGAGCCGTTGGAAAGACGGGACCACGTTCCCTCCTCCTCCGTCACCTGCACTTCGGAGGCAAGGTAAAGCGCGCCAGTATTCATCAGCTTCATATTCGGGCCGGGGTACATATGCGTGCAAGGCACCGAAACCCAATGGCTGGCCTTGCAGGGCTGGCTGAGCCGGCTTTCGCGAACATAGCCGCAATATCCGTCATGCTGCGTTTGTCCGAATGCAAAGCCGTCGCGGCGTTCCAGCACTTTGAACAGGTCGCCGTAGATAAGTTGCGATGTGCGTCGCCCATCGGGTTCACCGGTGATGTCCGCGAAAGCAGTATCGCATTGGGTGACTTCCCCGTCGGTATAGAGCGGGGCGTCCACCTCTCCTTTGAGATAACCGGCGGCGACGCGACTATTGGCAGGCGTAAGTCGTTTGTCGCGGGTCATAGGTTCAGCGCCTTTGGTAGCGATGCAAGAATGGCGCGGGCGCCCATTCCGACACCACCTTTAGGGCGACCCGGGGCCGCAGTCGGTTGCCAGCCATAGATGTCAAAATGCGCAAAACGTGGCGTGTTGGTCACGAAACGGCGCAAAAAAAGAGCCGCGGTAATCGTACCTGCGAACCCGCCCTTCGGCGCGTTGTCGAGGTCGGCAATGCCCGGTTCGATCAATCGCTCGTAAGGGTCATGAAACGGCAACTCCCAGACCGGATCGCACACTTGGCGCGCGCCTTCGCGCAACGCATCAGCAAATAGGACATCACCCGTGAAGAAGGGTGAAATATCAGGGCCAACCGCGACGCGGGCTGCCCCAGTCAGCGTGGCCATGCAAATCATCAAATCAGGCGGTGTTTCATCTGCAAGCGCCAATGCGTCGGCAAGAACCAAGCGGCCCTCGGCGTCTGTGTTGTTAATTTCAACCGTCAGACCCTTTCGGGAGGTCAGAATGTCTTGCGGGCGGTAAGCATTGCCGTCGATGGAGTTCTCAACCGCGGGAATCAGAACCCGCAATTGCAGCTTCAAATCCAGCGCCATGATCATATGGGCCAAGCCTAACACTGTTGCACTGCCGCCCATGTCTTTCTTCATCAGCCCCATCGACGCGCCCGGCTTGATGTTGAGCCCGCCTGTGTCGAAGCATACACCCTTCCCGACAAGCACCAGCGTAGGGCCCCCGGTGCCCCAGGTTATGTCGATCAACCGGGGTGGCGTTGCGGAGGCGCGACCGACGGTGTGGATCATCGGAAAGTTCTGCTCCAGCAGCGCATCACCTGTTACCACATTGATTTTTGCGCCATGCGATTTTGCCAGCGCGCGCGCTGCGGCTTCCAGCTTGTCCGGCCCCATGTCAGAGGCGGGTGTATTGATAAGATCACGGGTAAGAGCCTCACCGGCAGCGATGGCTTCGATGCGATCTCTGTCCACCCCGTCGGGGCAAACGAGCCGTGCATCGTGAGGCGGCTGGGTGCGGTAGGTTTCAAACGTATATTGCGATAGCAACCAGCCCAGCGCGTGCTCGTCCAACTCTTTTGCCGTGTGCTCACTCGTGATTTGGTACGTTCCGGCGGGCAACTTTGTCGCGACAGACGCCATTGCAAAGCGCTCTCGGGCCTGCGATTTGGCATCGCCCAACCCTGCCAAGGCCATCGCGATAGCCCCGCCCGCACCCGGAACGGTACAGACCGCACCCGCGTTTGCTTTGAAGCCCTGTGCTTCGACCCAGACGCGAACATCGTCCGATTGGGTATCCAGCCAGCCGCCTAGCGCGTCTGCACCCAACGCCCAAAGCGGAACCGCGCCATCATTGGCATCGGCGAAATTTAGCCTCGTGTGATCTTGCATGATGTTTGCCCTGCTGCTGCATGCTCAGCCTACTGCTTGCGACGCAATCCGCAAGTATAGGCAAGGCCATCCTCTGCGCCTAAGCCGGAAATTCTTGCATATCCCCCACAGCACTAAGCGACCGGTCCGCAATCCGCTGCAACCTATTGAGCGTTGCGGCCAGCGAAACCCCCTCGCGCAAACGGCCACAGGTCGCCACATCATCTGCCACACGGGAAAACGTCGTCATCCCGATATTATCTGCGGTTCTAACCAGATGGTCGGCCTGACACGTCAGAATATCCATGTTTTGCGCGATATACGCATTTTCGATCTCGATCATGCCTTTTACCAAGTCTTCCATGGCATTGGTGATCAGCGTTTCTGCGCGCATCTCTCCCATGGAGACACACAGTTCCACCAAACGGTCAGGATCCACCCGTACCGGTTCCCGCATTTCAAGTTTTAAAACGTCTTGCATACTGCACCCCAAATTTCATGCCCCCACAAAGCACGGGCTGACCATCGGGCCAGAAGCTGAACAATGTCTTTCCCTTCCTGCGAGTTTTCCCTCGAATTTCACGTCAATTGTCCTTAGTTATGGTCCAAACTTTCAGAGGGACCCCATGAGTCAGTCAAAACCCCTACCGTCCTACCTGATCACCCGCTATCACGGCTGGAAGGCGACCACCTATGCCGACAACGAGCCTTGGTATCGCAATCTGGCAACCAACGGGCAAAACCCGCGGGCCATGGTGATTTCATGCTGCGACAGCCGCGTGCATGTAACCTCCATCTTTGGTGCAGAGCAGGGCGAGTTCTTCATCCACCGCAATATCGCCAACCTTGTGCCGCCATATAATCCGGATGGCGAGTATCACGGCACCTCAGCCGCCATTGAATACGCGGTGGGTGCGCTCAAAGTCGCTCATATCATCGTGCTGGGGCATTCCAATTGTGGCGGCGTCAACGGCTGTCATGACATGTGTTCCGGCCATGCGCCCGAGCTGGAAGAAAAGACCAGCTTTATCGGACGCTGGATGGACATTTTGCGCCCCGGATACGAGCGCGTGAAAGACATTGAGGACGAGACGGAGCGCCGCCGCGCCCTGGAAAAAGAAGCGGTATTGGTATCCTTGGAAAACCTTGCGGGCTTTCCGTTCATCGCCGCCGCGATGGACCAAGGCCTGCTAAGCCTCCACGGCCTGTGGACAGACATTGGCGAAGGCGGGCTGGAGCACTACGTGTCGGGGACTGGGTTCGCCCCGGTTTAGACCCTAACCCGCCGGAGGACCCAAATGGGCGACGTGCTATCACTGGCAGCTGACAACTTGCTGTCCCCTCTGATCTTGTTCTTCGTCTTGGGGGTTCTTGCGGCATTCGCGCGATCCGACCTGACCATCCCCGAAGCCGCCGCGAAGGCGTTGTCGATTTACCTGCTGTTTGCCATTGGCTTCAAGGGTGGCGCATCGGTTGCCGCGCATGGTGTGGACGCTGGCCTGATCCTGTCATTGGTTGCCGGCGGTGTGCTGTCCGCCGCAATCCCTTTCGTCGCATTCGCTCTTTTGCGGGTAATGACGCAACTCAGCACCACCGACGCCGCCGCCGTCGCCGGCCACTACGGCTCCATCTCTATCGTGACATTTGTGGCCTGCTCCACGGCTTTGACCGGACGCGGCCTAGACCCCGAGGGATACATGGTCGCCGTCGCAGCCATCATGGAAGCCCCAGCGATCCTATCCGCCCTGTGGCTGGTATCGCGCAAGGCGGGTGGCAGCCAGATGGACAGCGGGTTGTGGCGGGAAATACTGTTGAACGGCTCCATCGTGCTGCTGATTGGCAGCTTCGTGATTGGCGCGATCACGGGCAAAGAGGGGCTGGAGAAAATCGCCAGCTTCATCGTCTCGCCGTTTCAGGGCGTTTTGTGTCTATTCCTGCTGGATATGGGCCTTGTTGCGGGGCGTGGGCTGCGTGACAGCGGCAAATATTTGACCCCCGGCGTGTTCGCTTTCGGCATGCTGATGCCTTTGGTCGGTAGCTGTTTCGGCCTTGCGGCCGGAATGCTGCTGGGACTGTCCACCGGT
The DNA here is from genome assembly GCF_003663885.1 of Litoreibacter meonggei. Taxonomy (GTDB): domain Bacteria; phylum Pseudomonadota; class Alphaproteobacteria; order Rhodobacterales; family Rhodobacteraceae; genus Litoreibacter; species Litoreibacter meonggei. Next base: position 337,352 of record NZ_RCCE01000005.1, read on the forward strand.
GGTGTTGCGCTGTTCATGACCCTGTGTGCATCGGCCAGCTACATCGCGGTGCCAGCGGCCATGCGTGTGGCGTTGCCCGAGGCCAACCCGTCCATCTACCTGACGCTATCCTTGGGGATTACCTTCCCTTTCAACCTGACCCTCGGCATCCCGACCTATATCGCGATTGCCAGCCAAGTAACCGGAGGATGACCCATGCAAACCCATGACGCCAAACGCGTGGTGATCACCATCGAAGCCGTAATGGAAAGCCGCCTGACCGACGCCCTGCAAACGGCGGACGTGACGGGCTATTCCATCCTGCCAGTGCTTGGCGGCTCGGGCCGATCCGGCCCATGGAGCCGTGAGGGACAAGTCAGCCGTGCGGGCGGCATGGTGCAGGTCATTTGCATCGTGCATCCCGACAGGCTGGATAAGCTGCTCGACGCGGCCTTCGCGGTGGTCGAGCGGCATATCGGCATTGTCACCGTGACCGACTGTCAGGTGCTGCGGGCGGAACGATTTTAGGTCAGGGCTGCCAGAACAACTGCTGCCCTTCGGGCCAGTCCATATCGACATTCACGCGCACAGTTTTTGTCTCGCCCGGACCGACGTCGAGATTCCAGACGGACACACCGCGCTTCTGCTCGAAGTCACGCTCGTCCGGTGACGGTCGGGCGCTGACGGAAATGCTGAGGTCTTCCTGCTCCGCATAGGGCAGCGCGAAGATTGTCTGAACCTGCTCTGTTGTGGCCAAAAGGTTCTCCACCGAGAATTCCATCTGCTGCACGCGGGTGCTGCTGGAGGTCAGGAAGCCACGGTCGCCAGTGTCGTTGTCGAGCAATTTATACTCGAGCCGCAAGCCTTCGAGGGTGCCGAAGGAGACCTCCGCCTTGTCGCCTGCGGGGACCAGCGGCAGGGCGCTGCGTCCGACGAATACGCCATCACGGAACACGGACATTTGGCCCGGCAGGAACGGTTCCTGCGTGGAGTTGGTGAACTCCGCCATCAGGAACGCGGTTTTGTCGAAGCGAGGTGCTGCGCGGTTGAACTCGCGGGCGTCGAAAGTGAAGTCATCTAAGGCAAGAATCAACTCGCCGCCGCCCGTCGCAAGACTGACAGGCTCGGGATATTCGTAGGTGACAGACAGGCCGTCTATGACCGCTTGGGCGCGGGGGGCCGCAAGAGTCGGCTCTGGAGCGAGATCTTCGCGGGCCAGTTCGCTGTATTCGGCCTGTGGCGCTGATCTGACCGACCCATACCCCGCCTTCCCCTTGGCCTGAATGAACGCCTGAGATGGATACGGCTCCGTCGGATTGACCTGCGCGAAGGGGTTCGCTGTGGACAAAATTAGGTCGACATCGGACCACAACTCGCCCGTGGACTGCTGCATGACGACCTTACGCTCCATCGCGACGGTAGCGTCGTCGCCACGGGTCAGGTTCAGGTCGTAATCCGCCCGCCAGCCTGCGTTATAACTCAGAGTATCCAATGTCAGATTGACCGGGCCCGCGCTTGCGGCCTCGACCGACAATGCCAGCATGGTTACAGAGCCCGTTGGCGGGGACAAACGGCGTAAGTCCAGTTCGGCTTGTGCGAGGGCCTTCTTGGCCTCGTCACGGGCTTTTTCGTCTTCGCGCAAAGCGACTGAGGCGGCATATTGCTGGGTCCATGCTTTCGCCAGTTCATCCGCAACCATGTCGCTTGCCGCGCGCATGGCCTCGGCATCGGTCCCTGTCAGTGAAGCACCGGTTAGCGAGCGAAGATACGCGTTCTTCGCGCCTTGCGCTTCGACGGAAGCTTGGCCGCGCACGACAATGTCTTCCAACGCCTGCAAGGCATTCTTGGTGGCCTCGACACGCTCGGACGCGGCGGTTTGCTCGGGCGAGTAAGCCGCTTTCGGGTCACTCAAGAAATCGTTCAAAACCTCCATCGCGCCAATTGCAACGCCATCCGGCGCGCTCACGCGAGGCGGGCCGTCGCTGCTGCCAGCCTGATAGGGAACCAGTATCCGGTGTTTGCCTTGCGGCAGGTCAGCCGCAATGACCCGCGTGACCGTCGCACCTTGCGGATAGACGGTGACGGAAGTGACGGGCGCAACCAACTGAAAGTCCTCGGCGTAAGCAGCGGAAGACAACAGGGCGGCGGATAGGGCAAGGGAGCGGAGCATAGAAAAAGGGCCTCAAATCAATTGATCTGAGGCCCAATGTTTCGTGTCAGGAGAGGCTTTGCAAGCCTAGCCTTTTTTCAAGCACCGCGTGCCCAGCGTTTCGGCGATTTGCACAGCATTCAGCGCGGCACCCTTGCGCAGGTTGTCGCTGACGCACCATAGGTTGATACCGTTGTCGATGGTGCTGTCCTGACGGATGCGGGAGATGAAGGTCGCAAAATCGCCGACGCATTCAACGGGCGTGACGTAGCCACCGTCTTCACGCTTGTCGATCACCATGACGCCGGGGGCTTCGCGCAGGATGTCGCGAGCCTCGTCTTCGTCCAAATGGTCTTCGAACTCGATGTTGATCGACTCGGCGTGACCCACGAAAACCGGAACGCGGACACAAGTCGCGGTGACCTTGATGTCCTTGTCGACGATTTTCTTGGTTTCAACGACCATCTTCCACTCTTCTTTGGTGGAGCCGTCCTCCATAAACGTGTCGATATGCGGGATCACGTTGAACGCAATCTGCTTGGTAAACTTGCTTGGTGGTTTGTTATCGACGGGGTTGTAGATCGACTTGGTTTGATCCCACAGCTCGTCGATGGCTTCTTTGCCTGCACCGGAAACCGACTGGTAGGTGGAGACGACAACGCGCTTGATCCGCGCACGGTCATGCAACGGCTTTAGCGCCACGACCATCTGCGCGGTTGAGCAGTTGGGGTTGGCGATGATGTTCTTCTTGGAATAGCCCATCACGGCCTCGGGGTTCACTTCCGGAACCACCAACGGCACGTCAGGGTCGTAGCGGTAGAGCGACGAGTTATCGATCACCACACAGCCAGCTTTGGCAGCGATAGGCGCATACTTTTTCGTGGCCTCGGAGCCCACCGCGAACAGCGCGATGTCCCAGCCGGTAAAGTCGAAGGTATCAAGGTCTTTGGTTTTCAGGGTTTTCTCGCCGAAGGAAACTTCGGTGCCGATCGAGCGACGGGAGGCCAGAACCTCGATTGTGTCCACTGGGAACTGACGTTCATCCAGAATGTTCAGCATCTCGCGACCCACGTTGCCCGTGGCGCCTACGACGACGATTTTGTAACCCATGATCCCTTTGATCCTTCTATAGGTCTTGTTTCAGACGGGGCCTGATACTCCTTTGAGGGCCAATGGGAAAGGCCCATGTTGCCCCAGCCTTGCCGCGCTGCGCAAAACTGCGTTACACAGATCGCTAAAGTAGCCATATGTGAGCCTTTTCTTGAGCAACCCGACAGACCTAGATCTGGCCCAGTCGACCGAGAGCGGAGGCAAGCTGTTTGCCCGCCTGTGGCGTGGGTACTTGCGCAAACACTGGATGCTTTTCGTGCTGGCCTTCGTGTTCATGGTCATCGAAGGCAGCACCTTGGGTGCGCTGAGCTACATGCTTCAGCCGATGTTCGACCTTGTGTTCGTCGAGGGTCAGGCAAGTGCCATCTGGTGGGTTGGCATCGGAATCTTCGCGCTTTTCGTCATCCGCGGCATCACCGGCATCATCCACAAAAGCATTCTGACCGGCGTGTCCTTCCGTGCGTCGACCGAGGTGCAGGTCGACCTGCTGCGGCACACGCTGACGCTTGATAACGCGTTTCACTCCCGCACTTCGCCCGGCTCCATGATCGAGCGGGTTCAGGGGGACGTGACTGCGATCCAAACCCTTTGGAACATGATCCTTGTGAGCGCTGGCCGCGACCTTATCGCCTTGCTGTCGCTTCTGGGCGTGGCCTTGTCGATTGACTGGAAATGGACGCTGGTGGCGATCATTGGCGCCCCGATGCTGGTGATCCCCAGCTTGCTGGTCCAACGCTATGTGCGGCGCAAATCGAACTACCTGCGCGACGTGGCTGGCAAACGGACCACCCGTCTGGACGAGGTTTTCCACGGTGTCACCCCGATCAAGCTGAACCGGATGGAACAATATCAGGTCGAGAATTTCTCCGGTCTGTCAGATACTTGGGTAAAGGCGACGATCAAAACCACCATCGGGCAAGCCACCGTGCCAGCCTTGGTAGATTTCGCCGTGGGCTTCGGCTTTTTCTGCGTGCTGCTCTACGGCGGCCCGCAGATCATTGCCGGCGAAAAGACCATCGGCCAGTTCATGAGCTTCTTCACCGCTATGTCACTGGCCTTTCAACCCATGCGCCGTTTGGGCGGAGTTTTGGGCTATTGGGAAATGATGATCGCCAGCCTCAGCCGCATCTTCGGGCTGTTTGATACACAACCCGCCGTGGCGGATCGAACATCTACCGAAGCGGTGCTGGATGGCTCCTCCATCGTCTTTGACAACGCGTCGTTGTCCTATGGCGACAAAGCGGTGCTAAACGGCCTGAGCTTCACCGCGAATTCTGGCACCACCACAGCGCTGGTTGGTGCGTCAGGAGCGGGCAAGAGCACCGTGTTCAACGTGCTCACCCGTTTGGTTGATCCGGCGAGCGGTAAGATCACCATCGGGGGGGTGGACGTCAAAGACATGCCCCTGTCGCAATTACGCGGCTTGTTCTCGGTCGTGTCGCAAGACGCCTTATTGTTCGACGAAACGCTGCGCGAGAACATCCTTTTGGGCCGTGAAGACGTCGATGACGCGCAGCTAAAACAGGTGCTGGACGATGCCCATGTCAGTGATTTCCTGAAAGACTTGCCCGACGGGTTGGAAACCGCCGTTGGCCCACGTGGCAGCAACCTGTCAGGCGGGCAGCGCCAACGTGTCGCCATTGCCCGTGCGCTGCTGCGTGACACACCGATTCTGTTGCTGGACGAGGCGACCAGCGCCTTGGACGCCGAATCCGAAAAGGTGGTGCAGAAGGCATTGGAACGGCTTTCCAAAGGCCGCACGACGCTGGTTATTGCTCACCGCTTGTCCACCGTTCGCGATGCGGACCAAATTCTTGTGCTTGATCACGGCAAGCTGGCGGAAAGCGGGCCGCATGACGAGTTGATCGGCAAGGCTGGTATCTACGCCCGGCTGCACGACTTGCAATTCCAAACAGGCACCAAGCCTTTCACCGGAGATATCCCCGTGACGTCCAAGACTTTCACGCGCAGCACTGGCTCCGGCATCTGGCGCAGCCTCAACGGTAAAGAGCGCAATCTTGACGATGCCGATGACAAATTGCCTTTCGGCCATTTTGCCCCGAATGCGATACAGCGCGGCATGATTTCACTGGGCAAATCAACCCCGCTCAAGCGCGGGGTGTTTCGTGGTGGGTGGACTTCTTCGGTGCTGGCTGCCGGACGTGGAAAGCTCGATATTCACTTCCGCGACTGCGCCTACCGCATCCGCGGCGAGAACAACCTTATCGAATACGGTCTTCTTCTGAACCCGGACTATAACGGCGAGGATCTGGACTTTCTGACAAAAGACGCGCCGGTTGATGCCAACTTCTTAGATCTTGGCTGCAACATCGGGCTGTATGCCCAGCCCATGGCCCGTAGTGCGCCGCAAGGCCGCACGCTTGCCATCGACGCAAACCCGTTGATGGTGGACCGTCTGACGTGGAACGCCGAGGCCAGCGGGTTGGACAACCTGACCGTGATCCACTGCGCTGTCAGCGATCAGGAAGGGCGCGGCGACCTGCAAATCCGCAAGGATGATCTGGCAATCGTTGCAGTTGAAGAAACACCCGACGGGGAAATGCCTGTGCGCCGTTTGGATGCCTTGCTGGAAGAGCACGGGATTACGGCGATCTACGGTTTGAAAATCGACATCGAAGGGCATGAAGACAAAGCATTGGTGCCCTTCATGGAGACCGCGCCCGACGCATTGCTACCGCACCGGATTGTCATCGAGCACCCCTACCCTGACGCGGATTATCCCGGCTGCACCAAGGCGTTCGCAGCGCGTGGATATATTTTGGTCACGCGTACCCGAAACAACTCGCTATACGAGCTACCTGCCGCTTAAGTGTGCTTGCGCGAAAGCGTTGCGACTTGGTTCCGGTAGGTCCAGCGCTTCGCCGCGGCGATCAGTTTTTGCCACAAGCTCCGCTTGCGCGACACCGTGCTGCCACCTGATTCCTGCGTCAGATCGGACACCCCCGACGGCACAACGCAATGCGGACGTACACCGGTCTCCCAGAACAGCTGAAGAAAGCCGTCCACAGGCCGGTCGATCTGCTGGCAAGCGGCAAGCAACGTGCGGGCCGCATCTAGGCTGACCAATTGCGCCGAAGTCCGTAGTGGTATCACATGAGGTCGGATCACAGCGGTTGGGCCCGACTGTTCCACGACCGAAAACGGAAGTTTGACTTCGCGTACCTGAAGCTGAATGTAGCCCAACGTCGCGATGTGCGCCTCTGCCATCGTCAAGGCGGCGCTAAATGTCGGCGTGTCGATGGAAACGTCATCTTCGAGAATGAGAGCCGTTTGAAGGCCATTGTCGACCATATAACGCCAGACACTGCGGTGACTTTCAAAACAGCCGACTTCACCCATAGACAGCGAGAATGGATAAGCGGGCTGAAACAATGCAACATCCGATATAAGCCGGTCACGCGCCGCCGAGTCCATCGCGGCGCCGTCGCAAGCAGGCCAGATGCGCGCTGGATAGGGCGATTCCTGCATGATGGTTTCAACATGAGGGCGGCGTGCAGAGGCGCGTTCCAGATGGATGATAAAGGTTTCGGTCACTGGCGGGATGCCTCGTTCCAGAGCTGTTGATAGACGGCGTTTATGCCATCGACCTCGGTTTGAATTCCATAGCTATTGCGGGCGACTTCTAAGGCATGGCGCGACATCGTCTCAAGTCTGTCCGGATTGTCGAGCAGGTTTTCCACCTTGGCAGCCGCACCGTCGACATCGCCAAGCGGCACAACATGGCCCGCATCACCCTGAGCGGAGAACGCGCGAAAGTAGCCGGTATCTGTCGCTACAAACGGGACGCCTGATGCCATCGCCTCCAACGGTGTCATTCCGTAGCCTTCATAGCGCGGCAACGGCACCAGAAGGCTAAGGCCACGCAGCACTTTTCGAAGTTGAACAGACTCTATTTCACCGGGAAACAGGATTCTATCCTTCAAGTTCGCCGCAGCGACGCGGGCCTTAAGGTCTCCCAGAAACGCATCGTTCGACCCGCCAGCGCGACCGATAACCAAAGCCGTGGTGTCAGGCTGGGACGGCAACACGCGGATCATCGAGTCAACAAACTGATCGGTGCCCTTCTCTGGCCTGATGCGCCCGACAGTTGCAATCCCGCGCTTGCCGGGAAAACCGGTGGCAGCCCACGCCGTGGCGCGATTATTCGCGGGGTGGAATGTTTCGGTATCGACGCCATGCGGGACCACCGCGCGGACATGTGGGACATATTCTGACGCGGCTTCGGTTGTGGCGATCACAGCATCCATGCGAGAAATCAACCAGCGCGGAAAAGCAGAATGCCGACGCTGGGCGGCAGAGGTGAAAACAATTCGGATCGGCAAGCGAAGCACGTCCCGCGCCCAGATGGCAGCCCGCATCTCGGTGTTACGCCGCACATGCCAGATCGAGAACGGATACCCATCGGGTGCCCTGCGCGACAGCATACGAGCAGTTTTCAGGTCAATCGGGTCGGGGCAACCAGGCAAGGAGTGTCCAACAAGCCGAAGATCGAAGCCTTTTGCTTGCGCACGCACCACTCCGGCGGCAGTCGCAGACACGCCAGTAAAATTCTTGTTGAAGTTTGTCACGAAGAGGAGCGGCGTCTGAGTCATGTCTTTTGACTACGCGAGGCGGGCCAGACGCGCAAACTGTAAGCAAAGCGGTCAGCGCCTGAGTGCCGCAACGATGATCAACGCCCACCCCAACAAGCCTTGGCTATGAGCAGACAGGTTGGCATCAAACTGGAATGTCAGGAGGCGAACGACATGAAGTGGCCCCAGAGGCCAGCCCACGACAAATTGCGCGGGCAAACCGTCGATAATCAATCGGTAATATTGATAGTAGATTTGCGGTGACAGCCATACGAAGCCGAAGAACAATACGATGCCAATCGCAAGACGCAGGACAAGTGGCCGTCGGGCGCTTAGCCGCCAAGACGCGTAAATCCAGCCACACGCCAGTGCCACTGACAACAAAAGCAACCCGGCTTGTTGCGGTCCAGTTAGTGTAAAAAAGCTGTCACCTTCATACAAATCAGGCTCTATTCATGCATAAAGTCAGGTTTTGTTGCGTAGAGAAGATGCCCAAGTTTCATCCACACGCGCGTACCGTTCTGACCCGCTTTGGCACTGAGGCGCGCGCCTATCGGAAGTCTAAGCCAGTCGTGTTTTTCCAAAACATCGCCACCCTCGACTGCCGAACCTTCAAGAATTAGCACTTCCGCACCACCCGGGAGATCCAGTTCAATCGAAGCGTCAGCCTCCCATGCTTCAACGCGAACCTCTTCACGATCATCGCGGAACAATACCGCGCTTCTTGCCCCAGAACGGCTGGCATCAGGCAACAGATCAACCTTGTTCATATCCACAGTAACTGCGGTACGGTCGTCCATATCAAACTGCCATAGCTTCACGAAAATAATACATCCCTCATCGGACCCCGGCGTGTGGCTGGTGGTCGGCGGGTTTCGGACGTATGTGCCGACGGGAAAATCGCCGTGCTCGTCTTGAAACACGCCGTCCAGCACGATGAACTCTTCCCCGCCCGTGTGTGTATGTGCCGAAAAGTGGCTGTCTGGTGCGTACCGCACAATTGTCGTCGCGCGCGCAACTTCGTCCCCGATGCGGTCTAACATGCGCCTATCGACGCCCGGCATGGGCGACGCGACCCACTCGGTTTGGGTTGAATGAACTAAGGCGCGTTTTGAGAAGTGTGAGTTCAGGTCCATGTCGGCCTCCAAAAAGAATTTGGCCAACGCTAGCTGTCACTGGCGCAAACGCAATCCGACCACACGACTAAGTGAAACTTACACGCAACTTATTTGGGGGAAGGCTTCTTTTTCTTCGGGTGCAATGGCCACAAAAAAGGACCGATACGCGGCGATGTTCCAGTTTCAGGACGGGACCGTGTGCGAAGAACCGGCGTCTCGGACGTCGTAGAGCGGCTTTCGCGAAGGACAATATACAACCCGCTCGCAATGATGATTGATGAGCCGACAAGCGTGCCCATATCTGGGTATTCGTTGAAAAAGAAGGCACCATAAGCCGTCGCCCAGAGAATCTGGCTATATTGCATGGGCGCCACTATCACCGCTTCGCCAGTGTTGTACGCGGCGATCAGGAAGCGGCCCCCAATCCACGCGAAAACCGCAACAATGGCAATACGCCCGAGATCTTCAATCGGCATTGGTACATAGACAGTAGGCAAAAGCGCACCCATTACCAAAAAGTTTGCCATCATTGGGTAGAGCATAATGACAACCGTGCGCTCCTCGCGCCCGATCTTGCGCACTATGACCGATGCAAACGCACCGCCAACGGCGCAGGTAAGTGCTGCTAAATGCCCCAGCCCCAACTCCGTTTCACCGGGGCGAAGAACAACCAATACACCGCAAAGGCCTACCAAAACGGCAATCCAACGCCGAAGGCGCACTTCCTCCCCGAGGATCGGTATGGCGAGAACCGTGATGAGCAATGGAGATGCGAAAATGATGGCGTAAACCTGCGCCAATGGCAGCACGGAAAACGCATAGAATGCCGAGAAACCAGTGACGACCGCGGCAATAGTCCGTGCCAACATCCAATAAGGGTGGCGCGGGATGAGTGTGCCATGGGTCTGATCGCGCAGCAGCCAAAGCGTTGCCAACGGAAAGCTTAGAATAACCGAGAAGAACACGATTTGTATGGGCGAGTAGGTCGCGCCCAAGACCTTGATCACGACATCATGCGAGGCGAAAACCCCGAACGCAACCAGTGCGAGCAATGCGCCTTTGGCGTTCGGGTTCATCTTCTAACTCCTACAGGCTGGCGTCGAGCGCCTCTAGAATGACATCGCCCATCTGTGTGGTCGAAATTGGCGTGCCGTCTTCCGGACCCATCAGATCAGCGGTGCGCGCGCCGTCAGCCAACACTTTTTCGACGGCTTTCTCAAGGCGGGTAGCCTCGTCACCTTGGTCGAACGAGTAACGCAGAGCCATCGCAAAGCTGAGAATACACGCGATCGGGTTTGCTTTGCCTTGGCCAGTGATGTCTGGGGCGGAGCCGTGGACGGGCTCGTAAAGCGCCTTTGGGCGACCGTCAGCATTGGGCAGACCCAGCGACGCGGAGGGCAACATGCCAAGAGAGCCTGTCAACATGGCGGCGCAGTCAGACAGCACGTCGCCGAACAGGTTGTCGGTTACAATGACGTCGAATTGCTTTGGCGCACGAACCAGCTGCATGGCGCCGTTGTCGGCGTACATGTGGGACAGCTCCACATCCGGGTATTCTGTTTCGTGGATTTCGGTAACCACGTCGCGCCACAAAATGCCCGATTCCATCACGTTGGCTTTTTCCATGGAGCAAACCTTGTTGCCCCGCTTGCGGGCCAACTCGAACGCGGAGCGGGCGACACGCGCAATCTCGGACTCGGTGTAGCGTTGAGTGTTGATGCCCACGCGCTCGTTGCCTTCTTTGTGAATGCCGCGCGGCTCACCGAAGTACACGCCAGAGGTCAGCTCGCGCACGATCATGATGTCGAGGCCGGACACGATGTCCTTCTTCAACGAGGAGAAATCCGCCAAGGCGTCGAAGCACTGGGCAGGGCGCAGGTTCGAGAACAGGTCCATCTCTTTGCGTAAGCGCAGCAGGCCGCGCTCTGGTTTAACCGAGAAGTCCAGATCGTCGTATTTCGGGCCGCCAACGGCACCTAGAAGAACAGCATCGACTTCCATCGCGCGGGCCATGGTCTCATCCGACAGCGGCACGCCATGTTTGTCGTAAGCAGCACCGCCAACCAGATCGGTTTCCACATCGAACTTCAGGTCACGCTTTTCGCCAAACCAGTCGATGATACGCGTCACTTGCGCCATGACTTCGGGGCCAATGCCGTCGCCCGGCAGGATCAGGATGGAAGGGTTGGACATGAAATGCGCTCCGTCAAGAAATGAGTCCTCAGCGGGGTATAGCGCACGGCCCATGGGGTCAAGGTTGCTAGGGTGAATGCATGATAGGGATAGAGCTGTCTTGTGATAAAACAGGCTTCAATCCGTCCTCCAGAATCTTCCATACCGCAGCGACTCTGGGCGTGTGTCTTAGCGCCTCATGAGTCGTCAACCATAGCTCCAGGCCTGGGACCGGGAAGCGAGGGAGAACTTCCTCAACTTCAGGAAGTTGCGTGCCAAGAGTGCAGGCCATCACACCAATTCCGGCTCCAGCGCGGATCATCTCGCAATGGACCTGTTGCGAGTCGCACCGGAAAGCAAAATCATGTCGGGTCAACTGCCAACCCAACTCTGCGGCTCCACGAATGAACCTCTCCGAGCGGTCATAGCCCAACAGATCATGACTCATAAGTTCTTCAATGTTGATAGGCGTGCCGTGACGATCTAGGTAACTTTTCGCCGCGAAGAACCCAAGTTTCAGAATCCCGATCTTTTTCGTAACGACTTCCAATTGAGTTGGGCGATACATGCGGACCGCAATGTCAGCCTCCCGGAATAATAGATTTTCGCTGAGGTCGGTTGAATTCAGTTCAATCTGGATATCTGGGTGTGCCACGCGCAAACGCGCTAAGATCGGCGGTAAGGAATACATCGCGGTAAATTCGCTGGCAGTAATTCGGACTGTGCCTTGAAGCGAGTTGTCGTGGCCTGCAGCCGCAGTCGCCAATCCAGATGCCGCCTCGGACATTGCCTTGGCGTGAGGCAAAAGCGCCTCTCCCTCAGTGGTGAGACTCAATCCCTTCGGCTGACGATAGAAAAGCGCAATCCCTAGTTGCACCTCCATTGCTTTCACCTGCCGACCCAAAGTTGGCTGGCTGACGCCCAACGTCCGCGCAGCCCCCGACAGCGAACCTTCGGCCACAACGGCCAGAAAGGCTTGGATCAAAGTCCAGTCAAGTCGGTCAATACGTTCCATTCATATATGAATATCAGACCTTCGAATTTTGGCAATTTCATTTCATATCTGAATAGTCGACCCTGCGGAAACCCAGTTCAGGAGATTGTCACATGACTAAAACTGTTCTCATCCTTGGCTCAAATGGCCGGTTCGGTCGCAATGCTGCTGCCGCTTTTTCATGGGCGGACTGGGACGTTATCCGGTTTGATCGCACCTCAGACGCGCTTCCGGATGCCGCTTGGGGCGCGGATGTCATCGTCAACGCATGGAATCCCGCATATCCGGATTGGGCAAGGCTGGTGCCTGAGTTAACCAAACAGGTGATTGATACGGCCAAGGACACCGGCAGCACGGTTCTGATCCCCGGCAATCTTTACAACTACGGCAGCGCGATGCCGTTGGAGTTGCGCGAAAGCACTCCGCATCATCCAACTGGGCCACTGGGCCAGATTCGCGAGGACATGGAGCGCGCATATCGTGACGCAGGCGTCAGGACGATCATCCTGCGTGCGGGTGATTTTATCGACACGTGCGCCAGCGGGAATTGGTACGACAAGGTTATCACTGCGAAGATCGGTAAGGACGTGGTCAACTACCCCGGCGATTTGGACACGCCCCATGCATGGGCATTCTTGCACGATTTGGCCGACGCCACCGTAATGCTGGCCGAACAAGCGCCGGATCTGCCGGAATTCTTCGAGATCAATTTCCCGGGCTACACTTTGACAGCCCGCGAATTGCACCGCGCCTTGGAAGAAGCGACGATGCGCCCCTTATCCCTTCGTCAGATGCCGTGGTGGCCAATACAGATTGCCAAGCCTTTTTGGCCCATCGCCAAACCTCTACTGGAAATGCGCTATCTATGGGACACGCCACATGGCGTTGTCTCGGACAGGTTCACTGAACTTCTACCGGACTTCCGGCCAACCCCGCTGGATGAAGCGATCGCGGCTTCACTTCCAAACAATGTCGACCCAGACCGGATAGTGCCGAGAACCGTCGGGACTTTGCGGCGTCCGCTCAACTTCTGCTGCCCGAACGCCAAAGCGACGTGAGGGCAATACGTAATCTACTCTGAGCGCCAGCCCGTTTGACCATTCCGCCGTAGTCATCCCGTTGGCATGGGTCGGCTTTGGGTCTTGTAGAAGGGGGTGACCCAACAGACTGTGAAGGGTGGGTTTATGCCCCTCACCGCCTGCAAGATCGTTGTTCATCGTCCCGAGCAGAACAAACGGGTTCGTCCGAAACTCTGGTCTTTCAATATAGCGACGCCAAAACCGAAGCTCGGCCGCGTTACGTAGGCCGTTGCGATCCTCAGGTCCGTCAAAGGCCGGTGTTGTAACGTGAGACGTCAGAATGTGCAGCGGCCCGCTTGGTGTTTGGATGGCCACATCCCATGCCGCAACAGAATGCAGCGGCAAGACTGCAAGGATGTCGTCTGAGTAATAACCATCAGCAGGCAAACCCGGCTGCTTTTGATCACGCCACAATGTGCTGCTCAGATTTTTTGTCCCGTCAACTGCGAATGGAAGCCGCGACAGCAGCAGCATCCCGGCCTGACCCGCAAAATCACTATAACCCAGCATGTCCCTTGGCTCACCAAATTTGCCATTTCGATCCAGATCAAAGCTGCTGTCGATCCCGGTGTTGGGCCGTGTGATGAAGGAGTGGGCCATCTTATGCCCCATATCCGCCAATCGCTGCTGGATCAGCGTCACCGCAACTTGGTCGTAGTCGAAATCAACATTCTGGAGCACCGCGATATCAGGAGCGATACTCGCGATCAGCTTTAGTTCGACATCAGTTTCGTTGCTCATCAAGTCTCGCACAAGCAAGCCCGGCCCGTCGCGAGACAGGCCGGTGTGATATGTCATGATACGGTAGGTGTCAGCCGCTGCAGGTAACGCCGCGACAAGCAGAAAGACTAGGCCGGTAGCAAGCCAGCAGCCACAGCGCGCGCTCCACGCATCCGCTTTTCGTCGATCATGTCGGCGATACGGTTCATCGCAATGCCGCGCATAAACAGACTTGCCGGAAGGAACGCCCATATGGAAATCATCCAAACCAAAGTTTGCGGCGAGTCCATCATCGACGCATTGAATAGCCCCGAGGCGGATCGCGCCACGGCTGGGGTCAAGAATGGCAGGAAGAACCCTAATGCGATGTTAAAGCGTGCATCGCGATTCAAACGCGTCACCACATCCGCACCCATGGTCGGGTCAAAGGTTGGCAGGTTTGTCCAGAAGTTGAAGGCCTGCGTGCGGTTGGGCCAACCCAAAACGCGCAGAACGATCAGGAAAACAGCAAGTGTCAGCAAGGAAACAAGGTAGCTTAGTCCAACAGCCGCACGCATCAGGTTCATATGCTCTACGTTGGTTTGATCAGGGACCAGCAACATGATCAGGCGAACCGGGCTATACGGAAAGTCGATGACGTAGCCGATGAGGTGCCCAACCGCTTGAACGAAGCGGGTTAGCGTCGTTGGCTCATAGAGACCACGGAAAATAATCGAAAGCAGGAAAACCGTCACGAAAAGCGACAGGAAGCGGACGCGGTTGAACGGTGGCGCGTTGCGAAATTCAATAAGGCATGGGTAGGTGGAGCCGTATTCGATGAGCGTAATCAAACCCGCAAAGAGTCCAATCAACACAACCATTTGTGTCGTGTCTTGCGTCACTCCCGGTAGCAAAAGAGATGGCGTACAGATCAACAGCACGACAAACATTGCTCGGGCGACCGCGCCTGTCAGGCGTGATACCACGTCGATAAACCCCTCAACCCGAGCGGGCCCGATACTTTGCCGAACCCTATCCCAGAAAGATGATCCTTTGGCTTCTGCCGAAAGGTGCCTCATTTTCGCCCCAGTTTTGCCTAATTTCCCTAAGTCCTTCAACTATTCACTAAGACTCGAGGATTTTATGGGGAGATTCCGTGGTATTCTTGTGTCACTGAAAAACCGCCGCGAGCGCATATAGGCGAAAATCCGCCACACCCCGCTAGATATAGAGCGAAACATGTCATCAATGTGCAAGCGCCGCATAATCTGAGGCGTCCATGCGTTAACCATTTATCCGGTTTTGGCCCGTGATTTTAGCCATTGGCTTGGGGCTGCCTGCTTGATCCTCAGAAACTCGCGGTTGAAATTTGACTTGGTGTTAAAGCCGGCCGTCAACATCGCCGAGGTCACACTCTCGCCGTTTTGCAAGGCTTCGCAGGCTACCTCCACTCGGCGGGCATTTATGTAGCGCGACACGTTCTCACCCGTAGAGCGGTTGATCGCCCCTGACACCGCCTTAATCGGCAAGATCAACCGTCGCGCGATTTGATTGAGTGTCAGGTCGGGGTCTAGATAAAGCTTCTGCTGCATCATAAGCGCCTCTAGGCGAGCCATGATTTTTGCGTCCTCTACCGGATCGACCTGAATCTTGGACTCCGTCTGATCATCATCGTCGGTTTCCTGCCTCCATAGGCTGCTCGACAAACTCAGCGCGCCAAGCAGCAGCAACATCCCGGTAGACGAAACCGTGACGATCCAAGGCTGCCATTCACTCTGCCCCATGATCTGCGCCAAAACGATGGCCGCATCCCCAAAGGACGACACAATCAAGGACACACCAATGATACGCCAGATCAACCCCGGCACGTGACCCGCCGACAATCGCGTGATCGGCAACGCATCAGAGCCGCGCGACGACACCACCAGAATGGCGGCACCATAGCCGACGAACACTGCGGGGATTAGGAAGTCGAGTGGCGTGCGGGCATAAACCACACAAAACGCAATAAAGATCGGCACCAATGCGTGGGGTAAGTGTCGCCGTAGGTCAAATCGGCGAACTGCTGACGTCTCGAACGCCACCCACGCTAATGGTGGGATTGCTGCCGCCGTGATCGGTTGAATGGCCAACGCCCAAGCCACGCCATAGTGCTGGCCGAGCGAGATAATGAGGCTCTGTAACGCGCTTTGCAAAAGTAACGCTGCGATGAAGCTGCGGCCCCGTCCATCAACTAAGAGCTTCAGGAACAGGAAGCCCAGCAAAAGGCTTCCGAATAGTGGGATGGGCAAAACGGGCATGTCAGTGGTCCTTTCCTCACCCTTGCTAGTCCCAGATCGCGTTCTGCTCGACCTCAAACCGGTTTTGGGACGCCTTCCTCACCGGTTTTTTTGCATGACTGCTCCAGACGCATCACACATTCAGGAGTAACACGATGAAATATGCTACAACCCTCGCCGTACTGGCATTTGCCCCCACTATTGCCCTAGCCGAACCGAATACCGGCATGGCGGATTTCACCTATAAGGCGGCACATCACGGCAAGCCGGTATCCTCAGTCCTCTGGTATCCGTCGAGCGATGACGGGAAAACGACCCGCGCGGCAGAGAACGCCGTGTTCTACGGCGTTGACGTCGAGCAGGACGGCCCACTGTCCGAGGGCGGCAAACTGCCCGTGATCCTGTTGTCGCACGGGCTAGGTGGCAACTGGCGGTCCCTCGCGTGGCTGGCGGAAGATCTGGCCGGCCAAGGCGCGCTGGTGATTTCCATGAACCATCCGGCCAGCTCGACATTCGATTTCGACATGCGGGAGGGGCTGAACCACTGGACCCGCGCTCGGGACATGTCGCGCGCCTTGGACAAACTGATGGACGACCCAACATATGCGGCCCGCATCGACTCCAGCCGCATCATGGCGGCGGGCTTTTCATATGGCGGCTGGACCTCGCTTTCCCTGGGCGGCGTGACCGGCAACCTTGCAGGAGAAATCGCGGAATGCGACGCGCAAGGAGAGGCGTCGTCCCACTGTGCCGATCTCAAGAAGGCCGGTGTCACCTTTGGCGATCTTGATCCCGGCATGTGGAACGCATCCTACAAGGACGCGCGGATCACCCATGTGGCGGCGATGGACCCCGCCCTGCATCACGGCTTTACCAAGGCCAACGTCGCGGAACTGGATGCCGACACCGTCTTGATCGCTCTGGGGGAAGGCGCAGACCGTTTGATTGCCACGGATTTTGACGCAAGTGGCTTCGCCGATCTGTTGCCGGAAGCCCATGTGTTGCGCATCACGCCTGCCCGCCATTTCAGCTTGTTGCCGTTATGCAAACCAGCCGGAGCGGCGATCCTGAAGGAAGAGAACGACGACCCTGTGTGCACCGACCCCGACGGCGCCGATCGTGCGAACATCCATCAGCAAGTTATTGATGCCATTGCCGCGCAGTTGGGGCTTTAAAAGAAAAATGGCCAGCTCTTATCGGAGCTGGCCATATTCAATGATTAGTTATTCAACGGTTGGTTAAAGTCAGACCCAAGGGCGTTCGGCGCCGGCCTTGGCTTCAAACGCTTTGACGCTCGCGACTTTTTCCAAGGTCAAACCGATGTCGTCCAAACCATTCATCAGGCAGTGTTTCTTGAAGCTGTCCACTTCGAAGCTGAACACTTCGCCGTCAGAAGTCGTCACAGTTTGCGCCTCTAGGTCGATGGACATGCGGGCATTCGCACCCTTCTCCGCGTCCTTCATCAGCACGTCGACCTGTTCTTGTGGCAGAACGATAGGCAGAATGCCGTTCTTGAAACAGTTGTTATAGAAAATGTCGGCGTAGCTGGGCGCAATGACGCAGCGGATACCGAAGTCTTTGATCGCCCAAGGCGCATGCTCACGCGACGAGCCACAGCCGAAGTTTTCGCCAGCGACCAAGATTTCGGCCTCACGATACTGCGGTTTGTTCAGCACGAAATCGGCAATCTCGTTGCCTTGGCGGTCAAAGCGCATCTCGTCGAACAGGTTTGCCCCAAGGCCCGAACGCTTGATGGTTTTCAGGAACTGCTTGGGGATGATCATATCGGTGTCGATATTGACCAGCGGCATGGGCGCAGCAATGCCGGTGAGGGTTTCGAACTTGTCCATTACATGATCTCCCGAACGTCAGTCAGTTTTCCGCTGATCGCGGCGGCGGCGGCCATGCCGGGGGACACGAGATGCGTGCGGCCCTTGTAGCCTTGGCGGCCTTCAAAGTTGCGGTTGGATGTCGATGCGCAACGCTCGCCCTCCGCCAGTTGGTCAGGGTTCATGGCAAGGCACATGGAACACCCAGCCAGACGCCATTCGAAACCGGCGTCTTTGAAGATGTCAGCCAAGCCCTCCTCTTCAGCCTGCGCACGCACCAGACCCGAACCCGGAACGATCATTGCCCGCAAGCCGTCTTTGACCTTCTTGCCTTTCAAGATTGCAGCGGCAGCGCGCAGATCCTCGATACGACCATTGGTGCACGACCCGATAAAGACGGTGTCAATTTCAATATCGGACAACGCCATGCCGGGGGTCAGGCCCATATAGTCGAGCGAGCGTTGAACTGCCTCGACCTTGCCACCTTTGAAGTCGGACGGCGACGGCACCTTGGCAGTGATTGGCAGAACGTCTTCGGGGGAGGTGCCCCAAGTGACCGACGGCGCGATGTCTTCGCCTTTCAGGGTGATGACCTTGTCGAAATGGGCACCTTCGTCGGTGAAGAGTGTTTTCCAGTAGGTCACAGCAGCTTCCCACTCGGCACCTTTCGGTGCGTGGGGGCGGCCCATGCAGTATTCATACGTCTTCTCGTCTGGCGCGATCAGACCAGCGCGAGCGCCGCCTTCGATGGCCATGTTGCAGACGGTCATGCGGCCTTCCATGGACAGGTCGCGAATGGCTTCGCCGCAATACTCGATAACATAACCGGTGCCGCCAGCGGTTCCTGTCTCACCAATGACGGACATGGTGATGTCCTTGGCAGTCACGCCGGGCTTCAGCTTGCCGGTGATCTCGACCTTCATGTTTTTGGATTTTTTCTGGATCAGCGTTTGCGTTGCCAGAACATGTTCCACCTCGGACGTGCCGATACCGTGGGCCAGTGAGCCAAACGCGCCGTGGGTGGCGGTATGGCTGTCGCCGCAAACCACGGTCATGCCGGGCAGGGTCCAGCCTTGTTCGGGGCCGACGATGTGCACGATGCCTTGGCGCACATCAGAGACGGGATAGTAGTGCAGGCCAAATTCCTTGGCGTTCTTGTCGAGCGCCTCGACCTGAACGCGGCTGTCTTCGGTCATGGTTTTCGCGTTCGCGCGATCCAGTGTGGTTGGCACGTTGTGGTCCGGCACGGCGATAGTCTTGTCCGGCGCGTGAACCGTGCGGCCCGCCATGCGCAGGCCTTCGAAGGCTTGCGGCGACGTTACCTCGTGGACGAGGTGGCGGTCGATATAGAGCAGGCAGGTGCCATCTTCGGCCTCGTGGGCAAGATGGGCATCCCAGATTTTATCATAAAGCGTCTTGGGGGACATGATGGTCCTCTCCCGAATTGGTGAAGTGAAGGTTTGACAGGGAGCGGGCGCTTATAGGTGCGCGCGCACGGAAAACGTCGCGCCGTAAAAGCGTTCGCGCAGTCGCGCGCGGTCGTCGATGTCAAACACGAGTGTCATGGAACATGCGATACACCTGCGCGTTGAGTCTCGCAAGGTCCAGTGCTTGCGGGATTGCGTCCTGCGTGCGAGGCTCGAAAGAAAAAGAAACAAGGGAGCAACATGGCAGATGATACCGGCATTGGCGGGGCCGCGACCCCCTCGGTAGATGGCACATCTGCCCCCGTGCAAGACAACGGTCCGGGTCTAGTTCCCGATCTTGCGACCCAGCCAGTGACCGAATTGGTCGATTTGGGGGAGTCGTTGATCGCGCAAGCGGACACTCTGCTGGCGTCGATGCTGCGCCCTTGGAATGCTTACCAGATAGGAATTGTCGTAGCACTTTGGGCGTTTGCACACGTCTTGCGCGCCGTGCTCGGGCCGCCCATTCGCAACTGGATGGGAACACGCGAAGGCTGGCCGAAATGGCGCATGCGCATTCTAGCGGTCGTTCATCAACGGCTGAGGTCCATTTTCTTCGTCATCCTGCTGTGGCTTGCAGTGATTGTCATGCGCGAGTTCACATGGCCGAGCCGGTCGTACCTGCTTGGCATTGTCGCCACACTTGCGACCGCATGGCTTTTTATTGTGTTCGTCACGCGGCTGATCCGGTCAAGGTTCCTGCGGCGCACCGTGCGCTATGGCGCGTGGACCTACGTCACGCTGCATATCCTTGGCTTAACCACGGATGCCGCGCGCCTGCTGGACAGTGCCGCCCTTGAGGCGGGGGAATTTCGCATTTCGCTGCTGTTGGTCGTGCAGGCCGTGGTTATCCTCGGCATATTGATCGCATTGGCGCGGTTCTTCACCGTTACGACGTCCAAGCGCATCCAGACGAACGAGGACATATCACCGTCGATGAAGGTGCTGTTCGTCAAGGTGCTGCAAATCGCCTTTTACGGCATTGCGTTCTACATCGGGGTGAAGGCCATTGGCATTGATCTGACTGGCTTGGCGGTCCTGTCCGGTGCTATCGGTGTGGGTCTTGGTTTTGGTCTGCAAAAGGTTGTATCGAACCTCGTGTCAGGCGTCATCATTCTGTTGGACAAGTCGATCAAGCCGGGCGACGTGATCTCGCTGGGGGAAACCTTCGGTTGGATCAACACGCTGGGCGCCCGCTACGCGTCGGTCGTGACCCGCGACGGCAAGGAATACCTGATCCCGAACGAGGACTTGATTACCAACCAGGTGGTGAACTGGTCGCATTCGGACGATTTTGTTCGGCTGGATATCTTTTTTGGCACCGCCTATGGCGATGATCCGCATGAGGTCCGCAAACTGGCAATCGCCGCCGCCAAAGGAGTGGAACGCGTGCTGAGCTTCAAGGCCCCCGTTTGCCATATCGTGGGATTTGGCGACAGTTCAGTGGATTACATTCTGCGGTTTTGGATTCGCGACCCCACACAAGGGCTGACGAACATCCGTGGCAACGTGTATCTCGCTCTATGGGATGCGTTCAGCGAGAACAACATCTCCATTCCGTTCCCACAACGGGAGGTAAAGATGTTGAGCGATTCCAGCGAGGCTCCAACGGATTGAATCAGACAGCGGCCTCGGTGGGGACCGCTTCGATCAAATCCCCTGGTTGGCAATCAAGAACTTCGCAAATCTTGGCCAACGTCTCAAACCGAATGCCTTTGACTTTGCCGGATTTCAGCAAGGAAATGTTCTGTTCCGTTATCCCGACACGCTCTGCCAACTCACGGGACCGCATCTTGCGCAGGGCCAGCATGACGTCGAGGCGGACTATAATTTCCATTACACGAACCCTTTGTTTTCCTCGGCGGCGCGAGAAGCCTCAAGCATGGCCCAGCCGATGAGCAACATCAGTACCCCGCCGATGAGATAGCCGATACCACTGGATGACACCCCGATGGAGACCGAGATGTCTTCAGAACCTAATGTCATAAGGATGGACCAGATCGGCTCTTGCAAGAAGCGAACGACAGGGAGGGCAACGAGCCCAAACCCAAGATTACGAATGGTGTTGGCGCAGTCGCGGGACAAGTAATTTTGACTGGCATACAGATCGAACAGAATGCGCGCCTGCCATAAAAGATATAGCTGCACCGCAACTGAGACCAACCCTATGCATAGCATGGCCCGAACGGTGCCGTCTGACAGCGCCCGCGCGTCTTCAAGATCGGGCGCGCTACTTAGCAAAACGGCATGACCCGCCTCAATATCTATAAAGAAATAGGTAACGCCAAGCACGGTGGCGATCATAAGCACCATTGTGAGAAAGCTTAGGATACGTGCACTGCGAGCGACAGAAATGTGACCAGTCATGTTTTCCCTTTTCGAATCATTTTTTATTGTTTTACATTAAATTTTTAATCTATCAAGGATCATTAGATGAAACTATCATGGCTATTACTTCTAGGGTTGTGCGCCTGCAGCAGCTTTTCACCCATGGCAATGGTGCGCCTTGCTGCATTGTCGCCGCTAGAGGTAGACCCCGCCGATATCGCCGTCGCGCTGAGCTTGCCGGACGGGGTCACATTGCCCGCGGGGGCTGCCGCCATTGAGATGTCGGCCGAGCAAACGGAGCTACGCAAAACCTCTAACGAACGCTACGTATTAGGTGCGCGGCCTGACACGAATGGCGGCACTGTGTACCAGCTCGCAAAGGACGACTTTCAGCGGTTTAAGCAACAACAGGCTCTGATCTCTAGCTGGGAGGAGGCGGACTCAGACGCCACCCATGGATCGTTCTCGGTTAGCTTAACTGGGTGCCGCACTGAAGTTGGGCCGCAACCGGACGGTGTTGTCACCGTTTCGATGCGCACCGCATCTGACGGGACTTTCTTCCCAGTGATACGCAACCTACCGTGGTCCGAGGTTCTAAGCGAAACAAACCTGTCGGGCCTGCCCACTTGCTAAAACGTGAAACGGCGGCCCCAGAGAGGCCGCCGTTTGAAATTGACTAGTTGGGCCAGATCAGCTTTCGGGGCTGACCGACACCAGATAGGCCCAGATGTTTGCAGCGTCGTCCGCGTCTTTCAGCTTGAAGGACATTTTGGACTTGGCTTTCGAATCGTCAAGCTTGTCTTTCAACCAGTCTTTCGGGTTTGCAACATAGGCGACAAACTCTGCCTCGTCCCATGCCAAGCCAGTTTCACCAACCGCAGCGAGAGACTTGCCATATTTGAAGTCGCCAACGCCAGCCGTACGGCCAGGAAGACCAAACAGGTTCGGACCGGTTTTGCCGCCCTTGACGATGGAGTTGTCCCCGTCTGCGATCATATGGCACGACTTGCATTTCTTGAATTCTTTTTCGCCTGCAGCGGCGTCGCCTTCGGCAAATGCTGGCGCGGCCAGAAGTGTGGTGGCCAGTGTTGCGATTGCTACAAATTTCATGAGCTTGAGCTCCCTTTCGTGGCTATTAGTTCACATATATTAAACGCATGGGCGGATGAATACTGCCGAAAACTGAAAATTTTTCGTGAGCGGGGCAATTTGCCGCCATCTCGCCAAAACCAAACGCTTGGGATAGGACGGGGACAATGCTCGAATCCAACGGAGAAACCCACATGACCAAACGTGTTGCTATCGTAACAGGGGCCGCTCGCGGGATCGGCTTGGCCACGACCAAGTTGCTTCTGGAAGAGGGTGCCACTGTCGTCATGGTGGATTGGGATGGTGATACGCTGATAGACGCCGCCAAAGACCTTGGCGATGTACTGCCTTTGGATTTGGACGTCTCCAAGCCTGATGATGTGACCACTATGGTGGCCGAGACGCTGAAAGCGTTCGGACGCATTGATCATCTCATCAACAACGCTGGCGTCGCGGATTTCGGGCCAATGGCCGAAACGGACTTCGAACGCTGGCGCGCCGTTATGTCAGTGAACCTTGACGGGGTGTTTCTGTGTACCCAAGCCGTTGCACCTGAGCTAAAGAAAACCAAAGGTAGCGTTGTCAATATCGCTAGCATTTCGGGGCTGCGAGCATCTACTTTGCGGGTTGCCTACGGCACGTCCAAAGCGGGCGTCATCCAGCTAACCCAACAACAAGCGGTAGAGCTGGGCGAGTTCGGCGTGCGCGCCAATTGCATCGCGCCCGGCCCTGTGCGCACCAAGCTGGCAATGGCGGTTCACAGCCAGGAAATCATCGACGCATATCACGACGCAATCCCGTTGAATCGCTATGGCACCGAAGCTGAGATTGCCAATGTCATCGCATTCCTGTGCTCACCCAAGGCCAGCTTTGTAACGGGGCAAACCATAGCCGTGGATGGTGGCTTTGAATGCACCGGCGTGGGCCTGCCGGCGCTAAGGGGCTGACGTCAATGAGCGGCGAGAACCAAAACATGATCCCCGCTTGGGTGGATGGCACATTGGTGCCGGTCGAGAAGATGCACGTTCACCAAGAAGGGCTGCGCCACAAAGCCGTGTCAATTTTCATTATGGACCGCGACAAGGTACTGATCCAGCGGCGGGCACTGTCAAAATATCACACGCCGGGGCTTTGGGCGAACACCTGCTGCACCCATCCGCTCTGGAACGAAGTACCGTTGGATTGTGCGGTTCGCAGGTTGCACGAGGAGCTTGGGATCACTGGCCTGGAGCCTGTATTCCGCGACCATCTGGAATATCGCGCTGATGTTGGCAACGGCCTGACCGAGCATGAGGTAGTTGATGTGTTTATGGCGGAGGCGCCTGACGGACTACAGTTCGCACTCAACCCAGATGAGGTGATGGAGGTGCGGTGGATCAGCGTTTTCGACCTTCAGAGCGAAGTAGAACAACATCCGGAGCGATTCACCGCATGGTTGCAGATTTACCTGAAGGATCATGCCGACCGCATCTTCGGCAGCCTTGTTTAAGCTTGAATAGGGCGGGTTTGTAGAACTATTGGCGGAATTATGGGCATATCTGTGCCGCAGTGCAGCGCTACGGCTTGAACAAGTTGTTCCACACCTGTAAGCGCGCGGATTGAGATTTAATCGTCACACTGCTATCTTATAGCCATGATGCGCCTATTCTTGGGCGCCTGCACAGGAGGTTTGAGCTCTGTCTCAACATTCAAACGTGGCCGCAAACGCCGCCACTTCGACGGCCAAAGCGGCCCCCGAAAAAGACCCGGGCACCAGCGAGGAGCTGCTGGCACGGATCGTAGAATTTCTGGAAGAGGAAAAAGCCGAGGAGCTGGTGCAGATTGATCTGCGCGGGCGCTCTCAGATTGCTGACTACATGGTAATCTGCTCCGGTCGGTCGACCCGTCAGGTCACGGCACTTGCCGAAAAGCTGGCGGATACGATCAAGCTGGACTTTGGCCGGTTCTCGAAAATGGAGGGCAAGGCGCAAGGCGACTGGGTTCTTCTTGATACTGGCGATGTGGTTATCCACATCTTCCGCCCAGAGGTTCGCGAGTTCTATCAACTCGAGAAGATGTGGCTGCCCGGCGGCACCGCAGAGATCGAGTAACGAGCGACCGCATGAGGGTCACGATCTGCGTAATTGGCCGCCTGCGGGCGGGGCCAGAGCTTGATCTCATCAAGGACTACCTTCAGCGATTTGACCGCACGGGCCGCAACCTAGGGTTGGGGCCTGCACAGATCATCGAACTGGAGGACAAGAAAGGCGGCGGCTCGGCTGCCGAAGCCGTCCTGCTGGAACGCGCAATTCCCAAAGGGGCCACGATCTGCACCATGGACGAGCGCGGCAAGGTCATGACCTCCCCCGACTTTGCCAACATGCTCGGGGGCTGGCGTGATCAGGGCGTGGGCGATCTGGCCTTCGTCATTGGTGGCGCGGACGGGCTGACCAAAGAGCTGCGCGCGCAGGCCGACACATCGCTGTCATTTGGGAGAATGGTCTGGCCACATATGCTGGCGCGCGTGATGCTGACCGAGCAGCTTTATCGCGCTGCGTCCATCCTGTCCGGATCACCCTACCACCGCGCCTGAAGGCTTACTGCGCACGGTGCTATCATCGCTTCTTAACGCTGGCCTGCCACAACCCCTGCTGATTTCTCTCATGTCAGGATACGAATTATGGACAGCTTTTCCGCATTCCCAACGACCCCGATCTCCCCCGCTCGTTCGGCCAGTACAGTGGTGCCAAACGATACCCGTGATCTACCCCATATCAGCCGCGCGCTTTATGTCGGGCAAACCGGTGCCTTGTCAGTCGAGATGGCAGATGGGGACGTGGTGACGTTTGAGGGCGTGCCCGCGGGCAGCATGTTGCCGATCCGCGCGTCTAAAGTCAGGGCAACCGGTACGACTGCCGCCGCGGTTCTATCGCTTTGGTAAGGCTCTAAAGCCTCTCATCCATCGCACGCCACTGGTGACCGGGCGCTACCAGCGTCTGGTCACCGGACCGCTTTCGCAATGCCACCTCGCTGATCACACGAGCCAATGCGTCAGTATAGTCGCGCAAACGGTCTTCCCCAACCAACCTGGCGATCTTTGTCTGATGCGTCAGGGCTTTGCGGTTTCTGAACCCACTTAGAACAGACTGCACCAGCGCTTCTTGACCAGACGCGCGGCAATCGACGGTTGCGTCATAGCCAAGCGACCCGAACAGCCCCGCGAATTTCCCGCTATATGCCAACGGCACGACCGGCACATCCGAAGAGAACGCGGCGATGCAGGCATGCATCCGCGCACCTACGAAGAAATCCAAACCAGCGATATGCGCCTTTGCCATGCCGGGTGACTTGAACGCAGGGGCGACTGTTACATCCGGAAACTCTTTTTGCAGGCTCAATGCTGCGGCGTAGTCATCCTCTAACGGGGCCTGCGGGCAGATGACATGAGGCACCAATACGACGTCAGGGCGTTCGGGCAAGGCCAATAGCTGACCAATCAAGTCGCGCATCGTTGCAGGGTAATCCGCCAAGAGCTGGAATTGGTTACGGCCCGTGTAGCCACCCGCCATCAACAGGCCCGAGACGTTCAACCCGATGGCAGGTCGACCCCGTGTGGGACTGACACCCTCAGGCGGGAGACGCAAAGCAACGTCGCTTGCAGTAACCACAGGCCGCGTCACACCCAACGCACGAAGCGCGGCTGTGGAATGCTCATCCCGCGTGGCCACAAGTAGCGCACGTCGAATCAGGTCACGCGCGAACGGACGGGAGAGCCATGAGGTGAACGGGCCGAAGGTTTGCGGTGCCAACACCACCGGGCAGCGCGACATATGTACGAGATATTTCAAATATATCATACGGCTAAGGCGCTTTGGCCCATAAATGTCCGAAAAGCTGTCACCGGCCCCGATATCAAGCATCACGTCGCATTGCCGAAACATCGCCATGACCTGTCGGGGGTCTTTCATAATCTCGCCCGTTAGATGCCGGATCGTAATATCGGGGCCTTCGACGTAAGTGGGCCGCTGGCCGACCCAATCGAATAACGTCACCGAAATCTCGACACCCGTGGCGCGCGAAATACTGCGCAGAATATCGATTTGCCCGACAGTCAACGCACCTACCCCAAGGTTATCAGAGTGTGAGGAATGGAAGAGTAGCCCGACAGTCAGCATGGGCCTTCTTCCTTAACTGGCCGTTGAGACGCACGGCGGATCATCCCCCCGAAGTTGCGGACAATGTCTGATACCGAAGCGCGGCGGGCCATCGTCCAGAGCCCCATGCCACGATAGCGCGGGAATGGACGGCCCATAAGCCAAAGCGCAGCTAAGCGTGCCAGCAGGACACGCCTGCGCCGCGTCTGGCCGGGCTGAACGTCGGCAAGTGCGGTTAAGTCGTAGGGGGACAGATCAAGATGTCCCGATAGTTGCGCTGCCTTTACTCGTGAATGCCCCTCTTGGGTACGACACAGCACGAGGCTTTGTCCGGGCTGGTCGTCGAAGCTGGGATAGCCATGGGCGTCTGATTGCCACGCATCTGCGAACACAACATCTGCAAAAACACCGCTGCCGTCTGCGCAGAGCTTGCACCGGTGCTGCACTCTTTTGGAAAGAGTTGCGCCCCAACTTTCTTCATAACTGATGCTGCGCTGCGTTCCGTCCTTCAGCGTTGCAGTTGCACGACCCGGCCAACCTTCGGCACGGTGCTGGAATTGCGCCACATCTGAGGGCTTCACGCTCATGTGGCGAAGGATGTCTTGGCCGCCCTGAACAGACGGAACCCCAGCGCAGAAGAAAGACACTAATATAGGCACCATCCGCGCGATTTCGACATCCTCTTGGCGCAGGGCATAAAGCGCCGACACGTCACACGGCTTGCCAACGAATGCGAAGCGGCGCGCACCACCACGTAGACTGTCGAGGATATCCAACGGGCTCGACGGTGCGTAACGTGACCCCGCCGCCCCGCGTATGTCACGGATGCTTGTTGAAACCGTGGTTACATTTGCCAGCGGATTTAACGGGTCGGCGGTCACATGGATCACCCCATCGACTTGCTGGGATTTAATCAGCGATATCAGAAAACCGGACAAAGCGCCGCCTGATGCTGCCCGATGGCGCAAAGCCTTATTGTTGGAAAATCCGATCTCGGCGGAAACATATGGCCCCCAGATTGGATCCAATTTGCGCCCGCGTCGCAGGCTTTCCTGTCCCACGCTCGGGCAGATACGCGATAGCTTGAACTGCTCTGACGGATGCAATTCGCGGGAAAATCGTGGGCGCAAGAAGCCGTCTTTGTCGGTTTCCATGCGGGCAGCAGAAGGGGCAACCGCCGCGCAGCCGCCGCAACCTGCGCAGAGGCCTTCGGCCAAGATCTTTGAAATATCGTGGGGCAAGTCGGGCCAGCTTTCGTGATTTCAGAAACGCATTTACCACTCGTTAAACACCACAGTGGTTAATGGGCCGTAAACTTAAACTGGAGCGCCCACTTGATCCGCATCACAACCTTGCTGTCAGGCCATGGTCTCGCAGCGCTTTCGACTTTGGCGCGCAATCTTGTGCTGGCGCGCATTTTGGGACCACAGGACTATGGCGTGGCAGTGGCATTGGTTGTTGTCATTGCTGCGGCGGAGCTGACGACGACTTTAGGCCTGCCTCAACAGATTGTTAGCCACAAACATGGCGCAGGCCGCCAATTTCAAGCGACACTTCACACCGTGCAGATCGCAAGAGGATTACTGGGCGCTGGCATCATATTGCTGACTGCAACTCCGCTTGCCAACGTGCTGGGTGCACCCGATGCGGCCCCGATACTAAGAACCGCGGCCTTGGTCCCAACTATTTTAGGCTTTATCCATCTCGATCCGTTCCGCGCACAACGCCATCGGCGTCATCTGCCGCAAATCTTAGTACTTGCCGTTCCTCCGATGGTTTGTGTCTTAGCAATTTGGCCAATGTCAGGATGGCAAGACGGACCTAGCCTCATGCTGGACCTGCTACTGGTACAGGCATTTATGAGCGTCGCAATCTCACATTTGATTGCCGTGCGACCCTATCGTCTGAAGTTCCACATGAGCCAGATTCAGCAAGTCTTGCGATATGGTCTTCCGCTCGCCGCCAATGGCATCCTCATGTTCGCGGTTCTCCACGCCGAAAAACTGATCGCCGGGGCCGGATTGGGGTTGGTTGAAATGGGCGTGCTGGCCATGGGCTTCACGCTAACGCTGACCCCCGCGTTAATCATGGCGCGCAGCTTTCAGGCTTTTTACCTGCCCAAGCTGCGCAATGAGCGCGAGCAGGTCTTGGGGTTGGCGATGATGCTGGGCGCGTCACTTTCCGTAGTGTTGACCACGCTGGTGCCCTTATGTCTTCCCGTCTTGGGGGCGGGCTTTGGCGGGTTGGCAGAGCTCATCCCCATTCTAAGTTGCCTTGCCGCGCTGCGCCTGCCTAAATCCGCATTGGCGACCGTAGCACTTGCCGAAGGGTGCACCAATTTGCCGGCTGTTGCGAACCTTCCCAGAGTGCTGGGCACCCCGTTAGTCTGGCTAGCCCTTGGTTGGGGTGGCGATGTCAAAACTTTATTGGTCATCGCGACAACGGCCGAAGTCGCAGGGGTAGGACTGGGCATCTTGATCTCCCGCACCAAGCAACTTCCAGTTCGGGCAACCGCAATCGCCGCGCTTGTTGGTGTGCTTGTCTTGTCTGGACAGCATGGGTTAGCGATCTTCGCATGTGGCATAGGATGGATGCTATATGCGTTCAGTCCGACCCCGTTTCTAACGCGTCGCACCACATGACGTTGGCAATCCATATCGGCTATCACAAAACTGCCACGACGTGGTTGCAACAACGTGTCTTTGTGCCGGAGATGGGTTTCGCCCCTTTGCTGGATCACAGTGAGGTCGATCGTCTGATTATCCGGCCGCATGATCTGGATTTCGAACCTGAACCGGCGCGTCAGGTGCTTACGGACCGACGGAAGGACGCACCTTCTACTGCCTGTGCTGTCGTGTCTTCGGAAAACTTGTCCGGACATCCGTTTTATGGCGGACGCCAAAGCGCAGCACTTGCACGGCGACTACAAAGCGTGGCCCCCGACGCGCACATTATTGTCACCGTTAGATCGCAGGAAACCATGCTGCCCTCGGTCTATCTGCAATACTTGCAACGCGGTGGTACATTGAGTCATCAGGAATTTTTCGCTGGCGCTAGGGGATATGGATATCCGGCATTTGAGCTGGAGCATTTCTGCTATGATCGTCTGGTTTCGCTTTATCAGTGCCTGTTCGATTTCGTTCACGTTATAACGTATGAACAGTTGGCCAATGCACCGAACCAAGCGTTTTTGGATCTAGCCAAATCACTCGATCATCCGATACCGGCAATTTCGAAAACTGGGGCGAAGCGGGTTTCCGCATCGTTGCCGCAAGCAGTTGTGCCGCTGCTGCGTAGGGTTAACCAAACCCGCAAGTCTACGTTGAATCCAGCCCCCGCGGTTGCTCTATCGCGGGAGCCGGGCTGGATGTATCGCGCTCTGACTGCGAGCGCGAAGCTGCGTGTGGCAAAGCCGCTGTTGAAAGCCCGCCCCATCGATGCCTACGTGAGTGAATGTTTCAAGAGCGCATTCACCGACAGTAACCAACGGTTGGGCCAAATTACGGGCGGGCATTTGGATCTGTCGGCATACCCCTAGGTCGCGTCAGCGCCGAGTTTCCACGGATCGGCATTCACCATAGCGGACGGGCCACCCAAAGACTTATATGCCCCACCAGCGGGATCGCTGCTGTCACTGTTGGCACTTTTCCAAACGGTGAGTTGGTGGATCGTGCCTTCGACCTGATAAGATCCGCTAGCCGTCGCCAAGAGCAGTAAAATCCGGTTAGTCGGTAGTAAGCCGGAACCAGGAATAAATACCTCGCTCATCACTTGAACCCCATCCAGCCATATCCGCACAAAACCTGCACTCATGTCGACTGACAGCACAATACGGGACCGCACAAGGTCGGTCATAACCCCCGATGCTGTTTGCACGTTGTTAACCTTCACCGCCCCGTCAGCGTCCCGGACACGAACGCGCAGACTACCGCTGGGGAGAACCTCTAGCTTCAAGTAGTTTCCTGTCGTCGTCATCAAAGTACGAGACCCCGAGGATGGCACAATCATCGCTACATCCAAAGCCAGCTGAATGCTGCTGACACCCGGCCCGAGCGTGACCGTATCCCTGAAATGAGGTCCGGACGGGCCAGCAACAAAGCTGGGCGCCGACGCGACCAGTGTGTTGGCCAAGACGGTAGCGGATGGAAGTGGGCGCACGCCGATGCCATCAATCCGCTCCGCACCTACATCCACGATGGGCCAGTTCTTGTAGGTCTGGGCGTAAAGGTCTTCAGGGAATTTCACAGCGCCGGTCGCGCCACCTTCGCCA
The DNA here is from genome assembly GCF_003663885.1 of Litoreibacter meonggei. GTDB lineage: Bacteria > Pseudomonadota > Alphaproteobacteria > Rhodobacterales > Rhodobacteraceae > Litoreibacter > Litoreibacter meonggei. Next base: position 368,638 of record NZ_RCCE01000005.1, read on the forward strand.
AAACTGATAACATCGGTTGCGCCAAACAACCCTGTTTCCGCGAAAATGCGCACGCGACCTTGGACAAGCTCGGCCCGCGAGGCGGGTACTCCGTTGATCTGCCAACCAAACACATCGGTCCAATGCTCAAAACCCACCCCCAAGGCTGTTTCATTGCGTGCCTCGCGTAACGTGGTGATAGGCCCGGCGCTGGACCACACCTCGACATAAGAGCCGGACGGCTCCCATATGCACATGTCAAACTCTGGAATACTCCAACCGGTTAGCCCGCTGGATTGCAGGATTGCGTGAGCTGTCAGTCTTGAATACATCGCTGCCCCGTCGTCGTGATCGCCAGCAGGGTGGCTTTGATCGATCCAACCGCCTGATCCATCAGCCTCCCCGTTGCGGTAGGCCAACGGCTCCAGCCCAGATGGTAGGAACCAAGTCCCAGCATGCACATTGCCGACCATATTGCGCCACGCCACCCGCGCGTCTTGCTTGTTGCTAAGATTTTCCTGCATGGCACCCAACGCCGTAACGGTCGCGTTTTGCATGTCTTCGGTAATGTCGAAGCGGTGCGGTCCGAACGGCACCCAGCGCGTGTGGGCAGGATCGTAAAGTTCGCCAAACCAATGATCCGCGGTGTAGCTGCCACTTGCGCCGTAGCTGATCTGTGCCGGGAATCCGATCGGGCTGCCGTTCAACAGCTTGCCAGTGAACAGTGGAAATAACGCATCGTCATAGTTTTCTGCCAGCGCACCGGCGGAGGCGAACCACGACACCACCGGGAGGCCGACATGCTGACCATCGGCTGTCGCAAACGCATGCAGAGCCGCATCGTCTAGCCAGCTTCGGCCTGTGTTGCTGTCATCCACCAGCTCTCGGAAACCTGTTCCAGAAACCGCATGAAACACGATGGCAACCTTGTCATCGGGGCGCTCTGCCAGAAACACATTTGCCATTGCCGCAAGCGCGGCTGTGTGCGGGTCATCATCGGTGAGGTGCTTAATGACAGGAGCGCCGTCCATCCAGATGGTCTGCATCATGTCGTCAGCCAAAAGCTGCTCGGGCGGAATTTTATCATGAGCCAAAGAGCGGATACGCACCACCTCAGACTGTCCCCAAAGCGCCACCACATGGCCCACACCGAAACGATTGGCACCAAGGGCGCGGGTGACCGGCTCAGATTTGATGCGCACCTCCGGTCTGATCCAGTTTGCGCGACGTGAATGGCTGGCGGTGGCCCGCCAGTTGCCACCTGTTGGAATATCCGCAACATCTGCCCAGTTGGTGGCGGTGCCATCCTCACACAGGAACCTTAATTGCACGGTTTCGCCTTCGGTACCCGATCCACTTAGAGGAATTTCCGCAGTATCACGCCCGAACGCTGCGCCGCTGTCAAACAAGGTCCGGTCGCGCGAAAACGGGTTGAGCGTGATATGTGTCAGCGCAACAAACGGGGTGGCGTCCGGTACCTTTAGTTGCCTCACAGTCAGTCCAAGAAGTATCGTCATCTAGCAGCCTTTCCCGCGCATCCGCCAGAAAACGGGGGCAAGAGGCCGAACCAACAGGTGCAGCAGAGCGCCCCCATCAGGTGCGAAGCGTCTCTTAAATGTGGTTTACAGGCCAAAACCGCCTGTCATCGCATCGCCATTAGTACAGAACGCAGGGGTGTTGCGCGCGGACGGCGGCAGCGGACGCACCCGCTAGGTAAGGCCAGCCTGCGCCAGTCGTGCTTCACGGGTGTCCGCGTCGTTCAGTCGCCCGAAGAGGCCAGTTGCGATATCTTGTCTGATAACTCGAGCAGGATTTCCGGCAACCAGACAATGTGCCGGCACATCCTTTGTCACAATCGCACCCGCCGCAACGATTGACCCGTCGCCAACTCTGATACCGGGCAACACCACCGACCGCGCGCCGATAAAGCAATTTCGTCCGACCCAAGTGTGCAGATAAAGACCTCGTGTTCGGTCGTGGGTTAGGATGCAAGCCTCGAACGCGACGTAACTTGTCTCACCGATGTGAACTCCGATGGGAAAGGTTCGGTCCAGCCGCGCGGATAAGGAAAACTCCGCGCTTGGATGAATATTCATGCCGAACAGGTGTGTGTACATCATCCGCTTGATACCAACCAGCGCGGAACGAAGAAGCCGAAGCCTGTTCAGACCCCGTCGCTTTGCTTTTTCAGGCAAGGCGCTCGAGATCTGAACCGAGTTTTCCAAGGCTGCGCCTGCGCTTTGGCAGGGCCGGACTGGGGACTCGTCGCATATGAGGTCGTCCATGCGATATTTCTCTCCATCCACGCAATTGCCCCTTTATTGGGGCGGGGTCTCAAGGACCTGCAATCATTTAGCTAAAACTCTATGAATCTTTGGTTAATTCGTGATGAAGAAACACGTTAACCAGTCGTTATCCAATCCGACGCATCCTGTGCCTGTCCTACAAAAGTAAGCCGCACATGCCACGTCGAAGCCTCGCACGTCCCGACAACAAACTGTCCCCTCTTGTGGTCCTCTATATCGTGGCGGTTGCACTACCGGTGCGCTATTCTATCGGGTCGCTACAAATGACTGGCTTGCGTACATTTCTGGCGCTCGTGTTTATCCCATTACTACTAGGCTACTGCCGAAACCGCCCAACGAAAGGCCTGTCCACCGATATTCTGTTCATGCTGTTCGCTTGCTGGGCAATGGTGGCCTTCGCCCAAACTTCCCCGGCTCATGTAGTCGAAAACAGCGGCGCACTAGTGTTGGAACTGTTGGGCGGCTTTCTGATTGCACGTAACTTCGTACGCAGCGCCCACCAATTCCGCGCGACGATCAAGGTGATCCTAATAACAGTTCTGCTGTCCCTACCGCTGGCTTTGGTCGAGAGCATCACAGGGCATCCGCCGCTGATCATGCTGGTAGATTCAATACCAGGTCTTACCTCTGTCGTGCCCATTTCAATCGAGCCACGATTAGGCCTAGAGCGTGCACAGGTCCTGTTCGCGCATCCCATCCACTACGGGTTGTTCACTTCCACGCTGACATCGCTGGTATTTGTCGGGATGGTCGGTTCTTGGTCATTATGGACTCGAACCTTCGGATTGGGCGTCGCGATATTCGCCAGCTTCCTTGCCCTTTCAAGTGGCGCATTTCTGTCGGTGCTGCTGCAGGTGTTCCTAATCATCTGGGCGCTCGTCTTTCCACTGAGGCGTAAGCGCTGGCTTCTACTGGCGGCTCTTTGTGTTCTCGCTTACGTCACTGTGGATTTGATTTCCAACAGGACGCCCGTGCGGGTCTTCTTCAGCTACGCCACCTTTTCAGCCCACAATGCCTATTGGCGCGGAATCATATTCGAGTGGGGTATGCTTAATGTCTGGCAAAACCCGTTATTTGGGATCGGATTAAACGACTGGAGTCGGCCGGATTTCATGCGATCCGACAGCATGGACAATTTCTGGTTAGTTCTCGCAGTCAGGTACGGGGTGCCGGGGTTTGTGTTGTTCGCCTGCGCCTATATTTTCGGCCTTTTTAGGGTCGCATACGCAGCCTTGCCAGCAGAGTTTCAGGCCATTCGGCTAGCTTGGGTGGTCTGCTTCATAGGCCTGACCTTTACGCTCTGTACCGTTCATATCTGGACGTCGATCTATTCCTTCGTGTTCTTCTTGTTCGGGGCGGGATTATGGTTGCTGGATCCGGTCACAACATCTGGAAAGGCGCGACCCAAGCGCGCTACACCCCTATTCACCCGCTTTGCATCGGCACCCGTATGACCGCCGTCATGGGATGCATAATCGTCACCTACAACTCGGCCGGCTATATCCTCGATTGCCTTCAAAGCCTTGCTGAAGCGAACGGCGTGGCACTGAAGTTAGTTCTTGTGGACAATGCATCATGCGATGCCACGGTGCGGGTAATCGAAGAATGGACCTCACGGAATAATCTTGAGCTTTCTCTCATCCAAACATCGAAAAACGTAGGCTTCGCGGCCGGGGTGAATTTGGGCCTAACGCAGCTGCTTAAGGATCCAACTTTAGACAGGTTCTGGATACTCAACCCCGATTGTACCGTACCGCCACGTACCCCTGCCGCGTTGGCCTCCAAGCCGCTTCCATTCGCGTTATTGGGTGGTCGAATTGTGTACCAAAAGCCCATGTCACAGATTCAAATAGACGGGGGTCGGGTCAACTCGTGGACAGGGGCGACCCAAAACATCAATATCGGGAAAAATCCGGCGACTACCCCGCTGCCAGACACGGCAGCCCTCGACTTCATTTCTGGTGCCAGCATGGTAGCGTCGCGTGAGTTCGTGCAGCAGGCAGGCCTCATGCCGGAGCAGTATTTCCTGTATTACGAGGAGGTCGATTGGGCCCAAAAACGTGGGGAGCTCCCGCTGACCATTTGTGAGGACGCAACTGTTTACCACAGTGCGGGTGCTTCTATCGGTTCGCCAACGCTTAGCCGCGGACCGTCTCCTGTTTCCGCATATTTCAAACACCGCGCGCGGATGATGTTTATGGCCAAACACCACCCCTTGCGACTGCCGGTTGCGTATCTTTTCGGATGGGGAAAAGTACTTCAACACGCTCTACGCAGCCAAATCGCACCCATTCCAGCCATACTAAGAGCCTTGCACGGACTCCCAGCAAGCAGGAAGATCAGCGCGGCGGTTGGGTCTGGAGGTCACGCCGCGACGAAGCTCTTGATCCGATGGACTAGGCGGTCGTAACGCGGATTGCGCTCTGACACAGGCGGCTCAATAGTCTGATCCAAGAGGCTCGAAATTTCGCTAACCTCCCAAGCAACACGCAGGCCGGTCTGCCCTTCGAACGCAGCGGCCGTCGCAAGTTGATGATCGTTACGGTGTTCCCCTAGACGTGCGTGGCGCGGCACTAGGATAATAGGTCGATCAACAGACTTTGCCGCAATAATAGAGCCTATTCCAGCATGGGAAACCACAACTCTCGCGCGTTCAATGAAGGTCGAAAACTGCTCGCTCGAAAGTGATCTATAGGCTTCGCATCCGAGGGGCTTGCTCGCGTCACCTGTCTGCAAGACGACGCGCTCTTCGTGGGTTTTGGCCCATTCTATCATGTGTCCAATCAGGCGCGGAAACGGCAGTTGCGTGCCTACGGTAACAAAAATCAAAGCACTGCTCCAACATAGACCGCACCGGACCGTTCCGACACGGTCTCCCACTGTGTCATCCAAAGGTCTGCAAAGCACCGCGTAAGACGGCCTGACAAAGACATACACTCGGCATTGGCAATTGAGTCGATCCAAACCGTTCGGCAGCCCAACAACTTCGCCACGATCAGCGCCAATGCCCCTGGCGCAGCGCCGGTAGAGACCACGACATCCGGCCTGACGCTCCGCACAAGCCGCCATGCCGCCAGAAGTCCCAGCACCAAACGACGAGGCGTGCGCAGATTGCAATCCGGCACACGAAGCACCGTTGGCTCGCCCACATCAGCGCTGCAAGCATACACTACCTCTGCGTCTTCCATCGCCGCGTCCAACAATTTCAACTGCTGCCAGTGGCCGCCACCTGAAGATACCGCCAAAATTCGCGCCATAGTCATATTCCTCCGCAAAGTTTGCATGAAAATGTTTGTGAACCGAGAATTGATCCGACCGCTGGCGATTGAGCCTTGCCTCGCCAGATCATTCGAACAGCCGTCGCTGTGGAACAATCACCACGTCACCCGGCACAAGCAGGAAGCTCTTTCCGCCGTCGCGCATCAGTTGTTTCACATTCACGCGGTAAGTTACGATCGCCCCGCCTGCGGCGGCCGTCCGCCGTACCTGAACCCGTTTCGTTGCGGCAAACGGCGTTGTTCCACCAGCCTGAGCCAAGAACTGCATTAGCGATGAACCCAGTGGCAATTGTTGCTTTCCGGGCGCTCCGAGTTCCCCCATGCCAAACACTGTGATGACCTTTTGCGACACCTGCGCAGTTGTGACTGTCCGCATCGGGGCTTCGGGGCGCGCTACGGATGCGACGGCCACGTGCAAGCTGGGGCGTTGAACGAAATTCGGAGCCAGACCTGCGGTCAGAGCCTCGCGAACGTGGGTCAAGGTCCGACCAGCTGCCGCGATCTGACCCACCATAGGGAAAGCAATGGTTCCATCCGGCAGGACCAGCGCATTGCGGTTCAGGCTATTGTCCTCAATAACCTCGATCCGCAACATATCGCCGGGCTTCAGAACATACGGTTTGGCCAAAGCCGGCCCTGCCAACAACAGAGCAACGCACACGAGTAACCGCAAACCACTCAATGTCCTGTCCCCAACAAGACCACACCGAACGTGCGTCCGATCAATGACAGGTCAGAAAACAGACCCAATTCGCGCTCATACATCGCGTCATATTTCGCGCGCGAGACAAAACTTTCGTCGTTGCGACCAAGCACCTGCCAAGGACCGGTAAGACCTGGTCGCAACTTGAAATACGCGCTGCCGGGGTACAGAATCGCCTGCTCTTGCAAAATCGGGCGCGGCCCGACTAAGGACATATCGCCAAGCACCACATTCCAGAGCTGGGGCAATTCATCGAGTGAGGTCTTGCGTAGCGCCTTACCGATATATGTAACGCGTGGGTCTCGGCGCAGTTTTTGATTTTGCTGCCACTCGATGGCTGCACGCGGATCTTGCATCAGAATTTCGCTCAGACGCCGTTCCGCATCCACCCGCATCGTGCGGAGTTTGAACATTCGAAACATTTTCCCACCGCGCCCGACCCGTGGCTGAAAATAGAAGGCGGACCCACCATCCAACATGGCAAGACAGGCACCTAAAAAAACCAGTGGAACGGAGATTGGCGCAGTCACAATCACCAAAATAATATCCAAAGTCCGCTTCCAGAAGAGAGCATAAGACGCCCCTGAAGATTGCGATTTCACCACCGGCACATGATGGGTGTCCACGACAGATCTTGCTGTCTCGAATTCGGTTGTTGGTCGAGCATCCATCAGGTCATCCGTCTCCTGTTCTGTTGCGGTCCGCACATCGAAGCGGCGGGTTGCGACAAAGAAGAACTGAGATGAATTAATTATGTCTTAAGTTTTCAAAGGTCTGAATACGAAGGGAAATTGCAATAAAATTTGGACGGGATTTAAGGATGTTTGATTGGCGATATTGGCGGTGGGAGATTATCCGCAACGTGCCGCTTGCCGTTGTGGTAGCGCTATTGATTGTCACTTTCGGGTGGATGGGATTGAATATTCTCCCGCCAAAATACACCGCCTCCGCTCGCGTTGTTTTGGAGCGGCAGATCGGCATGGTCAGCACATCTAAAGTGCAGCGCAGTTCGGAAGAAATGCAGCATTTGCAAGTCGTGGTTCATACGCTGAAGGCTGCAATGAACGACATTGATCCAAAAGCGAAACTGGCCGAAATCGATGAGAACTTTGACCTGAAGGTCGAGTCTTCACGCGACAAGCCGACCTACCTTTTTGTCCAATCAACTATGCCAAGTCCTGCCGCCGCGATTGGACTTGCGAACTCCTTGGCGACCCGTGCGATGGCGATGAGCGACGCCACGCAACAGGCAGAGATCGATAGATCGCTAACCAAGCTTCGTACGGTGCTCGCTGGAAACCTGAACCGATTAAATTTGGTGCGCGAAACTCTGAGCGCGCACCTTAGCGAAGCGCCAACGACCGAGATTGACGACCTTCGCGCCCGCGCGTCCCAGCTTCGCGCCGAATTGCTGAAAATATCCGCTGACACACCAGTACAAAGCCCCGCTCTTAAGAAACTTTACAGCGAACTTTCCGCCGCGCGCGGCTTGTATTCTGACCTCCATCCGAAAATCCGTTTGATTCGCACCCGTATCGCGCGCTCAGAACGCCAAAGCCTCGTTGGTCAACCAATTGAAGGATTACAAAAACAGCTGCATGACCTCGAAGCGCAAGTCATCGCGGGCAGAGTCTTCCAAGAAAAATCTCATCAGTTGGAGCAAGAGGTCGGCACCGCTAACACCGCAACCAAGCGCGCCCAAGACAAGTTAAGCAGCGCAGAACGCCTCAGCGAATCCAATCGGATGCAGCTTAAGGTCGTACAGGATGCCGCCCTCACCGGACGCAGTCAGGAAGAGATACGTGCTTGGTTGCTTGCAGCGGTAACGCTTGCTTCTTTGCTGGCGGCGATTGGCGCGGTTGCTCTTCGGATCAGGCTTGATCGGCACCTTCGTCACCCGCGCGACTTACACCGTGCTCTCGGATTAACCCCTTTCGCAACCATTCCCGATCTTGGGCCGAGCCTCGGTTAGGAGACCGCTTTGGAACACCTCATAAACACGGACGAAATCCTCCGTTCAACACAGAGCACACCGGATCCCACCTCGGGTTTGCCTGACACAACTGACCTTGCGGACCCGCACAAAAGCTGGAGCCGGCTAAACGAAGTGAAGCTGGACCCTGTTGTGCTGAAGCGTCACCACGTCAAAACGGTCAAAGCAAGCGACGCTTCGGCTCCGTTCGACAGGCTTCGGACCAGAATGCTCAGCCACATGCGCGCCGCGGGTCACCGACGTGTCGCAATAACATCGCCCACCAGCGGGTGCGGCACGTCAACGGTCGTCGCCAATCTGGCGCTTAGCCTTGCGCGACAGGATGACCTGCGCGTCATGGTTGTAGACTTTAACCTTCGAAGCCCCAGCTTGATCCAGATCTTCGGATTGCAAGAATCCGGTCCGCGATTCTCGGTGCTTGCCGGCCATCGGCGGAATTTTGACAGCACGTGCTTGCGCGTCGGATCAAATCTTGGGTTGAGCCTCAATGCCACCGTTATGGACGATGCGGCGGAGCGTTTGGCGCACATCAAAACATCCGCGCTACTTGACCATATCGAGCGCGACTTCGCACCAGACATAATGATCTTTGACCTTGCAGCCCTGAGCCCCATGGACGACGGAATCGCCGCGCTTTCCTTGGCGGATTGTGCGTTGCTCATTGCACGAACAGATCGCTCGACCGCAGCAGAAATTGACATTTCTGAACGTATGATCGCCGAGAACACCACCTGCTTGGGCGTTGTGCTAAACGCATGCCGCTTCTGCGACCCACACAGCAGGTACGCTGATGACTAACACTGTCATTTCTAGTCGTTTACGGCCCCGAAAACTGGCTCTAACAAGGGGAAATAGGCTTTCTCGCTTTCTACTCTCTATAGTCGATCCGCGCGCCTATCTGCATGGTTTGAAGTTGCTAAACCATTACAACCAAACTCACGTGATCCCTCGCCGGTCTATCACCACAGGCCCAAATGCTGCGATCAGTCCGACTTGCCAATTTGCAAACCCTGAACGCATCCAACTTGGGTCACGGGCACATGTTGGCGCAGGGTGCTATCTGTGGGCCGGTCCGCATTTGGGCAGAATTGACGTCGGCGATGATCTGCTACTTGGGCCAAACGTCCTGATCACGGCGGCCAACTATCGTTTTCGCGATGGTGAGCCAGTTTCAGATCAATCCATGGACGAGGCAAATGTATATATTGCCAACGATGTTTGGATCGGTTTTGGCGCAATAGTGCTTCCAGGAACCGTTATCGAGGCCGGGGCCGTAATCGCTGCTGGCGCGGTGGTGCGCGGTCATGTCGGCGCTGGCGAGATATTCGCAGGAGTTCCTGCCGTTAAGGTCGGTCACCGCTAATGAATCCCAAAGCATCGGTCATTATTCCGCACTACGATGACAAAGACAGGCTATCCTTATGCTTGGCCTCACTAGAGCGCTGCTGCGACCGGGCTAAAGTCGAAATCATTGTTGTCGATAACGGCCAACCCCGCCTAGATACGGCCTTTATCAACAGCCACGGTGACATACGCTTTCACTATCAACCAGAAGCAGGCGCGGCGCAGGCGAGGAATGCCGGAATCCTGCTATCAAGGGGACATATCCTCATTTTCACAGACAGTGACTGTGAAGTGGCGCCCGACTTCCTGACTAAAGCACTTTGCGTAGGGGCGACGCGAGACATCGCGGGCGGAAGGGTACTGTTGTCGACAACGGGCACCGGGCCCACCAACGCCATTCAAGCGTTCGAGCAGGTATTCTCCTTCAACCAGCGTCGCTACATCGAAGATCAGGATTTCTCGGTCACGGCCAACCTCGTCACGAACGCAGAGGTCTTCCAAACCGTCGGGCCATTCCGCGCAGGCGTTTCCGAAGACTATGATTGGTGTCAACGTGCAACGGCTATTGGCTACAAGCTCGTTTATCAACCGGACCTGATCGTTAGCCATCCCTGCCGCACATCATGGGATCAGCTAAGATCGAAATGGGTAAGGGTCACCGCCGAGACATATGGCACTCACCTAACAAACAACGGTGCAAAAACCCGGTGGATCGCCCGTGCGTTGATGATGCCGCTCTCTATTGTCGCGCACACACCTCGTGTCATTTGGTCACCTGCACTGACGACACCCAAAGAGCGCGCGGGCGCGCTGACCACACTCGCACGGCTGCGGCTATGGCGGATGGCGGAAATGATCCGATTGGCAGCGAGACGCGGTGCTGCCGAAACGAGGTGAGCAAAAAGGCGGCGGTTGAAGCCTCAGCCTGTGCCGCCTAGAAGAGGGTAGACCTAAAGCGAGCTTGCACATGTCCACTCCAAAACCAGTTGTTCTTTGTATCCTCGACGGTTGGGGATTGTCTGACACCACAGAAGCCAACGCCCCAGCGCTCGCCAAGACACCTACATTTGACCGGCTTATGGCAACCTGCCCCAATGCAACTTTGATCACGCACGGGCCAGATGTCGGTTTGCCAAAGGGGCAGATGGGCAACTCTGAAGTCGGGCACACCAATATCGGGGCGGGTCGCGTTGTGGCGATGGACCTTGGTCAGATCGACCTCGCCATTGAAGAAGGCACATTCCAACACGAAGCCGCCTTGGAAAAATTTATCTCCAAGTTGAAGGAAACCGGTGGCACCGCGCATTTGATGGGTGTCGCGTCTGATGGCGGTGTGCATGGCCATATCACCCACGTTATCGCGGCGGCAATCGCACTGAGTTCTGCAGGAATAGACACTATTTTACACGTCATCACAGATGGCCGTGATGTCGCTCCAAAATCGGCACTTGGCTACATCGACACGCTTGAACGCGATTTGCCGGACAATGTTCGCATAGCCACCGTTTCGGGCCGCTACTACGCGATGGACCGTGACACACGTTGGGAACGTGTGGAATTGGCCTATAAGGCTATTATGCTGGGTAAGGGCGATACAGCGGCCAGCGCCAAAGACGCGGTTAAGGCGTCTTATGCCAAAGACAAGAACGACGAATTCATCGTGCCATCCGTCATTGGTGGCTTCCAAGGCGTGAAAGATGGCGACGGAGTCTTTTGCCTCAACTTCCGCGCTGACCGTGCCCGTGAAATCCTCTCCGCCATTGCCGATCCGAAGTTTGACAGCTTCGACGTATCTTCGCGCCCGAAGCTAGCGGAATGCCTCGGGATGGTGGACTACTCCACCGCCCACAACGCGTTCATGACGACGGTCTTCCCGAAGAAGAAGATCAGCAACACGCTTGGCGCTTGGGTCGCACAACACGGCCTGCGCCAGTTTCGTGTGGCAGAGACTGAGAAATATCCCCATGTCACGTTCTTCTTGAACGGCGGCAAAGAGGTCCCGGAAACTGGCGAAGACCGGCATATGCCAAAGAGCCCAAAGGTTGCGACCTACGATATGCAGCCGAAAATGTCGGCAGATGAGGTCACCGCCGATCTGGTTGGCGCAATCAAAGATCAATACGATTTGATCGTGGTGAACTTCGCCAATCCCGACATGGTTGGCCACACGGGCGATCTTGCCGCCGCTATCGCTGCCTGCGAAGCGGTGGATCAGGGTCTAGGCAAAGCTATTTCGGCCCTTGATGAATTTGGCGGCGCCATGATCGTGACAGCCGACCACGGTAATTGTGAAACGATGGTCGACCCCGCCACCGGCGGTCCTCACACAGCCCACACGACAAACCTTGTTCCGGTTATTCTTTACGGAGGCCAAGCAAATGTATCTTTGGTTGACGGCAGATTGGCCGATCTTGCCCCGACGCTGCTTGAACTGATGAACCTTCCCAAGCCGGGCGAGATGACTGGAGTGTCGTTGATCCGAACATGAAGCAGCTGCTTATTGCCCTGACCTTGCTGGCATTGACTGGCACTGCGGTCGCCCAAAGCGACCCGATCACGACTGCGAAACGCGCAAGCCAAATGCTTGACGACGCCGCGAATAGCCTTTCAAACGCCGAAAGCGCCTCTGACCGCGTAGGTGCACTGACCGAAACTGTGCGTGCCTACGAAGAGGGCTTATCAGCACTGCGCGAGGGTCTTCGCCGTGCGTCGATTCAGGAACGCAGCATTGCACTGGTTTTCGAGGCCAAACGTGATCGCTTGTCTCGACTGCTTGGGGTTCTGCAAACCATCGGTACGTCTCCAGCGCCACTTTTGATGATGCATCCGACCGGGGCAATCGGCACCGCACGTTCCGGGATGATCCTGTCCGAAGTGACGCCGGCCCTGCAAAATGAGGCTCTCACGCTGCGCAGCCAGCTTGAAGAAGTCCGCGATATCCGCAGTCTACAGCAAAGCGCCGCGACCCAACTCACCAAGTCGCTGTCGGAGGTTCAAATCGCGCGTGTGGAGCTATCCAAAGCGATTGCCGACCGCGTGGAGTTACCGCGAAGCTTTACCAACGACGCCGACAAAATGCGCGCGTTAGTCGAAAGCAGCGACACCCTTCAGAGCTTTGCCTCTGGCCTGACGGATCTAAATCCATCTGATCTGAACAATCCCGCAGATTTTGAGACCGCCAAGGGCAAGCTTTCGCTACCCGCGGCCGGCATCATACTTCATCGCTTCAATGAGACCGACGCATCCGGCATTACGCGTCCCGGCATTGTGCTTGCAACCCGCGCTCAATCGTTGGTTACAACCCCTTGGCCCGCCACGTTGCGCTACTCTGGCCCGCTGCTCGACTACGGCAATGTGGTCATTTTGGAGCCAAGCAAGGGGTATCTACTGATTCTGGCAGGCGTTGATCAAACCTTTGGTGAGGTCGGTGAAGTCCTCGATCAGGGCGCACCTGTGGGCTTAATGGGCGGTTTGCCCCCCAATCCTGACGCTTTTTTGATCACTGCAGCCAAAGGTGGTGGCGGCAATCAGCAAGAGTCGCTTTATATAGAACTTAGACAAGGCGACGAACCGGTCGATCCGGCCACTTGGTTCGCCACGAACAAGGAATGACGTCCGTATGAAAAAATTTCTAATGGCAGCCACACTGGGCACCGCCGCAAGTGTTTTGGTAACCACGCAATTCGCGGGCCCATTGATCGCACAAGAAGCGGAAAAAAAGTCGACGGTATATGAGCAATTGGACCTGTTCGGTGACATCTTCGAACGCATCCGCGCCCAGTATGTGGAAGACGTTGACGAGGGTGAGCTGATTGAGGCCGCCATCAACGGGATGCTGACCTCTCTTGATCCGCATTCGTCTTACCTGCCACCTAAAGACTTCGACGACATGCGCACCCAAACGTCGGGCGAATTTGGCGGCCTTGGCATCGAGGTCACGCAAGAAGACGGCTACGTCAAAGTGGTCTCGCCCATGGACGGCACACCCGCAGACGAAGCGGGCATGGAGTCAGGTGATTTCATCACCACCGTCGATGGTAAAAGCCTGCTGGGTCTGACCTTGGAAGAAGCTGTTGAGATGATGCGCGGGCCGGTCGGCTCCGAGATCCTTTTGATGGTTGTGCGCGAAGGCGTGGACGAGCCGTTCGAAGTCTCCATTGTTCGTGACACGATCAAATTGACGGCGGTGCGAACGCGCCTCGAAGGCGACTCTGTGGTGCTGCGTGTGACCACGTTCAATCGGCAGACATTCCCGAACCTCAAAGAGGGGCTGGCCAAGCAAATCGAAGAGGCTGGCGGCGAAGACAAGGTCAATGGCATCGTTCTTGATCTACGCAACAATCCGGGTGGGCTGCTTACCCAAGCCATCGCTGTGTCGGATGCCTTCCTTGATAAGGGCGAGATCGTTTCGACCCGTGGCCGCAATCCACGCGACAGCGAACGCTACAACGCGACCGAGGGCGATTTGTCCAACGGCAAACCGATCGTGGTGCTGATCAACGGCGGCTCCGCCTCGGCATCCGAGATCGTTGCTGGTGCGTTGCAAGATCACCGCCGTGCGGTGGTCGTCGGTGAAAAGAGCTTCGGCAAAGGGTCAGTGCAAACAGTCGTGCCAGTGCGCGGCGATGGTGCCATGCGCCTGACCACATCGCGTTACTACACGCCGTCGGGCCGCTCCATTCAGGCATTAGGCGTGTCCCCTGACATCATCGTCGTACAACCGCCCCGCAAGCCGGTAGAAGACGAGGCCGACAAAGACACACAGCGCAACGGTCGCTCCGAAGCCGATCTGCGCGGATCACTCAGCAATAATGACAGCATCTCGGAAGATGAGCGTGCGCTGCTGGAAGCAGAGCAAAAGAAGGCTGAAGAAGTCGCCAAACTGCGCGAACAAGACTACCAGCTGGCTTATGCTCTTGATGTGCTGAAGGGCCTGAGCGCTCTGGCACCTGCTGACAAGTAAAGGAATGGGCGGGGTTGTTCCCGCCCGCCATTTGCCATGACACCTGAAGAAATTTCGAAGTTACCATACCGCCCTTGTGTGGGTGTTATGCTTGTGAACGATTCCGGTCTGGTCTTCGCCGCCCAGCGCATCGACAGCGATGTGGCCGCTTGGCAAATGCCACAAGGTGGCATCGACAAGGGGGAATCCCCTGAAGTCGCTGCCCTACGGGAGCTGGAAGAAGAAACCGGTGTACCTGCGCAACTGGTAACGGTTGAAGGCCAAACCGAGGATTGGGTGCCATACGACCTGCCGCTCGATCTCGTCCCCAAAATCTGGAAGGGCCGCTTTCGCGGGCAGGAACAGAAGTGGTTTCTATTGCGCTTTCACGGCACCGACGCGGATATCAACATAGAAACTGAAATCCCCGAATTCTCGGAATGGCGTTGGGTGGACACTGAAACATTGCTCGGCAATATCGTGCCGTTCAAACGGGACGTTTACGCGAAAGTGATCGAAGCTTTTCGACCGCTCCTGTAAGATCGCCGGATGAGCAAATACTTCACCATTGCGGCCACGGCTTTTGCCCTCGCCGCCGGTCCCGCGAGCGCCTTATCCTGCCTTCCAACACACCCCACCGCTGCGTTTAATGCCGTCGCAGAGGCAGAGGAAAGCTTTATCGTCCTCCATGGGGAGTTTGAGTTTGATGTCAAAAAGGTGCCTGACGTAAACGCACCACCTGTTGCGGTTAAAATACCAACAATCTTCAAAGGGAAGTTGCTAACAGGGGGCGGTTTTACCGACGAGATCGAGGTGCCCGTCACGCTCGCCTTGAATTGCGCAGGTCCGTGGTGCGCACGCGTGTCGCCCAAAACCGACTATCTGGCCTATGTGCTACAGACCGAAGACAAGCTGATCTTTAACGTCGACCCGTGCTACGCTTTTGCGTTCTCCAACCCCGAAGACAAGTATATCGAGGCCATCGAGCAATGTGCGTCTGGCGGCGATTGCACCCCGAAATAATAGCTTTTGGACAAAAAAGGGCGGGAAAAACTCCCGCCCTCGATTTGTTAGTCTCGCCGAATTACTCAGCCGGAATAGCCTGATCCTCAAGGCTCAACGGCGCGGGAATATGGATCAGCATTTCTTTCGGGCAGATTTGCACGAAATTGGCTTTCTCCACATCCCAGTCCTGCAAGATGCGGGTCGCTTTTACACTGCCCGTCTCGCGCGCATGCTCCTCGATCAACCCTTTAAGCTGGTCTTCCCAATGATCCACGGTCACAGGGCAGGTCACCAGCGTTTCCATATTCATCAGCGGGGTCGACTGCCCATCCGGATCGTACAAATACGCCATCCCGCCCGTCATACCGGCCCCGAAATTCGCGCCGATTGAGCCAAGGATAACCGCCACACCACCGGTCATATATTCGCACCCGTTGGTACCGCAGCCCTCGATCACGACCTTCGCGCCGGAGTTCCGGACGCCAAACCGCTCTCCCGCACGTCCGGCGGCAAACAGGTAGCCGTCAGTTGCGCCATAAAGCACGGTATTGCCGATGATCGTGTTGTCATCCGCCTTCAGCGGGCTGCTTTGCGACGGGCGCACAACAATGCGGCCACCGGACAGACCTTTGCCAACATAGTCATTGGCGTCGCCAAAGACTTCCAGCTTCAGACCCGGCGCGGCAAAAGCCCCAAGCGATTGACCGGCAGAGCCGGACAGTTTCACCGTCAGATGGTCCGGCTGCAAATCGTTGCGCATCCCGAACCGTTGGACGATGTGGCTCGACGCCCGCGTGCCAATCGTCCGAAGCGTGTTCTGCACGGCGTAAGACAACTGCATCTTCTCGCCATCCTTGAAGAACGGTTGTGCGTCATTCACGATCTGCGCGTCCAGCGTGTCAGGCACCGCGTTCCGCTCTTTGGAGCGGTCGTAAACGATACGATCAGCCCCATCGACGGTGATCAAAAGCGGGTTCAGGTCCAGATCGTCCAGATGTGCAGAGCCACGCGAAACCTGCGTCAACAGATCAGCGCGACCAATCACTTCTTCCAAAGACCGTGCACCAATCGAGGCCAGAATCTCGCGCACTTCCGTCGCGTAGAAGGTGATAAGGTTCACCACCTTGTCGGCACTGCCCGTGAACTTGTCACGAAGCGCTTCGTCTTGCGTACACACACCAACAGGACACGTGTTCGACTGGCACTGACGCACCATGATGCAGCCCATGGCGATCAGCGCAGCAGTGCCGATGCCGTATTCCTCGGCCCCCATCATCGCCGCCATGACGATGTCGCGGCCCGTGCGCAAACCGCCATCGGTGCGCAAGGTCACGCGCCCGCGCAGGTTGTTCATCGCCAACACCTGATGCGCCTCTGTCAGGCCCATCTCCCACGGCAAGCCCGCATATTTGATCGACGTCGCAGGCGACGCGCCCGTCCCGCCATTATGGCCGGAAATCAGGATCACATCAGCTTTCGCCTTCGCAACACCCGCCGCGATCGTGCCAACACCGGACGCCGCAACCAGCTTCACTGTCACCTTACAGCGCGGGTTGATCTGCTTGAGATCGTAGATCAGCTGCGCCAGATCCTCGATGGAGTAGATGTCGTGATGCGGCGGGGGCGAGATCAGCGTCACCCCCTTGGTCGAGAGCCGCAGCCGCGCGATCAGGTCGGTGACCTTCATGCCCGGCAATTGCCCGCCTTCACCTGGTTTCGCCCCTTGGGCAACCTTGATCTCCAGCTCTTCACAATGGTTCAGGTACTCGGCGGTCACACCAAAACGACCCGACGCCACTTGCTTGATTTTCGCAGACGGGTTGTCGCCATTCGGTTCCGGCACGAAATGCGCGGGGTCTTCCCCGCCTTCGCCAGAATCCGACTTCGCGCCGATCCGGTTCATCGCCACGTTCAGCGTTTTGTGCGCCTCTGGCGACAACGCGCCCAAGGACATGCCCGGCGTCACGAACCGTTTGCGGATGGACGTGATGGACTCCACCTCATCCACCGAAATCGGCTCGCCCAGCGACTTGATATCCAACAAATCGCGCAAGTGAATGGGCGGGTTCGCCTTCATCGTCTGGCTGTATTGCTTCCACATGTCATAGGACGCGCGGTTGCAGGCCGCTTGCAGCATGTGCATCGTCTGCGCTTCCCAAGCATGCTTCTCGCCCGAACGGCGCGACTTGTAAAAGCCGCCGATTGGCAGAACAGCAGTCTCGGCGCGCCAACCGGATGAATGGACCTCCGCCGCTTTTTTCTGAATGCCGGACACACCGATACCGGAAATCCGAGAGTGCATCCCCGGGAAAAACTCCGCAACCATCGCGCGCGACAGGCCGACAGCCTCGAAGTTCAGGCCACCACGGTAGGACGAGATCACCGAAATACCCATCTTCGCCATGATCTTCAGCAAACCTTGGTCGATGGCATTGCGGTACCGCGCCACAGCTTCGGTCAGCGACCCTTCCAGCAGACCGCGCTCAATACGGTCGGCAAGGGAATCCTCCGCAAGATAGGCGTTAACGGTTGTCGCACCGCAACCGATCAACACCGCGAAATAATGCGGATCAATACACTCAGCGGACCGCACATTGAGCGAGCAGAACGTCCGCAAGCCCTTGCGTATCAGCCAACTGTGCACCGCAGACGTCGCTAGGATCATCGGCATGCCGACACGGTTTTCATTCTGCCCCTGATCGGCCAAAACGATGTGACCCGCGCCAGAACGCACGGCGTCCTCTGCCTCGTCCCGAATGCGGTCCAACGCTTCGCGCAACGCGCTCTGGTCACCATCCGCGTCAAAGGTGCAGTCAATCGTGACCATCTCGGCATTGAACTGCTCGGTCAACTTGTCGAACTGCGCATTCCCGATGAACGGGCTTTCCAGCACAAGAATCTCCGTCTGCGACGAATCCTCGTCCAGCACGTTCTTGAGGTTCCCGAACCGTGTTTTCAGACTCATCACGCGGAATTCGCGCAAGCTGTCGATTGGCGGGTTGGTAACCTGGCTAAAGTTCTGCCGGAAGAAGTGGCTCAACGGGCGGTATTTCTTGGACAGCACCGCAGACGGGGTATCGTCCCCCATCGAAGCAATCGCTTCCTTCGCGTCGTCAGCCATCGGCGCAAGTATCTGCTCCAACTCCTCGATGGAGTAGCCCGCCGCGATCTGGCGCTTGCGCAACTCGGCCCCAGTGAAGAGAGGCTGCTCTTGTACATCCAACGTGATTTTTTCAAGATCGGTGATTTTGCCGACCCAGTCACCGAACGGCAGCGCCGCCGACATTTTGTCTTTCAGCTCTTCGTCGTGATACAGTTCGCCCTTGCCCATATGGACACCGATCATCTGACCCGGACCCAATGCGCCTTTTTCGCGCACAGTCGCCTCGTCAAACGGCACCATGCCCGTCTCGGACCCCGCAATCAGCAAGCCGTCGCCCGTCACCGCATAGCGCATGGGGCGCAAACCGTTCCGGTCCAAGCCAGCACACACCCAGCGCCCGTCGGTCATCGCCAACGCCGCAGGACCATCCCAAGGCTCCATCACCGAGTTGCAGTAGGAATACATATCCTGCCACGCCTTCGGCATTTCAACCGCTTGCCTGGACCAAGACTCCGGCACCAGCATGGTTTTCGCCATCGGGGCCGAACGGCCCGCACGGACCAAAACTTCAAACACCGCATCCAAAGCGGCAGAGTCAGACGAGCCACCCGGAACGATCGGCTTGATATCCTCCGCACGATCCTCGAACGCACCGGACGCCATGCGGATTTCGTGGGACTTCATCCAGTTCAGGTTGCCCTTCAGCGTGTTGATCTCGCCGTTATGGGCCAACATCCGGAACGGCTGCGCCAGCCACCATTGCGGGAAGGTATTGGTCGAATAGCGCTGGTGGTAGATTGCGAACGCACTCTCGAAACGCTCGTCCATCAGGTCGGGATAGAACTCCGCAACCTGCTCGGCCAGCATCATGCCTTTATAGATGATCGAGCGGCACGACAGTGACGCCAGATACAGCGTCGGCACTTGCGCGGCCAGCGCGGCCTTCTCAATCCGGCGACGGATCACGTATAGCTCGCGCTCAAACTCTTCCTCCTCAACACCTTTGGCGTTGGAGATCAGGATCTGCTCGATCTCGGGCCGCGTCGCGTTGGCCTTCTCGCCCAGACAGGCGACGTTCACCGGAACGTGCCGCCAGCCGTAGATGTTGTAGCCCATGCGCAGAACTTCGGTCTCGATAATCGTCCGGCAGGTTTCCTGCGCCCCGTGGTCGGTGCGCGGCAGGAACACCTGACCAACGGCGATCATCTGGTCCTTCTTCGGCTTGTGGCCAGTGCGTTCAATCTGGTCGTAGAAAAACTCGACTGGAATTTGCACGTGGATACCCGCGCCATCACCCGTTTTGCCGTCCGCGTCCACAGCACCGCGGTGCCAGATCGCCTTCAGCGCGTTGATGCCGTTCTCGACAACCTTGCGGGATTTCTTACCGTCGATGGAAACGACAAGGCCCACACCGCACGAGGCATGCTCGTCCTCGTCGCGATACAACGAGTTCTCCGCCATCCAGCGGCGTTTCTCTTCCTCGTGGGCCACCCAGTCTTGGTCAAACTTGGTCATGCTAAAGGCTCCTTAGTATGGAAGTGTTTGTTGAGTGGTCAGCGGCGCTGGCCATATTATTCTTTGGAATGCTGCACTCGCAGAACGTCGTACGAGCAGTGCGCGTCGTGCCGGAGACAAAACTCCAGCCACTTCTTTTGGTCGCAGGCACATCACTCGGCAGCTACCTGCGCTTCTGCGTTGATTTGATCCATGATCGCCTCGGCGGCTTCGCGCCCGTCGCGAATTGCCCAAACCACAAGGCTGGCACCGCGCTGAATATCGCCACACGCGTAAACGCCCGGTAGGGACGTCTCGTGGGTTTGGAAGTCAGCTTTCACGGTGCCCCAGCGGGTAACCTCCAGTTCTGGTACATCCCAAAGCGTCGGTAGAGCTTCCGGCTCGAAGCCCAGCGCCATAATCACAAGATCGGCGTCTTCTACATAGTCAGCGCCTTCGATGATCTCGGGGCTTTGACGACCAGACGCGTCTGGTGCACCCAGACGCATTTTCGAAACCATGACGCCTTCTACGCTATCGCCAGCAAAGCCTTTCGGAGCAGAGAGCCAGACGAACTCGACGCCCTCTTCTTCCGCATTAGCTACTTCGCGCTGCGAACCGGGCATGTTCGCCTTGTCGCGACGATATAGGCATTTTACCGAAGTTGCGCCCTGACGAATAGACGTGCGCAGGCAGTCCATGGCTGTGTCACCACCGCCGATGACGACAACGCGCTTACCTTCAGCGTTAAGCTCACCGCTGTCGAATTCCGGAACGGAATCGCCAAAGCTCTTGCGGTTCGACGCGGTCAGGAAGTCGATGGCACGCACGATCCCCTGCGCCCCGACACCGGGTGCGGGCAGTTCGCGGGACTTGTAAACACCCGTCGCAATCAAAATTGCATGGTGAGTTTTTTGCAGTTCGGCGAACGTGATGTCCTCACCGACGTTACAATTCATCTTGAAAGTCACGCCGCCCTGCTCAAGCTGGTCGATGCGCTTCATAACCACGTCTTTTTCCAGTTTAAAGCCGGGGATGCCGTAGGTCAGCAAGCCACCCGCGCGGTCGTAGCGGTCGTAAACGGTAACCTGCACACCTTGGCGGCGCAGCATGTCGGCGGCGGCCAACCCACCCGGTCCGGCACCAATGATGCCAACTCTCTCGGGACGTTCCTGCGACGGTGCGGCGGGCTTAACCCAGCCGTTTTCCCATGCGGTATCCGTGATGTATTTTTCGACGGACCCGATAGTGACCGTGCCATGACCGGATTGTTCGATCACGCAATTGCCTTCGCATAGGCGGTCCTGTGGGCAGATGCGACCACAGATTTCCGGGAACGTGTTGGTCGCCTGAGCTAGCTCATAGGCTTCTTGCAGACGACCCTCGGCTGTCATGCGCAACCAGTCAGGGATATTGTTGTGCAGCGGACAATGCGACTGGCAATAGGGCACACCACATTGGCTGCATCGGCCTGCTTGCTCTGCCGCTTTCTCGGTTGCATATTCTGCGTAGATCTCGTTGAAATCATGCGCGCGCAGGTCCGGAGGCCGTTTGTCCGGCATATCACGTTCTACGTTTACAAACTGCAACATTCGCTGCTTGGCCATTTCAATTCTCCCGATCTGAGATGCTTCTGTAATTCGATAATGAGGGAAATAAAAGTCACACATGCTGACCTATTATTCACTTTTCTACGTTGGATACGGAAAATATGGCCCACATATCTCATATTTAGGTCAATAAAAGTTACCTACTTATGTTCTTCTCATTTATTTCCCTGCCTTTAGGTTGAAGAAAAATGATTCGAGGCGCGGCAGATGTCCCTATTTCAACTCATCCTTGTTGCACTGATACAAGGTCTGACCGAGTTCCTGCCGGTTTCGTCCTCTGGGCATCTAATTTTGCTGCCCAGCCTGACCGGAATGGAGGATCAGGGGCAGACGATCGACGTCGCGGTGCATATTGGCACTCTTTTTGCCGTCATCATGTTTTTCTGGGCAGATGTAAAAATCGCCATCGCGGGCATTGGGAGGTTGATCAAGGGCAAGGTCGATACTCAAGGCGCGCGCCTAGCGTTGTATCTAGGCATCGCCACCGTTCCCGTCATCATATTTGGTCTATTCCTTAAGCTAACCGGGCTAGACGAAATGCTCCGCTCCGTCGCTCTTGTTGGGTGGACGATGCTTATTTTCGGGCTGGTGCTTTACTGGACCGACCAAAAAGGGGCGACATCGAAAACAGCGCCGGATTGGTCACCGAAGGACGCGTTCATCATGGGGCTATGGCAAGCCATGGCACTAGTCCCGGGAACATCGCGATCAGGTGCCACCATCTCGGGCGCACGCCAATTGGGCTATGCCCGCGAAGACGCCGCCAAGTTGTCCATGCTCATGTCCATTCCGACCATCATCGCATCGGGTTCAGTGCTTGGTTTGGATGTAGTAGCGGACGCCAACATGCAGTTGGCAAAAGACAGCTTGATCGCAGCAGTCTTCGCCTTCTTCGCAGCATTGTTGGCGCTGAGCCTAATGATGCGCCTGCTGAAATCAGTCAGCTTCACGCCATATGTAATTTATCGGATATTCCTTGGTGGCGCGCTTCTGGCGTACGCCTATTCGTGATCCGTGCGAAGATTCTGGGCAGATTCCTTGATCGCTTCGTACTGACCCGACGGACGGAAACGCCACAGATAGTTCGGCAGAATCACCTCAAACGCAGTCGGCTCAATCCCCAAGTCCGCAAAACCCTTGGCGCCATCGGCAACGATGTTGTCATGCGCGAGGTTTCGCACTTGATCACGGGTCAGCGGCGCTGCGATTAATCCGCCACTAAGCTTACTAACAATATCAAATGATGTGCCCATAATCCGTGCCACAAAGAACGGAATATTCACGACCAAACGACGGCGACGCACAATGTCCAACATAGAATGCATCAGCTCGCGGAAGGTTGCTACCTCTGGTCCACCCAACTCGTAGATACCCGGCACCGCTTCACCCAGAACACCCATTACTGCCGCTTTCGCGACATCATCCACGTAGACCGGCTGAAATTTCGTATCCGCGCCTACGACAGGTAAAACCGGACCAAACCTCGACACGGACGCGAAACGATTAAAGAACTCGTCCTCCGCGCCGAACACAATCGACGGGCGTAAGATAACAGCCTGCGGGAAGTGTTGCAAAACGCCTTCCTCGCCCAAAGCCTTGGTCTGCGCGTAGGTGCTGTCGCCATTTTCGTCCGCACCGATAGCAGAGATATGGACCAAGCGTCCAATACCGTGTTCCGAGGCAATCCGCGCGACGCGTTCCGCACCTTCGTGCTGGACCGCATCAAACTGGTTCTTACCAGAAGGTGCCAAAATGCCCACGCAGTTCACAACCGCGTCTGCCCCGTACATCACGGCGCGCACCGACGCGTCATCGCGGATATTGCACAAAACAGGTTCGACCTGCCCAACCGTGCCGTAAGGTTTCACGAAGATCGCTTCGTTGGGACGGCGCACAGCGACACGAACCCGCCAGCCTTCTTTGGCCATTCGACGTGCGACGTAGCGCCCGACAAAACCTGATCCGCCATAAATGGTGACGAGCTTCGACATGGTATTTCCCTTCAAGGCTGGCTGTATTTGGTTTACCCAGCCAGTTTTCGCCAGACAAGGCGCTTTTCACCCCTCCAGCCCCACATATACGTATAAATCGCCACAAACATTCGTCGCTGCCACCGAATCCCGTTGACACCTGACATGTGCGGACTTAATCACCGCCCACCAATACCTGTGCCCAGGTGGCGGAATGGTAGACGCGCCAGCTTCAGGTGCTGGTGTCCGTATGGACGTGGAGGTTCGAGTCCTCTCCTGGGCACCACTTTTTCTATAATTAGTATTATTTTTCAATTATTTAAAGATAAATTGATGTGGCGTGCCCACCTTTGTGTCCACCCTAAGTGCGACAGTTATCAACACCCAGATATCAGCGATATGATTCTCACTTTGCTTTGAATTCGCAAGTTACTGCGACGCCTTCCTGCTGAGGGTTCTTTTGCATTAATTTCCGTTTGTTTGAAGATACCCGCTCAGTTGAATTGGAGGCATAACATGGCACCTGCTCAACCCATCCAAGCATCACCGCTTCCCAAAGACGTTATTCTGTTGGCTGTCCAGCCAGTACTGTCGATATCCACTGTCCTACCGCGAAGTAAGTGATCGTCTGACGGAGCGAGGGATGTCGGTGGACGCAGCGACTGTTTACCAATTGGTACAAAAATTCGGCCTTGAGATCCAAAAGCGCACATCTCCGCCTTGGAGCGAAGTTTATGATATTTGCAACAACCCGAAGCGGCCATAAGAACAAGGCTCATGGATTGGTGCATAAATCAGGTGCGCAACGTTTCTGTCTGGTGTAGGTTTTTACATGCTTATTGGTTACGCCAGAGTGTCCAGCAAGGGACAGTCCCTCGATCGCCAGATCGGTGCATTGAACACAGCCAAAGCGGACAAGATCTTTCGTGAAGTGGCGTCAGGCCGGACAGTCAAAGGCCGGCCCCAGTTGGAACGCGCCATCGATGCTTTAGGGGCAGGGGACATTCTTGTCATCGCTGAATGGGACAGGGCAAGGGCATCCTGGCCTTTCTTTCAGCTTTGGCTGAAGACGAGCGAGAGCGGATCACCCGACGCGCTAATGAAGGCCGCCAAATCGCTATCGCCAACGGTACTAAGTTTGGACGAAAGCCAAAACTTACAGACCATCAGTGCCAACTTGCCCGTGATCGCATGGCGAACGGAGAAACCTGCCGCGCGATTGCATTGGATTTGGGTGTGGCTCACACCACCATTTCAAGACTACGATGATGGAAGCTGGCGTGGAGCGACCGACACCAACAGCGGAGAGCGGTCACTCGTATTCATGTCTGCCGCGACCAACTATCCGAAAAATTGAGTTTTTATACATCAATGTTTTACAACGCACTCGATCAACCCTAGGTATATAAAGGTAGTGTGTATAAATTCGAAGGCAGTTTAGATTGGCGGACGAGCAGACAGCGCACGATATTTCAATTGTTGAGGTCCTCGGGAAGTTTGAACAAGATTTTGCAACCTTCTTTAGAGCGGTGGAAAATGGCGAGTTCGCATTCTGGATCGGATCAGGCATTTCGCGGAAGGCGCCAGATCTAGAAGATCTTCTGAGAAAAGCCGCGGAATTTCTTCGAGAAAAAGCGCTCACAGAAGGTGGCCAAGGAAAATTCTCTACGGCACTACGTGAGTTTCTAGAAATTGCAGAATGTGAAGCAGATCTTTTGGATGATTGCATCCAGGACCCGTACTCTCAATGGCCTGATCAAGAAGCTATTACCAAACGGCTTCGAAACAAGTATTCTGAGATTCTTGACCTACGTATTCCTGATGAGGACAGCGACTATATATTGTGGGACGCGATAGAAATCCGCGAAGCATTCGATAATCCGCCAGCTCCGGCCATTGAACATCTCTGTATTGCCGCGCTTGTACTTGAAGGAGTCGTCCGAGACATTGCGTCAGCGAACTGGGATACTTTCATTGAACAAGCAGTGGAAAAGCTAAGTTCCGGCGCGCCAAATGTCCTCCAAGTTGTTGTTGATCCAAACCAACTTAGAACCGGACACGGGCGAACGAGGCTTCTAAAATTTCACGGATGTATTGGTCATGCTACAGACGAACCGGATACTTTTCGGAAATATCTCACAGGAAGTACAACACAAATAACAGAGTGGTTTAACACTCCACTTTTCGCAGCAGTTCGAAATGAAATTGTTGGCATAGCGACCAATCAAAAGGCTCTTGTAATGGGCCTTTCAATTCAAGATCAAAACTTGCACCAAACTTTTTCGACGGCAAAACAAGCCAACCCCTGGCCTTGGCCCTGTGAACCAAATGCTCCAGGATATGTCTTTTGCCAAGAAAGTTTAACTCCAGGGCAGCGTGCAGTTCTAAGGCTCGTTTATCGAGACAGTTATGATGCCAACTCTGCAGGCATCAACGCCAGCGCGCACCTACGAGCTTGGCCAGAACAAGTTCTAATTGCGTTACTTTTACAGCTAATATTTGACAAACTCGACTATTTGATGAGTGAGTGGATCACTAGCATAGGCAAGGCTGACTTTGCCATTGAACTCAACGCTTCATGGAAAGAGTGCCGCAATTACATAGCCAGTTTAGCAACTGACGACCGTCAGGCTTTCTTTGATCAGGCACAGATGACATGGCCACGCTTGCTAGCGATGTATCGTAGAGGGGCCGTTCCACATTCTGCTGGTGCTTACGAGGCAGTAAGCGCAACTTCATTCTCTCAACTCGCTGGTGACGAACTCGCACGCGAGTCGCAGTTGGGCAAGCTCGCGCTCAGTTTGTGTTTAGTAAACTATGGCAGGGCAGAGGGTCTCTGGACGCTTTCGCCCGCCCAGAGCGACGAAATCGAGAGCGGCTCCTTTACTGTCAACGGGACTTGGGCGGGTGCAGAGCCAAGGCCAGTCTTTATCATAAAGTCTATAACAGAAGCCATTTTGCTGGAGAAAGATGGCGCATTTGAGGGGCAAGGTGCTATTGTTGTCCACGCGGACAATCTGTGGCCGCAGCTTCGCCCCGATGGAGGAAGCGCGCGTAGCCCACGTTCTTCGCCGGGGCGCAACGCGACCGTACGCACTACTCATATAAGTTTAGAGGCTTTGCTGGATAAGTGTGACAATCTACAAAACCTAAACACCGAATTTGTTGCAGAGGCATCCATATGAATGATTCACCTCTAGTCAAAATGGTAGCTGATCGGTTAATCGAAGCAGGCTATGGACAGCTGGCTACACCATTCCGCATAGCTTCCGTCGACTTCAACTTCACTTTAGCTTTCCGAGGAAATGCTAGGCGAGCAAATGATCTTGTATTGATAGTGGATACCACGACTGGAGAACACGGAGATCGCGATGCCAAACGTGTTAGCCAAAGAATCGCTGGACTAGGTCGAGCGCTAGATGTTTCTCAGTCAAGGCTTGTGATCACAGCAATATTGGTTGGTGCAATGTCGCATAGTAGTGTTGAGGATTTATCCGAAAACTGCCGAGTTCTCACTGTTGATAACATTTCGACAAATCACATCGATGAAGCAGCACGCCAAAAAGCTAGGCGTCAACTAGGGGATAGGATAAGCGTGTTGTTACCACTAACGCTGCCTGAAAGCTCTGCAGTCGGCGATGGCGATGATCAGTCAGCAATTGAGCAATTGCGAATGGCTGTTCCAGCGGCAATGGACCAAGATTTTATCAGCAGGGTTCTTGAGGCCTCTGAAATTGGAAAAGAAGCTGTCGAAAAAAGTCTCATTTCTTCTCTTGAAGACTCTCTAGAAAAGGAGGAGAGCGATGTCTGATTTTTTACTGAAAAGCCTATCAGTCAAGAATTTTAGAAGCATAAAAGGTACCATAAACGTCCCTCTCGACGCAAATGTGGTGCTAGTTCATGGAGAAAATGGGGCCGGAAAGACTAGCCTGCTTTCAGCTATTGAGCTGGCTCTAACAGGTAAAGTGCAATCACTTTTGCGAGCAGATCGTACCTATTCAACTCAGCTTCTTTTTCGTGGAGCAACTGATGGAAGAGTTAGCGTTGCAGTAGATGAACAAGGCGAGAGCAGAGAATTCGGATCTTCGATCAATGAAAATGGTATTAATACCCTCTCAAATTTTGAAGATGACTTAGCCGATTTCTTCAGCGAGAGAGCCTTTCTACCGCAGGCCTTACTTAGTCAGCTACTTCAAATTTATCAAGAATCTAGTTCCAGTATGGACTCGCCTCTGGCAAGGTTCGTGGGAGATCTATTAGGTCTCGACCGCCTAGATGCTCTCGAGGGCGGTCTCCAAATGCTTAAAGATGTTCGCAATATCCGTAAGAGTTCTGAGACATGGGTGGAAGTTGAATCAGAGGTCGATAGGCTGAACGTAAGCTCTAAAAGTAAGTCGATTTTTCGAGCAGAGAGTCAGGGGAAAATTGATGCGCTGCTTTTGGAGTTGCAGGAGCGCTTGCTAGTTTTTGAATTAGACAAGGAAGCGTCGGAAAACAACTTCCAAGAACTTATTGAGCTGGCGCTTATCCCCGCACATGAACAAGAATTGCGTAGTACTATCAGGAGGCAAAGGGAGCTTTCGGCCATTCGTCAACAAATCGAAGCGGCGAGTACTTTCTCTCAGGCTGATTATGCATCTATGTCGTCCGAAGCAGTGGAAGTGTCTAGTGCATATGAACTTTGGAAGTCCAACCATCTAAACACTATTGAAGGCTTGGAAAAACGCTTTCTTTATCTTCTCCCTCGTTCTTCTCTAAGCGGCGACTTTTTGGAGTTCTGGGAAGAGTCGCTCAAACACTTGACCACCGAAAAAGAACGTATTGAAAAACGATTATCCGCTGCAAGAGCAGATCGCACGGACTCTAGTGTGGATAGAGAAGCAGTTAGTGTGTCCGAGAAGCAGCTCAAAATAATTGATGAAGAACTTTCAACCATCCCATCAAAGTCGGAAAATTTAGCGTCTCTTCTTGCGGAGTTAAGTGGTTACATTAATGATGAAATATGTCCTGTCTGTGATCGTGACTTTTCGGAACTTGAAGCTGATAACCTTACAGAACATGTTCATAGTAAGGTCCGCCACTTATCAGCTTCCGCTGAGAGACTGCTGGCATTGGGTCGGGCGCGTAACGACGAAGAGACACGATTGCGGTCGGCCAGTAAGAGAATTGACGAAAGGCAAGCTCGGCTCCTGCCAGACGAAGAAGTGAATTCTCTCGAAAGGCGGCATAGCGACGTTCAAGCAGTGGTCCTCGCGACGAAGGATTGCTCCGATATACTCGAACGCGGCAGATCTCTAAGGGCGATGGAAGTGGGAACTCGCCGCAGATTGAGTGACTTCCAATCTATGAATTCAACACTCACTGCGGCGCGCGAAACGCTGCAAGCTTTTGCATCAGATATTGGAGTGGATTTGAGTCTTTTGAAAGATTCTCTCTCCAATTTGGATGCACATATAGGCGAAGTCCTTTCAGCACGTGAGAAGGCACATCAACGTTGTGCCTCAGCTCAAACCCGAATTCGTGAACTGAAGAGCGACCTTCTGCGTTTGGTTGACGAGCGTAGTGCGCAAGATGCCGAAATCGCAGAGTTAGAAGGCGAATTAAAGAGGACCACGAATGCATTCGAAAGAGGTCAAGACTTAAGGAAACAAGCCGCAGATTTGCGCACGATCGTTGATAGCGTTCGGTCAGGCATTATCCGAAGTGAGTTCAATGATCGGTTGAACCATTTGTGGCGTGACCTTTTCGTTAGACTAGCTCCAGACGAGCCATTTGTTCCCGCATTCAGTGTGCCAAAATCCAGAACAGAGCGTCTTCAGCCGAAATTGATAACAAACTTTCGAAATGGTGGAGACGCGGGAGGGACACCCGGTGCCATGTTAAGTGCCGGTAACCTCAATACTGCCGCACTCACGCTATTTCTTGCATTGCATCTTTCTGTGCCTCAGAAGCTGCCATGGCTGATTTTGGACGATCCTGTCCAGTCAATGGATGATGTTCATATCTCGAACTTTGCCGCACTCCTTAGGACGCTTTCCAAAGAACACAATCGACAGGTAATGATCGCTGTCCATGACAGACAGCTATTTGAGTATCTGCGCCTGGAGCTTAGCCCGGCATTCCCAGAGGATACCCTTCTCACACTTGAAATGGCGCGCAGCGAAGACCAAGATACAAGATGCTTAGCCCAAAGAATATCCTTCAAAGCTGACTCGACCTTTGGGCAAGTCGCTTAAGGGACGACAGTACCTTTAATATGGTCGCATGAGATGAAGTAATCAGCCTCCGGCAAACAAGGGGCGGTTGACAATAGGTACATCACAACACCGCCACAGGTGAGGGTAAGTAGGGGTTGCGGGCTGATTGCAAAAGATCAATGTCTATCTGCTTTCGATCCGAGCACTCAACCAGCTCTGAACAGCGCGACGAGTTCTTATGTCTCCGAGATCATCCAGCACGCTCGCTGGTAACGTTTCCCCCTCAGTGAGATCGAGAATACGTCTCGCGGGATGATCACTTATGAGAAGATCCAACAGCCCACGAGCCCGGTTTGCGTCTCGATCCAACAGACCAAATACGCCGATCAAGATAAGCGCACGGCGGCGAGCCGAATGCGCAACTCCCTCCATGATCTCAACTACATTGTCGACCTGTCCATGAACGGCAATCAAAGCGCAAAGAGAGGCAGCCAATGGCGCTGCTCGTTCCAACAAGTCCTCTTCGGTGATATCTTCGAGAATAGAATCTTCAACACGATCTGCCCAGACTAATGCATTAATGGCATCCACGCGTACCCACTTCAGCTTCTGATTTGCGGAGAGTGCCCAAATGGCTGCGCGGACGTCCGGCCCGCAACACTGCGCAGCAGTTTCTAGGGCAATACTGCCAAGAGCTCGGTCATCGGTTCGCTCTGAAAGCTGCACGAGTAATTTCCCGATCTCATCGCTCAAGTTTCCATATTCAGCGAGTCTTTTGATCGCCTCGAAGGCAATTGGATAGGAAGGGCTTTCATAATATTGTGGGGAACTGTTCGACCAGCTATCCCGAATGAGGCTGCGAAGGGCTTCAACGTGATCCGCGTGATGCCTGCCATTTAATTGAGCAACCAGTGCACGCCTTACCCGGCTTCCCGGATCAGACGCCAACTGAAGCAATTCCTGAGGGAGTGGGTCCTCTAGTCTCGGAGCCAGATAATTTAGAGCTTCCTCGCGGGCACCCGCCCTTGCATGATGTAGAGCAATCCTCACCAACTCATCATCTTGGATTGTAACAGCTGCCTGTGCTGCCGCGCGAGACAGCTGGCCATCTGATGTCTCAAGCAGCCAGCGACGAATAGCATCAGATGGCTTGGATCCGCTAGAAATCATCACTGGGACAACCTTGCTCAATGGCCCACAACGCAATGTGCTAGTTGCGTCAACAAGCACCGATAACGCCGTAGGCCCGACCGCTTTTGGAAGCTTATCTTTCAACGGCACCGCCTTGAATATCTCCAAAGAGCTATCCGCGAGCTTCTTCAGAATTGGCTTAAGCCGTTTTTTACGATCCTTCTTTCTAGCACACCAGCCGCTCGCTTCTCGTAAATCGACCAGAAGCTGAACCAATAGATCCGGATTTTTGGCCAATCTCTCAAAACAGTTCGCGAGGGTCGCAGGCGATCTGACCAAGGCACAATGGACCAGTGTTTTGCGTAAATGGGCGTCATCTGGATTGGACAGAATGCGATCTTGCAGAACAGGTGCCATTCCTTCAGACCAATGCGTCCTGGCTGCATCCCATGCACGCGCCTCGTTTTCAGTGCCAGATGTCAGAACAAGAACGGCACTTGCTTCCTCCAGCGTGGTTTGCCCACGGGATGTACAGATGTCGCTCGCCCAAGCAGACATCATTTCTGAAATACGACGATGCTCGGTCAGTTCTTGCCAACGTCCAAGCGTGCGGAGATAGGAGACATAGGTTTCCACAAAAACACCTGCAGCGTACCCATCACCCTCATGGTGTGACTGGTAGCCTTCTTCGTGGGCCTCGTCTCGTTCACCATCCTCGATCGCGCGCCATTCTTCCCGCCCCGTATCGTCATAATCGGAGTTAAGCTGTGCCAGTTCGTCTAGAGCACCATCAAGAACTGGCTTATAGCCCACCAAATCGCGGACGGCGCCTGTGGCGATGACGCTGACATTGCCATCAAAGCCAGACCCAACCATCTTTTGGGCCACAGCTACAAATGCAGGCGTGAGTCCTGGCGAGATTCTATCCAGCTTTTTAGCGAAATTGTTTCCATAGCCAATTTGATCCCTTGGCAACTGCTCTCGCACAAATCTATCTGCGATGACAAAAGACCGTTCATCGTCTGATACGCGGGTATACCAAGCATCTTCGAAATGAGGCGGTTTCCACTTTCTGAAGAAAAGCTCTCCGCCCCTGCGAATGCCTTTGATCAACCAACGCGCAAGCTCTGAGGGGGTGGAATGATTTGTCCCTACATCTGAAGCAAGTTGAAGAACGGATCGAAAATCTGATTCTGGGTCCACGAGGCTTTCTTCCAGCCAAGCATCAATTGCGTCGTAGGTCTCCCGCGCAACGGTAAAGTCCACACCGTCGTCGAATTTGAGAAGCTTTTTGACCTCATTTAGTGATCTAGCGGCCGTTTCGATACACCATGCCTGCTGCGGCCCTTTAACGAGTGTAAGAGCGTTCACGAGCGTCTGAAGTGCCATTTCGCTCACGCCCGCATTCTTTTTTATAAATTTCTCAAATCCGGCTCTGACGCTCGGATGGGCGAAACTCACTGATTGATTAGGTTGGCGCAAGTGCCGCGTCGCGACCATTCGGTCCACCAATTTCTCGAGTGTATTCGACAAGGCTGGGTCCAATGTGCGCAATTGCCTGTTGAGCGCTGTCAATTGGCTGCGGTCGAATTTTGTTCTTGCGGCCAGCAACCCCCAAATAAGAGCAGGTGCCCCTGCATCCTCACATTCCCCAAGATATGATCCGACGACACCTTCCACCGCGTCACGATGCGCCAACGCCTTGAGGCGCTGAAACATCTCACGATCATTTTCTTTGGATTCTTGCCGATCTGCCAAATGGGTAAAGAAAAGATCGATTTCATAGGGCGTTTCCAACGCGCCCAACGCATCTTTTCGAAAGGCCAAAGCCTTGGATTGCAGATCAGGTGACAGTTGATCTAACCTCCTATCAAAAATCGTTTTGAGTTGGCCGTCGCGATAGTGATCCGCACTCAGGACAACGGACCAAGGTCGAAGCAACGTCTCGGCATCTGATTGTCCAAGCATGTCGGAGCGAGACGTGATGACGTATTGATGATGTGCGTGTGCAGACCGCAGTAGTTTGGGAAGCTGTTCTGTCCAGGCATCTGAACCCCCACGAAGACTGTATTGTCCCCATGGGTCTTCGATGTAAAAAAGTTTTGGCCCGCAATCGGCCAACGCGCGCGTACTAGATGGCCCATCCCCAACATTAACCTGTACGATCTCCGGTGCCGTCGCGCCTTGTCGGATATGATCCAAAAGGGCGAGTGCAGTTAGCGTTTTGCCCGTTCCCGATGGACCCTTGATAACGACGGCATTCCTTTCTGCAAAAGTGTCTTTGAGATGATCGAAATTTGAGGAAGGGACAAAGGCCTCTAAAGCCGGAGCGCTGGCCAGATAACCGTTATATTCACGAATGACTTGTAAAAGATCTTCCTGCCTCCATACGCCAGGCCCTGTACCTCGCATTCTGGAGAGGGCCTCGTCTCTCAGTTTGGTGCGACAACTATCGTGTTGGCTGCTGGGAACACGGAGCAAGGTGCCCAAAATGTCTTTGATCTCGAGATCCAATGTCCGCTCGTTTAGAGCACCCCATATTGCAACGCGGCCTTCTGGCGTGTGGGGTAATACCTTTGAAAGACTCTTTGGAAAGGTTTGAGCCTCTGGCCACTCCTCTAACCCGCGGACGGCAAGGTTGCGTGCTTCGCCTTTCGTATCGGCGCTTGTTATAAGAAGATAGCGCGTCTTCGCATTCTCCAAATGATGTTTGGCTGGTCTTCGTTTGGTGCCATGATTCAGCAAGGCTTTAAACGTCGACAACGACCATGGCTCAGTGTTGCGGAGCTTGACCTGTATCATCAGCTTGTACCCACCAACTGTGTTTGCGCCGACCTGAACAAATCCAGGTTCAGAAGAGTCCAGATCGACTTCCAGATCCTCATCATTTACGGGTTCTAGTGTAATTTGGATCGCAGATTTGCTGATAAGCAGCAATTTAAGCGCGACAAAAACTGAAACATCGACTTGGTAATCAAAACCATCCAATGCAGCTTTAGCTCCAAGTGCTGACGAGGTATTTGTGCACCCGCTCAAGACGGGTCACCCCCATAGCGGGGTCGATTAGAATGCTTGTCGTAAAAAACCTTCATTTTTTGAAGCGGATCCGTGAATTAAAAGAGGAAAGCGTTATCTGTCATCACATTCATAGTCTATTGATGGTGTGATGATCTACCGTGGAATCTAAAGATGGCTATCTCACAATCTACGTCAAATTATACGACAGTTATGAAATAGCGGGGCGGCAGGTGTTCCAAAGGTTAGCAGAAACTTTTACCACCTGTCCATGTTGCAACCAAGTTAAAATGTCCTTCGTTGCGCAAAGTAGAAATGTCCCACTAGGAGTTACGTGAGCATGGCTGGGCAGGGCGGAGACCTAAGGTATCGGAGCGCTGAACAGCCATGCGGTTAGATTATTCCGCGGCATGTTTTGATGCTGCCTCTGCCTTCTCCTTAGCGCGTTTCGCCAGCTTTGAGTTCCAGCCATTGTTGCGTTTGCCGGTCGGCTGATAGCGCGTTGCTTGCTTACCTGCGCACCGTTTTTTTGGAGGCGCCTTGTCCTGTTCAGCTTTGATGTGTTCCAGCACAGCACCGAGGCGCTTGTTCTCTGTGATCGCCGCATGCGTTACGCGCTGATCCTTGTCGAAGACAGAGTAGGGGATCGAAACATCCTTCCAACGCACGTCAAAGCTACCGTCCGGGAAAGCATATGTGTCTACGTATTTGCCCGGCAGACCGCGCGTTAGCTCATTCTCAGCCAGGATGATCCGCTTGCGCTCGTAGGAGAACGCCAGTTGCGGTCCAACAACGCGTTCATCTCTAAAGCAGAAGACATCCCGCAGCCGATCTGGCTCAAGGTTCATCGGCCTGTGCAGGTTGTTTGCACGACGCGGGGCCTTTGCAAACTTGGTGTTGTAGCGGTCTGTGAAGGCAGGCAAAAACGCGTTGGCAGCATCCATATCTGAGATGCCAGCTAGCCTGAGTTCTTTAACCAAGCGATCCTGCAATGTTCGGTTGGCGCGCTCAACGCGGCCTTTAGCCTGAGAGCTGTTTGCGCAAAGGATCTCGATGTTTAGAGCGTTCAAAGCGCGACCAAATTGGGTCATGCCATGCCCAGATTTGGCAGATTGATTGGCCACACGGAAGACGGTGTGCTTGTCGGAGTAAAACGCGACGGGCCTGCCATGCGCAGCCAGATATAGATCAAGCGCCTCAAAATAGCTGAACGTGCTCTCAGAAGTCACAAACCGCAGTTGCATCAGCGTGCTGGTCGCATCGTCTATGAAAACGAGCAGGGTGCACGGCGGTCCGCGATCTTCAAACCAACGATGGTCCGAGCCGTCGATCTGGATCAGCTCGCCCAGACATTCCCGGCGCAATCGCGGTTGATGAAATGTGCGCCGTTGCTTGCGTGACAGCCAGATCCCGGCATCTTGCATCCACTTGCGCAGTGTCTCGCGTGAGACCTTCAGGCCATGATCTTCTGCCAACTTCTCAGCGGCGAATGTTGGCCCAAAGTCGATATAGTTCTCTTTGACCAACGTCACCGCGAACTCACGGACCACAGGATCGATCCGGTTGTTCGATCTGCGACCACGCGCTTTGTGGCGGACCGAACCAGGACCGTCAGTCTGGAAACCCTTCAGCAGTCGATGAACTTGCCTTCGGCTCAGTCCCAACACGTTGGCCGCCGTCACAGCTGTCATTCGACCTTGTGTCACTTGGCTCAGCACTTCAATGCGGTTCAGCTCGCGTTCGCTCATGATCACCAATCCCACGGCCACACTCCAATCCTGCTTCAACAGGGAAGTGTGACACTTCTACTTTGCAGATGTGGGACATTCTAACTTTGCGGTGTGAACTCACGCTGAAGCGCAGTTCCTGATTTAACCTTTTACTCCAATCGGTTCCGTAACTCCATCAGTTCGCTTTCAAACACCTCTAAGGGT
>NZ_RCCE01000006.1 GCF_003663885.1 Litoreibacter meonggei
CACTGCCAGCACGCCGCATAATCACAGCAACCAGATGAGCCAAACTCTCTCTTAGATTAAGCAGCTCTTGGTTCCAAAAACTCTGACGACGGACAGTATCGACTTTCAGCTTGATCGAAGCGATCTTGCGGTACTGCCAACTCTTCGGCCAATTTTTCAATTGCAATGTTGTACCCGTATCCAACGTCTGAATGAGTATTCATCAAAATCCTCTTAATCTAAACATGTTCAACTTAAAGTGATGATGCAGTGGCACGATTGCAATCTCTTTGGGTGAATAAATTTCGGCTTATTCCAAAGCCTAGGGTTTGACTTCCGCCGACCAAAGTCCGCAATTAGGGCTGCAAGTGCAGCATGGGGATATCCAATCAGAAGGAAGGTTTGGGTCGTTTATAGTTTGTACTCAGTTTGATCGGCACGAGCAGTGGCGGAAGGGTGTATCTCCGCTGATCCTGGACGTTGTCTGCTTTCGCCCAATGGAAATAGCTTCCCCCAGAAACTGTTGCTACTTTTGCCTAGGCTGCGTAGGCGTGGGAGAAACTCAAGTACCCACCATAGACCGATAAGCGA
Source organism: Litoreibacter meonggei (assembly GCF_003663885.1). GTDB lineage: Bacteria > Pseudomonadota > Alphaproteobacteria > Rhodobacterales > Rhodobacteraceae > Litoreibacter > Litoreibacter meonggei. The sequence goes on from NZ_RCCE01000006.1 coordinate 571, forward strand.
TTTGTTTAGTGGAGCTGCTACGTTTGGCGGTGCGTAATATCTAGTCGTGTTTTTCGGCAAGTCGCCATTCACCAGATGCTTAACCATGCGGTTCCTGAATTTCAGGCCTTTGGCATCAGCCTCTTCGACCATCCAAGCCAAAGGAAATTTCGCTGCACCGCTCTTCTCCTCCGGATACCCACCGCCAACATCACCGTGAACGCCAGCGAACCACATTTCCTTTGAGTCCTGTTTGATGACTAATGAGTGGTCATCTTTCAGGAAAGGATTTGGCCGAAACAGTTGATCGGCTTGCCACGGAGTTGGGCGAAACATTCGGCGGCGCTCATCAATTGCGAGTGCATGTCTGAAAACTTCGACGGCATCGTTCTTCTCAACTCCCGGCAAGTCTTCAATTGATGGAAAGTATAACCTATCTGGTCGTGGAATGATCACTGATCCAACTGTATCCCAGCACCCCAAAAAGTGAATAGTTGGACGCGCCGTACGGAGTGTCTCATTGAGCCGATATGCAAGCGCCGGCATTTGGTTTGTCTCGGAACGCTTGTAAGTCGTCAGAGCGTATTGGATCAGATGGTTTTGATGTGGCGCGAGCAGCCCTACTGTACGAATAAATGCCGCCAACACCCGCACAGTGTAAGCACCGCGGCTGAACCCAAACAGCCAGATTTCATCGCCGGGCCGCCAATTCTTAACTAAAAATCGGTAGGCTTCGACGATATTGTCATCCAGTCCATAGCCAGTAAGCAATCCAAACACGCCGCGTGATTTGTTCTTCCATGCCCGCCAAGCACCACCATCACTAATTGTCCCAACACCTGGGTCGTAGAAAACGACTTGATCCTCCGTTTGTTTGACGCAGCGATAAAACTTAAGCACGTTGGATTCGGTTTCTGCAATCTCATTGCCTGTTCCATCACAACAAACGACGAGACGCCGCGTTGAGGGTTGAACCGGCGGTTTGCGGACTTGTGGCAATGGTGGTCTCCAATCGTTCTTGATAGACTAATGGGAATTCACAAAACGACATGAAAACAGATTTGGCAATGTCCAACCTTTGGGATTGTCCTGCCTTATAGCTTTGCGGAGGAATGAAATTTCCGGACCGCGTGTCAGTGGCTGTTTGGAGGAAGTCGTAACAAAACAGTAGTAGAATCCATTAATTTCCAAAAATATGCCGCTATCCCTGAAGAAAGCTGAGTAGACCTTTCAGCCAGTCAAACCACACGCTTAGAAATAGGACAGCTGGTAGAGAGAGTTTGATGAAGATTTCAACAAGCCTAGTACCGTGGGGAGCATAAAGGTCTGCAATCGGATTCTGTTTGAAGTTTGGTTTAAGTTTCTCGATTTGGAAATACGAACGAGCAAGAGACCAGACCGTAACAAAATAGAAAGCAAAAATGACCGCAAATATTATCACAACTTGCGCTGCATATAATTTGCTCGCATTGGGCGTTATTCCGGAGAAGACGAGCCAAATTAGAAGATATGCGTAGGCGAAATAGGTTAACCAAGAAAGAGTAGCGTCTAACGCAACAAGCGGCTTGTTAACAAACTCTTGAGCGGATGTGGTCGCTTCATTCCAGTCTATCGCCCTAAAATCCGTTAAGGAAGCAAGATATCCTGAAATTGCAAGGGCAAGAAGCAAGTAGAATCCTAGGTAGCCAACAAGGTCAAACACCCAGCCCCATGTGCCGTTGATGCAATAGCTGCTCCAAGTAAAGAATAGCTTGTCTGCGTCCAAAATGGATGTGTACAGATAACGTCCTTGATCCAGAACTAGCAGCGCCGAGGACAATGTAAGTCCCGACAAAACTATGGTACGGCTGAACTCAAAGCTGCGCGTGACGTTTAATACAAGAAAGCAAAAGGCAGTGCCTAACGCGAGAACGATTGATTCCGCGAAGAACATCGGAAATATCCCCACAATCACCGCGTCATGCGACTGGAGGAGCGCGGCCTGATCTTCGCATTTCCCTACAAAGAAGTAGATTCCTTGGGCATCAAAGTTTTTGTACTGAGACACTATGTTCTCGCCGGTGTTTGTCCCTCTATTAAAACCAATAATTAGTTGAAGTAAATTGCCGATGACTGCGATCAGAAGAGCAATCGCACTAACCGTCCATCTATTTGCTGTTTCAGGTTTCGTCATAAACTATGGGTCAACGAAACGAACATCGAGGTCAAGCCTCTCAGGCTATTGAACTCATTGAATGGCCGCTTTGGGAACGACGCAGCGCAGCACAACGCGACTTCTACAACGTCGGCTTTGGGCCGACCTTTCGGTGGGCAGTCCAGCCTGCAGCCAAGCATGCAGCAACCGATCAAATGGCGGCAGTGAGCCCATAGTTACCGATGCTGCTTGGTGTCTAAATGTCCGCTCTTGAGTTGCTGGCAACAGCATGTCAGCTTCGCAGAAATTGTTTTTCAGGAATTTCCTATGCGTTTTGTTTTCATGGTGTTTATACTGTTAGCGTTTTCGACCTCGGCCATGGCCGATATCCGATCCAGTGTAAAATCGTTGTTTGAGCAAGACATGGACGTTCTCGATTTGGCCCGTGTGAAAATCGAGGTCGACCGCCTGATCGATCCGACGATCAACGTAGATAAGCAGCTCGCTGAGATTGACTGGATGGTTGCAACTATTGAGCGGATGTTGCCGCGCAACGCTGACAGCTGGGCCAAGGTCGAGACAATCCGCAAGTTCATCTACGAGGCCGGCCCGTGGAATGACAATCGCGCCTTCAGCTATGATCACGATGATCCTTATGGGCTCGATGTCCGTAACAAGCTTTTGGCTGATTACATTCAGGATCGCAGGGGCAACTGCATCACCATGCCGTTCTTGTTCATTATCCTTGGTCAAAGGCTGGGGCTGGATGTAACGCCCGCCACGGCGCCGTTGCATGTGTTCGTGAAGTTCACTGACGATCAGGGCGTGACGCATAATCTGGAAACCACCAGCGGGGCTGGCCGTGCGCGCGACAGCCACTACAAAAAACTCCTGCCGATCACGGAGGCTTCTGTGGTGAACCAAGTGTTCATGACGCCGCTCACCCGCGAGGAGACGGTTGCTGTGATCGCGGTGGTGGTCGTTGAGAACCTCAACAGCCAAGGCCGCTATCAGGATGCCATGGCTGTCGCGGACATCGTGCTCGATCATTACCCAAACTTTGCCTATGCGATGGTGAAGAAATCCACCTCAGCCTATTATCTGCTCAAGTCGAAGTTCTATGATCCGTATCCCAATGTGCAGGACGTGCCAGAAGACCAGAAAGCCTATTTATCATACCTGCAACAGGTCAATCAAAGCGGCTTTGACAAGGCTGAGTCTTTGGGCTGGCGGCCAGTGCAACGCTAGGTTAGCATCACTGCATTAGACGATTTTGAGAAAGCTATTTACATGACCCATGTTTTGAACAGAATAATCCTTACTGCGATCCTTGCGCTGTTCGCAGTCCAAGCTAATGCAATGTGGATACAGCCAGATTGGTATGAAGTTACCCAGCCAGGCGTCGGAACAAACCGATATGCATACTCAGGTAATGATCCGATTAATAATTTTGATCCCCTTGGAAATGATTTTTCTAAAGCACCTGGGGATTATGACTTTAGTGAAGAAGGTGCTGCCCGTGAAGAAGCTGAGATGCAAAATAGAGACCTTGATGGTGTGACCGATGGTATAATCATTGACAAAAGTATCGGTCATCTTTCGTCAGGTCCTGGTCGTTATAGAAGTACTCAGAAGTACTTAGAGGCGGTAGCAAGTGGAAAAATAGGCCCGCAAAATAGTGAAATTTCACGTAAAGAAGCACTTGCGAATATCCGTGATCTTGGCGAACAGTTTGAACAACGTAGTCTCGTTTGCGATGCAAGCTGTGAGGCGATGGTGCCAGGACCGGGGCAAACTTCTGCCATAGGGGCAAGTGTCGCTGTCGTAGGAGGAGTTGCAGCGGGCACAAATAGCATTCCGACTAGGGGTAAGTTCAAAGGCAGTACACCCGGAACATCTCCCGCATCTATTGCTGCGCGCCAAGCGTTTGGAAATACGAGAATTCCTGGAAATGTGCGTTTACCTGCGCCTACAGCAAAAGCGCCATTGCAGACTTCAAATCGGGTGGGAACTGTTGTGGGTCGTATAGGTCCTATAGGGGCAGTTGTAGGCGGTGCTATCGTAGGCACCCAAGTCATTAGGCGCGATAGCCAAGTTCTTCAATGCATGTCATCTTGCTACTCAACTGGGTTTTTAGATAGATGACCCAAGACCTATCAAGAGAAATTGTCGCCTACGTCAGAGACAAAATTGAACGCGGGCTACCTGAAAGTCTGGATTTGGAGACTGACCTAGCCAATGATGTTGATTGGCTTCAGATGCATGAAGATGACCGCCTACCAAGCTTTTTGTTTTTTTTCTGCCGAGATTTCGAGGTTTCGTCTCCCGATTGGCCGTCTTGGAAAAGACGTTCTGAAGGTGATTTTCTTTCTAAACTATCGTCATTTTTATCAAGGGAAGGTCCAGACATACAGGTTTTTTATAACACAGACATACCGTCCTTGAAAATTGGATCTCTTGTCGAGATGGCTCATAGAAAAACGTGGATTCTTTAAAAAGAGGTTTTGTCTTTAGATGTGGTTGCTGAGCTAGGTGACTACTAACGCTTAAGAAGCGCTTTCCAAAAACCACTGGGACGCTTGTCTTCAAGAGGCGCTATCGCCATTTATCCCAATTCTCTTTCAAATCAGTCGCTCGATCATCGCGATCAGATACCCCAAAACCGCCATTGGAGCTGATGCAGCAAAAGGTAGCAAAGTCCCGCATTGTGTGAATTCGGCCAACGCTAATTTTGCAGTTGCAGCGAAAGTCCGGCTCGATGGAATGCCGTAGCATCGCGGAGGTGGGTGAAGGGCTGCTAACGGTCGGCTTTGTCGAGAAATGCACTACCTTTCTCTCGTGTCCAGCCCAGCAGATCCCGATTGCTTGTCGATTGCTTGTAGAGATCGAACTTCAGAATTTCCGAGCGCGGCAAAGACGTTGCTCGTCATCGGCGTTTGGTCTGGTTTACTTGCGGCCCCTACCGACTTGAGCTCAACCAACCAGCTAGCAGGGGTTGCTGCTAGAACGCCATCAACGACGCAGACCGTTTCAAAGCAGTTCTTGATCATTGCTCGCTTCTTGGGCTTTGGTGTCGCACTATACAAACGGGATAGATTTGTGGCGAATTCAATCAGTTGGACAACATCTTCTTGATCTGTCCGCTGCTTTTCAATGGCGGCCAATTCCTCTCGCAATTGCTTCAGTTCAAAGTCGTAGTTCTGTTTGCGTACGTCATAGTCTGGTTTTTCTATCGCTCCATCAACTAGCAAATCAGTGAGGCGGTCCTGCCTCGTCTTCGTGTCCGCTAGACGGAGTTGCAAGGACTTCTGCATGTCCTTGCGGCCAGTATCCACCAACCACGCCTGTACATGATTGGCGATGGTTTCCTTGTCCTTCGAACATATCTGAACGTGCTGAAATGCCCGAAGAAACTGCTCCTCTAGCGCGTCTTCTCTGGCTGTACGCTGCTGACAATCTGCTGTGTGGCAGCGGTAGTAGATGTGGGTTTTTTGTCGCTCCCCAGTAAGTAGCCGTTGGCAGTTTACACATCGCAGAAGGCGGCGGAACAACAGCCGATGCTTGGTCGCCCTCTTTTGCACCCGATCTGCTTTCACTTCGGCAATTCGTCTGAACTGGCCGGTAGTAATAAGAGGTTCATGCTTCCCGTCGTATAGGTTCCCACCACCCTTCATCTTGCCGCAATAAAATGGATTATTGAGAATTGCATCGACATTACGCCGCACCACCAGACGCTCACCATAGCCTTTGAGGCCACGGCGTTGCATTTCGGCGGTTAAGCTGGTGATTGAGTATTCGCCAGACCCGTAGAGTTCGAACAAAGTGCGCACGAGCGGTCCTTTGATCGGGTCAATCGCTTTGAGATTGCCGCCACCCGTGTCGAGATACCCAAGGGGTGCTCGGTATGGATATATCCCCTGCTTCAATCGCCCGTACAATCCCTTCTTCACCTCAAGGCTAAGGTTGCGGCTGTAGTCGGCGGCGAGGGCCATCTGGATGTCCGCTAGGAGACGCCCACCACGGCTATCAAAATCCAGGCTGTCGGCTGCAAAGTGAATTTTCACCCCCAGCTGAGACACCTCGTCCAATCGGGCCCAGTCCGCATAGTTCCGAGACGAGCGGTCGATCTTGTGCATGATGAGGCCCTCAGCGTCGCCGCGTTTGAGGCGGGTCATCATGGCATCAAAAAGTGGACGGCCAGCTTTGGCCGCCGTCTCCCGCTCCTCATACCACTCTACGATTTCGATGTTGTTCTGACTCGCAAAACCCGTGATTGCATCTTTTTGGGCTTCAAGGGAGGCACCATCGCCTTGCCTCACCGTTGAAACCCGAATGTATCCAAAACAGGGTTTCATGAATTTGCGTTTGTATCTTCGGACTCTACCAAATCCTCAGGATTTTGCGAATCCGACCACGGCCATTGCCCTGTGCTTTTGAGAAGCTCGAAGACTTCTTTGCAATGCATGAGGTGCCGTTCCAAATGTTCATCATGTTTCATTGCTCAATGATAGTCAGATATTTTCTCTGTCCTAGCAGCCACCTCATCCCCCACCGCGATATGGTGAATACATCGACGCCGAGAATGGCACCAACCGCTGCCCTCGATGCATGACCTGCACCGCTGCACGATAGTTGGGCTGGTTCTGCAAATCGTGCACCGCAAAGTTCGGCATCAACCGCGCCAGCAGGGGTGCGTCCTTCGCCCCCACCCGAAACGCCACCAAGTTCCCCACATTCCCAAACACGGCGTCTGCAACGTCATTATCGGTCTGGGACAGGTACTGGTGGGCTAACACCAACCCCAAGCCGTATTTGCGGGCTTCAGACAGCATGTCCGCGAAGGACTTGGTGGTGAGGTTCGGGAATTCATCGACATAGAGAAAGAAGGGACGGCGGGCGGGTTCGGGCAGGCCGTGTCGGGTAGAGGCGGCGAGCATGATGGTTGAGGTGATCAGACCGCCCAGAATGTTGGTGATGTCAGCCCCCAGCCGCCCTTTGGCCAGGTTCACAATCAAAACCTGTCCCGTGTCCATCATGTGTCGAAACCGCAGCAGCTCGTCGGGTTCGCACAAGGCCGTCCGCACCGCTGGCTGAGCCAGGAACGCCCCCAGTTTGTTTGCGATCGGTGCAACCCCGTCCGCGCTGCCTTGGTAGTTCATCGCAGGGAATTCGGTCTTCCAGAAGAACTGCACTTGCGGATCGGTGATACGGTCAACCACCTGTCGTCTGAACCCCTTATAGGTGAGAAGTTTGAGCACATCGCGCAGGTCAGCCTCTGGTTGCTCAAGCAGGGCTAGAAGCGAGAACCGCAAGATATGCTCCATCCGTGCGCCCCAGGCATCAGGCCACTGCTTTTTTAGCGTTTCAATCAGCCCTGAGGCCACCAGTGGCCGATGCAGGGCCGAGACCTTAGCGAGCGGATTATACCCGAGCGGACAAGCTGGATCGGACACGTCCCAATACTTGTGTGGGACAGACAGATCTCGGTGCAGGTTTTCCGCTAAGTCGCCATGCGGGTCGATCAGGCAAAAGCCGGTGCCACTCTGCGCATCTTGCAGGGCGAGGTTGTGCAGCAAAGTGGACTTTCCAGTGCCCGTCTGCCCGATAACATACAAATGCTGCAGGCGGTCTTTGGTCTCTAGGCCAAACGGCCCAGGTGGATGATAGCGACGATATGCCAGCCCAAGTGTATATTTGTCATTTGTTTGCATGGGCTGATGATCGCGCGATCAGCAATGAACGACTAGCAGGTTGGATATCACCCTTGGCGATATAGTGACTGCTTTGTTGCGCAGAGTCAGTCTGGCATCATGAAACCAGATCAGTTCTTTCCCGCATCGCCTTTCGTCGGGCCCGCCCAAGCATTCCGCTTGGACGCGCCCTATCGAAAGGAGATGAACGATGAACCAGAAACCGGAAACCACCCCAGAGACGATCAACAGTGTTCCAATCTGCCGCACCTGCGGCTCAGAACGGGTCGCCAAAGACGCCTGGGCTTGCTTCAACCGCGAGAGCGGGTTGTGGGAGCTAGAGCAGGTGTTTGATGCCGAACACTGTCACCAGTGTGAGGGTGAGACCAAGCTCGATTGGATGCCTGCTGACGCCCTGCAGAACAAACGGGTGCGCGAGCTCAATGACCGTTTCAGGACACTTGGAGGCAACGGCACCGTCGTGGTCACCAGCGGCATCAAAGCTGCGGGTGATGCGTTCCTGCGGACTGCAATTGAGGCCGTGCAATCCTTCACGGATTTCTCGGAAGAAAACGATCCGTGGGGTGAGCATGATTTTGGGGCGGTTTCGATTGAAGGTCAGAAAGTCTTCTTCAAAATCGACTACTATGATCCAGATCTGAAGCAGGGGTCCACGAACCCAGCCAATGAGGCGCTCACCCACCGCGTCCTGACCATCATGCTGGCGAGCGAATACTGATGGCAGCGGGATATCAAACCTTCACATTTGTCTGGTGTGATCGTCAGGTCGATGTTGCGCACCAAGCCCACTGGCTAACGGGCTGTCCGTGGCACATTGAACTGCGATGCAAAGATCGGTTGCCGGTGACAGAGACGGGCTATCGATCAATCTTCGTACCTAGTATGTCGTTTGCGAGTGATGCTGCGGTTCAGGAGTTTGTGTCAGAACTGCTTGATCAGGCCGCCACCGACAAAGCGTGGCTGCGATACCTAGAAGACAGTCGTCAACTCAAGCTCTTCTAAAGAAGCGCTGCTCCTAGTCGGAGCAGCGTTTTTGTCGCATATCGTGAAATAACTGCAAGATTTGGCTCGATATTACGTCAAGACGTAGACAGCTTGTAGTGAGGTCAGCCGCTTCACTTATGGTTGTTTGCATCAGTCGCTTTCCGAGCGCAGCCGATCAGCATTGACCATTTTGGATTGATCCTTGGTGATAGACGGGCGTTTGTCGCCAGAATGCAGCCCGCATTCTGGACCATGAAGCCCCGATTGATCATCAATGTGTTCGTCCGCTTCCCTATACCCAGTCACCGTATAGTTTCTCGCGATATTCTGCCTGCTAGAGTGTCGCGTTCTCTCACCATAGACTGAAGCTCTAGACGATTACTAAATAACCAAAAAAGTCTATGAGTACCCAATTTGCCCTCGACCTGCGCCTTGCTCGCAGGAAGGCGGGCTATACCCAGGCAGATGTGGCCCATCTGCTGTCTGGACACCAGTCACTGGTGTCTGATCTTGAGCTCGGTCTAAAACGGCCTAATCTCGAGCAAATCATTGAGCTGTCGCTGCTCTATGGCAAGTCGTTTGAAAGCTTCTTTGGCGAGCTGTTGGCCGAGCGGCAGCGTGTGTTGCACAAGCGGCTGGGACGTCTGCCAAAGGTCATCAAGCCATCAGCACATACCTTTAACCGGACGAGGTCGCTTGAGCGTTTGCGCAAACGGCTAAAAAGCCAAATCGAGTATGGCGGCGCTTAGTGTGCTGGCGATTGCCGTCGCTTCTGGCAAGGCGGGCTACGTGTTTCTAAGCGGCGGCAAGCTGCAAGACTGGGGCATCACCGTGCAAGCGGTGCGCTCTGGCAATGAGTTGGTTGGTTTTGTGCAAGGGCTGATCAATGAGTTGCGACCGGACGTAGTGGTGACGGAAGACTGCACGGTCTCAACTTGCCGCAAGGGTGACAAAGCCAAAGCACTCATTCGATCGCTAGCTAAACTAGCCAGCCACAACGGTGTGCTAGACGTCGATGTTCCGCGACCCCGTACGTATCAGTCCAAGTATGAAGAGGCCGAAGCCCTGGTCACAACATACCCAGAAGTGGCTGGTCATCTGCCGGTGCGCAAACGCCGGATCTTCGACTTTGAACCCCGCAGCATGGTCTTGTTTGAAGCCATTGCGCTGGCGCAAGAAGTGATCAATGGTCCACCAAAAAGGGTGGCCGCCGCAATGGGATAGTCCCAGAATACGTTCTTTGAAACTGCCCAATGAGGGGCAGTTTTTGTTTGGAGGCTCCGGCGCTCGTCTTTGCGTGTCAGTACGTTGGCTTGCGATGGCAGTTCAATTTCTAGTCTTGCAGTCGGCCTGCGTCGCAAGAAAAGTACACGATCTAAGAGACTAAAAAGAGACTAAAACTAAAAAAGCCTCAGCGATTTCTCGCTAAGGCTTTGAATTTTATGGCGCGCTGGGGAGGATTCGAACCCCCGACCCCTTGATTCGTAGTCAAGTACTCTATCCAACTGAGCTACCAGCGCGCGGGTTGAGGGCGATGTAACCTTGCCCCCCCGTCATTGCAAGCCCAATTTAGTTAGTTCCCAAAAGAACATTGTTTGAAGCTCGTGTTTCGCCATTTTTTGGCAGTCCTGCGCCGATGCAATACGGTCCAGGTTTGATCCGTAGCAGCTCGGTTGCTGCATCGTCAGTTGGAAATATTTGCTTCATCCGGAACGCATCGAGGAAGCCGTAGTTCGACCCACCTCCGATCGGAGGATCCAGACGTTGTTCCTTGAGCGGAAGGATTCCATTGCGCATTCAAAGGTTCTGGAGCGGAGTCAATTCGGGCTGATCGCGCGTCGCGACTTCGTCGCCAACGAATGCCCGAGTGTCAGATGGCCCCGGATACACTTCTGGTATATCATGTGTCGTGGTCGCAAACTCAGCTCACTGCCCGAAAATGGTAAGGGCAAGAGACATCACAGCGTACGGATGACCCTCATAATCGCCGCATTACATCGACGATATGGCCGTTGTCATTCTTTCGCGTTTCGAACGGGATTGTAACTTCTGTAGCTCGCTTTTGGACGCATCGCTTTTGCCGACGCTCGCCATATTTCCGCCGCCGAACCACCCATCCGTGGTATCACGAACCGTGTCCCAGAACGTTTTTTCAGGCACCGGTTCAGGTGCCACAGATCTGAAGCCAGCGACACGAGCACCCGGCTTTGCAATCTTTGCTTGCCCCGAGAACGTGCCGTAGTTTTTGTCAGTCGAATAGTCTCCCCGACCAAATCCCAAGACCAACAACAGCATGAAGATACTGAGACTAAACAGCGCCATCTTCCAAACTACTTTAGTAACCATCTCTGCCCCAATCTATGATCCATTGTACAACACGCCCTTGGTGCGGGTGTTGAAGGTTTTGTGCCCCTTGCGGCGCAGCTCTAATTTGCGAAACTCGGATTTGAGATGTTCTGCCTGCCGTTCTGCGTCCAAATCCGCACCAAACCATGCGCGGACGCTATCCACGAAACTGACATCCGTGGCATAAGCCCCTTTGGCCGTCATCGCGAAGTCTTGAGTGCGCTCACCGACTTCGGCGGTCTTTGCACCATTGCTGTCGACCGATGCATAGACCATCGGCGCCTCTTCAGGATCGGTGATGGCAAAGCCCGCCATGATCACCAACATGAACATGCCTGCCGTGCCGAGAATTACATTTCGATAGAAGTTACTCATTAGATCAGAATTTTCCCACTTCATATTTAGGGGAAATATGGCGATCAATGCAGGCGAAACCTTGGCAGATATGGGGAAATGTCTTGGAAAACCTACTGGGCCGCTTGCCCGAACAGGGCGTTTTCCTTGGGCAAGAACAGCTGGAATTCGGTGCCCTTCTCATCAGACTGCACCAAACTAAGCGCACCGCCATGTCCGCGCGCAAGCTCTGCGGCGATGGCCAAACCTAACCCCGTGCCGCCCTTTCTGACGCCGCCTTCAAAGGCGGTAAAAAGGTTCTCACGGGCCTTTGGAGGCAAACCTGGTCCATTGTCCGACACCGTGAGTCGCCATCCATCAGCAACCTCGTCACCGAAAATTTCGATTATTCCGGGCTTGCCCGAGGCCTCCAAAGCCTGTCGCGCGTTGCGAACCAGATTGCCAAGGATGCGGTACAGTTGCTCCCCGTCACAGCGCACCATCATTTGCGCAGGCACATCCCAATCAAAACTGATATCGCCCGACGTCGACAATTGCTCGCTTTTCAATACGTCGTCCACAATGTCTTGCACTTGTATCATTGCCAATTTCGGCGGTGCCTCGTCCACTCGTCCAAAAGCCAGCGTCCCTTCGCACAGATTGACCGCGCGGCTAAGCGAATTCACCAACTTGGGCGCGGATCGTTGCACCGCCGGGTCGTCCGAGCGCTCCATCCGGTCCGCCAATAGCGTTGCAGTGGTCAGAATATTTCGAAGATCATGGCTGATCTTCGCCACCGCCCCACCAAGTTGCGCCAGACGCTCTTTTTGCTTGAGCGAGCCCGTCAAACGGGTCTGCAACTCCGCCAGCGTATCCTCGGCCGCGCGCAATTCAGTTATAGACGACGTCGGCTGAATAACCCGTCGCGCATCTTCGGGCGCCAGCGCATAGGCTTCCATCGAGGTGACCACACGTTTGATCGGACGCACCATGAAATGGCGCACCGCGAAGAACAACAACGCCGCAGAGATAATCGAGATAACCGCCGACAACGCCAGAACGCGCAGCCCATAGTCAATCATCGCCGCCCTCAGTGGGGCTTGCGGCATCGCAACTTCGATCATGGTGCCAGCAGCCCGTGTAGGCGACCCAATTACGCGAATGACACCTTCCTGCGTGTCAAACAGCTGCTTCATTGCCCCAACGATCAGATAAGCTGCTGACGGTTCGCGCAAATCCACCATGGTTGTCACTGGTCCCGGCACCGGCGACGACAGGACCAGTTGGCTGGCAGCATCACGCCGCAAGACCACGTTGTAGACGCCCGCATTGTCCAGCAATTCCTGCGCCAATTCGGACGTTATGCTTTGATCTTGCGATGCCAGAACAGACAAGGACGCAATCTGGGACTTCTCCAGCCGCGCCAGAAGATAGTCCTGCCGGAACCGCGCCACCGAAGGCACGAAAATTAGCACCTCCGCGATCATCACAAAGATGATCGTCAGCAAAAGGAACCGACCTGAGAGCGAATTAATCACGCATCTGTCTCCAGCAAGTAAGGTTTAGGGCAGGAACTTTTGCACAAATCCAACAACTTTCTTCACCATATCGCTTTCAAATAGTCTTGGGGAGAAATAGGCACCCGCCGCGCGTTTGTTAACCTCTCCAAGCGTCGGATATGGCGCAATCATTCCTGCAATCTGGCTCATCTTCAGGCTATTTGCGAGGGCAAGTGCCCAGACGCCGATCAAATCCCCTGCGCTAGCACCCACAATGGAGGCCCCTACCGGGCGCCCTTTTACCACCATGACTTTGATCAGACCCGTGGTTTTACCTTCGGCGATTGCGCGATCGTTTTCATGAAACGGGAAACGGTATACTTCGGCCTTATCCCCATGTTCCTCACGCGCTTGAGCTTCAGTTAGGCCAACCTGCGCCAGTTCGGGATCAGTATAGGTAGCCCACGGAATGTGGCCTTGCTTGGCCTTTGACGGTAATCCGAACAGGATGGAGCGGATCACCACACCCGCATGATAGCCCGCCACATGGGTAAACTGCAGCTGCCCCGCCACGTCACCAATTGCATAGACCTTTTTGTTCGTGGTCTTCATTGAGGTATCGACCTCGATGCCACTGCGGGAATAGGCGACGCCCGCTTTCTCCAGATCCAGATCGTTGACGTTCGCCGCGCGCCCCACCGCCATCAAAAGATGCGTGCCCTTGAAGACACGCCCGTCTTTGGCCTTCACAGTAATCTCGCCCGCCCGACCCGAAATCTCTTCGGCCAGCGCGTCTTCCTCAATGACCATGCCCTCTTCACGCATCCGGTCCAGCACAATGGCAGCAAGCTCTGGGTCGTCTTTGCCCATTGCCTTCATCCCCTCGATTACGGTGACCTTGGAGCCCAAGCGCAGATGCGCCTGCGCCATCTCTATCCCGATCGGCCCGCCGCCAACTATCAACAAGTGCTCCGGCAACTCGCGCAGGTCCCACAGACTCTCGTTAGTCAAATACGGTACCTTCTCAAGCCCCGGAATAGGCGGAACAAAGGGCGATGAGCCGGTCGCGACAACAATGCGCCGCGCAGTGATTTCCATGTCCCCTGCCTGAACTGTGTTCTCGCCCGTAAACCGTCCACGCTCGCGGATCACCGTTACCCCCAGACCCTCAAAGCGTTCTTCGCTGTCAACAGGTGCAATCGTTGAAATTACGTTATTCACATGATCCTTTGCAGACGCGTAGTTGATCTGAGGCACTACATCCGCCACACCAAACTTCGATCCATGCCGTAAAGCGTGGGCTTGCTTGCCCGCCGCAATCAGCGCTTTGGACGGCACGCAGCCATAGTTGAGGCAATCGCCCCCCATCTTATGGTCTTCCAGAAGCACCACTTTGGCGCCCATCTGCACCGCTCCTGCCGCTACGGATAATCCGCCAGAACCGGCACCAATGACCAGCAGGTCGGTTTTGATCTTGTTCATGGTCAAATACCTTCTTTGCCGCGCACGGCCTTGAGGATTATCGGCAGAAGCGCAAGCGCGCAAAGGCCAAGGATCGGCAGCAGAATATGCGGCTCGAAAATGATGCCTAAGTTTGGCGTATCACCGCGCTCGAACACCTCGCCAAGCCCGGCGCCGACCGAGGTATAGACGATGGAACCGGGGATAATGCCGAAAAAGGTCGAAATCACGAAACGGCGCAGCGGGACCTCCACCAGCGCAGGCACCAGATTGGCCACGAAGAACGGCACCGCAGGCACCAGACGGATCAGAAACAAGACGGACCACTGATTCTCATCGATTCCGTCTTTAATCTTTTTCACCAACCCCTCGCTACTCTCCATCTTGGCCGCCAGCTTGTCGCCAAATCCCATCCGGGCCGCGGAAAAGATGGCCGTGGCCCCGATAGTGGCCCCGATGATATTGTAGATAAACCCCGGAAAGGTCGCGAATAGGAAGCCGCCGGTCAGCGTGGCAATCGCAGCACCCGGAAGCGAAAAAGCCACGATCACCACGTAAATGGCGATGAAACCTAGCACCGCCAATAGGTAGTTCGCGTCGCGAAAGGCAATCAAGGCCTCGCGATTGTCGCGCAGCGCATCAAAGCTCAGGTAATCGCGCAAGGTAAACGCCCCCAGCAATGCCACAGCGACGATAATTAGAATCGGCAGTTTCTTCTGAAAGGCCGATTTTTCGGTGTTAGTCATCATGTCCGCCATGCGTCAGGTTTCCTAAGGGTCTTGCTGCCACGTTATTGGGCGAAAACCTATGAGTTGGATACTACCGCTCACGGGTGCTTGATCGAGGGTGATGGAAATACCCCCTTCATGGCCATTTGACGCGAGGTAGGTTACAACATACAGATCAATTGTTGCAGAAATGGGCGGGTTTGCCCGTTGACGCAGAACGCAGGGCTGTCTATGACGCAGGCTCTGAACACATGTGGGTTCGAATCCACGATGGATTTGCCCCCCGATCCGCAGGAGCCTCGCTCATGAGCAAACGTACATTCCAACCATCGAACCTGGTTCGCAAACACCGCCACGGCTTCCGTGCGCGCATGGCAACCAAAGCTGGCCGTAAAATCCTGAACGCGCGCCGCGCGAAAGGCCGGACGAAGCTGAGCGCGTAAGCGCCCTTCTTCTTCCTTTTGACTTAGATGCCGCCGGAGGCCCACGTAACAGGACAAGACGTCCGCGTTGCGGATGCGCCACCGGCGGCTTCCGTTCGTCTGGAGGTCATGCGCAAACGCGCCGACTTCCTGCGCGCCGCCCGCGCCAAACGCTCTGGTCAACCGGGCTTTTTGCTGCAAGCCCGCAAGCGCGATGACGACGACGCCCCGCGTGTCGGCTACACCTGTTCCAAGAAGATTGGCAACGCCGTCATCCGCAACCGCGCCAAGCGCCGCTTGCGCGAGGTCGCCAAGCTGGTTCTAGGCGTTGAGGCCAAGCAAGGCTGGGACTACGTGCTGGTAGGCCGCCCGAACGAGACCGTCTCCCGTCCCTTCGACCAACTGGTCGCTGACCTGAAACGCGCCGTCACCAAGGTACATCATTGACCCCGCTGGCATGGATATGCGCCCTGCCCGTGCGCGGCTACCGCGCCGTGTTCAGCCCGTGGGTCGGCCACAACTGTCGCTACGACCCAACCTGTTCCGCCTACGCGCTGGAAGCGCTGCAAAAGCATGGCGGCATCAAGGGCTCTTGGCTTGCCGCCAAACGTATCGCCCGCTGCAATCCGTGGGGCGGCATGGGCGTGGACGACGTGCCGGATTAGGGCTTCAAAGCCAACGTCCCCAGATTGGTGCGCGTTCGCGTCGGCAATGCGTCCGCCGCACCCCCTGCCAAAGTCAACGCTGCGTCCCTCAAGAACCGCGCATCCTCAAACCACCAGCGATGCGAAAACAGCTGCGCCTCGGTATTGTCAGAAAACGTCGGTTTGATGTGGCGATAGCGCTCGGTCGCATACAAATCGACATGCTCCGCAAAGACCAGATCGGGCATCCCGCTCAAGCCGACTCGCGGCTTGCCGTGATAAACCACAGCCAAAGTCAGCACCTCATCGTCGTTCGAGTAGTAATTCGTCAGCCGCCTCGAATGATGCTGCAACACCAACGCCCCCGCTGTCCCCTTCTCGAAGTCGCGCCGATGCGCATCCCCCGAGGCCAGCAATATCTGGTCCACTTTCCACGCCCCCGATCCGGACCCGCTGCTATCTCCGAACCGCGCGAAGCCGTCCAGCGTGATGAACGCCCCCATCGAGTGACACATCAAATGCACGCGCGGCTTCCATGCCGAGTCGAGCAGCGGCAAAACGCCCCCTTCGACCAGATACTTCCCCACCTTCCCCGCCATCCGCAGGTCACGAGCATATGCCGTGCTTTTGCCCCGACTTGGCCAGTCGAAGGAGATAACCGCGCCGCGATACCCTTCCGCGCGCAATCCGTCCTCGATCAGCTTGTGCCGAGCCAGCATGTCCCGCTGTCTGGTGTTGAACCCGTGCATATAAATCAGCACGTCGTCGCTTTGGGCTTCTGCCTGCGCGGCCGCGACGAAGGCGTCACGGTCCAACAGATGTGACGACCATTTCCCGTCCGGTCGCTGTCCTTGAACCGACACGTAGCGCGTCAGGCTGGACATGTTGTTGGTGAATGTATTGGTCTTGGTATTCAACGCACGGCGGGAGAAGAACAACGTCACGGCGGCCTCCGATCCTCTTTGGGTCTGCCCGACTATAGCCGTGCCCGCTCCAAACACCAAAACACTGGCCGCCGGTCGGTCAGATGCGTCTTCCTTTGCCCCCGCCGCCACCCTATAAACACCGCCATGCTGGACAAACCCGACACCCCCGACGAGCCGCTCGACGACATTCACGCGCTGTTCCACGGCGCCCCCTCGACAACCGAGTTCAAAAAGCTGCGCAAACGCATCATTCGCGACACCCGTCAGGCGATCGACGATTTCGGCATGGTTGAGCGTGGTGCCAAATGGCTCGTCTGCCTGTCCGGCGGAAAGGACAGCTACACCCTGCTCGCGGCGCTGACCGAATTGCAATGGCGCGGCCTTCTGCCGGTTGAAATTCTGGCCTGCAACCTGGATCAGGGCCAGCCAAACTTCCCCGCGACGGTGCTGCCGGAGTTCCTTGAAAAGATGGGGGTGCCACACCGCATCGAGTATCAGGACACCTATTCCATCGTGAAGGACAAGGTGCCAGCGGGCCGCACCTATTGCGCGCTCTGCTCGCGCCTGCGTCGCGGCAACCTCTATAGAATCGCCCGCGAGGAGGGCTGCTCCGCTGTCGTGTTGGGCCATCACCGTGACGACATTCTAGAGACGTTCTTTCTCAACCTGTTCCACGGCTCCCGCCTGTCGGCAATGCCGCCAAAGCTGCTGAACGAGGAGGGCGACGTTTTCGTCTACCGCCCGCTCGCCTATGTCTCGGAGGCCGATTGCGAACGCTTCGCCCGTGACATGAACTACCCGATCATCCCGTGCGATCTATGCGGCTCGCAAGACGGGCTCCAACGCCAGAATATCAAGCAAATGCTTGATATGTGGGAGCAAAAATCGCCCGGACGGCGGCAAAAGATGTTCCGCGCGCTGACCAACACCAATCCCTCGCATCTGCTGGACCCGAACCTGTTCGACTTTGCGGGGCTGACCCGCGATCCGGTAAAAATTGAGCAAAACCCTCCAAACTTGCTGTCGGCTGATTAACACGCTGAAAAGCATGCGGCCCTAGGTTCACCTCGTGAGAGTGCGAAAGGGTGAGCGATGGGACTGCTACGGGTGCGGGCAAAGAAAATATTTGAATTAAGATCCATGACACGGTTTGGATTGGCAGCCTTGCCAGTCTTGGCCGGGATTGCCTATGGCACTGGGCGTTGGTCGCTACTCGCGTGGGCATGCTTCGCTATCCCTGTCCTGTTGCTCGGCATACGTCCCGCAGAACCAAGACCCTACCGAATGCAACTGCGAAGCGGCGGGAAAGTACACATCGACGCCGCATTGGAAGCGGCTCTTGCTCAATCTGACAGCAATCAACGCTGCGCCGCTATGATGTTGGAATTAGATGAACCAGACACCTTGCAGGACAGATGGGGCGCGGCAGGCGTCGAGGTTATAATGTCAACGCTGACCGACAGGCTGTGCTCCATGCTTCGCAGCGGTGACGTCATAGTGCAGCAGGACGCTACCCGCTTTGTCATATCTCTGCCCAGCATTCGCGTTCCTGAACTCGGGGCTGTCATCTCGCTGATTGAGAGGCTACAAAAAACCGCACGTGCCGCGATCCCAGTGGACAACGCAAATGCCTATGTCACGCTAAGCGCAGGATTTTGCCTCGAAAATCGAGCGCCCTCCCGCTCGGCGCAATCATTAAGACAATCGGCTCACCTGGCCCTGCTGGACGCCATATCTCAAGGTGCTGAAAGCGCGCGAGGCTACTCTGCAAGCACAACGCCCGATCTGAGCCAACCGGAATCCTATACACATGAAGTTTTGCAAGCCTTGCAAGATGGGCAAATTGTAGCGTGGTTTCAACCGCAAGTGTCTACCGATACGGGTCTCGTCACTGGCTTTGAAGCCTTAGCGCGCTGGAATCATCCGACGCGTGGCGTGATCGCCCCAACGGAGTTTTTGCCCGCCTTGGAAGCCGCGCAGGCTATGGAGTTGTTAAGCGAAACCATGCTTCAACACGCCTTGCGCGCGATGCGGGCATGGGACGTCGCGGGGCATAAAGTTCCCTCCGTCGCGGTAAATTTCGCAACACAGGACCTGCGCAATCCCAGCCTGATCGAGCGGATCAAGTGGGACGTTGACCGCTTCGAGATGGCCCCCACCCGCCTGACCGTCGAAATTTTGGAAACAGTAGTGTCCGAAAATGATGACGACATTATAACCCGAAATATCAGGGCTTTGGGGGATCAGGGCTACCGCATTGACTTGGATGACTTTGGCACAGGCCATGCCTCGCTCGCCAACATCCGACGCTTCGACGTAGACCGCATCAAGATAGACCGTTCGTTCATCACACGCGCAGACGAAGACCCAGAGCAGCAACGCATGATCAACGCCATCATCAGTATGGCCGATCAGATGGGAATCGACACAGTGGCTGAGGGTGTAGAGACTATCGGTGAGAAAAGCATTCTATCGCAACTCGGCTGCACCCACATGCAAGGCTACGCAATTGCCCGCCCGATGCCCTTTGATCAAACGCTGATTTGGCTGGAGGAACATAGAACCCATCGATCGAAGACAAGTTACTTCCCGCGTCGCAAAGCCTAAGCGGATTGAATTCTGAGCCGCGACTCCGGGCCCAAAAACATGGCATTTGGGCCAATACCGCTTGACCTTTCGGTCCCCAGCCTATTGAACCAGCCTGACTTAAAATGACAGGTGGCGGCCCCGTAATGGACGATCAAAACAAGAACCTCATTCTTGCAACTGCGCTCAGCTTTTTGGTGATCCTTGGTTGGTTCTTCTTCTTTCCGCCAGAAGAGGCCGTGCGAGATCCGAATGCCACCCCCACCGCGGTGACGCAATCTGATGGGACGGCCGTTCTTCCGCCCGCCACAACGGGCGCAACTCCTGCGCCTGCGCCCGTTTCGATTGCTCAAACCCGCGCCACTGCATTGGCGGAAAATACACGTCTGAAAATCGAAACACCTAGCCTGAACGGCTCCATCTCGCTGACCGGTGGCCGCCTCGACGATCTGTCCCTGTCCACTTATCGCGAAACGCTTGATGCAGAGTCCGACAACGTGACCTTGCTATCACCCGTTGGCACCGAAAACGCCTATTACGCGCTTTACGGTTGGGCCCCTTCCGGCAATCTCACTTATGAGCAAGTGCCAGGTGCCAACACAAAGTGGACCTTGGCCGAGGGCGAAACTCTCGCGCCCAACGCCCCCGTCACCCTGACTTGGGACAACGGCGCAGGTCTGATCTTCAACCGCACCTTCACCGTCGACGAAAATTTCATGTTTACGGTTACCCAGAAGGTCGAAAACGCAACAGGCACTGCACAACGCATCCAGCCTTACGGCATCGTGGCCCGCCATGGAGAGCCGGAAATCGAGGGATTTTTCATCGCTCACGAGGGTGTTGTAGTGATGGCCGATGGCGTACTGGCCGAAATCGACTACGACGACATGCCGGACTTCCCAACCATACCTCGTGAGGCCGCAAATGCGGAAGTGACGGATGTGGGCGAAAACGGTTGGGTTGGCTTCGCTGACAAATACTGGATGACGACCCTCATCCCCGACAGCACGACCCCATTCACCTCCGTGGTCAAATATGTGCCGGGCGCGGACATCTATCAAACTGAAGCGCGCCTTCAGCCCGTCGACATCGCCGCTGGTGCAACCGCCGAAGTCACCACACGCCTTTTCGCCGGCGCGAAGGAATGGGAAGAAATCAAAGCCTATGAGGCCAACGGCGTCTACAACTTCATCGACAGCATTGACTGGGGTTGGTTTTTCTTCCTCACCAAGCCGATTTTTGCGGTGCTGCACTGGCTCAACGCCATTATCGGCAATATGGGTTGGTCAATCATAGCGCTGACTTTGCTGATCAAAGCCCTGCTTTTCCCACTGGCCTACAAGTCCTACGTTTCCATGGCGAAAATGAAGGAACTCCAGCCACAGATGGAGAAGATCAAGGAAAAGGCTGGCGACGACCGCCAGAAACTCCAGCAAGAAATGATGGAACTGTACAAAAAGGAAAAGGTAAACCCTGCCGCGGGCTGCCTACCGATTTTGCTTCAGATCCCGATTTTCTTCTCCCTCTACAAGGTGATCTTCAACACGATCGAATTGCGTCACGCGCCATGGATCGGCTGGATCCGCGACCTCTCTGCACCCGATCCCTCCTCGATCCTGAACCTGTTCGGTGCCCTGCCTTATGCAACGCCAGAGCCCGGCTCAATCTTCTACATCCTTTCGCTCGGTGTACTGCCAATCATCCTCGGCATCTCTATGTGGTTGCAACAAAAGCTGAACCCAGCTCCCACTGACGCCACGCAGGCGATGATCTTCGCTTGGATGCCGTGGGTGTTCATGTTCATGCTGGGCAGCTTCGCGTCAGGCTTGGTCATCTACTGGATTGCAAACAATATTATCACCTTCACCCAGCAGTACTCCATCATGCGGCTTCAAGGGTACAAACCAGACGTGTTCGGCAATATCATCTCTGGCTTCAAGCGGGAGAAGAAGCCCGCAGGTGAGAAAAAGTGACGGCAGCTCTCGCGCATATCTGGCGGCACCCTATCAAGTCGCATGGGCGGGAACAGCTTTCGGAAGTCACCCTTCAGGCGGGCCAAACCATGCCTTGGGACCGCACATGGGCCGTCACCCATGAAGGCGCGCGCATAGATGGCTCCGAATGGGCGCATTGCTCGAACTTCTCGCGCGGGGCGAAGGCACCTCAGCTGATGGCGATCAATTGTGATCTGGATGAGACCACGGAAACCGTGACCCTGTCGCACCCTGCGCGCGAAACTATCGCGCTCCACCCCGAGCGGGACGCGGCCACTCTCGTCGAATGGGTTCGGCCGTTGATGCCAGAAGATCGTGCGCAATCGGCAGCCATTATCCGCGTTGCCGGTCGGGGCATGACGGACACTCCGTTCCCATCGATCTCGATAGCCAACATCGCGACCCATCGCGCGGTAGAAGGTAAACTGGGTAAGGCCCTGTCAATGCAACGCTGGCGCGCAAACCTTTGGCTCGACGGGCTGCAGGCTTGGGAAGAATTTGATTGGATCGGGAAGACACTGCACCTCGGCGAGATCGAAGTTACCATTGAAGAACGCATCACACGTTGCCTAGCAACTACGGCCAACCCCGAAACAGGCGACCGCGACGCCGACACGCTCGGAGCGCTCAAGACTTGGGGCCATCAGGATTTCGGTGTCTACGGCGTCGTGAAGAACTCCGGCACCATCCGCTGCGGCGACAAGGCACAGATCATATGACCAGCTTCACCTTCCAGATCGCAGAAGAGCCGACACCCGAAGAAGCGGAAAAAGGCCGCGTCCTTTTCGCGGGTGAAACAGACTTCCTAAAAGGCGTCGTGGCAATGGACGGAATGCCTCCTGCCGACCGCTTGGAGGTTTGCTTCGCTGGCCGTTCCAACGTCGGTAAATCCAGCCTGATCAACGCCATAACAGGCCGCAAATCTTTGGCTCGGACGTCAAATACACCCGGCCGCACGCAGGAAATCAACTTTTTCACGCTTGCCGAAAGCCACTACCTTGTTGACCTTCCCGGCTATGGCTTCGCCGAAGCCCCCGTCGCCATCGTGCAAAAATGGCAGCGCCTGTTGAAGGCATATCTATCGGGTCGCCAAACCCTGCGTCGCGCGTTCGTTCTGATCGACTCGCGCCATGGGGTGAAACCGGTGGACGAGGAAATCCTGTCCCTCTTGAACAAATCCGCGGTGACATTTCAGGTCGTGCTGACCAAGACCGACAAGCTGAAGAAGGGCGAGATCGACAAGGTCGTCGCGCAGGTCAGCACTGCGCTGCAAAAGCACCCTGCCGCCTTCCCCGAGATCGTTTTGACCTCGTCCGAGAAAGGCATTGGCATCCCGACCCTGCGCCATATCATCGGCACTTTGGTTTAATCGGCACGGCTTGGCAGCTGACGCACCTCACGATACAACTTTCGACACCCGCAACTGACCGGCTCACCATGAAAAAGCAGACTGCAATGAACAGCAACTGGATCCAAACCGCGCAAACCTTGTCCGCTGCGTTGCCTTACCTGCAGCGCTATGATGACGCGATTATTGTGATCAAGCTTGGCGGTCATGCGATGGGCAGCGACGAGGCGATGGATTTGTTCGCCCGCGACGTAGTGCTGATGCAACAGGTGGGCATAAACCCCGTTATCGTCCATGGCGGCGGCCCAATGATCAACGACATGCTGGCGCGCCTTGGTGTTCAATCCGAATTCGTCGGTGGCAAACGCGTCACCGACGCGGCCACGGTAGAAGTCGTGGAAATGGTTCTGTCAGGCTCAGTCAACAAGCGCATCGTACAGGCGATCAATCGTCAGGGCGGGCGTGGTGTCGGCCTGTCGGGCAAAGACGCAGCCATGATCCGCTGCGAGGCATCACATCCTGAACTGGGCTTCGTCGGTGAACCGATCGAGGTCAAACCAGACGTGCTGCGCCAGATGTTCGAGGCCGAGATCATCCCCGTCATCGCGCCCTTGGGTTTTGGCGACAATGGCGAGACCTTCAACATCAACGGCGACACCGCCGCCGGAGCCATCGCCGCCGCGTTGAAGGCTGACCGCCTGTTGCTGCTGACTGATGTTGCGGGGGTAAAAGACGCGTCCGGTGAGGTGGTGACCGAACTGACTGCGTCCTACATTCGCAAGCTGACTGCTGACGGCATCATTGCGGGCGGCATGATCCCAAAAACCGAAACTGCGCTTGCGGCACTTGACGGCGGGGTTCGCGCCGCCGTCATTCTCGACGGGCGTGCGCCGAATGCCTGTTTGCTGGAATTGTTCACACCACACGGAGCGGGCTCTATGATCCGCCAGGACAGTTAACCCTTACTTATCCAAGTAATGCGGCCATGTTACCCTAACGTCAGCTTAGGTTGATTTTGGATGTAATTATTATGAGTGATACGGCCCCACAGGATTCGCCCCAAGAGACAAAGAAACCTATTCTGGCTCACCTACTAGCTCTTATTCGTCGCCCCATCGAATATGGTCTCATCGGCGCAGCTGCTGTGCTGGTCATTTGGCTCGCGGACAGCCTTCATGTTCTGCCACTAAAATTCAAAGGGCTCGGCACCGAGGTCGAATTTGGCAAGAAGGAGAAAACCGTACTTAACAGCAGCGCAGATCAGGTGGCGGCATTGGACGGAAAACTCCAAAAATTACAGGGCGAGTTAGCACAAGTCGTAGGCACATTACGAGATGGGCGCAGATTGGACGTCACGACCGCCGCCGTGGTTGCATTGCCAGAAGACGCCGGGAATGTCTCGAAGGCGACACTGAGTAACGACAAGATCGTGGAAGGCACTGGAACCGTTTGGCTTGGCACTTTCGACCCAATCATAGGGCGCTGGACTGATCGATCTGTAACCCAGCCCGGTGGAAGTTTGGCGGCACCCGAGGCCATGAGCGGACTAGAAGTGACGTTCGAGATTGATGTGAACGTACGTGACGGACTGCCGGAAGTGACACAAAGCTATTACGGCGAAATCGCAAAGAAGGGTGTGGCGAAGAAAGGCTTTATCGCCACCATACTGGGCGACCCCGTGCGCTACGTACGCCCCACTGGCATCCAATATTGGGCTGAAGTCGCGCTCAGCTATGTTGAAGCGCCCGAAGTTTAGAAGAACTTCACGCAGTTGTGCCCGCCCTGTCGCACCGCTCCCCTTGCCAGTCTGGGCCAGCGTCGTAGGTTAGGCGGTATGGAACACGAAGCATTCATCCGACTTGCGGTTTTTGCCGGCCTATTCGCCCTATTCGCAGGACTAGAGGCATGGGCACCCCGCCGCGACCGCACCCAGACCCGCAAGGCGCGCTGGACGACCAATTGGGCAATCATCATTCTAGACACAGTCACCCTACGAGCATTGGCGATCTTCCTGCCGCTGCTCGCGGTTGGGGCCGCTTATGACGCCGCGAACAACGGCTGGGGCGTTTTCAATGCCGTCGAGTGGCCCACTTGGGTGGAAATAACGCTCGCCATTCTGATCCTCGACTTCGCAATCTGGGCCCAGCATCTCATCACCCACAAGGTGCCGCTACTGTGGCGACTGCATCAGGTTCATCACGCCGATGTCGATATCGATGTGACCACGGCCATCCGCTTCCATCCTGTTGAAATCGCATTGTCGATGTTGTTGAAAATTGGCCTCGTCTACCTCATCGGCCCTGCGGGTCTTGCCGTGATCCTGTTCGAAATCATCCTGAACGGCACCGCCATGTTCAACCACGCCAATATCAAGCTGCCGCTCTGGCTTGACGCAATCATGCGCACGGTGCTGGTGACGCCTGATATGCATCGCGTTCATCACTCTGTTCACCGCTCGGAACATGACAGCAATTACGGCTTCTCCCTGTCGATCTGGGACCGCATCTTCCGCACCTACATTGCACAACCGTCCGAGGGCCACGACGAGATGAAAATTGGCCTGCGCTGGCAAGATGACCGCCCCTCAAAGCTGTCATGGTCGCTTGCTCTGCCGTTCCGAAACAAGTGACGCTGGATAGCCTTCAGGCTCGGTGTGCGGCTGTAAATCTCGACATTCTTGGGGCGTTCCACCCCGAACCGGAGGACCTTGCCCCTGAGAATTGCGGCACGCTTGTTCTGCTTGGTCCGAAAGAGCCAAGCTTCTGGGACGTCTTCACGACAAGCCCCGAATGGCAGGACAACGCCGCCGATCCGATGGATCGCTGGTCGACGCGTGTCATCGCTGCACTGGCCCAACAAGTAGGTGCGATCCCGCTCTTTCCCTTTGGTGGCCCGCCTTACCAGCCGTTTTTCCGGTGGGCGCTGGCTTCCGGTCAAGCCTGGCAAAGCCCTGTCTCGCTGCTCATCCATGCTCAGGCCGGGTTAATGGTGTCTTATCGCGGCGCTTTGGCACTGCCGGACCGGTTGGAGTTACCCACCCAACCGCCGAAGCCATGCGACAGCTGCGTTAACAAGCCCTGCCTGACGGCTTGCCCCTCCCAAGCGCTTACGCACGCGGGATACGACGTTCCAAAATGTCACGCATTCCTAGACACTGATGATGGCCAAGCGCATTTAACAAAAGGCTGCAACGTGCGCCGCGCTTGCCCGCTGTCACAAAGCTATGGCAGGGTGGAGGAACAGTCGGCGTATCACATGTCGATATTCCATAAGGGGGCCACTGCTTGAAACTCATCCTCACCCGCCACGCCAAATCCAGCTGGGACGACCTTTCGCTGGACGATCATGACCGCCCCTTGAACGAAAGGGGCCAGTCAGCAGCGCAGCGGATGGGCAAATGGATCGAAAGCCGCCGCCACGTTCCGTCACAGGTTATTTCCTCTGACGCATCCCGTGCCCGTGAGACCGCCGAACTGATGATTGATGCAATGGGTGGAACTCCGGGCCTGACGCTGGACGAGGGCCTTTACCACGCCTCCCCAGA
This sequence comes from Litoreibacter meonggei, assembly GCF_003663885.1. Classification (GTDB taxonomy): domain Bacteria; phylum Pseudomonadota; class Alphaproteobacteria; order Rhodobacterales; family Rhodobacteraceae; genus Litoreibacter; species Litoreibacter meonggei. The sequence goes on from NZ_RCCE01000006.1 coordinate 27,210, forward strand.
CACCGTGTTGGCGCGCATCCAGCGTGCGCCCCAGGGCGACTTGATGATCGTTGGCCACAACCCCGGTATCGCAGCGCTCGCAGCGCTGATCGTCGATGTCCGCCCAACGCATGAGCGCTTCGGCATCTATCCGACTACCGCCACTCTGATCATGGAGGTTCCTGTGGACGATTGGGCAGACCTAAAATACGGCATGGCGCGTGTTGTCCAGTTCATTGTTCCGCGGGAGTTGAAAGAACTCAACACCGCCTGAACTAGCCGGTTAGAACGAAAAAGGCCCCGAACATTGTCGGGGCCTTTTTCATGTCTTGTGTGAAAATTAGTGGCCGAGGATCTGGCTCAGGAACAACTGGGTCCGTTCGCTTTTCGGGTTGTTGAAGAACTCTTCCGGCTCGTTCTGCTCCACGATCTGGCCTGCATCCATGAAGATCACGCGGTTGGCAACCTGACGGGCAAAGCCCATCTCGTGCGTCACGCAAAGCATGGTCATGCCCTCTTCCGCCAGCTCGATCATAGTGTCGAGCACCTCTTTGATCATCTCGGGGTCAAGCGCCGATGTCGGCTCGTCGAACAGCATGATGCGCGGCTGCATGCACAGCGAGCGGGCAATCGCCACGCGCTGCTGTTGACCACCCGAAAGCTGACCGGGATACTTGTCCGCCTGCTCGGGGATTTTCACCTTCTCAAGATAGTGCATCGCGATTTCTTCGGCTTCTTTCTTGGGCGTTTTGCGCACCCAGATCGGGGCCAGTGTACAGTTCTCCAGAATGGACAGATGCGGGAACAGGTTGAAGTGCTGGAAGCACATGCCCACCTCCGACCGGATCTTGTCGATGTTCTTGAGGTCCGATGACAGCACGGTCCCGTCGACAACGATCTTGCCCTTCTGGTGCTCTTCCAGCGCGTTGATGCAGCGGATCAGCGTCGACTTTCCCGAGCCCGAAGGTCCGCAAATCACGATCCGTTCGCCACGTTGCACCGTCAGGTCGATGTCGCGCAGCACGTGGAAGGTGCCGTACCACTTGTTCATGTTGGTGATCTCGATCGCGACTTCGTCCGAGACCGTCATTTGAGATGTTTGAGCCATAGTTCAGGTCTCCTTAATGGTGGCTGGTGTTGAGCTGACGCTCAAGCCACTGGGAATATTGCGAGATCGAGTAGCAGACGACGAAGAAGAGAAGCGCGCCAAAGCCGTACACTTCCCAGTAGACGCTAGTCCACTCGGTCGAGTTCTGGATGGGGCCACGGATCATTCCGACAAGGTCGAACATCGAAATGATCGACACCAGCGTGGTGTCCTTGAACAGCCCCACCGCGACGTTCACGATGCCCGGGATCGAGATCTTCAGCGCCTGTGGCAGGATGATCAGGCGCGTTGCCTGCCCGTAGTCCAGCCCAAGACTGTCTGCGGCCTCATACTGACCCTTTGGCAGGGCAGCGAGGCCGCCTCGGATCACCTCGGCGATATAGGCCGCCGAGAACATGGTGATCATGATGATCACCCGCAGGATCAAATCGAAGTTGGAACTTGGTGGCAGGAAGTACGCCAGCATCACGTTCGCCACGAACAGCAAGGTAATCAGCGGCACACCGCGAATGAACTCGATGAACACCACGCACACGCCTTTAATCAGCGGCATAGGTGACTGGCGGCCAAGGGCGAGCAAGATGCCCAGCGGGATCGAGAGCGACACACAGATCGTACCCAACAACATGTTGAGCATGAAGCCCCCCATGTCACGCGACGCGACAGCTTGCAGCTCGATCGGGATCACGGCATTCAGCGCCATCCAGATCGGGCCCAGCAAGTAAACAAACGCCAGATACCCGAACAGGAGTGACGCCACGATCGACACCAGACCACCATCCTCATAGCTGTTGTAGATGGCGTAGCCGACAAAGATGCCCATTGGAACGCAGAACACGAAGGCGAAAATCGCCATGATCCAGAACACGCCATAGGCAATCCCCGAGATCAGTCCTTCGGTGCCGACGGAGTTGGCGATAAACACCAACTCTTGCGCACCGATATACAAAAGATACGCGAGGCCCGCCCCGCAGATCACTCCTATAACCGCGGAAACGATCTTACGAATATCCACTGAAATCTGTGAAGAAATCAAACGAAAGACCAGCATTGTCGCGATAATCAGCCCCAAAATGGCAACCGGCAACCAAAGCGAGCCGCCCCAGATTAGCCAGAAAGCCAAGAAGGGATAAAGCGCCGTAAAGAACAGCATCTTGCGCGGCAAGTTGGCGAACAACGCAGGTGCTACGGCCACGACCAATAGCAGGAAGGATACCAAAATACGCCAGTAGCCATCAGGTGGATACTTGAAGCCGAAGACCAAGTGGTCCCAGCGATCAACCAGCACCGCGAAACAGGCACCCGTTTGTTTACCGGCTTCACGCAAGATGTCGATGCATTCCTTCCGGCTGGCAGCCTCCCAAACGCCGTTGTAGAACCACGGGAAGACGAAAACCGCAAACCGCGCCACGACATAGAACGCTATCAGGGTCAGGACCGTATTAAAGACGCCAGAGAACAGGTTCTCTCGCACCCACTTAATCACACCGGCCTCGGTGACAGGTGGGGCCGATGGTGGAATTTGCGTTTCTCGAACGAAGGCGACGGTTTGAGCGTGGGTGTCAGACATATCAGCGCTCCTTCAGTTTCATAGTGTTGTTGTAGATGTTCATGATGAACGAGATCGACAACGAGATGATGAGATAGAACAACATCAGCAACAGCACCGACTCGATGGCGCGACCGGTTTGCAGCAAGGTGATGCCACCCAGCGTGCCCGTCAGATCCATGTAGCCCACCGCAATGGCGAGCGAGGAGTTCTTGGTGATGTTGAGATATTGCGAAATCAACGGTGGAATGATGACGCGCAGGGCTTGTGGCAGAACCACCAGGTTCATGATCCGGCCCGGACGAAGTCCTAGCGCCCCTGCAGCTTCGGTTTGGCCTTTGGATACCGCAAGGATGCCCGCGCGCACGTTCTCGGCGATGAAAGCCCCCGTGTAGATCGACAGTGCGAACCACAGGGCGATCAAGGAGCCCAATATGGTGATGCCGCCTCGGAAGTTGAACCCTTTCAAGGCCGGATATTCCAGCGAGACAGGCGTGCCCAGAACAAGCTGCGCCAGGATCACCGGAATGAAGAATAATGCCAGTGATGGCCAGAAGGTCGGGATCAGCCTGCCGTGGTCAAACAACTGTTTGCGCGCATAACGACGGAACAGGAATATGCCGATAATCGAGGCGATAAAGACCCCGACCACCAGCAACGACCCCGCACCCCAAATCGGTTTGGGCAAGTAGACACCTCGGTTGGTGACTGCAATGGAATCGAAAAGCCACATGGAGGCAGTTGGTTCGTCCCCACGGAAGGCATTCGGAGCCGGTGCGGCATTGATCATGATCGAGAAAATGATCAGGATCCAGATCAGCACTGGCACGTTGCGGAAAATCTCGACGTAGAACGCCATGATCTTGCGCACCAACCAGTTCGGCGACAAGCGCAGCACGCCCGCTATAACCCCGATGATGGTCGCTGTGATACACCCCAGAAACGCAACAATTAGCGTATTCAGCAGTCCGACCATCGCGGCGCGACCGTGGGTGTCTTGGCTGTCATAGGAAATCGGGCGCTGGTTGATATCGTATCCGGCCTGCGCGCCGAGGAAGTCATAAGAGATGTTCAAACCGGCTTCCGCCAGATTGCGCACAAGGTTGCCGCCAATGAAGGCCATGGTGGCGATAATGGCCACGAGCGCGATGAACTGAAAAGTAAGAGAGCGGTAGCGCGTGTCGTTCAACAGCATCGAAAGCCGGAACGACTCCTTGTGGGGGTCGGCTAATGTCGTCATCTGGGACGTTCCCTGTTCTGGCCGGTGCTTTAACAATGCACGTCATTTGCGCGTGCGGCGCTACCAGCTCTTTTGTGGAGTGTCTTTAGGTCAGATAGGAAAAGGGCGCGGATTGACCGCGCCCTTCCCTTAAGTTCCTACCGGAACGGTGGCGAGTAGATCAGGCCGCCGTCGGTCCATTGAGCGTTCAAGCCACGGGCCAGACCGATTGGGGTCGCAGCGCCGATGTTTTGCTCGAAGATTTCGCCGTAGTTACCAGCAACACCCAACGCAGCTTTCGCCCATCCAGCGTCCAGACCCAACATGGAGCCCAGTTCGCCTTCGGTGCCCAACAAACGGTTGATTTCCGGGTTGTCAGTGCCAGCAGACAGCTCTTCGAGGTTCACGGAAGTCACACCCAGCTCTTCAGCTGTGATCAGTGCGTTCAGTGTCCAACGTGCGATGTCAGCCCATTCGTTGTCGCCATGACGTACCAGCGGGCCAAGCGGCTCTTTGGATACGATTTCTGGCAGCAGAACGTGCGCCGATGGATCTTCGAAATTCGCACGCTGAGCAGCCAAAGCGGATGCGTCAGTCGTGTAAACGTCACAAGCGCCAGCGATGTACTGCTGAACAGCTTCGGCGCCGGTTTCGATTGGAACTGGCTCATAAGAGATGCTGTTCGCGCGGAAGAAATCCGCCAGGTTCAGCTCGGTAGTGGTGCCGGTCTGGATACAAACAGTCGCGCCGTCCAAGTCTTTTGCGGATGCAACGCCCAGCTCTTTTGGAACCATGAAGCCTTGGCCGTCATAGTAGTTAACGCCAGTGAATTCGAACTTCAGATCAACGTCACGGGAGAAAGTCCAAGTGGTGTTGCGAGCCAGAAGATCGATCTCGCCGGAAGCCAGCGCGGTGAAGCGCGTCTTACCAGTTGTTGGAACGAATTCCACTGCGTTGCCGTCACCCAGCACGGCAGCCGCAACAGCGCGGCACACAGCCACGTCGAACCCTTGCCATACGCCGCTAGCGTCTGGCTCCGCGAAGCCGGGCACGCCTGTGGTCACGCCACAGTTCAGTTTGCCGCGTGCTTTAACTTCGTCAAGCGTGGCTGCCGATGCGCCGCCAGCAATGATGCCGGCAACGGTCAGGGCGCCAAGAAAAACGGATTTTTTCATGTTAACCTCTTCCTGATGGTCCACCCCTTTGCGGGATGGTTTTTCCGGCCGAGTGAAGGCCGGGAGCGATACTAAGGGAGGTTTCTCCCCTCGATGAGCCTGAATAAGGCCAAATCGACACTGAAACGTCAAGGTAATACGCCAGATTGACCCTTGGTTAAGCACTGCTTTTTCCTAAGAAAACAGCGTGCTTTTTCAAAAAACCACGCAAAGCATTACGATAAGGGCCAAATCGGCCCTATCTTAGGCGCATAACCGATAGAAAGCCTCGGCGCGCAACAAATCACGCTTTTTCAGTGCTGCCTGCGCCTCGGCCTCGTCATCGACGCCCCATTGCGCGATTTGCCACTGTTCATCGATTCGGCTCAAATCCCATGCTTGCCCCGAATCCAGCCTGCCACGAGTGATCGCCAACCCAAGAACAAGCGAGCCGGTGATCGCCACCAAATCGTGAAATGCAGTCAGGCGAAACGCGTCGAAATCTGCCACGTGCCCATGCAAAGCCGCCAGCGTTTTGGGATCCTGTGGTTTGTGCATAATACCTATGCGCAATTTCAACGGCGCACCCAATTCGGTGGCCGACCAATCGACCAACGGATCCCATCCAGCCGCCTGCTGCGCCACCAATCTTTCGGGACTTTCCGCGCGGTAGCACACCAGATCGCTGTCGCCATAGGCCGCCAGCATGTCGACCACTTCCGCATGCTGCGTCGCCACCTTATCAAGCGCCGTGTTCGCCGCGCGGGTCACAGGCATCGACAACGGATCAATCTTCTCATCCTGCGCGTCCCATTCGGCGCGCATCGCCTCCGCCATCGCTTGCGTCGGCACGACGACTGGTGTCTTGAGCGGCGTGCGGACCGGACGCCCATCCAGATGCACGGCATAGCCCCCGTCAACTTTGTCGGCAGTCGCAGTTTTCCAAAAGCGTTTCGCGGTCCAGTCGCTCATCGCGCCTCACTCCAAATTTCGGTTAAGGCGGCATCCAAATCCGCGTAATCGTCAATTAGCGCCCTTGCGCGTGGGCGAAGTGTTTCGGGCGTGTGATAGCCCCAACTGACTCCGACCGAGGCCATCGACGCATTCGCCGCCATGTCCATATCGTAACTTGTGTCGCCAATCATCACCGCATGCGCGGCCTCGACCCCTGCGTCATACATGCAGCGCTCCAACATCGACGGGTGCGGCTTCGACGGATGGTCATCCGCCACCTGCGTCGTCACGAAAAAGCGGCGCAGGTCATGCGCATCCAACAGGTGGTCCAAGCCTCGCCGCGACTTGCCAGTGGCGATCCCCAGCAGCACATTGTCCTGTGCATGCAGTCGCTCGATCGCCTCCAAAGCACCGGGGTAAAGCGGGCTTGTCTCGGTGCTGTCACGCAGCTTGCGCGAAGTCATGAACGACGTCTTGTACCCCTCCACCAACGCATCGCCATGAGTGGGGTAAAGGGCAGGTGAAAGCTTCTCGAACGCCGCGTGCAACGACAAGCCGACAATGCCCAGAATATCCGCCCGCGACGGCACCGCTTCGCCAATAGCCTCGAACGTCGTGGTCATGGCCGAGACGATGTCGTCCTGACTATCCACCAACGTCCCGTCGACATCGAAGACAACCAGCTTCAGCTCTGCCATTGCTCATCCGCGTCAAACGGGTCGTTGGGCACGTCCCGCTCGTGCCATCCAAGGAAATCCCACGACCGCTGCATATGCTCTGACAACTCCGCCTCGATGCGGAGCATCTTGCCCGTCACCGGATGCTCAAACTCCAAAGACCGCGCGTGCAGATGCAGCTTCTTGCTGATCTCGTCGCCCAGCTGAGAGCCCCAGCCGTCGCCCATGTTCTCCTGACCTGAGCCGCCATATTTGCCGTCGCCCACAATCGGATGCCCCATCTCGGCCATATGCGCCCGCAACTGGTGGGTGCGGCCGGTGATCGGCACCAAGGCCATCCAAGCCGCCCGCTGCCCAAGAAAACACAGCGTCGCGTAATCCGTTTGCGCCCGCTTGGCACCGGGAGTGTTGGCCACTTCGCGCGGGTGGACGCAGTGCATCTTCTCGCCCTCGCCGCCCTTGCCATGGCCCGGAGCCTTTACCAGCCCGTATTTGATCGTCCCGATCTTCGGATAAGGCACGCCCGCAACCATCGCCCAGTAAATCTTGCGCGTACCGTGATGCCGGAACGCCGCAGTCAGCGCCGTCGCCATTGCAGGCGTCCGAGCCAGAACCAGCACGCCGGATGTGTCCTTGTCCAAGCGGTGCACCAGCTTCGGCGTATCATGGCGATCAAAGCTCAGCGCCGCCGCCATGCCGTCCACATGCCGCGTGGTTTTCGAGCCACCCTGCACCGCCAACCCAGCAGGCTTGTTCAGCGCGATGATGTGGTCATCCTTGTAGATAACGCAGCCGCGGATCATCTCCGCATCTGCTTTGGACACATGCGGCATCCGCGTTTGCGCCTCCATGTCTTCCTCGGTAGGCAGTGGCGGAATACGTACTTCCTGTCCCGGCCCCACACGGGTGTTCGATTTCACCCGTCCGCCATCGACGCGGATTTCGCCCTTGCGGCACATCTTCTCGATGCGGCCCTGCGGCACATGCGGGAATTGCTTGCGGAACCAGCGGTCCAGCCGCTGCTCTGCCTCGTCGGGGCCAACTCTAAGGGTCTGAACCTTGCTCATGCGAATAGTCCTCTGGCGATCATCACGCCTGCGATCAGTCCGGCGATGGACAGGATTACGGAAGCCAGCACGTATAGACCGGCAGCGCCCGTCTGGCCACGCTCAAATAGGGTATATGCCTCTAGGGAAAAGGCTGAAAACGTGGTGAAGCCGCCCAAGATGCCCGTCATCACAAAGGGGCTGAGATGCGTGTTCGACGTCTTGGCCGCGAATACCACGAATACGCCCATGGCAAAGCTGCCAACGATGTTCACCGACAGTACGCCCAGCGGAAACCCCGGCGCAGTCAGCTTGAAGATGCCAACGCCCGCGAGGAACCGCAACGCGGCCCCGATGGCCCCGCCAAGGGCAACCTGAAGAGTGGTATAAAACATGCGCGTTCTCTCTGCCCTGCGCGGCGCAGAGTCAAGTTCAGCGTTTCGCCCGCAGCTTGGTGAAATAGTCCAACCGCCGCTTCAACTCCCGCTCGAACCCGCGCTCCACCGGATTGTAGTAAACGCCACGCTTCATCGTCTCGGGGAAATAGTTCTGCCCCGAAAAGCCATCTTCCGCGTCGTGATCATAGGCATAGCCGTCGCCGTACCCCTGATCTTTCATCAGCTTGGTCGGCGCGTTCAGGATATGCTTCGGCGGCGGCTCCGAGCCGGTTTTCTTCGCAGCCGCCATCGCGTTTTTGTAGGCCGCATAGCCCGCGTTCGATTTCGGGGCCAACGCCAGATACGTCACCGCCTGCGCAAGAGCCAATTCCCCTTCGGGCGAACCGAGCCTCTCATACGTCTCCCAAGCATCCAGACAAACGCGGTGCGCGTGGGTGTCGGCCAGCCCGATATCCTCCACCGCCATGCGCGTGATCCGCCGCGCCAGATAGCGCGGGTCTTCGCCCCCCGTCAGCATCCGCGCGAACCAGTAAAGCGCCGCATCAGGGTCAGACCCGCGCACCGATTTATGCAAGGCCGAGATCAGGTTGTAATGGCTGTCCCCCGACTTGTCGTATTGCGCCGCGCGGCGCATCAGCCGCTTGCCCAGACTTTCCGTGTCCAGCTTGCCGTCGATCTTCCACGCGCTCACCTGCTCGATCAGGTTCAGAAGTGACCGTCCGTCGCCATCCGCCATCTCCAGCAACGCCGCCCGCGCGTCGGGGTCCAAAGGCAGCCCGCGCCCAAGGTCTTTCTCCGCGCGCTGCGCCAGCCGTTCCAGATCAACCAGCGACAGACGCGTCAGCACCAACACCTGCGCCCGTGACAGCACAGCGGCGTTCAACTCGAATGACGGGTTCTCGGTCGTGGCCCCCACCAGAAGGATGGTGCCGTCCTCCATGTAGGGCAGAAACCCGTCCTGCTGCGCCTTGTTGAAACGGTGAATCTCGTCGACAAACAGCAGCGTTCCCTGCCCGTTGTCGCGGCGCATCCGCGCGGCCTCGAATATCTTTTTCAGGTCCGGCACGCCGGTAAAAATCGCGCTGATCTGCACGAAATGCAGATCGGTTTCATCCGCGAGCAGCCGCGCAATCGTGGTCTTGCCCACCCCCGGCGGCCCCCAGAAAATCAGCGAAGACAAAGCGCCCGATGCCAGCATCACCCCAAGCGGGCTGTCCGGCCCCAACACCTGTTCCTGCCCGATCACCTCGCCCAGCGTTTTGGGCCGCAAACGATCCGCCAAGGGCTGCATCTTCGACGGCTCTTTCGCGCCCGTATCAAACAGGTCGGGCATCAGATGCGAAACCTGTAGGAGAACCTCTGCCCACCGCGCAGGCCGTCGATCCGCCAGTTGCGCGATCGCATGTCCGAGATATCCTCCACATCTGCCGTGGTCACGACCGCCTCGCCGTTGATCTCCAGCAAAACGTCACCCGCTCGCAGGCCGACACGGGCCAATGGCCCCGACACATCCGTCACGACCACGCCTTCCGACATGGCGGTCGGCAGGTTCAACTCCGACTGCACCGCAGGATTGATATTGGCCACGGCCAATCCCGCCAAGGTACCATCCTGAACCACCCGCGCGTCACGCGGTGGCGTGTCGGGTGCTTCGATCAAGGCGACTTCGGCCTCCCTGACCTCGCCATCCGACAAATACTCTACCGTGATGCTGTCGCCCACAGACCGCACCGACATGCGAAACAGCATCTCCGGTGGCGAGTTCACCGGTTGTCCGTCGACCGACAACACGATGTCGCCCAAGGCCAAACCGGCCTCCGCAAACGGGCTGACCGGATGCATGGAGGAAATCACCACGCCCTCCGGCACGCTTAACCCGAACCCTTCGGCCAGCGAGTAATCCACGGCCTGTCCGAATATCCCCGCCCAAGCCTGCGTGAAACTGTCATTGCCCGCACGCGCCTGATCGACATAGCGCGCGACCAGATTGGCGGGGATGGCGAACCCCACCCCGTTCGAGCCGCCGGAGCGTGTCAGGATTGACGTATTAATTCCGATTAGCCGCCCACTCACGTCAATCAAAGCGCCGCCGGAATTACCCGGATTGATCGCCGCATCCGTCTGCAAGTAGTACCCGCGCGCGTTGCCGGTCGCCGTACCCGACCGCGCCAGCCCCGACACGATGCCGGAGGTCACGGTCTGCCCGATCCCGAACGGGTTGCCGATGGCCAGCGCCAACTCTCCCACCTCGACCTCGTCGCTGTCGCGGAAGTCCAGATGCGGCAGCGGGGTATCCGCGTCGATCTTCAGAATCGCCAAATCACTGTCTTGATCCGCTAGCAATATTTCCGCCTCGAACTCGCGCCGGTCGGTCAAAACCACGCGGATTTCCGTCGCCATGCCGACCACATGGTAATTCGACACCACGACACCGTCTTCCGAGACGATCACCCCCGACCCAAGCGAGTTCTGAACCCGTGGCCGTGACAGTCCGAACCCGCGAAACAGGTCCTCGAACATGGGGTTGCCGCGAAACGGGCTTTCCGACTGCTGCACCACGCGGTTGGCGAAGATGTTAACCACCGCAGGCGCGGCTTCCTTGACCAGCGGCGCAAAGCTCAGGCTGATCTCGGTCTGGTTTTGAGGCACCTTCACCTCGGCGGTCGCTGGCAGGGCAAAGGCAAGGGCGGCGAGAACGGGCAAAATCAGTCGCATCGGATGTCCCTCTGTGGTGCGTCCCTCTGATATGCCGCCGCAGCCACGGGAATTCAATGCGCTTACAGGTTTCCCTCGTAAGCGAGCCGCCGCCTGCGCCGCTCCGCCAGTATCTCCAGTCGCGGATACCAGTTGTAGCGCTTGTCCTCGCGGGTCTTGCTCCAGAACAGCCGCCCCCCGTCGCGCCACGGGTCCAGCACGATGGCGTCATACATGTCGTCACCCTTGGCCGAGATCAGCACGGTGCTGTGCGAAATCAGGATCGGGTTCAGCCCGTTGGCAATCGCGCGGTGCAGGTCCAGCGTCTTGAACTGCTCTTGCGCCAGCCGCGCCTGCAAGTCCTCGGCCCAGTGCCAGCACAGCCCGCGCGGGCGCTGCCCACGGTTGACCTTGCGGTTATGGGCCAGCGGGGTATCGGTGATCCGGTACTGCTGCGCCAATTGCAGCGGATAATCATAGGCAATCCGGGCCGCACGCGCTGCCTCAACGGGGTCAACATGGGCCCCAAGCGCGGCGATACTCGCCGCCAAGGCGTCCACCTCGGCCTTGCTGGCCTGTGGTGGGCCGTCAGGATAGGGCGTGCCGCAGGCACTAAGTGTCAGGCTGGCGCCGGACATAAGAAGAAACGATCGTCTAAGAATTTTGCTGCCTCATAGGTCTTTTTGTTTGTCCGAAAACTATGCCGACGCGCGGGCCATGTCGAGCCAATGACCAAAACGTGAAAAGCCCCGCCGATCACGGGCGGGGCCTTCCAAATCTATCAGAAAAATCGCCTTATTCGGCGTCTTCAGCCTCAAGGCGGGCTTTGTCAGCAGCACCCTTGGCAGAGACGTCGCGGTCGACGAACTCGATGATCGCCATTGGTGCCATGTCGCCATAGCGGAATCCGGCTTTCATAACACGCACATAGCCGCCTTGACGGTCTTTGTAGCGTGGGCCCAGAACGTCAAACAGCTTGGCGACGTCTTTGTCTTGAACCAGCTTGGAAGCGGCCTGACGGCGCGCATGCAGGTCGCCGCGTTTCGCCAGCGTGATCATTTTCTCAATGATCGGGCGAAGCTCTTTGGCTTTCGGCAGGGTTGTTTTGATTTGCTCATGCTCGATGAGCGAGCCGCACATGTTAATGAACAGCGCTTTGCGGTGTTCATGTGTACGGTTCAGGCGGCGGTAGCCTCGTGAGTGGCGCATTTTATCGTTCCTTCAGTCTATACTTTGTACGGGTCGCCGATGCGTGTCGGTACCTCTGTTGGGGCAGAATTGCCCAGTATTTTCCCGGTCATAAAGCCGGCATTTTCGTGGTCTGCTTCGCGTCGGCTTTGCGTCGGACTTCTGTCGGGCACGCCGGGCGGAGCGGTAAGGCGGGATTTCCCCCGCCCTACAGTATTATTTAGAACGCGTCTTCGAATTTCTTAGCAAGATCTTCGATGTTCTCTGGCGGCCAATCCACGATGTCCATCCCGAGGTGCAAGCCCATGCCAGACAGCACTTCTTTGATCTCGTTGAGGGATTTGCGACCGAAGTTCGGGGTGCGGAGCATCTCGGCTTCGGTTTTCTGGATCAGATCGCCAATGTAGACGATGTTGTCGTTCTTCAGGCAGTTTGCAGAGCGCACGGAAAGTTCCAGCTCGTCCACTTTCTTCAGCAGAAGCGGGTTGAACTCAAGCTCGTCCTCGTCGTCCTGCGCACGGGCCGACTCTGGCTCGTCGAAGTTGACGAAGATGCCCAGCTGGTCCTGCATGATGCGCGCGGCGTAAGCCACTGCATCGTCAGGTGTCAGGGAGCCGTCGGTCTCGATCTTCATCGTCAGCTTGTCATAATCCAGCACCTGACCTTCGCGGGTCGGCTGCACGTCATACGAAACTTTTTTGACGGGCGAGAAGATAGCGTCGATCGGGATCAGACCGATTGGCGCGTCTTCCGGCTTGTTCTTCTCTGCCGAGACATAGCCCTTACCTGTGTTCACCGTCAGCTCCATGAACAGCTCTGCGCCGTCATCGAGGTGGCAGATCACGTGGTCGCGGTTCAGGACCTCGATACCAGCGGAATCAGAGATGTCGCCAGCGGTCACGATTGCAGGGCCCTTCGCGGAAACCGACAAGCGCTTTGGCCCTTCGACTTCCATGCGGATTGCCACGCCTTTGAGGTTCAAGACTACATCCGTCACGTCTTCGCGCACACCAGCAATCGAGGAGAACTCGTGCAGCACGTTGTCGATCTGAACAGACGTGATCGCCGCACCTTGCAGCGAGCTCATCAGGACGCGACGCAGGGCGTTGCCCATGGTCAGGCCAAAGCCACGCTCCAGCGGCTCGGCAATCACAGTTGCTTTGCGTGCAGGATCGTTGCCGGGCTTTACGTCCAGTTGGGTGGGCTTGATCAGCTCTTGCCAATTTTTATGGATCATGTGTGTCGCCTCCATGCTCGGCCGCAGATCATGTCCAAATCCGGGGCCACTCGAGGGTGAAATGACAAACACGGACCCCGCCCAAACCGTGGACGGGGACCGCGCGATAGAAATCGTAACTTAGACGCGGCGGCGCTTTGGTGGGCGGCAGCCGTTGTGTGCCATTGGCGTCACGTCGCGGATGGACGAGATCTGGAAGCCAGCAGCAGCCAGCGCACGCAGCGCGGACTCACGTCCGGAGCCGGGGCCTTGAACTTCGACTTCCAGCGTTTTCACGCCGTGTTCCTGCGCCTTACGGCCTGCGTCTTCGGCAGCCATCTGGGCAGCATAAGGCGTCGATTTACGCGAGCCTTTGAAGCCACAAGTCCCCGAAGAGGACCATGCGATAGCGTTGCCCTGAACGTCAGAGATCAGGATTTTGGTGTTGTTGAACGAAGAATTCACATGCGCAACGCCGGCGGCGATGTTCTTGCGGACCTTCTTCTTGGTGCGTACTTTTTCACGTGCCATGGATCAGATCTCCCCTTACTTCTTCTTGCCGGCAATGGCCTTAGCAGGGCCTTTGCGGGTGCGTGCGTTCGTGTGGGTCCGTTGACCGCGAACAGGGAGGTTACGACGGTGGCGCAGGCCACGGTAGCAACCCAGATCCATCAAGCGTTTGATGTTCATGGTGGTCTCGCGACGCAGGTCGCCTTCGACGTCATAGTGCTCGTCGATATACTCACGAATTTTCAGAATCTCGGCATCCGAGAGATCATTCATGCGGCGAGATACGTCGATACCGATCGCTTCACAAATCGCTTTCGCGGAGGTGTGGCCGATGCCGGTAATGTATGTCAGTGCGATGGGGACGCGCTTCGCGTCGGGCAGGTTAACGCCGGAAATACGTGCCAAGTGGCAATTCCTTTTTCAGTCGCGGTTCCGTAGCTCCGGAACCTTTTTTCACAACGTAAGCCCGAAGGTTTTTCAGAACCTGCGGGCTTGGCTTGGATATGGTCAACACCGTGTCAGCTAGCTAGGCCGTGGTGCGATTCCCCTGAGGGATGGTGCGGCTTAGGAGGTTTTTAACATATGGTCAAGAGCCCCCCGCCCTGCCGTCGGGTCTAGCTGTCCAAAACCCCCGAAATGGCCTTCGCCACCACGTTGATTTCACCCAGCCCGTTAATCGAACTCAGGTCACCCTTGACGTAGTAGTAGCCAATCAGCGGGGATGTCTTTTTGTAATATTCCATCAGCCGCGTGCGCAGGCTTTCTTCGTTGTCATCCGCGCGGCGTTTGAAGTCGGTGCCGCCGCAGTTGGAACATTTACCATCGGCAGGGATCGGTTTGGTCTGGTCATTATAAACCTCGCCACACATCCCGCAGGTCGAGCGCGCGGTGATCCGTGCGACCAGCGCATCGTCATCCACCTGCATCTCAATCACAGCGTCCAGCGTGCTGCCATGCTTTTCCAGCAACGCGCCCAATGCATCCGCCTGAGGCAACGTGCGTGGGAACCCGTCAAAGATGAACCCGCCTGCGTGGTCGCCTTCCAGCTTTTCTTCAATCAGCCCGATGACGATCTCGTCTGTGACCAGCTGGCCCGCATCCATGATCGCTGCAACCTTGTTGCCCATCGCAGTGCCGGAGCTTTTCGCCTCGCGCAGCATGTCACCGGTGGACAGTTGCACCATGCCGCGTTCCGCGACCAATTTGCGGGCTTGCGTGCCCTTCCCCGCGCCAGGCGGTCCAAGCAGAATGATGTTCATCGACGCGATGGCCCCTTCGATTTGGTTTTCCCACCGCGCTTCTTGCCGCGCAGCTGGGACTTCTCGATCAGGCCTTCATACTGGTGCGCCAGCATGTGTGATTGAACCTGCTGGATGGTGTCCATGGTTACCGACACCACGATCAGCACCGAGGTGCCGCCAAAGTAGAACGGGATCGCCAGCTGGCTGCGCAAAATTTCCGGCAGCAAACAAACGGCAGCCAGATAGGCAGCGCCAACGACAAGAATGCGGTTCACCACATATTCCAGATATTCGGCGGTGCGCTCACCGGGGCGGATGCCCGGAATGAAGCCGTTCTGCGATTTCAGGTTCTCGGCAACTTCGTCCGGCTTGAAGGCCACGTTGAAGGTGTAGAAATACGCGAAGAACACGATCATCACGGTAAAGAACAGCAGGTTCAGCGGTTGGCCAGAGCCAAAAAGCGCCAGAACGGTTGCCATGAACTCGCTGGTCTGCGCGCCAGAGAACGTGGAGAACGTCGTCGGCAGCAGCAGCAATGACGAGGCGAAGATCGCAGGGATAACGCCCGCGGGGTTCACCTTGACCGGCAGGTGCGAGGAGCCGCCGTCATACACCTTCATGCCGACTTGGCGG
Organism: Litoreibacter meonggei; assembly: GCF_003663885.1. Taxonomy (GTDB): domain Bacteria; phylum Pseudomonadota; class Alphaproteobacteria; order Rhodobacterales; family Rhodobacteraceae; genus Litoreibacter; species Litoreibacter meonggei. The sequence goes on from NZ_RCCE01000006.1 coordinate 42,776, forward strand.
CGTGGGTATTGGATATGGATCTTGCGCAGGGCGCGCTCCATGAAGACCACGAACATGATGGTCGCTACGACCACCAGCAACACGCCCACGATCACCACAGGTGAAATGGAACCCGAACGCCCCTGCGCAAAGAACTGCGCCAAGGCGGCGGGGATTTCGGCGATGATGCCGACAAAAATGATCAAGGAGATACCGTTGCCGATGCCGCGTTGGGTGATCTGCTCGCCCAGCCACATCAGGAACATGGTGCCGCCCACAAGGGTCACGACAGCGCCCGCACGGAAATACAGCCCCGGATCGGTCGCGAGGCCGGAGCTTTCAAGCCCGGCCGACAGCCCGTAGGCCTGCAAGGTCGCCAGAAACACCGTGCCGTAGCGGGTGTATTGGTTGATCTTCTTGCGGCCCTGCTCGCCTTCTTTCTTCAACTGCTCCAGTTGCGGGACCATGGCGGTCATCAACTGCACAATGATAGAGGCCGAGATATAGGGCATGATCCCAAGCGCAAACAGGCCCATGCGGCCAATCGCGCCGCCTGTGAACATGTTCAGCACGCCGCCAATGCCTTGCTGGGCTTGCTCGACAAACTGGCGCAAGGCGTCGCCGTCGATGCCCGGAACGGGAATATAGGTGCCAAGACGGTAGACGATCAGCAGACCGATGGCGAAGAGAATGCGTTGGCGTAACTCGGTGGCCTTCCCGAAGGCGGACCAGCTCATGTTTTGTGCCATTTGCTCGGCGGCTGAAGCCATGTGCTTGGGTATCCCTGTCTAGATATGCACAGCGCCGCGAACGGGGCTCCCCGTCGCGGCGCTGGAAAACTTAAGAGGTATGTAAGAGGCGCAATGGCCTCTCACAAGGCTTATTCAGCAGCCGCTGCGGTGTTGAGCTTGCCGCCGGCCTTTTCAACGGCTTCAACAGCCGTTTTGGAAGCGCCAGTAACAGTCAAAGTCACTTTGGATGTGATGTCACCTTTGGCCAGAATGCGAACGCCATCCAGCTTGCGACGCACCAGACCCGCTTCGATCAGCGTGTCTTCGGTGATGTCGCCTTTGGCGTCGAGTTTCTTGGCGTCGATGAATTTCTGGATCATGCCGAGGTTCACAACTGCGAAGGATTTCTTGTTCCGCGAGTTGAAGCCGCGTTTTGGCAAACGCATGTAAAGTGGCATTTGGCCACCTTCGTAGCCGTTCAGGGCAACACCCGAGCGGGACTTTTGACCTTTGATACCACGGCCAGCCATTTTACCTTTGCCAGAGCCCGGGCCACGGCCCACGCGCTTTTTGGTTTTGGTGGCACCTGGATTGTCGTGCAATTCGTGCAGTTTCATATCGCTTCTCCTATTGCCGGAAGGGTCCTCGAAGCGAAATGGACCAAACGCGGCGTTTCTTGTTGATTCTATGGGCCGTATGCCCACCGGGGGTGTTTAGGGGAGAGCGTGGGGTGTGGCAAGGGGTGTGAATGATCTGGCGAAGTCGTCTCAGATATATTCAAAATACACCGAAGCGACGACTAATTTTACCGGTACTGCTAATCGTATCAATTCGAGCGCCTACAACTCTCGAAGTCAGCGCATGTGCCTCAGTAATTATCCCACATAATGCAATCCCAAGTGTTTTCGGTCTCGCTTCAAACACAGAAAATATTGGCCCGCCACTTGCACCACCTAGGTCTAGAGTACTCGCCTGACAAATCGCACCATCCGGGGCAAGCAGGTCGCCGACTTCAGCAAACAGCCTTTCATGGGTGGAAGACTGCGTATTTCCAATCATATGGAATAGTTGGTATTCAAAGTGGTCTAACTGATCGATAGTCGTTTGGGCCGGATACCCACACATGAGGATTGGACCTTCATAGTTTTCTTGCGCAGGCCATGAAGCTTTTAGGAAGTCAATTCCAACAAGGCAATTCCGATCCAACTCGATTGTCGCGATGTCCTGCTGATCATTAATGTCGATGACAGGCAGTTTCTTAAAACGGCTTTTGTTAATATAAATTGATACGCCTTCAGTTGCTGCCAAGTCATCCACGCCACGCACAACATGTGCTGCGGTAATGCCGAAGATAGCATCCCCAGTAACACATATTGTTACTGTGCCTTGAGTCAGTATTTTTCTACTTTCAGTTGCTCCCACTATTATTGGAATACACGCACCTATCATCGATTTTTTCAGTGATCGCCATACCGGACCATTTACGAATTCTTTCTGATCTGTTCGATTCACCGGTAAGCCCCTGTAACGAAATTAAAAAACGCCCCGCTTTTCAGCGAGGCGTTTCAATTCTTAGACTGTCGAAGTGCTAGGCGCGAGGCTTAGCCCTTTTCTTCGATGATCTCGACCATGTGCGAGATTTTCGCGACCATGCCGCGGATGGAAGGTGTGTCTTCCAGCTCGCGTGTTTTGTGCATCTTGTTCAGGCCCAAACCGACCAGCGTAGCACGCTGTTTGGCGGGGCGACGGATTGGCGAGCCAATCTGTTTTACAACGATAGTTTTAGCCATGTCTTAGGCCTCCGTTACAACTGGGGCTTGCTCGCCATCGACCTTGGGGCCGTCGTCGGAGCGCAGGATGTCAGCAACTTTCTTACCACGACGCTGCGCCACCATACGAGGGGAAGCTTCGTTCACGAGACCGTTCAAAGTAGCACGGATCATGTTGTAAGGATTTTGCGAGCCGATAGATTTTGCAACAACGTCCTGGACGCCGAGCATTTCGAAAACAGCACGCATTGGACCACCAGCAATGATACCGGTACCTTGTGGTGCAGTGCGCATCACAACTTTACCAGCACCGTGACGGCCAGCGACATCGTGGTGCAGCGTACGGCCTTCGCGCAGTGGAACGCGGATCATTTGGCGCTTGGCTTGCTCGGTGGCTTTGCGGATGGCCTCTGGGACCTCTTTCGCTTTGCCTTTACCGAAGCCGACGCGGCCTTTTTGGTCGCCAACAACGACAAGTGCGGCGAAGCCAAAGCGCTTACCACCCTTAACGGTTTTGGATACGCGGTTGATCGCGACTAGGCGATCTGCAAATTCGGGGGTCTCGTCCCGATCGCGGCGACCGCGATTTCCTGGTTCTCTTGCCATTGGGCAAATCCTTTAATTTCTGCGCCTTAGCGCCGTTTATTCTCAATCGCAGTGGGCATATGCCCCCCGATCATCGAGGCCCGTAGGCCTGCAAAAATGGGCGCCCCCGAAGGCGCGCCCAAAGACTTAGATTTTCAAACCGCCTTCACGGGCAGCTTCGGCCAAGGCCTTCACTTTACCGTGGAAGAGGAAACCACCGCGGTCAAAGTAGGCTGTAGACACGCCAGCTTTTTTGGCGCGTTCCGCGATTGCGGCACCGACTTTGGTTGCAGCTTCGATGTTGTTCTTGCCAACGATGCCCAGATCCTTCTCGAGAGAAGACGCCGAGGCCAGCGTTACGCCGTTTACATCATCAATCAGCTGAACGCTGATGTTCTTGTTGGAGCGGTGAACCGACAGACGCGCGCGTCCGGCGTTTACCTTGCGAAGTTTGTTCCGAACGCGCAGGCGGCGTTTGATGAACAGATCACGTTTGCTATTAGCCATTACTTCTTCTTCCCTTCTTTGCGGAAGACGAACTCGCCTTTGTAGCGGATGCCCTTGCCTTTGTAAGGCTCCGGCTTACGCCACGCGCGGATGTTGGCAGCCACTTGGCCGACAACCTGCTCGTCGATCCCCTCGACGGTGATCTCGGTGGGCTTTGGAGCCGCTACCGTCACACCCTCAGGCACTTCATAAACAACGTCATGCGACAAACCGAGGTTCAGTTTCAGGTTGTTGCCTTCCATCGCGGCGCGGTAACCCACACCTTGAATTTCAAGCTCTTTCTTGAAGCCGTCGGTCACACCGGTGATCAAGTTCGCGACCATCGTGCGGCTCATGCCCCACTGCTGGCGCGCGCGCTTGGACGACCCGCGTGGCGTGATCGTAACAATGTTGTCCTCAACCGAGAGGGTCACACCGTCAGTTGCTTTGAAGGAACGGACGCCCTTGGGGCCCTTAACTTCGATGGTCTGGCCAGAGACGGACGCGGTCACGCCGGAGGGCAGATCGACTGGTTTTTTACCAATACGAGACATAACTGGCGCTCCTTAGAATACCGTGCAAAGCACTTCGCCGCCGATATTCTGGCTGCGAGCATTTGCGTCCGACATCACACCGCGAGGCGTGCTGACAATCGACACACCCAGGCCCTGACGGACGACTGGAATGTCTTTGGAACCCACGTAAACGCGACGACCGGGCTTGGAGACCCGCTTCAGTTCGCGAATGACAGGAGTGCCTTCGTAATATTTCAGCTCGATGTTCAAAGCCGGGTGACCGTCTTTGCCCGTCGTCGCTTCGTAGCCACGGATGTAGCCCTCGTCGGCCAACACGTCCAAAACCCAAGCACGGATTTTGGAAGCGGGGGTCTCGACGGTTGCTTTGCCGCGCAGCTGCGAGTTGCGAATGCGTGTGAGCATATCTGCGATAGGATCGTTCATAATCTAATGCCCTCCTTACCAGCTGGACTTAACCATGCCGGGGATCAGGCCAGCAGAGCCCAAGTCCCGCAACATGATCCGGGAAATCTTCAGCTTACGGTAGTAAGCGTGAGGACGGCCCGTCAGTTGGCAGCGGTTATGCAAACGAGTAGCCGAGCTGTTGCGCGGCAGTTCAGCCAGTTTCAGACGCGCTTTGAAACGCTCTTCCATTGGTTTCTCTTGGTCGTTTGCGATTGCAAGCAGAGCTGCACGTTTAGCGGCGTATTTCTTCACCAGCTTTTCGCGCTTCTTCTCGCGTTCGATCATTGCTTTTTTAGCCATGTTCTATTCCTTCCCGCGGATCAGCTGTTGAAAGGCATGTTGAAAGCTTTCAACAGGCTCTTTGCTTCAGCATCGGTGTCGGCGGTCGTGCAGATTACGATATCCATGCCCCAGGCTTCATCGATCTTGTCAAAGTCGATCTCTGGGAACACGATGTGCTCCTTCATGCCCATGGCGTAGTTGCCACGGCCATCGAACGACTTGCCAGATACGCCGCGGAAGTCGCGGATACGAGGCATTGCGATGGTGATCAGGCGGTCAAGGAATTCGTACATACGCTCGCCGCGCAGGGTTACCTTGGCACCGACAGGCATATCTTCACGCAGGCGGAAGCCGGCGATGGATTGCTTGGCACGGGTGACCATGGCTTTTTGGCCTGCGATTGCGGTCAGATCGGCAGCAGCGCCCGCAGGCTTCTTGCTGTCTTTCACGGCCGCACGACCAGCCCCGATGTTCAGGACGATTTTGTCCAGACGCGGGATCTGCATGTCATTTTTGTAACCGAACTCTTCTTTCATGGCGGCACGGATCGTGTCGACATAAGCAGACTTCAGGCGCGGGGTGTATTTTGCATCGTCAAGCATCAGATCACGTCCCCTGTTGTCTTGGCAAAGCGTACCTTCTTGTCGCCGTCCATTTTGAAACCTACGCGGGTAGGTTTGCCGTTGGCGTCGATCAAGGACAGGTTGCTCAGTTGGATCGGCATCGCCTGTGGCACGCGGCCACCTTGGTTGTTCTGGCTTTGCTTCACGTGACGGATGGCGACGTTGACGCCTTCCACGATGGCTTTGCCGGATTTGGGGTCAACGGAGGCGATGGTGCCTTCTTTGCCTTTGTCTTTGCCAGCCAGCACGACGATCTTGTCGCCCTTTTTCAGTTTAGCAGCCATATCACAGCACCTCCGGGGCGAGCGAGATGATTTTCATGAAGTTCTTGCCGCGCAGTTCGCGAACAACCGGGCCGAAGATACGGGTGCCGACTGGCTCGTTGTTGTTATTCAGAATAACAGCTGCGTTGCGGTCGAAGCGGATGGCGGTGCCATCGTCGCGACGTACTTCTTTGGCGGTGCGTACAACGACAGCCTTACGGACGTCGCCTTTTTTCACGCGGCCGCGTGGGATGGCTTCCTTAACCGACACGACAATAATGTCGCCGACGGATGCGTATTTACGCTTGGAACCACCCAAAACCTTGATGCACTGAACACGGCGAGCGCCGCTGTTGTCAGCTACATCCAGGTTGGTCTGCATCTGGATCATTTGATGTCTCCCGACCTTTGGGGACCTAACCTTAGGCCCCAGGGTTTCGAATTAATTAGAAAAGTTTCACGCCTCAGCGAGAATAACTTCCCAACGCTTGGTTTTGGATTTCGGCGCACATTCTTGAATGCGAACCAGATCACCCACGTTAAACGTGTTCTTCTCGTCGTGAGCCCGGTACTTCTTGGACTTACGGATCGTCTTCTTCAGAACAGGGTGACGGAAGCGGCGTTCAACGGAAACTGTTACAGTTTGCTCGTTTTGGTTGCTGGTGACGACACCGTTCAGGATACGCTTAGGCATTAGTTAGCCTCCCCAGCTGCAGCTTTCGCTTTTTCGTTCAGAATTGTTTTCACACGTGCGGCACCGCGTTTGACGTCGCGCATGCGTGCAGTGTTTTCAAGTTGGCCGGTGGCCTGTTGGAAGCGCAAGTTAAAGGCTTCCTTTTTCAGTGCGACAAGCTCTTCGTTGAGCTGGTCAGCAGTCTTCTCGCGAAGCTCGCTGGCGTTCATAGCCGTTTCCTTTTTTCATACACCGGAGGGCCCCCAAGAGGGTCACCCTGATTCCAATGGAGTTCATGATGAAACGTGGCTTTAGACCCCTGCCCGATATATTGCAACCCCCGCCACACTCTTGTCGCGTATATCTGTAAAATAGGGGCTTACTTGCGTGTTTGGCTGCGGTATCACGTCGATATGTCAAACATCAAATCCCTCTTCGTGACCCGCCTCTATCAAGCCCGCCTTGCCGATCATGGTAACCCTATTGATCCGGAGGAGCTGGAGGATGAATGCCTTGGCACCGCCGAGGATGACGAGGCTGGTCAGGATTGGTGCGAGGGAAACGCATTTGCCGGCTACACCAGCTACGCATCGCTGACGGACCTGCCGTGGCGCTCCCCCATCTTTAAGGAAGTGGTGGATGCGCTGGACAAGCACGTGGCGGAGTTCGCAGTGGATTTGCAGTTGGACCTAGACGGGCGCGAATTGAAGCTGGAGGACATCTGGATCAACATCCTGCCCCAAGGCGGCATCCACACGTCCCATATTCACCCGCATTCGGTCATTTCCGGCACCACCTATGTGGCCATGCCGGAAGGTGCGTCGGCGTTGAAGCTAGAGGACCCGAGATCGCAAATGATGATGGCCGCCCCGACCCGCCTGAAAGATGCGCGCGAGGAGATGCGGCAGTTCATCTATGTGAAGCCAGTGGTTGGCGACGTGCTGCTGTGGGAAAGCTTCCTGCGGCATGAGGTGCCGATGAATATGTCTGAGGATGATCGGATTTCCGTCTCTTTCAACTATGCTTGGGCGTAACGGGAAGAGACGCGTGCGCTGCAGTTGCTTTTGCGAAGTAAAAGCGATGAGAGAGTCACTCGGTTGAGTTCAACTACTTCTTTGAAAACTTCAACCACGCTAAAGCAGCGAGATGCCTTAGCGATCCATCGACATCTTTCATTCGAGCGATTGCTGCCAAGCAAATAAAAGCAAGCAGGAAGGCTCCGCTACCGTTGCCAGACGCAAACAGCACCTTCAGTTCGGCATCTTGTATGATGTTGTACAGTTCCAAGACAGACTTCTCCTTATAAAGATCGTCGTCTCTGCTCTGCTCACTTGATAGTCGGATACTATTTCTGGGGGATCAATCTAAATATCCTGTTAGTAGCGCATCAAACCCTCGCGACCACAATATGCAGTTCATTTTTCCACAAATACACCACATATGTAAATGTGGCTCTATCGATAGAAAAGCCCCCGCCGATTTCTCAGCGGGGGCTTCTTTATCTCAACGACGTCGCGCTAATGCGCAACGGGGTTACCAATCCTCGCGGACAACAACCCGTGTTTTGATCGGCAGCTTCATCGCAGCAAGGCGCAGGGCCTCACGGGCGATTGGCTCGGCCACACCGTCAATCTCGAACATCATACGGCCAGGTTTGACCTTACATGCCCAAAAGTCCACGGACCCTTTACCCTTACCCATACGAACTTCGATAGGCTTGGAGGTCACTGGCAAGTCTGGGAAAATACGGATCCAGACACGGCCTTGACGTTTCATGTGACGCGTCATGGCACGACGGGCAGCTTCGATCTGGCGTGCAGTGATACGCTCAGGTTCAGTTGCCTTAAGACCGTAAGTGCCAAAGTTCAGGTCTGTCCCGCCCTTTGCTTCACCGTGGATGCGGCCTTTGTGCATCTTGCGGAATTTAGTACGCTTTGGTTGTAGCATTGTTCACGCCCCCCTTAGCGACGACCGCCAGCACCGCGAGGTGTTGGGCCGTCTTGGAGTTCCTGTTGCTTACGGTCACGCGCTTGTGGATCGTGTTCCATGATCTCGCCTTTGAAGATCCAGGTTTTGATCCCGATGATGCCATAGGCAGTCATCGCTTCAACGTGTGCGTAATCGATGTCGGCACGCAGGGTGTGCAAAGGCACGCGGCCTTCACGGTACCATTCGGTCCGGGCGATCTCGGCGCCACCAAGGCGGCCAGCGAGGTTCACACGGATACCCAAGGCACCCATACGCATTGCGTTCTGTACCGAGCGCTTCATAGCGCGACGGAAGGACACACGACGTTCCAGCTGCTGGGCGATGGACTCGCCAACCAGTGCAGCGTCCAGTTCGGGCTTGCGGACCTCAAGGATGTTGAGGTGCAGCTCGCTGTCAGTGAACGCAGACAGCTTCTTGCGCAGACCTTCAATATCGGCGCCTTTTTTGCCGATGATGACGCCCGGGCGTGCTGTGTGGATCGTAACGCGGCACTTCTTGTGCGGACGCTCGATGATCACACGGCTGATGCCGGCTTGCTTGCACTCGGTCTTGATGAATTCGCGCATCCGGAGGTCTTCCAGAAGCAGATCACCGAAGTCCTTGCTTTCAGCGTACCAGCGGCTGTCCCAGGTGCGGTTGACCTGAAGACGCATGCCGATAGGATTTACTTTGTTACCCATTATGCTTGCTCCTCAGCTTGAACTTGGCGCACCAGAATTGTCAGCTCGGAAAACGGCTTGACGATTTTGCCGAACCGGCCACGGGCCCGAGGGCGACCGCGCTTCATGGTCAGGTTCTTGCCGACATAAGCCTCGGCCACGATCAGATCATCCACGTCGAGGTTGTGGTTGTTCTCAGCGTTCGCGATGGCGGATTGCAGGCACTTTTTCACGTCGTCAGAGATACGCTTCTTGGAGAAAGTGAGATCGGACAGAGCCTTGTCCACTTTCTTGCCACGGATCAGCTGAGCCACGAGGTTCAGTTTTTGCGGGGAAGTCCGGAGCATGCGCAGTTTTGCCATTGCTTCGTTATCTGCCACGCGGCGGGCGTTTTTTTCCTTACCCATGGCTTACTTCCTTTTCGCTTTTTTATCAGCGGCGTGACCGTAATAGGTGCGAGTTGGCGAATACTCACCAAACTTCTGACCGATCATGTCTTCGGTGACGTTCACTGGGATGTGCTTACGGCCGTTGTACACACCAAAGGTGAGACCAACGAACTGAGGCAGAATGGTGGAGCGGCGGGACCAGATCTTGATCACGTCGTTGCGGCTGCTGTCTTTCGCAGCTTCGGCTTTCTTCAACACATAAGCGTCGACGAAGGGGCCTTTCCATACAGAGCGAGACATATTCTAACGTCCCTTCTTCTTGGCGTGACGCGAGCGGATGATCAGCTTTTGCGACGCTTTGTTCTTGTTCCGAGTACGCGCACCCTTCGTTGGCTTGCCCCATGGGGAAACCGGGTGACGACCACCAGATGTCCGGCCTTCACCACCGCCGTGCGGGTGGTCAACCGGGTTCATCACAACACCACGCACAGATGGGCGGATGCCCTTGTGGCGGTTGCGACCGGCCTTACCGAAGTTCTGGTTCGAGTTGTCGGGGTTCGACACGGCACCAACGGTACACATGCATTCCTGACGGACGAGGCGAAGCTCGCCGGAGCTCAGACGGATCTGAGCGTATCCACCGTCACGACCCACGAACTGTGCGTAGGTGCCTGCAGCACGGGCGATCTGGCCGCCTTTGCCTGGCTTCAACTCGATGTTGTGGATGATTGTGCCGATTGGCAGACCGGAGAACGGCATTGCGTTGCCCGGTTTCACGTCGGCCTTGGCCGATGCGATGACGGTGTCACCAACGCCGAGGCGTTGTGGAGCGAGGATATAAGCCTGCTCGCCGTCGGCGTATTTCACCAGTGCGATAAACGCGGTCCGGTTCGGGTCATATTCGATCCGTTCAACCGTAGCAGCGACGTCAAATTTCGTCCGCTTGAAGTCAACGATCCGGTAAAGACGCTTGGCGCCCCCACCCTTGCGACGCATCGTGATCCGTCCGGTGTTGTTCCGTCCGCCATTCTTGGTCAGACCCTCAGTGAGGGACTTGACCGGGCGGCCTTTCCAGAGTTCCGAACGGTCGATCAGAACCAACCCACGTTGGCCTGGCGTCGTCGGCTTATACGACTTAAGTGCCATGCTTTCTGTCTTCCGTTGTTGCAGCAAACGGGTCGCCCCGCCGCTTGTGTTTATAGGGCCCCGAAGGTCCCCGATTAGATGTCTTTGCAGACGACGACAAAGCCCCAGACGAATCTGGGGCTTTGACGTTGAGGGTGTGTAGGAAAGAGGCGGGTGCGGGTCAAGCGGTTAGTCGGCGGAATCGCCCTTTAAACTAAGCTCAGTCACTCCAAGAGCCGAGGTAGCTCAAAATCCAGTTCCTAAATGAATCTGCTAATTTTTCGGTCTCGTCCATTTCGTGGTCCCAAAAATAAATCGCCGCACTCTGCTTCGGTCCATCTTTCAGTTCAGCAGTGTCGAAGCAGAACTTACTCCCCATGCAGTCCGTAGCAATAACAACTAGATGGTCTGGTAATCCGATTTTATGCCAGCTTACGGTTTCCTCTACAATTTCTGGTGGGGTGCAAAATTCACTAAGGTCATGTAAATCCATCTCAAAATCACAAATTGCATCCAGAAGCTTTGGCCCTCGGGGGAGACCAACCGCTAGTACCTGCTCGACATACTCATTCGGAAAAGAAATTTTCAGGTTTATCTCGGCAGTTCGCAGATCAGCTTCGGATACTTTCTTTGGCTCTTCATCCTCATAGCTCCACTTCTCGCCAAATTTCAAAAGCTCCATGTTGAATCCATTTCCAAAATAAAATTTGCGTGCTCTAGGGTTTCTAACAGTCTATTGGCCTTCCACAAGCCGAACATCGCTGGACCGGGGGGGTGGTGATCAAACCTCCTTGGACACCACTTTATGGCAGCCAAGCACGTCCTCCCCCTCAAGATAAAACCAAGCCCAGACCTATCGCCAGCCCGTGGGACGGGCCAGCGATGCTCTGCGCCTGCGGCTTGAGTCCGAGCTTTAGGTAGCTCTCCAACAAAAAAAGCCCCGTCCAACCGGACAGGGCTTCTTCAATTCCATGCGTAGGGCGGGGTTCACCCCGCCGAACGCTTACAGACCGGTAGAGACGTCGATCGTGTTACCTTCTTCGAGGGTAACATACGCCTTTTTCACGTCTTTACGGCGACCGGGCTGACCCCGGAAACGCTTGACCTTACCTTTGGTGATGGTGGTGTTAACCGCCTTCACCTTGACGCCGAAGAGTGTTTCCACTGCTTCTTTGATCATCGGCTTGTTGGCCGCGATGTCGACTTCAAACACAACCGCGTTGTTCTCCGAGGCCAGTGTGGCTTTCTCGGTGATCAACGGCTTGCGGATCACGTCATAGTGCTCAGACTTCGTGCTCATGACAGGCGAGCCTCCAGTGCTTCGAGACCGGCTTTGGTGATAACCAAAGTGTCGCGTTTCAGGATGTCGAAAACGTTGGCGCCCATAGTGGGCAGAACGTCCAGACCAGCGATGTTGCGGGCAGCTTGAACGAAGTCAGCGTTCACGTCGGCACCGTCGATGATCAAAGCGCGCTTCCAACCCAGCTCTTTAACCTGTGCGGCCAAGGTCTTGGTTTTCACATCTTTGATGTTGATGCTGTCGATGATGACCAGCTCGCCTGCAACCGCTTTCGCGGACAGAGCGTGCATCAGGCCAAGCTTACGAACCTTCTTAGGAAGCTCGTGGCCGTGGCTGCGAGGTGTTGGGCCTTTGTAGACACCACCACCGCGGAAGATCGGAGCCGAGCGTGCGCCGTGGCGTGCGCCACCGGTGCCTTTTTGGCGGTAGATCTTCTTGGTCGAGTAGTTAACTTCCGAACGGGTCTTCACCTTGTGGGTGCCGGCCTGTGCGTTGTTACGCTGCCAGCGAACCACACGGTGCAGGATGTCCGCACGTGGCTCGAGGCCGAAGATGGCGTCAGACAGCTCTACCGAGCCAGCCTTCTTGCCGTCTAGATTGATGGCATCAGCTTTCATCGGACTTGTCTCCTTCAGGAGCTGCATCTGCGGCAGGTGCCTCAGTTTCAGCAGCTTCGATTGCGGCTTGTTCTACTTCAGCGGCAGCGGCTGCTGCTGCTTCTTCCTCGGCGGCGGCGGCTGCAGCGGCGGCGTCAGCGGCTTTCGCAGCTTCCTTCGCAGCAGATGCCAGAGCGGCAGGGAAGATCACGTTCTCGGACAGCGGTTTCTTCATCGCGTCTTTAACGGTGACCCAGCCACCTTTGGAGCCGGGAACGGCGCCTTTGATCATGATCAGACCACGGTCGATGTCGGTCTTAACCACTTGCAGGTTTTGCGTGGTCACGCGGGCAGCGCCCATGTGGCCGGCCATTTTCTTGCCTTTGAAGACCTTGCCCGGATCCTGACACTGACCCGTCGAGCCGTGCGAGCGGTGGGAAATCGACACACCGTGAGTAGCCCGCAGACCCCCAAAGTTGTGACGCTTCATCGCACCTTGGAAACCTTTACCGATAGAGGTACCGGCAACATCCACGAATTGACCCTCAAAGTAGTGGGCCGCGATGATTTCTTCACCAACGGGGATCAGGTTTTCCTCGGCAACGCGGAACTCAGCGACCTTGCGCTTGGGCTCCACCTTTGCAGCGGCGAAGTGGCCGCGCATGGCTTTAGAAGTCCGTTTGGCTTTGGCAGTGCCAGCACCGAGCTGAACTGCTGTGTAGCCGTCCTTCTCCATGGTGCGGTTGGCAACCACTTCCAGCTTGTCGAGTTGAAGAACGGTCACAGGAATCTGCTTGCCGTCTTCCATGAAGAGGCGGGTCATGCCGACCTTCTTCGCAATTACACCAGAGCGCAACATCAGTAGCCCTCCTTAAACCGAGATCTGGACGTCAACGCCAGCAGCCAGGTCGAGCTTCATCAGCGCGTCCACGGTTTGCGGTGTTGGGTCAACGATGTCGAGCAGACGCTTATGCGTGCGGATCTCGAACTGATCGCGGGATTTTTTGTCCACGTGTGGGCCACGCAGAACGGTGAATTTTTCAATATGTGTGGGCAAAGGGATCGGACCACGAATGTCAGCGCCGGTGCGCTTGGCCGTGTTTACGATCTCTTGGGTGGATGCATCTAGAACCCGGTAGTCAAATGCCTTCAGGCGGATGCGAATGTTTTGGCTTGCAGCCATGACATATATCCCTCGAAATGAGGTCTCAACGGATTGGAGGATGGCGGCTCATCCGGCACCCTCATCGCGTCTATTTTTCCGAAACAAAAGAAGGGCACGCGTGGCGTACCCCTGTTCCGTGTGGGTGCTATAGACAGGGTTGGGGAGAGTCGCAACACCTTTTCTGGCGTGTAGCGGTTAGCAGGGCATCACCAGACCGCGGGGTGGCCTCTCAATATCGCCAGCCCTGTCGGGCGGTCTGGCGATGCCCGACGCCTACGGCTTGATTCCGGGTTGGCAGACTTTTCAGCGATGTCACATCAAGGCCCAAGATGCGCATCGTGTCGATTTTCAATAGCTGTTCTTTGGGGCTAGATCCTGAATACCGTCGGCGATTGGCAAGCCCAGATTTTCGTCTCCAAACCACTCTACCCGTCGTCGCGATCTGTCTCGCAATACTAGCAGATCGACATGTGCATTTTGCATAGCCAGCAAAAGAGCTTGAACTTGATCAACACCATATCCGTGAAATATTCTTGGTTTGCCTTGCAAATCAATCTCGTAACGGCAGAGGTAATCACCTCTGTCCTTCTTGGGCTGAAAGAAGCGACATTCAACGTCCTGCCCGTCAATCTGATAGACCCTCACCACAAATGGTTCGCCCATTCTATTTTCCCCTGTTCAGATTCTCATTATCGCCAAGTTTTTTAGGCAAGGGTCGAAAGACACTCAATGAGTATAGTGGAAACTGTAATGGACGCTGACAAGAAAAAGGCCGCCTCCATTTGGAAGCGGCCTTCTATTATTCAGTAGCAACCGAGTGGGTTCTCATTGCTCTTGCGAGCAACTGCCACCCACGTGGTGCGCGGGCCTAGGCCCGCACCCCATTACTCAGTGATTTTGGATACCACGCCAGCACCAACAGTACGGCCACCCTCACGGATAGCAAAACGCAGGCCTTGCTCCATGGCGATCGGCGCGATCAGCTCGACGTCGAACTTCAGGTTGTCGCCCGGCATAACCATTTCCGTGCCTGCTGGCAGGTTCACGGTGCCGGTGACGTCGGTTGTCCGGAAGTAGAACTGTGGACGGTAGTTCGCGAAGAACGGCGTGTGACGGCCACCCTCTTCTTTGGTGAGGATATAGGCCTCGGCTTCGAACTTGGTGTGTGGGTTAACCGAACCTGGCTTACACAGAACCTGACCACGCTCAACGCCGTCACGGTCGATGCCGCGCAGAAGGACGCCCACGTTGTCGCCAGCTTCACCGCGATCCAGCAGTTTGCGGAACATCTCAACGCCGGTACAAGTTGTTTTGCCGGTGTCACGGATGCCCACGATGGACAGCTCGTCGCCTACGTTAACCACACCGCGCTCGATACGGCCGGTCACAACCGTGCCGCGACCAGAGATCGAGAACACGTCCTCGATTGGCAGCAAGAACGGCTGGTCAACAGCACGTGCAGGGGTCGGGATGTACTCGTCGACAGCGGCCATCAGCTTGCGGATCGACTCTTCACCAATCTCTGGTGTTTTGCCTTCCATAGCGGCCAGAGCCGAGCCAGGGATCACAGGAATGTCGTCGCCAGGGTACTCGTAGGAGGACAGCAGCTCACGGATTTCCATTTCAACCAGCTCAAGCAGCTCGTCATCGTCAACCTGGTCAACTTTGTTCATGTAGACGACCATGTACGGGATGCCAACTTGGCGGCCCAGCAGGATGTGCTCGCGGGTTTGTGGCATTGGGCCGTCAGCCGCGTTCACAACCAGGATCGCGCCGTCCATTTGGGCAGCACCGGTGATCATGTTTTTGACGTAGTCGGCGTGGCCGGGGCAGTCAACGTGGGCGTAGTGGCGGGATTCGGTCTCATACTCGACGTGAGCCGTGGAGATCGTGATGCCGCGTGCTTTTTCTTCGGGCGCACCGTCGATTTGGTCATACGCCTGAAAGTCGCCAAAATACTTCGTGATGGCTGCTGTCAGCGTGGTTTTGCCGTGGTCAACGTGGCCGATTGTGCCGATGTTGACGTGTGGTTTAGAGCGTTCAAACTTTTCCTTAGCCATGATGGCCTCCTGTTTTTGTCTGGTACTGGCGGCGGGTCAAACCCGATGCCTTAGATGTGAGACGATGCGCGCCCGAGGCGCGCATCGGGATTATGCAAATTTGGCCTGAATTTCTTCAGAGATCGCGTTTGGCACCGGTTCGTAGTGATCGAACTGCATGGTGAAGTTCGCACGACCAGAAGACATCGACCGCAGAGTGTTGATGTAGCCGAACATGTTGGCCAGTGGCACGTAGCACTCGATCGCAATCGCGTTGCCGCGGCTGTCTTGCCCCTGCACCTGACCACGACGGGACGTCAGATCGCCGATGATGCCGCCGGTATACTCGTCCGGGGTCACAACTTCGACTTTCATGATCGGCTCCAGCAGTTTGGCGCCAGCTTTACGCATGCCCTCACGCATACACATACGTGCTGCGATCTCGAATGCGAGGATGCTGGAGTCGACATCGTGGAACTTGCCGTCGATCAAAGCCACCTTGAAGTCGATCACGGGGAAGCCGGCCAGAGGGCCGCTATCCATAACCGAGTTGATGCCTTTTTCAACGCCGGGGATGTATTCCTTGGGAACAGCACCACCAACGATGCGGCTCTCGAAGGAGAACCCTTCGCCGGGCTCTGTCGGGGAAATGATCATTTTCACTTCGCCGAACTGGCCAGAACCACCAGACTGCTTCTTGTGGGTGTAGGTGTGCTCTACCTCGTGACCAATGGTCTCGCGGTAAGCAACCTGAGGCGCACCGATGTTGGCTTCGACTTTGAATTCACGCTTGAGGCGATCAATCAGGATGTCGAGGTGAAGTTCGCCCATGCCTTTCATGATGGTTTGACCGGACTCGATATCGGTCTCCACGCGGAAGGATGGATCTTCAGCCGCCAAACGTTGCAGACCCAGAGACATTTTCTCTTGGTCGGCTTTGGTCTTTGGCTCAACAGCAATCTCGATAACCGGATCGGGGAAGGTCATCGTTTCCAGAACCACCTGTTCTTTGTCATCAGACAAAGTGTCACCGGTAGTCGTGTTTTTCAGACCCGCAAGCGCAATGATGTCACCAGCAAATGCTTCGGTTATTTCATCCTGCTTGTTGGAGTGCATCATAACCATACGGCCGATACGCTCCTTGTTGCCCTTTGTTGTGTTCATCAACGTGTCACCTTTGGCAAGCTTACCAGAGTAGATACGCGTGAACGTCAATGTGCCCATGTACGGGTCGTTCATGATCTTGAACGCGAGGCCGGAGAACGGCATGTCGTCATCCGCACGACGCGGAATGTTACGTGTCTCAGTCTCGTCGCCCGGCGCAAAACCCATGTAATCGACAACGTCCATCGGCGATGGAAGATAGTCGATCACAGCGTTCAATAGTGGCTGAACGCCTTTGTTCTTGAACGCAGAACCACCCAGAACCGGAACGAATTTCAACGCCAGGCAGCCCTTGCGCAGCAATGCGCGAAGTGTTTTCACGTCTGGCTCCGCGCCGTCCATGAGGTAGTTTTCCATAGCGTCGTCGTCCATCTCGACGGCAGCTTCGATCATCTTGGCACGCCATTCGTTGGCCATGTCCTGAAGCTCGGCGCGAACAGGCGCTTTGATCCAAGATGCACCAAGGTCTTCGCCCTGCCACAACCATTCTTCCATAGTCACGAGATCGATCAGACCTTCCAGCTCGGTTTCTGCACCAATTGGGATACCAACCGGGATTGCAGTCGCGCCGGTACGGTCTTCGATCATGTGAACGCAGTTGAAGAAGTCTGCGCCAATCTTGTCCATTTTGTTAACGAACACGATCCGCGGAACCTTATAGCGGTCAGCCTGACGCCAAACGGTTTCGGTTTGCGGCTCAACACCGGCGTTACCGTCAAGAACGGTAACCGCACCATCGAGAACAGCCAACGAGCGCTCGACTTCAATCGTGAAGTCAACGTGGCCCGGAGTGTCGATGATGTTCATGCGGTGCTTGAGTGAATCAGGCTCTACGCCGTTTTCAGTGCGTTCCCAGAATGTCGTCGTCGCAGCGGAAGTAATTGTAATACCCCGTTCCTGCTCTTGCTCCATCCAGTCCATCGTTGCGGCGCCGTCGTGGACTTCGCCGATGTTGTGGGATTTGCCTGTATAAAACAGGATACGCTCGGAACACGTGGTCTTACCGGCATCAATGTGCGCAATAATACCGAAGTTCCGGTAGCGTTCGAGGGGATAGTCGCGTGCCATATCAGATGCGCTCCCTTACCAGCGGTAGTGGCTGAACGCTTTGTTAGCGTCGGCCATCTTGTGTGTGTCTTCACGCTTTTTGACGGCGGAACCACGAGAGTTCACAGCATCCATCAGCTCGCCTGCAAGACGCTCTTCCATTGTGTGCTCGTTGCGCGAACGCGCAGCTTTGATCAACCAACGGATTGCCAGGGCCTCGCGGCGCTCTGGGCGCACTTCGACAGGAACCTGGTAGGTGGCACCACCGACACGGCGCGAACGCACTTCGACGGAAGGCTTGATGAGCTCGAGAGCTTCGTGGAACACTTCCACAGGAGCTTTCTTCAGCTTTTCTTCAACGCGGTCGAATGCGTTGTATACGATGCGTTCGGCGGCAGACTTCTTGCCGTCGATCATCAGGTTGTTCATAAATTTGCTCAGAACGCGGTCGCCAAATTTGGCGTCCGGCAGAATCTCGCGTTTTTCAGCGGCGTGACGACGTGACATGTAATCTCTTCCTTACTTCGGACGCTTCGCGCCGTATTTCGAACGACGTTGCTTACGATCTTTAACGCCTTGGGTATCCAACACACCGCGCAGGATGTGGTAACGGACACCCGGAAGGTCTTTTACGCGACCGCCGCGGATCAGAACCACAGAGTGCTCCTGAAGGTTGTGGCTTTCACCACCGATGTACGAGATGACCTCGAAACCGTTTGTCAGACGCACTTTGGCGACCTTCCGCATAGCGGAGTTCGGTTTCTTTGGTGTCGTGGTATAAACACGAGTACAAACACCACGCTTTTGCGGGCATTGCTCGAGGTGCTGAGACTTGGAAGTCTTGCGTTTTGGCTGGCGCGGTTTGCGGATCAGCTGTTGAATCGTTGGCATTGAGGATCGTCCCCTTGGTTTCAAACTCGTTTGGGACACACGCGCGTGCCCCGCTTAATTCTTGGTTGTATTTACGCGTCCGCAAACACAAAGACCCGCAGCGGGTTACCCTACCTGGGATCCGCGCGGTGGGATTACAGAGGATCGAGACGTCTTAAAGTGTCCGGATCGTGACCACTAAATTTTGATTGCAGGCCGAGCGATCCCCGACCTGATTGCGCGCGTAATATGCGGAGTCGGGTGGGGTGTCAACAGCCGGAGGCAGGATCGCACGCCATATTGCCGTCTCGTTTCATCTTAGCCTTAGGCCAGGACGCTGCCGTTTGGTGGTTTGGCGCTCACGATAGAGCGTGAACAACCCCGTCGCGACAACAATCGCAGATCCCAATAACGTCAGTTGATCAGGCCAGTCGTCAAATACGATCAACCCCAAAAGCAGTGCCGCGACCAGACTGGTATACCGGAACGGCGCAACAAAGCCGATCTCTCCGGAGCGCATTGCAGAGACTGAGAATATATACCCACCGATGACAAAGAAACTGGCACCGCCCAGCCATAATACAGATGCCGTACTAACCGGTTGCCACGGCTGCGTCAGGCTACCTACCACACCAAATGCCATCACCCCCACAGCCGCTGCCAGAGCTATTGTCATCGACGGCACTGCTACTGAAATACGCCGCGCGCACAAATCTCGTACGGTTACACAGGCCACCGCCAGTAGCACGTAGATCGAGTAGATTGAAAACCCGCTATCCTCGCCGAAAAGCAAAGGAGGACGCAGGATCAATATCACACCAGAAAAGCCGACCAGAATGGCCAACAGGCGCTTCCATCCAACCGCTTCACCCAGAAAAACTGCGCCGGCAAGCGTCACGGTTAGCGGCAAAGCCTGAAGAATGGCAGTCACATCTGCAATCGGAAGGTGAAACAAGGCGGAAAGAAAGAAAAAGGCCGCCGCAATTTCAACAGCAGTGCGTAGTGCGATTAACATCTGGTCTTTACGCTCGATGCGGGTTCGAAACGTCCCTGAGCGCCACGCCATATAGCCCAAAAACATGATCACCGCAAAAGATCGAAGCACCAGCGCCTGAAATAGCGGGATCTCCCCGGACAGCGATTTCATACAGGCGTCGTTCAATGTGAAGGCCGTCATAGAGCCCATCATGAAAAGCGCGCCGCGAGTATTGTCAGATAGTGCCATGGAATCGCAGCTATCACCAACCTGCCCCCCTGAACAGGGTCAGTTTTCGGGGAAAGGTCACGTTCAGGACGCGATCGACAACACGATCAAAAATGGAACCACACGGACGCAGAAGCGTTGTCCTCCCATCACAGGCGCCAACTTGCGTCGTAGAAAATGAATGGAGACAACAATGTTTAAGTCACTCGTGACACCTGCTGCTGCAGCTCTAATGATGAGCTCTTCTGCCTTCGCCGAGACGATGGTCAGCAAAGTGGAGGTTGGCGTTGACCTGACTGCGGTTAAAAATGAAACTGCTGCAGCTTACTACACCAGTATCGAGAACGATCTTGAAACCGCGATTATCGCCAAGTTGACTCAACAACTTTCAACCAGCGGAGCAAGCGTACTGGTCGATGTCGACGAATTGTCGCTGGCGAACAGCTTTCAATCCATTTTGGGCATCGCCGAATCTGAACTGGCCGGATCGATCATAGTGAGCAATCTGGAAGACAATTCTCAGCATCAATCCTATGATCTGAAAGTTTCCTTTGAACCCGCGCCCGTCGTTCTTTCGGCCGACGAAGATGTGGTCATCCTGCGCAGCAACACCGCAGACTACTACGCACAAATGGTAGATGCGTTTGCAGAGAACGTCGCAGATAAACTGAAATAAACGAGTTCTCATCTTAGAAAACGAGAAGGCCCCCGCCAATTTCTTGGCGGGGGCCTTTTTGTTTCAGTAGAAGTGAGCTTCGCTACTCGTCGCGGCTCTCTGGCGTGTCCACCATGATCGTTTCCATCGGATCTTCCATTGCGGATTCCTCTGGAGCGGCCAGTGCAAGTGCTGCTTCCGCCTCGGCCTTACGAGCTTCGATAACCACGTTGTCCCTGTCAGCAGCAATGCGACGCATTTTCTGCGTTGCACCACCGGTACCGGCTGGGATCAGACGGCCCACGATGACGTTCTCCTTGAGACCGATCAGCTTGTCACGTTTGCCCATAGTAGAGGCTTCGGTGAGCACGCGGGTCGTTTCCTGGAAGGACGCGGCAGAGATGAACGAACGCGTTTGCAGCGACGCTTTGGTGATCCCGAGCAGGATTGGCTCGCCAGTTGCAGGCTCGCCACCTTTCGCAATCGCCTTCTCGTTGGCGGCATCAAACTCGGCCTTGTCGACATGCTCGCCTTTCAGCAGCGTGGTCATACCAGAGCTCTGGACTTCCCACTTCTGCAGCATCTGACGAACGATAACCTCGATGTGCTTATCGTTAATCTTCACGCCTTGCAGACGATACACGTCTTGGACTTCGTCGATCATGTAGTCGGCCAGAGCCTCCACACCCATAATGGCGAGAATGTCATGCGGCGCAGGGTTGCCATCCATGATGTAATCGCCCTTTTGGACGAAGTCGCCTTCGGCCACAGGGATGTGTTTGCCCTTCGGCACCATGTATTCGACTTTGACATCCGCATCATCCGAGGACTCAATCGCAATGCGACGCTTGTTCTTGTAGTCCTTGCCGAAGCGAACATAGCCGTCGATTTCCGCGATGATGGCGTGATCTTTGGGGCGACGTGCCTCAAAGAGTTCGGCCACACGTGGCAGACCACCGGTAATGTCCTTGGTTTTGGCACCTTCGCGCGGAATACGTGCAACCACGTCACCGGCTTTGATGTCTTGACCGTCTTCAATGGACAGAATGGCGTCCACGGACATTGGGTAGGTGGCTGGGTTGCCATTCTCGAGGCGCACGGGCTCGCCGTCCGCACCTTCGATGATCACCTCGGGCTTAAGCTCGTTGCCTTTTGGCGCTGCGCGCCAATCGACCACGATCTTCTGCGTCATGCCGGTCGCGTCATCGGTCTCGTCTTTGACGGCAATACCGCTGACAAGGTCGACAAAACGGGCCTTACCGTCTTTTTCAGCGATGATCGGCAGGGTGTACGGATCCCATTCAAACAGTTTGTCGCCACGCGCAACTTTAGCGCCATCTTTGACGTGCAGCTTCGAGCCGTAGGTGATTTTGTGCTTGGCACGCTCCACCCCGTTGGCGTCGATGATCTGCAACGACATGTTCCGACCCATAACAACCAGATCGCCAGACTCGTTGCCCAGCAAGGAAGAGTTCGTGAACTCCACGGTGCCTTCTTGGCTGGCTTCGAGGAACGATTGCTGGCCACCTTGAGCAACACCACCAATGTGGAACGTCCGCATTGTCAGCTGTGTACCTGGCTCACCGATCGACTGTGCGGCGATGATGCCGACAGCTTCACCGGTGTTCACCAGTGTACCACGCGCCAAGTCGCGACCGTAGCACATGGCGCAGACACCTTCTTCAGCTTCACATGTCAGCGGCGAACGCATCTTGGCTGTCGGAATATCCGCAGCGTCGATTGCATCCGCTTTGCGCTCGTCAATCAGCTCGTCACGGGCGACGATGATTTCGTCTGTACCGGGCATCAAGATGTCTTCCGCGGCCGTACGACCCAAAAGACGCTCGCCAATGGAGGCTACAACTTCACCGTCATTCACAGCCGAAGACGCGTTGATGAAGTTCTCGGTACCACAATCATGCATACGCACGATGCAGTCCTGAGCAACATCCACAAGACGACGTGTCAGGTAACCGGAGTTAGCCGTTTTCAAAGCCGTATCCGACAGACCCTTACGGGCACCGTGGGTGGAGTTGAAGTACTCCAGCACCGACAAGCCTTCTTTAAAGTTCGAGATGATCGGCGTCTCGATGATCTCGCCGTTCGGCTTGGCCATAAGACCACGCATACCGCCCAGCTGTTTCATCTGAGTAACCGAGCCACGCGCGCCGGAGTGAGCCATCATGTAAACCGAATTCGGTTCATTTTCAGCACCAGCCTCGTTCCGACCGGAGTCGGAGATGTTGGCCATCATGGCATCGGTGACTTGGTCGTTACATTTCGACCAGGCATCGATCACTTTGTTGTACTTCTCGCCCTGAGTAATCAGGCCGTCCATGTACTGCTGCTCGAACTCTTTGACCTGACCGCGTGTGCCGTCAACGATTGGCCATTTGCTATCAGGGATGATCATGTCGTCCTTACCGAACGAGATGCCAGCCTTGAACGCTTCGCGGAAACCCATCGTCATGATCTGATCACAGAAAATCACAGACTCTTTCTGACCACAGTAGCGGTAGACGGTGTCGATGACCTGCTGAACTTCCTTCTTACGCAGAAGACGGTTCACGAGCGAGAAAGGTGCTTTGGCGTTAACCGGCAGCAAGGCGCCCAAACGGATACGACCAGGAGTAGTCTCGAAGCGCGTTAGCACTTCGTTACCTTCGGCATCAATCTGTGGCAGGCGGGCTTGGATTTTGGCGTGCAAGTGCACCTCGCCGGAATCCAACGCATGCTGCACCTCGTCCACGTTCGAGAAGATCTTGCCTTCGCCGTGCATGCCTTCGCGTTCCATGGTGATGTAGTAGAGACCAAGGATCATATCCTGCGATGGCACGATGATTGGTGCACCGTTCGCAGGGGACAGGACGTTGTTCGTCGACATCATCAGAACACGTGCTTCCAACTGGGCCTCAAGGCTCAGTGGAACGTGAACAGCCATTTGGTCGCCGTCGAAGTCAGCGTTAAAGGCCGAACAGACCAGCGGGTGCAGCTGGATGGCTTTGCCCTCGATCAAAACCGGCTCAAACGCTTGGATGCCAAGACGGTGCAAGGTCGGCGCACGGTTAAGCATCACTGGGTGTTCGCGAATAACCTCGTCGAGGATATCCCACACTTCGGGACGCTCTTTTTCGACCAGCTTTTTCGCCTGCTTCACGGTGCTGGACAGACCTTTGGCCTCCAGACGCGAATAGATGAACGGCTTGAACAGCTCCAACGCCATCTTCTTGGGAAGACCACATTGATGCAGTTTCAGTTCCGGACCGGTCACAATCACTGAGCGGCCAGAAAAGTCGACGCGCTTACCCAAAAGGTTCTGACGGAAGCGACCTTGCTTGCCTTTCAGCATGTCGGACAGGGACTTCAGCGGGCGCTTGTTGGCGCCAGTGATAGTCCGGCCACGACGGCCGTTGTCGAACAATGCGTCCACAGATTCTTGAAGCATACGCTTCTCGTTGCGTACGATGATGTCCGGCGCGCGAAGCTCGATCAGGCGCTTCAGGCGGTTGTTCCGGTTAATCACGCGGCGGTACAGGTCGTTCAGGTCGGAGGTCGCAAAGCGGCCACCGTCCAGCGGCACCAGCGGGCGCAGCTCTGGCGGGATCACAGGAACCACGGTCAGAACCATCCATTCAGGACGGTTGCCGGACTCGAGGAAGTTCTCGACCAGTTTCAGACGCTTGATGATCTTCTTCGGCTTCAGCTCGCCAGTTGCGACGGCCAATTCCTCGCGAAGCGTGTCAGCTTCGGCTTCCAGATCAATCGCGGCCAGCATTTCGCGGATAGCTTCAGCACCGATGTTGGCGGTGAAGGCGTCCATGCCATAGGCGTCTTGCGCGTCGAGGAATTCTTCCTCGTTCATCAATTGGCCGTAAGTCAGGTCGGTCAGACCGGGCTCGATCACAACGTAGTTCTCGAAGTAGAGAATGCGTTCCAGATCGCGCAGAGTCATATCCAGCATCAGGCCGATCCGGGATGGAAGCGACTTGAGGAACCAGATGTGAGCGACCGGAGCTGCCAGCTCGATGTGGCCCATACGCTCGCGGCGTACTTTTTGAAGCGTAACTTCAACACCACATTTCTCGCAGACAACGCCGCGATACTTCATGCGTTTATATTTACCGCACAGGCATTCGTAGTCTTTGACCGGGCCAAAGATGCGTGCACAGAACAAGCCGTCGCGCTCTGGTTTGAACGTACGGTAGTTGATGGTTTCCGGCTTTTTGATCTCGCCGTAAGACCAGCTCAAGATCCGCTCGGGCGACGCCAAGGAGACTTTGATTTCGTCAAAGCTTTTCGGCGGCGCGATCGGGTTGAACGGGTTGGTTGTCAGTTCCTGGTTCATTTTGCGTCCTTACAAATTAGGGGATGGGTTGAGTGGGGCGCGAGCGCCCTACTCCTCCTCCGCATCCAGGAGTTCCATGTTGAGGCCGAGGCCCCGCACTTCTTTCACGAGCACGTTGAACGATTCCGGAATACCGGCCTCGAAGTTGTCCTCGCCCTTGACGATCGACTCGTAGACTT
The DNA here is from genome assembly GCF_003663885.1 of Litoreibacter meonggei. Lineage (GTDB taxonomy): Bacteria > Pseudomonadota > Alphaproteobacteria > Rhodobacterales > Rhodobacteraceae > Litoreibacter > Litoreibacter meonggei. The sequence continues at coordinate 67,873 of NZ_RCCE01000006.1, forward strand.
TCGTCCGGCCTGCCACGTCGTCCGATTTCACCGTCAGCATTTCCTGCAAGGTGTAAGCGGCGCCGTAGGCTTCCAGAGCCCAGACTTCCATCTCCCCGAAACGCTGACCACCGAACTGGGCTTTACCACCCAGCGGCTGTTGCGTGACGAGCGAGTATGGCCCGGTAGAACGTGCGTGGATTTTATCGTCCACAAGGTGGTGCAGTTTCAGCAGGTATTTCACACCCACGGTCACTTTGCGCGAGAATTGCTCGCCCGTGCGACCGTCAAACAGGACCGATTGGCCTGAAGTGTCAAAGCCCGCTTTGGTCAGCGCCTCGTTGATGTCCGCTTCCTTGGCACCATCGAAAACCGGCGTTGCGATCGGAACACCGCGGCGCACGGCCTCGGCGGATTCGATCATGTCGGTTTCGATCATGTTGCCGAACGCGTCATTGTAGGTCTCGGAACCATACGCATGCTCCAGAGCTTCGCGCACCGGCTGGCTATCGCCAGAGCGTTTGAACTCGTCCAGAGCATCGTCAATTTTCAGACCCAAGCCACGCGCGGCCCAACCCATGTGAGTTTCCAATATCTGACCGACGTTCATACGCGAAGGCACACCCAGCGGGTTCAGACAGAAATCAACCGGGGTACCGTCAGCGAGGAACGGCATGTCCTCCATTGGTACAACCTTGGAGATAACACCTTTGTTGCCGTGACGACCGGCCATCTTGTCACCCGGTTGCAGCTTACGCTTCACCGCCACGAACACTTTGACCATCTTCATCACGCCTGGTGGCAAGTCATCACCACGGCGAACCTTCTCGACCTTGTCTTCAAAACGAGCCTGAAGTGCATCTTTTTGCAGTTCATACTGGCCGTTCAGAGCCTCAACGGCTGCGGCTTCGGTCTCTTCAGCCAAAGCCAGCTGCCACCATTGGCCACGCGACAGGGTTTCCAGCAACTCTGGGGTGATTTCCGAATTTGGCTTAACGCCCTTCGGACCCTTCACGGCTTTCTTACCAAGGATCATACCTTGCAAACGCGAGTAGATGTTGCGGTCAAGGATGCCCATTTCGTCGTCGCGGTCACGGGCAAGACGCTCGATTTCCTCACGCTCGATTTGCAACGAGCGCTCGTCTTTCTCAACGCCGTGACGGTTAAAGAGGCGAACCTCGACAACAGTCCCGAAGTCACCCGGCTTCACACGCAGCGAGGTGTCGCGCACGTCGGACGCCTTCTCACCAAAGATGGCGCGCAGAAGCTTTTCTTCCGGCGTCATCGGGCTTTCGCCCTTCGGTGTGATCTTACCAACCAGAATGTCGCCCGGCTCCACGTCGGCGCCGATATACACGATGCCGGCCTCGTCGAGGTTACGCAGAGCTTCTTCACCCACGTTTGGAATATCACGCGTGATTTCTTCTGGGCCAAGCTTCGTGTCACGGGCGGCAACTTCGAATTCCTCGATATGGATCGAGGTGAAGACGTCGTCACGTGCAATACGCTCGGAGATCAGGATGGAGTCCTCATAGTTGTAGCCGTTCCAAGGCATAAACGCGACGAGCACGTTTTTACCAAGGGCCAGCTCCCCCATGTCGGTGGACGGACCATCAGCGATGACCTCGCCTTTGGACACCACACCACCCACTTTCACCAGCGGACGCTGGTTGATGCAGGTGTTTTGGTTGGAGCGTTGGAACTTACGAAGGCTGTAGATGTCTACGCCCGGATCGCCGGGTTCCAGATCATCGGTGACCCGCACCACAATACGCTGCGCATCGACTTGGTCGATGATGCCGCCACGTTTGGCTTGGATTGCCGCTCCAGAGTCAGTGGCGACAACGCCCTCGATCCCCGTGCCAACAAACGGAGCATCCGCTTGCAGCAGTGGAACAGCCTGACGTTGCATGTTCGAGCCCATCAGCGCCCGGTTAGCATCGTCGTTTTCCAGGAACGGGATCAGCGAGGCCGCAACCGAGACCAACTGCTTTGGCGACACGTCAATCAGATCGACGTTATCGCGCGATTGCAGCATGTAGTCGCCGGATTGGCGGGTCGACACCAGATCGTTGGAGAAGCTGCCCTCGTCGGTCAATTGCGCGTTGGCCTGCGCAACGGTGTGACGCATCTCTTCAGTGGCGGACATGTATTGCACGTCATCCGTCACCTTGCCGTCCACGACCTTGCGGTATGGTGTTTCGATGAAGCCATATTTGTTCACGCGGGCAAAAGTAGCCAGCGAGTTGATAAGACCAATGTTCGGCCCTTCCGGTGTCTCAATCGGACACATACGACCGTAGTGGGTCGGGTGAACGTCCCGAACCTCAAAGCCTGCGCGTTCACGCGTTAGACCACCTGGCCCAAGCGCGGACAAGCGACGCTTGTGCGTCACTTCCGACAGTGGGTTGGTTTGGTCCATGAATTGCGACAGCTGCGAAGAGCCGAAGAATTCACGTACAGCAGCAGCGGCTGGCTTGGCGTTGATCAGATCCTGAGGCATGACCGTGTCGATCTCGACAGAGGACATACGCTCTTTGATCGCGCGCTCCATGCGGAGCAGGCCAACGCGGTATTGGTTTTCCATCAACTCGCCAACAGAACGCACACGACGGTTGCCCAAGTGGTCGATGTCATCGATGTCACCACGGCCATCACGCAAATCAACCAGAGCCTTGATGCAAGATACGATGTCTTCCTTGCGCAGGGTGCGCACGGTGTCTTCTGCATCCAGATCAAGACGCATGTTCATCTTCACCCGGCCAACAGCAGAAAGGTCATAGCGTTCGCTATCGAAGAACAGTGTTTCGAACAGTGCGGATGCGGATTCAACGGTGGGTGGCTCACCCGGACGCATAACGCGGTAGATGTCCATCAGCGCAGTTTCACGGCTGAAGTTTTTGTCCACAGCCACGGTGTTGCGGATGTATGGACCCACATTGATGTTGTCGATATCCAGCGTTGGGATAGTGGTCACGCCGTTATCAACTAGGGTCTTCAGCGTGCCGCCGATGACCTCTTCACCTTTTTTGTCGAATTCCCAAGTCAGCTCGTCGCCGGCTTCGATCCAAATCTCGCCAGTTTCTTCGTTGATAATGTCACGTGCAACGAAACGGCCAATGATGCCCTCAAACGGCAGCAGGATGTTTTCGACGTCGCCGTCTTCGATCAATTTCTTAACCGCGCGTGGCGTGACTTTCTTGCCCGCTTCGGCAATAACTTCACCTGTCTTGGCGTTGATGATATCGGATGTCGGCTTGGTGCCTTTGATCCGTTCCGGGAAGAACTTGGTGGACCAGCCACCTTTCTTCACTGCTTTGAAATCAACGGTGTCGTAATAGGCATCCATGATGCCTTCCTGATCCAGCCCCAATGCGTAGAGCAGGGTCGTCACCGGCAGCTTGCGGCGACGGTCGATGCGCGCAAAGACAACGTCTTTGGCATCGAATTCGAAGTCGAGCCACGAGCCGCGATATGGGATGATACGGCAAGCGAACAGCAGTTTACCCGAAGAATGGGTTTTACCTTTGTCGTGGTCAAAGAACACGCCCGGGGAGCGGTGCATCTGGGAAACGATAACACGCTCGGTACCGTTCACAACGAACGTCCCGTTCGGGGTCATCAGGGGCATGTCACCCATGAAGACGTCTTGTTCTTTGATGTCTTTAACCGATTTCGCGCCGGTATCCTCGTCGATATCGAACACGATCAGACGCAAGGTCACCTTCAGCGGGGCGCTGTAGGTCATGTCGCGTTGCTGACATTCCTCGACGTCGTATTTCGGTTTTTCCAATTCGTACTTCACGAATTCCAGAATGGCAGTCTCGTTGAAGTCCTTAATCGGGAAGACCGACTGGAAGACGCCTTTGATACCTTCACCATCCATCGGAGCCAGCTGGTCGCCGGACTTCAGGAACAGATCATAGGAGGATTTCTGCACTTCAATGAGGTTCGGCATCGCCAGAACTTCATTAATTTTGCCGAAATATTTGCGGATGCGTTTTTGACCAACGTATGTTTGAGCCATGCTCGTCAAAGCCTTTCAATTTCCTCGGATATGTCACCCCGGGGCCGGGTGGCATGCCACTTGGATCAAGGGAGGTGAGGTTCAATACTTGCGCGCCGTCCCAAGGGCGTGCTCCCGAACCTTTACCGCTCCTTAGAAAACGCTTTGAATCAAAGCCCTGTCTGAGACGCGGAAAGCTGGACCCGGAATTGACCCGGATCCAGCTATTTTTGTGCGTACGCAGCTAAGCTGCGCTGCAATTACTTGAGTTCGACTTCGGCGCCAGCTGCTTCCAGCTTGCCCTTGATCTCGTCTGCTTCGGCTTTGTCGACGCCTTCTTTGACAGCTTTGCCGCCAGCTTCGACCAAGTCTTTTGCTTCTTTGAGGCCCAAACCTGTGATGGCGCGGACTTCTTTGATGACGTTGATTTTTGCTGCACCAGCAGAAACCAGAATCACGTTGAATTCGGTCTGCTCTTCAGCAGCCGCACCGCCAGCGTCGCCGCCAGCAGCCATCATCACTGCGCCACCGGCTGCAGGTTCGATGCCATACTCGTCTTTGAGGATGGTTTTCAGTTCTTGTGCTTCGAGAAGGGTCAGACCAACAATCTCTTCAGCAAGTTTTTTCAGATCAGCCATTATACTGTTTCCGTTCTATTAAGTTGTGTTCCAACGTGCAGGTTTCAACCCCACGAAGGTATCTGTCGAAGATCAAGCGGCTGCTTTTTCCTCGATGGTGCTGAGAATGCTTGCCACGTTCGAAGCAGGTGCGCCAATCGCGCCGGCGATGTTCGAAGCAGGGGCAGCGATGCAACCCACGATGGAAGCAATAAGCTCCTCGCGGCTTGGCATGGCGGCCACGGCTTTAACACCAGCGACATCCAACGCGTTATCGCCCATAGCACCCCCAAGAATAACGAGCTTGTCGTTGTCCTTGGAATAGTCGTTCACCACTTTCGCGGCGGCAACTGGGTCCTCTGAGTAGGCGAGAACGGTCATCCCTTCGAGGAATTCAGCAATGCTTGCGCATGGCTGACCTTCGAGGGCGATTTTGGCGAGCCTGTTCTTGGCGACGCGCACAGACCCACCGGCTTCGCGCATACGCGCCCGCAGGTCTTGCATCTCAGCAACCGTGATACCCTCGTAGTGGCTAACCACTACGACGCCAGAGCTTTCAAAGATCTGACCGAGTTCTTCGACCAGTTTTTCTTTTTGTGCTCTATCCACAGTTTCACTCCAATTGTGGGGATTGCTCCCCGGCTCAGTCTACCGGATTACTCCGGCGGTTGGGTCCATCGTGCACGGGACGCCCGAACCGCCTGGAGTTTGCACCCACAGTCAATCTGGTCTGATCCCGTCTCAGGCAGGAATTAAAGGGGTTTGAGGCCCCAACCCGCCATCTCGGACGAAACGCAAAAGAGCGCGTGACGAATCGCGCGCTCTAAAGCATGTGGTCAAGTAGTCCCCTGAGGCCCAAAAGCCAAGGCCGATCTTGCCATTTATTTCAATTTTTTAAAAGTTTTTGGACAGATCAGGCTTGCAGCAATGGCTGTGCATTTTTCCGATGCCGTGAGACCAACTCTCGCATCTGCTTTCCTCTCGGAATAACCCGCGCGGGGTCGCCCGCCGAATACAGCAGCTCAGGAAACAGGGACTGGATCTCCGCCAGTGCGTTTGCGCCCATAGCCTGCCGTGCCATAGGGCCAGTTAACAGTGACTCCGTAGGCGCACCCTCGGCAAAGATAATTTCATGATGATCCAACAATAGATGATAATAAGTGACTGTGATCATATCATCAGCGTGGTCGATACCCGGCAACCCCAGAAGCTTCTTAGCGGGGATCAACACTTCCTGAGCACCTGCAACCCGCCGTGCGATAGCTGAACTGACAAGCATCCGGTGTTGCTGCGAAACGATAAGGTCGCGTGTCGGCAACCCCATACCCAACGCCCCCAAACAAATGCGGATTGGAGTGTTTTCCCCAAGAGCAGCTCGTTTAGCCTTACCTATCCAGCGAATCCGTTGAGGTCCGTGGTCGCGAGTTAGCAGTAGATCATTCGGTTTGAGGTCTTCGACTGCCGTGCTACCCGCCGGCGTTGAAAGTTGAGCACCCGTGGTGAAGCAGGGAACCAAACTGGAATACGGGGCCGCGCCGTCCGTATTGAACGTGCCGAACGTATAGGTGACTCCCGGATCAAGCTGGAAATCCGATACGAACAACGGCCCGTAATTCGCCGCGCCGTTGGTCGCAATGAAGTAAATCGTACCACTGGACCCATCAGAGCCGGTGATCGTGTATTTGTAACGAAGATCGACCGTATCCCCGAGGTTGATCCCCGCCACCGTCGACGATGTGACATCTTGATCGGGCGTGTCCGCACCACCGGTGTGGGTGACGTCACCAAAGATTGCATCGTCGGTTCCATTAGAATCGTCGATCGTTATTTTTCCGGCGACGCCAACGGTAAAATTTCCCGAATGCGGATATGTATTGTCACCAGAGGTAAAGTTGTAGACGAGCGCATTCTCTAGAGCCATGACTGGCGTCCTTCCGCATTTGAGGTTCGCGAACGTACAGCCTCATGGATTAGCGTATTTCGACCCTTGTAGCTTTCGGCAAGGAAGTCCTTGCAGAGTTCAGCAGGATTACGAAGTGATGTTACATCAAATGTCGTTGCCATAGCTACTTTTTGCGCATCCGCCTATTCACGGCAGAGCTACTATCCTTACTGCGTGCGTGCACGAATTTTATGCACCTCAATCAAGTTCTGGGCGCTTAGAGATAAAAATGGCAGGGGAAAAAGGCGCACGTTCGCCTCAGATTAGGAGATTTCGAGGCGTTACACAGTTCATCTGTCTCAAAATTGAAAAAGGGCGGGCCATTCAGGTCCGCCCTTTTCTTAATCATACCAGGTGCTTATCGCACTGACTGGTCAATTTCCGGTCGCATTATCGACAGAGATCGTAACGCTTGGGCCCATAGTGGAAGACACAACGATCTTCTGCATGTAGCTACCTTTGGCACCGGATGGGCGCGCCTTGGCTACCGCATCGATAAAGGCGCGAACGTTCTCAGCCAGCTTGGCTTCGCTGAACGAAGCTTTGCCGATGCCTGCGTGAACCACGCCAGCTTTTTCAACTTTGAACTGCACTTCGCCGCCTTTGGCAGCTTCAACAGCCGCTTTGACGTCCATGGTCACCGTGCCAACTTTAGGGTTTGGCATCAGGTTACGTGGGCCAAGCACCTTACCCAGACGGCCAACGATTGGCATCATGTCAGGGGTTGCAATGCAGCGATCAAACTCGATCTTGCCGGATTGCACGACTTCCATCAGGTCCTCGGCACCCACGATATCTGCGCCAGCCGCTTTGGCTTCTTCAGCTTTCGCGTCGCGTGCGAACACAGCAACACGCATGGTTTTGCCGGTGCCGTTTGGCAGGGCCACAACACCACGAACCATTTGGTCCGCGTGACGCGGGTCAACCCCGAGGTTCATTGCGATTTCGACAGTTTCATCGAACTTGGCTTTAGCGTTGTTCTTTACCAGAGCAACAGCCTCATCGACAGTGACGTTGCGCTTGCCAGCGAATTGCTCACGAGCAGCAGTAGTGCGTTTTCCGTACTTAGCCATTACTTCACCTCGATGCCCATAGAACGGGCAGAACCCAGGATGATCAGCATCGCGGACTCGATGTCGTTCGCGTTCAGATCTTTCATTTTCGCTTCGGCAATCTCGCGCACTTGCTTCGTGGTCACGTGACCAACAACTTCACGCGAAGGTGTTTTGGCGCCAGACTTCAGCTTGGCCGCTTTCTTCAGGAAGTAGGACGCTGGTGGCGTCTTGATGTCCATCGAGAACGACTTGTCCTGATAGTAGGTGATCACGGTCGGGCAAGGCGCACCTGGCTCCAGATCCTGTGTCTTGGCGTTGAACGCCTTACAGAATTCCATGATGTTAATCCCGCGCTGACCCAATGCTGGGCCTACGGGTGGGGATGGGTTGGCTTGACCTGCAGGAACCTGCAGCTTCATCGTGCCAGCGATCTTCTTGGCCATTGGCCTTCTCCTTTATCAACACCCTCGGGTCGCGACCGTCGGGCTGGTGGTTGCCGTGGTCCGGGTCGCAGCACGCGTGCCGCTCGCCTCCCACGTGATGCACATCAGGACGTCTTGGTGACCTGTGTGAATTCCAATTCGACCGGCGTCGCGCGGCCAAAGATCGAGACCGTCACCTTCAGGCGCTGGTTCTCGTCGTCTACTTCTTCAACCATACCCGAGAAGCCCTCGAACGGGCCGTCGGTCACGCTCACGTTCTCGCCAATGTCGAACACGATGGTCGAGCGTGGTGCTTCTGCACCCTCTTCAACGCGGCCCAGGATGGCCTGAACTTCAGCGTCGCGCATCGGCATCGGTTTGCCTTGCGGACCCAGAAAGCCCGTGACGCGGTTGATCGAGTTAATCAGGTGATAGCCGCGATCCGACATCTCCATGCGCACCAGCACATAGCCAGGCATGAAGCGGCGCTCTGCGGTCACTTTCTTGTTGCGGCGAATCTCGATCACTTCTTCGGTCGGAACCAGGACTTCGTCGATTTCGTCCTGCAGGCCATTTTCTTCAACAGCCGCGCGAATTTGCTCCGCGATCCGCTTCTCGAAGTTGGACAGCACTGATACCGAATACCATCGTTTTGCCATCTTGCCTGCGCCTCTATCTGTTCCGGCATCGCCGGTAATTTCCAATACTTTCAGCTAGTTACACCTAAACTATCGGTGAGGTTTGCCGAAACGAAAACAGCGCGCATCTCGAATCGATACGCGCCAAGTGTTCGTGTTGAGCGCTGAACTACGCCGCAAGCGCCCAAGATTCAAGGGGTTGTGCAGCGATTTAACCGCCCCGAACCATTCGCGCACGTCTTAGCTATTGGCCCGCGTCAGGGCCTGCTCAAGGTCATAAATCAGATCATCCGCATCTTCGATACCGATCGACAGGCGCAACAGACGCGGGTGCACCGGGAAGCCATCCCCGGAGACCGTTTTCCTGTGCTCGATCAAACTCTCGACTCCACCTAGCGACGTCGCGGGATAAAACACCTCGCAAAAGCGAGTGACATCAATCGCCGTCTGCTCTGAACCCTTGATGATAAACGACATCATACCGCCGAACTGGCCGTTGGTCTGCCGCTTAGCAACTTCATGGCCCGGATCGGATGGCAGGCCGGGATACAATACTTTCTCGATATGTGGATGGCTTTCGAAATGCTTGGCCACTGCCATGGCATTTTTACAAGACCGCTCCACCCGCAAAAACAGCGTGCGCATGCCGCGGATCAATAGCCACGCATCAAAGGAATGCAGCACCGTGCCTTGCAGTTTGCGCACCATGCAGATGTCTTCCCAATACTGCGTCGTCTCGCGCACCGACAACACTCCGGCGGTCACATCGGAATGGCCATTTAAATACTTGGTGGCCGAGTGGAACGATATATCGGCCCCCAGGTCCAACGCCCGTGTCAGGTTTGGTGGCGTGCCAGTACAATCTGTCAGCAGCTTGGCCCCTGCCCCATGCGCAATCTCGGCGGCAGCGGCAATATCTGTGACCTCCCAATCCGGATTGTTGGGCGTTTCCACCCAAACCAAATGGGTTTTTCCCGGGCGCACGGCGGCGGCCAGCTCTCCTAGATTGCCAGCAGAGTACGAAGACAGCTCAATACGCCCATTAGCCTCGTAGGTCTGAAGCTGTGCCAGAACACCGTGATACATCACCTTCGGTGCAACCACATGTGCGCCTGTTGGAAGGTGTTCGATCACAGCCGTGCAAGCCGACATGCCCGACGCAAACAGTAATGAGTCCGTGGCGCCTTCCAGTTCTGCAATCACCGCCTCTGCCTGTGCGGTGGTTTGACTGCCATCACGGCGGTACCAATATGGTTTACGGACTTCGTAGTTTTCATCCCGCGCATAGGTCGCGGCGGGCTGAATCGAAGGGATAACAGCACCAGTCTCGGACTCGACGAAATGCAGGGCCTGCGTCACGCGGGTCACAAGAGAGGGCGTGCGGTTGCTTTTGTTGGTCATGACATTGTCGCCTCTGGTAAAAACGTTGGGGCGATCTGACGCGAAAAAGCAAAGCGCTGCCAGCGCTTTTTCACAAATGGCTTAGGGGCAGTGAGGCTGGTTTAGAACAATCCGAAGATGCTGTTCAGACCAGTGCGGATACCGATATCAACAAACGAAAAGAAGATCGCAGTGATTGTGGCCATAATAAACACCATGACAGTAGTCAGCATGACTTCGCGTCGGGTCGGCCAAACAATCTTCGAGACCTCGCCGCGGACCTGCTGGATAAACTGTGCTGGATTCGTGCGTGCCATAGTCAGACCCTTGGTTGTGTTCAGTGGGTCAGTTACGTCCCCTTGGCCTACTTTGCAAGAGGCAGTGGTTAGGAAACCTGCTTTCACAAAAGGGTGCATTGGCGAAAGGCAAGGCCCTGCCCTAACATGAGATGACGTCTAGGAAGGCCGCAACCCATGAAAACACTCGCCCGCGTGATCCCACTGATAATAGCACTCTGTGCGCCTTTGGCCGCCCAAGAGGTGCCCGTAGCGGAGCCGCCTATGACGCTACCACGTCTCGCCCAGATCATCACGGCGCTAGACTCGGAGGTCGAAAGAGCCGGCACCGCATTCCGTCTCAGCATCTCGGACATACCGGTGGTGATCATCACTGATCCGCGCGCCGACCGGATGCGCGCTATGATCCCGATCCGCAGCACCGAAGGGATGGAGCCCGAAGAAGTTCTACGTGTGATGCAAGCCAACTTCGACACTGCGCTGGACGCGCGTTATGCCATCGCCCAAGGCCAGCTTTGGGCCGTTTTCATTCACCCGCTGTCGCCACTTGAGAAGGATCAACTCATCTCCGGGTTGGGGCAGGCAGTAAATCTAGCGCTGACATATGGAACGTTATTTACTGGCGGGGCAATGCAGTTCGGGGGTGGCGACAGCACTCGATTGCACCGCGATTTAATCGACAAGCTTCTGAAGAAAGGCGAGGAAATCTAAGCGTCTTCGCGAAGCCTTGCAAAATGGTCGACTATCATCTGCATGTAAGTAGTTCCATCGGGGTGCGTGCCGTCCAACACTTCGTCGATCTGCGACTCGTGCCCCTCAATTTTGGTGTCAATCAGAGTCACAGGCGCCCCTACCTGTTGCGCCCGCGCGGCACCCAACTGGGCGTTACCAATATCTATAGACCGGTCATTCGGGGCATTGAGCATCAAACAGGGCGGTCCATCCGTTTCCAATCGCCACGGATGCACCAACGCAGAACTGATTGCCACCACCGCATCAGGGCTGGACACCCGCTGCATCCAGGGCATCGGTGGGTAGGCCAAAGCCAAGCCCGCTATTCCACCAGCGGAAAGGCCCAATATCCCTAGCTTGCGGGACGTGATCCCGAGACGATCACCCTCGACCCAGAGGTAGTCAATTGCGTTGGACATATCCTCCATCGCAGCGATGAAGGATGCTCCGTAGAGATCGGAGGGCAGGTTCAAACCTACCTTTTCTGATCTTGCCATGTGGGTTCGAATTTGCTCGGCGTCCTCATCCGAAAACGCATCTAGTGTGGCGCCAAGTCGATAGCTGATAGACGCCATGGCAAAGCCTGCATCCGTCAGGTTTTGCGCGAAGTGCCCCGTTTCGACATCGGCGCGAGTCCCACGACGAAATTCGCCACCATGTGCATAGATTATACAGGCCCCGGCGGTCAGGTTGTCTGGAAGGTAGAGGTCAAGCTCAAGCCCGTGGCGCGGATCGTACTCTATGTCGGATACACATTTCATGGTGGCCGACGTGACCCTATGCTTCAAAGTTTTAGTGGCAGGGGATGAGAGACTCGAACTCACGACCCTCGGTTTTGGAGACCGATGCTCTACCAACTGAGCTAATCCCCTGCACTTAATGAAGAGGTGTTAATAAAGCGAGGGTGGCTTTGCAAGGGATCATCTGCACCGCAAGGCCAGAATTGCACATCTGCCTGCCTGCGACGGGTGCAGGCAGGCAGAAAAGCCACGGCCTATTGGCGTGGCAAGCCAGACAGGATTGATACAAGAGCATCTAGTTGTGCGTCGGACAGCGTTTCAAGATCAGTCGGATTTGAACCCCCCGAGGAATCAGCAAGAACTGGACCTGCTAGTAAGCCCAACGCCACGCCCAATGTCAGAATAAGATTTTTCATCGTATGTGTTCCTTTCAATGAACACTCGCTAACCTTCGAGTTCAGGACGAACCACGCTGGCTCGGCTTCGCCTTATGTGGCCTTCTGAAACGGCATTAAAAGACGCGAAGCAGGCCACGCGCTGTCACACCGACGTGAGCGACTCAAAAAATACCTTATCGTTCTGTTTTTAAATACTATTATTAGCTTCTCCCGGAGCGCACAGTCTCTGTGCAAAATGGCCCACCCCGTCACGCCGGCATGAGGGCTGTCAGCTTGTCCTTCACACAACCTTGGTTAGGTTGTATGCGGCAATTGTGCGTAAACTTCTTCGGAAAAGAACGCGCCATGCCCGACGCTTCGACAGATAGCGAACTCGTCCTCTCTCGGCGCAGCCTTATGGTCGCCAGTGCGATTTCCGCTCTTGCTGCGACATCTACAGCGGTCAACGCCAGCCCACAGTGTAATGAAACGAGTGACCATTATAAGGGCGGGGGCTGGCACCCTATGATGGACGCTGGAAAGTAGTCCTCAATAGAGGCTGGGCGTTTTTCCAAAGTCAGATACACTGCCGCCGATGAAACAGGTCACAATTTATCGTTTCCGTTGGCATCTGGGTCTCTGGCATTCAACAGCCACGCTGACGCCAAGTAGCACAAATCACAGCTAACTTGATGTCGATATGTCAGACGACAGAAATGGGCCTTGAATCAATGTTATGACTGCGGCGCGGCGCGCTTCATAGCCCTGAGATCCGCGCCACAAATAGCGGCTTCGCTTTGAGCAATCACATCAATAGGCCAGTCCCACCATGCAAGCCCAAGCAAGGCTGCGACCGTCGCCGCGTCAAACCGCATCCGAACTAAACGAGCAGGATTGCCAGCATAGATCGCATATTCTGGAACCTCACCCGCGACGACGCTGCCTGCCCCAATGATCGCACCGGACCCTATTCTAGCCCCAGGCAATATGCGAGCGCCCTGCCCGATCCAAACATCGTGACCTACAATAGTGTCGGGACCGGTTTCGGGCATTGACGGCCTGCCGTCGCGCGCACCTCCGAACACCATAAACGGAAAGCTGGAAAAGCCATCGTAGCGGTGGTTGGCAGATGCGGTGATAAACTGCACTCCATCGGCGAACTGACAGAATTTTCCGATCTCCAGCCGCTCAGGTGAAAAGTCATAAAGATAGGGTGCCAAGCGGGCAGCCCAGTCGTCAGGAGGCTCATGTGCACTTGCGTAACTGTACTCCCCAACACTTATGCGAGGATGATCAAGCATGGGCTTCAAGAACACGGTGCCAGTATGCACAGTGCCATCGGGCAAAGTAATCGGGAAGCGCGTGGACGAAGAGGGGAAGTCGATAAACATGAAAGAAGCCTCTAAGGGATCTGGGAATATGATTTGATCAGATCACAGCTTTGGTCATGTCACCCTCCAGCGGTAGTTGACGCACGCTATCACAAATTTTGGAAACGAAAAAGGCCGCCTCCATTTGGAAGCGGCCTTCTATTATTCAGTAGCAACCGAGTGGGTTCTCATTGCTCTTGCGAGCAACTGCCACCCACGTGGTGCGCGGGCCTAGGCCCGCACCCCATTACTCAGTGATTTTGGATACCACGCCAGCACCAACAGTACGGCCACCCTCACGGATAGCAAAACGCAGGCCTTGCTCCATGGCGATCGGCGCGATCAGCTCGACGTCGAACTTCAGGTTGTCGCCCGGCATAACCATTTCCGTGCCTGCTGGCAGGTTCACGGTGCCGGTGACGTCGGTTGTCCGGAAGTAGAACTGTGGACGGTAGTTCGCGAAGAACGGCGTGTGACGGCCACCCTCTTCTTTGGTGAGGATATAGGCCTCGGCTTCGAACTTGGTGTGTGGGTTAACCGAACCTGGCTTACACAGAACCTGACCACGCTCAACGCCGTCACGGTCGATGCCGCGCAGAAGGACGCCCACGTTGTCGCCAGCTTCACCGCGATCCAGCAGTTTGCGGAACATCTCAACGCCGGTACAAGTTGTTTTGCCGGTGTCACGGATGCCCACGATGGACAGCTCGTCGCCTACGTTAACCACACCGCGCTCGATACGGCCGGTCACAACCGTGCCGCGACCAGAGATCGAGAACACGTCCTCGATTGGCAGCAAGAACGGCTGGTCAACAGCACGTGCAGGGGTCGGGATGTACTCGTCGACAGCGGCCATCAGCTTGCGGATCGACTCTTCACCAATCTCTGGTGTTTTGCCTTCCATAGCGGCCAGAGCCGAGCCAGGGATCACAGGAATGTCGTCGCCAGGGTACTCGTAGGAGGACAGCAGCTCACGGATTTCCATTTCAACCAGCTCAAGCAGCTCGTCATCGTCAACCTGGTCAACTTTGTTCATGTAGACGACCATGTACGGGATGCCAACTTGGCGGCCCAGCAGGATGTGCTCGCGGGTTTGTGGCATTGGGCCGTCAGCCGCGTTCACAACCAGGATCGCGCCGTCCATTTGGGCAGCACCGGTGATCATGTTTTTGACGTAGTCGGCGTGGCCGGGGCAGTCAACGTGGGCGTAGTGGCGGGATTCGGTCTCATACTCGACGTGAGCCGTGGAGATCGTGATGCCGCGTGCTTTTTCTTCGGGCGCACCGTCGATTTGGTCATACGCCTGAAAGTCGCCAAAATACTTCGTGATGGCTGCTGTCAGCGTGGTTTTGCCGTGGTCAACGTGGCCGATTGTGCCGATGTTGACGTGTGGTTTAGAGCGTTCAAACTTTTCCTTAGCCATGACTTTAGGCGCCTCAGAATTAGGGGGTCGCACAAGACCCGTTTCACTTCGCGCGCTACCTATGCAGGATCGGCAGAAAAATCAAGCGTCAGTTGGCAACAGGCGCGACTACCGGTGGAGTTGACGCATCTGCGTCAACAGTTGCCCCCGCCTTCGCTTTCTCGGCGAGTGCTTGTAGGTCATCTTTTGCCGCCGCTTCTTTGGCCTCGGCAT
Organism: Litoreibacter meonggei; assembly: GCF_003663885.1. Lineage (GTDB taxonomy): Bacteria > Pseudomonadota > Alphaproteobacteria > Rhodobacterales > Rhodobacteraceae > Litoreibacter > Litoreibacter meonggei. Next base: position 83,063 of record NZ_RCCE01000006.1, read on the forward strand.
CCACATCTTGCCCAAACAGGTCACCATTGGAGACCAACCACCGCTCTACCGCTTTGGCAAACTGAGCAGCAAGGTTTTGCATCTGCTGCTCTTTGGAATTAAAGAAGCCAGACCCGATGAATGTCTCCCCATCCAGTTGCTCCAAAACGAGAATTTGCTTGGAACGCTCCTCCAATCGTGTCTTGGTCTCGCTGTCCCACACATGAACCGTCACACTCATCGCCGAACGGGGTGCGAGCGCCAATCGACCTCCCTTGGTCGCAAGAATATATCCATCAAGGCTGTAGCTGAGGTGGTAAAGCTTTTCGCCCTCGTAGCGGCGGAACCGCTTGTCGATGGCAGCCTCCAAAACCTGTTCCCACTCCTCAGCAGTAGCTGCGCGCGTAACACCCATTTTTCTTGCGTTATCCGTGACCGCAACATTGAGGTCGAGCTTGAAGTCGCCGAGAGGCACCTGCTCCTCGGTATCGGGGTTGGCAACCGCACACGCAGAAAGGACAGTTGCAACGGATAAAGCAGCAAGAATGGCGCGCATAGATCGGATCCCCCCAAGGTTTCGTCTAATCTGGATAACCGAGCGGATCACAGGGTGCAATCATACGCCACGTTGCCGTGGCGCAAAGGCCGCATATATTGAAGGGTATGAAGGACAACGTCACAGAATACCCGCCTCGCGTGAAGCTCGTCACTGAAAAGTGGGGAATCCTACAATCCCTACGCGCAGCGCAACGCAACCTGCTCGAAATCATCCCAGAAATTGCGTTGCACCAGCCAATCGTGACAGGGAAAATGGGGAAGCCATGGCATATGGTGATGGATCCGGACGCCATCCGGCGCATCTTGCGGGATCGGCTCGACGACTACCCCAAATCCGACGTCACCAAAAACATCCTGCGTCCCGCAATTGGCGATAGCCTCTTTGTCGCAGAGGGCGCGCATTGGCGTTGGCAGCGGCGCGCGGCGGCTCCCGTTTTTTCTCACCGTAATGTCGCCAATCTGGCGCCCATCATGAGTGCAGCCGCCGACCGTTCCTGCGCACGCATCGACGCCCATGTAGGCCGGGCCGCAGACATGTATGCGGAAATGGTAACCTCAACATTCGAGGTCATATCCGACGTAACCTTCTCTGGCGACGAGGGCTTTGATCGGGCCGCAATCCATAAAGCCATCGACGGTTATATCGACAGCACCGCGAAGGTTTCACTATTTGACGTGTTGGGCCTGCCCACATGGATTCCCCGCCCCGGTCGCATGATGTCCTCAGGTGGCATGAAAGCGATGAAATCCATGGCAGATGGGGTCATTGGCAACCGCAAGATCAAGGGCGACGATGAAGTGCCAGACCTGCTGGATCTGTTGATGGCGGGCGAAGATCCTGAAACCAAACGGTCAATGAACACCTCAGAATTACGTGACAACTTGCTGACATTCATCGTGGCGGGGCATGAGACAACGGCCCTGACACTGGCTTGGGCCTTGTACTTGTGTGCTTTCGATCAGGACGTCCAAGATAGTGCGCGAGATGAGGCGCAGTCGGTGTTGCAAGGGCGCACGGCGACCGCGATGGACCTCGCGAAATTGCCCTACATACGGAAAATCATTGATGAAACTCTGCGCCTCTACCCGCCGGCAGCGTTCCTGTCGCGCACCGCGCAGGTGCAGGACGAGTTATGCGGTCGACCCATCGCGCCGGGGGATACAGTGATGCTGCCAGTCTACGCGCTGCATCGGTCGCGGTTGCTGTGGGATGATCCCGATAGTTTTGATCCTGACCGCTTTGCAGAGGATAAGAAGGTTGACCGCTTCGCTTATCTACCTTTCGGTGACGGGCCGCGTATCTGTATCGGGATGAGTTTTGCGGTGCAGGAAGCGGTGATCATATTGGCCACGCTCCTGTCGCGGTTCAAATTTACACGGGTAGAGGGCAAAGACCCCTACCCTGTTTTGATCCTGACACTGAGGCCTGAAGGTGGAGTCTGGCTGAACGTCGAACGGGCTGACTAACTGGCCAAAATTTGCACCGAATGTTTGGCAGCGACCACTACTCCGGGAGAGCATACCCAGCATCGTCCCTAACGGCACCCCTCGTTGAATAGGCGGCCACCCATATATCAACGTCTTAGCGATTCCTCGAGAGTCAGTTTGGGCGAAAAGCGTGTGGCAATTGGATCAGTCGAACTTGTAGTTCTTCGGGAATCCATATGGCGGGCGCTTCCCGACACCTGCGCGTTTGCCGAGCCATTCGGTCAGGTCGGGCTCGTGGCGGGTTTTGCCGCCTCCCATGCCCCATGTCAGCCCTTCGTCCCACGCAAAAGTCGTCAGGTCGGACAGGCCGCCGTCAAGTTCCAGCGAACCCTGCTTGCCGCGCGCCATATTGTATTTCTGGAGCCGCACGCCTTTGCCGCGCCCCATTTCGGGAAGCTCCGACGCGGGGAAGACCAGAAACTTGCCGTTCTCGCTAACGATGGCGACGTGGTCGCCGGTCACCGGGCGGCAGACGACGGCGCGGGCGTCTTTGACGTTCAAGACCTGTTTGCCGCTGCGGGTTTGGGCGACAACCTCGTCTTCGGGGACGACGAAGCCGTTGCCCTCTGACGACGCGACCAGAAGTTTGCGGCCGGGCGTGTGGATAAACATGTCGACAATGTCGGCTTCGTTGGGCAGATCGACCATCAAGCGCAACGGCTCTCCCATGCCGCGACCGCCGGGCAGATTGGCGGCAAGCACAGTGTAGAAGCGTCCGTTGGAGCCGAACACCAGCAGCTTGTCGGTGGTCTCGGCGTGGAAGACGAAGCGGCCCTCGTCTCCGTCTTTGAACTTGAGCTCGCGGGCAAGGTCGATATGGCCGGTCATGGCGCGGACCCAGCCCATTTTGGAGCACACGATAGTGACCGGCTCGCGGTCGATCATGGCCTCCATCGGGACTTCAGCAATCTCGGTGGCCTCGGCGAACTGGGTGCGGCGGGCGCCGCCTACGCTGTCCTTGCCGAACTGCTTGCGCACGTCGCGCAGCTGTTCAGTGATCTTCTTCCACTGCAAATCTTCGCTGTCGAGCAGGTCTTCAAGACCGGCGCGCTCTTCCATCAACTCGTCCCGTTCGCGCTTCAACTCCATCTCTTCGAGGCGGCGCAAACTGCGCAGGCGCATGTTGAGGATGGCGTCGGCCTGCACCTCGGTCAGCGACGGCTCGCCCTCGCGCGGTGACGGGCCGACATAATCCTTCTCGTCCATCGCGCGGGGGTGGGTCTTGCCCCAGTCCTCGAACATCAGGCCGGATTTGGGGTCGTCGTCGTAGCGGATGATGTCGATCACACGGTCGAGGTTGAGGAAGGCGAGAATGAAACCTTCCAACACTTCCAAACGGTGGTCGATCTTTTCCAGACGGTGTTGCGAGCGGCGCTGCAACACTTCGCGGCGGTGGTCGATGAAGGCGCGGAGCACCTCCTTGAGCGAGCAGACCTTGGGCGTGCGCCCGTCGATCAACACGTTCATGTTCAGCGAGAACCGTACCTCCAGATCGGAGTTGCGGAACATCATGCCCATCAGCACCTCGGGGTCGACATTTTTCGAGCGCGGCTCCAACACGATGCGGAGGTCTTCGGCACTTTCGTCGCGGATATCGGCGAGGATGGGGACTTTCTTGGTCTGGATCACTTCCGCGATCTTCTCGATCAGCTTGGACTTCTGGACCTGATACGGGATCTCGGTGACGACGACCTGCCAGACGCCACGGCCCAGATCCTCGACCTCCCATTTGGAGCGCAGCCGGAACGAGCCGCGCCCGGTGCGGTAGGCCTCAAGGATGTTTTCGCGCGGCTCGACGATGGTGCCGCCGGTCGGGAAGTCGGGACCGGGGACGTGGTCGAGCAGCGTTTCATCGCGGGCGTTCGGGGCCTTGATCAGGTGGATGCAGGCGTTGATCAGCTCGTCGATATTGTGGGGCGGGATGTTAGTAGCCATCCCCACCGCGATTCCGGTCGAGCCGTTGGCGAGCAGGTTCGGGAAGGTCGCGGGCAGCACGGCGGGCTCTTCGAGCGTGCCGTCATAGTTGGGGCGAAAATCGACCGCGTTTTCGTTCAGACCTTCAAGCAGCGCCTCGGCCGCGGCGGTCATTCGGGCTTCGGTGTAGCGGGCGGCGGCGGGGTTGTCGCCGTCGATATTGCCAAAGTTTCCCTGCCCGTCCACCAGCGGATAGCGGACGTTGAAATCCTGCGCCAGCCGCGCCATCGCATCGTAGATCGCGGCGTCGCCGTGAGGGTGGTAGTTGCCCATCACGTCGCCGGAAATCTTGGCCGACTTACGGAAACCACCGTTGGAGGCCAGCTTGAGTTCGCGCATCGCATAGAGGATTCGGCGGTGGACCGGCTTCAGCCCGTCACGGGCGTCGGGCAGCGCACGGTGCATGATCGTCGACAACGCATAGGTCAGATAGCGCTCGCCGATTGCGCGGCGCAGCGGTTCGAGCAGCTCAGGTGGCTCCATCTGGGGGGTATCGGCATTGTCTGACATAGATGCTGTGTAGCGCCACAGAACGGGAGCGTAAAGCGGCGAGATATAACGTCAGGGGAGTAATTCTGTCGGTTTCCCCGTGGTCGTTCCGTGATAGGATGGCACAAGGGCTATTAAACGCTTCTGGGGATGTAGGATGTTTAAATGGGTCGTCGGTTTGTGCGCCACAATGTACTTGATCTTGATCACCGTAGGGGAACCGACGGGTGAGGAACTTGCGTTACGCAAAATTATTTCAGAGCAAGAGGTTACTCGAGCGACTTCCACCAAGCTGGACACGCCCGTCATACAAGTTTCCGCTGATATCGACCCTCCCGAAATGCCTGTCAGCGCCGCCGTAACGCCTGCAATCATTGAAATCGAATCCGCCGCTTTGGTTTCTACTCCCCCAGATGCGACGGCCCCTGCAGCGGTGGAGCTGGTCACTACCCAAGAAATCACCTCCGTCACGCCAGAGGTCAAAACCGTTATCCGTCGCGTCACCGGAAAAAGGGTGAACCTACGTACCCGCCCGTCAACTACCGCGGAAATCCTTGGCCGTACCGTGCGAGGTGACAGCGCCGAGATCATCGAGATGCTGCCAAGCGGCTGGGCAAAGGTCTATATTCTGGAAGCAGGTATCGAGGCCTACATGTCCGCAAAGTTTCTTTCCGACGCGGGCTAGTGTCCGAACGACGCTTGCGATAGCCATATCCACATGACACGCAAATCCATTCTGATCACCGGCTGTTCCTCAGGCATCGGCTATGACGCGGCCCACACGCTGCACAATCGTGGCTGGAGAGTCTTTGCCACCTGCCGAAAGCAGGAGGACTGCGATCGGCTTTCGCGCGAAGGTCTAGAAAGTTTTGTTCTAGACCAAAGTGATACGGCCTCTATGTCCGCTGCCATCGAGGAAACGCTGACGCGCACTGGCGGCACACTGGACGCACTATTCAACAATGCCGCGTTTGGCTTTCCGGCGGCGGTGGAGGACGTGCCGACGGACGCACTGCGCTCGATCTTCGAAACCAACCTGTTCGGCTACCACGAACTGACGCGGCAGGTGATCCCCGTGATGCGGGCGCAGGGGCACGGGCGAATCCTGAACTGCTCGTCGGTTCTGGGGTTCGTCGCGCTGAAGTTTCGCGGGGCTTATAACAGCACCAAATTCGCCATGGAGGGACTAACCGATACTCTTCGCGTCGAGATGCGCGGCAGCGGTATCAATGTGATCCTGATCCAGCCGGGGCCGATTACGTCCAAGCTGCGCCAGAACTCGATCCCGCATTTCGAGAAATGGATCGACTGGCGTTCCTCTGCCCGCAAGGCCGAGTATGAGGAGAAGGTGCTAACACGACTCTATGAAGATCGCGGCCCAGATACGTTCGAATTGCCTGCCTCCGCGGTGAGTGACAAAGTGTGGCGCGCGCTTACAGATGCCAATCCCAAGGCCCGCTACAAAATTACGACGCCGACATATCTGATGGCCGTGCTCAAACGCATTCTTCCGACCCGTCTGGTCGATTGGCTAATTGACCGCATGTAATTCCGGTTCGCTTTTTGCCTATGCTCCGCTAGATGCAACTTAAACACATGCAACCTACGGGGGCTGACTTATGGCCGACGATCCACTTTTCATTGTAGTCGCAGTCGCGTGTATCGCGGTACTCATCATTCTGCTGATCGGCATTGGCGGCTTTGCCAAGGGCGGCGATTTCAACCGCAAACACGCCAACCGCATCATGCGCTACCGCATCGCGGCGCAGTTTGTCGCGGTGATCCTTATCCTGATCTTTGTCTTTTTCCGGCGCATGGGAGGCGCGTAAATTCATGGTCGTTCTGAATAAAATCTATACCAAAACCGGTGACGCGGGCGAGACAGCTTTGGGCAATGGCACACGGGTGGCGAAGCATTCGTCACGGGTAAATGCCTACGGCACAGTGGATGAAGCAAACGCAACGGTTGGACTCGCCCGCCAGCACGCGGGTAGCGAGATGGACGCGCAATTAGCGATGATCCAGAACGACTTGTTCGACCTTGGTGCGGATCTCTGCCGCCCCGACATGGAAAAAGATGCAGATGCCGAATACCAGCCGTTGCGCATGGCGGCAGCACAGGTTTCGCGGCTGGAATCCGAGATCGACACGATGAATGCGGCGCTGACACCGTTGCGGTCGTTTATCCTGCCCGGCGGCTCGGCACTGGCCGCACAACTGCACCTGTGCCGCACCGTGTCACGCCGCGCGGAGCGATTGACGGTGGAACTGGCCACGATGGAATCAGTCAATCCAGACGCAGTAAAATACCTCAACCGTCTATCGGATTGGTTCTTCGTGGCGTCGCGCATCGCCAATAATGACGGCAAAGACGACGTGCTTTGGGTTCCAGGGGCAAATCGCTAGCGCAAACATCTTGCGTTTGTGAAATTTTTACGCCCTTTTTCACCAACGCGGCGTCACAGATGGCGCTCGTGTCGATTTTAGCCTGTTTTCCGAGGGCTGGCTCCGGTATCTCGGAAAGTGGAATTACAACGTGCCTATGTCGGGCACTGATCTAGGGAGATACCGCTGATGAAGGTCCTCGTACCCGTCAAACGCGTGATCGACTATAACGTGAAAGTTCGTGTGAAAGCGGACGGGAGCGGCGTCGATCTTGCAAACGTCAAAATGTCCATGAACCCGTTCGACGAAATCGCCGTCGAACAGGCGATCCGCCTGAAAGAGGCCGGAAAGGCCGAAGAGGTCGTGGCGGTTTCCATTGGCGTGAAGCAAAGTCAGGAAACGCTGCGCACGGCGCTGGCGATGGGCGCCGACCGCGCGATCCTGATCGTGGCCGCCGATGACGTACACAACGACATAGAGCCGCTGGCAGTTGCCAAACTACTTAAAGCGGTTGTCGACGAAGAGCAGCCCGGCATCGTACTATGCGGCAAACAGGCGATCGACAACGACATGAACGCCACCGGCCAGATGCTGTCGGCGCTTCTGGGCTGGAGCCAGGCGACCTTCGCGTCCGAGTTGGACATTGATGGCGACAAGGCCGTGGTGACCCGCGAGGTCGATGGCGGCTTGCAAACCATCAAGGTGAACATGCCAACGGTCGTCACCGTGGATCTGCGCCTGAATGAGCCGCGTTATGCCTCCCTTCCCAACATCATGAAGGCGAAAAAGAAGCCTTTGGATGAAAAGACACCTGCCGATTACGGCGTGGACGTGGGCAACCGGCTTGAAATCGTCAAGACCGCAGAGCCCGAGACCCGCAAGGCGGGCATCAAGGTCGGATCGGTCGAGGAACTGGTCACGAAACTCAAAGACGAAGCGGGGGTCCTCTGATGGCTGTTCTACTTCTTGCAGAGATCACCGACGGCCAACTGGCCATGGACGCCACTGCGAAAACCGTGACAGCGGCAAAGCCGTTGGGCGACATCACCGTGCTGTGCGTCGGCGCCACCTGCGCCGCCGCTGCCAAAGAAGCGGCGACGATCGAAGGAGTGTCCAAAGTGCTGTGCGCAGAGCATGACCTCTATGGTCACCGCCTTGCAGAGCCTGCCGCCGATCTGGTGGTAAGCCTTGCCGGCGACTATTCGCATATCGTCGCCCCTGCGACGACCGATGCGAAGAACCTGATGCCCCGCATCGCGGCGCTTCTTGACGTGATGGTGATTTCCGACATCACCGCCGTGATCGACGCCGACACGTTCGAGCGCCCGATTTATGCGGGCAACGCGTTGCAGACGGTCAAGTCGGCCGACACGACCAAGGTCATTTCGGTCCGCGGGTCGGTTTTCGACGCAGCGGCCACTGGCGGCTCCGCTTCGGTCGAAAACATCGGCGCGGCCTCTGACCCCGGCCTCTCGTCTTGGGTCGAGGACAAGGTTGCCGAGTCCGACCGTCCGGAACTGACCTCCGCAGGCATCGTCGTGTCCGGTGGACGTGGCGTTGGTTCGGAAGACGACTTCGCAATGATCGAAAAACTGGCCGACAAACTCGGTGCCGCCGTTGGCGCGTCCCGTGCAGCCGTCGACAGTGGCTACGCCCCCAACGACTGGCAGGTAGGCCAGACCGGTAAGGTTGTGGCGCCCGATCTATATATCGCTATCGGTATCTCCGGCGCGATCCAGCATCTGGCAGGTATGAAAGACTCCAAGATCATCGTGGCTATCAACAAAGACGAGGAAGCGCCTATCTTCCAAGTCGCCGATTACGGCTTGGTTGCTGACCTGTTCGACGCCGTGCCGAAACTGATCGACGCGCTTTAAGCCTTCAGTAGAGAATGAAAAGGGCTCGCTACTGGCGGGCCCTTTTTTGTGGCTACAGCACGTTGAGTAGCCGGTCCGCGATCTTGCGATGCGTCGCAGGACCAATCATCTCCCGCGCGACAGGTGCTTCCATCGCGCTGTAGATCATTCCGTCAAGCATGCCCCGCTCATGTGCGATGTCGACCTCTACGATCTCGTCCACCATGCCCACCAAACGGCTAACCAGCGGCGCATCGAGGAATAAGGGCTCCGGCCCCAAATCCGCAGAAGAGAACAGGTCCGACTGTGGTTCGCGAAGCCACAGCAGGACGCAGCGCCCGTTAATTTGACGCAGCATTAGTTCCATTCGTGCAAACCAGGCCGCCCGCAATTCCATCTCGATAGCCGCGAAGCGCTGCGGCGATACCGCCTTGAGCGTTGTGAGCATGTGCCGCGTGAAAGAAAATTCACTAAAATCAACTTCCCGGTAGATCGATTTGAGTATGGTCGACGCCTTCAGAAAGCGGTCATTACGACGTGCGTGAACCGAATAGTACCGGTTTGACATGTTCTGCGCGCCCATTACTTGAATGATGGTAACCTTTGATCTGGTGCAAAGGTTCAACAATGAAGGATCAAGAACAAACGCGTCCACACCTGCGTTCATCGCACTGAAGTTTGCGCAGGGAATGCCTTTTGCATCCTCCACCAAATCAACGAACGGCCTCTCAACAAACTTGCCGTAAGTTTCGCTGCCGCCAATGAACGAGATGTAGTCTTTCTTGAGACTCCGCCTCGGGCCTCGGAACAATAACTTTGACTGACCATACCGGCATTGATTGTAGTTTAAAGGACTCGCGTCCACTCTTTCATAGGCCATTGCCCCACCTCTATCTCGACTCACCCAAGCCCAGTTTTGCAGCAGCAGATTGCCAAAGTGCTAAAGTGTTAATTTTTGGCGAATTTTAGGTTTCTCGGCACTCTTGCACGCCCCCCTCTCAGCAGCCTATCTTGGCGGCGACCCGATGGAGTACGCGGCTATGGAAATCTCGAAAATTGGTGTGGTTGGCGCAGGCCAGATGGGCAATGGTATTGCTCACGTGCTGGCGCTTGCTGGCTACAAAGTGCTGATCAACGACATTGCACAAGAGAGCCTCGACAAGGCGATTGAGATTATCCAAGGCAACCTAGACCGTCAGGTCAGCCGCGAAAAGATCACTGCTGCGGAAAGCAAGGCAGCGATGAACAACATCTCGACCACGTTGAACCTGCCTGATCTTGGCCCATCCGATCTGATAATCGAGGCCGCAACCGAGCGTGAGACTGTCAAAACGGCTATCTTCGAGGACCTTCTTCCGCATCTGTTGCCCCATACGATCCTGACGTCTAACACATCGTCAATTTCCATCACGCGATTGGCGTCACGCACCGACCGGCCCGAGAAATTCATGGGGTTCCACTTCATGAACCCGGTGCCAATCATGCAATTGGTCGAGTTGATCCGCGGCATTGCAACAGACAAGGAAACCTATAACGCCTGCTTGTCCGTCGTTGAGAAGCTTGGCAAAACCGCCGCCAGCGCCGAGGACTTTCCAGCCTTTATCGTCAACCGCATCCTAATGCCGATGATCAACGAGGCCGTGTACACACTGTACGAGGGCGTGGGGTCGGTCAAATCTATCGACGAGTCGTTGAAATTGGGTGCAAACCATCCGATGGGGCCGCTTGAACTAGCAGACTTCATCGGGCTCGACACCTGCCTTGCGATTATGAATGTACTGCATGACGGGTTGGCGGATACCAAATATCGTCCCTGCCCGTTGCTGACCAAATATGTAGAAGCGGGTTGGCTTGGCCGCAAATCGGATCGCGGGTTCTATGACTACCGCCAAGACCCGCCAGTGCCGACCCGCTAGCGCCTATTTCTTAGGCTGAGGCTTTAGCGCCAATGTTTTCTCACGCAACCATGCGACGAAGCCGCGTGGGTTGCTGGCCCATTTCTTGATCTCTTCGGGATCGACAGGTTTTCCAACAACGGGCGCTTGGGGCTTGTACAGCGCGTGGCGAACTTCGTAGATCAGCAGACCTTGACGCAGAGTCGCAGAAAGCCTGTTGGCGATCTGGTAGGCGCGGGAATTCTGGCCTTGGAAATAGATCGGCACCACCTGAGCACCAGAGCGGTGGATCATCTTGGCAGTGAACGGGTTCCACTCGGCTTCAACCGCAGGGCCAAAGGCCGTCTCGGACGTGGCCACAACGCCAGACGGAAACAACACGATTGCCCCGCCATCATTGAGGTGCTCCATCGCCTTACGTCGCATCTCCAGATTTTTCTGGAGGGCGTCTTCTTCATGCGGGAACGGCACTGGGATCATGAACATGTCAATGGCATTTACACCCGTCAGCAAGGAGCGCGTCAGGATCTTGTAGTCCGTGCGCACCCTCCCGATCAACTCGGCCAGTACCATGCCATCCACCAGCCCGTGCGGATGATTTGCCACAAAGATAACGGGGCCGTCTTTGGGGATATTGTTGATCTGCTCTTGCGGGGTCTGAAGCTCTATCCCCATAACATCTAAGGCATCCCGCCAGAAGCCTTGCCCGAACTTCACGCCGCCACGCTCGAATTTGCGGATCAGGAAAAGCAAATGGAGCTTGCCGGTAAACAGCTCCATGATGCGAATAGTCCAAGACTTCCACGGATTGGTAAAGGTATTGGCATAGGACAGGTTGCGTTTGTCGTAGGCCACATATTCAGGATGATCGTAGGGAAGATCCTCGATTGGCGGGGTGTCCGGCGGTGCGTCGTTCATATCTCGCTCCGCGTTCACTTATCTTCGCCGAACTTATCCGCCACTAAAGCAGCCAAAGCGTCCATCGCGGCATCGGCGTCTGCGCCATCTGTCCGCACATTAATTGACGTCCCGTGCGATGCTGCGAGCATAAGCAAGCCCATGATACTATCGCCAGAGGCGTCCATACCATCTTTGCACACGGTAACGCGCGCTACAAACTGCTCGGCCACTTCCACAAATTTAGCGCTGGCCCGGGCATGCAAGCCCTTCTCGTTAATGATACTAAGCGTGCGTTCCGCCATATTATACTGGCCCATCAAAACTGTTAATGTACTTGCGTCCTGCTTCCTTCGCGATCTCCACTGCGTCACTGACGCTTTGACCGCGTGACTTGGCCAACTTGACGAGCATGGGCAAGTTGGCTCCATACAGGATACGTCTATTGTCAGGGCTACACGCCAACAGCGAAAGATTGGAGGGCGATCCGCCGAACATATCGGTGACGACCACGACACCGTCACCAGTGTCCACGCTGTCCGCTGCCGCGCAAATTTCGGTTTGCTTATCGTTCCGGTCGTGGTTTTCTTCGATAGTGATCGCGCGGATTCCGGTTTGCTTGCCCACCACATGCTCAACCGCTGACAGGTACTCCCTTGCCAGTCCGCCATGTGCGACGATGACTATTCCGATCACCCGACAAACATCCCGTTTACGTATCCCTAGCACCAGGTTTAGCCCGACGCTCCAATTCCCGATGCCTTATAGACACCTGCCACCCCTTGTTTGCAAGGGCCTTGCCCATCATTTCCGCAACGGCAACTGACCGATGCTTCCCACCTGTACAGCCCAGCCCGATAGTAAGGTAGGATTTCCCCTCATCGTGGAAAGCCGGAAGTAGCAGGTCGGTCAAATCATTGATCTTCTCAAAGAACGCCGAAAATCGGTCGTCGGCCATCACATAGCTCACCACACGAGGGTCTTGACCGGTCAGATCTCGAAGAGCCGGGTCCCAATGGGGATTGCGCAAGAAACGACAGTCAAACGCCATATCGACGCCATGCGGAACACCGCGTTTGTACGAAAACGAATTGAGTAAAACCGACAGTCCGGCCTCGCCTTGCGCCGCAAACAACGTCGTTAGTTCATCGCGCAAATCATGCGGAGACATATCCGAGGTCTCGATGACAATATCGCTGCGTGACTGAATGGCGCCAAGCAGTTCTCGTTCCCGACGAATGCCTTCTTGCAGACTCTCGTTCGGCGCCATCGGGTGCGGCCGTCGCGTCTCGGAATATCTGCGGATCAGCACATCTTCGCGCGCATTCAGATAGAGCAGGCTGACATCCGCGTTGGTCTGCGCGGGAAGTGCATCCACAAGCTGCATCAACGCCTTAGTGGTGAAATCACGATTGCGCACATCGACCCCCAAAGCAACGGACCGAGACAAGGGCCGGCCGTCCAATAACCTTGGGATTAGCGAGAGTGGCAGGTTGTCGATGGCCTCGAAGCCCAAGTCCTCTAACGCGTTGATGGCTGTGCTGCGTCCTGCACCAGACGGGCCGGTGACGATAACGATCCGATGCGGGTTGGATTGCGCGCTGTCTATACTCATACGTCCATAGAACCGTGAAACCCGTACTTTAGAAAGTGGAAAAGGGCCGCCGGCAGGTGCGGCGCATCAAAGTTATCAAACAGAGGCACCTGATGAGCGCCGAAGTTAGCGTGGCGCTGATCTGGCATACGGTCTTGCGTCATGGTTTCAAGATCAACCACTGCTGCAAGTATAGTCGGCCCCACGCAGGGAGAGGTCAGCACTCCGACACCTCGGGCCTCAATGGCTTCGGGCAGGCCGTCCGGTTTACTTGCAAGTACGCCCTGCAAGCTTTCCGAGAGGTCACACCTATCATCGGCGACCAACTGCGCCCCGAACGCCATTAGTTGAAGGGCCAATGACGATTTACCTGCGCCGGAGCGCCCAACAATTAGCAGTCCCCGCGCATCAACGACTACACAAGTTGCGTGAATCTGGCAGGGTATGGAAGGGCATTCAAAAGGCATAGAGGAAGACATAGGGCGGAAGAGCTGCGTCGCCCAGTCAAATCACACAAAACGATCAGGTAGGAAGGCCAACAACAAAGCGAGCACCCAAAGGTTCGGAAGTGATATCAGCGTCGGTAGGGCGGATATTCTCGGCCCAGATAACGCCACCGTGGGCCTCGATAATCTGTTTGGATATCGCCAGACCAAGGCCCGAATGGTTGCCAAACTGGCGCTCGGGACGCTCGGAATAGAACCGGTTGAACACTTTGTTTAGCGCTTGTTCGGGTATGCCGGGGCCTGTGTCTTCAACCACCACCAGAACGCGATTATCCCGTCGGCGGGCCCAAATCCGCACTGCATCGCCCTCTTCACAGAACGACGTCGCATTGGTGATCAGGTTCACAAAAACCTGAGCCAAGCGTGCTTCCAAGCCGTGAATGACGATCGGCTCGTTGGGGACGTCTTTGATGAACTCCACACCGTTTTCTGCGGCTTGTTGGCCCAGATATTCGGTCAGATTGTTCAGCATCCGCATCAAATCGAACGGCTCTTCGTCTTCTTTCACCAGTTCACTGTCAAGGCGCGAGGCGTTGGATATATCGCTGACGAGTCGGTCCAATCGGCGCACATCATGTTCAATCACATCCAAAAGGCGGGTACGCTGATCGTCCGTTTTGGCGACATGGAGCGTGCCGACAGCTGATCGCAGAGATGCAAGAGGGTTCTTAATTTCGTGGGCCACGTCAGCTGCGAATTGTTCGTTCGCGTCGATACGCTCATACAGCGCTGACACCATGCCACGCATCGCGCCAGACAGGCGTCCGATTTCATCGGGGCGGGCTGTAAGATCGGGAATACGGACACGGCTTGGACTGACTTTGCGTGCGTTTTTATCCTGCCCCAGCTCGGCTGCCGCCGCGAGGTCCGATAACGGGTTCGCAATGGTCGAGGCTAGTACAAGGCTAAGGCCAATCGAGACAAGAATTGCGATTACAAACATCTGCAACACCTGCTCGCGCTCGCTCCGAACCAACTGATCGATTTGTCCTGCAACCGTAGATAGGCCAACAACACCAATAACTTGACCGTTGCGTTCGATCGGAGTTGCGACGGAAAAGATGCTGCCGCCGGCGCCGTCTTGGCCGGTGCGGCTTTGCGTTTCGCCAATAGACGCCTGTGCAAGCAGCGCGCGCGCTTTGTCTTCGCCTGTCACATTCGGTATTGGCTTTCGGTTGGATCCAAAGGCCCCCGAAATAGTCTCCCAAACGCTGTTGAGAAAGCCCGTGATGATTGTCCCGTTTCGGTCGTTCTGCAAATCTTCAGTTCCGGCAAGCTCGGGGCGTTCCGCCCCCACAGTGCTGGCCAACAAGACCTCACTGGGAGCGAACACGAACACCTCCACACCCGGCGCAATATCCAACGCACTGAGCGTCGCTGACGGGTTTGTCAGAACAGCATCTTCACCCGAAACGGCAAGTTGTGCCTCAAAGACATCCGCAATCAACTGAGCCTCAGATACCAGCGCGACTTCACGTTGGGCAACCAGGCTGTCACGGAAAGGATTGAGGAACAAAACACCCGCAACCAGAAGGACCAATGCCAACAGGTTGAAGGTAATAATCTTGCGCGCCAAAGGTGAGCGGTTAAGCGAAATCAGGTTTCGCTTTTCACGTTTGGTTCGAAGCTCTTGCTCGACGCCGTCTCCCGACTGCGTCCAATCCTCGCCCATGACCAATTCTGCATTTTTAGCTGGCTTGGAGTCCGCCACAGAAAACCTCGACACTAAAGACATCGTTACTCTTCGTTATATCTGTACCCGATCCCGTAGAGCGTCTCAATCGCGGAAAATTCGTCGTCTGCAGTGCGCATTTTTTTGCGCAGGCGTTTGATGTGGCTGTCGATCGTCCGGTCATCTACATAGACCTGATCGTCATAGGCCACGTCCATCAATTGATCGCGGGACTTCACGAAGCCCGGACGTTGCGCCAGAGCTTGCAAAAGCAAGAACTCGGTCACAGTCAGGGACACATCGTTGCCTTTCCAAATCACGGTGTGGCGCAGCGGATCCATCGTCAGATCACCGCGCACCATGGATTGGGCAACTTCACCCTCGCCAGCATCATCCTTAGCGATCGCTTCATTGCGCCGCAGAATGGCGCGGATGCGTTCCACAAGAAGGCGTTGCGAAAAAGGCTTACGCACATAATCATCAGCCCCCATACGCAGGCCAAGAACTTCATCAATCTCATCATCTTTGGACGTCAGAAAAATCACTGGAATTTCTGACTTCTGACGCAAACGCTGCAACAAATCCATGCCATCCATTCGCGGCATCTTGATGTCAAGAACTGCCATGTCAGGCATTTTGCGGGTAAACGCTTCTAGTGCGCTTTGACCATCATTGTAGGTTTCGACCTCAAAGCCTTCTGCCTCAAGTGTCATTTGAACGGACGTCAGAATGTTCCTGTCGTCGTCCACCAACGCGATTTTAGACATTAGGTGGCCCCTTATTTTTTACTGCTTGTTGCTCTTATTTTTTTCTTATCATCGGCCCTTGATCGCGTAGAATCAATTGAATTGTGGCGAATCAAGCCTGTTCAAGCCTCATTGGGACATTTCCGCCCTAATGTTTGACTAATATGCCGCACCTGACTGCAATGATAACGCTATCACGCCGTCCCCGACCGGTTTCCTCCCAAAATCGACGTGGTATATGAGGACTAGTCGCCTCGTCGGGGCGAAACTGGCGGATATCAGGACTCGCTGGAACAAAATGCACGCGGGACAACTCTCGCAACAGGAGCAAGCTCATGAACACAGGACGCGTTAATCCAGCTCATATGTTGGACGAACAGGGTATTTCCGGCCTTGGGGGCGTCTACTATAACTATCTGGAGCCTGCCCTGATCGAAGAAGCGTTGAAGCGCGGCGAAGGTAACCTAGGCAAAGGTGGCTCCTTTTTGGTGACCACTGGCAAGCATACAGGCCGGTCCCCGAAAGATAAGTTTGTCGTTCGCACTCCATCCGTCGAAGACAGCATCTGGTGGGAAAACAACGCCCCGATGGAGCCAGACGCCTTCGATGTACTGTACGCCGACATGCTGGAGCACATGAAGGGCCGCGACTATTTCGTTCAGGACCTGTTCGGCGGCGCCGACCCGGAGCACCGCCTCGACGTGCGCGTGGTGACCGAGCTTGCGTGGCACGGTCTATTCATCCGCCACCTACTACGCCGTCCAGAGGCCGACGAACTGGCGGGCTTCGTGCCAGAGTTCACGGTTATCAACTGCCCCAGCTTCCACGCGGATCCGGCCAAACACGGCTGCCGCTCGGAAACCGTCATTGCGATGAACTTCGACAAGAAGCTGATCCTGATCGGCGGCACCGCTTATGCGGGTGAGAACAAGAAATCGGTCTTCTCGCTGCTGAACTACCTGCTGCCTGAGAAAAACATCATGCCGATGCACTGCTCGGCCAACCACGCCCATGACAACCCTGCCGACGCGGCAGTGTTCTTCGGCCTGTCGGGCACCGGCAAAACCACGCTATCGGCTGATCCATCCCGCACGCTGATAGGCGATGACGAGCATGGATGGTCCGACCGTGGCATCTTCAACTTCGAGGGTGGCTGCTACGCCAAGACCATTTCCCTGTCTGCCGAGGCCGAGCCGGAAATCTTCGCCACCACCGAGAAATTCGGCACGGTGATCGAGAACATGGTCTACGACGGAGATACCAAAGATCTGGACTTCGAGGATGACAGCCTGACCGCCAACATGCGCTGCGCCTATCCGCTGCACTATATTTCTAACGCCTCCGATACGGCGCTTGGCGGCAATCCCAAGAACATCATCATGCTGACCTGCGATGCATTCGGCGTGCTGCCCCCCATCGCCCGCCTGACCCCTGCCCAAGCCATGTACCACTTCCTGTCGGGCTTCACCTCTAAGGTGGCCGGCACCGAGCGCGGCGTGACCGAGCCGGAGCCTACATTCTCCACCTGCTTCGGTGCGCCCTTTATGCCCCGCCGCCCCGAAGTCTACGGCAACCTACTGCGCGAAAAGATCGCCACCCACGGCGCGTCCTGCTGGCTGGTCAACACCGGCTGGACCGGTGGCGCATATGGCACCGGCTCGCGCATGCCAATCCGCGCAACGCGGGCACTGCTGACGGCGGCCCTGAACGGCTCCCTGAACGAGGGGGAGTTCCGCAAGGACCCGAACTTCGGCTTCGAGGTTCCGGTCACCTGCGATGGCGTGGACAACCGCTTGCTCGACCCGCGCAGCACATGGGGCAAGGAAGCCGATTATGACGCGCAGGCCGCCAAGTTGGTGGAAATGTTCGCGGAGAACTTCGGCCAATACGTTCCGTTCATCGACGACGACGTGAAAAGCGCCGCCATCGGATGATCCGTACAACGCTCAAAGCCATCATCACGATTGGCCTTCTGAGCCTGACGACACCAACGCAGGCGCAGTTCTTGAAAGATGCTGCGCCTGATCTGGTTTTCGACGAACGCATTCTGTCCAAGATCAACTACGGGCTGGTCTGCCCGTCTGGCACAGCCAAAAAGCTGCCCGCGCCTGACACGCATCTGGGCTTCATCACCCAACGCGACCAAAGCCAGCGCATCGAGCACACCACCCAAGTCGTCCCGCTGTCCAAGGGCATCGGCTTTGGCGTGGACGTGCAACTGCCGGACGGCGTGGAATTGCGGGATGTGGAGATTTCGGTCTTTCATCCGCCCTATACCGGAACAAACGTCACAGAAGAAAGCTGGCGCAGCGATCTGGTGTCCCGCGCCTCCAACCTAAACTTTTTCCTGTTCGAATTTCCGTTCGAAATGGTCGCAGGCGACTGGGCGCTACAGGCCAGCCATAATGGCACCCTGCTCTATGCGGTCAATTTCAAAGTCGTCGACCCGTCACGCATCCCGAACCTGTCCAGCTATTGCTCGGGCGCGCTGCTTTCCTAACCCATCAGCCCGCGCCGGATCAGGTTGAGCCCTGCCAGCAGCAGCACCCAGGACGTCACCTTGCGAAAGGTCGCTTGGTCGATCCGGTCCTGCACCTTGAACCCCAGCCAAATGCCAAAAATGGCGGGAATAATGAGAATGGCCGAGAATGGCAGCGTTTCCATCCGCAAGACGCCCGATTGCAAATGTGCCGCTAGAAGCATCAGCGCACCAAGTCCGAACACCACGCCTTGAACGCGCATCTGCTCCTTCTTGGGTGTGTTCACCGCCGTGAGATACAAAACCGTCGGCGGCCCCCAGATCCCCGACAACCCGGCCACGAAACCGGCGAAGGCGCCAACCGCGGCCTCGATCCTGCTATCCCGGCGCGCCAATGTCGGGTTCCAGCCCAAAAGCTGCACGGCGGTAAACACCGCCACTGGCAGGCCGATTGCCAGATAAAGGATGTTCGACGGGATCACCGTCACCAACTGGGCGCTGAGCACCAGCACGACCGCGCCAACACTCAAAAACAGTTTGTAGTGGGTAAGCGAGGTCCATGCCGCGCGCGCACCTTGGCGTAGCGCTTGGATGCCATTGGTCACCACGGTCGGCAGGATCAACCCCGCCAAAGCAAGCTCCGGTGACAGGAAACTGCTTAAACCCGATATGAAAATCGTCGGCATGGCAAATCCCACCACGCCCTTCACAAAACCGGAAACAACACCGACCACCATTGCCAGCAGCAAAAATTCAGGCGAGATGATCGAGGAGAATAAATCCATGCGCCTTTGGTAGCCCACCCGATTTCTGGGCGCATCAACTAAAACTTCGCGACATTTTCGTTCACAACCCTACATTTTCACGCATCAAAGTTGCGCTGCACCTGCAAAAGGATTATTTCGGTGCAAAGCTGTATAAAGGATTCGAGCCATGGCCCATGACGGACAAGATATGACCCTTTCCACACCAACCCCAATTGTCCTGCCGGACCTGCTGACCCTTACCGCCGCCACCATTGCTCCGCTTGGTGATCTGCTGGCAAAGGCGAAAGACGCTGTTCGCGCTCAAGTTACTGAAAACGGTCGTATTTCCGCAAGCCTAATCGAGCAAAACCAGACCGCCGCCCACGGGCTGGCATGGGTGGCGACCTATATTCAGTCCCTCACGCAGATGCAGCACTGGGCCGAAAAATTGACCGAGGCGGGCAAGTTTTCCGAGGTGGAACAGCTCATTCACCAGATCGCATTTGGCGAATATCTCTGGCAAATCTACGGCGGCATTCCGATGTCACAGGGCGAAATTCTGCGCCTGCAAGATATCGGCCTGACGCAAGACGACCAGCGCGGCCTGATGATGCCTGAAATCATGACGCTTTCGCAAAACGGCAACACCCAAGCCGCTCGCACGCGGCTGGTGGAGCTGATGCAGGAACGCTCCGCCGAGATCATCACCGGCGCGTCCGGTCTCGATGAAGAGCTGGAAATGATCCGCGAGCAATTCCGCCGCTTCTCCATCGAAAAGGTGGAGCCGCACGCTCATGACTGGCACCTCAAGGACGAGTTGATCCCGATGGAGATCATCGAAGAGCTTGCCGAAATGGGCGTCTTCGGCCTGACCATCCCCGAGGAGTTCGGCGGCTTCGGCCTGTCCAAAGCCTCCATGGTCGTCGTCTCGGAAGAGCTGTCGCGCGGCTATATCGGCGTGGGTTCCCTTGGCACCCGCTCCGAAATCGCGGCGGAGCTGATCCTATGCGGCGGCACCGACGCGCAGAAGGAAAAGTGGCTGCCCAAACTGGCCTCCGGCGAGACCCTGCCAACGGCGGTGTTCACCGAGCCGAACACCGGCTCCGACCTTGGCGCGTTGCGCACACGGGCCGTGAAGGACGGGGACGACTACAAGGTCACGGGCAACAAGACGTGGATCACCCACGCCGCCCGCACTCATTTCATGACGCTGATGGCGCGGACCGATCCGAACACGACCGACTACAAAGGCCTGTCCATGTTCATCGCCGAAAAGACTCCCGGCACCGACGAGGACCCGTTCCCGACCGACGGCATGACCGGCGGCGAGATCGAGGTGCTGGGCTATCGCGGCATGAAAGAATACGAGCTGGCCTTCGACAATTTTCACGTGAAAGGCGAGAACCTGTTGGGCGGCGCGGAAGGCCAAGGCTTCAAGCAATTGATGCAGACGTTTGAATCCGCCCGCATCCAGACCGCCGCCCGCGCCATTGGCGTGGCACAGGCAGCGCTCGATGTGGCGATGCAATACGCCGAGGACCGCAAGCAGTTCGGCAAGTCGCTGATCGACTTCCCCCGCGTCTCCGGCAAGATCGCCATGATGGCGGTCGAAACCATGGTCGCGCGGCAGTTGACCTACTTCTCGGCAGACGAAAAAGACCACGACCGCCGTTGTGATCTGGAGGCCGGTATGGCCAAGCTGCTGGGTGCCCGCGTCGCTTGGGCGTCCGCCGACAACGCGCTGCAAATCCACGGTGGCAACGGCTTCGCGCTGGAATACAAGATCAGCCGCATCCTGTGCGACGCCCGTATCCTCAACATCTTCGAGGGTGCCGCTGAAATTCAGGCGCAGGTTATCGCGCGCCGTCTGCTCGATTGATCCGGGCAACGGTCATAGCGTTGGCGTTGCTGGCCTCTTGCACCGATGAAACCATCTCGGGTTACGCCGCCGACGGGGCCGTTTGGCAGTTGGAAACGCTGAACGGCAAGCCTTTCAATACCAGCGCGACGCTCACCTTTCCGGAAGCGGGCAAGATCGCGGGCCAAGCCCCGTGCAACAGCTATTTCGGCCAGCAGACCGCGCCTTACCCGTGGTTCTCAGCAGAGGCCATCGGCAGCACCAAACGCGCTTGCCCCGACCTGAAAGCCGAAAACACCTTTTTCGCAGCGCTTGGGAAAATGACCCTGTCAGAGGCGGCGGGAAACACCCTGATCCTCAGCAATGATGCGGGCGACGAGATGGTGTTCAGGGTTTCGGAATAGTCGAGAGAGTTTCGACCAAACGATCCCTTGAGGCTGGCAACGGTTTGTTGCCCAGTTGCGGGGCCATCCATGAGGTCAGGAAATGCCCCGTCGTCGCCAGCGCCGCCGGCACGTCGTCCAGTCTGCCATCACCGACCCCGCGCAGGCAATCCGGCAAAGCCAACATACGCGACGCCCACTCCCCTGCGCCCTGCCGCGACACCGCCCGACCCGTGCGGGGCGAGACGTAGATCAGTTCCTGCATCGAGCCGGTAACGGCACAGGACGAGAGATCCAACCCGAAGCCCAACTCTTCCAGCAACGCCAATTCCCACTGCACATAAGCCAAGGGCCACGCGTCGCTTTCGCCCAAGAGGTCGAACACCAACAAAGTGCGGTCGTAGAGCTCGGGATGCGGGTCACGCTCGGCCAGCGCAAATTGCAACAAGCCACACAAAGCGTTCAGCCCTGCCAGCGCTTTGCGATCGCCCATAACGGCCGCCGCGCGGGATTTGACCGGCTCCACGGTGAACGCGCCCAGATGCCCTTCCAGCCGCGCCCGCCATGAGACATCCAACTGCGCACCGGGTTGCAGGATCGGGGCCATCTTGCGGCCAGCTCCGCCGCGCACGACGCCTGCATGGCGGCCATAGTCGGGAGTGAACACGTCGATGATGGCCGCGTTCTCGCCGTGGCGGCGCGCGGATAACAGAACCCCTTGGCTGCGCCAGTCCATCATTCACTCTCCGTCAGGTCAGGCCCTCTTGGTCCAAAAGGTGCCGCCCTGCTTTGTCCTCGACCTCGATCACCCACAGGTCGGGGTCGAAACCGCGTTGCTTGGCAATTGCGGCGTCCACGTCCCGCTCCGGTCCTTCGCTCAGGACAACCCAAGCCCGCTCGCCGCTCATCAAATCGTAGGAGCGCTGATAGGCCGCGGCCTGCCCGTCCAGCGTGTTCATCTTGACCATGACCACGCCCGCAGTCGGGTCGCCCTTGCAGGTCACGAAGACCGGAATATTCGCCAACCGCAAGCGGTTCAAATAGGCCGAGACCCAGAAATCTGTCGTCAGGCGATCACTCATTACCGTCTTTGAAATCGAGACCCATCTCTGAGTAGCGCTCGCTGTCCTCCAGCCAGCCGGGTCGCACCTTCACCTGCAAAAACAGGTGAACCTTGCGGCCTAGAAACTCAACCAATTCCTCGCGAGCGGCTTTGCCCACTGCTTTGATTGTCTCGCCCTTGGCTCCCAAAACGATGCCCTTGTGACCGTCGCGGATCACGTAGATCAGCTGTTCAATACGGGCAGAGCCGTCCTTCTGCTCCTCCCAGTTCTCGGTCTCGACAGTCATCTGATAGGGCAATTCCTGATGCAGACGCAGGGTCAGTTTCTCGCGGGTAATCTCGGCGGCAATCTGGCGCATCGGCGCGTCCGCCAACTGGTCTTCGGGGTACAGCCACGGACCTTCCGGCACTTTCCCCGCAAGCCACTGCCGCAACGCATCGACCCCATGGCCCTTCTCGGCGGAAATCATAAACGTCTCTTCAAACGCGAAACGGTCATTCAATTCCTTGGTCAACCCAAGCAGCACATCTGACTTCACACGGTCAATCTTGTTAATCGCCAGCACAACCGGCGCGCCGCCGGTGCGCTCAGCCAACCCGTCCAGAATGGCACCCACGCCCTCGGTAATCCCGCGATGTGCTTCGACCAGCAGCACCACAATATCCGCGTCCGACGCACCGGACCATGCGGCAGCAACCATCGCGCGATCCAAGCGGCGACGCGGGCGAAACAGGCCGGGCGTGTCCACGAACACCAATTGCGCCTGACCTTCCATCGCCACGCCGCGAATACGCGCCCGCGTCGTTTGCACCTTATGCGTCACGATGGACACCTTGGCCCCGACCATACGATTCAGTAGAGTGGATTTGCCTGCATTCGGCTCTCCGATCAGCGCGATGAACCCCGCGCGGGTTGCCTCAGTCATGTTTCCAGCCTTTCCAAAAGCGCCTTGGCCGCAGCCTGTTCCGCTTGCCTCTTGGCCCCTGCTTTCGCTTCCGCTCGTTCGCCCGAGGCGAGTGTCACCGCGATGGTAAATTTCGGCGCGTGGTCGGGGCCTTCGCGCTTGATAATCTCATATATTGGCGTGGACTCGCCCCGCGCTTGCACTAGTTCCTGCAGGGCTGTTTTCGGGTCGCGGGCATCTTCTTCGACTTCGTGAACCCGTTGACCCCAAAGGCTAAGTATCAGGTCGCGGGCCGCGGCAAACCCACCATCACGGTATACCGCGGCGATCAGCGCCTCCATCCCGTCGCCCAGCAACGCCTCTTTGCGGCGACCGCCCGATACCATTTCCGACTTGCCCAATTTCAAAACCGCGCCAAGCTCAATGTCCCGCGCAACGGCGGCACAGGTCTCTTTGCGCACTAACGCATTGTAGCGCGGGGCTAAAACGCCTTCAGTTGCTTCAACATCTGCATCTAGAAGTGCCTCAGCCATCACAAGGCCAAGCACACGGTCGCCCAAGAATTCCAAACGTTGATTGTCGGGGCGCGTGGACGACGAAATCGAGCCATGGGTCAGCGCGCGCACCAGAAGCTCGGGCTGCTGAAACCGGTATCCGATCCGGTCACAAAAAGCCGAAAGCTCTGCCGACAGTTTCATCACGGGCCTACTCAATCGCTTTGAAGAACCGGTCGCCGCGCCAGGTCCAGAAATATAGCATGCGGGAGCCCGCAGACGAGAAGATTACGCGATCTGCACGGCCCAGAAGATTGGCAAACGGCACCATGCCGACACCACCGCCAGCTTGTGCAAAACGGCTGTCGATGGAGTTGTCGCGGTTGTCCCCCATGAAGAAGAAATGCCCTTCCGGCACATCGAACACAGGTGTGTTATCCGCGCCCAACCCGTCACGAATGTTCAGGATGGCATGCGTCACACCGCCCTCCAGCGTCTCCATCGCGCGCTCTTTCTCGCATTCGCCACCGATACCTACTGCACCATTGCTGCACGCAGGGAAGCCCCCAACCGAGCCCTGAGCGTCATAGGTCTCGACAAACGGATCAGTCGGCACTTGCTCCTGCGCTTGGCCGTTCAAGAACAGAACCCCGTTCTTTACCTGCACCTTGTCACCCGGCAGGCCGATCAGACGCTTGATGTAATCCTGCCCGCTGACGGGGTGACGGAAAACCACCACGTCGCCACGCTCAGGCTTAGGATCATCGGAGTGTGGTTGTCTCCAACAGGCTCCTCGAAAGCATCTTAATCCATAAGCCGTCTGGTTAATCACAACGTAGTCGCCAACCAACAATGATGGCTTCATGCTTCCGGCTGGTATCCAAACGGCGCGAAATAGAATTAACCCGACTATTGCCGTTCCGGCGGCTACCAGAACAAGAGTCGTTGCTAGAAAAATCAGCGTATTTGACTGCACTTCCGCCACTTACTCTACTCAATCGCCTTGAAGAATCGGTCGCCGCGCCAGGTCCAGAAATACAGCATACGAGAGCCGGCGGACGAGAAGATCACACGGTCCGCGCGGCCCAGAAGATTGGCAAACGGAACCATACCGACGCCGCCGCCTGTCTGCGCAAACCGCGAGTCGATGGAGTTGTCGCGGTTGTCCCCCATGAAGAAGAAGTGCCCCTCGGGGACGTTAAATGCCGCGGTGTTATCCGCACCCATGCCGTCACGGATGTTCAGAATGGCGTGGCTCACCCCGCCGTCCAGCGTCTCGATTGCTCTTTCTTTTTCACATTTACTGCCAAGACCTACAGCGCCGTTACTACAATTCGGAACGCCCCCGACAGAGCCTTGCGCCTCATAAGTCTCGACAAACGGATCAGTCGGCACTTGCTTCTGCGCTTGGCCGTTCAAGAACAGAACCCCGTTCTTTACCTGCACCTTGTCACCCGGCAGGCCGATCAGACGCTTGATGTAATCCTGCCCGCTGACGGGGTGACGGAAAACCACCACGTCGCCGCGCTCCGGTTCGTCGCCGAACAGGCGGTCAGGGATCGGGCAAACGCCGAACGGGCAGCTATAGCGCGAATAGCCGTAGGCCATCTTGTTGACGAACAGGAAGTCACCCACCAGCAGCGTGTCCTTCATCGAGCCTGACGGGATCCAGAATGGTTGGAAAAACAACGTGCGGAACACGGCGGCAATTGCCAACGCGTAAACCACCGTTTTGACGGTTTCCATGATGCCTTCCGGCTCTTTGTCACTGCTGCGTGCCATCAATATTCTCTTATTTTATAGGTTGGGTGCTACATGCGACCAGAGGGGATCGGAGTCAAGTCGCTGCCGCTGCGATGGGCCGCGCCTCGATCACCACAAACGCCTGCGCCCAAGGGTGATCGTCGGTCAAGGTGACGTGGATCACAGCCTCGTGTCCCTCAGGGGTCATCTCGCGCAGACGCTCCGCTGCCCAGCCGGTGACTTCCATGACAGGCTGGCCAGTGCGAAGATTGCTCACCGCCATGTCCTTCCACGAAATCCCCATACGCAGGCCAGTGCCAAGCGCCTTGGAGCACGCCTCTTTCGCCGCCCATCGCTTGGCATAGGTTCCCGCCACGTCGCGTCGCCGCTCGGCCTTTTGCTGCTCGACGTCGGTGAACACGCGATTGCGGAACCGGTCACCGAACCGCGCCAATGTGCCGTCGATCCGCTCGATATTGGCCAGATCGGTTCCGATCCCGAGGATCATCAAAAACCCGCCGTGACCGCGCCCGAGGACTGGTTAAGGGTCACGTTCAATACGCGATCATCGAACCCGCCCGTGACCGCGTTGTAGCTTTTGACCAGAACGCCCCATGTCAGCCCCGTCGCAGGGTCGTAGCTGCTGGTCATCCCCGCAAGCGTCATGCCGCCGAATCCCAAGCCTTCACCGCTGCCCACCATCATACATTGGCGGGCCCCGATCTCGTCAAAGGGGGGCGACAGGATCACCAGCTGAAACGCCGCCGCCGCAGGCTCCAGCGTGTCAATGACCACTAGCCGCACGCGGTTGCCCGCAAAGGTCTGCGTATTGTCTGCCCATGGCTCCGCCACGGCATCCACGCGGGCCATCTCGTCGCAGGGCCGCACCTGCTGGGCAGCGGCGGGAAGGGCAAGCAGCCCGAAGAATAATGCAGTGAGTAGTCGTTTCATGTCAGCCTCGCCGTTAGAATTTTTAGCCCCGCAAACCCGAACATAAGCCCAAAGCTGATCTCGAACCACCGCCGCATCCTTTGATAGCCACGGATGAAGGCCGCGGTCGAGAACAGCAGCGCGTAGCCGAAAAACACCAGATTGGACACGACGAACAGCGCCGCGAAGGTCTCCCAAACCACCCACATGTCAGAGCCGGGCGGCACCGCAATCGCAAAAATCGCCCCCCAGCTAAATATGGCCTTCGGGTTGGTTAGATGCAGCAGCAACCCCTTGAGGTAAATCGACCGCAACCCGCCGCGCTTGGCCTGCACGCTCGCCAGCGGTTTGTTCGACAGGCCCGACCGCAACGCCTTGATCCCCAGATACATCAGATAGGCCGCGCCCGCATAGCGCAGGATTTCCACCAGCCACGCATTCGCCAACATCAACGCGCTCATGCCCAGCGCTGCGGCCACGCCCCAAGACGCCGACCCGCACACGATCCCCGCTGCGACCGCCAGCCCCGCCGCGCGCCCCCGTTCCATAGAGGTTCCGGCAATCGCCAAGGTCGCAGGTCCGGGCGAGGCCCCCGCAACCGCCCAGGCTACAAGCAGCAGCCCAAGCTCGACGCCGGTCACGCGCGCGCCTCGTCCATCAAGCGGCGCATTTCTTTGATCGCTGGGTCCAGCCCCGTGAAGATCGCCTCGCCAATCAGGAAATGTCCGATATTCAGCTCGACGATTTCCGGCAGGGCGGCGACCGGCGTCACGCTGTCGAAGGTGAAGCCATGCCCCGCATGAACCTCCAGCCCCAACGAGTGGGCAAGTGTCGCCATGTCGCGCAGCCGCACAAACTCGGCGTCCCGCTCGTCAAAGCGCCCTTCGGCATGGGCGTCGCAATAGCCGCCTGCGTGCAATTCAATAATGTCTGCTCCAATGCGTGCCGCCGCGCGAACCTGTCGCTCGTCCGCGCCGATGAACAACGACACGCGCGTACCCTCGGCCTTGAACGGCGTGATATATGCCGCCAACCGGTTGTCGTCGCCCGCGACATCCAGACCACCTTCCGTGGTCCTTTCCTCACGCCGTTCCGGCACAAGGCAAACGGCATGCGGTTTGGCCGCCAAGGCAATCGCCTGCATCTCATCGGTGGCAGCCATCTCAAAGTTCAAAGGAATGGAAATCGCATCCTTGAGGGCCGCTATGTCTTCGTCACGAATGTGGCGCCGATCCTCGCGCAGATGCGCTGTGATGCCGTCCGCTCCTGCGTCTTGCGCCAAGAGTGCAGCACGGACCGGATCAGGGTTATCTCCACCACGGGCATTCCGAACAGTCGCAACGTGATCGATATTGACGCCAAGGCGCAGCTTACTGGTCATGAGGGTCGTCCTTTGGATAGCTCTGCTAGCCAGATCATAGGACAACGCACGGCAAGCTCAACAACGCTTATTGCACGCGACCATCCTCGGCCTTCTTGGCAGCCTTGCGCTGGCGAATTTCTTCCAGCTTAGCTTTTATCCGCCCCTTGCGCCGATTTTGATAGGCGGAAATCAGGGGTGCGCTGACATAATAAGCAATAGTGCCCGCAACCACGCCAGGAATGAGGCCACCAATCATATACGGAAAGAACACTTCGTCATAAAATCCGGCCAGTCGATCCCAATGGGCCACGTCATCAGTGAACATCGACCAAAAATTGTCCTTCAGGTCGCGCCACGCCCCGGCAAAGCGACGCGCGATATTCATGTTCTCTTCAAACTCGGTGCCTAACAGGAAGTGGCCGGTTTTCAACGACACCACGCCAATCGGTAGATAGGTCAACGGGTTGCCAAAGAAAGTCGCCATCAGCGCGGCAAGGATGTTGCCCCGCATGACTTTACCAAGCCCCGCAGCGATAAAAAAATGGAAGCCGTAGAAGGGCGTAAACGTAGTAAAAACTCCGGCAAAAACACCCCGCGCGATACGGTGAGGATCGTCAGGAAGGCGGCGAACACGGTGTTTGACATACCCGAACGCTCTGCCCCATCCGCCCTGAGGCCAGATCAGGTGCAGAGCCCACAGGGCCCAACTTTTTGGTGTCCGGCGTTTGAACACGTGTGTTTTTACCTCTCCGCCCCGCTCAAACGGGGCAACTCATTACGGTTTGCGGCTCAAATCTCTATGTCGCTCAAGCGCTGCTACGTCGCTATCAGCCTCGATCGCAGTCATCACGCTATGCAGATGCTCCGCGTCCCGCACGTCAACATCGACCAGCAGTTGAAAGTAATCCGGCTTACGGTCGATGAAATGCATGTCCGAGATATTCGCCTTCTGCTCCCCGATCAACGTACAAATACGTCCCAACACACCAAAGCTGTTCCCAATGGTAAGCGCCAGCGAAACTGCGTTGGTCGCCGCATGCCGCCCGGTATGCCAACGAATGTCTAGCCAGCGTTCGGGTTCGTCCTCAAACTCCACAAGCGCGTCACAGGCAATGGCATGCACAAAAACCCCTTCGCCCTTGTACTTGATGCCGACGATGCGCTCTCCCGGCACCGCCTGACAACAAGCGGCCCGTTTGACTTCCGCCCCTTCTGGCAAACCAACAACAGGACGTTGCGCGTCGGCAGGCTCCATGTCGGGCGTGTCGGCCAATTCTGGGTACAGCGCGGTCACAACTTCCCGTGCAGACAGCTCGGTTGAACCGACATACTCCAGCAATTGCGACGCATCGGTCAAGCTCAGCTCTTTGGCAGCCGTGTCCAATGCCTTATCCGAAGCCTTCTTTCCCACATGCTCGAACGCCACACGCGTCAACTCGCGGCCCAGCTTGATATATCGGTCGCGGTGTTCTTCGCGCAACGACTTGCGGATGGCCGATCTAGCGCGACCAGTAACCGCGATGTCGATCCAGGTCGGTTGCGGTTTTTGTCCTTCGGCCGTAATGATCTCTACCGATTGGCCATTGCGCAGCCGCGTCCAAAGCGGCACGCGTAAACCGTCGACCTTCGCCCCAACGCAGCTATGCCCGATCCGTGTGTGGATCGCGTAGGCATAATCCAACGGGGTCGCCCCACGCGGCAGCTTGACGACCTCCCCTTTCGGGGTGAAGCAGAACACTTGGTCCGAATACATCTCCAGCTTCACATGCTCGAGGAAATCATCGTGGTCATCGGCCTGCTCGAATCGCTCGGTCATGGACGAGACCCAAGTGGACGGATCAACAGCAAATGGGTTCTCGACCCGTTCGCCATCGCGGTAGGCCCAGTGGGCAGCAACGCCAGCCTCAGCCACGTCATGCA
This sequence comes from Litoreibacter meonggei, assembly GCF_003663885.1. Lineage (GTDB taxonomy): Bacteria > Pseudomonadota > Alphaproteobacteria > Rhodobacterales > Rhodobacteraceae > Litoreibacter > Litoreibacter meonggei. The sequence continues at coordinate 112,986 of NZ_RCCE01000006.1, forward strand.
TCTGGCGGGTACGAATTTGGATTTCGACGCGTTTACCATCACGTCCAGAAACCGTCGTGTGGATCGAGCGATAGCCATTGGTCTTTGGCTGGCTGATGTAGTCCTTGAACCGGCCAGGAACGGACCGCCACCTGCGGTGCAGCACTCCCAAGGCGCGGTAGCAATCATCTTCGGAATTGGTAATTACGCGGAAGCCATAAATGTCGGACAGCCGTGAGAAACTCTGCTTCTTCTCTTCCATCTTCCGCCAGATGGAATAGGGCTTCTTGGCGCGCCCGAGAACTTTGCCCTCAATCCGCGCATTCGCCAATTCCGTGCGAATATCTTCGGTAATTTTCGGAACAACGTCGCCAGTCTCTTTTTGCAGCGTAATAAACCGACGGATAATCGACGCCCGTGCATCCGGGTTCAGAACACGAAAGGCTAGATCTTCCAGCTCTTCACGCATCCAATGCATCCCCATACGCCCGGCCAGTGGCGCATAGATATCCATCGTCTCACGTGCTTTTTGTACCTGCTTTTCAGGACGCATATGCTTGATCGTGCGCATGTTGTGCAGCCGGTCGGCCAGCTTCACCAAAATCACTCGCAAGTCCTTGGACATCGCCATAAACAGCTTGCGGAAATTCTCGGCTTGTTTGGTCTCGCTGGAGTTCAGTTCCAGATTGGTCAGCTTGGTGACGCCGTCCACTAATTCAGCAATCTCGGAGCCGAAGCGACGCTCCACCTCAGAAAAGGTCGAACCCGTGTCTTCAATCGTGTCGTGCAGCAACGCCGTTACGATGGTTGCATCGTCCAACCACCGCTCCGTCAGCAGGGCAGCAACTTCAACTGGATGCGTGAAATATGGCTCGCCGGAATGCCGCGTCTGCCCCTCGTGCATTTTTGCACCGTAGGCATAGGCATCACGGATCAGGGCTTCGTTCGTATTGGGATTGTAGGCACGGACCATCGCGATCAGGTCGCTATCAGAAATCATCCGTTGGTCCGCCGCCAATTTTGTAGAGCCTTACTTTGGCCCTTGTGCTTCCATCAAGGCCCGCAGCAACTTCTCTTCGGACATATCATCGTCGGCAGGCTTGTCCTGCTCAACACCCATGAGAAGCGCCATGGCGTCTTCTTCAGGCTCGTCCACTTCGATTTGTGTCTGGTTGCTTTCGATCATGCGCTCGCGCAACTCGTCAGCTGTTTGGGTCTCGTCTGCAATCTCGCGCAGGGATACAACAGGGTTTTTGTCGTTGTCGCGATCAACAGTAAGCGCATCACCGGCCGCAATCTCGCGGGCTCGATGGGACGCCAACATAACCAGCTCAAAGCGGTTAGGAACCTTGTCTACGCAATCTTCAACCGTCACGCGGGCCATTGGGGACTCCAGTCATTCACAGGGGATGTCAGACGGCACAACTAGGACCGTTAAAGGCTGAATACAACCTTAAAACCCCTCAAATCGGCTTCTACAGCGGGCAAATCGCGCCTTTTTCTTCCTGAGGAAGCTCGCTGAGCAGCTCGGTCACGCTTTGACCGGTCAAAGGATGCACCCAACTCGGCGCAATATCAGCCAAGGGAATCAATACAAATGCGCGATCTTGAATCCTCGGATGAGGCAAAATCAGCCTCTCTGGAGCCTCGTTCATCTGGCGCACAAGCTGCAGGTTGATCCAGCGCTCTACCGTTGCCTGATCCGGCACGATAGTACCACCATAATCAAGCAAATCCAGATCTAGCGTTCGAGCCGCCCAGCGCTCCTCGCGCACACGGCCGAACTCGGCCTCCACACGGTGCAGGTGCGTCAATAGCGCCTCTGCTGACAGGGCTGTCTCAAGGGTAATTGCGGCGTTCACATAATCCGGCCCGCTGTCCGCTGGAAAAGCAGGACTGCGGAAAAAACGGCTTTCAGCCAGCACGTTAACTGAGTCGCTCGAAATCGCCTGCTTAACCTCTCGCAGGGTAAATTCCGGCGATCCAGAACTTGACGTTGCGTTACTACCCAGCGCAACATGAGCTATTATCAGCCCTTTGTGACCCTCCGTGGGTTGCGGCATAAGCTTTTTTCCTTATGTTTGACGAGGCGTGTACGCCTACGCCCCTCACTCGGGGATTATTAATCGGGCTAAGCGTTTATCGGAAGGACATTTAATGTTTTATAAAGACGAACGGCTGGCGCTGTTTATAGACGGGTCGAATCTATACGCCGCTGCCAAGTCTTTGGGGTTTGATATTGACTACAAACTCCTAAGGCACGAGTTCATGCGTCGTGGCAAAATGCTGCGTGCATTCTACTACACAGCTTTGCTGGAGAATGACGATTATTCGCCCATTCGCCCGCTTGTCGACTGGCTGCACTACAACGGCTTCACCATGGTCACCAAACCGGCCAAGGAATACACTGACCGGGAAGGTCGGCGTAAGGTCAAAGGCAACATGGATATCGAATTGGCGGTCGATGCCATGGAACTAGCACCCCATGTGGATCATATCGTGATCTTCTCCGGTGATGGTGACTTCCGCCCGCTGGTCGAGTCAATCCAGCGCAAAGGCGTTCGCGTATCGGTCGTCTCGACGATCCGGTCCAACCCGCCGATGATCTCGGACGAATTACGCCGTCAAGCCGACAACTTCATCGAGTTGGACGAGCTGCGCGACGTGATCGGTCGCCCCCCTCGTGAGGGCGATATGAGCTTTTCGCGAGAGCGAGAGACCGAAACCACCGAATAACAAGTCAAACGCCGGGCAACACCCCGGCGTTTTTCGTTCAGATCGTCGCACCGTCAACATCCAGATCATAAGTGACCCAGCCGGTGCGCGTTGCCAGTTGGTCATACAGCCCCCGCGCGCGGTAATTGTCGTCAGCAGTAATCCACCGCACCACACCCCAACCACGCTTGCGACCTTCTGCCTGCACAGCCGCAATAAGCGCCTCGCCGGCTTTTAGGCCTCGTGCGTCGGGGCTCACGAACAAATCATCCAGAAATCCACCCGTGCCTGCCGCTAACGGCCGCTCGAACGGTCTGTAATGGGTCAATCCCACAAGCGCGCCGTCCACCTCCGCGACAAACCCGTTCACCTCATGGGCAGGGTCTATCAACCACTCCCAAACGCGGTCGCGCATGTCCTCGGTCTGGGCGACACCATAGAAGGCCGCATACCCCTTAAACAGCCCGCCCCAAGCCGCACGATCAGCCGCCGCCACGGCACGAATATTTAACGTCACGATAGAATCTCCTTTTCAAGAGACCCTATGCGACGCGACGCGCTCTATGCCAGCCCCTAACGGGTCATCGCACTATGCCGCTCTTGGACGTCTGCAGGCCAAGTGCTTTTGATGAAAGCGAGAACCGCCTTGATCTGGGCATCAGTCAACTCATCCTGAAAACCACGCATGTCGCTTTTGTACGTGCCACCAACCAGCGCTTCCGTACCGAATTTCGTAATCACAAACAGCTGCTCCTCCGCGTGGTGCCAAGTGTGGCCGGAAACATCATGGGGTGGGGCGGGCAGTTTGCCGTCCGGCCCAGGCTGCCGCCAGTTGGGTTGTCCCTCCAGATCAGCCCCATGACACGAGGCGCAGGCGCCGTCATAGATGAGCTTGCCCTCGGCTACGGTCGCTGGGTCGTTATAGGCGTCAATCCGCTGCGCCTGCGCAGCAGGGATGCCCGCCGTCAAAGCCAGCACCACACCCACGAAAATTTGTCGTTTCATCTGATCTCAACTCCTCGATTGAGCCGCCCTTATCCGGCTTCCAGCAGGTGGAGGGTCAAGCGCCAAAAACACACATTTCCGCGAGCCACCACTGGACCCCGCTGGCCCAACCCCCTACTTCATGCCTTAAGCAGGAGCGACACATCATGACCAAGCCCCCCCTCACCCTCTATCTCGCCGCCCCGCGCGGGTTCTGCGCAGGCGTGGACCGCGCCATCAAGATCGTGGAGATGGCCTTGGAGAAATGGGGCGCGCCCGTCTACGTGCGCCACGAAATCGTGCATAACAAGTATGTGGTCGACGCCCTGCGCGACCAAGGTGCTGTGTTCGTCGAGGAGCTTGACGAATGCCCCGATGACCGCCCGGTGATCTTCTCGGCCCATGGTGTCCCCAAAGCCGTCCCCGCCGCCGCCGCCAAGCGAGAGATGATCTACGTTGACGCCACTTGCCCGCTGGTCTCCAAGGTCCATATCGAGGCGGAGCGTCATCACTCCAACGGCTTGCAAATGGTGATGATCGGCCATGCCGGCCACCCCGAAACCGTCGGCACCATGGGCCAGTTGCCCGAGGGCGAGGTCATTCTGGTCGAGACCCCCGAAGACGTCGCCACCATCACCCCGCGCAATCCTGAAAAGCTGGCCTTCATCACCCAGACCACCCTGTCCGTCGATGATACCGCCGATGTGGTCACGGCCCTGCAAACCCGCTTCCCCGCGATCATCGGACCGCACAAAGAAGACATCTGCTACGCCACCACCAACCGGCAAGAGGCGGTAAAAGCGATGGCCACCAAGACCAACGCGATGCTGGTCATCGGCGCGCCGAACTCCTCCAACTCCAGACGGCTGGTCGAGGTCGGAGCCAAGGCGGGTTGCACCTACGCGCAATTGGTGCAACGCGCCGCCGATATCGACTGGCGCGCGCTGGACGGTATCGACAGCATCGGCATCACCGCAGGCGCATCGGCCCCTGAAGTGCTGATCAACGAGGTCATCGACGCCTTCAAGGCGCGCTACGACGTGACCGAGGAAATCGTGGAGACCGCCGTCGAGAACGTCGAATTCAAAGTCCCTCGCGTGTTGAGAGAACCGACATGAGTCTGCGGGCGCTCCTGGTTGGCGCTTTACTTCTGACCATGCCGGTGGCCGCACAAGACGATCGCCAAGCCGCCATCGTGACCGCGTTCGAGGCATGGATGTCCGACCACGGCATCACCAAAGCCTCCATCGCGGTGCTCGCAGGCGACGCCCGCGCACCAACGCTGACGAAGGGCTATGGCCGCGATGCCGCCGCGCCTGTCACATTGGCGAGCCTGTCAAAAGCCATCACCGGGGCTTGCATCGCCGTGTTCCAGCAAGAAGGCGTCTTCGACCTCGACGCGCAGATTTCAACGCTGATTGACGCCCCTGAAGGCGCAGGCAGTTTGCACGATTTCCTGTCGCAGACCTCCGGCTTTGACGAAGACCTGACCCAAGGCAAGCCGTGGCATCTGGAAGCCGACCGCACGCCGCGCCATAAGCTCGCGACCAAACTAGCGCTGGACGCCCCCCGGGCAGACGCGTCCTTCCGCTACAACAACGCCAATTACGCCGTTTTGGGGGCCGTGATCGACGCCCATGCGCAACAGGACTACGAAGCCGATTGCCGGTCGCTGGTCCTCGATCCGCTGGGCATCGCCACCGCAGCACTCGACCCTGTCTGGGCCCCGCTGGGTGCGTGGGGCGGCTGGTCCATGTCGGTCGGCGATTACGCCCGTTTTGCGAAGGAATGGTTCGGCAGTCCCCGCAACATCGGGCGCGCGCCGCTTGACTGGCCCCATGCCGAGCTTGGGCGCGGTGCGAAGTATGTGATGGGGTCTTTCTATCGTAATCTAAAGGGGCGCAACGTCTTCTGGCACGCGGGATTGCTGTGCTGGGGCGACGAGGGTGACGGCTCCTATTTTGCCAGCTACGGCGGCGAAATGGTCGTGGTGGTCAGCTACGCGGCCTGCCTGGAGGACGGCGCTCTTGGCGATTTGGACACAGTCTTGTTCAAAGCCGCGCTGCGCTAGAAGGGGCCGCGCGGCGCGTGACATCTTCGCCTGCCATGATATCTCTGTATTACGCAACCGGAGCACCCTGCCCATGATCACCACCCAATTCCTGCTCACCGCCCTCGTCGTCGTCCTCGCCCCCGGCACCGGCGTCATCTACACGCTGGCCATGGGCCTCGGCCAAGGCCGCCGCGCCGCACTCTGGGCGGCGTTAGGCTGTACCTTCGGCATCGTTCCCCACCTCGCCGCCGCCACGCTGGGGCTGGCCGCAGTGCTGCACACCTCTGCTCTGCTGTTCCAGATCGTCAAATTCGCAGGCGTCGCCTATCTGCTCTATCTCGCGTGGCAGATGCTCAAATCCGGCGGAACGCTCTCCGTAAACAGTACGCAATCCGCGCAAAACGGCTGGCAAATTGCCCGCCGTGGCGCATTGATCAACATCCTGAACCCCAAGCTGTCGATCTTCTTTCTGGCCCTTCTGCCCCCCTTCCTGTCCGGCAACCCCGCCTCTGTCACGATTGAGATGACCCTGCTGGGCACGGTCTTCATGGCTCTCACCTTCGCGGTCTTCGTGCTTTATGGCCTCTTCGCCGCCCGCGCCCGCGATGCGATCCTCGGCTCCGAGCGGGTGCTAAAATGGCTCAACCGCTCCTTCGCCGCAATCTTCGCGGGTCTCGCCGGGAAGCTGGCCCTAGAGCGCGCGTGATCCCCCGCCCCGCCCTCACCCTTGGCCTTGCGGGGTTGCTACCGTTCCTGTGGGGCGCGCTCGGCGTGCTGGTCCCCGTCATCGACGACCAGACCACCTCGCTTCTCAGCCAGCGCTTCGGCGCGTCCTACATTCTGATCTCCTACGGCACGGTGATCTTGTGCTTCATGTCCGGAGTGCTCTGGGGCTTTGCCACCAAAACCAACGCCGCCGCAGCCTATGCGCTGAGCACCTTGCCCGCCCTATGGGCGTTCTTCACCATCGGCGGCGGTGGCGCGCGCCCGACCACCGCCGTGCTGATCGGCTTCCTTCTGGTCTTCGCCTGCGACGTGCAATTCGCGCGCTGGAACCTCACGCCCGCATGGTGGCTCAAACTCCGCGCCTTGCTGACGGTGATTGTCTGCGCCTGCCTTCTCATAGGAGTCTACGCATGAGCGACAAGGAAACTATCGACGTCTACAACGCCCGTGCAGCCACTTACGCGGATACGTTCGCGCGCACCAAGCCCGACGCCGACCTGCGGGCCTTCATGGAGGCGGTCACGCCCAACGGCGACATACTCGACCTCGGCTGCGGCCCGGGCAACTCCGCCGCGATGATGCAGGCGGCGGGCTTCACGGTAGAAGCCACCGACGCCTCCCCCGAGATGATCCGCATCGCCCGCGAGCAGCACGAGGTCGACGCCCGCCTCGCCACCTTCGACGACATCTCGGGGAGCGACCTCTATGACGGCATCTGGGCGAATTTCTCGCTGCTCCACGCGCCGAAAGCCGATATGCCCCGCCATCTGTCTGCCCTCCGCAAGGCGTTGAAACCCGGCGGGATATTCCATATCGGTCTCAAGATCGGGGACGACGCCAACCGCGACAAGATCGGGCGGCTCTACAGCTACTATCAGGAAGACGAATTGAAACACCTTCTCACAAACGCGGGCTTTACCCCGCGCACCACCCGCCTCGGCGCGGAGCCGGGGCTTGACGGCACCGTCGCCCCCTTCATCATCGTGCTGTCCGATGGCTGAGTTGTTCGCCTACACGGATGGCGCATGTTCCGGCAATCCTGGCCCCGGCGGCTGGGGCGCGATCCTCATCGCCCGCGAAGGTGGCACCGTGGTCAAAGAACGCGAACTCAAGGGCGGAGAGCCCAACACCACCAACAACCGCATGGAAATGCTGGCCGCGATCAACGTGCTGGAAACACTCAGCCGCGCGTCGAAGCTGACCATCGTGACCGACAGTTCCTACGTCAAAGACGGTATCACCAAATGGATTCACGGCTGGAAGGCCAAAGGCTGGAAAAAGAAGGGCGGCGAGATCAAGAATATCGACCTCTGGAAGCGCCTCGACGAAGCGCAAGCCCGACACACCGTCACATGGGAATGGGTCAAGGGCCACGCAGGCCACCCCGAGAACGAGCGCGCCGACGAGCTGGCCCGCGCGGGCATGGCCCCGTTCAAGCCATGACGTCGCTGGTCTATCTCGACTACGCGTCGGTCTTCGTCTTCGCCCTCACCGGCGCGCTGGTCGCCAGCCGCGCCCAGCTTGATATCGTGGGCTTCGTCTTCATCGCTTGCCTGACTGCCGTGGGCGGTGGCACGGTCCGCGACGTGCTGCTCGACCGCCCCGTGTTCTGGATGGAGGAGCCGACCTTCATCATAGTCGCCTCCGTTGCAGCCTTCATCGTGTTCTTCACCGCCCACCTGCTGGAATCCCGCTACCGCTCGATCTTGTGGATCGACGCGCTGGCGCTGGCCGTGGCCGTTCCCGCAGGGGTTGCGGCGGCGGTCGCAATGGATGCGACATGGCCCATCGTACTGATCATGGGCATCTCGACCGGCTGCTTCGGCGGCCTGATGCGCGACGTGGTCTGCAACGAGGTGCCGTTGGTCCTCAAACAAGGCGAGCTTTACGTCACCTGCGCCTTCGCAGGCGCGGGCGCTGCCGTGGGCTTGCTGGCCCTTGGCCAGCCCCTGCCCATAGCGCTCCTCGGCTGCGCCATCGTCACACTGGCCTTGCGCACCGGCTCCCTCGCCTTCGGCTGGAGCCTTCCCGTCTACAAAAGCCGACCGCCCCGCGTTTAGGAAAAGCGCTCCGGCGGCGTCCAACCTTGCGTCACAATCGCCGCGTCGGCGGCCTTCTTGCCCGCCCGTTGCAGCGTCAGGATCGAAACGGCCCCGTCGCCGGTGCCAACCAATAGCGCCCCGCCGGTCAGTTGCACCTCGCCCGCAGGAAGATCCTGCGCGACCGCAGCGGCCCGCAGGCATTTGACGCGCTCGCCCTCCGCCTCGGTCCACGCCCCCGGAAACGGCGACAGCCCATTAATCTGGCGCGCAATCTCGGCCGAGCTACACGTCCAGTCGATCCGCGCCTCTGCCTTGTCGATCTTGGCGGCGTAGGTCACGCCGTCCTCCGGCTGTGGCTCCGCCGCCAGCTCGTCCAGACGTGAAAGCGCGTCGACAATCATCCGCGCGCCTATGGCGCTCAGCCGGTCGTGCAATGCGCCCGTGGTCTCTGTAGCGCCGATGCCGGTCGCCTCACGCAGCAACACCGGCCCCGTGTCCAGCCCTGCCTCCATCTGCATGATGCAGATGCCCGTCTCAGCATCCCCCGCCATGATGGCGCGATGGATCGGCGCGGCCCCGCGCCAGCGCGGCAACAACGAGGCGTGGATATTCAGGCACCCCCGCTTCGGCGCGTCTAGCACGGCTTGCGGCAGGATCAGCCCGTAGGCCACGACCACCGCCACATCCGCGCCCAGCGCGGCGAACTCCTCTTGCTCGGCCGCGCCCTTCAGCGACACTGGATGGCGCACTACCAAGCCCAAGTCCTCGGCCCGCGCCTGCACAGGCGACGGTCGGTCCTTCTTGCCCCGTCCCGCAGGGCGCGGCGGTTGGGAATAGACGGCGACGATTTCGTGACCCGCCTCGACCACAGCCTCCAGAACCGGAACAGAAAACTCCGGCGTGCCCATAAAAACAATTTTCATCGCACCAGCTTCCTTGCCTTTTTCACCAGCATTCCCCGCTTGGTGCGGCTCAGGTGATCGAAGTACATCTTGCCCCGCAGGTGGTCGATCTGGTGCTGCACCGAGGTCGCCCAGAGCCCGACAAAATCGCGCTCCTCAACCTCACCCACCGCGTTCAAAAACCGAACCGTCACCGCGCGCGGCCGCTCGACCACGGCCGAAACACCCGGCAAATTCGGGGACGCCTCGTCATGCTCCCGCATCTGCCCGCTGGCATGCAGCACCTCCGGGTTCGCCATCAACACAGCCTGCCCCCGCGCTTCCGACGCATCCACGACGGCCAGCCGCTGCATCACGCCGATCTGCACTGCCGCCAGCCCCACGCCGGGCATCGCGTCCATGGTCTCGACCATATCGGCCCAGATTGCGCGGGTCTCGTCGGTGACCAACGCCACATCCGCCGCGACACTGCGCAAGCGCTTGTCGGGCCACATCACGAACGGGCGCTTCATGCTTTATCCTCGTAATCCACGATCAGAACCCCGTCGAGATGGTCAATTTCGTGCAGCACGCAGGCCGCCGCGAAACCTTTGAACCCGCCCCGCCGCTGCGCGCCTTGCGCGTCGGTCCATGTCACCTCGATACGCTCGGGCCGCTCCACCCACACAGGATGGTCCGCTATCGACAGGCAGCCCTCCTCGTTGCGCTGCGTCTCGGGCGATCGTGACAGAATTTCGGGGTTGATCATCACAACAGGGCTTCGCTCCCCCTCTTTCCAGGTGCAGTCCATCACGAACAGCCGGATCAGCCGCCCCACCTGAGGCGCGGCCAGCCCACGCCCGGATGCGGCATACATCGTCTCGAACATCTCGGCGATCAGCCCGCCAAGCTCCGCTACGTCGAAAACCGGCGCGCATAACTGTCTCAGCCTCGGGTCGGGATGCTGCACAATCGGCAGGATCATCCGGCGCGGGCCATTTCGCGCTTCAGCTTGACCATCTTGCGGGTAATCATCTGGCGTTTCAGCGGGCGCAGGTAGTCGATGAACAGCTTGCCCTCAAGGTGGTCGATCTCGTGCTGTACGCAGGTGGCCCACAGCCCGTCAAAGGTCTCTTCCTGCAACGCCCCGTCGCGGTCAATCCAGCGCACGGTCACGTCCGCAGGGCGGGTCACGTCGGCATATTGCTCGGGGATCGACAGGCAGCCCTCCTCGTAGGTGTTCTCTTCCTCCGACGAGGCGATAACCTCGGGGTTGAACATCACCAGCGGGCGGGGGCTTTCGCCCTCTTTCTTGATGCAGTCCAGCACGATCAGCCGGTCCATCACGCCGACCTGCGGCGCGGCCAGACCGATGCCCGGCGCGTCATACATGGTCTCCAGCATGTCGTCCGCCAGTTCCCGCAGCGCGTCCGAGACGTCGACGACAGGTTTGGCCACTTTTTTCAGGCGCGGGTCGGGGTGGATCAGGATCGGGCGTTTCATGCCGCTCAGATAACCGTTCCCGCCCTTCGGAACAAGAGCTTCGGGCCGAACTCCGCCCGACCAGAGCACACCATGATGGCATCTCTGATTTTGGCACTTGCAGCGCTTCGGGAATCCCGCGACCTTGCGCCCGATAACAAGGAGAACTGATCCATGAGTTTCGACACCCCGATCGACCGCCGCGGCACCCATTCCTCCAAATGGGACAAGATGGAGGCGATATACGGCGTCTCCCCCGATGACGGCCTTGCAATGTGGGTGGCGGACATGGACTTCCGCCCGCCGCAATGTGTGCAGGACGCGGTCAAGGCGATGTACGAACACGGTGTCTACGGCTACTACGGTGACGAAACCGCATATCGCGCGGCAATCCAGTGGTGGATGAAAAACCGCCACGGCTGGGCGCTGAACCCCGACCATATCTTCACCACCCACGGGCTGGTGAATGGCACGGCCATGTGCCTCGATGCGTTCACCAAACCCGGCGACGGTATCGTGCTGTTCACACCCGTCTACCACGCCTTCGCCCGCGTCATCAAAGCCGCAGGCCGCGACGTGGTGGAGTGTCAGCTGGTCAATTCGGACGGCCGCTACGAGATGGATTTCGACGCCTATGACGCGCAGATGACGGGCAAGGAGACCATGCTGATCCTGTGTTCGCCGCACAACCCCTGCGGGCGCGTCTGGACCAAAGCGGAACTGCAAGCCGTCGCCGCCTTCGCCAAACGCCACGACCTCATTCTGGTGTCCGACGAAATCCACCACGACCTCGTCTACCCCAGCCACACGCATATCCCGATGGCAACCTTGCCGGGCATCGAGGACCGGCTAGTGATGATGACAGCGGCGACCAAGACCTTCAACATCGCGGGCTCTCACGCTGGCAATGTCATCATCGCGGACCCGGACCTGCGGGCCCGCTTCGCAAGCCGCATGGCCGCGATGGGCATCAGTGCCAACAGCTTCGGCCTGTTTATGGCCACCGCCGCCTATTCCCCCGAAGGGGCCGCGTGGGTTGACGCGCTGGTCGACTATCTCGACACCAATCGCAAAATCTTCGACGCAGGGATCAACGCCATCCCCGGTCTTGCCTCCATGCAGATGGAATCAACCTATCTTGCTTGGGTCGATTTTTCCGGCACCGGCATGAGCCGCGCCGAGTTTACCAACCGCACGCAGGACACCGCCAAAATCGCCGCAAGCCACGGCCAGACCTTCGGCACGGGTGGCGAGGAGTTCATGCGCTTCAACATCGGCGCACCACGCGCGGTCATCGAAGATGCCGTCGCGCGCATGCAGACCGCGTTCGCGGACCTGCAATAAGCGCATCACTCGCGGGCGCGCAAAACCTGTGCTGGCCGCGTGGCAAGGGGGCGCCATGCAAACATCAGCCCGGTTGCCAACGTGGCCAGAATGCCGCCCGTGATGATCGCTACGGCAGAGCCGACAGCGATCTGGAAATCCGACTCCATGACGAAAACCATAACCCCCCATCCGGCCGCAATACCGGTCACCAGTGCGATCCCACCAGCCGTCAGGCCCAACAGCGCCGAACGTAGCGCGAAGTTGCCCAGCACCGCAGCGCGTGACGCGCCCAGCGTCTTCAGCACAGCGCCTTCATAAACCCGCGCCTTTTCTCCAGCGGCAGCCGTGCCGATCAACACGATGCCCCCCGTGACCAACGTCGCCAACGCGCCGTAGGTGATCGCCGCCGCGATGCCTTGCAGAACCTCGCTGACACGGTCGATTGCGTCACGCACGCGGATCGCGGTGATATTCGGATAGGTCTTCGCCATGTCGCGCAAAATCGCGCCTTCATCGGCTTCCTCGGCGTAGATCGTGGCGATATGCGTGTGCGGTGCACCCCGAAGCGCCGCCGCATTCATCGACAGCACGAACCCGAGCCCTCCGGTCGAGAAATTAACCTCGCGAAAGCTGGTAATCGTGGCGGTGATGTCGCGCCCCAGCACGTTGACGGTCAGGGTGTCACCCAGTTTCAAACCAAGCTCCTCCGCTTCCTCGGCGGCAAAGCTGATCTGTGGGTTGCCCTCGTACCCTTTGCCCCACCATGCGCCTGCCGTAATGTCGGTCCCTGCCGGCAACGCATCCGCATAGGTCACGCCGCGATCACCGCGCACGACCCAGTGGTCCGGTGCCACCTCCATCGCAGGCTTACCGTTGATCTTGGCAATCACGCCGCGCAACATCGGCGCGCTTTCGATCTTCGACACGCTTGGGCGCGCGGTCAAAGATGCCACAAGCGGCTCCAGCTGATCGGGCTGCACATCCACGATGAAATAGCTTGGCGCAATCTCGGGCAAGTCCCCGGCAATCGCATTGCGCAGGTTCCAGTCGATCTGTCCCACTGCCGCCAGCACCGACAGGCCCAGCCCCAATGAGACAACGACGGCCTGCGCCTCGCGCCCCGGCCCGCCAACCGCGCCCAACGCAAAGCGCAACGTCTTGAACCCGCGCAACCGCCGCGAAAGCCACCGCGCCAGCACCCGCACGCCCATCGCCGCCAACACCAGCAATACAAACGCCGCCATGATGCCACCCGCCGCCCACAGGGTCAGCATGACCAAACCGGAAAGCCACGCCGCAGAGCCTACCAGTGCAGCTAAGATTAACGCGCACACAACAATCCAGACCGGCCTCGGCCAGCCTTTGACACCGCTCTGCGCATCCCGAAACAACGCCGCCGCGCGGATATGCTCCGACTGGCCCAGCGGCCACAGCGTAAACAACGCCGCCGCCAACGCCCCGTATAGGGCCGCTTCCGCCAAGGGCCGCAGGCGCAGCGCCAGTTCCACCGGCACCGGCAAGCTCGCCTCAATCAACGGGCCGAACGCCAGCGGCAACAGCCCGCCCAGCACCAGTCCCATGGCAATGCCCAGCGCCGCGAGGAAACCCACCTGCAACAGATAGACCCGAAACACCAAGCCGCCCGACGCGCCCAGACTACGCAAGGTGGCGATCACTTCCGTTTTGCCCGCCAGATAGGCCCTGACCGCCGCCGATACGCCGACGCCGCCCACGGCCAATCCCGTCAGCCCCACCAGCACCAGAAACGCCGACAGCCGCTCCACAAACCGCGAAATCCCCGGCGCGCCGTTGCGCCGGTCCCGCCAGCGAAAGCCGGTGCCTTCCAACGCCGCTTCGGCCTGCGCTTTGGCGGCCTCCAGATCCAACGCCTCAGTCGTCCTGATCCGGTATTCCGTCTCGAATAAAGTCCCTGGCGTCAAAAGCCCCGCGTCCTGCAAGGCCGCACTTTCCACCAGTGTCGGCGGCCCCAGCGAGAAACCCGCCCCCGCGCTGTCCGGCATGCGCTCCAACGCGGCCATGACGATGAACTCTTTGACCCCCAGCTTCACGCGGTCGCCCACGTCCAAGCCCAGTCGCGCCAGCAGGACCGGATCAACCACCGCCCCCGCGAACCCGTCGCGCCCTGCCAAAGCCTCTGCCAAAGGTATGTCCGGTGTCAGTTGAACCGCGCCATAAAGCGGATACATGTCGTCAACGCCTTTGACTTGCGTCAGGGCGCGTTCGTCCCCTGTCGCCAGCATGGAGCGGAAATCGACAAGCTCCGACACATCCCCCAAGCTCTCGAAAAACGCGCGCTCTTCAGGTTCGGCAAACCGGTAGGTCAGTTGCACTTCCGCGTCGCCGCCAAGGATCACCGCGCCCTGTTCCGTTAGCCCCGCCTCGATCGCGCCGCGCACCGTGCCGATCGCGGCAATTGCGGCCACGCCCAACGCCAGACAGGCCAGAAACACCCAGAACCCCCGCAAGCCGCCGCGCAGCTCGCGGCGCGCAATCCGCCACGCAAGATTCATTGCGCGGCCATCGCAAGGCTGTCGCTGATGATCTGCCCGTCGCGCAGCTGCACCACGCGGTCACACCGCGCCGCCAGTTCCGGCGCATGGGTCACGAGGATCAAGGTCGCGCCATGGCGGTCGCGCAGGTCGAACAGCAAATCCATCACCATTTCGCCCGTCGCCGCGTCCAGATTGCCCGTAGGCTCGTCCGCCAGCAAAATCTGCGGCCGTCCGACAACCGCCCGCGCCAGCGCAACACGCTGCTGTTCCCCGCCCGACATCTGCGACGGATAATGCCCGCCGCGTGACGCCAGCCCGACAGCGGCCAGTTCCGCATCCGCCCGCGCAAACGCATCCTCGGCCCCTGCCAATTCCAAAGGCAGCGCTACGTTCTCCAAAGCGGTCATTGTCGGAATCAGGTGGAAGGATTGGAAAACCACCCCCATATGGTCCCTACGGAAGCGGGCCAGCCCATCCTCGCCCATCGGCGTGAGGTCTTGGCCCAAAACTGATACAAGCCCCGATGTGGCGCGCTCCAGCCCGCCCATCACCATCAGGAGAGACGATTTGCCAGAGCCCGACGCCCCCGTAAGCCCCAAGGTTTCCCCTGCGCTCACCTCCATAGAAATGCCCTTCAGGATCTCGACCACGCCGGCATTGCCGTCCAGTGACAGGGTCAAATCTTTCAGGCGCATCACGGGATCGGTCATCACTTGGTCCTTGGGCTTGGGGCGTGGACTTGTAGATAGACCCTTCCGCACACTTCGCAACCTTGCACTTGCATCCGTCTTGGCAAGCCCCGCAATGGCAGAGCCGGTGACGATCGCCGCGCTTGGCGACAGTCTGACCCAAGGCTACGGCCTGCCCGCCGAAGACGGCTTCGTGCCGCAGCTTCAGGCGTGGCTCACCGCGCAAGGCGCGGACGTCACCTTGGTCAATGCAGGCGTCTCCGGCGATACCACCGCGGGCGGCCTGTCACGCATCGACTGGACCCTGACGCCAGAGGTCGACGCCGTGATCGTCGCCTTGGGCGGCAACGACGTGCTGCGCGGGCTACCCCCCGAACAGGCGAAATCCAACCTTGATGCCATCCTAACCAAGATCGAGGAGCGCGGCCTACCGTTCCTGCTGGCAGGAATTGACGCCCCGTCCAACTACGGCCCCGATTACGAGAGGGAGTTCGAGGCGCTCTACCCCGATCTCGCCGCCAAACACGACGCGCTTCTGATCCCGAATTTCCTCGAGGGTCTGACCCGTATCGACGACCGCGCCATGGTCATGCGCGACCACATGCAAAGCGACGGCATCCACCCCGACGCCTCCGGCGTTGCGCTGATCGTCGAGGCCATCGGCCCGGTCGTTCTGGACCTTATCGCCCGCGCCAAGCACTGATTTCGTACAAACTGGCAGAAACGATGTACGCGGCGTACGTGGTGTACAAAACCCCGTTCGCCGCAGCGCAGCGCTTGCAGAGCATCGCGCAATATCCTATCCCTGACCGCAGCAAACACGAAACATCCTTACGCGAAAGAAATGCCCATGAGCTTCCGCCTGCAACCCGCCACCCCTGCCCGTCCAAACCGTTGCCAGCTCTTCGGCCCCGGCTCCCGCCCCGCGCTTTTCGAGAAGATGGCCGCCTCCGCCGCCGACGTCATCAACCTTGATCTCGAAGATTCCGTCGCGCCATCCGACAAAGACACCGCCCGCGAGAACGTCATCAAGGCGACACATGAGGTCGATTGGGGCAACAAGTATTTGTCGGTGCGCATCAACGGGTTGGACACCCCCTACTGGTATCGTGATGTCGTTGATTTGCTTGAGAAATCATCCGATCGCCTTGACCAGATCATGATCCCGAAAGTCGGCTGCGCCGCCGATATCTACGCCGTCGACGCCCTTGTGACCTCCATCGAGGCCGCAAAAGGCCGCACCAAAAAGATCAGCTTCGAGGTCATCATCGAAAGCGCCGCAGGCATCGCCCATGCCGAAGAAATCGCCGCATCCTCGCCCCGTCTGCAAGCCATGTCGCTGGGCGCCGCCGACTTCGCAGCCTCAATGGGGATGCAGACCACCGGTATCGGTGGCACGCAGGAAAACTACTACATGCTGCAAGGCGGCAACCAGCACTGGTCCGATCCATGGCACTGGGCGCAGGCCAAAATCGTAGCAGCCGCAAGAACTTACGGCGTCCTGCCAGTTGACGGCCCCTTCGGTGACTTCTCCGACGACGAGGGCTTCCGCGCCCAAGCCCGTCGCTCGGCCGTGTTAGGCATGGCTGGCAAATGGGCCATTCACCCGAAGCAAATTGCCCTTGCAAACGAGGTGTTTACCCCCTCCGAAGAACAAGTCACCGAGGCCCGCGAAATTCTTGAAGCCATGGAAACCGCCAAAGCCAACGGCGAGGGCGCGACCGTCTACAAGGGCCGCTTGGTCGACATCGCCTCGATCAAACAAGCCGAGGTCATCGTCAAGCAATTCGAGATGATAAACAGCTAAAAATTGCGCTGCCCCAATACCTTGGGGCAGCGCACCGCCCTATTTCAGCGGCAAATAGAGTTCCGTCACCAAATCTTCCGGTGCCGTATCCGTCGGGTCGTTCAGGTAAACCTCCATCGCAGGCGCGTCCCCCGGCTCCTCCCCGCTTTCAGGCAGCCAGACCCCATACAGGTAGTCATACGCCGCCTTCAGCCCCGCATACGGGCCGGTATGGGTCAACACGGCAACCTTGCCTGCGGGTATTTGCAAGTCTTCCATGCCGTCGGGCATCTCGAAGTCATCGCTGACCAGTATTCCCGCATGGCTGCGCAGTTTGGATTCAGCCACTGCATTCGGGTCGTCGTAATAGACCCCCGCCATCCCCCGCGCCGAGGGCCACAGCCCGCGCGACGTGAACATCGCGGAGATGGCTTCGAACTTCTTGCCGATCTCCAGATAGGGGCCAGTATGAGCCAAAGCCGCCATTCGTCCGCCGGATCGTTCTTTAATTTCAACAGGGTACATGGAAAATTCTCCTCTGTGGGTTTCGGGGCTTGGAGACGCCAGAGCCCCGCGTTTGCGAAACGCCGCCGGAGTCACACCAAATGCCTCGCGGAAAATGCGGGTGAAGCTGGCGATGTTGTCATAGCCGCACCGCGCCGCAACTTCCCCGATCGACCAGTCCCTTTGCACCAGCCAGCACGCCGCCCGATGCATCCGGATACGCCGCACTGCGGCGGCGCAGGTCTCTCCGGTCATCCCGTGAAACACCCGATGCCAGTGAAACCGGCTCATCGCCGCCACATCCGCCAGCGCGTCCAACGACAGATCAGCCGCAGGGTTGTCGTGGATGTAGTCTTTCACACGCAACAGCCGTGCCTCATAGGGATTGGTCATTGATTACTCCGTCTCGTCTCGCCTTTGGTTCTAGCCTAGCCCCATTTCACAAATCTTGCTGAGTTGCATCTGCCGTGAAGCATGGTCATATATCCCCCACGCAATCTGGAGTTCCCAATGACCAATTACCTTGAGTTCGAAAAGCCTCTGGCCGAGATCGAAGGCAAAGCCGAAGAACTGCGCGCCATGGCGCGTCAGAACGAGGAAATGGACATCGAGAAGGAAGCGGCGGCGCTCGACAAGAAAGCCGCTGTCCTGCTGAAAGATCTTTATAAGGACTTGACGCCATGGCGCAAATGTCTGGTCGCTCGTCATCCTAACCGACCGCACTGTAAAGATTATATCGAGGCGCTGTTCGATGAATACACTCCGCTGGCAGGTGATCGAAATTTCGCGGATGATCATGCTGTGATGGGTGGTTTGGCGCGACTTGGTGATCGCGCGATCATGGTGATCGGCCATGAAAAAGGGAACAATACAAAAAGCCGCATCGAGCGTAACTTCGGCATGGCCCGCCCCGAAGGCTATCGCAAAGCGATCCGTCTTATGGATCTCGCGCACCGTTTTGGCCTGCCGGTGGTTACGCTTGTGGACACTCCAGGCGCCTATCCCGGTAAAGGCGCGGAAGAACGCGGCCAATCGGAAGCCATCGCTCGCTCGACGCAGAAGTGCCTTGAGATTGGTGTGCCTTTGGTATCGGTGATCATTGGTGAAGGCGGCTCCGGCGGTGCGGTGGCATTTGCAACAGCCAACCGTGTGGCGATGCTGGAACACTCCATCTATTCCGTTATCAGTCCCGAAGGCTGCGCCTCAATTCTGTGGAAAGACGCCGAGAAAATGCGCGAGGCCGCCGAAGCGTTGCGCCTGACCGCACAGGATTTGAAGAACCTCGGCGTCTGCGACCGAATTATTCCCGAACCTGTTGGGGGCGCACAGCGCGATGCCAAGACCGCTATTGCCTCGGTTGGTGAAGCCTTGGGTGAAATGATCGACGATTTGTCCAAAATGGATAGCGCTGCGTTGATCAAGGATCGCAGAGCCAAGTATCTGGATTTGGGCTCTAAAGGTCTGGCAGCCTAACGCGCCTTACCACATGGTATCTTTGGCGCGCGCGCCCCATTCCGCGTCATAGGTTTTTCCATCGAACCCTGCTTTTAATTCGGCGAGCATGTCACCCACAGACGGCAAAACAACGTCTGCGCGCTGTCCTCGCCATAACTCCGAACGCATAAGAGCACGGGCGCATTGCGAATAGACTTCGATTATCTTGATGACGACAACACAACGCGGTGTTCGCCCCTTATCACTAAAACGGCCTCGCAAGCCCTCGTCGAACGTCACTTTGGCCTCGCCGTTCACGCGGACGACATTGTTCGAACCGGGGACCATGAACATTAGTGCGATACGCGGATCGCGCACGATATTGCGCAGGCTATCCATGCGGTTATTGCCCCGCCAGTCCGGCAATGCGAGCGTGGTTTCATCCAATTCCAACACCACTGGGCCATCATCCCCGCGTGGAGAGCCATCAACCCCTTCGGGGCCTACAGTGGTAACCACACAGAAGCGCGATGCCATAATCCATTTTCTGTAAGTCGGCGTCAGGCGGTCCGCAACTTTGACAAGTGAAGCCTCACCGGGCGTGCCATATGCTGCTTCCAATTCAGAGACGTCAGACACAAAATCCATTCACTCCTCCTTGGGTTGAAACCCTGCTTCGACCAACAACCGATCCGAGGCGGACTCCACTTCGGACTCCAGTTTTGCGAGGAATTCTTCCTTGGGTAGTCCCGGCGGGATCGGTTCAAGAAACTCGACGACCGCCACACCGGGCTTGCGGTAGACACCGCGGCGCGGCCAGAACACGCCCGCATTGGTTGCCACCGGATAGCAGGTCTGGCCCATTTGTTCGTAAAGGACTGCTGTACCAATCTTGTACGGTTTTTTAACTCCCGGTGCGAGGCGGGTCCCTTGGGAGTAGATCACCAGTTGACCAGGCAATTTGTCACCTTTGTCCACATCCGCAAGCATCTTGGCGATTGCCGCCCCCCGTTTGCCGCGGTTCACCGGAATACAACCTATGCGGTATGCGTACTGGCCTAGAATAGGCGCGTAGAGCAGTATCGCTTTCATTATAAACTTGCCATGCGGGATGGCATCGAAAATCATCAAAATATCCAGAAACGACTGGTGCTTCGCGGCGACGAGAGCTTCTTCAGTCGGGGGCGTGCCGCGCACCTCGCTTTTTAATCCGATCATCCAACTTGCGGACCAGATGACATAGCGCGCGTAAGCGTGACAGGCTGCAAGTGCGCCATAGGGGCTAAAGATCGCCCATGGCAGGTAAATGAGCGCAAGCACCGGCATAGACACATACATCGACAGGTTGAACACCAGCGAACGGACCCATTGCACTGCATATTTCATGATCACGTCACCTCGTTCAATGTGCGCAGGGCGGCACTGCGCGTCGCCCAGAACGCCACCAAAGCGGCCAACGGTGGAATGGTCAACGGCCAAAGCCATTGCCACCCCTGGAAACCAAGGCCTGTAAGGAACGCACCTTCATCGGCAGCACCGGGCAGCAGAGCGACTGCGATGCACCCCGCAATCGTGCCAATAGTCGCCCCTGCCAGCGCGCGAAGAGTGAACCGACGCACGAAAGCGCGGGCAATATAGACGTCCCGCGCGCCTACAAGACGCGTAACCCGCACGACCTGAGCATTTGCAGCCAACGCGGCACGGGCCGCGAGGGTGATCATGGCTGCGGTCGACAACCCAATTAATGCAATTGCTATCCAGCCCAGCCCACGCAACCTTTTGGCCGCGTTCACAAGTGGGCGACGCCAGCGGGTGTGATCATCCAGAAACGCACCCGGGGCTTCGCCAGCCAAGCGCAACCGCAATCCGGCGGCATCGTAGCCGGTCTCATCCTCAACGACCTCAATGAGCCTTGGAATTGGCAAATCTTCCAGTGGCAGATCGGGGCCGAACCACGGCTCCAGAAGAAGCATCTGCTCCTCCTCGGACATGATACGCGATCGCACAACACCCGGCGTCGTACGTAGCACTTCCTGCGCGGCGAGGGTTTGCGCTTCGATCTCCTCAATGGGGGCCGAAATTCTAACCGTAGAGGTTTGCGCCAACTCGCTTGCCCAGCGCTCGGCCAATCTTCCGGTGGCGAGCGACAGTGACAGCGCAAAAACAGCCAAAAAAGCCATCGCACCCGCTGTAAAGGTCGTCAGAGTCGCGGTGAACCCCGTTGGCGGTACGACACGATCTGCCGCGCGGTCTCCGCCCACAATTTCGGCAATTGCCTCAAACGAGGCACCCATTTTGTCCAACATGCTCACAGATCAGCCCCTGCCAATTGCAGTCGTCGGTCTTTGATCCGCAGCACGCGGGCAGACACTTGCGCCTTGGTGTTTCGGATAAGGTTGAGATCGTGGGTCGCGACAAGAACCGATTTGCCCATCTTGTTCAGCTCGATCAGCAACGACATCAGACGTTGTGACATTTCCCAGTCCACATTCCCGGTCGGCTCATCCGCCAAAATAACATCAGGCCCCATGATGACAGCCCGTGCCAAAGCCGCGCGCTGCCTCTCGCCGCCGGACAGCTCAGGTGGCAATTGGTTCTGCTGGTCGGTCAATCCGACCCAGCCGATCAAGTCCTCGAGATTTTGTCGTTCAGCTTCTACGTCTCGACCAGAGACCGTCAAAGGCAGTGCAATGTTTTCTGCAACCGAGAGATGATCAAGGAACTGGCATTCTTGATGCACAACCCCAATCCTGCGCCGCGAAAAGGCAATTTGATCACGGTCCAGCACTGCAACATCCTGTCCAAAAACCTGCACTAACCCCTTGGATGCGGCCAATTCCATATAGCACAGCTTTAGGAATGTGGATTTCCCTGCGCCTGATGGCCCGGTCAGAAAATGGAACGATCCAGCTTGCAGTCTAAGGGAAATATCGGTCAGCAAATCACCGCCGCCATAGCTGTAGGCTACGTTTTCCAATTCAATCACGGGGAGTGCTCCAATTTTGATTGCGCAACAATTACGCCATAGGCGGCAACAGTTGCAATCAATTGGAAACAACAAAGCTTGGAATACACATTTCCACAGGCTAAGACTTGATGAGATGTGAGGCGCGCCAAGGCTTTAGCGCGCAAAAGCGGGGTTATCATGCGGCTGGTTTGCCCAAATTGCGATGCAGAATATGAAGTTGACGACGGCCTAGTTCCGCCCGAGGGGCGTGACGTACAATGCTCTAACTGCACGACAACGTGGTTTCAGGCGGCATCTGAAGCTGTAACTGCTGATATTCCGCCGACGGAACCGGAAGCTGAGGAAAACGATCCTGATCTGGCAGCAATAGCTGCAATGACAGCAGCTGCAGCTATGCCACCTCGCAAGCCGAGCGTCGACCAAGCAGCCCTTGATATCATCCATGAGGAAGTCGAGCGTGAAACGACAGCGCGCAAGGCAGAATTAGGCAGTATCGAAACACAGCCTGATCTAGGTCTTGATGAAACGGAATCCGAGGAACGCGCCTCCGCCGCCCGTGACCGAATGGCGCGACGCCGCGGCCTTGACCCACAAGACGCGACGATTGACGACGATGACCAAGCGCTTGCCGCCGCACCAAAACGCGACGACCTTGCAGCGAAAAAAGAGCTATTTCCGGATATCGAGGAAATCAACTCTACACTATCACCGGAAGCCGCCGAAGCTGAGGCCGAAGCCGCGCGATTGGCCGCAGAGGGTGGTGATGTAGGCCAAATCCAAAAACGAAGCGGTTTCCGGCTGGGTTTTGGTCTGATGTTGCTGCTAATCGTTGGATTGTTGGTGGTATACGTCTATGCGCCGCAACTTGCACAGCGCATGCCGTCAATGGCCAGCACTGTGGAAAGTTACGTGGCGTTAGTAGATAGCATGCGGGTCTGGTTGGATACCGCTGCACAAGGATTGGTTGAGAAGATCGGTGTAACCTTGGGCGACACTTCCTAACCCTAGAATTGATCCAACAACCTCTTCAGGTAGTCACGCTCGATCTCTGGACGGTCTTGCTCGCCGGAACGACGCCGGATTTCGTCCAATAACTCGCGTGATCTGCGTTGCGCGTTTTCGCCCTGAAGCATGTTATCTTCCGACCCGATCATACCGTCAGACCCTTGCTCGCGCCCCAGCGGGTCGCGGTTTTGGCGGGAGGCTTGGCCTTGATTTTGCCCTTCTTGACCTTGGCCCTCGCGTTGCTCTTGCGCAATCGCTTCGCTCAGATTGCGCATCCCGTCACGTAACGCCTCCATGGCATCGGACTGCGCACCAAGGGCCTCCGCAGTTTGATCATCGCGCAATGCCTCTTCGGCGCGGTTCATTGCTTCACCAGCGCGATCAAGCGCCTCACGAGCCGCGTCACCTTCAGGTGTGCCCTGTCCGGGTAAGTTGCGTTGTTGGCGGTTCAACTCGTCGCGCAAAGCTTGCTGTCGATCCGCAAGCGAGCGCTCGTTTCCGCCGCCTTGCTGCCCTTCGGACTGTTGGTTCCCTTCGCCTTGCTGGCCCTCTTGTTCGCCTTGTTGACCACCCTGCCCGTCGTGACTTTGACCGCGGCCTTGCCCGCCATTGCGACCTTCATTGCCTTCATTCTCGCCGGCTTGCGCATCTGGGTTAAATTGCTCTTGAAGGTCGCGGAATGCCTCGTCACTGAGGCCCTGTTGTTCGCGCAAGGTATCCTGCAAACCTTCCATAGCCTGCTCGCCGGGGCTCTGCTGACCTTCGCCACCTTGGCCTTCAGCAACTTGCATGTTTTTCATCATTTCCATCAACTGATCGAGCAAGGCCTGTGCTTCGGCCATTTTGCCCTCTTCCATTAGACGCTGGATTTCATCGAGCATCTGTTGGAGTTGGTCATCAGTAATTTCTTGCGACTCGCCTTGTGCCTGTTGTTCTTGATCACCCTCTTGTCCTTCTTGCGCCAACTGCTCCATGTATTGTTGCATGGCCTCGCTCAGCTCTTGCATTAGCTCAGCGATTTCCTCGTCGGACGCCCCGTCTTTCATCGCATCGGACAACCGTTCCTGTGCGCGCTGCAGACGCTCCAATGCGTCGGCAAGCCGCCCGTCTTCTAGCAGTGTTGCGGCCTGCCAAAGCATGTCTGCAATCTCGGTCTGCTTCTCGTCGGTGATGCCGAACTCTCTCGCCAGTTCCAGTCGCGTAACTGCCATACGAACGGTCAGATAGGCCACTTCACTTGGGAAAAACCCCTCTGGAGCATACGTAATCGTGCGCAACACTTGGCTGATACGCACAGCGTTTTCACGCGACCAAAGCAGATCGCGGCGCTGCTCGATCAATGCCTTCGCGATGGGTTGGAAAAAGCGTCGACCGGGAAGTTCCGCCTCAACGGATGTCGGTGCGCTGGTTTGCTCCGAGGCATCCAAGACTGAAAGATCAATAGAAACGGGCAAGCCCGCCCAAGGATGCTCGGACAAGTTCTCGATCAGTGTCTCGCTAAAATCCTCCCTACCGCCAGAATACGGCATCGGCAAATCAAGAACGATGTCCTCTTGCGGCTCGGGCTCAACTACCAAACCGTAGCGACGGTCAACTGATGCCAAATCTAGCGAGATCGTCGCGGTTCCACGTTCAACGCCATAGTCATCTGATGCAGAAAAAGGCAGTTCCATCTCGCCGTTAATCTGCCGCGAGACCTCTGCCCCTGCCTCCACAACCGGTGGCGCATCAGATTGAGCGGTGATTATCCATTCAGCGGTGTCTTCGCCCTCGATACGAATAATGCCGTCGTTTTTGACAATTCTGCTAAAAGCGGTCTTGGGTTCGGCACTTTCCGCCTCAATCACGCCGGATACAGTCTCTGATAACGTCAGCCTGCCAACTTGCCCGTAAAGTCGCACCGTTAGGTCGCTGCCCTTTGGCACGGTCAATTCGGTAACTTTAACTTCGTTCAGATAAAGGCTTGGCTTGCCGGTATACGCCGGCGGTTCGATCCAAATTTCCCAAGCGGGGCCGCCTGCAACAGCCTGCCCCAAACCGCCCGATGTCAGATCATCCAGCGAAGCAGATCGCCAAAGGCTGCCAAAACCAAGCGTCATCACCAACAACAACAATGCCACATATCGTAACGCATATGGATCTTGTGCAGAGACACGCAAATCGGGCGAAACCGCTTCTGCGTCAGCTAAACGCGCCTGCATCCGGGCTTTGTGGACTTGCCAGATCGCAAGAGATGCAGCATCGCCGCTGCCCAATGCCTGCGTATCCAAAGCTGCGGTGACAGGCCGTCCTGCCATCGTGCGGTCAATCCGGTTGAGAGCATCAGAGCGCGTCGGCACGCGGAACTTTCGCCACGCATAGACCAATGATGCGATTACCCCGGCACCCGCTGCCAACGCCGCTGTCCACAACACCTCAGCGGGCGGATTGCCGCCGCCGACGAAAGCCAACAACACCGCGCTAAGGAAAACTACTGTCCAGAATGGCCAGAAAGCGTGAGTAATCCGCTCGGCCCAGAGGCCTACAAGCGTGAGCCGCGTAGGCCACGTCAGTGCGGAAAGGTCTAGCTCGGTGTCAGGCTTGCTCATCAAGTCGTCCCGTTGGGCCGACGCACCATAGCGTCAAAGCCACGAAGGAATGGTATCTCGATTTATCATCTCGTCAAAGGTCGGACGTTCACGAATGACGGCGAATTGATCTTCATGGACCAAAACCTCTGGGATAAGCGGCCTTGAGTTGTACTCTGACGCCATAACCGCGCCGTATGCGCCGGCTGAGCGGAAAGCCACCAATTCGCCCGCGACGACCGGAGGCATCACGCGTTGTTTGGCAAATGTGTCCCCACTTTCGCACACGGGGCCGACAATGTCGTACTTCACTTGCTCGACGCCTGCGGCGGGCTCGACCACTGGAATGATGTCGTGATGTGCGCCGTACATTGCGGGGCGGATCAGATCGTTCATTGCGGCGTCGATAATCATGAAGCTGCGATCTTCGCCTTCCTTGATGTAGATGACTTCGGACACCAACAGCCCCGCGTTTCCCGCGATCAGCCGACCCGGTTCAATCTCTATCTCACAACCCAGATGGCCAACCTTGTCCCGCACCAACTGCCCGAATTCTTGCGGCAAGGGCGGCGCGTCGTTGGAGCGCTCGTAGGGGATGCCAAGACCGCCACCTAGATCAAGGCGGCGGATGTCATGACCTTCGGCGCGCAGCATCTGGGTCAGTTCAGCGACCTTCTCGAAGGCCTGACCGAACGGCTCCAGCTGCGTCAACTGGCTGCCGATATGCACGTCGATGCCAATCACGTCCAAGCCCGGCAAGGCGGCGGCCTCGGCGTAGACTTCTTTGGCGCGCGAGATCGGGATACCGAACTTGTTCTCGGACTTGCCGGTCGCGATCTTCTCGTGGGTTTTTGCATCGACGTCGGGATTGACCCGAATGGTGATCGGCGCGGTGACGCTCATCGACGACGCGACCTCCGAAAGGACAAGCATCTCAGGCTCACTTTCGATGTTGAACTGGCGAATGCCCCCCTCCAGCGCGAGACGCATTTCGGCACGGGTTTTCCCCACACCGGAGAACACGATCCGCTCGCCGGGAACACCAGCCGCTTTGGCGCGCATGTATTCGCCGCCCGAGACCACATCCATGCCCGCGCCCAGATCACCGAGCAACTTCAGCACGGCCTGATTGGAATTCGCCTTCATCGCATAGCAAACCAGATGGTCAGCCCAATCCAGCGCATCGTCGAACAGGCGGTAATGACGCTCCAGCGTGGCGCTGGAATAGACATAGAAGGGCGCGCCGACTTGTGCGGCAATGTCGGCAATGGCAACGTCTTCGGCATGCAGCACGCCATCACGGTAGAGAAAATGGTCCATCAGTCGAGAGGCCTTGTGCGTAGGAACAGATACAGCGGCAAGCCGCAGGATACACCGATACAGAAAGTTGCCGGGATCGCAACCAGCGCGACCCAGTTGCGGCGCACCGAGACCTCCGCGATGATCCAGACGGTCAGCGCGATTGCGGCAATGGTCAGGTCCCAGACCAAGCCCGAGGACGCGGCGTTCGTGTGCCATGCCTCAACCATCAAGGCCAGCGAGAACCCATGCTCGCCAAACCATTGCATGAAGTAATACATCGGGTGGATTGCCCCCCAGATCGCAAGGGCGAGATAGATCATACGCAACACAGACATAGCGAGCGCTCCTGTACCAGTTGGCTGGGCATGTAGCCCATTGGCCCCGCGCCGGAAAGGCCTGAGGCCCCGCGATAACCCAGCATTTTCCTTATTTTTGCCTAACGAGCACGGCAGAAAGCGCCAACGGATTTAGAGGCCGACAAATTGATGCGACATTACCTGCTGTTTTCCTTGGCATATCTGGCCTGCGCTGTGGCGTTGGTCTTTGCCTTGCGCGAACAGCCTGCCGTGTTGTTACTTGGGGCCGTGCGCACATCCCTCTATTTGCTGAAATCCTTTGCGGAATGGCTTCCGATATTGGGTGTTTTCCTTGCCGGGTCCCTGTATCTGACCAGAAAATATGGCATTAAGGCGCGGATTGTACCGACAATTTACGCGTTGTTGGGATGTCTTATCTTTTCTATGGCTTTCTCACTGGTCAAAACCTCTATTCCCTACATTCAGCCGTTCTATGCCGACCCGTTCTTCGCAGATCTGGACGCAGCGCTGCATTTCGGCGTTGATCCGTGGCGGATCGTTCATTCGGTCGCGGCCTATGTGCCGCCCGCGGCCATAGTTATCTTGTATTTTATGGTCTGGTTCTTGCCAGCAGTCTTCTTACCCGTATTTATCGCGCTGACTGACACCAACGCTGACCGGTCAAAGCGGTTCATGATCCTTTATGTCGCCTCATGGATTGGCTTGGGGAATGTGATGGCGATATTGGGAAGTTCCGCTGGTCCCGTCTACTATGATCGCCTGATCGGCGGGTCACGTTTTGCAGACTTGGCCTCAGCACTCGACAGCAGCGGAATCGCAGCATCTGCTCTGGGACGGGTCCAAGATAACCTATGGCTATTCTACTCCGAAGGCGGGCAAAGTCTGGGCTCTGGCATCTCCGCATTTCCGTCTGTCCATGTGGGTCTTGCTGCCGTCACGTTGCTCTATCTATGGGAACGGTCGCGGGTCCTGGCGCCGTTCGGCGTCCTGTTCGCAACCATGATATTATTCTCCTCGGTATATCACGGCTGGCACTATGCCGTGGACGGATACATCTCGATAATCGCAGTGACGGCGCTCTGGGCCGTGCTACGACGACGCAACGTCGCAATTGCCACTTACATTCCTGCTTGATTGAAGGTTTAAAGCTAACAATGTTGCGAACCCGCTCCGATGGGGCGTTGCGAGAGGAATTGAGACATGGCCGAGATTGAACGCGAAAGCATGGAATATGACGTGGTGATCGTCGGGGCCGGACCTGCTGGTCTGAGCGCCGCCATCCGCCTGAAGCAGCTGGACGCAGATATCAACGTTGTCGTTTTGGAAAAAGGCTCCGAGGTCGGCGCACACATCCTGTCCGGCGCGGTGCTTGACCCCAGCGGCCTCGACGCGCTGCTGCCCGACTGGCGCAACATGGACGCGCCGATCAATGTGCCCGTGACATCCGACAATTTCTACATGCTGGGCGAAGCCGGTCAGGTTCGCATCCCCAACTTCGTGATGCCGCCGCTGATGAGCAATCACGGTACATACATCGTCTCCATGGCCAATGTCTGCCGCTGGATGGCCGAACAGGCCGAAGGCATGGGCGTCGAAATCTTCCCCGGCATGGCCTGCTCCGACATCGTCTATGGCGACAACGGCGAGGTGAAAGGCGTGATCGCCGGTGTCTTCGGGTTAGAGGCCGACGGCAGTTACGGCGAGAACACCGAACCGGGCATGGAGCTTCACGGCAAATACGTGTTCCTTTCCGAGGGTGTGCGCGGGTCGCTGTCCAAGCAGGTGATTGAAAAGTACGATCTGGCCAAAGGCGCAAGCCCACAAAAATACGGCCTCGGCATGAAAGAGATTTGGGAAATCGACCCTGCCAAGCACAAGGAAGGCACAGTTACGCACACAATGGGGTGGCCTCTGGGCGGCAATGCCGGCGGCGGGTCATTTATCTACCACCTCGACAACAATCAGGTTTATGTGGGCTTCGTGGTCCACCTGAACTACGAAAACCCGCACCTGTTCCCGTACATGGAATTCCAGCGGTTCAAACATCATCCGATGATCGCCGACCTGCTCGAAGGCGGCAAGCGCGTAGCTTACGGCGCGCGCGCGATCACCGAGGGCGGCTGGCAGTCCCTGCCAAAAACTGCCTTCCCGGGTGGCGCTTTGCTGGGCTGCTCTGCGGGTATGGTGAACGTGCCGCGCATCAAGGGGAACCACAACGCGATGCTGTCAGGCAAGGCGGCGGCGGAAGCGGCGTTCGAGGCCATCGGCGCGGGCCGGTCCGGCGATACTTTGGAGAGCTACGACACCGAAGTGCGCACCGGCGCAATCGCCAAGGACCTGAAACGCGTGCGCAACGTGAAGCCGCTGTGGTCGAATTACGGGCTGACGGCCTCGCTGGTCGTTGGCGGTGCAGATATGTGGTGCAACAACATTTTCGGCACGTCGCCGCTAAATCTCAAGCACGGGAAATCGGATGCGGAAGCCACCGGAAAGGCGGCTGACTTCACGCCGATCGACTACCCCAAGCCCGACGGCAGGCTGTCTTTTGATCGGCTGACCAACGTGTCTTTCTCTGCGACCAACCACGAGGAAAGCCAGCCGTCACACCTGAAGCTAAAAGACGCCAGCATCCCGATTGACGTAAACCTGCCGCAATATGCCGAGCCTGCGCAGCGCTACTGCCCGGCTGGAGTGTATGAAGTGGTCGACAACCAGTTCGTGATCAACTTCCAGAACTGTGTTCACTGCAAGACCTGCGACATCAAAGATCCGTCGCAAAACATCGTCTGGACGACACCGCAGGGTGGCGACGGGCCAAACTACCCCAATATGTGATGATAAATTGGCGCGGTCGCCGCTCGCCCGCGCCATTGTTACCAACCGGTCATGGACAACCCTACACCGCGCACCTACGTTCCAGCTGTGACGCAAGAGAAATTGGGCCGACTGACATGACAAAGACTAGCATCCAAGGCCGCGTGGCGGGGCTTTTACTGTCCATGGCGGCAAGTACCGCACCAGCCATCGCTGCGGAGCACGGGCTGGCCGGGCCGTATTTGGCGGCGCGACAAGCGACCATTTCCTTCGACTATAGCGAGGCGGCCCGCTACTACCGCCGCGCAGTCGCCGTTGAGCCGCACAACCTGCTGCTCAAGGAAAGTGCTATCGTCGCGCTGATTGGCAAAGGCGACATCGACACTGCGGCAAAAGTCGCCGCCGATCACGAAGCATCCGGTGGCCGTAACCAGATTGTCGATCTGGTGCTCGATACCGCTGCCGTGGCCAACGGAGAGTTCGACCGCCCCGCAGAAAAAAGCCCCGAGACGACAGGCCTTGCCCCGTTGTTAGGCGGCCTCACCCGTGCTTGGGCATTGTTGGGCCAAGGCAAGATGTCTGACGCAACGGACGCGTTCAACAAGGTTGCCGAAATCGAGGACTTTGCCTCGTTCGCCCGTTATCACAATGCTTTGGCCCTTGCCTCTGTCGGGGACTTTGAGGGCGCAGATGATATTTTGTCCGGCGAAGCTTTTGGCCCGCTTATCCTTAGCCAACGTGGCATCGAAGCACATGCCCAAGTGCTTGCCCAACTAGAGCGCCGGTCTGACGCCGTTGAACTTCTGAAAGCCACGACCGCCAATGGCTTCAGCGCTGAACTAGAGGCCTTGAAGACTCGTCTAGAGGCCGGTGAAACGGTGGAATACGACTTTGTGACCAACGCCAGCGAAGGTGTGGCAGAGGTATATTTCAACCTGTCCGCCGTACTCGACGGACGCGCCGCGCCGGAGCATGTTCTGCTCTACGTGCGCATGGCGCAATATATCCGCCCGAGCCATGCGCCCGCCGTCCTGATGGCAGCCTCGATCCTGGAAAACATGGGTCAGTTCGACCTTGCTACGGAAGCCTATGCCTCCTTGGATGCCAGCTCTCCCGCTTATGTGCTGGCCGAGATAGGTCGCGCGAACGCGCTATATTCCGACGGTCGCAAGGATGCGTCCGTTGAAGTCCTAACCGCACTGTCTAAGTCTCATGGTGATATCGCCATGGTCCATTCTACGCTTGGCGATATGCTGAGCCGGACTGACAAAAACGAAGCCGCCGTTACCGCCTACAGCCGCGCGTTGGACCTAAACGGCATCGGAAACCGTAGCAACTGGCGTATAATGTACGCGCGCGGGATTGTGAAAGAACGCATGGACGACTTTGTTGGAATGGAATTGGATTTCCGCTCCGCACTGGAGTTATCGCCAAACCAACCCGACATTCTAAATTATCTTGGGTACTCTCTGGTAGAACAACGGATCAAGCTCGACGAAGCACTTGAGATGATCCAAACCGCCGTCAAAGAAAGCCCTGAAAGCGGCTATATTACAGATAGTCTTGGCTGGATTTTCTATCGCTTGGGCCGCTTTGAAGAGGCGGTTGCCCCAATGGAACGGGCCGTCGAACTGTTGCCAGTTGATCCAATTGTCAACGACCATCTTGGTGACGTCTACTGGAAGGTTGGTCGCGAGCGTGAAGCCGAATTCCAATGGAAACGCGCATTGTCGTTTAAGCCCGAAGAGGCAGAGGCCGAGCGCATTCGCGCGAAACTGGCACGCGGTTTGACGATTGTTCTGGAAGAAGAGGCCAAGGCGGGAACGACACAAACTGCTAACGATTGATGTTTGAGGAATTTGCGCCCGCAAAGGTAAACCTGACGCTTCACGTGACTGGCCAGAGACCAGACGGCTACCACCTGCTCGACAGTTTGGTAATGTTTGCGTCTGTGGGCGACCACCTTGCATTTAAACGCGCGGACACGCTCTGTCTTACGGTGGACGGTCCAGAAGCCCATGCGGTTCCCACTGATGGAAACTCTGTTCTTTCTGCCGCCAGCCTTCTTGATCCGCAGAGCGCCGCACATATCCACTTAAATAAAACCCTGCCCGTCGCGTCAGGTATTGGTGGAGGTACGGCAGACGCCGCAGCCGCCTATCGCGGGCTATCAAAGCTGTGGGGATTGCCTGCCCCAGTACCAACTGCTCAAACTTTCGCGCATGTCGCAAAGCTCGGTGCAGATGTTCCAGTTTGCCTATTTTCACGATCAGCCCGAATGTCAGGTATTGGAGAACAGATCGTTTTCTTGCCCGACCTGCCAACCCTTAGCGCCGTGCTGGTCAATCCCCGCGCAGAGGTCTCGACGCCTGCCGTATTCAAAACGATTCCCCGTAAAGGCAACGCACCAATGGCTATCGTGCCGCCAACTTTCGCCAATCAGGCCGAGTTCGTCAGCTGGTTGGAACTCCAGCGAAATGACATGCAGGACGCTGCAGTCGCAATAGCCCCTGTCATTGCTGAAGTTCTGGCGCAAATAGCGGCTACCACGTCTTGCCAGCTCACACGCATGTCAGGATCTGGCGCCACGTGCTTTGGACTGTTTCCGAACGACCAAGCCGCCCAAAAAGCCGCGGCGCAGATTAGCGTAACTCATCCCGATTGGTGGGTTCAGCATTGCACGCTCGGAAATAACGCCACTAGTTGAGCCGTGACACCACATAATCGGCTAAATCACTCAGCATGTCAGTCAACTCGCTTTCAGGCACAGCATCCAGCGCCTGTTGTGCCTTGGATGACCAAGCCAGCGCATCTTGGCGGGATTGTTCCAGCGCGCCGTACCTTTCCAGGAGCACCAGCACGTGATCTAAGTCACCGTCTTCCTGCTTACCTTTTTCGATTGTCCGCACCCAAAAATCGCGATCAGCATCGCCACCAGCCGCTATTGCCTTGATTAGCGGCAGGGTTAGCTTTCGCTCGCGGAAATCGTCGCCGACATTTTTACCAGTCTTCGCCGTGTCACCCGCGAAGTCTAGAATGTCATCGGCGATTTGGAAACTTACACCCAAAGCATCACCATAGGTGAACAGGGCTTTGACAACCTCATCAGAGGCGTCCGCGATCATCCCGCCAACTTCTGTCGCAGCCGAAAACAGTGCGGCTGTTTTACCCCGGACAACTTGCAGGTAGATGTCTTCTGTCGTCGCCAAATTCTGGGCAGCGGTCAATTGAAGAACTTCACCTTCCGCGATCACCGCTGACGCGTTTGATAGAACTTTCAAAACGTCCAGACGCCCCGCTTCCGTCATTAACTGGAAGGCGCGCGCGAAAAGGTAGTCGCCGACCAAAACGGACGATTTATTGTCCCATAACAGGTTGGCTGCTGGCCGCCCGCGTCGCTGCTCGCTGCCATCGACCACATCATCATGGAGAAGCGTCGCAGTATGGATAAACTCAACGGTCGCCGCCAAGTGGACGTGATAAGGCCCTTCGTAGCCACAAATCCGTGCCGCAGCCAATGTCAGCATAGGTCTAACGCGCTTGCCGCCTGCATCAACCAAATGAGCGGTAACCTCTGGAATACGTGGGGCGTGCTCAGACGCCATGCGCGTGCTGATCAGTTTTCCAACTGCATCAAGATCAGGAGACAAAGCGCCCTTAAGGCGATCATGTGGCTTCACAGAAGGGGTATCCAAACTCATTATCGCGTTCTGCCTCGTCTATCGACAAACGTGCTGGCCTGTCGTTAACTCTAACACATGAAAGAGCTTTTGCGCAGCAACGATCCTACGGTTATCGCCTTCTCAAAAGCCCTTTTGTCAGGGGAAGATATATGCGTGTTCGAAATGGACGTCCACATGAGTGTGCTTGAAGGCTCCGTTGGCATATTGCCACGCCGTTTGATGGTACGCGAGCAAGATTTATTCATAGCGCGCGCCATTTTGCGTGACAATGACATCCAGTTGGACGGCTGACAACCAATGCACTTTGGCCCAGAAGACTTAACTCATGACGCCTTCCTTGGCGGTAAGTTGCACCTCTGGCAGCCTCGCAAAGGTTACCGCGCGGCCACTGATCCAGTACTTCTGGCAGCATCCTGTCCTGCAAAATCTGGTCAAACCGTATTGGAACTGGGTTGCGGTGTCGGCGCCGCCTCGATCTGTTTGCGTTCAAGAATCGACGTCCATCTCAGCGGAATTGAGGTGCAACCCGCCTATTCCGAGCTGGCCCGTCGCAATGCGTCAGAAGCAGGCTTCGAGATGGAGGTTATTGACGCTGATCTCGCGCAACTTCCTGCCGAGCTTCGTGCCCGCAGCTTTGATCATGTCATCTTGAACCCGCCCTACTATGGCCCTGGAACGGCTTCACCGGATGAAGGGCGCGATACTGCCCTTCGCGAACAAACTCCTCTGTCTTCATGGATTGACACCGCATTACGCCGGGCAGGTCCAAAGGGCTGCATCAGCATCATTCATTTGACGGATCGCCTCGGCGACCTTGTTGAACTGCTTAATTCAAGAGCCGGTCTGATTGAAATCAAGCCAATCGCAGCACGAGCGGGGAAACCTGCCCGGCGCGTATTGCTGCGCGCGCAAAAAGGGCGTGCAGCGCGAACAATTCTGCATAACCCATTGGTCCTACACGACGGGTTGCGACACGAACGAGACGGTGACGATCACTCGCAAGCCGCAACCAGTATATTGCGCCACGGAAGCTCCCTAGAATTTTAGCAATTGTCGCTGCAATGCCGCAACGCATTTTCGTGACTTGAGGTTTTAGATGTGCTGCAATGAACCTCTAAACCACCCAAAAAAGGAGTTATGCCCATGACGATCAGTTCTCACCTTTCGGAGCTGAAGCGCAAGCACGATGCATTGTCCCAACAAGTGGAAGAGGCACAAAAGAGCCCAAGCTCCGACGACCTAACTGTCGTTGAGCTAAAAAAACAGAAACTGCGATTGAAAGAAGAAATCAGCAAATTCGCAAACTAGGATTTTCGTGACCCAAGCGCGGCCAATACCGCTCCGGCAGTAATCAACCCTGCCGCTAACAGCAAAACAGCCGACGCTTGGGCATATCCTGCAACGATCAAGACACATGTAGACAGCAATGGGGCGGCATACGACGCAGTACCCAAAAGCTGGATATCGCCTTTCTTGACACCCACATCCCACAGATAAAATGCCAAGCCGACCGGTCCTAGGCCAAGGCCTGCAATAGACAACCAGCTTGTGATGTCTTTCGGTGCGATGGTCTGTTCAAACAACAGATGCGCCACACCCGACAAAGCTGCGGTCGCTAGGCAAAAGAAAGCCACGACGTCCGTCGGCACGTCGCTGTAGCGACGCGACAAGACAGAGTAACCCGACCATGTCAGAGCGCATAAAACCGCGAGGGCATATCCGGTTGCGTAGGACCACTGAAACCCCGCCCCTCCGCGCGCGACGATGAGCGCTGCGCCGGCAAATGAAATCACCGCGCCTAAAATGTGCAACGGCTTCAATTGCTCCCCTGGCAACAATCCCGAGAACAATACAATGAGCAGAGGCCAAAGATACGCAATCAGGCCCGCTTCCGCCGCTGGCGCCATGCGAAGTGCCGAGAAATACAGCGCGTGATAGCCGAACAACCCGCCAACCCCTAGTAGCCAGACCATTGTTGGGATCGACTTAAGCGTTCTGTACACACCACCTTTTCGAATGGTGAAAACGAGGCCAATCAATCCGCCCAGCGTAAAGGCCATGGCGCTCAACTGAAATGGCGGAATTGGATTAGAGCCGACGGTCAACAGCGCAAGCAAAGACCACAACAGCACCGCACCAAATCCAACGAATGTCGCGGAATATCTATTCATGAGACTGTTGATGTAGGAATTCAACGCCCTGAGCGGCTGTTGCCATCCCCTCCATCTCTTTCAGGACCCATTCAATAAAACGTGCCACCTGCGGTCGCGTCTCGTGACCTTTTGGGCAGATAATTCGGTAACTACCGCTTGTATTCAAACCACGCATTACCGGCATGACCAATCGTCCATCTCGTAAATACGCCTCAGTCAGAGAAAGTCTTCCCAAGACCACCCCGCCACCTGCCAGAGCAGCATCTATGGCGTGGTCCGCTTGCGAAAAACGAGGACCGTGCTTTTCTTGGTAAGGCACCCCAGCGGCAGCAAAGTATCCGGCCCAATTAACCGATGGCTTCAGGAAATTAATATCTTCTTGGTGAAGCAGCGTCATCTTTTGCAAATCCGCCAATCGGGTCACGCCACCTGCGAGCTCGGGCGACATCATAGGGGCAACCCACTCATCGATCAGAGTTTTTGAGTAAAGCTCTTCGTCGAAATATTGCCCGAAGCGTATGGCCACATCGACATCGTCGCGTGCAAAATCGACCAATCGAAGACCCGCCGAGAACCTAAGCTCAATATCGGGATTTTCTCTTGCGAAGCTAAAAAGCCTTGGGGCGAGCCATTTTGCGGTGAACGCCGGCCCGGCGGTCACCGTTAACGTCGCGCTGTCCAGCCGCCGCTTTACCGCACGCCACGCGGATTGAAGCGCATCAAAGCCGTCTGAGACACCGGGGGCCAGCAACGCGCCCTCTTCGGTGAGTTCCACTGCACGGTTCAACCTGCGAAACACCGGAACACCAAGATGTTCTTCCAGTGATTTGATCTGAAAACTAAGCGCCGCTGGCGTCACGTTCAACTCAGCTGCCGCACGCGAGAAGCTCAAGTGACGCGCAGCGGCTTCAAACGCGCGCAGGGCAGTTAATGGCGGAAGTCTGTCATTCATTTCACTTAAGTATATCTTAAGTGAAGATATGAAAAGTCTCGTTTGTCGCTGAATTCATTGGAAGCCATATTGGGGTCAGTTCAGAAATACATGTTCGCGAAAGGAACACCGCATGATTGAGACCAGATTGACCCCCCGCATCATCGCCGCTCACGAGCGTGCTCACAAAGAACGTGCCGATGCCTTTGCGCGACTCTTCCACAGAATCCCGCAATTTGTCTCTTCCCTTCGGATACGCGGCTGACACATAGCTGTTAGCCACAAAAAAGGGCCGATACAAAAATGAATCGGCCCTTTCTCTTATTTCGCAAGCGGCTTACGCCATGTACTGACCGCCATTCGCAGAAATTGTCGAACCCGTGATGAATCCTGCGTCATCGGACGCTAGGAATACAACGGTGCGTGCGATCTCTTCCGGCTCCCCCAAACGTCCCACTGGAATTTGCGGCAGGATCACGTCGTTCATCACTTTTTCAGGGATCGTGCTCATCATCTCTGTGTTGATGTAGCCAGGGCAAATTACGTTCACGGTAATACCCGCACGGGCACCCTCTTGAGCCAAAGCCTTTGTAAAGCCGATATCGCCAGCTTTTGCAGCCGCGTAGTTTGTTTGGGCAAACTGCCCTTTCTGACCGTTAATCGAGCTGATTGTGATGATGCGACCGAACTTGCGCTCACGCATGCCAGGCCAAATAGGGTGACTCATGTTGAACACACCGGACAGATTGGTGCTCATGACTTCAGACCATTGTTGCGGCGTCATTTTATGGAACGGCGCGTCACGAGTAATCCCAGCGTTGTTGACCAGAACTTCAACCGGGCCAATGTCAGCTTCAACCTGAGCGATGCCCGCAGCGCAAGCATCGTAATCGGCCACGTCCCACTTGTAGGTCTTGATGCCGGTCTCAGCAGTGAACGCGGCGGCTTTCTCGTCGTTGCCAGCATAAGTGGCCGCGACTGAGTAACCTGCGGCTTGAAGCGCCTTCGAGATGGCTGCGCCAATTCCGCGCGATCCTCCGGTAACAAGTGCAACACGGGACATGATGTTTCCTCCTGAATGTGTAAGTAATTTTCTGTCTAATTTTGTATAGGTTGCGCAATTTTCATGCGCAACCCTGTTTACGGTATCAGTCGCGTTCGACGCAAACCGCTACGCCCATGCCGCCACCAATGCACAAAGTAGCAAGACCTTTTTTGGCATCGCGGCGTTGCATTTCAAACAGCAGTGTATTGAGCACACGGCAACCGGATGCGCCAATCGGGTGCCCAATCGCGATGGCACCACCGTTGACGTTCACGATCGCGGGATCCCAACCCATGTCTTTGTTCAC
The DNA here is from genome assembly GCF_003663885.1 of Litoreibacter meonggei. Taxonomy (GTDB): domain Bacteria; phylum Pseudomonadota; class Alphaproteobacteria; order Rhodobacterales; family Rhodobacteraceae; genus Litoreibacter; species Litoreibacter meonggei. Next base: position 151,192 of record NZ_RCCE01000006.1, read on the forward strand.
AGCGCAAGCCTGAGCTGCAAAAGCTTCGTTCGCCTCGACCAGATCAAGGTCGGAAACGCTCCAGCCTGCTTTCTCAAGCGCTTTGCGAGAGGCATAAATTGGCCCGACGCCCATAATGGACGGATCTAAGCCCGCGGTTGCATAGCTCGCAATGCGTGCCAAAGGTTGCAAACCGCGTTTCTCTGCATTTTCTGCGCTCATCAAAAGAGTCGCGGCGGCACCATCATTCAGGCCAGAAGCGTTTGCAGCGGTAACAGACCCATCCTTGGTAAACGCAGGGCGAAGTTTCGCCATAGCGTCCATAGTTGCGCCGTGGCGAATGTACTCGTCCTGATCGACAGTGACATCACCCTTTCGGGTTTTGATCGTGAAGGCCGCAATTTCATCAGCAAATTTGCCGGCCTTTTGTGCAGCTTCAGCTTTATTTTGCGAAGCGACTGCAAACTCGTCCTGCATCTCACGGCTGATTTGCCATTTATCGGCCACGTTTTCGGCGGTTTGCCCCATGTGATACCCGTTAAACGCATCCCAAAGACCATCGCGGATCATGCTATCGATATATTTCATGTCGCCCATTTTCTGACCTTGGCGCAGATTTGCGACGTGACCACTCATGGACATGTTTTCTTGGCCACCGGCAACCACGATAGATGCATCGCCCAGCATGATATGCTGCGCGCCCAGCGCTACCGCTCGAAGGCCGGAGCCACAAACCTGATTGATACCCCACGCAGAGCTTTCTTGAGGAAGGCCCGCGTTGATATGGGCCTGACGGGCGGGGTTCTGGCCTTGGCCAGCTGTAAGGACCTGACCCAAAATGGTCTCGGAAACTTCTCCCTTGTCGACACCGGCACGTTCCACCACGGCTTCGATCACAGCGGCACCCATATCATGGGCTGGGGTATTGGCAAAAGAACCTAGGAAGCTACCTACAGCGGTGCGGGCGGCCGAGGCGATTACGACGTTGGTCATGGACATTCCTTTCCTGCGATCGGCGCGTCTCTGCTTTCCAGAGCGCTGGATATCACCGATCGTGTATAGCAAAGCCTTTAACTGGCTTACGTAGGGTATACGATTGGACAGGGTGTCTCACAATTACTCAAGAGACAAGGCCCACAAAGGGCGGTTCGGCAGTGATTTTTTCGCTATCCGAACAACGGTCGCTTCGCGCCTCCGGCTTGTGCTTCCCATGGCTTCGACACAGAAGGCACACCAAACAGGTAGCCCTGAAGGCAATCAATTCCGATTTTATTAAGGTATTCAGCTTCTTGATGGCGTTCAATGCCTTCCGCAACGGTAAACATATCGAACTGCTGAGCAATTGAAGCCAACGCCTGCATCAACACTTGATTGTCAGTATCTACATCAATGTTGCGGGCAAATGTTGTATCGATTTTCACGAGGTCAAAGTAAAAATCTTTGAAGTGCCGGAACGCGGTATACCCCGCCCCGAAATCATCCAATGCGAAAGATACCCCCCGCCGCTGCATGCGCGTCATGAAATCTGACACCAGATCAGGCATCAACAAAGCCGATGATTCGGTGATCTCAATGATAAGGCGCTCTCCAACTGTTGGATCGCGCAGCAATCCACGTTCAAGCGCGGTTTCCCATTCTGGATGACCGATGGACCGAGGCGACATGTTTATGGAAAGCCGAAGTCGCGGTTCCATCACAAGGCTTGCCACTCCTAGCTCTACTGCCAGACAATCAATGAGACGCCCTTCTTCCCTGGACTCAATGGTATCAATGAACTCTTTCGCTGGGATGATCCGTCCTGTTTCATCCAAAACCCGAATCAACCCCTCGTAGAAGGCAACGCGGCTCGTGTCGCCGCACTGCACAATTGGCTGATATGCAAGCAAAACGTCCTTTTTACGCAGCGCAGAACGCACCACATCAAGCACGTGAGCATCGCGCTGCGAAATCGCGGCAGAAAGCGGACTATCTTCGGAATGAGGATCGAATGACATTGCGTGTTCTGCCCTAAGTTCTGACACACAATCTCTAGGCCACACGGCCTTAAATGCGAGTTAATGTTCCAATTTTGTTCTAATTGAGCTAAATAACGGTATAAATCTGCAAGGCTTTGGAACACAGGTGAAAATTATGAGCGACCGTTGCGGCTGGTGTGGCACCGAAGAAATTTACGTCAATTATCATGACACTGAATGGGGTGTGCCTGAATATGACAGCCGCGCCTTATGGGAGAAGCTGATTCTAGATGGCTTCCAAGCGGGGCTAAGCTGGATCACCATTCTGAAAAAGCGCGAAGCATTCCGCGAAGCATTTGAAGATTTTGATCCCAACATCATAGCAGGTTGGAGCGACGCGGATGTAGAGCGTCTTTTGCAGAACGCTGGTATTGTCCGCCATCGAGGCAAGATCGAAGCGACCATCGGCAATGCACGTGCATGGCAAAAGATCGAACAACGCGAAGGATTCGACACCTTCTTATGGAAATATTTCGACGGCAAACCGCTGCAAAATAACTTTCAAAGTTTGAGTGATGTACCTGGCTTCACCCCCCTCAGCACACAAATTTCAAAAGATTTGAAAAAAGAGGGATTCAAATTTTGCGGCCCCACCATCGTCTACGCCTTCGCGCAGGCCTGTGGGCTGATTAACGATCACCTTGTAACCTGCCCACGCCATAGCGAGGTGAAGAAGCTCGTCCGTTAAGCCCCCCAAGGCCCATGATGCGCGCCTTCTTTGTCGACACGCTCGAAGCTATGCGCGCCGAAAAAGTCACGTTGCGCTTGGATCATGTTTGCCGTCGAGCGACCCGTGCGCATAGCGTCATAATAAGCAAGACCTGCCGCCAACGCCGGCACCTGCAAACCGTGAGAGATAGCCATTGAAACAACTTTGCGCAGCGCAGGTGCGTTATCTTCGATTGCCTTGGCAAAGAACGGCGCAAACATCAGATTGTCTTGGGGGGCAGCGGTCAAAGCTTCGGCCATATCATTCAGCATGGTGGAGCGAATGATGCACCCCTCGCGCCAGACGCGGGCGATCTCGGGCATCGGCAAGGTCCATCCAAACTCGGCACTCGCCGCATTCAGCAAATGGAAACCCTGTGCGTAGCACATGATTTTGCCAGCGATCAGCGCTTGCTCCAGATCATCCCGGCTAAGCCCGTCAGCGGGTAGCGCCACGGGCGCAGCCCCGAATGTCGCCTCGCCGCGCTCGCGCTCTTGCTTCATTGCAGACAAGTTACGCGCAGCGACCGCAGCCTCGATCACTGGGATAGGAGCACCCAAATGTTGAGCCTCAATGACGGTCCAGCGACCGGTGCCTTTTTGCCCAGCGCGATCCAGAATAATATCAAGCACCGCGTTTCCGGTGTCGATATCTGTCGCCGCTGAAACCTTGCCGGAAATCTCTATCAAATAGGATTGCAGTGGTCCGTTATTCCATGTCTGGAACGCCTCGGCGCAGTTAGCCGCTGTGGCACCTTGCCCGTCACGCATGATCCCGTAGACCTCGGCGATCATCTGCATATCGGCATACTCAATACCGTTATGGACAGCCTTCACAAAGTGACCAGCGCCGCCCTGCCCCATCCATGTGGCGCAGGGGGTGCCTTCGTAGTCGGCGGCAATGGCGGTGAGAATGTGGGCCACTTGATCCCACGCCTTCTTGCGTCCTCCGCCCATAATCGAAGGCCCGTGACGCGCGCCCTCTTCGCCGCCTGACACGCCGATACCAAGAAACGGAACGCCGTCAGCCTCGGCTTGTGCGGCGCGTGCTTCAGTATCACGAAAATTGGCGTTGCCCGCGTCAATGATCAGATCATCCTTACCTAACAACGGGCGAAGAGCTGAAATTTGCTCGTCCACAGCGCTACCGGCCGGAACCATCAGGATAATGGCACGGGGCTCTGCGATCGAGGCCACCAAGCTTTCAAGTGTGTCGCAAGGTGTAATGCGTTCAGCAAGATCACCCACCTCAGCATAGAACTCTTGGGTGCGAGTTGCGGTGCGGTTAAAAACCGAAATCGCGTGACCCTTCTCCGCGATATTGAGGGAAAGCATGGCCCCCATCGTACCAAGCCCGATCAAGCCAATCTCAGATTTCGACATTGCAATATTCTCCCCAGTCTGCCTTCATCTGTTATCGCTAACGACCTTAGGGGTCAAACCCATCTCTGATCACGCAGGTCAGAACTAGCAGGGAATTCCATGCGCGACATTGATCTGACAGAAGGCTCCATTGCGAGCCATTTCAAAATGCTCGCAGTGCCAGCGGCCTTGGGTATGCTTTTCAGTACGCTTTACAATGTCGTCGATGTCTACTTTGCGGGCCAAATCTCGACCCAAGCTCAGGCGGGGTTGGCGATTGGATTTCAAGCGTTCTTCATTACGATGTCCGTAGGCTTCGGCCTCGGGTCGGCCATGAGCGCCCTTGTTGGCAATGCCAGAGGCAAGAAAGACGACAATGCAGCGCGGCAGTTGGCATCACAAGGCATAGGCTTCGGGATTGCCGCGGTTGTTGTGTTGATGATCGGCGCAGCCTTTGCCGGGCCAAGTGTTATCGCACTGGTATCCGAACCGGGAGAGTACCGCGACGCTGCAACAGACTATTTTCAATGGCTCATCATTGCGCTTCCTGGATTCTTGCTGGCCTACGGGGCGAACGGCATATTGCAGGCACATGGCGACACCGTGTCTATGCAGCGCGCGATGATGGTGGCTTTTGTAGCCAATATCGGCCTCAATCCGCTGCTGATCTATGGCATCCCCGGCCTTATCCCCGGCCTTGGCCTAAACGGCATAGCGATTGCTACGGTCATTAGCCAAACTGGGGTGATGGTTTGGATACTCTATCAGGTTTTGGGCCGCCGGATCATGGAAGGGTTTCAACCGAGCTGGCTAAAGCCAAACCTCTCGAGCTATCGCGAGATCACTGAACAGATGTTGCCGACAACCACCGCTATCATGGTCATGTTTATCTCTGGCTTCGTTGTACAGTTCGCCCTCAAGGGGTTCGGAGCACAGGCAATCGCTGCTTATGGCATTGCGCTCAGGGTCGAGCAAATCCTGCTCCTGCCTGTTCTGGGCATGACGGGGGCCCTGTTGCCCATTGCTGCGCAGAATTACGGGGCTGAACAATTCGACCGCGTACGTGAAGCGCTCTTCTTTTGTTGGAAGCTGGGGTTTGTGATGACCTTTGCCGCCTTTCCCATCCTCTGGTTCGCATCCCCGTATGTCGTGGCTTTGTTCAACGACGATCCAGATGTCGTGCGCATTGGCGTGAGCTACCTTCGCGTCGACGGGTTCCTGTTCCCGATCTATATGATGCTCTTCGCCATCAACTCGTTCCTGCAAGCCCTCAAGCGCCCCGTTTGGACTTTGTGGATCAGCGTGTACCGCCAAGGCTTTGGCGTCGCGTTCTTTATCTGGATATACGTTTCGCTAATCGGAATGGACGTGTGGGGCGTCTGGATCGGCATTGCGACAGCGGTAATAACTGGTTGGGGTATTGCGATGGTAGTGACCAAACGTATCGCAAGTGAAAAGATCGGTGGCCTTACGGGTTAGGCTCATCATCATCGAACAAGATACGCGCCGCGTCCCCTTCGATGTCTTCATACTGATTGTGCCGCACCGTCCATAGAAAGGCGGCAATACCCATCCCGCCAAGGATCAGGGACACTGGAATAAGGATCACGAGCACATTCATGCCCGAACCCTTAGCGCGTTCAAGATCACGAGGATAGAGGAACTGGACATCGCCAACGCCGCCATCAAGGGGCTGGCGAACCCCAATACCGCCAGCGGTACCGCGACTGCGTTGTAACAAATTGCAATACCGAAGTTTTCGCGGATGCGTGCGCGGGCGCTGCGGGACACCTTCAACGCGTCCTGCACTGGCGCGAGCGAACGGCCCAGCAATACAATGTCCGAGGTGGCACGTGTTGCGTCAACGCCGGACGCTGGCGAAATTGACACAAACGCCTGTGCCATCGCTCCCATATCGTTCAAGCCATCCCCCACCATCAAGACGCGCTTGCCCTGACTTTGGAGGGTCGCAAGGTGGTCAATTTTGTCCGCTGGCAACATATCGCCCTTGGACCGCTCCAAACCCAAACGCGCACCAAGCTTGGCAGCTGCGAACTCGGTGTCCCCAGACAACAGCTCTACGTGCAAGCCTTGCGACTGGATGCTGGCAACCAAGTCTTGCGCTCCGGGGCGCAGGGATTCGTCGATACGCAAAACTTGCTCCGCTGCATCACCGCGTTGGAATACAGTGCCGCCTACTGCTGTTTGCGATTTGCCCAAGCGCACGCGTTCAAGGCCATCAAGCCCCTCTACTCCACGGCCCGCAATCTCATGAATGTCATCAAGACTAGTCGGAGTGACCTGCATGCCCTCTAGGGCAGCAGCCAGTAGGCGCGATATAGGATGGGCCGACGACTGGCTCAAAGCCAAAACCACGGCACGATCTTCGGCCGATAGATTCTGCAGATCTTCGAGGATCGGGGTGCCGTCCGTCAATGTTCCTGTCTTGTCAAAAACAACCGCATCAACCTCCGCCAGCCGCTCTAGGGCCGTGGCAGACTTAATTAGCAATCCTTTGCGAAACAAGCTGCCGGACGCCGCAGTGGTAACGGCAGGCACCGCCAGTCCAAGCGCGCAAGGGCAAGTGATGATCAATGTTGCAATCGCGATATTGAGCGAATAGCGGACATCGCCCGTCACGATAAACCACCCGATAAACGCAAATGCGGCCACACCATGCACCAGCGGCGCATATAGCCGCGCGGCACGATCCGCCAATGGTGTGTAATGCGAGCGCCCACTTTCCGCGACCGCGACCATCTCCGCCATGCGGCGCAGCGTTGTGTCCTGACCGACCGCGGTTGCGCGAACGATCAACGGGTTAGACAGATTTACCTCGCCCGAGACGACCTCGTGACCGACCTGCGCCGCCACCGGCAGGCTTTCGCCCGTCAGAAGTGATCGGTCCAACTGCGAACGGCCAGCGTCGATAACGCCATCCACCGGCAGGCGCCCACCCGCAGGTACTTGAACAAGATCGCCCACCACGATGTCAGCAGCCTTAACACGCACAGGCTCCCCGCCACGAAGGCAAGTGGCCGAAGGGACCTCCAACGCGGCCAATTCCTGCGCAGCTGAGCGTGCTGCTGCGCGGGTGCGATGATCCAGATATCGACCAATCAACAAGAAAAAAGTCAGCGACAAAGCTGCGTCGAAATAAGCGTCTTCGCCACCAGCCATCGTCTCGTAAAGCGACAACCCGCTTGCAAGAAGGATCGCAAGGGAGATCGGCACTTCCATATTGACCCTGCCAACACGCAGCACGGAAAGCGCGGACGCAAAGAAGGGTCGCGCGGCGAACGCTACGGCGGGCAAGGCGATAATGGCTGAGATCCAGTGAAATAGTTGGCGCGTCGCATCAGCCGCCCCCGCCCAGACCGCCACCGACAAGATCATCACGTTCATCATGGCGAAGCCCGCTACAGCCAAGCGTAACAGCAACGCCCGCCCTGCGGCATCGCCCTCACCAGCGCGCAAGGTATCGCTGTCCAGCGGTAGGGCTTCGAACCCCAATTCCAATAGCGCATTGATCAAGCTGTCTTCGTCTGCATCACCACGGGTTTGAACCGATACTCGTTTCAGACTGAGGTTCACACGTGCATCAAGCACATCCGGAAGCCGTGACAGGCCGCGCTCGACCCCCGACACGCAGGCCGCGCAATGGATGCCGGGCAAGGACAACGAAACCGTGTCCCCTGCGGAGGACGCTGGAAAGCTGCGTGCAGTCTCCTCCGCGAGCGGCGCACCCGCACAACCGGGACAGCTCATTACGCTCATTTTGGGACTACAAATGGAATCCGCTGCTCAAACACAGTTCCATCTTCTGCGATCGCCCTCAAGCGAAGGTTCCAGTTTCCCGATGCCAACTCAGCAGCGGCCAGATGCGCCGTTCCATCAAAACTGAACGCAGGCGATTGATCCTGGCTTATATTGGTAGCACGCCCCAGAGTAGAGTTGATTGACGCTGGATCCACTGGTCCGCTCGCGTCTCTGATTTCAAGGCGCAGCACTCCATCTGCGTATCCGGCCTTCACATCCCAACCTAAGGAAAGCTGCGCCTTACGGCGCGCATCAAAGCTCTGGCTCGCAACATAGGAGTTCTTCGTCTCAAGTCCTGGGAAGGTCCGGACTGCCTGGAACGCGAGCGTCAAGTTAACACCGATAATAATGCTAAACCCGAACGCAAACATCGCGAAGACGTGGATGCCTTTTATCTCCCGAGTCATCGGCCAGCTTCCTTCCCGTTGAACACTGAATTGGTATGGGCGCGTTCGCCAGAGATTACGTCCTCCACCCAGAAACGCAAATCGGTGCGTGCCGCAGTGGCACTTGGGTCACCACGGCGGGCAGTTACATACACCCGCTGAAGTTTTGTTTCGTTTGCAGGAACGACAACACTCATCAGATCCGTCCCTTCCAGATCGATGCGCAGCACTTCTTCCGATGTCAGCGACATGTGGAACTCTCGATCATCGCCGTGCTTGTTCAGCAACCGGATATCATAGGCGTTGCGGATCGAGCCGTCGGACATCGTCACAAAGGTCGGATTACGAATAGGCGAAACCGTCATATCGATCTCTGGGCGAATGAACAATGCGAACAGAAGCCCCAAGCCAATTGTTGACCACAAAAAAGTGTAAACCAGTGTACGGGGGTGCAAGATATGCTTCCAGATGGGTTTAGGCTTGCCGCCAGCACGTTCGACCGGCTCATCCGACAGCGCCAGATAATCGATCAATCCGCGCTCTTTGCCAACCTTCGCCATAATGTCGTCGCAGGCATCAATACACAGGGCACAGGTGATACACTCCATCTGCTGCCCATCCCGAATGTCGATCCCCATAGGGCAGACATTCACGCAAGCCATGCAGTCGATGCAATCGCCAGTTGTCCCATCGTGTTTTTTGCCCCGAGGTTCGCCGCGCCATTCGCGGTAACCAACCGTGATCGTATCCTCATCCATCATCGCACCTTGAATCCGCGGCCATGGGCACATGTAGATACAAACCTGTTCACGCATGAAGCCGCCGAATACGAAGGTCGTCGCCGTCAGCACGCCAATCGTAGCATAAGCAACTGGGTGGGCATTAAAGGTCACAAGATCAACAGCCAGCTTTGGCGCATCCGTGAAATAGAACACCCAAGCGCCGCCAGTTGCGATCGCGATCAGCAACCAAACCAGCCACTTAGTGAACCGGAGCCGCCATTTGCGAATATCCCATTTAGCCCTCCAAAGACGAACACGGGCGTTCCGGTCACCCTCAATCCAGCGTTCCACAAGGATAAACAGGTCTGTCCACACGGTCTGGGGGCACGTATAGCCGCACCACACGCGGCCCAACGCCGAGGTAAACAGAAACAGGCCAAGACCGGCCATAATGAGAAGGCCGGCCACGAAGTAGAACTCGTGCGGCCATATCTCAATCCAGAAGAAGTAAAAGCGCCGCCCTGCGAGGTCAATCAAGACAGCTTGATCTGGCAAATTGGGCCCACGGTCCCAACGAATCCAAGGAGTTAGGTAGTATATCCCCAACGTGATTGCCATAATCCACCACTTGAACGTGCGGAAAAATCCACTGACTTTGCGCGGAAAAATCGGCTCCTGTGCAGCATACAGGGCGGGTGGAGTATCGGTTTTGCTCATTTCAGAATCGTCCGGAATTTTTTCATCTGTTCGCAGCGTGTGTTTGCAATCATAGCACTTACAGGTCCTTGACCCAGATCAATCGGCAAACTGCGACATCATCGTCCGGCTGGATAGCGCGGCCAGATCGTGTTATGCATCTCGCGTCAACATGGAGATTTTATGTCCCGTTAAAGTGGGGAGCAACAAAGCTCCCGACGAAAAGCCGAAACTCAATCGCGCGTCTGCTGATATTTAGCAGGCGAGGGTTTGGCTTGAGTCTTCCAAAACACTCTAACTCACCGCCGGGCAACGCCCGAAGCCGGAACATGAAAGCACGCATCTATGACACGAGATTACTCCAAATTCCTCCCCACAAGTAGCAGCGAATTTTCGCAGCGACCTGAGCTTTCCCCATTGGCCGCCCTAGGATGGCAACAGTTCTTCGCCCAACAAATCAGCGTCAAGCAGATGGAGGAAACTCCCCCCCTGCGTGTCACCGAAGTCCACCGCAACGGACTACAGGCCCGTGGGGAGGACATCGACATGCATATCCCACACGGTCCCGAGGCAACGGTTGGAGATTGGATACTTCTGAACCGCGAACTTCCCTCGGCCAGCGAGGTGCTAGAACGCAAAAGCCTTATCAAGCGTCGCGCACCGGGACGGACTCTTGGCATTCAATTGATCGCTGCCAATCTGGACACGGCCTTCATCGTGTCATCGTGCAACGACGACTTCAATGTGGCGCGCATAGAACGATTCATTGCCCTTGCATTCGAGGCCGATTTAGCACCCGTCATTGTTCTAACGAAGGTAGATAAATGTGAGGCGCCGGAAGCCTATATCGAGCAGGCCAAAGCCATCTCTCCTCTGGTACCGGTTGTGGCGCTCAACGCAAAAAGTGATGAACCACAAACGATGTTGGCAGAGTGGTGCAAGCCCGGACAAACGGTGGCCTTTCTGGGATCGTCAGGTGTCGGTAAATCTACGCTGACGAACGCGTTGGCGGGGGACACTGCGATCACAACACAGGCGGTCCGCGAAGACGACGCCCGTGGACGTCACACTACCACTCGGCGAAATTTGTACTTTCTCGCATCAGGCTGCGCGGTGCTGGACACGCCGGGCATGCGCGAGTTGCAACTCACCGATAACGCCGCTGGCGTGGCAGAGATGTTTTCAGATTTGGACGAGTTGGGAATGCAGTGCAAATTCAATGACTGTAAACACAAGGTAGAGCCCGGATGCGCCGTTCTGACGGCAGTCGAACGCGGTGAAATTGATGCGACACGTTTGGCGCGATGGCAAAAACTTGTCGCCGAAGACCTCCATAATTCCGCGACTCTTGCCGAGCGCCGCACGAAGGACAAAGCCTTTGGGAAGATGGTGCGCAACGCCCAACAAAAGAAAAAGAGGTAGCTCACTCTCACGCTCCTCTCATATAAAAATGCCCGCCAAGCTCTCGCTGGCGGGCATTTTCATTTGCCGAACCCGCGCCCTAAGCCGAATGCGCGAACAGGAGGCTCAGGGGCGGGGGATCACACGCTAGGTTCGAATTCCTCCCGAAGTAGCGTGCGAACTTTGCGAGGCGTGGCTCACTCGCCACCACCTTTTTGGTGAACATAGGCCGCAACGGCATTAATTTGCGCATCAGACAAACGAGGTGACCAAGGTGGCATGACACCGAACCGCGCATTGGTGATTGTTTCGGTCAAAGCTTCATCGGATTCGCCATAGAGCCAGACCGAGTCCGTCAGATTAGGTGCACCCTGTTCGCGATCGCCGATACCGGTGTCACCGTGGCAAGCTGTGCAGTTATCCACAAACAACTCGTTGCCTTGCTCAATCAATGTCGTGTCGTGATCCAAGCCGGACAAGGATTGAACGTATGCGACCAGCGCTGCGATTTCTTCCTTCTCCAGTTGCTCTCCAAAAGCGGGCATTTCGGAATACCGGGCATCCTCGTCTTGCTCGTTGCGGATACCGTGGCGGACCGTTGTAACGATCGCTTCCATATCACCGCCCCAAAGCCAGTCGTCATCCAATAGGTTTGGGTAACCTACAGCACCGGCAGCGCCCGAGCCGTGGCATTGCGAACAATTGTTCGCAAAGACCGATGCGCCGGCAGAAACCGCGTATTGATGCAGTGGTTCGTTGTCCTTTAGGGCATTCAAATCAACTGCTGCAAGCTGGGTATTCAGCTCGGAATTTGCCTCTTCCACTCGGGCAATCTCTGCGGCCACCTCGGCGCGCGTCGAATACCCGAGAAAACCAGCTGTCGCGGACGACACCAATGGCCATGCAGGGTAAGCGATCGAGTAGATCACAGCCCATACGATGGTCATGTAAAGCGTCCAGAGCCACCACCGAGGCAACGGCGTGTTCAGTTCTTCGATGCCGTCGTAGGAATGGCCAGTCGTGTAGGTTTTCGTGGCCTCGTCATATCTTGGCTCATCCATTGTCTTGGCCTTTCAGTAGTGCGGCATCCGAGTCGTCCGCGGCGGGACGGTCTTCATTGCGAAAAGGTGCTTGGCTGATGTCGTCATGCATCGACCGCGAGCCCGGACGAAACGCCCAAAGGATCACCCCAAAGAAAAATGCAAACATAGCGAGCAACACCCAGCTGTCTGCCAGTTGCCGCAGGAAGGAATAGGTATCCATCACTCCCCCTCCTTAGCGAGACGCATCGGGAGTGAAGGTGGAGAAATCCACCAACGTACCGAGCATCTGTAAGTAAGCCACCAAGGCATCCATTTCCGACACGCCTGACGCGTTGTCGAAATTGCGCGTCTGCGCACCAGGATAGCGTTCCAGCAGCCCGTCCCAATCCGCGTCCGGGTCCGACTGCGCCATGAAATCCGCTTGCGCGGTTTCAATCATCTCGTCGGTGTAAGGCACACCGACAAAGCGATGCGTCTTCAAAGTTGCCTGGATATACTTGCCATCAATTTTGACGTCCTTGAGAAACGAGTACTTAGGCATAACGGACTCGGGCACCACGGATTGCGGGTCGCTCAAATGGCTTACGTGCCATTCGTCCGAGTAACGGCCACCCACGCGTGCCACGTCGGGTCCAGTACGCTTGGACCCCCATTGGAACGGGTGATCATACTGCGACTCTGCGGCCAGAGAGTAGTGGCCATAACGCTCTACTTCGTCGCGCATCGGGCGGATCATCTGCGAGTGGCAAAGGTAGCACCCTTCACGCACGTAGATGTCGCGACCTGCAAGCTCCAGCGGGGAGTAAGGGCGCATGCCCTCCACATCCTCGATGGTGTTCTCTAGGTAGAACAATGGCGCGATTTCGACGATACCACCGATGCTGACCACAACCAGTGATGCAACCATCAGCAAGGTGCCGTTCCGCTCAAGCGCCCCATGGCGCTCAAGAAAGCTGCGGCGTTTCTTCGGGTTTGTTTTCTCAGATGTCATTCATCCGCTCCTTATTCCGCAGCCACGCCGACGGGGGCCTTCACAGAAGCTCCTCCGCGTATGGTCATCCACATGTTCCAAACCATGATCAGCCCGCCGGCGAGATACAAAACCCCACCCAAACCGCGCACCACGTTCATCGGGAACTTAGCGGATACGGTGTCGGCAAAGCTGTTCACCAGGAAGCCTTGCGCGTCGACTTCGCGCCACATCAGACCCTCCATGATACCACTGACCCACATCGACGACGCGTAGAGAACGATGCCGATGGTCGCCAACCAGAAGTGCGTGTTGATGGCAGAGATCGAATACATCTTCTCACGTCCCCAAAGTTTCGGTGTCAGGAAGTAGATCGCCGCGAAGGTAATCATGCCATTCCAGCCAAGAGCGCCGGAGTGCACGTGTCCAATGGTCCAGTCGGTATAGTGCGACAGCGAGTTCACCGCGCGGATCGACATCATCGGGCCTTCGAAGGTCGACATGCCGTAGAAGGCAAGCGAGGCCACCATCAGACGGATGATTGGGTCGGTGCGCAACTTGTCCCATGCGCCTTGCAGGGTCATCAGACCGTTGATCATGCCACCCCATGACGGCATCCACAGCACGATCGAGAACACCATGCCCAGCGTAGACGCCCAGTCAGGCAATGCGGTGTAGTGCAGATGGTGCGGACCGGCCCAGATATACAGGAAGATCAGCGCCCAGAAGTGGATAATCGACAGTTTGTAGGAATACACCGGACGACCTGCTTGCTTTGGCACGAAGTAGTACATCATGCCAAGGAAGCCCGCGGTCAGGAAGAAGCCCACGGCGTTGTGGCCATACCACCATTGCGTCATGGCATCTTGCACACCGGCGAAAACCTGTACGGATTTGGAACCCCAAATCGAAACCGGGATGGACAGGTTATTAACGATATGCAGCATTGCTACGGTCACGATGAACGACAAGAAGAACCAGTTGGCCACATAGATGTGGCGCTCCTTGCGAGTCAGAATGGTCCCTAAAAATACAGCCAGATAGGCAACCCAAACAATGGTTAGCCAGATATCGACGTACCATTCAGGCTCGGCATATTCTTTGGATTGCGTGGCGCCCAAGAGATATCCGGTTGCCGCCAATACAATGAACAGGTTGTAGCCCCAGAACACGAACCACGCGAGGTTGCCCCCCCAAAGCCGCTGCGCGGATGTACGTTGAACGACATAGAATGAAGTTGCGATCAGCGCGTTGCCACCGAATGCGAAGATGACGGCTGATGTGTGCAATGGACGAAGGCGTCCAAAGTTCGCATAAGGCTGAGCCCAATCGAAGTTCAAAACAGGAAATGCAAGTTGGAACGCAATAAACGTGCCCACCAAGAACCCCGTAACGCCCCAGAAGGCCGTCGCGACGATCCCAAAGCGCACAGGGCCATCCATGTAGCCCGTCACATCCCCAGCCGAGACAGCTACAGGCTCATCTGTATGCCGAAGCACCCAAACGAACATGACGATCCCAACCACAAAAATCAAAAGCGCGTGTACTTGGTAAGCCAAGTCGTGCGCCCAGTTTGCCGCAAGAGCAGCAAACAGTATGACGCCTCCCAGCAGTATTAGCTTGATATAATTAAGCATTTCTCACCCGTTCCGTTCATTCCTGACCGCTCGCAAAGGGAATCCCCCTACCTCGGCATGGCTGCAAATGCCTAATTCTCCGAGGACGAACCTTGATATAAGTCAAAAGACACCAATGGGCAGCCAACCTAGTGAGCTTTTTATGTTCACAATCGACCGCTGCCTGCCACACCGTAATCAAAAAAAATGAAAAAGCTTTGTATCGCCGACTGGCGGGACGCTCTTTGCGGCGTTGATTTACGCCAGCGTCGCACCGTCACTGTCGTCGCCGGCTTCGTCAAGCAAGCGATTGAGGTCTGGAATTGTCACCTTACGCGTACCTTCTAGAACCAGAACGCCGTCACGCTTCAATGCCGCCATCTGACGGCTGACGGTTTCGATGGTCAGTCCCAGATAGTCAGACATGGCATCGCGCGTCAGCGGAAGCTCCAATTGCAGTATCTCACCCTCTTTACGGCCTAGACGTCGCACGCAGATAAGCAAGAAGCTTGCGATCTTTTCACGCGCTGTTTTACGTCCTAGTAGCAGCATCCAATCGCGTGCCGCATCCAGTTCATCAAGCGCGATTTCAACCAAGCGCTCTTGAACATGCGGCGTCGCGTGAGTGACTTTCTCAAAAGGCTTTTTGTGAAAGTGGCACAAAGTCAACTCGGAGACTGCGGTCACATCATAAGAGGCCGTGTCGCGACCTGGGCGTCCGATAAAATCTGAGGGAAGTAACAAACCAACCATTTGCATACGTCCGTCAATCATAGACCGAGACAGTGTCGCGACCCCGGAAACCACAGAGGCAACAAAAGTCATAGGATCACCCATCAAAACCACGGACGCCCCTGCCGGATAGGTCTTGTAATATTTGATCTTATCAAGTTCCAACAACTCGTCTGCCGTGCAACGCGAGCAGATAGCTCTCGGCCGGATAGGACAATTTGCGCAGGACTTAGGGCTCAGATCAATTTGGGTCATAGACCCTACATGATTGAGAACTTGATCAGGATCAAGGTTTGCCCCATGAGATTGGATCAACTAGGGCAGTATGACACAGCACGAAACTCTTCGCCGCTACGGCCTATTCACTTCCCGCGCGCCACGATACACGAGCTATCCCACCGCGCCGCATTTCAATGCTGAAATTGGCCCAGCAACGATGGCGGGCTGGCTTGAACAAGTGCCTGAAGGCACGACGGTTTCGCTATATATACATATCCCGTTCTGCCGCAGGTTGTGCTGGTTTTGCGCCTACCGCACTCAAGGCACAAAAACCGACGCCCCATTACGCGCCTATCTCGACATGCTCAAAGCCGAACTGGCGATGGTTGCGAACAGCTTGCCCGCAGGCGTCAAACTGGGTCGCCTCCATTGGGGAGGCGGAACCCCAACAATTCTGCCAGCCACGATGATTACAGAACTGGCGGAAGAAATTGATCGGTTTTTTTCCCTGTCCTCAAGCTCAGAGTTTTCCGTCGAAATCGACCCGACACTAATTGATGCTGAAAAGATCGCAGCTTTAGGTGCTGCGGACCTATCCCGCGTCAGCATTGGCATTCAGGACTTCGACCCGCATGTGCAATCGGCGATCGGCCGCATTCAAAGTTATGAAGACACCAAATGGGCTGTTGGGGCGTTAAAAGACGCAGGCGTAAAAAATCTAGATCTCGATATTCTATACGGACTACCATTCCAGACGGCTGACAGCTTGGCCGATACCGTATCAAAAACACTGCTTCTGTCCCCGGATAGGATCGCCTTATATGGATACGCGCATGTACCTTGGGCGGCCAAGCGGCAGGTGCTCATCCCCGAAGACAACTTGCCAGATGGTCCAACTCGCTATGCGCTGTTTCACATGGCATCCCAACTTTTCAACGCAACCGGCTACGATGCCGTAGGAATCGACCACTTTGCACGCGCAGGGGACAGCTTACTGAACGCCTCCCTAAACGGAACTCTGCGTCGTAACTTCCAAGGCTACACCGATGATCAGGCCGAAGTATTGATCGGCATCGGGGCATCATCCATCTCGCGTTTTCCAGCCGGCTATACCCAGAACGCATCGGGCACTGGCGAGTATACGGCGGCGATCGCTTCGGGCAAACTCGCCACCAAGCGTGGACATGCAATGACGTCTGATGACGCTTTGCGCGCTCAACTGATTGAAGACCTGATGTGTCGGTTCGCGATTGATTGCTCAGATGTCGCAGAACGTGTCGGCGTCGATCAGACTAAGGTTGAAAGCATCGCTGCCGACCTTCATAGGCGCTACGCAGATGTGACCAAGATAAGCTCCAATACTTTGACCTTATCTGAGCCTGCATTATCTCGCCTGATGGCCATGAATCTGGACACCTACCAGACGCCGTCGAATAGACACTCGCTCGCGATCTGATCTAGAATGCCTTGAAGGTCAGAGTGGTCAAAGTCCGCTCTATTCCGGAGATGCTCAGTAGATTGTCATTAATGAATTGCCCAATGTCATCACCTTCCGGCACGTAGACCTTAAGCAACAAATCAAACGCGCCCGACGTGGAATAAAGTTCGGAATGGAACTCCCTCAAGACAATTTCCTCGGCGACCTTATAGCCTTGCCCCGGCTTGCATCTGATTTGAACAAACACGCAATTCATCTGGGTCTCCCTGACTGCAGTTCATCGCACCTTGCCACGCCTCTGGACCCGAGGAAAGTGCCCCTACAACATTGACAGACGTCAAGATGCGACGTTTCATCAACGATGTAGAGTCTGGGGAGATATAAAAATGGGCAAACTAAGCGCCTTCAATTTCAAGTCTTGGATAGACGAACATCGTCACCTGCTGAAACCGCCTGTCGGCAACAAGATGGTTTTTGAACATGCCGACCTGATGGTCACCGTGGTCGGCGGCCCCAACAAGCGCACAGATTACCACGACGATCCGGTGGAGGAGTTCTTCTACCAGTTAGAAGGCGACATGCTGTTGAAGCTCTATGACGGCGAGGAATTCTACGACGTTCCAATCCGCGAGGGCGATGTGTTTTTGTTGCCACCCCATATCCGCCACTCCCCTCAGCGCCCGCAAGAAGGCTCTGTTGGGTTAGTGATCGAACCCAAAAGACCCGCAGGCGCGTTAGATGCTATTGAGTGGTACTGCTTTGAGTGTGGCACGCGCGTGCATCGCGCCGAATTGGCCCTAAAGTCCATCGTCGATGATCTGCCACCAGTTTACGCGACATTTTACGAAAATGAAGACCTGCGCACATGCCCCAACTGTAAGGCCGTGCACCCCGGTAAGGAGCCACCTGAAGGCTGGGTCCAGCTTTAAAATTCCAACTAGGAGAACCAAAATGACCAAAGCCTTTCTCAAAGGCCTCGCCACTGGCGTCGCCACATTAGCGCTTAGCGCTACGGCGACCTTCGCAAATGACTTTCGCCTCGGGTTGATTACTCCCCCGTCCCACATCTGGACGAAAGCCGCCGAAGATTTCGGCGCGGCGTTGAAGGATGCCTCAGATGGCTCGCATTCTGTCACGGTATTCCCATCACGCCAATTGGGCAACGAAGCTCAGATGCTGCAACAACTGCAAACCGGCGCACTGGATATGGCGTTCATGACCGTGGCCGAGGTGTCCAACCGCGCGCCTGACTTCGGCGCGTTCTACGCGCCGTTCCTCGCCAAGGATATCGCGCATGCTGGTCGCATCCTACGCACCGATGCCGCGACTGACATGCTGGGGCAACTCCCCGCAAAAGCAGGCGTCGTCGGGATCGGGTACGGCATGGCGGGCCTACGCCAAATCGTGTCGCGCGGCGAGGTAAATTCCGCTGCTGATCTCAAAGGTCTGAAACTGCGCATCACGCCGTTCGAGCCGATCTTGGACTTCTACAACGCGCTAGAAGCCGCCCCGACACCAATGCCCCTGCCCGCAGTGTACGACGCGCTGGCCAACGGCCAAGTGGACGCGATTGATATGGATGCGGAGCTGATCTGGAAGCTTAAATACTATGAGCACGCCGACACTGTTGTCGCGTCCAACCACATGATGTTCCCGATGGTTGGCCTTGTCTCTGCCCGCATCTGGAAAGACTTGAGCGAAGATGACCGCGCAGCCATAACGTCATTGATGCAAGAGCAGCTTGAAGGCGTGATCGACACCTATGTGGCCCAAGACCCGGAGTGGATGAAGCAAGTCGAAGCCACTGGGAAGACCTACAAAACCGTTGGTCCGGAGTTCTTCGGCGATGCCGCGGCCGCTTGGGAAGCCAAGTGGAGCGAGAAATCTTCCCAACTTGGTGCGATCCGTGACGCGGCGGCCAGCGTCGAATAGGTGATGCTGGTAAGGCTGTCCAAATATTGGGCGAGGGTGGAAATCGCCCTCGCCTCTTTCTGTGCGGTGCTGGTCACCGCGCTGATCCTACTAAACGTGGTAACCCGCGCCTTCAACGCGTCGATTTATTGGGTCGACGAGGCCGCAATCTACGCGATGGTGTGGATGTGCTTCCTCGCCGCGTCCGCCGCCTTGCATGAACGCAGCGCTGTTTCTGTAACAGTGGTACGGGATTTGCTGGGGGAATTCGGCCAGAAATGGCTAGGACGCGCCGTGGACGTCTGCGTTCTTATCTTCGCCATTGCGCTTTTGTACTTCGCGTGGCGCTGGCTGATGCCATTGGATCTCTTGCACGCAGGGTTTGACGTCGAAGCCTTCCAAAGCGAAACTTTCAACTTCGTCTACGCCGAACCCACCACGACACTTGGCATCCGCAAAATCTGGGTCTGGTCCGTTCTGGGACTGTTTGTGTTTGGCACTTTGCTACATGCGGTCGCTAATCTGCTGTCGCCGTTACCCAAAACCAAACCGATGGCCCAAACATGACGCCATTTATTTTCGCGGCCCTGCTGTTTGGCGCGGTGCCTATTGCGCTTGTCCTGATTCTGACCGCCGTTTGGTACATCGCAGAAAGCGGCAACACCGTCCTGTTCGACAGTTTCATGCAGCAGCTTTTCTCGGGCGTCGAAAACTACGGCCTGCTTGCTATCCCGCTATTCATGCTCACCGGAGAGTTGATGAATGAAGGCGGTATGACCACCCGCCTGATCAACGCGGCGCGGGTGTTCGTGGGCGGATTTCGCGGCGGGCTGGCTTACATCAACCTGCTTGCCAACATGTTCATGGCCGCGATCATCGGCTCTGCCGCGTCACAGATCGCCGTCATGAGCCGCGCCATGGTTCCCGCCATGGAGAAAGAAGGCTACGACAAAGGCTTCGCAGCTGCGACCACAGCGGCGGGCGGGCTATTGGCACCGGTCATCCCGCCATCCATGCTGTTCGTCATTTATGGCGTTCTGGCCCAAATCCCCATTGGCGATATGTTTCTGGCGGGCATCATTCCCGGCTTCATTCTGGTGGTGGTGTTCTTTCTGGTGATCACCCTCATCGGTTTCTTTCGCGACATGCCCAAAGGCGCCTGGATGAGCCGCAAGGAAGCGCAGGCGGCGCTGCTTGCCTGCCTTCCCGCCGCATTAATCCCCGCCTCGATTATCGGCGGCATCTTGTTTGGCATTGCCACGCCAACAGAATCCGCCGCCGTAGCATCCTTGATAGCCTTCCTCATCGGTTGGCTGATTTACCGCGAGATAAACCCCGCGAAGCTTGGCGTACTATTTGCGCGCACGGCACGAAACGCCTCGATGGTGATATTCATGATTGCTGCCGCCAACGTCTTTGGCTGGGTAATCATCTATGAAGCTCTGCCGCAAAAGCTGGCCTCATTGATAGTCACAATCACCGCCGATCCATTCATCTTTTTATTGATCGTCAACCTAGCCCTGCTCATTGTTGGTATGCTGATCGACGGCATAGCAGCGCTGATCTTGGTCACCCCAATCTTGCTGCCCATCGCCATGAATAACTATGATATTGACCCGTTCCACTTTGGCGTGGTGATGAGCCTCAATCTGGTTTTAGGCCTTCTCACGCCGCCAGTTGGTGTCGGGCTGTATATCGCATCCGCAATGTCTGGCGCGTCGCCCGGCCAAATTTTGAGGGCGCTTTGGCCATTTTTACTGGCCGTAGCGGGCGTTCTTATACTGCTCAGCTATTTTCCCTGGCTGTCAACTGCACTCATTTGAAGCACTAAGCGAACGTGTCTTTAAAAACCTTGATGCACTGACGGAACCCGTCTTCAAAATTACCGTTTCCAGGATGATAGACGCTCTCAAAACTGACCACTCCGCCATACCCGTCATCCCGAAGCGCTTGCGCTATTGGCGCAAATAGCGGGCCAAGCTGACCTTCACCCATACGTCGCACCTCCAAGGTGGCACGTGGCGTATCGACCTGCACATCCTTGATGTGGACATGGCCCAAATACCCGTTCTTCACTTCCTGATAGCCATCCGGGAAAGCCAATTCGTGGCACCAGCAATTGTTGCCCGGATCCCAAAGCACTTTCAGAGCATCTTTGGCATCCAACTCGTCAATCAACCTCCGCGCGGTGTAGTTGGAGTTAACCATTGTACCGTTTCCCGTCTCGACCACCAAGGTCATCCCCTCTGCACGGGCTAATTCAACTGCCGGTGCTATCATCGGGGCCATCGTACCCCATGCGCCATGCGCCACGTTCCATTTTTCGGCGCCGTTATGTCCCCACAGGATTTGCTCCTTCTTCTGGGTCATAATCCGCACCAAAGGCGAGCCGACGACTTGCGCCATTTCGATCACGCGCTTCAACGCATCCATGTGTTTGGTATGCTCCTCATCACCGGCGCGGGTCGCAGTGGTTGTTCCCGCAAAGATATGCCGAGACAAACAGGAAACAGGTTTACCGCGACCACGCAGCAACGCGTCGATTTCCTTAATTTCAGCCGAACTATGATCGCCCACTTCGGTATCACCAACGAATTGAAGCTCCGCATATTCGAGACTGAACTCATCCATCACGTCCAAGGCATGTTTCAAGTCGCGGCTGATGCCGTCACAAATAACGCCCAGCTTCATTTGGACCCCTCGCGATGCAGTTCCGCCCCAATGATCTCCTCGATTACGCGGGTACAAACCCAGTTATCGCCGTTTGGATATTTCGTGCGCCCCGCGTGAAATAACTGCATCGCAGCGGCGGCGGTGTGAAGCGGGACGCCCAAGCGTTCCCCCAAATTCATCGAGATCGTCAGATCCTTGTGCATCGTATTGATATGGCTGCCAGTTCCCTCAAACTGGCGGTCGATAATCTTCTCCAAAGCGTTGTTTACAACGCCGCAGCCCGCAGAGGACGTCGAAAAAACGTCGAGAATGATCTGCCCCGGAACACCCGCCTTAGCCGCCAGCGCCGCCGCCTCGAACGTGGCTGAGAATTGCGCGCCAATCAAAGACTGAAGACACGCCTTGACCGTCTGTCCCTGCCCCGGCGTTGTGCCGACGCGATGGATGCTCGACGACACGGCCTCCATAACAGGCGCAAACTCGTCGAGCGTGTCATCTGGTGCAGCGGCCATCATAGTCAGCGTTCCCCCCTGCGCCCCCGGAAACCCGCCTGAAACGGGTGTGTCGATCAAATGGATACCCGAGCCTTGCATCGCCTGCCCGATTTCCTCAGCCTCTACCGGCTTTAAAGTCGCACTCAGGATGACGGCCCCGCCTTTGGGCATGTGAGCGACGAGTCCCGCCTCGCCCAAAATGACTTCTTTGGCCTCATCGCCATTCATCACCATGACAAAAACTGCGTCCGACGCAGCTCCAACCTCGGCACTACTTGCGGCGAGCCGCCCACTCATCGCCTCAAATGCCGCCATTCGATCCGGTTTCAGGTCGTGCCCTGTAACTCGAAACCCGTTCCTGATCAGGTTTTTGGCAAGCCCGCTGCCCATATCCCCTAGACCGATAACCCCTGTGGTTTTCATTTGAAAAACCTCCCGTGCTTTCCGCCGAAGCCTTTCGGCGGCGTTTGAAAATAGCCTAAGCGGCTGGTTTTCGCGGGGATTTCACGCGTCATATTGTGACGTCGGGCGGGTCCGGAAGACACCCCGCTGCCCGGTTACGTGGCCAAACGGTAGCACTTGGCCCCGCAGTCTGGCAATAATTTCAAGATCGACGGAAGAGGGTCGCCGCCTTCACAGTTTGCATCAAACGCCATTTACTTGTGCCAACGAAGCAAATGCGCGGACATTGCTGGATTTCACCGCGCCCGTATGGCAAGACCTAAAGTCAGAACAGGCAGCAGGAATACCATTGTGAAAAAGGCCCTTATCACCGGCGTAACCGGACAGGACGGCTCTTATCTGGCGGAGTTATTGCTCGAGAAAGGCTACGAGGTTCACGGCATCAAGCGCCGCGCGTCGTCGTTCAATACACAACGCGTGGATCATATCTACCAAGACCCGCATATCGACAATGCGCAGTTCATGCTGCACTACGGCGACCTGACCGACAGCTCAAACCTGACACGTATCATCTCAGAGGTTAAACCCGACGAAGTATATAACCTCGGCGCGCAGTCGCATGTGGCCGTCAGTTTTGAAGCGCCCGAATACACTGCGGATGTGGACGCCATGGGCACCCTGCGTCTTTTGGAGGCGATCCGCTTTCTTGGTCTGGAAAAGAAAACCCGTTTCTATCAGGCTTCCACTTCGGAACTATACGGTTTGGTACAAGAGACCCCCCAAACTGAAACCACACCATTCCACCCGCGCAGCCCCTATGCCGTCGCCAAAATGTACGCTTATTGGATCACGGTGAACTATCGCGAGGCTTACGGAATGTACGCCTGCAACGGAATTTTGTTTAACCACGAAAGCCCGCGGCGCGGCGAGACCTTTGTGACCCGCAAGATCACCCGTGGTTTGGCTAATATTTCCCAAGGGCTGGAAGACTGCCTGTACATGGGCAACATTGATGCGTTGCGAGATTGGGGCCACGCCAAAGACTATGTCCGTATGCAGTGGATGATGTTGCAGCAGGACAAACCGGACGATTTCGTGATCGCAACTGGCAAACAATACTCCGTTCGTCAGTTTATTACATGGTCGGCTGAACACCTTGGCCTAACGCTTCGTTTTGAGGGAGAGGGCATTGGTGAAACCGCAACGGTTGCCGCCATTGAGGGCGACAAGGCACCCGGCTTGAAAGTAGGCGACGTGATACTTCGAATTGATCCGCGTTATTTTCGCCCAGCGGAAGTCGAAACACTTCTTGGTGATCCAGCCAAGGCGAAGCGTGAGCTTGGTTGGACCCCCGAAATCTCGACGCAAGAAATGTGTGCCGAGATGGTGGAAGAAGACCTCAAAGAAGCGCGGCGCGCCGTTGTCATGAAGGCCCATGAGGCCGAGCGGAAAGCCTGATGGCACCGCTCAGCGAGAAGCGCATTCTACTGACAGGTGGTGGCGGTATGGTCGGCCAAAATCTGTTGCAAGCCGCCAAAAATTTGCGAGTTGATCACCCGACAAGCAGCCAATTGGATCTGACCAACACTGGTGATGTGCAGTCCTACCTGCAGGACACTAAACCTGACCTGGTCATCCACGCTGCCGGTAAGGTCGGCGGCATTCAAGCCAACATGGCGGACCCCGTTGGGTTTCTGGACAAAAACCTTGCGATCGGGCGCAATCTGATTATGGGTGCCTACGAGGCGAGGGTTCCAGAATTTCTAAACCTCGCCTCGACCTGCATCTATCCGCGTAACGCACAAAACCCGCTGCGCGAGGAAATGGTGCTGACCGGCGAATTGGAACCGACCAACGAGGGCTACGCCATCGCCAAAATCGCAGCGCTACGTCTGTGTGAATACATCCGCAGGCAACGGTCAGATTTACAATACAAGACCTTGATCCCGTGCAACCTGTATGGTCCGCACGACAACTTTCACCCCGAGAAATCCCACTTGCTGCCCGCGATTATCCGCAAGGTTCACGATGCTAAGTTAAGCGGTGAGGGCGAGGTGGAGATTTGGGGAGACGGAACTGCACGTCGGGAATTCATGTATGCCGGGGACCTCGCAAAGGTCATTCTGGAGGCCGCCGACCGTATAGAAACTGTTCCTGACCTGATGAACACCGGGCTAGGGCATGACCACTCAATCAACGACTATTACCAAGCGGTGGCAGATGTCCTGGAATGGGATGGTACTTTCACCCATGATCTATCCAAACCTGTTGGAATGAAACAAAAACTTTGCTCAACTGAACGTGCAGATGCTTGGGGTTGGCGCGCCTCCACCTCGCTTACGGACGGCATTGCTAAGACTTACGCCTTTTTTCTGGAGAACCACGTCTCATGAGCTTCAAATACCCTTTGGCCACTTCATCGTGGGATCAAGACGAGCAGGACGCTTTGCAGCGGGTGATTGCATCCGACCGCTTTTCGATGGGCGAAGAAGTTGCCATCTTCGAAAAACAGTTCGCTGCCCATTTCGGGTCGAAATACTCCGTGATGGTCAACTCGGGCTCATCCGCAAACCTGCTTATGGTTGCCGCGCTTTTCTACTCTCAGAACTCTGATTTGAACCTTAAAGCCGGCGACGAAGTCATCGTGCCGGCAGTGTCATGGAGCACCACGTATTTCCCGCTTCAGCAGTACGGGCTAAAACTGAAGTTCGTCGATATAGACGCCGAAACACTGAACTACGACCTTGATGCCCTGGCAGATGCGGTCAGCGACAAAACCCGTGCCCTTATGGTTGTAAACCTGCTGGGCAACCCGAACGACTTCGACCACCTCAACAAGATCGTATCCGGTCGTGAGATCGTGATGATTGAGGATAATTGTGAGTCTATGGGCGCGAGTTTCGGCGGCAAGCAGGCCGGTACCTTTGGCGTGATGGGTAGCTACTCGTCCTTCTTCTCGCACCACATCTCAACCATGGAAGGCGGTTTAGTCGTCACTGACGACGAGGAACTATATCACATCATGCTGTCCCTACGCGCGCACGGCTGGACTCGTAACCTTCCTAAAGAAAACACACTGACGGGCACAAAAAGCGATGATCCGTTCGAGGAGTCGTTCAAGTTCGTTCTCCCAGGCTACAACCTACGCCCGCTGGAGATGTCGGGCGCTTTGGGACAGGCGCAATTGCGCAAATTGCCCAAGTTGATCAATGGTCGCCGTGATAACGCTGCCCGCTTTCAGGAAAAAATGCGCGATCACCCGATCTTCTCCATCCAAAAGGAAACGGGACACAGCAGCTGGTTTGGCTTTAGCTTGGTGGTGAGGGAAAGTGCGAATATTTCGCGCAAACAAGCAATCGCGGCTCTCACGGATGCAGGCTTCGAGTGTCGACCAATTGTGACGGGCAATTTTGCCAAGAATGATGTTCTGAAGTACTTTGACTACGAAGTGCACGGCGAGCTTAAAAACGCCGATTACATTGATCAAAACGGATTGTTTATTGGGAACCATCACTATCCCATCCTAGACGCTTTTGATGTTCTTGCAGAGGTGACAATCTAATGAGTGACGTTATTCATCCGCTCCTGTTATGTGGGGGATCTGGGACCAGACTTTGGCCATTGTCTCGCAAAAGCTACCCTAAGCAATTTGCTCAGCTGACCGGCGAAGAAAGCCTGTTTCAAGCATCCGCAAGACGCTTGGCCGGAGACGGGTTTGCTGCCCCCATGATCGTCACCGGTTCTGATTTTCGCTTCACCGTCAAGGAACAGCTTGTCGACGTAGGAATGTCCCCCGACGCGATCATCATTGAACCCATGGGCCGCAACACGGCCCCTGCGATCCTCGCTGGCGCATTGGTGCTCGAGGCGGAAAACCCAGATGCGTTGATGCTGGTTGCCCCGTCCGATCACGTTATCCCGGACCAAGAGCGCTTTCGCGCCGTGGTTCAAGCCGCCATTCCCGCGGCAATCGACGGCCAATTGGTGACATTTGGTATACGGCCGGATCGCGCAGAAACGGGATATGGTTGGCTCGAGGTGACGACAGCCCCGTCACTCGATTTTGATCCCGTCGCACAGCCACTCAAAGCCTTCGTTGAAAAGCCGGACTCAGATACCGCACAGGCGATGTTGGATGGTAAAACGCATCTTTGGAATGCGGGTATTTTCCTTTTTTCGACCAGTGCGATAATCGCTGCATTCGAAACTTATGCACCAAACATGCTGGCAGGCGTCAGAGCCGCAGTGGCCGATGCGCAAAGTGACATCGGTTTCACACGACTGGCCGAAGATCCGTGGGAAAAGTTGGGAAGCGACTCTATTGACTACGCCGTGATGGAAAAAGCCAAAAATTTAAGTGTAATGCCATACGGCGGCGCTTGGTCTGATCTCGGGGGCTGGGACGCCGTTTGGCGCGAAACCGGTCCCGACGCACACGGCGTCGTAACCAATGGTCCCTCCACTGCACTCGACTGTCAAAATACACTGTTGCGCGCGGAGGACGGCAAACAGGTATTGGTTGGCATCGGGCTAGAAGATATCATTGCTATCGCCATGCCCGACGCTGTCTTGGTGGCCCATAAAGACCGCGCGCAGGACGTTAAGAAAGCCGTAGCCGCGCTGAAAGAGCAGGAGGCTCCGCAGGCCGAAACCCTGCCGCGTGATTATCGCCCTTGGGGGTGGTTCGAGAGTCTCGGTACAGGAACACGCTTTCAGGTGAAGCGTATTGTTGTAAACCCCGGCGCCGCCCTATCATTGCAAAGCCACAAACATCGAGCGGAGCATTGGATCGTGGTCGAAGGCACCGCGAAAGTCACAATTGATGACGAAGTGAAGCTCGTTGAAGAGAACCAGTCCGTCTACATTCCGCTAGGTGCGGTTCACCGAATGGAAAATCCTAAGGATATTCCAATGGTCTTGATCGAGGTTCAAACAGGCAGCTATCTAGGTGAAGATGACATCATTCGTTACGAAGACATCTATGCCCGCGGCCAGGGTGCGAAAGGCTGACGGATGCACCTTGAGGTTGATTGAGGAACAAGAATGAACCCGGAGTCTTTGGATACCGAATGGGTTGAACGCTTTCCTGGCTTATCGCGGCTGGAACCCAAGACCAAAACGCTGCTGGTTCAACGCAGTACGGTCGTCATCATGCCTGAAAAGACCGTTATTTTCGGCCCGGGAAAGTCGCCAGAAAACATGTTGTTCTTGCTGAGCGGGACGGTGCGGGTGCAGCAAGTTTCCGAAACTGGTCACGAAATCGTCCTATACCGCATCAACGCAGGTGAAAGTTGCGTCCTGACGACGGCTTGTTTGTTGGCATATGATGACTACTCCGCAGAAGGTATTGCGGAATCCGAAGTGCAGGCAGCAGCAGTCCCACGCCAAGTTTTTGACGATCTGGTTGCTCAGTCACCGTCCTTTCGCAACTTCGTCTTCGCCGCTTTTTCAAAGCGCATCACGGACCTTTTTCTGGTGATTGACGAAGTCGCGTTCCAACGCATGGATGTGCGCCTCGCCCACAAGTTGATCGAACTGTCCAAGGGAAACCATCAGATTTCAACCACTCATCAAAAACTGTCAGTGGAGCTTGGGACAGCGCGCGAAGTCATTTCGCGGCAGCTTCAGGAATTTCAGCGCCGGGGTTGGGTTGCGCAGTCTCGTGGCACTGTGAAAATACTGGATCGCACAAAACTCGAAAGCCTTGCGGATAGGGACTAGTTTCGCACCAGAACGCTTATGTGACTTTGTCACTGATAGAATTTCGAAATGAGTATAGTGATTCCTAAGATTATGAAGGAGTCCAATCTATGACTATGAATGTTGGCACAATTGACCGCGCGTTTCGACTGCTACTGGGTGTCGTTCTTTTGCTCGCGCCGTTTATCAGCGAAATGGCACTATTCAATTCGACCATCGTCACGGCAATCTCGGTGATTGCGGGTATTGTGATGCTGGTTACCTCTCTTACCCGCTCTTGCCCTCTTTATTCGATCTTCGGCATCAAGACCTGCAAGGCTTGATCGTGGAGACCGTTTTTACACCGTGGCAGTCGTTAAGTGGCGGCGTTTTGATTGGCGTGGCCTCTATACTGTTGATGGCCACATTGGGCCGTATCATGGGTGCCACCGGCATACTTTCTGGCCTGTTATCACCATCCAGCACGAGTGACTTTGGTTGGAGGGCTGCGGTGCTTCTTGGTATGGTTTCTGGACCTGTCGCCGTGATGGTGGTCACTGGGCAAATGCCTGTAATACAAGTGCCCACTCCAACGACAATGTTGGCTGTCGGTGGCTTCCTTGTGGGCATCGGGGTAACGTTTGGATCCGGTTGCACGTCAGGACACGGTGTCTGCGGAATGGCCCGATTGTCGGCGCGCTCCTTCGCGGCAACCATCACTTTTATGTTGACCACCGGCATCACAGTCTACGTCGTTCGCCATGTGTTGGGAGGCTGATCCATGCGCCTTATCGTAAGTTATATTAGCGGTCTGATCTTTGGGATCGGCATCTCAATCTCCGGCATGGCAAACCCAGCCAAGGTGCTGAACTTCTTTGACGTCGCGGGCACTTGGGACCCCAGCCTGATCTTCGTTATGGGGGGTGCCCTAATGGTGACCTTTGTCGGTTACCGTTTCGTACTGCACCGGCCAGCACCAACGTTTGAAGAAACCTTCAAGCTTCCCGCAAGCAACGAGCTTGATCTTCCATTGATCGGCGGTTCAGCGGTCTTCGGGATCGGCTGGGGTATCGCTGGGTTTTGTCCAGGTGGAGCATTGCCTGCGCTTGGGACGGGCCGTTCAGAAGTTATCATTTTCACCATCGCGCTGGTTTCTGGTATTTTCGCAGCAAAGGGCTTGCAACGATTGAGCGCGACAAAGGCAGCATCCGTTTAATAGAGAGGACTCCCATGACCTACCCCGTGAATATGGACGTCAAACCCATAGTGTCGGCTCATTTCGATGAGGCTACCAACACGATCAGCTACATCGTTCGCGATCCGTCCAGCACCCATTGCGCGATCATCGATAGCGTGATGGACATCGACTACGCCGCGGGCCGGATCACATATGATCACGCCGATAAATTGATCGAAGAGATCAAGAGCCAAGGCCTGACATTGGACTGGATCATCGAGACCCACGTTCACGCCGACCACCTGAGCGCCGCGCCTTATATCCAAGACAAGCTCGGTGGAAAAATCGGCGTTGGCGAAAAAATCATGGTCGTGCAGGAAACCTTCGGCAAGGTCTTCAATGAGGGCACTGAATTCCAGCGCGATGGCTCCCAGTTCGACGCGCTCTTCAAAGACGGTGACACCTACATGGTTGGCAACATGCAGGGTTTCGCGATGTTTACACCCGGTCACACACCTGCATGCATGGTGCACGTAATGGGTGACGCCGCTTTCGCGGGCGACACGCTGTTCATGCCCGACGGCGGCTCGGCCCGCGCTGACTTCCCCGGCGGAGACGCTGGTGAATTGTATGACAGCATTCAGAAAGTTCTAT
Organism: Litoreibacter meonggei; assembly: GCF_003663885.1. Taxonomy (GTDB): domain Bacteria; phylum Pseudomonadota; class Alphaproteobacteria; order Rhodobacterales; family Rhodobacteraceae; genus Litoreibacter; species Litoreibacter meonggei. The sequence continues at coordinate 181,288 of NZ_RCCE01000006.1, forward strand.
CCTTGCCTGACGAAACGCGTCTGTTCATGTGTCATGACTATGGCCCCAATGGCCGCGCGATTGAGTGGGAAACTACTGTCGCCGAGCAAAAGGCCAACAACATCCATGTTGGGGGCGGCAAAACCCGAGAAGAGTTCATAAAGTTCCGCACCGAACGCGATGCTCAGCTTGACATGCCAAAGCTAATCATCCCGTCCCTACAAGTGAACATGCGCGCCGGGGAAGTGCCAACAGATAAGGACGGCAATCCGATGCTCAAAGTTCCTGTGAATAGCCTCTAAGCCACTTTTCACAAAACGACTAGCTGATGCAGTGATCCGCGCCTCGGAGGACGGGCGCAATTCGGTTGCCAGGGTAACGTGACAAGCCCTTAATGGAGAGAGTTTCGCAATGGATATCAAAACACTCACGGCTAGCTTATCGGTTAGCCCTCAAATTTCTCCTGAAGACGTCCAGTCAATCAAAGATAAGGGCTTTCGCTCTATCATCTGCAATCGACCGGACGGCGAAGGCGTGGATCAACCCTCGTTTGACGAGATCGCAGCAGCGGCCAAAAAGCTCGAGCTGGAAACACGCTACATTCCCATCGTAGGTGGCAAAGTCGCGGACGAAGACGCAGAGATTTTTGATAACGCCTTAAACGAACTGCCGGGACCAACACTGGCCTACTGCCGCTCAGGTACGCGGTCAGCGACACTATGGTCGCTGGCAAAAGCAGAAGTTATGGGTGTCGCCGATATCTTAGCCGCGACCAAGTCTGCTGGCTACGACATGGGTGGTGTTGTTCGCCGGATCGTCAATGGTGGCAAGACCCCCACCAACCGCGCAGATGCAACATATGATGTGGTGATCGTGGGTGCCGGCGCTGCCGGGATCGCTGCCGCTTCCAGCCTACAGTCCCGCAAGTCAGGTCTGGAAATCGCAATCATCGACCCCGCAGACATCCACTATTATCAACCCGGCTGGACAATGGTTGGCGGCGGTATCTTCGATGCGCCGGACACAGCAAAAACAATGGGATCGCTTATCCCGCGCGGCGTTCACTGGATCAAAGCCGCTGTCGCTGCGTTCGAGCCTCACGACAACGCAGTTGTCCTAGATGGATGCCGCGTAGTGAGATACGCCCGCCTGATAGTGTGTCCGGGTCTCAAGCTTGATTGGCATCGCGTTGAAGGCCTAGTGGAAACGTTGGGCAAGAATGGCGTAACCTCCAACTATCGCTATGATCTGGCGCCCTACACGTGGGAATTGGTAAAAAGCATGAACGAGGGCCGCGCAATTTTCACGCAGCCGCCGATGCCAATCAAATGCGCGGGCGCTCCACAAAAAGCTATGTACCTATCCGGCGATGCGTGGTCCCGTCGCAATGTGCTAAAAGACATCGATATTCAGTTCAATAACGCAGGTGGGGTGCTGTTCGGAGTAAAAGACTACGTCCCTGCGCTGGAGAAATATGTCGAGAAATATGATGCCTCACTGAATTTCTTTCACAACCTTGTAGCCGTTGATGGTGCCGCGAAGAAAGCTTGGTTTGATGTTTCCAAGCCCGACACGCCAGTCGAGCGTGTGGAAATGGAATTCGACATGATGCATGTCTGCCCACCCCAAGCTGCACCTGACTTTATTCGCGTCTCGCCACTGGCAGATGCGGCGGGTTGGGTCGACGTGGATCAAGCAACCTTACGGCACAAGACATATGACAACGTCTGGTCACTAGGCGACGTCATGAACGCACCGAATGCGAAAACTGCCGCCGCCGCGCGAATTCAAGCTCCCATCGTAGCCGAAAACTTGATTGCGGACATCGAAGGGCGAGCCCCCGTCGCACAGTACAATGGCTACGGCTCCTGCCCGTTGACAGTGGAACGTGGCAAGATCGTGCTTGCAGAGTTCGGCTATGGCGGCACCATGCTGCCGAGCTTTCCAAGATTTCTGATCGACGGGACCAAACCTTCGCGCGCCGCATGGTTCCTGAAAGAAAAGATGCTTCCACCGATATATTGGAAAGCCATGCTGCGCGGCCGTGAGTGGATGGCAAAACCTGAAAAAATCGCCACCAGTTGATTATTCCGCCTCCGCCTAATCCCTGGGGGAGGCTCTTAACACAGACGAGCCCCTGATGCCAATTCAACTCACTCGGTATTTGCCCATCCTGACTTGGGGTCGGGACTATAATCGCACGACGTTATCGAGCGATTTATTGGCTGCGGTGATCGTCACGATCATGCTAATTCCCCAATCCCTGGCCTATGCTCTTTTGGCAGGTTTACCGCCAGAAGCGGGGCTTTACGCTTCCATCGCACCAATCATTCTATACGCCATATTTGGTACCAGCCGCGCGTTGGCCGTGGGTCCTGTCGCGGTGGTATCACTGATGACCGCTGCAGCACTTGGCACTATCGCCGAACAAGGGACGATGGGCTACGCCGCAGCCGCTTTGGTCCTCGCTGGTTTGTCGGGGGCCATCCTTCTCGGCATGGGGCTGTTTCGCCTCGGGTTCGTCGCAAATTTCCTGTCCCACCCCGTCATTGCGGGCTTTATCACCGCGTCCGGAATGATCATCGCTGCAAGCCAGTTGAAACACATTCTTGGCATTAACGCCGAGGGGCATAACCTGCTGGACTTGCTTATCTCTCTGATTAAGCACTTGCCCGAAACCAATTGGATCACCGCAGTCATAGGCGTCTCAGCCGCAGGTTTTTTGTTCTGGGTCCGCAAAGGTCTCAAGCCAACCTTGAAGCGTGCAGGCGTGGGCATGAGGGTTGCGGATGTCACAACTAAGGCCGGTCCGGTTGCAGTCGTGGTTCTTTCAACTTTTGCTGTTTGGATACTTGGGCTTACAGAATACGGTGTGAAAATCGTGGGAGAAGTCCCGCAAAGCCTCCCTCCGCTTACTCTGCCAATTTTCTCGCCCGATCTCGTTGGGAAATTGTTGCTGCCTGCATTCTTAATCTCGATCATCGGCTTCGTGGAATCGATTTCCGTTGCACAAACCCTTGCCGCCAAAAAGCGCCAACGTATTGATCCCGATCAAGAATTGATCGGGCTAGGCGCAGCCAATGTTGCAGCCTCGCTGACAGGTGGATTTCCAGTAACCGGGGGCTTCTCACGTTCAGTCGTGAACTTTGACGCAGGCGCTGAGACCCCCGCCGCTGGTGCCTTCACTGCTATCGGCCTTGCAATTGCGGCAGTTGCATTAACTCCCCTTATCTTCTTTCTTCCCAAAGCAACCTTGGCTGCAACCATCATTGTAGCCGTGTTAAGCTTAGTCGATTTCAGCATCCTCAAGCGCAGCTGGACATATTCAAAGGCCGATTTTGCCGCGGTGCTTGCCACAATACTTTTGACTTTGTCTGTTGGTGTCGAAGCTGGGGTTTCAGCGGGCGTGGGCTTATCTATCCTGCTCCACCTTTATAAATCATCACGCCCCCACATTGCTGAAGTGGGCCTGGTCCACGGGACCGAGCATTTCCGCAATGTGCTTAGGCACAAGGTCAAAACTGATCCCAAAGTCGTTACCCTGCGCGTGGACGAAAGCTTGTATTTCGCCAACGCACGATTCTTGGAGGACAGTATTCAGGACCGCGTGGCGGCAGCCCCAGATGTTCAGCACGTAATTCTGCAATGCACCGCAATAAATGAGATTGACCTGAGTGCGCTGGAATCCCTTGAGGCGATCAACAAGCGTCTAGACGAGATGGGCGTGAAGCTACACCTGTCCGAGGTCAAAGGCCCCGTCATGGATAGGCTGGAAACGTCACACTTTCTTGACGACCTGACCGGTCAGGTATTCCTGACCCAGTATGAAGCGGCGCATGTCGCATTGGAACGCTGCCAGAAGATCAAATCCGGTTAGCACTTGCAAAGCCCCCCTTCAAACATTCATATTCACTAAATCGAATGGATGTGGAGGATCCTATGAATATTGACCGCAGACTTCTTCTAGCTGGGTTTGGGGGCGTAGCTTTATCTGGGCTTCCTCGTGTTTCACTGGCCGCGACGTCAGCCAAAGTTGGCACTATGGAAGTTATCAGCGTCAGTGACGGTAATTTGGTTCTACCGGGCGCGATGTTCTTTGACGGGCTTCCCCAAGATGAGCTCGATAGCATACTTACTCCGCTCAACATCTCACGGGCCCAAGTAGAGCCACCTTGTAACGTCACGCTACTAAGGCACGAAGATCGTGTTGTTTTGTTCGACGCTGGCTCCGGTGACGGCTTCATGCCATCCGCAGGTGCGTTGATCGATAGCCTCGACGCCGTCGGCGTGGCTCCGGATGACATCACCCATCTCGTGTTCACCCACGGTCACCCCGATCATCTTTGGGGGGTACTCGACGATTTCGATGACCCAGTATTCACCAACGCCGAACACATGATGGGGCAGACCGAGTGGGACTATTGGACCAACCCGAACACGGTCAACACCATTGGCGATGTCCGCGCGTCCTTCGCTGTTGGTGCTGCACGCAGGCTCGAGGCCGTTGAAGATCGCATGTCGTTCTTTAGCGATGGCGACGAAGTACTTCCGGGCATTATGGCCCATGCAACTTTCGGCCATACCCCGGGCCACACGTCGTTTGAAGTGCGCTCAGGAACTGATGCACTGCTCGTAGGCGGGGACGCTATTGGCAATCACCACATCGCTTTTGCCCGACCGGACTGGGCAAGCGGGGCAGATCAAGACCCCGATCTGGGCGCTGTCACCCGCGCGCGCCTGCTCGACAAGCTGTCTCAGGAAAAGATCACCTTGCTCGGCTTCCATCTACCTGACGGAGGCGTCGGGCGGGTCGAGCGCAAAGATAGCGGATATCGTTTCGTATCGGAGAACATGTAATGAAGAAGAGTTTTCTGCTCGCCGCCCTTGCCCTGTCAAGCACCGCACATGCAAGCGAGGAAATCGCGGACAAATACCCAAACTCGCTTTTGTACGATAAGCCTTTCGAGGTGATCCCCGGCGTGTTCTCCGCCATTGGGGCAACCGCCCCGCCGACTTATGAAAACTCCGGTCACAACAACAACCTGAGTTTTATCATCACCGGCGACGGCGTTATCGTTGTGAATGGTGGCGCAGCCTATTCATTAGCCAAAGCGCTACATGACGAAATCCGCGCGTTGACGGACCAGCCGGTTAAATTGGTATTCAACGAGAACGGCCAAGGCCACGCAGTATTGGGCAACAACTATTGGACCGAGCAGGGCATCCCCGTGGTCGCCCATCAAGAAGCCGCTGACGAGGTCGAGGAGTATGGCGGTTCCATCCTCGAGGGGATGAAACGGTACAATCGCGACAAAGCCCAAGGCACCAAGATCCAAGGTCCAACTGTCACATTTGAAGATGAGTACATCGTCGATATGGGCGATTTCCATATCGAAGCACGCTATCTTGGCCCCGCCCACAGCCCCGGCGACATCGTGATCTGGCTGCCTGAACAAAGTCTGGTCATCTCCGGCGATATGGCATTCCATGAACGCATGCTACCCATCTTCGAGCATACTTATACCGCCGACTGGCTGGATACTTGGGACACCGAATTCGAGGCTCTCGGAGCGACCTACGTTATACCGGGCCACGGCCATCCCACCAATATGGATCAGGTGCGCCGATACACGAAAGACTATCTGGTTTACCTTCGGGGCAAAGTCGGAGAGTTGATTGAAGAAGGCGGCGGCCTCGCAGAAGCCTATTATGTGGATCAATCACCCTACAAAAAATTGGACACGTTCGAAGAGCTTGCGACAAAAAACGCTGGCCGCGTTTTCGAGCAAATGGAATTCGAATAGATTTTCCTAAACTGCGACTGCATCACGGCGTGAGATGCGACCCATCACAAGGTGGGTCGCCATCGCTCCGACCCACATAAAGAACACCGCAACCCATGCGGTTATTGCAAAAATCGCGCCTCCAGACATGCCCGCACCAACTGCGCAGCCACCGGCAAGCATGCTACCAAACCCCATCAGAGCCGCCCCTATCAAGTAACGCTCCATTGGAGTGTCTGGCCCGAAGCGTTCAATATGCGCTTCACGAGTCAGGATGGCCATGGACATCGCGCCAACGAAAACGCCAGGTACCAAACCTACTCCGAAGCCAAGGGGTAACTTCGTGCTGTTGACCAGTCCCATGAGCGTATCAGTGGACGGCCCTGTGAACGTGACTGATGAAATAGCAATCACTTCGAAGGAGCTTTGGGCGATCGCGTATGTCAACAACCAACCTAGTCCCACGGCACCTCCAACAATCGCGGCAGCGACAGCGTGACTTACACGCACTTCAGAGCGGTGGGCTAGCCAGAACCCGGACGCTAGAGCTAACGCCGCGCCGGTAGCCGCAACAGGGGATGACATATCAAGCTGGCTTAGCAGGCTTCGTGCTTGACCACCCGGAACAAGCCAAAGCCCAGCCAGCGCCTCCCGCACGGGGGCCAGCGCCCCCCTTAAGGACGCTTGTGCCACGAGCGTGAGTACAAGCCCGGTGACAATTGCGCGAAGATTTCCCGTCGCAGACAGCACCAGCAATCTGCTCGCACATCCACGCGCAAGGATCATGCCACACCCAAACATCAAACCGCCGATGATTGCACCAGACATACTGCCCGTCGCTGCAAGTTGCCGCGACTCGGACACGTCGAGAATGCCTAGAGAAATGCTCACCTGCACAAGCAAAACACCCGCGCTAAAGGCAATGAACCAGATTGAGATACGGGGGCCGAAGCCACCTTCGGTCAGCTCTACACTCGCCGCCCTAAGGCAAAAACGGGAATGCTGCGCGGACGCCCCGAAGATCACACCGACCAGTGCACCCGCCAGCATCAACACGCCCTCGTCGCCAAACCGGTCGATCAGAGTCTCAAGCATTCGTTTACCTTTCCGCTCTCAGGCAAGAAAGACCGAGCGCATGGTAACCGCTATTGTGCGGCCATCGGCATACGCGCCAATTCGCACTGTGACCACAACGCGCCTAAAGCATTGACCAAGCGATCTACGTCGTCTTGGCTGTGGACCGGTGATGGCGTGATCCGCAGGCGTTCTGTTCCCTTTGGAACCGTTGGGTAGTTGATAGGTTGGATGTAGATACCGTGGTCCTTCAGCAGCAAATCCGAGATGTACTTGCACTTAACTGGATCACCGACCATCACCGGAATAATATGGCTTGGGTTCTCGGTATGAGGAATGCCAAGCTCGTCTAGACGTGCGCGCACTTCCGCGACACGGACTTGATGCGCTTCACGCTCGGCCGAGGAGGTTTTTAGATGCCTAACCGACGCAGCCGCGCCAGCCGCAACAGCAGGAGGAAGTGCTGTTGTGAAGATAAATCCGCTGGCAAAGCTACGCACAAAATCACACAAATCAACAGACGCCGCGATGTAACCGCCGACAACGCCAAATGCCTTGCCGAGCGTACCTTCAATCACGGTAATCCGACCCATAAGGCCTTCGCGTTCTGCAATGCCACCACCACGTGAACCGTAGAGACCTACAGCATGGACTTCATCTAGATAGGTCATGGCATTGTATTTGTCGGCGAGGTCGCAGATTTCCTTGATCGGCGCGATGTCACCATCCATCGAATAAACGCTCTCGAAGGCAATTAGCTTCGGCTGGTTCAATGGAAGTGACGCCAGTTTGGCTTCCAGGTCCACAAGGTCATTGTGCTTCCAGATCATCCGATCAGCTTGTGAGTGCCGAATGCCTTCAATCATCGACGCGTGGTTCAAAGCGTCAGACAGTACAACGCAACCAGGAATTTTGCCCGCCAACGTACCAAGCGCAGCCCAGTTGGAAACGTAGCCGGAGGTGAACAGCAAAGCATCCTCCTTGCCATGCAGATCAGCTAACTCAGCTTCCAGTTGAACATGGTCGTGGGTCGTGCCGGAGATATTGCGCGTTCCACCAGCGCCAGCGCCGCAGCGGTCCAGTGCCTCATGCATGGCCTCGAGGACCGATGGATGTTGCCCCATGCCTAGATAGTCATTCGAACACCAGATGGTGACCGGCGCAGTACCGCCACTCTCATGCGACTTAGCATGGGGGAAGTCGCCGCATTGGCGCTCCAACTCGGCAAAGACGCGATAGTTTCCGTCATCGCGCAACTGATCAAGGCTGGCGGCAAAAAAATTCTGATAGTTCATGGTTACTGCAGAGCCTCTTTTACGATGTCGTCCAGCAGCGCTTGCACTTCTTGCATTGGCCCCTCTGGAAAGGTCTTGTAGCCGATGATGACTTCACCTTGTTGATCTACGACAAAGATTCCGTAAGGACAAAACGCGATGTTCATAGGATCAGCCTCCATGACCTTTCGCGAGAGTTGCGCAGAGCAGAACTGGAAAATATCCGCTCCGTCAAAGAGCTTCACATCACTGCCAACAGCGTCAGCAGTACGGTTGAGCATGTCACCTGTGTGGCTCACCCAATCAACAACCAATCCACGCCCAACAATTGCGCTTTCAACGGCAAAGGTGGCATCCCCGAAGTCACCTTCGAACGGATAGGTTATGGCGTGGTTTTCAGCAAAAGCTGACGTCGAAAATAGGGTTAAAGCCCCTGCCATCACTAATCTCTTCATGAGAGTCCCTCCTGTCGCTTAATTTATCGAACCACAGCCTGGAAGCGCGGGCCTTGATATAGATCATGCCCGCGCAGGTCGCTTATCCAAACATATCAGCCGTAATGCCAGCGTACCAACCTTCGGATTCCTCAAAGGTTGCCTTGCGAGTTGCGCTATCTTCACCAGTAGAAGAGATGAACCCATCAACCTTTGATATCTTCTCGGCGGTTGCCTCGTAAGTTGCGCCGACCTTCACGCCATCATCGGTGCCAATCAGGGACCAGCATGTGTTCGAGAACTTGGCAGGGAACACTTTGGATCCTGTCAGCGCACCGCGCACGGCGTTGGCACATACTTTCGCCTGCGAGTTGGCCGAGAAGCCGGATTTCGGCATATCACCCTGCTGGCTTGCATCACCCAAAACGTAGACGTCTGCGTCCGCTTTGGTGCTCATGTCAGCGGCATTCACAGGTGCCCAGTTGCCTTCAGTCACACCAGCAAGTTCCGCAATGCGACCCGCCTTCATAGCGGGAATCACGTTGCAAACGTCGACTTTGGTCTCTTCTCCATCAATGGTCACCGTCATTGCGTTCGGGTCCACCGAGACGTTGCCACCGCCAAAATCGGAGCCGATCCAATCGACCATCCCCGCGTAATGGTTCGCCCAGCCTTCCTGGAACAGGCTCATCTTGGAGAACTTCTCTTTCGGGTCGGCTACGATGATTTTCGCGGTCGGGTTGCTGGACTTTAGTGCGTGAGCAACCATCGAAACCCGCTCATACGGCCCTGGAGGGCAGCGGAAAGGATTCGGCGGGGCAACCATGGCGAACGTTCCACCTTCGGGCATCGCCATAACTTGCGCTTTTAGAAGCTCGGTTTGCGAGCCGCCCTTGTAGGCGTGTGGCATGGCGTTTTGGGAAGAGACACTCCAACCTTCCACAGCGCCGTCAACAAAATCAATGCCGGGGCTGAGGATCAGTTTGTCATATGGCAGTTTTGAGCCACCAGCGAGCGTAACCATCTTGCTGTCACGATCAACGCCCACGGCCCAGTCATGCACGACATTGATGCCGTACTTGGCAGCAAGCGTGCCGTAGTTATGACCAAGGTCGTCGATGTCGCGGAAGCCGCCCAAATACAGGTTCGAGAAGAAGCAGGTAAAGTATGTGCGCGACGGCTCCACCAGCGTCACATCCAGCTCACCCTTGCTATCTTTTGCGAGGTAGCGCGCAGCGGTTGCACCACCTGCCCCGCCACCGATCAGCACCACGCGCGGCCTGCCGTGACCGTCCGCAAGAACCGAAGGCGCACTTAGCGACGCCATTGCGGCAGCACCCGTTCCCATAAAAATTCGTCTGTTCAGTGTCATGTTTCATTCCTCCCAGAAAAATAGCCTCGTTATTCGAGGTCCTTAAAATACGCAGCCAAAGCTGCGATCTCGTCATCATTCAAACGCCCCGCCATCATCTGCATAACCGGATGCGGCCGGATTTTCCGTTTGTAGGCGTGCATAGCGACCACGAAGTCTTCTTCAGGCCATTGCGTGATTGATGGAATGCCCACGGCACTACCGTCAGATTGATGGCAAGTCAGGCATTCGTTCGAAAGATATTCGCCGTATTCTGGATCACCCTTCAAAGCAAGGATCGCTGGATCAAGGTCATGATCCGTTGCCGTCGCAGTTGGCTCGGCCTCTGGCAGGTTGGACGGGTTATCCGAAAAGTTCCGCAAATAGGCTAACAGGTTGGCGCGGTCAGTCGCGTCTTTCATGCCGCGAAAACTCATCCGAGTTTTGGACACCAGCGCACGTGGGTTCTCGATATAGGCGTCGAGTGTCTTGGCGGTCCACGTCAGCCCATCGTTGCCAGCGCGCTGCATCGACTTTGAGTATCTGAAACCCTCATGCGCAGCGGCGCGGCGCCCGAAGATGCCATTCAAGTGCGGCCCTATACGGTCTTTCGCGCCGGCCCCGAGTTGGTGGCACCCTTTGCATTGGGAAAACACTTTTTCACCCGCTTCTGCGTCGCCGATTTCATTGGCAAAAGACGTCCCAGCCGCGATGCTCGCGGCTAGGGTCATTTTTGCAAACAATGCGACGCCCATGCTTAGTTACCCAAGCTGGTCAGATAGGCCGTAATCGCCGCAAGGTCCTTTTCTTTCTTCAGACCTGCGAAGCTCATTTTTGTGCCCTTCATGAAGGCTTTCGGCTTTCTAAGGAACTCGGCCAAGGTTTCGTCGGTCCAAACCAGACCACCTTCGGCTTTTGCCTTCAGCGCCTTGGAATACTTAAACCCTTCAACTGCGCCCGCAGCTTGGCCAATAATACCGTTCAACACCGGACCAGTTTTGTTTTTGGCCCCGTCGCCGACTTGGTGGCAAGCCTTGCATTTTTTGAAAACCTTGGCACCTGCCGCAACTAATTCTGGGTCAAGAGCCACCACTTCTTCGACAGGCGCTTCCTCTACTTTGGTTTCTTCCACGACAGGCGCGTCTTCGACCATTGCGGGTGCCGGTTCGTCTTTCCCCTCATCAGGGGTTACATCCAGAACCATGGCGCGCATGGTGACTTTGACGTCTTCCTTGCAGTTCTCCATGCAAGGCTCGCCAACCCATTTGGAATGCTCTGTCTCAAGGCGGTTATCCAAGATGAACCCATCGTGGTTTGGCAATTCGACATCAGCAAACGTCTCGTTAGACAGCACGAAATCCTCGTCAACCAAATCGTTGGAATAGAGAATGTAGGCAACGATCGCGTAGACCTCATCTGCGTCCAAAGTTTGGGCGTTGCCGAATGGCATAGACCGGTTCACGTAGTCCCATGCCGTTGACAAATACGGCCAATAGCTGCCCACAGTTTTCAACGGATCTTCATCCGCCAATGTGCCAGCGCCGCCTGCCAGCTTTGGCCAGTTGTCGACGCCTTCCGCAAAGTCACCGTGGCAAACCGCACATTGATCAGCGAACACCTCCTCGCCGGTCAGCACGTCGCCGGAGCCGTCGGGCAAGCCGGTGCCATCAGGGCGAACATCTTTGTCCCATGCCGCAATTTCTTCAGGCAAAGCCGTACGGCCAAGACCGAATGTGTCGGCGACAGCCGGAGTTGAAATCAGGGCAAGCGCCGTTGCTACCTTAAGAAACTTCGACATTTTCCGCCTCCCCGTTCGCGCGCACCAGCCAGGTCTGGATACAGTTGTTGTGGTAAATTGAATTCAACCCGCGCACCTCGCGCAGCTGCGTTTTCGTAGGCTGCACATAGCCCGTGTCATCCATGGCGCGCGACTGGAGCATCATCTCGTCGCCATCCCAATTCGTGTCGAGATAGAAGCGTGTCAGCGCCATTTTCTCACCCGGTTTGGCAAGGCGCGCGGTTTCCCAAGTCTTGCCACCGTCTTTCGACACATCAACGCGTTTGATCGCGCCACGACCGGACCAGGCCAGACCTGTGATAACCAGCGGGCCTTTGCCGTGGGTGATCGGCGCTTGCGGACTAGGCGAGGTCACAACGGACTTCGCATCCATTTCCCACGTCCATTTGCGCGCGATGCCATTCTCAAGAACATCAGTATATTTTGACGTCTCTTCGCGGCTCTCAACCGGCGCGTCAGTCACTTCGATGCGGCGGATCCATTTGACCCACATATTGCCTTCCCAACCGGGGACGACCAGCCGCACGGGGTAGCCATGCTCTTTGCGCAGCGCTTCACCATTGGCTTTAAAGGCAATCAATACATCGTCGAGCGCTTTTTCCATCGGGATCGAGCGGCCATTTGACGACGCATCCGCGCCTTCAACATAGACCCACTTGCCTGCGGTGTCGTAGCCGGCTTCTTCCAGCAACGTGCGCAGAGGCACACCAGTGTATTCCATGTTGTGGATCATGCCGTGGGTGAACTGTGCGCCGTTTAGTTGCGCGCCTGCCCATTCCATTCCGGTGTTCGCTGCGCATTCGCAGAAGTACACGTGGTTCTCACGCGGGAACCGCTCCAGATCGGCGTAGGAGAAGACCAAGGGGCGGTCCACCATCCCGTTGATCATCAAGCGGTAGTCGTCTTTCTTCAAGTCAATCGCGCCAGAGTGGTGACGCTCGAACGCGCATCCTTGCGGCGTGATCGTGCCGTCCAACGCGTGGATCGGCGTGAAGTTGATCGAGCTGATCGTATCAGCGGTGAGCCATTCCACATTGCGGCGCACGACGTCGCCCTCATACTGAATAGGTAAACCATACGGCGATGCGTCCACTCCGTCACCAAGGCCGGACGCCCATGGTTGAACTTCGGTGATCAGCGGGTCAGGCGTTGCGGCGCTAGCCTTGCCCGCCGCCAAGCCAACCCCTGTCAGGGCTGCGCCTTTAAGGAAGGCGCGGCGGGATTTACCGGTCGTCTTGTTCGTCATCTCTTTGCCTTTCTATTGGGGGCTTAAGCGCCAACAACCTGCACACTGTTGTTCGGATCAACCGTCACAGTGCCTTGCTTGCGGATATGATCTTCCACGACATCCCAGATATGAGGGCCCTCGGTGCCCTCGTTCACCGAGGCCCACCCCGCGACTTGATATGTCTTCGACGCATCAATCTTCTCGCCAGTTTTCAGCAACGTCATTTCTGTAATGCGTTCACCTTGCGGCTTGGTGATGTCGATGCGGTAACCAAGGCCACCCGTGCGCACCATGTCCCCGCCCTGTTGATAGTAGGGGTCTGGATTGAATAGGTTGTCGGCCACGTCTTCCAAAACGACATGCAGGAATTCACCCGTCATCTCGGAGCGGTAAGCCGCACCGTACGTCATTGAAGTGACGTTCCAAATGTCTTCGCGGGTGATGTCTTGCCCGGGCAGCAGAGACGGCCCCCAACGCACGCCAGGGCTGAGCGCTATGTCGGCTTCACGCTCCGAAATGAGCGCATCACAGATGACGTCATCCCAAGTGCCGTTGAAGTTACCACGGCGGTACAACAAGGAACCGGTTTGCCCGATCACCTCCGAAAGCTTCTCCTCGTACGGCGCACGCTGATCATCAATGACCGCAGCAACTTCGGCATCAGGCGTAATGACATCTGAAAAGATAGGGATCAGCTTGTGGCGGAAGCCCATCATGCGGCCGTCCCTGACGTCCAGATCAACCCGCGAAACGAACTTGCCATTGGAGCCCGACGCCACGATGATCGTCTCGCCCACCAATACCGGCTCTGGCAATGCGTCATGGGTGTGGCCGGACAAAATGACGTCGATGCCTTTCACCTTACCCGCCATCTTCTTGTCCACGTCAAAGCCATTGTGGCTCAGGCATACAACAAGCTCGGCACCTGCGGCGCGGACTTCGTCAACCATCTCTTGCATGTTCTCGTCACGAATTCCGAACGCATATTCGGGGAACATCCATCCGGGGTTGGCGATCGGCATGTAAGGGAACGCCTGCCCGATGACAGCCACTTTCACCCCACCGCGTTCGAAGAATTTGTAAGGCGGGAACAATTCTGCGGGTTCGTCCCACTCGGCGTCAAAAATGTTTTGCCCAAGGGCAGCGAAGGGCAAGCCTTGAACAATCTCGTTTACGCGGTCAGAGCCGAGCGTGAATTCCCAGTGGAAGGTCATCGCGTCGGGCTTCATCGCATTCATCACGTTGACCATGTCTTGGCCTTCGGTGTGGAAGCAGGTGTAGGAACCGTGCCATGTGTCGCCGCCATCCAGAAGCAGGGCGTCAGGACGCTCAGAACGGATTTGATTGATAACTGTTGCAACGCGGTCCAAGCCGCCGACGCGACCATAGCCCTCCGCCAACGCGGTGAAATCACCAGAACTCAGCGCATAATGCGACGGGCTGCCGTCTTCGATCCCGTATAGCTTCCGGAAATCAGAGCCCGTGACATGTGGAACCTTTCCGCGATTGTCACCTACACCAATGTTGATTGAAGGTTCGCGGAAATAAAGCGGCTTCAGCTGCGCATGAATGTCTGTGACGTGGATCAACGACACGTTGCCAAACGTATCAAACTGCAGCAGCTGGTCTTGTGTCAGCGACTGCTGCGCCGCCAAACGCCCCCAATTGCCATAGCTGGACGCTCCGAGGATGGCACTTGCCGCCATGCTTGTTTGAAGAAAGTCACGCCGTGAGATCATTTGAAGGTGTTCCCTTTGTCAAGATATATGCTGTTTCTTGAATGTTTTGAGTTTTAAAAAACCCCACACCGATCACTCGGTGCGGGGCAATCAAAATCCTTTAGTTACGAACAGACGGTCCTTCGACCGACAAGCCGTTCCCGCGCGACGCGACATACAGCTCAAGCGCCACGAACTCCGGGCTACCAGGGCTGTAGGTTTCAGCACGGGTATCGCGAACGCAGCCTTTGAAGCGCGCATGAGCCGAGTTCAGCTTGGTGTTCTTCAAACGGTAAGTTGGGAAACCGTTGATTTGACCTTGGCTCAGGTGATCCGCACGGATCATCTTGCCATAGCTGTCTTCGTGGCAGTTGGCACAAGACAGCTCAAGCTGACCGGTGCGAGTATAGTACAGCTCTTTGCCATCTTCCCAAGTTGACTGGGCGGGGCCGTCAATCGCCACGTTCACAGGTTTGCCGCGCGATACGGACGCCAACAATGCAGTCATGTTGACGATATCGCCACCAGTGTACTTCCACTTTTCGGCACCCATACGGTTTTCACGGCAATCGTTGATCTGCATCTCAAGCGTAAACACTTTTTCGGCCGCGTCATTCCACTTTGGGAATGTTGGGCGAACGTCGGACATGTCCGAAGATGCACCGTGACAGTCGGCGCAAGACTTGCCTTCCGATCCGTCAGCAGTGTTCCAGACATCCTCGGCCTGCTCAACAAAGATCATGCCGGGATTGTCGAAATCATCAGCTTGCATCGCGCGGGTTTCAGTGCCGCGAAACAGCCAGCCGGACATCACTTCGTCAAGTACATCGGCCACGTGGGCAGGTGCGGCGGTACGTGTAACGATTGTCAGCTCTTCGTTGATGATCAAAGTATCATCAACTGGGTCAGCCATGGCGCCAGACGCCATGGATCCCGCTACGATCAGGGCGCTAAGTGCGCCTTTTAGATTGGTCATATCATCCCTCCCGTGATGTTGCGACGCTCATTCAATGGCAATTTTCTTGCTCTCTTCGTACACAGAGCCGTCGTCGTCATACCAAGTGAACTTGAACTCGCCAGCCTCAGGGACCTTGGCTTCAAATTCCAGATATGGGTTGGTCGAAATCGCAGGTTCAAGCACCACATCGACGACGTTCTCGCCGTTGAAGTCGCATGTAAAGCGATTGATGATCGAGCGTGGGATCAGGTTGCCGTCGTCATCTTTACGCTGACCAGATTCCATCTTGTGGCTGATCAGCGTTTTGATGGTTATTGTGTCGCCTGCAGCTGCCTTCTTAGGCACCTTGACGCGGGGTTTTACACCTTTTGCCATTTTAGAATTCTCCTTGAGATACCTTAGCCGCCGCAGCCGCCGATTGTGACTTTGACCGTGCTCGACGCTTTCGCGAAGGACCCGTCAGCCATTTTTGCGATCGCAACAACCTCTTGGGTGCCGGCAAGCCGGATGCGCGTAGACGCATCCTGCGATGCAGCCAGTGGTCCGAACTTGAATGTCGCAACGGCCGGTATTGGGTTGCCCGTGGCCAGCACGAGAATTTCAGATGCGCCAGGTGCGGACACCTCAACCGGAACGGTATTGCCGTTCTCAGCAATTTCCGGCGCTGTCAGGGTGATCCCTGCATCGCCCATTTCAGCGCCGCCCGTGAAGGCTGCAATGGCGTCGTCTGCCAAGGTTGCGGACGCGCGCAGCGGTAAGCCAACCGCAACGAAGGCACCCGCGCCCATGATCATGGCATTTCGTCTTGTCAGTTTCATTGATTCAGCTCCTGAGCTTGATCCCCTTGGATAGGGACCGATCATTCTTTGAGGGTGGAAAGGTAGGCCACCACGTCTTCGATCTGCTGCGCAGTAAGAAGTGGTCCGAACGTGTCGTCGGCAGCCTCGCCTGTGTATGCGTTACCAGGGCGGATGAAGCCCTCGGTTTTGTAGAACGACGGCATCATGGTGTCCTCGAACATAATCTTGGCGTTAGCAACGATGCCGCGAAGTTCGGCCTCGGTCCAACGTTCACCAGCTCCATCAAGCGAGGGGCCGATTTCCCCTTGGAACGGAACATCGGCCAAGTCTGAAACCTGATGGCAAGCTATGCAATTGCCCAGTTTTTTGCTGCCGACAATCTCGCTGCCGCTTGCTGGATCGCCCGCAACACCCGAAAGTGATTGCGAGACCGTACCGTCTTCGAAGCTAACGGCAGTTGGCGCAATTTCGGCCGCGCCTAAAGCGGTGGCAGAGACAGCGGCTGCTATCGTTGTAATTATGGAAACTCTCATGCGTCCTCCCGTAACACATTCAATTTTTCGTATACCATAGGACACGCGTTCGTGAAGCGGCAAGCGTAAATTCTACTTTGTGAATATATCTCTTGCCTAACTGCCGCTCAATCGGTTGACCCGTCCTGCCTCTCTTGAATTCTACGCGCATGATAACGTTGGAAATCTTCTTCGGAATCAAGCTCGTAACGCTTCTCGTTGACCCAAGTAAACATATCAAGAGTTGTACCAGCCCCAAATGCCCCGGGCATCATGGCAACCGCCGCAGATTGCGCAGTTTGATCTTCGCTGACTTCCTCGGGCATGAATAGAATCGATGGTGTGAATAGAAGTCCCCATTTTCGCGCGGCCGCCTTTTCCGAAAGAACCTCACCATCAAAATCAGTAATCTCCGTGTCTCCGTGCAGATTTAACTGCACCACGAAATAGTTATCGCTTATGTAGCTCGACACCTCTTCTCGCGGGTAAATTTCAGTGTGCATCTTGGTGCAATAGATGCAGCCGCGCTGCTCAATGAATAAGGCGAGCCGCTTGCCTTCGTCATTGGCTTCACCGAGGTCTTCACGCAAGTCCTTGAACGTGTCGCGCATCCACTCTGTTTTGTGCAAGCCATCATCGCCCAACTCGGCGGCTAGCGCGGGTAGGGCGAACAAGATTGCCATCAAAGTCATCCAAAAACGTTTCATTGGCTCGTCTCCTTCTTAAATACCCTGAAACACAGGGAAGGTGTTTATCATCCATTCCGCAATGCGATTTACGCTATCCGTAGCAATCAATCCGGCGAACAGGATCATCAAAATGCCCATCGCTTTCTCAACTTTTGGCAAGTGCTTCCGGAAGCGCGAGGCGAACCTCAGGAACGGCCCAATAAAGAGCGCGGCTATCATAAAGGGGGCTGTCATTGCGAAGCCGAAGACCAACAGTAACATCAACCCTTCAAAGGCTGTAGACTCGGTGCTGGCTGTGAACACAACCGCAGTTAAAACTCCGCCAACGCACGGGGTCCAGCCCGCCGCAAACGCAAAACCTACGAGGTATGCTCCTAAGACCGACATATTCTTCGTGTCGCCCGCGTCCATCTGAAAAACGCGATTTAAGAATCCAATGCGCAAAACTCCAAGGAAATGAAGGCCCATGATGAACACGACTGTCGCGGCAAATAGGCGAAACTCCGTTTGCATGCTGCGGAAGGTTTGGCTCAGCCCATAGGCCGCGGCTCCCAACAAGACAAATACCGTAATGATCCCCAACGAGAACATCACCGATGCCAAAAACGCCCTTCGACGTACTCCGGGTGCCATTTCCCCTTCGGCGCTGATTTCCGACATCGAAGCCCCAGCCATGTAGCTTAGGTAGAAGGGAACGATTGGCAGAACACAAGGCGAGAAAAAAACGATTAACCCACCCGCTAAAGCCCCAAGAATAGTGACGTCGAACATCGCCGGAAGTCCCAACAGTTGCATGCATTACACATTCAAGTTATTATATGTTTTAGCAACTGGTCAACTGGAACCGCAATGACGGCTGTTCGATCCTGCCTTATCGGTCTACTCCTTTCCGGAGTATTCGCATACTCCGCCCAAGCCGCTCATCTTGTGATGGTCGAGCAAGATGGATGCCATTGGTGCGCCCAATGGGACAAGGAAATATCAGAAATTTACCCGAAAACCGATGAAGGCAAACACGCTCCACTGCGCCGCGTCAATCTTCGAGATCTTCCAGATGACATTGAGTTTACCTCCAAGCCCGTCTTCACGCCTACATTTGTTCTGGTTGAAGATGGCAAAGAACTGGCGCGGCTGGAAGGCTACGCAGGCGACGAGTTTTTCTGGTTCCTGCTTGGCAAAATGCTTGATGCACACCCTGATGCAACGCAGGTGTCCAATTGACCGTTCTCGGTGACGTATATAACGCACGCGCCGAATACTTACGTCGTGTGCATTGCCACATGCAGTTTCCCGCATATAAAGGGAACGCATTGTGCTGGATAGCGATAGTTCCATGAATCTGCCCGTCATCACCAAGAACATGTCCGACGAAGACATTGAGAGAATGATGGAAAGCGCCTGCAACGCGTCAAACTTCCTCAAAGCGATTAGCCATGAAGGCAGGTTGATGATCCTGTGCCATCTTGCGACGGGGGAAAAATCCGTCACCGAGTTGGAAGAATTGCTGTCTGCCCGCCAAGCAGCTGTATCCCAACAGCTTTCGCGGTTGCGCACTGAAGGTCTGGTGACCCCCAGGCGTGAAGGCAAAGCCATCTATTACAGTTTGACAGATCGTCGTGCCGTTCAGATACTTGATGTGGTCTACGACCTATTTTGCCAAGGTAGATAAGACCCCGCCGTAAGCCCAGCGCTGGCGGGCAAGCGGAGTAACGTGGTGCTAGACAATATCTCAGATGCTTGGCTTCTCACCCTCGTTGGGTTTGCCGGCGGCGCAGTGCTCGGCCTTGCCGCACGATTGGGACGGTTTTGCACATTAGGGGCAATTGAGGATTTTTTGTACCAAGGCAGCTCGATCAGACTTCGCATGTGGATTCTGGCCATCGCGGTTGCGGGCATCGGCAGCTTTATCTTGGTATCCATAGGCTATCTAGACCTGTCCCAGACAATTTATCACGTGGCCCCGTGGTCTCCGGCTGCCAGCGTGATTGGCGGACTACTCTTCGGCTACGGAATGTCGCTCGCGGGGAATTGTGGTTTCGGAGCTTTGGCGCGGTTCGGCGGGGGCGATTTGCGATCATTTGTGATCGTGCTGGTGATGGGAATCTCGGCTTACGTCATGCTGTCAGGGCCGTTCGCAACAGTTCGCGTTGCCTTCACTACGAGTACGACTATGCCCACTGAAAGCTTCGGCTATGCCGGCTTGATTTCATCAATCATAGGCGCACCTGTCGCCTTGGTTGGTCTCATTCTCACCGTTGGGATAGGCTTGGGCGCGTTGAGCTCTCGTAGCTTGCTAGGCGACCCTAAATCTATTGCTTGGGCTTGCGCGGTGGGACTTGCCATCATCAGTGGCTGGGCGGGTACTCAGTGGGTTGCAAGTACCGGTTTTAGTGCGTCTCCGGTTATCAGTCATACCTATACCGCCCCGCTCGGTGAGACGCTAATTTACCTAATGACGGCAAGTGGCGGCGGCCTCTCTTTCGGGGTGGGTTCTGTATTTGGAGTGCTAGCAGGAGCCTTTTGCGGAAGCTTACTCAAGGGCCACTTCAGATGGGAAGCCTGCGATGATCCGCGTGAGTTAAAACGCCAAATCCTTGGTGCCATGTGCATGGGTTTCGGTGCAGTTTTGGCTATCGGTTGCACTATCGGTCAGGGCATCTCTGCGTTTTCCGTGTTGGCATTCAGCGCGCCCATCACGTTCGCCGCAATCTTTGCTGGGGCGGCTGTCGGACTGCGGCAGCTTATTACCGGCTTCGCATCGTCTCATTGAGCTATTCGAGGCTAGACTACAGCAATCACACCTCTAAGTTATGCAAGTCCCTTCGGGTAACCGGTCGCCAAGCACCCCATCGGGCATGGCTTCCAAGGTTCCACAGTTAGCTAGCGTCTTGCAGGAACCAATATCAGACTATTAACTGGTATACCGGATGGCAAAGCAGCTTCAGATCATTGCGTTTCTATCGGGTTGTTATGTAGTTCGCGGCTCCTGTGCTACCCTTCCATAGCGTTCAGGAGGTAAAAAATCATGACATCAGACAGCGTCACAATCCTTATTGGCACCACGAAAGGTGTCTTCCTTGCCTTCGGTGGACCAGACAGAACAGGTTGGTCGGTAAAAGGCCCATTTTGCGATGGATGGCCTATCAACCACGTGATCGGCGACCCAGATCGAGGGGTTTTGTGGGCAGGTGGCGGTGGTGATTGGTCCGGAGCTGGAGTTTGGTGCTCTACCGATGGAGGCGAAAGCTGGCGCGTCACAAGATTGACCAAAGGCACGATGGACGAATGGGCCGCGAATGATCCTGAGTTTGCGAATATGATCGATTGGAAGGACGTTCCGTTGCCATTCGCCGAGCAGTTCTCGCAGATTTGGTCGCTTGGATACGCTCACGGGAAACTCTATGCTGGCACCAAACCCGCCAGCCTTTTGGTAAGTGAAGATGATGGAAAGACGTGGGCCACAGTTCAAGGTTTAACCGATCATGAGTCTGTAGACTCATGGAATCCGGGCGCGGCAGGACTGGTTCTCCATACGATCGTGCCTGACCCAACGGAGCCACAGAAACTGTGGATAGGCATTTCAGCAGCTGGCGTTTTCGCGACTGAAGATGGTGGTAAGACTTGGGAAAGGCGAAACCGTCTTTCGAATGAAGAATCCTGTGCCCATCATGATCACCCTGCCGCCCCGCGTAATGGAGAAACCGGCCATTGCATCCACAATATGATGCGCGCACCGGGGAGCGGTGATCTGCTGTATCAGCAAAACCATCATGGCGTCTGGCGGTCAGGCGATGGCGGTCGCAGTTGGGATGATATTACCGCGGGCTTACCGTCAACCTTCGGCTTCCCAATTCGCGTCCATCCCCGTAACCCAAATACAATCTGGACGTTGCCCCTGAATGGCGACAGCACAGGGCGTTTTCCGCCGGATGCAGCCGCTGCTGTTTGGCGGTCAAAAGACGGCGGGGACAGCTGGCAAGACATGCGACGCGGCCTTCCTCAGGAAAGCTGCTTTTTTACGGTGCTACGTCAAGCCATGGCAGGTGACACATGGGACCCTGCGGGGCTGTATTTTGGTACGAATAGCGGATCGGTGTTTGCCAGCGTTGATGAGGGGGAGAACTGGCAAGAGGTGGTACGACACCTGCCTACGATCTTGGCTGTTGAAGTTTTGGAAGGCCCTAGACCTTAATGGAAATCCCTACTCGGAAATAGCCTTTTGGCTTGCTCCCGCGGATGCATAGCGCGGGCTGGTTGGTTTTGGCCACGCGGGGCATCGTCAGCTTGCGGTTGCGTAACACCGATGGCAGCCTCCAACGGATGGCCCAGATCAGTGAGGCGGTAAGACATGTCTTCAATCTTTTGCGCAATCAAGTGCACGACAATGCCCTCACGCTGAAGATAGCCGGTCACACGCAAAAGTCGCCCTCCCATAACAACACGGCGAAAGCGCTCATAGACTTTGGGCCAAACAACAACATTGGACACACCGCTTTCATCTTCCAACGTCAGGAAGATCACGCCCGACGCGGTACCGGGGCGCTGGCGGGTAATGACAAGGCCACAAACACTGGTGCGCTGTAATGGTGCCGTGATCAACTGGTTATGTGGCGTTAGCCCAGACATCGAAGGGCGTAAAAGCTCCATCGGATGGGCCTTTAACGTCAGGCGCATGGAGACGTAATCTTCCACCACCTCCTCGCCCAGATGCATCGCCGGAAGTTCCACCTTCGGCTCGTTGATGCTCTCTCCGTCAATCGGATCATTGAACAATGGTAACGGGGTCTGACTGCGGATCGCCTTCACCAGCCAAAGCGCATCGCGCCGCGTCAACCCCATGCCGGAGAACGCATCCGCCTCGGCCAACCGCTCCAACACCGAAGGCACCACACCGGCACGCAGCCAAACGGCCTCTGGGTCGCGGTAACCGTTACCCCGCGCAGACACGATCCAGCCCGCGTCCTCTTCCTTGAAACCTTTGATCTGGCGGAATCCAAGTCGTAAAGCCAAAGCCCCGTCCGCCCTGCGCTCCAGACTGTTGTCCCAACCGCTGGCATTCACACAAATCGGACGCACTTCTACCTGATGCTCCCGAACGTCACGCACGATCTGCGCAGGGGCATAAAACCCCATAGGTTGCGAGTTGAGCAAGGCACAGGCAAAGACCGCCGGATGGTGGCATTTGAGCCAAGCCGACACATAGGCCAGCATCGCAAAGGCGGCAGCATGGCTTTCGGGAAATCCGTAATCGGCGAAGCCTTCAACCTGACTAAAGCACCGTTCGGCCACCTCGGGGCTATAGCCGTTCTTCAGCATCCCGTTGATAAACTTTTCCTTAAACTTGCTGATTGTCCCCATACGCCGGAACGATGCGATAGAGCGGCGCAATTGGTCAGCCTCTTCCGCCGAGAACCCCGCACCGACCACTGCGATTTGCATCGCTTGCTCCTGAAACAACGGCACGCCAAGCGTCCGCTTCGTCACCTCCTCCAAAGCTGGCCCAAACGGCTCCGCTTTCTCAAGACCTTGTCGCCGCCGAATATAGGGCTGCACCATGCCCCCCTGAATTGGGCCGGGGCGCACAATGGCGACCTCAATCACCAAATCATAGAAAGTTTTCGGCTTCATTCGCGGCAGGAAATTCATCTGCGCGCGGCTCTCCACCTGAAACACACCTATAGCATCGGCATTTTGCAGCATCTGGTAGGTCGGCTTATCCTCTTGCGGAACTGTGGCGATGCTAAGGGTCTGATGCTCGTGTTCATCCATCAGTTTGAAGGCCTTGCGAATACAGCTGAGCATCCCCAAGCCCAGCACGTCGACCTTTAGAATGCCCAGCGTGTCGATGTCATCTTTGTCCCATTCGATCACCGTGCGGTCCTCCATAGCCGCGTTTTCGATAGGGCACAGCTCGTCCAGCCGCCCTTTAGTGATCACGAAGCCCCCCACATGTTGGGACAGATGGCGGGGGAAGTTGATGATTTCACCGATCAGGCGGATGGTTTGGGCAAGGCGACGATCGGTGGGATCAAGGCCAAGCTCTTTAATATGCTCGAGGTTCGCCCCGCCGTTTGACATGCCCCATATCTGACTAGAAAGGCCAGCGGTCACGTCATGGGACAGCCCCATCACCTTGCCAACCTCGCGAATAGCGGCGCGAGAGCGAAAATGGATCACCGTGGCACAAAGTCCCGCGCGATGGCGGCCATATTCTCGGTAAATCCACTGGATCACATCTTCGCGCCGTTCATGCTCGAAATCCACATCAATATCCGGTGGCTCGCCTCGATGTTTTGAAACGAACCGCTCAAACACCATGGCAATTTTGTCTGGCGAAACATCGGTGATGCCCAGCAGATAGCACAGGATGGAATTAGCTGCCGAGCCACGCCCCTGACACAAGATACCAACAGAACGTGCGTATTGAACGATGTCGTGAACGGTCAGGAAATACGCGGCAAAGCCAAGCTCCGCCACCAGCTTCAGTTCCTTCTCCATCAGATCGTGAACTCGCTCCGTCGCGCCAGTCGGGTATCGACGTCTCAAACCCTCTTGTGCCAAACGCTCTAGCCGTTCCAAGGGGGTTTCCGTTTTGGATATTTCGTCTGGATACTCGTAGCTTAACTCACTCAGGCAGAAGCTGCACCGCGTGGCGATTTCCAAGGTGCGGCGCAAGGCGGCGGGATGGTTGCGGAACAACCGCGCCATGTCCATGTAGCCTTTCAGGCGGCGTTCGGAATTAGGCAAGGCACGCGTGCCAATCTGATCAATCGTGATGTGTTCTCGCATACAGGTCAGCACATCAGCCAGCTGCTTTCGGCTGCCGTGATGCATCAACGCATCTCCTACGGCCACCATAGGTGCAGAAGTGCTTAACGACAGTCTTGCACATGCGTTTAGATACGCCTGATCAGTACCGTCATAACGCGGAACGGCCCCAAGAAAGACGTGGCCCGGGAATTTCCGTTGAACCCGTTGGACATCACTTGCTGCCGACCTCAATTTCTTTTGTGGCAGCGCGACCAAGGTCATTCCTGTGCACCCTTCAAGAATATCCTTCAGATCGAGATGGCACTCCCCTTTCTCGGCCCGTCTCTTGCCCAAAGTCAGCAGTCGGGTCAGGCGCTGATACGCGATCTTATCACGAGGCAGCACCACCCAGTCGACAGAGCTGTCACGCAACGCAAGGCGGCATCCCACAATCAACTTGGGCAACGAACCTCGCGGCTCATGGGCCTCCTCAACCTCTTGTTTCAAAATTTTCAGCGCCGAATAGGCCCGCACAACTCCGGCCAGCGAATTGCGGTCGGTAATCGCGATGGCCGCAAGACCGAGTTCGGCGGCACGTGATATCATCTCCTCAGGGTGTGACGCTCCGGTAAGAAAGGTGAAGTTGGTGGTGACAGACAGCTCGGCATATTGGCTGCAGGCCGCGTCAATCAGGTGATCTTCGTGATTGGTTTCAGTCATGCAAACTCCCCCTGCACAAACCAGCCCGGATTTTGGGGTGTGTAATAAAGCCAAAGCCGCCGCCCTTGCTGTGTTTCCACACGCCAATAATCGCGAACACCCGAGCGCCAGTTATCATTCACCAACCACCATTCCGGTGTGATCCGCTCCGGCCCCGTGGCTTGCGCAGTGGAAAGAGGCATCCGTCGCCATCGAAACTGCCTTGGCGGGTTAGGCTCTGTTCCTGCAATCGGTTCTGGCGGGAAAAGGCACAAGGGGCGTGGACGTAGTGCACGCCATGAGCCTACAGGCTCAGAGTTCACCGCAGGTGTAGCTATAAAACTACGCTCTGGGATGTGGCTATCAGCAGGCAAAACACGCTCAATATTCTCCAACCCTATCCGTGTGCCGATACGTGAAATCAGGTCTTCCAACTGGTCTTTGCGCGATGAGCTGACCGTACTGATCTGCCGGGCCGGCAAGGGAAAAACCTGCGTCGCTTCCAATCGCATCTGGTCAATGCCGAAGCCCGCATCCACATCCGCAACCCCCCGCTCAAAAAGCGGCAGGATACGTTGCGGGTCACGCAAAGGGCGGGCCAGACGCAACTCCACGATTTGCGCTTCTTGATCTACACGCCGTAAGGTAAGGCGCAAAATTCGCGCGCCAGCTTCACGCGCATTTAGCTTGGCGCAAAGGCTGTTCAGCAGACGGGACGTGCCTGCCATCACGTCATCATACAAACCAATCGGGTCGGGCAAGGTTAGACGCACACCATAGTGGGGAGGGTCCGCCAGTGGGGTGATTTGCTCGGGTTGGCGACCAATGGCTTGATCCAATCGCATCATCAACTCCGGCCCGAAACGCCGTGTCAGTGGTGCACGGGACGTTCCTTCCAACTCAGAAATCGTGCGTAACCCAAGCCGTTGCAAGGCGATCACTGTCTTCTCTTCCAGTCGAAGAGCCGTTATCGGCAGCGGCCCCAGTGCTTGTAACGCCTCTCCCGGCTCGGCCAACCCTTCTCCGTAATGCGCCAACCCCCAAGCCGCTCCACGTGTATCCGCCAGCCCTATCTGCGCCGAGAACCCTGCCTTGCTCAACCGCAAGCGCATGTCTGACAACATCATCCCATCACCGCCAAAGAGGTGCGCAGCACCAGTAATATCAAGCACCAACCCATCCGCGCCCTCAAGTCCGACCCACGGACAATAACGGGTCGCCCAACGACGCAATACTTGCAGAAACCGCTCATCCCCGATTGGTTCAGCTGGGCGACTTTGCAGATCGGGGCAAAAGGCCCGCGCGTCCGAATAGGGCATTCCCCGGTTCAAACCCTGCCGCTCGGCCTCCGCGTTTAAGCAATAAATCCGATTGGCATTCTTCTGCTTGACCGTCAGGACAAACGGTCCATCAATTGGACGCATTCGTAAAGCCCGGTCACTCGGTAACCGGGGAAGCCATATGGAGGCTACGCGACGCTGTATTCCATCGAACATGCCAGGCACCTAATGTTCCCGATTTGTTCTTAATAAGTTCCCAGCGCTGCAGAGTCGAGTCGTCACGATCTAAAATGGGGGTGCAATGCCATCGGGTTTCCGCCACGTTGCTGCCCATCCCTTCGGGAATACGACAAAGCCCAATAGTCTTTCCCGCCTTCGCCGCAAGCTGCAGCCTCCGCCCCTCGGTCAAGCCCAAAGGTTCGCCTAACTCCATGACAACATGAGACAGATTTCCATCCCTTAAAGCTTCTTCCATCACGGCCAAACCTTCGGTTTGGTCCTTGACCTGCGCAATCAAAAGCTTCGAGGGGTCAAAGAAGTCGCTCAATCCCACAGGATTTAGAATCTCCGGACGCCAAGCCTCCCGGATCCAAAAAACGCAGTCACAAGCTTGTGCCGCAACAATGGCGGAAAAACTCAACGAGCCGGACCCACAAACCTCGTGAACCCGCGCCTTACGCAGTGGGAAATATGTAGAGAGATCAGAGGTCATCCGGTTGAGGTTACACTGATAGGACAGCGTTTCAAATCCCCAACCATGGGTCATCAGTCTTCGCAAGCGAAGGCCTACACGTTGGCCGAGGAAGGTGCTCATGTACTGGTAACAAAAATAGTTGCTGAGATGGTCTCGTCAACAACACCGCAGGACCGCCTCCGCATTGTGGTTGACGGTGGCACATTTGACATTAGTCCCAGTGACAGGCTTGTTACCCTCTTAGGCGAGACACACGCGCGCCTTTACCAAGAACCTTGCAAGCTGGTGGAGTGCTTCACCAAATGCCACAACGAATTACTTTGAAAACCAAGAACAGGTCACAAGCCAATGACACCGTCAAACGAACATCAGTTAACACAACCGATTCTAGGACAGCTCAACAGGTTTCTGTCCATCGGGGAGTGCATGGTCGAAATGGCCCCCATCGATCAAGCGGGTGATTTCCGGATGGGATTCGCGGGCGATACTTTCAACACGTCTTGGTACATGCGGACGCTTCGCTCCGACGTGGAGACACGATACTTCACACGAGTAGGCACGGACGCTGTGTCACAATCCATGTTGGACATGATGTCCGGCGCGGGGGTCAACACGAGCTTCATTGCCCAAGACCCAGTGCGCTCCGTTGGGTTGTATCTCATCTCCCTCAAAGATGGAGAGCGCAGTTTTTCGTACTGGCGCGATCAATCTGCTGCCCGAAAACTAGCACAGGATGCTGACCTTCTGCATAGCGCCATGCAAGACGCCGATCTTATCTATTTCTCCGGCATCAGCCTTGCGATCCTAGACACGAAGGGTCGTCAAACTCTGCTGCATGCTCTGCACACAGCTCGTGCCAACGGCAAGCGCATCGCTTTTGATTCCAACTTGCGACCACGGCTTTGGACGAACAACGACGAAATGACCACGACGGTTATGCAAGCTGCAGCGGTCAGCGATATCATCCTGCCTTCCTATGACGATGAAGCTGATTTCTTCGGCGATGCAAACATCGAAGCGACGGGAAACCGCTACCTGAATGCCGGTGCCAAAACCATAGTAATCAAAAACGGCGCAGGCGCAGTTCACTACATCCACAACGGTGTCAGCCATCACATCAATCCACCAGCAGTAGGCGAAATCATTGACACGACCTCGGCTGGCGACAGCTTTAATGCCGGGTTCTTCGCGGGATTGGATCGTGCCACGTCAATGGAAGACCTGATCAAATCAGCGTCGCAAGTTGCAGGTCAGGTTATAGGACGGAAAGGCGCATTGGTCCCGCTCGATCTTACCAAGATCACGACATAGCTACAAAGACGCCTGCAGCAGCTGCTTGGAATACGGATGCGTTGCATTCATTGCGCGCAACGCTTCGACGCCCAAAATCTCGACGATCTCGCCATCCTTCATTACCGCCAAGCGGTCGCACATATGACCGACGACGGACAGATCGTGTGAGACCATCAGATAGGTCAGGCCGCGGTCGTTTCTCAGATCGGCAAGCAGATTTAAAATCTCGGCTTGTACGGACACGTCCAACGCAGACGTCGGCTCATCCAGCAAAAGCAGTTCCGGCTCAGGCGCCAATGCACGGGCAATCGCTACTCGCTGACGCTGCCCTCCAGACAATTGGTGGGGATATCGGAACCGGAATTTTTGCCCTAGCCCCACATCATCCAGCAATTTCACGACACGCGCATCAATGTCTTTGAACCCATGAAGATGCAGTGTTTCACCAAGCACCTGATCGACCGAGTGGCGCGGATGGAGTGATGCATAGGGGTCTTGGAACACCATTTGCACGGTCTTGAAAAACTCCTTTGGCCGCTTTTTCCCGATAGGTTTCCCGTCCAAAGTCATAGCGCCGGACCAATTCGGAGCCAGCCCCGTAATCGCGCGCAGAATGGTCGATTTCCCTGAACCGCTTTCCCCGACCAAGCCAAAGCTTTCGCCCTGCCCCACGTCGAACGTAGCGCCTTTCACAGCGTCCACCCGGTCCCGGTTCTTGCCGAACCAGACGTTAAGCCCGTTCACATCAAGCATGCTCATTCGCTGCCACTCACACTTGGTGCCTCCGACCATTGCGGGTCGCGTTCAAGCACCTCAAGCCGGTCACGTGGCGCGTCCAGTCGGGGCAATGAATTCAGCAGCCCGCGGGTATAGGGGTGTTTCGCTTCGTGCAGCTTGTCGGCATCACACACCTCCACGATCCGCCCAGAATACATGATCAAAACCCTGTCGCAGAAATCGGCAACCAAGTTCAGGTCATGGCTGATGAAAATCAGCCCCATGCCCCGTTCCTTGACCAGTTTATCCATAATATCGAGCACCTGCCGCTGCACGGATACGTCCAGTGCCGAGGTCGGCTCGTCCGCGATCAGGATCTCGGGATTCGGGATCAGCATCATCGCAATCATGATACGTTGCCCCATGCCACCAGACATCTCGTGCGGATAAGCACGCATCACGCGCTCGGCGTCACGGATCGACACCGCTTCGAGCATTTCAAGCGACTTGTTATAGGCGTCGGCCTTCGACGCCGAGTTATGAAGTCGATACGCCTCGATAATCTGGTCCCCGATGGTCATCACCGGGTTGAGCGAGAACTTCGGGTCCTGCATAACCATGCTGATGCGTTGTCCGCGCACCGAACGCATGTCCTTTTCGGACAGCTTCATCAAGTCCTGCCCCTCAAGATTGACTTGATCGGCTTCGACAATGCCCGGTGGTCGGATTAGTCGGAGAATTGCGCGGCCCGTCATCGACTTGCC
Organism: Litoreibacter meonggei; assembly: GCF_003663885.1. GTDB lineage: Bacteria > Pseudomonadota > Alphaproteobacteria > Rhodobacterales > Rhodobacteraceae > Litoreibacter > Litoreibacter meonggei. The sequence continues at coordinate 211,083 of NZ_RCCE01000006.1, forward strand.
TGACCCGCTTTCACCGACGATCCCCAGTCGCTCGCGGCCAAGAGTGAACGACACACCACGGACCGCATCGAACACACCATTCCGTGTCGGAAACCGCACCCACAGGTTTTGAACATCCAGAAGAGTGCTCATCATTCACCTGCCTTCGGATCAAGGACGTCTCGCAAACCGTCGCCCAACAGATTGAACGCCAGCGACACTGTGAAGATCGCGAGGCCGGGCATGGTTGCGACCCACCAGTAGTCCAAGATGAACCGCCGTCCTTCGGAAATCATCGCACCCCATTCCGGGCTGGGCGGTTGTGCACCCAGACCAAGGAAGCCAAGACCCGCCGCCGCAAGGATGATCCCCGCCATGTCGAGCGTTACCCGAACAATGAGTGACGAGATACAGAGCGGCCAAATATGCCTGGTGATGATCCTGAGCGGTCCCGCGCCTTGTAGTTTGATCGCGCTGATGAAGTCTGAGGAGCGGATCGTCAGCGTCTCTGCTCGCGCGATGCGGGCGTAAGGGGGCCATGCGGTCAACGAAATCGCCAATACCGCGTTCTCGATCCCTGCCCCGAGGGCCGCGACGAAAGCCAATGCAAGAACCAGCCGTGGGAATGCCAGAAAGATGTCGGTGATACGCATCAGGACCGTGTCGGTCCAACCGCCAACATAGCCCGACACCGTGCCCACCAAAAGCCCAGCAATCGGTGCGATCAATGCAACCAGTGCAACAATATAAAGAGTGATGCGTGCGCCGTAGATGAGCCTCGACAGGATATCGCGCCCAAGGCTGTCAGTGCCGAAGATATGGCCATCTGTGCCCAGTGGTGCAAGCCTGTTACCGAGGTCCTGCACGAAGGGGTCATGCGGGGACAGCAATGGCGCCGCGGCCGCAATAAAAACGAGCAGCACCAGAATGCCCAGCCCGATCATCGCCATGGTATTGGACCGGAACGATAACCACCCCTGATAAAGGGCTGATATCTTCGCATGGCGTCGCGAGGTCGGTGTCTCGGCCAGCAGCCATTCGCGCATTGTTTGTGTCTCGGCCATTATTTAGCCCTCGGATCAAAGACCTTGTAGAGCAGGTCCGACAGAATATTGAGCAGGATAAAAATCAGACCCACGACCACAGTTCCGCCTAAGACGGCATTCATGTCAGCACTGAGCAGCGCCGTTGTGATGTAGCTACCGATGCCCGGCCAACTGAAGATGATCTCTGTCAACACCGACCCTTCAAGCAGGTTGGCGTAACTGAGTGCGATCACGGTGATCAGTTGCACGCGGATGTTCTTGAACGCATGTTTCCACACAACGTCCCATTCCGACATGCCTTTGACGCGGGCCGTGGTGATGTATTCGGCGCTGAGCTGCTCCAACATGAACGACCGCGTCATCCGGCTGACATAGGCCAACGAATAGTAGCCCAACAACGACGCAGGCAGGATGATGTGGCTAAAGGCGTCCTTGAACACATCCCAATTGCCGTCCAGCAAGCTGTCCACCAAAATCAGGCCAGTCACGCTCGGCACAACATCAACGTAGAAGATACCAACGCGACCCGGCCCACCGACCCAGCCGAGGATGCCGTAAAACACCAGCAAGCCCATCAGGCCCAGCCAGAAAATCGGCATGGAGTATCCGACCAGCGCCACGACACGCGCGATCTGGTCGATCCATGACCCTTTGCGCACGGCGGCCAGAACACCCAGCGGCACACCCAATACGACGCCAAAAATGATGCCGATCGTGGCCAGCTCAAGCGTGGCGGGAAAGACGCGCGCAATGTCCTCGGACACAGGCCGCGCGTTCAAAAGGGAGGTGCCGAAATCAAGATGCAGCACGTCCCAAAGATAATAGAAAAATTGAACCATCAGCGGTTTGTCGAGCCCCAGCTGAAGGTAAACGGTGTCATATGTTTCCTGTGAAGCGCGTTCCCCAACGATGGCAAGCACAGGATCAATCGGCATAACGCGGCCGATAACGAAAGTGATGAACAGCAAGCCCAAGAGCGTGACCGCAATTGATCCGAGCGTCAGCATCGTTGTCCGAAGAAACGGCCAAACCTGATCTGTCAGAGGCGCCCGTGTGGGGCGCCTCTGGTTGTTGTCCTCAGTGAGGGCCATTTACTTCGTGACCTGCCAGTAAGCTGCAGATGTCACAGCCTGACCGGTGGACCAGTTCATGACGTTGTCACGCAGAGCGGATTGCTCGATTTGCTGGAACATCATCACAAAAGGCGAGATTTCGCGGAACTCTTTTTGGATATCCAGATACATCTGAACCCGCTTCTCGCGGTCACCTTCGGTTACTGCGGCATCAACCTTCTCGGTCAAACCACCAGCATCCCAACCCGTGCGCCAAGCCAACAAACCAGTCGCATTGGCTGCGTCAGAGTTGTCTGGGTTATAGGCAAACGTACCTGCGTTGGTCTGTGGGTCAGGATAGTCTGGCCCCCAAGCACCCAGATAAACGTCCAGCTCGCGGGCACGGTAACGTGCGAGGATTTGCTTCGCAGTACCAACGGTGATGTTCACCTTGATCCCGGCTTGTGCAGCGGCGTTCTGGAAGGATTGGCCGATCTCGATACGCTCTTGCGCCTCGCGAACGCCAATCTCGACCTCGAGGTTTTCAACACCGGCAGCAGCCAACAGTTCTTTGGCCTTTTCAATGTTGTAGGAGAACGGGTTCTCATCCGACGCGCCAAGATAGGTCGCTGGCAAGAAGTTCTGGTGGATCGTATACTGCCCCTTCAGGAAGCTGTCGCGCATACCTTCATAGTCGATCAGATATTTGAACGCTTGACGGACCTCCGGCTTGGACAGCACCGGATGTTTCTGGTTCAGAGCCAGATACATCAAGCGGCCCTTTAGTTCATCCTCGATCTTGACGCCACCTGCGCTGGAAGCGCCTGCGATGTCTTCGGGGTTCAAGTTACGGGCAATGTCGATATCGCCGCGCTCCAACAGCAGGCGCTGCGAGGCGCTTTCCGTCACGTGGCGAACGATGACGCGCTCCATGGTCGGCGCACCCCCGTAGTAGTCCGGGTTGGAGGATAGCGTAACGCTTTCATTTGGCTTCCATCCGTCCAGTTTGTATGGGCCGGAGCCTGCGGAGTTGGTTTTGAGCCAGGTGTTGCCCATATCGCCATCGGCCTCGTTGGCCATGACAACTTCTTTGTCCACGATCCCGCCGATGGTTGCGGTCAAGCAGTTCAGCACGAAGGACGTCGCGTATTTCTTGTCCGTCGTGATCATCAACTTGTTGCCATCGGCTTTGATGGTTTCGGCTGCATTCTCAGGTGTGAAGCCAAACTGCGTAAGGATAAACGCAGGTGTCTTATTCAGGATCACAGCGCGTTGCAGCGAGAACGCAGCGTCTTCTGCACGCACAGGATTGCCGGAATGGAACTTCACGCCTTCACGCATGGTGAACGTGATGGTCTTGCCATCTTCGGAGACTTCCCAGCTTTCTGCGAGGTCAGGCTGATAACCGGCTGCAAGATCCATCGGGTCAAGATTGACCAGACGGTTGTAGACATTGCGGCTGATGTCAGAGCCGGCGAATTCAAAGCTTTCTGCCGGGTCGACTGTGGTAACGTCGTCAATCCGGTTGGCGATAACCAACATGTTCGCTGGCGTTTCGGCAATTGCCGAGAACGATGTCACACCGACGGCTAGGCCGATTGCGGCGCTCGTCAGTAGTTTGTTTATAGCATTCATTTCTAGAACCTCTCCTGTTCCGTTTCACTGAAATCTGTCTGGCCGTAAGGGGTTATGCCCCCCATGTTTTTTCCAGCACGCGCAACCAGTTTTCGTGACAAAGTTTAGCTATCAACGCATCGTCGTAGCCATGTTTCGCCATCGCGTGCCGTAATTTTGGCAGTCCTGCACAAGAAGTAAGCTCTTCCGGCACAACCGCTCCATCATAATCCGAGCCGAGTCCGACACGGTCTTCACCCAGATGCTCGATCAAATGATCAAGATGTCTAAGCATTTGCTCCAGTGGCACATCCGCCAGCATGCGTCCGTCATCCCGCAGGAAGGCCACTGCAAAATTCAGCCCCACCATGCCATCGCTTTCGCGGATCGCGGCCAGCTGTTTGTCAGTCAAATTGCGACTGTGCGGGCAGATCGCGTGGGCGTTGGAGTGCGTTGCGACAAGCGGTTTCGACGAATGCCGCGCCACATCCCAGAAGCCTGCTTCATTAAGGTGCGACAAGTCCACCATTATTCCCAACTCGTCACAGCGCTTCACCAGTCGCAAACCATGGTCTGTCAGGCCGGGACCAATGTCTGGCTCACTAGGGTAACGGAACGGAACGCCATGTCCAAAGATTGTGGAGCGGCTCCAAACCGGTCCGATGGATCGCAGACCCGCGCGGTACAATACTTCGAGCGTGTTCAACTCCGCATCGATCGCTTCCGCACCTTCAATGTGGAATATTGCCGCCATTTTGCCACTACTCAACGTGGCGCGAATTTCCGCAGCAGTCTTACAAACCGTTAAAGCACCGCGCGCCTCCAAGTCGAACAAGATCGCCGCTTGCGACATTACGACCGGAAATGCGTCTTCCCAGTCAATCGGGTCTGGAAGGGGCAGATCGTAGGTAGGTTTCGCCATCTCCTCAAACTTAAACTCAAGATCAACAGGAGAGGGTACATAGACGGCAAAGAAGCCACCGCCAAAACCGCCCAGCGTTGCAGATGGCAGATCGATAGCCCCATCACGACCAGTCACAAAACTCTTGGATGCTGACACGCCACCCGCGCGGTACAGCTTCAACAAGACATCGTTATGCCCGTCGAACACTAACGGTGATGCTAGATTGCTCACAATTCCCCTCCCAAGGCTCCCGTTCCACCTTATTCCAGTAATTCTCATGGACCACAGCTAATGACATGATATTAAATCATAACTGAATGAGACTTTCGCAGAGGCTGAGATGGCGACCAAAACTTGGCATAGCCTGCCAGAATATCAGGCCCTGCGTGCCTTGATGGAGAGCGGCACAACGTCAAAGGCCGCTATACGGTTGGGCTTGTCGCAGTCTGCTATCAGCAGATCAATCGCCAGTCTTGAAGCTCGCACCGGGCGAATTCTGTTCGAGCGCGAGGGCGGGCGCCTTCGCCCTACCGACGAGGCGATGCGGATGAACCGTCGGCTGGATCCACTATTTTCTGCGCTGGACCGAATAGACGGTCCACCAGACGCCGCGCCTGAAACCCTGAGGATCGTCGCCCCGCCAACCTATGCGCATCGATTTCTTGTCCATCAAATTGCAACGTTTCTGAAAACAAACCCCCAATTCTATCTAAGCCTCGAAGTTGCATCGTCAGAAGATGTTATACGTGGCATTCTGGAGGATCGGTTTGACCTTGGGTTCACAGGTGTTGAGCTATCACGTGACGGAGTAAAACTCTCGCTGTTCCGCACCTCCAGCGCAGTATGCGCGATGGCCAGCGATCACCCCTTGGCCAAGCGAGACACCATCCACCCTGAGGATTTAGACGGCCAACCGATTATCGCGCTCACCTACCGCCATGCCCGCCGCGCGCAATTGGAAAAAGTGCTACACGGATGCCGGAGCAAACCCCGCATTGTCGCAGAGGTCTCAACATCCATCGCTGCGGTCGACCTTGCGAAAGAGGGTCTGGGCCTTACCGTTGTTAATCCTTTTCCTATTGTCCAATACCGCGCCGACGACGTCGTGTTCAGACCTTTTGCGTCACAAATCGCTTATCGCAGTTACTTCGCCACGCCCGACCAAAGGCCGATATCTCGCGTCGCAAGAGCATTCATCCGACATCTGAGGCTGCATACTCCAAAGGATGTTTTCTCCGAAAAAGCGTGACTTCGCACATCGGACGCAAACCTGCCTTTCTAGAGCATTTCCCTTGTGACGGATGCCGCCTGAAAGGTCGTGCCAAAGGCGTCAATTGGCGCGGTACTATAGTTAAACCAAAACATCTCATGCCCGGTTTGTCGCCGGCGTAGACCGTCGGGCATATTCACTACGTCAATACCAGCACGTTCACATACGGTGCCAAAGACACGTTTCATCGCAGCGGCATCAAGCCAGCCAGAAACATAGATAAAACAATCCCCTGAGACTATGGCTGGCTGGCCGTCGTCCGTCTCTTCGATAACCTCTGCATCACCTTCCAGCACTTCGTGATAACGTGTAATCGTGCCACCGGATTTGAGCGGAATCTGCATATCAGGGCGCAGGCTTTCAACACGAGACACCAGCACATCCAGTCCCGGAACGGCCGGAGGCAACGGAACCGGGATGCGCATACTCGAGTCTCTTGCGCCGCTTCTTGGACCTAAAACTACAGTTGCGCCACTTGCTCGAAGAGCTCCCTTCAACGCGTCACTCATGTGCATAAGGCCAGGTGCCAAGATGACCTTATACGTTGTAAAATCAGCGTTCTGACGCAGGATGTCTACCGACAAGCCAAGGGCGCGAAGGGCACGGTAGGTATCAAAAACCAGGTCAAAGTAACTCGCCCCCAGACCGTGCGGTTGAATGGCCCAAGCCCAATCCGCTTCGTAGTCAAAAATCAACGCAACTGGTGACTGATACGAGGTAACCTCCGGCGCATCAGCAATCTCACGGTAAACCTGTTCAGCTTCAGCAAGTGCGGGTGCCGCAACACTGTCGGGGCGTAACAAGCCGGCATGCATCTGCTCTTGTGCCATCGGAGCCTGACGCCAGCGGAAATAGCATACTGCCTCGGCACCATGCGCAAATGCTTCCCAAGTCCATAAACGAACCATTCCCGGCAACGGTTCGGGGTTGTAGGGCGCCCAGTTTACGGGACCGGGTTGCTGTTCCATGACCCACCAACGCCCTTTGCCTACAGCGCGGTACAAATCATGGTGGAAAGCCTGAAAATCGGGATCGCCTTGCCGCGCATACGCACGTTTATAGCTTGGGGCAGCTTCGATGCGGTCTTCCAAGAAGCCGAGCGGGTAGCTGTCCCAACTCGCAATATCGAGGTCGTCACCAATCGCAAAATGGTCAAAGTCAGTAATGCGACCCATGTAATTATGTGCGATCGGCGCATCAGAATACGCCCGAATGATATCTGCCTGGAGTTTGTTGAAAGCAACAACCTGAGCAGAACTGAAACGCCGAAAGTCCAAAACATGCGACGGGTTGGGCTCAGTCACAGTCAGGTTGGGTAGGTCAATTTGATCAAAGTCGTTGTATTCCATCGACCAAAAAATATTGCCCCACGCCTTGTTGAGCGCCTCAATATCCCCGTCATTCCCCTGCCCCGGATACTGTGCTCGCAACCACCCACGAAAAGCATGCCGGGCCATGTCACTATAAGATAATGTTGTGTCATGGCAGCCGTATTCATTGTCTGTTTGCCACGCGGCCACAGACGGGTTTCGACCATAGCGTTCCGCCAATTTGGCCACGATTTGAGCGCACTCAGCTTTGTAACCTTCGTGGCTGAAGCAGTAGTGGCGGCGCGAGCCAAACTTCCTTGCGCGCCCATCTACGTCAACGGCCAGCATTTCAGGATGTCGATCAAGCATCCAACGCGGCGGCGTGGCAGTCGGGGTGCTCAAGACCACCTTCAATCCAGCCTCACCAAGAACGCTGATCGCGTCATCCAGCCAATCAAAACTATACGCGCCGCGCGATGGCTCTATGCGCGACCATGCAAACTCGCCAATCCTGACCCACGTCAGACCGGCCTCTGCCATCCGCCGCGCGTCGACCTCCCATATCTCTCGGGACCAGTGCTCCGGATAGTAGCATGTACCGAGGGTCCGTTTCATAGTCGAGCTATGCCTTGCCAGCGTCGTAGGCGGCGACGATTTCCAGCGCCCTCGTGGCAACGTCATCAGCAGTAAGTCCCGGCTTGTAGATACCTGAGCCGATACCGAAACCTGTCACACCAACACGAAACCAGTCGGCGAAATTAGACGGATCAGCGCCGCCCACGGCATAGGTTTTGGTGCCTTTCGGGAGAACTGCTGAAATTGCAGCAAGGCCAGAGGGCCCAATCAACGATGCAGGAAAAAACTTCAGCCCGTCCGCCCCGTGGCGCAGCGCGGTGAAGCACTCTGTAGGCGTGGCAACGCCGGGGTAAGATAGCATTCCCAGCTCTTTGGTCTTCTCAATCACAGCCGGATTGCAGTCTGGTGAGACGACTAGCGTGCCGCCCGCATTGTGCACATCCACAACTTGTGCCGCGTCTAAGACCGTGCCGGCGCCCAACGTTGCCTGCCCGGCCAATCCCTTTGCTAAAATCTTGATTGAGTGCAATGGATCGGGTGAGTTCAAAGGCACCTCAATCCGATCAATACCAACTGCAACGAGGGCTTGACCGATTTCAAGAACCTCACTTGGTTTCACTCCACGCAGAATTGCTATGATTTCTCGGCTCATAAGTGTTGCTCCCTTTGTTGAGACGTAAGTGATCCGAAGATCGGCAATATCCAGTCATCGCCATGAAAGGCGCTATCTGCCTAGCCAGTCATGACAACGCCACCATCCACCACAACAGCCTGTCCCGTCATCATACGACTGGCATCGGAGGCAAGAAACAGTGTCGTGTCAACAATATCGCGCGGGGCTAAATGATCCTTCAGACATTGCCGCTCCAAATGAGCCGCAAGCGCATCGGGGGTAGCCCACATATCCAATTGTTTCTCCGTCAGAACCCAGCCAGGTGCCAAAGCATTGACGCGAATTCGGTCCGGACCAAACTCACGCGCCAGCGAGCGGGTCATGCCAGTCAAACCGGAATTTGCCGTGGTGTAAGACGGATAACCCGCATTCCCCATCATGTAGCTGATCGAGGAGAAGTTGATGATCGATCCACCGTCCGCACGATGATTCAGGTTCATCCCCTCCAGCGAAACGCGCGCATCGCCGCTGTGCGGGCAATGTGTGACCGACCTTCCGATGATTGGCCAAGTCGACTTCGACGAATAGACCAAGACGTTGGTGCAGTCCTTAGACCGTCTTGTCACACAGCCAAACTCGAATACGCATGATACGTTACGTCATCGGCACGAACTGCAACTCCCACTATCGCCTATTTGGGCTATAGTAATTCGACGCTGAAGATTAGGAGTTCTTCGATGAAATTGACAGTAAATGGCACCGACCACGAGGTTGACGTTGAACCCGAGATGCCGCTGCTGTGGGTGTTGCGCGACGAGCTTGGTATCACTGGCCCAAAATACGGTTGTGGCATCGCGCAATGTGGGGCCTGCACGGTCCATATAGACGGAGAAGCCGTCCGCTCCTGCCAATTGGAAATCGGTGATTTGGACGGTGTAGTCACAACCATCGAGGGCTTGGGAACGCGTGCTGCACTTCATGTCGTCCAAGAGGCTTGGATCGAGCATCAGGTCGCACAATGCGGGTACTGCCAGTCTGGGCAGATTATGTCAGCGGCCTCATTCTTGGATACCAACTCTCGCCCCACGGATGACGATATTGACGACGCAATGTCTGCCAATCTGTGCCGGTGCGGTACCTACCCACGAATCCGCGCGGCAGTGAAATCCGCCGCCGCCAAGCTGAACGGAACATAGCTCATGAGCCAAGCTGGAAAAATCGCTCGCCGCACGTTTTTGATCGGATCCGCGACCATCGTAGGTGGGGTGGCCTTCGGCACTTACCTAGCGAAACGCGCTATACCAAACCCCCTCCTGCAAGACCTCGCAGATGGCGAGGCCGCTATTACGCCTTACGTCAAGATTGAGGCAAACGGGATCACGCTTATCACGCCTCGCGCTGATAAGGGCCAAGGCTCTTACTCAATACAAGCGAGCCTGATCGCAGAGGAGTTAGACATTGATCCGGTAACAGCAACCATCAGCCCCGGCATGCCTGGTCCCGCTTACTTCAACAGCGCGGTTCTACAGGAAGGTGTGCCCTTTCCAGCTTATGATCAGGGGGCCGTCGCCGAAACGATGCGCAGTTTCATGGCCGTGCCCGCCAAGATTTTTCAGATGCAGGTAACGGGTGGATCATCCACAGTACCTGATAGCTACATCAAACTGAGAATGGCGGGGGCCGTTGCTCGCGAAACGCTCAAAGAGGCTGCCGCCCAGCGCGCGGGTGTCTCTCGCACTGAGCTTAAGACCGACGCCGGACGGGTGATCCTGCCGGACGGCACTCAAATCTCCTACGTCGATCTTGCGGCCGACGCAGCAACGATTGATCCGATCACGGATGTCACACTCCGCGATCCCAGTGAATGGCGTCTCTTGGGCAAGGTGAATGCCAAACGCCTTGATATGGTCGCTAAGTGCACAGGCACCGAGATCTATGGCATCGACTACGCAGTCGAGGGCATGGTCTACGCCTCCGTCCGCGCGAACCCCGGGATCGGGGGCGATTTACTTAGCTTCAATGCCTCTGCCGCTGAGGCCATGCGCGGGGTTCAAAAAATTGTGCCAATCAAACATGGCGTGGGCGTCATCGCAGATAATACATGGCGCGCGTTTCAAGCGGTCAACGCAATCGAGTGCGAGTGGAGCGCTGGCCCCTATCCCGCAAGCTCGATTGAGATGTTCGATATCCTCGAGAAAGCCGTCGACAATGAAGACATGTACGACCACCGACAGCGCGATGAAGGCGACGTAAGCGGCGCGCTCGAACGGGGCGAAGTAATCGAAGCCACCTACCGCATCCCCTATTTGGCCCACGCACCGCTGGAGCCCATGAACGCGATTGCGCGCGTTACCAATACCGCGTGCGAAATTTGGACCGGCACGCAAATTCCACTTTTCATCCGCAACAAAGCCGCGCAACTCACCGGCCTCGATGAGGAGCAAGTCTTTGTCTACGTTCAGCCCATGGGCGGCAGTTTCGGTCACAAGCTGGAAATGACCCATGTAGAGCAAGCCGTCGAGCTGGCCATGGCAGTCAAAGGCACACCCGTGAAAATGACGTGGTCGCGCGAGGAGGATATGACGCACGACTACCCTCGCCCCGCCGCCGTCTCGCGCGGACGTGGCAAGGTCGCAGACGGAAAAGTTGATACATTCGATCTCTCGGTCAGCCAATCCGCGTTGACGCCCAATTGGTTTGGACGCTTAACAGGGACGACCATCCCCGGCCCAGATGCGACGATTACCACTGGGTCATGGGATCAACCTTTCGATATTCCGAACTACCGCGTCACGGGTTACCGCGCGCCGGACATGGTACCTGTCTCATCATGGCGCTCGGTCGGAGCGTCAGGCAACGGGTTCTTCCATGACTGCTTCCTTGACGAGCTGATCCACGCAGCAGGCGTGGATCCGTTGGCCGAACGCATCCGGCTATGCCTAGATGACGCATCGCGCAAGGTATTGGAAACCGTCGGCGACATGTCTAGGTGGGATGGATCAACTCCAGGAGAAAACCGAGGCCGAGGCGTTGCGTTTTGCATGTCGTTCGGGGTGCCCGTCGCACAAGTGATTGAAGTCACGAAAACTGACGCAGGCATCAAAATCGACAAGGTTTTTTGCGTAGTCGATAGCGGACCAGTGCTTGATCCCACAAACTTTGAAGCACAGGTTTTCGGCGGCGTTATCTTCGGCCTCGGCCACGCTATGAATGCTGAGCTGACTTACGAGAACCACGCGCCACAGCAGGACAACTTTCACGCCTACGAGGGCATGCGCTTGTATCAAACACCAGTTATCGAAGTGAAAGCACTGTCCAACGCGTCTAAAATCAGGGGCATAGGCGAACCCGGCGTGCCACCTGCCGCCCCTGCCCTGGCCAATGCCATATTCGCTGCAACTGGCCAGCGTATCCGTGAGTTACCGCTGAACAAGCATATCAACTTCGTTTGAGGTTCAGACGGCCATTACTTTGGCTGCGGAGGCCACCAGGCATCTTAGGTTGGAAGCGTTAGGGACGTGGTGAGTACAGCTGTCGTGGCAAGGATCAGCAACACAATGATCCATTCGAATGTGATCGCCTTGGCAAGTTTGCGCGCCGCGCTTTCATCCCCAGCCTGCAAGCCCGGGACAAAGCGCAGTTTGTTCAAAGCAGCCAAAGCCAGAAGTATCCCCACAAGCGTCAGCTTGATTATTATCGCCTGACCGTAAGCCGCTCCAAATAATGCCGAGACGGAACCAACCAGAACATAGCCCATATACACGCCAGCGACGATCAGGATCGGAACCGCTACTGAGGCGATCTGCCCGAACCGATGCCCAACAGACGCTGCGACATCAGCCGTTTCACGGGACCTCGCCAGCCTTCTAAGCGGCATCAGGATACCTATCCAAAACGCAGCGACTAACAAGTGCAACATCAGCGCTAGGTCAAGCAGCAACGCGTTCTGGCCCGCGACGTGCCCAATGTGGTTGAACGACCATATTGCCAAAACACCACCATTAGCTGATCCCACCAGCCCGATCCGCCCAGCGAAAAGCCCCGCAATCAGTAGGCCCAGCCCCGCCATTCGATACATCAACGCCGTGCCGGATGGGGTTTGCCAAAGCAGACCCAGCATTTCTGGGTCACTCAAACCCGACGCATCCCCGGTCAACATTGCCCCTTGAAGAAAGAATGACATCAAGGCTGAGACCAGCCCGATACAAGCAAAACCGCACGCAACGCCGCGATACCTAACTAGCCGGAAGATCACGGCGGTGAAAACCGTTCCCGCCGCCGTGAATATCCCAAGATAGAGCCCGAACTTTGCAACGATTGCAGCGATCCCCCAAAGGTCGGGCATCCGCTATTTAACCGTAAAGACGAAGCTGCCGTTCAAGGCATGGCCATCCTCGCCAAGTCCCCGCCATTCAATAATGTAATCGCCACGCTCCACCCCATTAAACGGCAGCAGGAAATCGGTCGCAAATTTGGTTTGGGAGCTAATTTCCACTTTCATGGGATCCCCATTCTCATGCGCAGAAGTAACCCGCGTCAGCCGAATGTTATTTTTGAAGATCAGCGCGATCTCGGTAGGTATTTCCGCAAGGGTGGCTTCGTTGGCGGGCGTCGTTGCCATTAGCGGCGAATGTGCAGAGGCGACCACAGCCCAGATGCTTACAAGCCCGGCAAGTAGAATGGCTTTCATATGTCGTATCCTATTCTCGCTGCAAGTTGATACCATTGGCACGTTGAAACTCTTGGACATAGCCCATGATGATAACAGAATCCGCATGGTTATAAACATCCAAGTCGTGATCTTACTTGCTACACCTTCCACTTGGTGGAGGGTCAACGACGACATTCTCACAGCTGCGTGAATAACTGGGTAAGCATGCGCGTCGAGCGACCGAGTCAGGTTCCTCAATCCGTGCGACCGGTCGTGATCAGCATCGACAACGTCCGCGGTTCTGCAAGTCCAGCGCAGTTAAGAAATGCACTCACTTATTCTAACGGCGCCAACGGACGCGGCCGGGCTACGCTCTTAAACTCTCGGCCCAGAACTCTGATCAAAGTGATGAGCCGGTTCACTGTGGTGCCGGGTTGGCCTCTTCGAGCTTTAACGTCAGCGTTTGCATTTCGATCATGGGACCGTTGTTCACGGTTGCAATTGTCAATTCACCTGCCGTAACGGCAGAGCCACCTGCAACGCAAAGCGCCAAACATCGGCGCAATCGCTCGCGACCGGTTAACTTCCATTCCAACTCAGCGGTGCAGGTTCTGACATCATGCAACCGGTTGCAAAAATTCCCAACCACTCTAAAGTGATCCTCGAATCATGGAGGAATATCTCAAAGCAATGCCACCGATGTGTCTCAATCATATGACAATGCCCGCGTCATCCACCGTTGAGGTTTTGGACGCCGCTAAGTCGTTGGGATGCGTAGGCGTAGAGCTGCGCAACGACCTTGCATCCGAGATTTTTGATGGACGAAGCCCTGCAGAAATACGCGACGAAGCCTGCGTTCGGGGCCTCAGTATTTTTGTATTAGCCGAAGTTTACGCCTTTAATGATAACACCACTCAAACACGGAATGCGGCGCTAAGCCTTGCGCGCGCCGCCCAGGAATGTGGAGCAGAGGCGATTGCTTTGATCCCTCGCGTGGCAGAGATGCCAATTGATCGTGCAATGCAACGCGCCTTGCTCCGTGACGCTTTGAATGCGCTTAGGCCGATGTTGGAAGATAACGGTATCACCGCACTGATAGAGCCGCTGGGCTTTTCCAATAGCAGCCTGCGCCAAAAGGGTGATGCGATGGCCGTGCTGGAGGATATGGGGCGTCCAGATTGCTTTGCCCTGATCCACGATACATTTCATCACGCCCTGTCCGGAGAGGCTGCGTATTTCGCGGACGCGACCAGAATGGTTCATATTTCTGGCGTCGCTGATCCGACCGTCGCAACCCGCAACATGATCGATGCACATCGCGGGCTAATCGATAGCAATGATCGTCTGGGCAGCATTGATCAGATTTCACATTTGCGAAGACAGGGCTACTCGGGCCCGCTTTCGTTCGAGGCATTTGCACCAGATGTGCATGAATTGATCGATCCGACATCTGCATTGTCGGCATCAACAGCTTTCATAACTTCGAATGTGGCCGAACTGGCGGCGTAGAAGGATGAAGTAAACGCCCTTTCTTGGGGCCCCGGCATTAATGAACCGTGCGCCGGGCACGATTTTGGGAGGAAACCAATGAAAAAGTTCGTTTTGGCCGCTGGCCTGACAGCACTGATGAGCACAGGTGCGTTCGCACAGCAAATCGGTGTTTCGGTTGCTCGTTTCGACGACAACGGGTTGACCGTAATGCGCAACGGTATGGCAGCACACGAGGCCAAGCTTGACGGTGTGAGCCTGCAAGTTGAAGACGCGACAGACGACGTGGCGAAGCAACTTGACCAGATCAACAACTTCATCGCATCTGGCGTCGATGCGATCATCGTGAACGCCGTTGATACCAACGCGACCGAGGCCATGTCAGCCGCTGCCGCATCTGCTGGCGTTCCACTAGTTTACGTCAACCGTCAACCAATCAACATGGCCACGCTGCCCGATGGACAAGCGTTTGTAGCATCCAACGAGATTGAGTCTGGCACGTTGGCCGCATTCCGCATGTGCCAAGATCTGCGCGCACAAGGTAAGTCTGGTGGTGCAAGGGCGTACATGCTGATGGGACAGCTGTCCAACCAAGCTGCCGTTCAACGGTCGAAAGACTTCGAAGACGTTATCGGAATGGACATGTGTAACTTCATCACGTTGATCGACAAGCAAACCGCTGAATGGTCGCGCGATAAAGCCCAAGACCTCATGACCAACTGGATTTCATCGGGCGAGCCGTTTGACGCTGTTTTCGGCAACAACGATGAAATGGCGATTGGTGCAATCCAAGCGATGAAGGCCGCTGGCATCTCCATGGACGACGTGGTCGTCGGAGGGGTTGACGCAACATCCGATGCACTGGTGTCCATGCAGGCAGGCGAGATGGATGTAACCGTGTTCCAAGACCTCGCAGGTCAGGGTGCAGGTTCCATCGATACTGCTATCGCTCTGATCAATGGCGAAGACGTCGATAAGGCTGTCTTCATTCCGTTCAAGCTGGTCACACCAGAGAACATCGGTGAATTCCTACCGTAAGCCGGCAAATTTATACACGCCGGGGCGCGCGCATTTTGCTGCGCCCCGGTACATTACTTCTTAATTGACGCATCGGGGGAGCTGAAACGATGTCAGATACAAGTCAAGGCACAGGCGGCCTGACCTTCGACAAATCCAAGCGGCAATGGCCGAACGAGCTAAACGTTCTGGCAGCCCTCATTCTCATCGTCATAATCTTTGAAATTCTAGGCGCAGTCTTTGTCGGACAAAGCCTATTGTTCGACACCAACGATCGCTTCGACAGCATTTTCAACGAAGCACGTTTGCGCATCATCATTATTCAGGTGGCCATCGTTGGCATCATCGCTCTGGGTGTAACGCAGGTGATTATCACCGCGGGCATCGACCTGTCGTCCGGCTCCGTGCTTGGAGCCACGGCTATGATTGCCATGAGCTTCGCGCAGGTTGCTGAAGTGAACGGTGCCCCAAACCCAAAGGCGATCTTTGGTCCGGCATTCCTTGACCTACCCGTCATTGTTCCGGTGATGGTCGGCCTTGGTTGCGGGATTATCGCGGGCATAATTAACGGCATCCTAGTCGCCTATTCACGCATTCCGCCTTTCATTGCCACATTGGGCATGATGCTTTTCGCGCGTGGCGTGGCGCAGTGGTGGTCCTCGGGCAACCCAGTGTCGTTTCCAACAGAAGCATATGCCGTGATCGGCGCGGGTATGAATCCTGTGATTATCTTCCTTGCCCTTGCGCTGCTTTTTCACCTCGTGATGAATTACACCCTCTACGGCAAGCACACGTTTGCCATCGGCTCTAACGAGGCTGCAGCCCGTATGTCGGGCATAAACGTGCCGCGCCATCTGGTTTTGGTTTATGCGATTGCCGGTATGCTTGCGGGCCTCTCAGCCGTGATTTTAACGTCCAAGAACCTGACCGCGCAATCGGGCATGGGCCTGTCCTACGAGCTTGATGCAATCGCAATGGCGGTTATTGGCGGCGTATCGCTCTTTGGTGGGCGTGGCTCCATCGTCGGGACGGTGATCGGCGCGCTGATTATCGGCGTAATCACATCAGGCTTTACGTTCCTACGCCTTGGCGCATTCTATCAAGAAATGGTGCTTGGCTGTATCATCGTGGGCGCGGTTGCGCTTGATCAGTGGCAACAAAAACGCGCTGCGGCTCGGGCTTAGGGGAGATCAAGACATGTCAGACATCATTCTGGAAACCAAAGGCCTAACCAAGCACTATGGCGGCGTCCATGCGCTTGAGGACGCAGACTTTGTTCTCAAAAACGGCGAACACGTTGCCATCATGGGTGACAACGGCGCGGGGAAATCGACCTTCGTACGGCAAATCACCGGAGTTGAGCAACGCACACGCGGCACCGTGACCTTTGACGGAAACGATGTGAATTTTGCCGGGCCTTTGGATGCGCGTGAAGCCGGGATCGAAACCGTATTCCAAACTCTAGCTTTGGCTGATGACCTTAACGTGCCGGACAACCTGTTCCTCGGACGTGAGAAGACAAAGTTCAACTTCCTCGGCCCATTTCGGGTTTTGGACTATAAGGCGATGCGTGAGGATACAATGGCTGGCCTCGAGAAGACTGGCGTGAAAATCCCCAACATCCGCAACACCATCGCCAATATGTCCGGGGGCCAACGGCAATGTGTTGCGATTGCGCGCACGGCCACATTCGCGTCCAAGCTCACCATCATGGACGAGCCAACCGCTGCTTTGGGCGTTCAAGAAACTGAGCAGGTGGAAAACATCATCCGCACCCTGAAAAAACAAGGCGAGAGTCTTATTCTGGTATCTCACAACATGCGTCAGGTGTTTGATCTGGTTGACCGGATCATCGTCTTTCGCCGAGGTCGGATCGTTGCAAACCTGAACAAGGATGAAACAGACGGCCAAGATGTCGTAGCCTACATCACAGGGGCAAAAACAGGCGCAGAGTATGAAGGGGCAGCGTGAGAAAACTATTTGATCTGACAGACCCCTTTTTCGCACCACCTTGGATACGCGTCCTTGTCGTAGTGATAACCGCGGTTTGGGGACTGTTTGAGATGTCTGCGGGCGCACCCATGTGGGGCATCATCTTCTTGGGGATTAGCGTGGTTTGTGGATGGCGATTTGCCACCATAGATTATACTGCTGCTCCCAAAGACTAAGGGGAGCGCGGGCATGGCCGTTACATTGAAAGATGTCGCCGAACTGGCTGGTGTGTCGCGCTCCGCTGTGTCGCGGACCTATACCGAAGGGGCGTCGGTATCAGTTAAAACACGAAAAAAGGTTATGAGCGCGGCGACCGCTTTGGGCTACAGCCCCAACGCGCTTGCCTCTTCTCTCACGACCGGGCGCACCAAAATGATCGGGTTGGTGTCGAACAACTTTCACAATCCGGTTTTTCTAGAGGTGTTCGACCTATTTACGCGCGGACTGCAGCAGCGCGACCTGCGTCCGCTGTTGGTCAATTTGACGGATGAAACTGACCCGGACGCCTCAATCAGAATGTTACGCCAGTATTCGGTTGACGGGGTTATTGTGGCGTCGTCGACGCTACCACCGGCATTCGCCAAAGCGTTCCGCGATGCAGGCGTTCCAGCGGTCCATTCATTTGGCAGACATTCTGCCCTACCTGATGTTGATGTTCTTGGCATCGACAACATCGCCGCAGGCAGGCTAGCGGCCCGCACATTGATAGAACGCGGATATACTGAAGTCGGGTTCTTGGGTGGTCCCGCTGATGCGACTTCGACCCTTGATCGGGAAAAGGGGTTCTTATCAGAAGTAGCGTTGCATAAAGGCATGTCAGCAACGACAAGTTTCGCAAACGCTTACTCCTTTGAAGCGGGCCATAGCGAGATGACGCGGCTTTTGAAATCCGATCCTGCACAAGCCTATTTCTGCGCCGATGACGTGTTATCCATTGGCGCGCTGTCTGCGTTGCAATCGGCGAGATTGCGGGTGCCAGCGGATGTGGGACTGATCGGCCTCAATGACATGAAAATGGCCAGCTGGGCCAACATCAATTTGACGACAATTCACAATCCATTTCCGGAAATTATTGCTGCATCAATCGAACGCGTGGCGGCCTTGGTGCAAGATCAAGATATCCCGCCCCAAGCCCGTCTTTTTGATTGTTCGGTGGTTGAGCGTGGAACGCTCAGACCACGCCGAAATTAACCCAATTCACCCAAATTAGCGAAACATTGGCGGTCTGGCATCAAGCCATGCGCCGTTTTCCTTGCCGCTTTCGGCAACAGCCACAACGGCCGCCATCGAACGCAGACCGTCTTCAGCACGCGGATATAGGTTGGCAGCGGGGTCCATTTCACGGCCGTCCTTGCGCGCACCAATCGCCTCGGCCAAATCTTTGTAGATGTTGGCGAATGCCAGCGGCATCCCTTCGGCATGACCGATCGTGACGCGGGTTGTACGATCCGCTTCCGGAGAAAGATTGGCCTCCCCGCGCTCGATAATCTGTAGGCGTTCGCCCAGCGGCATATAATATAGCTGGTTGGGCTGTTCTTGGCTCCAGCGCAGCCCACCAGTTTCGCCAAAAACCTGAATTCCAAGCCCGTGCTGGCGCCCAATGGCAATGGAGGAGGTCCATAAACGCCCCACGGCCCCGCCATCCATACGGAAGTTGACCATTGCATCGTCTTCGAGAGTACGTACCTCAATGCAAGACACTGTATCAGCGGAAAGCTGTGTCACTTCTTGGCCGGTTACAAAACTGGCCATATGCATCGCATGGATGCCGCAGTCAGCGAACTGTGCTGAAACACCAGCCTGCGCGGGATCATACCGCCAGCGCACGCGCGGGTTGTCTGCATCGGCAGCATCCGCATGATGGCCATGCGCAAACTCAGCATTTACCAACCGCACTTTCCCGATATCGCCGCGCGCAATCATTGCCTTCATATGACGCACCAGAGAATAACCGGAATAGCCGTAATTCACCGCGCAGATATTGCCTGATTTCTGGGCAATTTTCACAATCTCTTGACCCTCTTCAACGGTCATGGTCATCGGCTTTTCACACAGAACATGAAAACCGGCTTCGAGGAATGCTCTGGTAATCTCAAAGTGGGTGGAATTAGGCGTCGCGACAGTGACCAAATCAACGCGGTCCTCACGGTTTTTTTCGCCTTCAAGCATATCTTGCCACGACCCGTAAGCACGATCACCGAGGCCAAGGCGTTGACCATAGTCGATACCTTGTTCAGCACGGTGGTCCAACGCACCTGCGCTGAATTCGAACAATCCATCGAGCCCTGAGCCCAAACGGTGAGCTGGCCCAATTTGGCTGCCTTCGCCGCCGCCGATCATACCCCATTTCAGTTTTGTCATGGCTTAGGCTCCTTTAAAGCCGATGGATTCTAGATAGCCCCGGTTCAATTTGGCATCATCAATCGGCGAGGTGTCGCCCTCCGGATCACAGTCTTGCTCAACTGTGCACCACCCATCAAAGCCGCTGTCGAGTAGCACTTGACGGACAGCAGGGAAATCGACGTCACCGTCGCCCAAATTGCAGAAGATTCCTTGACCGCACGCATCGTAAAAGTCGGCGCGTTTGGCAACAACGTCTGCCTTCACTTTGGGATCAATATCTTTGAAGTGCATATAGCTGATCCGGTCGATATGCCGCTTCATAAATGCGACAGGGTCAAATCCGGCGTAGGAGTGGTGGCCTGTGTCAAAGCAAATCTTGAGGATAGAGTCGTCCACTTCGTCAAGCAGGCGCTCCAGCTCCGGCTCAAAGTCGATGAAACCACCAGCATGTGCATGCATCCCGACGGTTAGCCCATATTCCTCAGATCCCATCTTTGCGATCGTCGCGATCCTATCGCGAAATGCGGACCACTCGGCTTTGTCCATCTGCTCGGCCTCATGGGCACGACCAGCAGTCGGTGCACGGCGAGGCGAAATACTGTCGATCAATACAAGATGCTCAGCGCCGTGCGCCTTGAGTGCTTTGCACGTGCGCACAGCCCCATCCATTACGTCATCCCATTGTTCAGGATCATGGAAGGGGCGGAATACGACACCACCCACCAGTTCTTGCCCGAATTCCTCCAACGCCTCGGACAGCAAGGAAGGGTTTTCGGGCATGAAGCCAACCGGCCCCAATTCAATCCCAGTGAACCCGGCGTCCGCATTTTCCTGAAGGACCTTACGCCACGCTGGGTTGCGCGGGTCATCCGCAAATTCCACGCCCCAAGAGCAGGGTGCATTCCCGATTTTGATCATGTTGTAACCCTCATATTAATAGTCCGCGATGTCGACCCAAGCTCTTTTCCGACTTGAAGACAGCGCTGCATCTACGACTCTATTGACCTCCATACCTTCGGCGAAGGTAGGCCAAATATTTCGTTTTTCATGTAAGGCACGTAGAAAGTCGTGCGCCTCTATTATGATTTGATCCTGATACCCTGTGCCATGCCCAGGCCCCTGGCAAAATGGCAGGTAGTCTGGGTGAGCGGGGCCGGTCAAGATTTTGCGGAACCCCCGCTCTGCCTCCGGCCCATCCATCGTGTAAAGATGCAGCGCGTTTTGATCTTCTTGGTCAAAGCGGATCGCGCCTTTGGTCCCGTGTATCTCATAGGCATAGCCCATTTTTCGCCCGGTCGCGACGCGGCTGAAGAACAGATGCCCCTGCGCCCCGTTTTCAAACCGGCACATCATTTGTGCCTGATCGTCATTGGTAACTGTCCCGCCGGGCCGCTTGCTATGGACCGTCTCAACACTGGCAATCAACGAGGTGATAGGGCCGATCAGTGCACGTGCGGCGTTGATCATATGAGGCGCGAGGTCGCCCATTGTTCCGTTTGCATCGCCGTCTGTGCGCCATGTTACGGGTAATTCAGCGTCGGCGAGAAAGTCTTCGGTATGTTCGCCGCGAAACCACGTGACCTCACCAATCCGACCACTGTCAATCAACTGGCGCGCATATTGGGACGCTGGGGTGCGGATATAGTTAAACCCGACCATGTTGACACAGCCTGACCGGTCCGCCGCGGCAAGCATTGCGCGACTATCCCCTAGAGATGCGCCAAGGGGCTTTTCACAAAAGACCGGTTTGCCAAGCGAAAAGGCCGCCTCCGCAATCGCGCGATGCGTACTTTGCGGAGATGCGATAACAATTGCGTCGACTAGTTCATCGTCGACCAGCGTTCGCCAATCTGCAGTGGCCCTTTTGAAACCAAAGGATTTGCGGTAGCGTTCAGCTGATTCCGGCGATGATGCGCAAACCATTTCTAGAATGGGGCGCAAAGGCGTATCGAAAATACCGCCAACAGCTGCATAGGCGACAGCATGGGCTTTTCCCATATAGCCACCGCCAACAATTCCGATCCTGATTTCATCCACTTTACTAGACTCCGCGAAGAATTACGTTGCAACCGGTTGCAAAACGGCTATCCTTGTTTTGGGGCGCAGGTCAATACACATTATTTGCGCGCATATACAAAACATAGACCATGATGTGGAGAAAGCGTTGTGACACAGGCAGGCGGCACAATCACTTTGACAGTAGCGCAAGCAATTTTGCGCTATTTGGCTGCTCAATATATTGAGATCGAAGGCAAGAAAACGCGACTCTGCGGCGGTGGATTTGGCATATTTGGCCACGGAAATGTAACCTGCCTTGGTGAAGCTCTTCACGATCATCAAGACAAGCTGCCACTCTATCGCGGTCAAAACGAACAGGGCATGGGGTTCGCCGCTGCCGCGTACGCCAAAGCACATTTGCGCCGTCGCTTCATGTTCTGTACGGCGTCCGCCGGTCCGGGTACGGCCAACCTCTTGACAAGCGCGGCTTTGGCCCACGCCAACCGTTTGCCTGTTTTGATGCTGTGCGGGGATACCTTTATCACACGTTTGCCCGATCCGGTGCTGCAACAACTTGAGCATTTCGGCGATCCGACGCTTGGCGTGAATGATGCGTTCAAGGCGGTAAGTCGCTTTTGGGATAGGATCACTCATCCGGCCCAAATTATGCAGTCCCTACCGGCTGCATTGAACACGATGCTTGATCCGGCAGATTGTGGCCCTGCATTTCTTGGCCTCCCCCAAGACGTGCAAGGCTGGACCTACGACTATCCATTGGCGTTTTTTGAAGATCATGTTCACCGAATCCGCAGGCAATCCCCTGATGCCGACGAAGTGACAGAGGCGGCCAGCTTATTGAAAAGCGCGAAGCGTCCGATGATTATCGCAGGCGGCGGTGTCCAGTATTCCGGCGCAGTAGCGGAGCTGACCCATTTTGCTGAAGTACATTCCATTCCAGTTGTCGAAACGATTGCGGGACGGGCCAATATGGTCGCGATCCATGATTTGAATATCGGTCCTCTTGGTGTCACCGGATCAGACTCCGCAAATGCGATTGCTCAGGAAGCCGATGTAATTCTCGCCGTTGGAACGCGGTTGCAAGATTTTACCACCGGCTCTTGGACGGCATTCGACAAACACGCGAAGATCATCGGCCTAAACGCAGCGCGCCATGATGCGGCGAAGCATATGTCTGCGACCGTCGTAGGGGATGCCAAGCTTGGTCTTCTTGCGCTAAGCACAGCGTTGGGTGACTACTCAACGCCCGAGGACTGGACGGCCAAAGCTCGGACGGAGCGAGGTAAATGGGACGACTACGTGTCCGAGAATACCCGCATTGGCAACGGCCCGGCGTCTTACGCACAAGCGATTGGGGCGATAAACGACGCATGTGACCCACGTGATCGTGTCGTCGCAGCGGCGGGCGGTTTACCAGCTGAGGTGACGGCGAATTGGCGTACCTTGGATATTGGCACCGTGGATGTTGAGTTCGGTTTTTCGTGCATGGGCTATGAGATCGCCGGGGGCTGGGGCGCACGAATCGCGCAATCTGAAACAGAGCCTGACAAAGACACCATCGTCTTTACCGGAGACGGATCATACTTACTGATGAACTCGGACATCTATTCGTCTGTTCTGACTCAAAAGAAGATGATTGTTCTGGTCTTGGACAACGGCGGATTTGCCGTCATCAATAAACTGCAGAACAACACCGGCAATGAGAGCTTTAATAACTTGATCGCCGACACTCCAACAGCGACCAACCAAATACGTGTCGATTTCGAGGCTCATGCTCAAGCTCTAGGTGCTGTAGCGGAGACGGTGGAAAGCCCCTCAGGATTGCCGGAAGCTTTCGCGCGCGCCAAGGCATCAGATCAGACCTATGTCATCGTCATGAAAGTCGACCCCTACGAGGGTTGGACCACCGGAGGGCACGCGTGGTGGGAAGTCGGCACGCCTCATATTTCTGACAGCGAAAAAGTGACACAATCCCACAAAGATTGGGAAGCAACACGTCCCCGTCAGCGAAAGGGGGTCTGAATGTCCGCGTTGATAGAAGGCATCAAGGCCAACAACTTTATCATCGTAGGTCGCGCAGGAATGGACTTCTTCGCTGATCCGCCAGGCACAGCGACAGAGGACGCCACCGTGTTTCATGCAGGCTTGGGTGGTTCGTCCGCGAATATTGCGGCAGGGATTTGCAAACTAGGCGGACAGGCCGCACTGGTCACGCGCGTCTCAGATGACAGTATTGGGCGGTATTGCACCAACCAACTTGCGCATTATGGCGTGGATGGAACCTACGTAAATCCTGTTGGTGGCGAATATCGCAATTCGCTCGCGGTCTATGAAAGTCGCATCGAAGGGCATCAATCTGTCATCTACCGCAACGGCGCTGCTGATTTTCAAATGGATTTAGCAGACGTCGAGGCTGTTGATTACTCCCGCTTTGGCGCGCTAATCACCGCCGGAACAGTCTTTGCAGCAGAGCCATCACGATCAGCAACCTTTCACGCATTTTCCTTGGCAAAAAAGGCAGGCCTGCCGATCATTTTCGATGTGGATTATCGGCCCTATTCGTGGCCGTCGGCCGAAGTTGCCTCAGACGTGTTGAGTAGAGCTGCGGCCCACTGCGACATGATCGTCGGCAACGATGAAGAGTTCGGGTTTATGGCAGGCGACATCGCGAAGGGCTTAGACAAAGCGCGCGATCTATCGAAGACTTCGGCAACGATGGTTGTCTACAAAATGGGCCCTGAGGGGGCAATCACCTTCGCTAACGGCGAAGAAATCCGCACTGGCATTTACCCGGTGGAAGCCCTTAAACCAACCGGCGCCGGAGACAGCTTTATGGCCGGACTCGTCACCTCTCTAGCGGGCGGGCACGACTTGAAAACAGCCATACTGCGCGGCTCTGCTTGCGCGTCGGTCACTGTATCACGCCCGGGTTGCGCACCAGCAATGCCAGATACACAAACACTTGAAACATTTTTGGCCGAGCATTCCGGCCCAACCGAAAGTTAGAGGCACGACCATGCATATCGCTCCATTTGATAACCAAAACAAACCCATCGTTGATGTGGAGGATGCAACCGTACCGCTCAATTATTTCAACATCGTCAAATTGAAGAAGGGCCAGGCGTTCGAATACGCAGTACCGGGCTACGAGACCTGCATTGTCCCTGCCACGGGTACGATTGACGTAAATGTCGAAGGGTTCAAAGCCGCAGATTTGGGTGGCCGCGTAGAAGACGTTTGGGGTGGCGAGCCAGAAGGCGTCTACGCTCCCACAGCGGCGAAGGTCGAAATGGTGTGCACATCTGATGAAGCTGAAATTTTCGTGGCAGGTGCGCGCTATGACAACGTCTTGGAGGCATTTGCTGTCCGCTCTGACGAATTGGATTTAGTTCAATATGGCTCGGATGACACCAAAACCCACCGCAAAATCAAGCATATCCTTGGTCAGAAGCAGCATGACAAAGTAGGCCGGTTGTTGGTGTCTGAACTCTATACAGTAGGCGAAGGTGGCTGGTCTGGGTTTCCATCACACAAGCACGATACTGATCGCCTGCCGATCGAGACCCGCCATGACGAAACCTACAATTTTCGCTTTAAACCAAAACATGGCTCCGGTGTGCAGATGTTGCAGCGCGAGGATGGCAAGCCAGGCGATGCTTACCATTTGGTAGACAGCTCAACAATTTGCCTTGATAGCGGCTATCATCCGTGCTGCGTATTGCCCGGCTATCAGATGTATTACTTCACGATCCTTGGCGGCCTATCGCAGCGGTCGTTGGTGCAGTTCTTCCAGCCGTCCCATGCCTATCAGATCGAAACGATCCCCGGCATCAAGGACATGATCGCGAAGTTCAAATAGAACACTCACAGCTAACCCTCTGCCCCGAAACGCAAATGCCAAAAGCCGATTTTGGCTCTCACTTGGAAGACCTGCCATGCCCTTGGTTACCCTTGCCGATGTCTTGCAACCTGCGTTGAAGAATGGCTACGCCGTTGGCGGGCTGGTGACCCTTGGTTGGGAGGATATGCGCGCATTTGTTGCCGCTGCCGAGGCCGAAAACTGCCCAGTTATCTTGCAAGCTGGCCCCGGGTGCCGCGAGCACACGCCATTGCCCATCTTGGGCAAAATGTTCCTGCACTTGGCAAAGGTATCAAGCGTGCCAGTGGTCGCCCATCTTGACCACGGCTATACCTATGACGAGTGCGCGGAGGCGCTTGACTCGGGCTTTACCTCGTTGATGTTTGACGGCTCACGCAAGCCATTGGCGCAGAACATCAAAGAAACTAAGCGTATCGCCGATATGGCCCACAACGCAGGCATTTCCTGCGAGGGGGAGATCGGTTTCGTGGGATATGCAAAGGGCGAAAGTTCGGCCGGCACTGACCCTGAGGAAGCCGCGATATTCGCTTCTGAAACGGGCGTTGATGCGCTGGCGATTTCGGTCGGGAACGTGCATTTGCAGGAAGACAAAGTAGGTGGCTTGGACGAAGCACGTATTGCAGCGATTCAGGCTGTGACAACCGTGCCTTTGGTTATTCATGGTGGGTCCGGCGTGCCAGTGGCGCAACGCACCCGCCTCGCAAAAACGACAAACATTTGTAAATTCAACATTGGAACCGAATTGCGTATGGCGTTTGGAGCAGCAATGCGGAACGCAGTGAACGCCGAACCTGAGCGTTTTGACCGGGTTTCCATCCTGAAAGACACCCATGACCCGACGGTCGCAGCAACGCGCCGTGTCCTAAAAGCACTGAAAGGATAATCCCATGCTGAACATTGGAATTCTTGGATGTGGCCGCATTGGCCAAGTTCACGGTGCATCACTGCAAAACATGGCTGCAGGACGTGCTGTAGCCGTGTCCGATTTCGTGCCAGAAGCGGCAGAAGCGTTGGGCCGCAAGCTTGGCGCAAAAGTTATGACCAGTGAGGAGATACTGCGTGATCCAGGCATCGACGCAGTGGTGATCTGCACACCAACGACCACGCACTACGACCTGATTCACCAAGCCGCTGCAAACGGCAAAGCAATCTTTTGCGAAAAGCCGGTGGATTTATCAGTGGACCGCATCCGCGACTGTCTTGCGGTAGTCAAGACGGCCGGTGTTCCATTCATGACCGCCTTTAATCGGCGTTTTGATCCCAGCTTTGCCCACCTTCAACAACAAATTGCAGACCAGGTGATTGGGAACGTAGAAATCGTAACGATCCTGTCGCGCGACCCGTCACCGCCACCAATTGGATATATCAAAACCTCTGGCGGTATTTTCCGCGACATGATGATCCACGATCTGGACATGGCCCGTTTTCTCTTGAACGAAGAACCCGTTGAGTTAACCGCCGCCGGCTCTTGCTTGGTAGACCCGGAAATCGGGGCTGAAGGCGATTTCGATACCGCTGTGGTCACATTGAAAACTGCCAGCGGAAAGCTGTGTCAGATCAGCAATTCGCGTCGCGCGACTTATGGATACGATCAACGAATTGAAGTCCATGGATCCGAAGGAATGCTCCGCGCCGAAAATATGTTGGAAAACTCGGTTGAATTGGCCACCGCCACAGGATTTCGAAGCGCCGCCACGCAGCCGTTTTTCTTGGAGCGCTATGCAGCTGCATATAAAGCAGAAATGGCACATTTCATCGATTGCGTCTCAAGTGATGCCGAGATGACACCTACCGGCGAAGACGGGCTAAAAGCGCAAATCTTGGCCGACGCCGCTGATGCCGCCGCCCGTGATGGTCAATCTCGCAAGCTAACTTAGAAACGGCACATACAAAGTAACGTGCTGACGGCCCTTATCCTGCAAAACCACTTAGCACTCCAAGTTTGTTGGTTCCATGTCTCTATGCAATCACTTGAAAGCCATCCCCCTAAGTTGCCCATATTAACCGCAAACGGGGCGCTACTCAGGATGAGCGAGGCGCAAGGCCGTAGAAGTTAGAAGCCGTACCATCGCCAGTTCAATTCTTGAGAGATGCCAAACCCGCTTGCGCAGAATTTGCGACCTGCATACGATCATCTTGATATCCTCACGGCAGAGGAGCCGGGTGCGATAGACATGATCCGTTTTGCGATGACCTCTTCGGACAAGATGCTTGATCGGCAGTACAAGCGGGGGAACGTCATGTCGAAGAAATTGGAGCCAAATAAGCCACTCGTCACAGAGTTGGCAGAGCTGGTGAATCCTTTTTACTAATGGCGATTTTCGAAACCAAATGTCGACTGCGTGACGAAGCCGGGACCTGGGGCGCAATCCTGGTGGCTGAGGCAACGTCGGCAGCGGCTGTTGATGACATCGCCCGCGTGGCCTTGGCAAATCATGCGCTTCACTATCTGGACTGCGAGCTACCCCAACCTTTAAACGAGGCCCTAGCGTCAGAATTGCTCCGTGGTCTGGCACAAGCTATCACCGTTGATGCACCAGTGCAGCTTTCACGCCCCTACGCGATCCAAGACACGGCATCACCTCTTGCGCTACATTCTGAATTGGTCGGACTGACGGCGCTCGACCCTGAAAACTCGGCGCCCTTTTGGGATCGCCCTTGGTGTCCGCCTGAACTCTTCGACCTTCTATTTAGCGGTTCGCGCAGAACCTATCTTATCTTGGATGCAAGCAAGTATGCTCGGATTGAAGGTGAGTTTGATTTCGACATGCTAGCGGACACGCACAAAATCGAAAGCCTCTACACCGGAGACGCCGCGCGTGATCTGCATGACGTTGCACCTTATTTGATCGACGTAACGCTCAGCACTTCCGACCCCAGCGCCCTTCATCGCGATTTTTTCAAAAAGCACTGGGGCAAAGGCTCGGGCCTGTTCGTACGCAGTGATCTTAGTTTTGAAGCCCTGCGCAAACATCTACGCGGATTTACCCGCATCCGGAGCAGCGGCACAGCCAAAGGGTGGACTACGTTCCGCTTTTGGGATCCTCTCGTCGCCCGCATCTACTTTCTCGGCCTAGACCACAACCCCGACCGGGTTGCGCGGTTCTTTCAGACTCCGTCCACGGCGCTGAACTTTGTTATCGAGCACGGCCCAGACGCGGCCTTGCACCTTTGGCCAACCGACCTGTCGCAAAATTTCCAAGCTGGAGGCCGTCCACCTCTGGTCTTTGATGCCACCGATTTCGCTCTAATGGATCAAGTCGTTCTGGCTGGTCTAGGGCAGGAGCTTGTCGATTGGCTAGCTGCCGAGCATCCAGACCGGTTCGCAGATTTCACGCCAAACCAATTCGGCCATCTGGCCCATCACATCCTGATCCAAGGCCAGCATTGCGGCTGCGAGACTAAAGACGACTTCGCTTTTCTCGCCCAAATGATGCTGACGCTTGGTGGCTGGTTCCACCGCTCGGCCACACCTGCCCCGTTGGTTCAAATCATCCGCGAAACTGGTGCGCACCAAACAGTCCTTAGCAAAAACTTTTTATCGGCCTTTGCGGATACCGCTCAATCAGAGCTCGTATCGCAATTCTCGGATGTCCACGCATATCTGACTGCGCTGCCGGAGCGTGAATCGGTCTCCCCATCACAGTTCCGAGCCTTCTGCGCGCGCTTTCTTGGTGATAGGCCCGTCGCGACCGAGGATGCTTTGAAGGCCACGAAATACCGGCTTGCCGACCTGAAGCTGAATGAAACGCAAACGGGCCGTCTTTTGGTACTGACGCTAATCCTAGGCCACCGCTTCTACGAAGACCCTTTCCGCCCTTGGGCGCACCCAGACAAACCCGATGCAGTCGGTGAAGCGTTAGCCGCAGCATGGAAGCATCTAGGGCTTCCATGAACTGACACAACCCGCTAATAAGTAGTCATTTAGATGAGTTGTAATTTCAATGACCGTGCCACCAATTCCCGTAGTTAAACCGGTGCCGCCACCCGCGCCCACTGCACCCGTTCCTATCACACCCGTCACCCCGGCGCCGGTCCCATCGCCGACGGTGAAGCCAGTAAGCCCAACGCCTATTGCACCCGTCGCGACGCCATCGCCCACCCTGTCTCCTGTCGCGCCAACGGGCACGTTGACTCCGGTGGCATCCTGTTGCCCGAAGGCGGCACACTTTACCGCCTCGTCGACTGTTTCAGATTATTTTGGTTTTGACGACAAAACCAATTTGGTTTCCACCGTCGGGGTCGACGAATACTGGCTGCCTCCTACCAAGGCGAAATCCCTACCGTCCAACCGCGAAACCCGCGATGGCGCTGCATGGATGTCTGTCGAGGAAGGTAAGACTGCCAAGGCGAAGATCAATTTTGCAGGTCATTCCGGCGTCGGCTGTATTTCGAACGTAACCTTTAAACCAGACACACCTGCCCATGTCAGTGTGGTGTCAAGCACCGTGGCCGGAGCCGTTGCAGTCTTCGAAATCAAAGGCGGAACCGAGGGCGAGTGCTCTGTTGAGGTGGTATGCAGCGGCAAAACCGTCGGTTACATCCACGTGGCCTGCTACAAGCCGCAAGCCTTTCGGGTGGCCATTTGCAACATCAATCAACCCGCACCGCCGCCACCGCCCCCTCCAACTCCGCCCGCTGGTGCCGCAGCCCCAACTACACCGGCAACCCCGCCCCCGCCGGCGCTTAATTTGCCAGTGCCAGCCATGTCACTGTCCGGCTATCAAAGCTTTTTCGACGAGGTTTATAAACAGGCCGTTGCCCCGATCACCCTTTCCTCGCTAGCCGGTTACAACCTACCAGCTACGCCCAGCGTTCTGGGCGGGAATTTTTTCGACGCCGGTAATTCGATGGGGTACAATCACTTTGTGGCCAACTATGGCTCCATTCGCGCTCAGACTGACGCTATCCATGCAGCTGTGTCCGCGCGTGATCCTGGATACGACTACTACCTGTACCTGATGCCGATGCCGAACCTGACACCGCCGCCACCCGAAACATCGCGGCTAAATGGATACGTGAATACAATCAGCGGGACATACGGTATCTTCTTCAACGCAGGCCCCGGCCTGACCAGCACCGCGGCGCATGAGTTTGGCCACCTGCTAGGCCTGAGGCATCCCAACGATACAGCCGGCGCCAGCCAATACCCGACGCATCTTCAGGCTACGACCGCTGCTGAGATACGCGCCAACACGTCGGTCAATGACACGCTAAACCTCATGGGCTATGGTCACCCTCGCCCCGCGCGCAAGGCCCTGCGATTGAAGCAGTGGAAATCCATCCCAAATAGGTGAAACATGGCTGACTATTTCGTAGAGACGCAAAACCAGTGCCCGATAGAGTTGGTGCAAGAAGTCCGGCAGGTACAGCGCGCGACCTCCGCGGACAAGCTTCAGACGCTTTTTGGGGAGCGCCAGGGTTTTCTGCCGTCACCGCTTTGCAGTCGTGCGATGGTTGCCACACTCG
Source organism: Litoreibacter meonggei (assembly GCF_003663885.1). Classification (GTDB taxonomy): domain Bacteria; phylum Pseudomonadota; class Alphaproteobacteria; order Rhodobacterales; family Rhodobacteraceae; genus Litoreibacter; species Litoreibacter meonggei. The sequence goes on from NZ_RCCE01000006.1 coordinate 242,303, forward strand.
CGCAAAAGGTCTCACCCTCGGACCGGCAAGACTATTCCGCGGGACTTTTGATGCAGATGTTGGGCACCTATGGAGCCTTGTCGACCAACCCGGGCGGTGATGCTTACCTCGATGAAGACTTTATGGGCACTGTACGGTCCGCGATTGAACGGATGCGATACCATTCCGGAGACGGACGTTTCGCCCACCTCTACTTTCCTGCCGCGCGCAGCTATGGGGCCGACGTTGATCCTATGGTGGTTCGCGATTGGACCTTTCGGCCTGCCGATGCGCGGTTTTCCGAAACCTGGGCCCACGCAATCCACCACCTCTACAAGCAAGACGAGGATACACGCGATCAGGTCGCAGACAAACTTGCCACCGTCGCAGACCCCAACCATCTGCTGGTGATGCTGCAAAACGTCGCCGCTATCGGTCCGTTTGCCCGACCGCTTCTCGCAACCTTCCGCGACGACCCCCGCAGGCCTGACAACGGCATCGCGGGCTGGGAGTTGGACACGATTGGGCAGGAAGTAACGCGGATGCTTGCGCGCTGATCTTGACAGATCGCAGCTAGAGTTTCGTCGCCATCTTTGTGGACGCACACGTCGCATTCAGTTTCTGCGATTGCCGTCACGACTTTCAGCCACCCAGACACTCTCTAACGGCGTATCCAGAAAAGCACACGCCCCAACGCTTAAATTGCTGGCGTCGCGGGATTTAGGCGATACATCGCCTTTTCATCGACTAGAGCCAATTATTCCAATTCTGAACGCTCAGAAAACCTTTCGGATGAAGCTCGTCCAGGAAATAATCCACGCGACATCTATGCTCGTCCGCTTCCACTGACCTTATCTGAAGCTGCTCTGCATACTGCTGCCAGTCGTCGGGATTGTCCGCGAAGCGCAAATCCAGTAGGTCCCCCGCGCTGCCGGTTGCCGGGATAATCTTGGTCTCAACCGACAGGCTTCGCAAATCATCTTTGTCTATTGCATAGTCATCAATACATTCTTGCGAAAGAACGGAACGCCACCGCAACCCAGGGAAAAAAAGCTTCCCGTCTGCATAGCTTCTAACGATCCCTAACATTTGCTCATATTGCGCAAGGGTGCAGTCGCGCTTGTCTTTACTCAAGGCGGCAAGCGCACGAGCCTGCGACAGGGCCTGTTCTTCGGGATAGCTCGACGCATAAGCACAATAGGTATCCAGATGCCGCGCGAAGTGATCAAAGACGTCCATTGCCGGTCGGATGTCGACCGACTTTGACTTACCCTTACGCTTTGGCCTTACATAAAAAGAGAAGCTCACGGAATCCTGGTGGGGAAGTCCAGCATCGGGCAGAAAATAATCGGCACGGAGCGCGTAGTCTTTATGATCAAATGATCCAAATGTCCCAAACTCCAACGTCTCGGAGATCAATCGCTCACGGTCCTTGCTAAGGTAAAGTCTTTTGCTTTTTGGGTTCGGCTCAAGCTCATACCAAAACTCAGGTAATAATTCCTCGGGTAGTGAAAAAAGTGCATCCAGGAAGTCGCGTGCCCGCGGTTTTTTGCACAACACATAGGCAGTGACGGAAAGCTCAGAGTGAATCTTTTTCATGGGTTAATTCTCACAGGGTTTCCATTGAAGTCTTGGACCGAACCTCCAACGCCGCGTATCTCTGCTTTTAGGTTTGCACTCAAATGGGCGCCAGGTCTTACATGAAGAACAAACCGAGCCTGAAGGTTTCGTGACAATTGAAGCTCCGCTTGAATTTGTCTTGTCAGATACACTCGTGGCATGTCCTTGGCTTCATGGACCTCGGCTGCGCCAGTGGTACGGCCAAGTGCGCTTCTAACTGCTCATGTCAATCCGTCAGGGATTACCCTAACGGAGGAGCGGCCAATTCGGACATCAAAACCTTCACCATTAACTTCACCGCCCCGCCGGGTAATCGAGTCGCTTCCTTGTTGTAGAGATGCACGGCGTGATATCTGCGCCTCTGGACTTCGCATATAGGCGGAGCGTAGGACCGTGGTTGCCAAATTCCGCGCGGCTCTCGGATCCCGATGCGCAAGTGCACTAAAATCGCCAATGTTGTTCACACCGTTGGGCGGGCCATGTGTCCGCAATGCGCTATCAAGTTCCACCCTGGTAAAGCGCCCTGCCGCCATTTGAGTTTGTCCGCGCCGCAACGAACCAAAGACAACGCCGCGATGTATCCTGTTCGTGCCAACCGCACCGTTCTGGACGCGCCCGCTTAAAAGCTGCCTCACACCGTTCAGGCTGCTATCCGCGACCTGAAAGGGCTCAAAGAGTACGGCAGCGGGCGGGGAGCCATAAAATATGTCGATATTACGCACGGGTGACAGCGACGACTGATCGAACCAGTGCGACGGAACTGGCCCGAAATTGTTGATGTCGGCTCCGACTGAACCGAACATTTTCCAGAACAAGTCCCGTAGAGTCCCAGCGCCATAGTCGTCAAATGTTATTGAAGGAGCTGCGTATCCACCATTGGCCCAGCCTGCGACAACAGGGTCAATCGGTAGCATCTCGTTGCTCCACAAAGTGCGCCCATATGCCATTCGATAGTAAATTGTCCCGTCCGGCCCCGGAAAGCTCGCCGCAGCCCAAACATGAGCTTGCCCATCGGATATATTCGAGTTGATCCACTGAGACGGCTCGTCAGCAAACATCTGCTGAACGGAGTCCGACGCCTGAGGACACATAAGGTAATCGGTCGAGCCGACACCAAATGTCAGGCAAAAAGCTTCATACTCTTCTGGCGTACGAGACGGGATCGAAAAGCCGTCTTCAGGCACGCCAATGTCATGCAGGAGAGCATAATAGAGGGCGACCAGCTCTGCCGCGTAGGCCGGGTCAATGTCTTGCAGAAAGGAGCCATTTCGGAAGCCCGCCAGGGCGGTGACTTCGTCGAACCTTTGGTTCAGACGGAAACCGTATTCGATGTCGGTTTCGGACATGCGCCGCTCAAAGGGGTATTGAAAGACCTGAACTTCTACGCAGGCGGCCTCTGAGCAAGCTGCGTCCCCCCCCTGCCCTCCAACGTCCACGGGAATTGCGATATCCCCGCCTGTCGATAGAAAGTCTGGAATATCCCCTTCGATCGCCATGGCTATGCAACTCGAACTACTGAGTTCCAGAGGTAGAGGGCCTGCTCTGATTTACTCGTGAATGGGGCAAGCTGCAGCCGTGCCCGAATTGCAGACGCAGAAAACAACTGCTCTACCGCGAGGGCGGTACCCGCACGGGTCATATCATCCCAATATCGGTAGCCACATTCGTCACGAAGAATAAGAAGCACCCGAACACAATCACGCTCGCTGGGCACGGAGATATCTTGATCTTCGCACGCACGCATCATCTCGAGCGCTGCTTTCCGAAACCGCAAGTCTAAGGCGCGCTCCAGGATCGGCTCGACCTCGCTCTCGCTCAATCTAAGCCCGTTCGGCCCGCGGGCAATCGGGGTCCCCCCGGCAAATTCCAAAATTTGCAGGGCGTCGTTTTCTACGTCAGGAATGCTCATTCGACTAATGCGATCTGAAAAAAGTTTACAAAAATATGTGTTTAACGAGGATAATTCCTCTAACGACAGAGTACGATAGTTGTTGGCTTCATAAAACCGAAAATACTTACTAGATCCATTTTTAGCCCAAACACGCGTGAATTTTCGAAGATGGGACCAAAGGTCATCGAACGGAGCAGAAGCTTCGAAAGCAACCCAAGCCTCCGCCGACCAATATCCGAGTGGCACTCGCTCTGTGCTAAGAATGGACTTGGCCAAGCTAGACGTCTTGTCCAAGTCGACCAGCCAAGGGCTCACCGCGCCAATGTCTTCGGCTGTCTTCCCTGAGAAAAGGCATCGGCACTCACTCGACTGCGAGGCTAAGATCTCTTCTAAATTTGGTATTTTCGCTGCATCAAGGATGGCAAACCATCTGGTGCAGCGTTCAGCGGCATCTTTTTGCTTTGGAAACGGAGAGGTGAGCTCTTGTGCATCAGAGCGATCAAAATACGACAGGGACCAGTCAGCATGGTCCACGATAGGCGTTACGCTCATATTTGCCCTGTTGTATTCGCCAGATTGTAGCAATCGGCCTTAAACACGCCCGACAATTGTGAGTGTAACGAAGCGATAGGTTTGGTCAATGACCACGGCATTGCACGCTTGCACCGCCCATATCCTTTCCGCTGGCTCGACAAAACAACAAGCCGCCCGCGTCGAAGTCGTTGTCACCTGATCTACTTACTGCGCCTTTCTGGCGACCCTATATGCCACCTATCTATTGCGCCAAGCCTGAGTGCGGCTAAGGATTCCGCGCGAGGCAATTAGGTGAAATATCCGCGCGCCGGCATTCGTATAGAAGATCATCATCCCCATGGCAGCAGCCGGAGCAATATCACCGGCGTCGTCCATGTTCAGCACAGCAATTGATGCGAGAGACGTTGTCGGTGAGTAAAGAAACACGACAGCAGAAACCGTCGTCATCGCATTTACAAACAAGTAGATGGAAATATCAAGAATTGACGGCAGGCAGACAGGAACAGTTACCCGACCAAATAGCTTAAGCGTCGGCTGCTTGAGCGAAGCTGAAACCGATTCAAACTCCCGATCCATCTGCTGGAGCGCCGTCGTCGCCGTAAGATGCGACACAGTATAAAAGTGGGTCACCGTGCACACGACAAGGATCGCCATTGTCCCGTAGATCGCGTGCAGCGGATTGGCGGGGTTGTTGAAGAAGAAAATGTAGGCAAGCCCCAGAACCATCCCGGGAATGGCCATAGGCAGCATTGCAAACATCTGAAATATCGCGCGTCCAGTCTTAAACCCATTGGATTTCTCGACGAGGTACGCCCCGAAAAATATAATCGCTGTACCGACAATCGCGGTAAGTAGTCCCAGCTTGATCGAGTTGTAATATGCCCCCCAACCACCACCGTCCATGCGGTCGAATTGGTAGTTATTAAGGCTAAAGCTGAGGTCATACGGCCAGAACTTTACCAAGGCGGCGAACTGGCAAACTGCAAGCATCCCAATGATGAAAATGCCAATGAGGCTCGCATAGCTGAACAGAATCCAATCGGCCTTTTTGTTTGGTTTTGGCTGATAAGGAACCGACCGGGCCGAAAGCAGCGCGACCTGCTTGCTTTGGACAAAGCGGTCAATTGCAAAAGCAAGGATCGCGGGCAGAACTAGGACCACCGACACCACGGCGCCCATCTCAAAATTCTGCTGACCGATGACCTGTTTGTAGATATCCACCGCCAACACATTAAACTGTCCACCGATGACTTTGGGTAAGCCGAAGTCGGTAATGACAAGGTTGAAAACCACGAATGCCGCCGAGACCAAACCATACCGCGCGCCGGGAATGGTGACAGTCCAAAAGGTCCTCCACGGCGTCGCACGCAGCGAGGTCGCAGCTTCGTAAAGCCGTCCGTCCGAGATCGCCAAGGCTGTCGATATAATCAGAAACGCATGTGGGAAGGTGAAGAACACTGACCCGATGACGATGCCAATCGGGCCATAGATGCTAGCTCCGAACAGCAGCTCCTTCAGCATGCCTTGGTTGCCAAACAGATACACCAGCGCGATGCCCGGCAACAACGACGGCACCAGGATCGGGGCCATCGCTATCAGTCGAAATAACCCCTTGAAGCGCATGCAGGATCTGCTCAACGCGAATGCAAACCAGAAGGCCAGCGTCACCGTGACAATCGTGCTGATGGTGGCGATCAGAACCGAGTTCTTGATCGAATTTGAAAGCGCAGGTGTGGCGAAATAGGATCGAAAATTCCCGAACCCGGTCGATTTAACGGGCCGAAGCTGGACGCGTCGAAAGGTATTGCTGTCCAATTCGACCCACTCGGTACTGTCAGTCAGCGTGGATCCGACCAGAAACCGACCTTCGTCGGTGGTATTGCGGATGCGGTATTTGACGGGGCTTCGGAAGCTGAAGTCTGGAAAGAACTGGGTCACCCCAAGTCGACCGTCAGACCCTGCGATCATGTCGCTGTCTTCCAAAACCTTCAGTTGCTCATTGAGGTCGTTCAAGCGGATCGGGTTTGAAAACGTGGCCCCGGCTTCGTCACTGACCTGAACTTCGTAAGCAGACAGATCGAATTGAAACGTCGAAAAGGATTTCGACAACATTGCGTAAAGGGGGAACACCATCGTTATCAGCAGATATAATCCGATGACGACCATGCTGCCGCGCATGATGATGTCATCGCGCGAGAGTTTCCCCTTTATGGACGGACCAGCGGGAAGGGTGTGCTGGGTCGCGTCAGTCATTCCACCGCCTCCGGCCGCTCAAAAGCCATCAACCGGTTCTTTGGAAGCTCCACTGTCATCGTCCCGCCCTCGGCAAGGCTAAGCCTGCGCACGGCGTTGATCGAGAAATCCGCGATCAACTCACTCTCGCCGAAACGCTTGTGTTGTAACCGGCAGCGCCAGAACGATCCGAGGAATTCCATCTCGTCCACAACGACTTCAAGGGCGTTCTCCTCGGTTTCGACCACGTCGTCAGACCCGAGTACATGCGCCTCATCACCATGGGGGATAACGTCTTCAGGGCGAATAGCCGCGATAATCGGATGACCATCGGTGAAGTCATGTGGCAAGGACTTCATCGTGCCATTGCCAAAGCTTACGGCACCACTTGGACCCGCTGTCGCTGGGATTTGGTTCATTTCGCCGATGAAATCGGCCACGAACAGTGTTTTGGGGGTGCTATAGATTTCAGTCGGGGTCCCAACCTGTTCGATCACACCATCTTTCATGACCACGATACGGTCGGCCATCGCGAGGGCCTCTTCCTGATCATGCGTCACCATAACTGTCGTCACACCGAGTTTGCGTTGCAGTTCCTTGATCTCGTGGCGCAGATAGACGCGTACCTTTGCATCGAGCGCGGAAAGCGGTTCGTCAAGAAGCAGCAATCCGGGGTTGGTCGCGATTGCGCGCGCCAACGCGATCCGCTGTTGTTGCCCGCCGGACAATTGCGCCGGATATTTCTTGCTCTGATCGGCAAGCCCTACCATCGCGAGAAGCTCGGACACCCGATCAGTTATCTCGACCTTTGATCGCCCGGTATTCTCCAGTCCGAACGCCACATTCTTTTCAATCGTCAGGTTCGGGAACAACGCATAGGATTGAAAAACAATCCCGAAATCACGTTCAGAGGGCGGGAGGCTTGAGACATCCTTGCCGCCTTGATGCACACTGCCTTTGGTCTGCAGGTCCAGTCCCGCGATAGCGCGCAACAATGTTGTCTTGCCGCACCCCGATGGTCCCAAGAAGCAAATCAACTCACCTTCATGGATATCCAGCGAGACGTCCTTGAGTGCGAGGAATTTTCCGAAAGCTTTCCAGAGGTTTTCAATTTTGAGATAGGGTTCTGATCCGTCAAGAGGCACGGGCAAAGATCCTTTTTGCTGGGCTAAACAAATTCCGGGAAAGGAACCTGTCGTCTGGAAAGGGGGGAGGTGAGCCTATGGGTGCGAAGGGCGCCCGATCAGGCGCCCTTCGATAGTTAAGATCTCTTATTTAGGATCAGACTTGCCATCATAGCGGCCTGCCCATTCCTTCAAGATTGCAGCCCGATTGTTTGCTGCGAACTCAAAATCGTTGTCGATCATGGCGTCCAACAAGTTTGCTGGGAAATGCTCAACCGGTTTGGCGATGCCTGGATACGCCACAACCGCGTAGCCGACATTGTACATTTCGTTTGCTTCTTTCGTAATCGTGAAGTCGACCAGCTTCTGCGCGGCTTCCAAGTCGTCCGTACCCGCCACGATGGCAGTCGCTTCCATATCCCAGCCAACACCCTCAGATGGGACTATGATCTCCAGCGGTGCGCCAGCAGCTTTGGATTTTGCGCCGCGGAAAGCGAAGGAAACGCCGATGGGAATTTCACCCGAAGCGGCCAGTTTACACGGTGCGGAACCGGAATGCGTATACCGCGCAATGTTCTCGTGAAGTCCGTCCATGAAGGCCCAGCCATCATCTTCGCCGAAAATCTGCAACCAGCTGGACACATCCAAAAAGCCTGTGCCAGACGAGGCAGGGTTCGGCATGATCACGTGGCCCTTGTATTGGGCGTTCGTAAGATCTTTCCAAGACGTTGGCGGTGTCAGGCCAAGCTTCTCCGCTTCCACGGTGTTATAGCAGACAGATGCGACCCACGCATCCATGCCGACCCACGCAGGAGTTTCATCCTTGTCGACGAATTTCGGATCAAGCTTTTCGACGCCAGCAGGCGCATATGCCTCAAGCATCCCCTCGGATTTGAGCAGCAACAGCGATGTCGCGGCCAGTCCCCAGACAACATCGGCCTGTGGGTTATCCCGTTCCGCCAGCAGTTTTGCGGTGATAACGCCGGTTGAATCGCGGACCCAATTGATCTTGATGTCCGGGTGGCTGGCGTTGAAGGTCTCCGCGTAACGGGCCAGATCTTCGGCCTCAATCGCCGTGTAAACCGTCAATTCTGCCTCAGCGAAAGCGGCAGTGGCGCTGATCGCAAGAGCCGCGGCGCTTGTCATGGCCTTTTGGAATATAGTCATGTGTAGTGTCCTCCCATGGAATTTACCGAAACCATTCTTGTGTGGTTTCGGAGACATCACTTTACACTCGCAGAAATCATCAACAAGCCAAATTGATATTTCCTTTGAACATATAGGAAATGCCTATGAACTTCAGAGCCATAAACCACGCCCTTATTAACGAAGGATTTGCCTTCGCTCCGAGTGCTACAACCGTTTTGTTACAATGATGTGTCAGCCGGTGGCAGATAGCCACCGACCGGCAAAGCTTCTGCTAGTCCTCCGAACGGACCCGTTCTGACTTGGGATCGTAAGGCGTCCGAAGATGAGCGGTGGCCGCACAGCGTCTTCCAGCCACATCGACTTCAAACGAGTGACTCTTGATAAAATCAGCCTTGATCGGTTCTGCCGCATCGACCTCACACAGCGCGACAGCTGCCCCCAGTGTGTGCCCATATCCGGCAGAACGCACTTCACCTATTTCCACACCATCACACAGAACTGCCTCACCGCCCCAAAGCTGGACGGCTTCATCCTCAACCACCAACTGAATGATCCGCTTATTGAGGTGATTGGGATCAGCCTTCGCGGCAACCAGTGCCTCCTTTCCGATGAAACCACCGGGCTTTTCAAAATCGACAGCAAAGCTGAGTCCGGCCTGCAAAGGCGTTATGTCCGGCGTCAGCTCACGGCTCCAAGCGCGGAAGCCCTTCTCAAGGCGCAAGCCATCAAGCGCGTAATACCCTGCGTCGACAATGCCATGATCCTGCCCTGCCCGCTTCAAGTCTTCGTAGACCCCGACAGTGAACTCAACCGGAACAATCAACTCCCATCCAAGCTCGCCAACATACGTCATGCGGTTGGCCCAGACGGTGGCATAACCCAGATCAATTTTCTGAACAGTGCCAAAAGGGAAAGCAGCATTAGATAGGTTGGCCTTGGTCAGTTTTTGAAGGACCAGACGCGACTTTGGCCCCATGACGGCCAAGACGGACCAAGCGGCCGTCACGTCAGTCAGGAAAACATGGGCATCTGCCGAAAAGTTCTTTCCGATCCAGTCAGCGTCTCGGACAGCCTGCGCCGATCCGGTAATCAATAGGAACTCCTGCTCTTTTAGGCGCAAAACAGTCAGGTCGCTCTCATACCCGCCCCGTGCATTCAAAAGACCCGTGTAGACTGTGCCGCCGATTGCAACGTCAATATTGGCCGCGCAAATTCTGTTTAGTTCCGCGCAAGCATCCCGCCCCTGAACAAGCAGTTTTGCAAAAGAGCTTTGGTCAAACACGGCAACATCTTCGCGCGTCGCCTTGTGTTCCGCGGCCACTGCATCATGCCAATTTTGGCGACCAAAGCTGTAATTGGTTTCAGCCGCGGTGCCGTCCGGTGCGAACCAGTTCGCCCGCTCCCAACCCATCTTGGAGCCAAACACCGCATTCTTCGCCGCGAGCCGATCATATAGTGCAGAACGGCGGAAGGGGCGTGCGGTGTCCAACTCGCGATTGGGCCATGGCATCGCGTAGTGCAATCCCAGCGTTTCTTTGACGCGGTCATGAAGCCAGGTCGGGTTATTGTTGAAATCCGCAAAGCGGCGAATGTCGACGGCGAAGAGGTCTGATGTTGGCTCCCCTTGCACGATCCACTCGGCGAGGGCGCGGCCTGCCCCGCCAGCGCTCGCAATTCCCATCGAGTTGAAGCCAGCACCGACGAAGAAGTTCTTCAGTTCAGGCGCTTCACCGAGCAGATAGTTATTATCTGGGGTAAAGCTTTCAGGGCCGTTGTAGAATTTCCGCACGCCAGTGGTTTCCATTTCCGGAACACGGATCAGGGCATTTTCGAGCAGGATTTCGAATTGGTCCCAGTCATCTGGCAACAACGAGAATTCAAATTTGTCAGGAATACCATCCATGCCCCATGGCTTGGCCTCTGGCTCAAACCCGCCCATGACCAGCCCGCCGGTCTCTTCTTTGAAGTAAATAAAGCCATCGGGATCGCGCAAAACCGGAAGGTCCGGATTTACGCCTTTCATGGTTTCAGTCACGATATACATGTGTTCTGCCGAATGAAGCGGCACGTTTACAGCGCACATCAGGCCAAGGTTGCGCGCCCATTGTCCCGCACAATTCACCACGACCTCTGCTTCAATCCGACCCTGATCCGTCTCAACGCCAGTTACCCGGCCGTCCTTCGTCAGAACATCAGTGACCTTGATCCCCTCGATCACCTTTGCGCCGCGCATTCTGGCACCTTTGGCAAGGGATTGGGTCAAATCGGTAGGGTTGGCCTTGCCATCACCGGGCATCCATATGCCACCTTTTAGATCATCCACCTGCATGACCGGCCACTTTTCTTGCGCTTGCTGCGGGGTCAGAACGTCAACGTCGACACCCTGCGCGCGGGCCGCTGCAGCCGTGCGCATCAGCATCGTCATGCGATCTTCGGTACGAGCGACAGTGACTGACCCGCATTGCATCCAACCTGTTGCAAGCCCCGTCTCTGCCTCAAGGTCGGCGTAGAGTTGTGTCGAATAGCGGATCAGGTTCGTCATGGCGGGTTGGCTGCGCAATTGGCCGACCAATCCGGCGGCGTGCCATGTTGTTCCGCAACTCAACTGACCCTGTTCAAGCAACACCACGTCGCTGTGACCCATTTTGGCCAGATGATAAGCAACAGAGCACCCGACGATGCCGCCGCCCACGATTACATATTGCGCTCTTTCGGGAAGTTCCGTTTTGGCCATGCCAGCTCTCCAATGCAAATTCGCTTTGCATTAGATTGCGTTACTTTGCAAAAGTTGGCAAACAAAATCTACGCCTCGGAAGCGATATCAAGCCGATATCCTCGTTGCGATATCGCGCGCCGGATTTCATCGTCAGGTGCAATATCCGTCACGATACGCGTCGGTTTTGGGGGCGCTTTAAAAACCACATGCCCGACAACGCCAAACTTTTCGCTATCCGCCAACATGATCGGATGCTGTGCTTGGGACAGCATCAGATGGCGCATGCTGGACGCCTCCCGGCTGAAGTCTGTCAAAAACGCTGACGGGCTTAGGCCACCCGCACTCACGACGGCAAAATCCGCACGGTATCGCGCGACGCTTTCCAGCGCCTCAACACCCTGTACGGCCATTTCGGTCACATCAACTTTGCCACCAATGATCACCAACTCGACTGTCGCTTGGGCGATCACTTCTGCGACTTTCAGATCATTGGTATAGACGATTAGGCCGCTATGATGAGTCAGGGCTTTGGCCAAGGCGAGTACGGACGACCCGTTGTCCAAGAATAGCGAAGCACCGTTTGGTATTTGTGAAGCTAGATACTGGGCGATCAGGGACTTGCCCTGAATATTCAGTTTCGACCTGCTGGTTATTGGCAGTTCGCTTGTGCGGATCTTGGTCGCGCCGCCGCGGATCTTTTCAAGTTTGTTATGCTGGGCCAGCAACTCTATATCTTTGCGAACCGTTTCACGCGATACGCCAAGCTGTTCTGTCAGTGCGCGGATAGACACTGTCGGCTTTTGGTCAAGCCGCTCAAGAATTATCGCGTGTCTCTCTGCCGCCAACATCTGTGGCTTTCCCTATCTTTCCATCGATCAGGCGGAAGCCAACGGCCTAACGCTGACGCACGTCGAGGTCATCATAGTCCTGCTCAATCAGGCGTGTTTCAAGCAACTGGCCGCCCCTGTGAAGGATCGGGTAAGCCGCCGAAGCTATGTGGCTGTTAAAGTCACGCAACGCGCCGACGGTTTCAAGATGAATATCGCTGGAGTCGAAACTGATCTGAACCCCTTCGCTCAAGCGTTTCAGATGGCGTTTGCGACTTTTGCGCTCCAGTCGCGCCATCTCCTGTTTTTCCTCCAAGAGCAAACGCGCGCTTTCCAGATCATCAGACACCAACAAATTCGATGCCAGCAGCAGATTAGTTTTCGTATGTTCATGCATGTTGGTAATCTCCGCCATGCCATCCGCAGAAAATCTGATGCCTTTCTCAAACATTTCCTTGGCGAGGGGGACCATACGTTTGGCTACAATATCACCCGCCGTTTCGACTGCGATCGCATACTCGGTGATTTCGCGAACTCGTTTGGTATCTTGCTTTGAAAGAGCAGTATTTTGCAGCGCAGCGGCATAACGTCGAACATCATCCAACGCCGTGTTCACGAAACTGTCCTGAGACTGAACGGTGCGAGCACGTTCCGGAGTGTATTTAGTATAGATTTCCATGACCGGCGATATCATCGTCTCAACCAGCTGAACCATGCGCAACACTTCGCGCCTGAGATTTGCAATTGCAAGGTGTGGCTTGTCTAGAACGGACTCGTCCAGCGTCGTTCTGTACAGCGGGGACTGGTGCTCGACACTCGGAGGATCGTTGGGCAGCAGTTTTACAAACGGGGCTTCTAGCCTGTGCGCTAGGATCAAAGTCATCAACAGCAGGGCGTTAAATAAAATATGGACATTGATCAAGGTTTGCGCCGACGTCGCCGAACCGATGTACTGTAAGAGGCCAAACTTGCTGACCAAGAAAAGCGCAAGCAGGGCACCGCTTCCACGCACAGCCAAATTCGCTACCGGCACCCGCCGTGCCGTATTCTTCATCCCACGGCTTAACCAAACTGGAATGATAGCGCTGCCCAAATTGGCTCCGAGGACCAATGACACACCCGCCGCTACCGGGATTGCGCCGATCGAAACCAACGTCACACACATCAAGATGACTGCAACGCTCGAGTGCATCAAAAAAGCCAGCAAAGCGCCAACGACAAATGCAGTTAAAAAATCTGTAGCAAGATAGTCTGCAATCATCGGCAGAAAGGCACTATCTCGGATAGGATCCATCGTTTCACGTAGGAACCGAAGCGAAATCAGAATGAAGGCAATACCTAGGATGATCCGACCAGCTTGGCGAAGCTTGCGCTGCTCTGACTTGACAAAAAGGCCACCGCCCACCGCAAGCAGGACAGGAACGAGCCACGCCAGATCAAATGAAAACACCTGAATCAACAATGCTGACCCAAGGTCCGCTCCCAGAACGACTGAAAGGCCTACGCCAAAAGAAATCGCTCCCGTTGCGGAAAACCCAGCAACCAGCAACGCCACTGCAGCCGAACTTTGCAGGATTATTGCAAGTACAAGGCCCGTGGCACCAGCGCTGACCCGGTTGTGGCTTTCAGTCACGACACGTTTGAAAGACGACCCAAAGGCCCTTTCAATCCCGGTTCTCACCATGCGTACCGCGAACAACAACAGCATCGTTGCACCCATCAGCTCCACTATGAATGAAATGACAATCATTGTTAAATGTTCGTACCGGCAATTGTTGCGATACCTGCACCAACGATCAACGCAGCTAGCAAACGGTCGCGACGGGGACCCTCAGAAAACCAGAACACCCCCATCAGCGCAGCAAAAATCACAGACGTTTCACGCAGGGCTGAAACGACGCCCAACGGGGCTTGGGTTTTAGCGTATAGAACCAGCCCGTAAGCCAGCCCAGAAACGACCCCGCCAAAAAGGCCTATCGCAACAGCGCGGCCAGACATGTTCTGAAGCCTTTCCCAACGGCTTGTGAAAACAAAGGCCACGACGAACAGTTCACACACAAACAACCATCCAATGTAGCCCACCGGGCTACCCGAAACGCGGACACCGACGCCGTCCACAATTGAATAACTGGCAATTACGACGGCGACACCGACCGCGGCAACAAGTCCGCCGCGAGAAATACCAGAGGTGAAGACGCCCCGCGCCAGCAGCAGAATGCCCGCAGAGACCGCGAGAACACCCAGCCAAACAACCAAAGGCAGCTCTTCACCCACCCAAATCAATGCACCGACTGCGATCAATATTGGAGAAAGACCACGCGCAATTGGATAGACGATGCTCAAATCTCCGGTCCGGTACGCGATGCTTAGCAACGCGTAATATCCCCAGTGAATGACCGTTGAGGCAATAATATACGGGATTGCAGCCGAGGACGGGGAGGCACTAAACGCCACAAGCGCAATACCCGGGATAACATGCCCCGCAGCGACCAGACCCAATACGATTGTCCTGTCACCTGCGCCTTTTACGATTGCGTTCCATAGTGCGTGGAGAAATGCAGCGAAGAGGACAATGAGGAAGATGCTTAGGCTCAAGGTTTGCGATCCAGTACCGCATTTTCGACAATGCTAAGAGCTTCGTCCAATTCGTTGCGGGAAATTGTCAACGGCGGCGAAAGTGTCAGCACGTTTCCTGCGCTGATCTTGAAACTCAAACCTTTTGACAGACAGGAATAATAGATCTTCTCAGCCAGTTCAGGCGCAGGCGTGCGGGCGTCTTTGTCCGATACGATCTCTATACCAAACATCAAGCCCCGCCCCCTGATATCCCCAACGTTTGAATGGGTGCCCAGAGAGTCGCGCAGGCGATCTTGTGCGTGGGTACCGAGCGTGGCGGCACATTCGACGAGACCTTCATCCTCGATAATATCCAGCGTCGTTAAGGCCGCTCGCGCGGTCACCGGGTTTTTCTCGTGGGTGTAATGCCCGATCGCAAAGTCACCCGCCACATCCAGGTCACGTCGGGCAACAACTGCTGCAATCGGCAAAATGCCCCCGCCAAGCGCTTTTCCGAGCGTGACAATATCGGGGACAAAGTCGTCGTGCTGAAACGCAAACATCTCGCCTGTTTTACCAAGTCCTGTTGGGATTTCGTCCATGATCAGCAGTGTGCCGTGACGATGACAGGCTTCTTGTACTGCTTTCCAATATCCCGCCGGAGGCACAACGGGAACTGCGCGCATCGGCTCTGCGATGACAGCGGCGACATCCCCTTCGCGTTGTAGGACGTAGTCGACCATCTTGGCGCAAGCCAGCCCGCAGTTTTCCGGCCCCGAATGGCCGTAGGCGCAGTGATAGCAGTGGAATGGTGCGATGTGTTCTGCACCCGGAAGCAGTGGGCCGGCAATATGGCTGCGGAAAGTCGCCTCGCCACCAACGGACGCTGCGCCGAATCCCGCGCCATGAAAGGAATCCCAGAAACTCAGCGTTTTGAACCGGCCCGTTGCGGCCCGCGCCAAGCGCAATGCAACTTCATTCGCGTCAGATCCACCGGTCGTAAAAAGCGTCTTGCCCAAGTTTCCCGGTGTGATCTTCTCCAGCCGTTCGGCCAGCGCGACGGAGACGTCATTGGTAAAACGTCGTGGAGAGAAGGGAAGTTGGTCCAGCTGATCTTTGATCGCGGCAACCAAACGGGGGTGACCGTAGCCGATATGGTGAACGGAATTGCCATGGAAATCCATGAAGCGTCGCCCGGCCACATCTTCAATCCAGATTCCTTCCGCCTTGGCGATCGTGGAGACGCAAGGGCTGGATAAACTCTGGTGAAGAAACGCGTTGGCATCACGTTGCAGCAGGCCAATAGCCGCGGCATCGGTTTCTTTTGATGACCAATCCTTGCGGGCTGCTGATGTGTTCGGCTCACCTTCAGTGTGGATCGTCGCGGGCATTTGCAGTCCTAATAAAAAAGCAGGGCCAACGTGGCCCTGCAGTTAAGGGAGAAGAATTCCTTAGCCCGGCCAAGGCAGGGAATATGTCTTGACGTTCGTGAAGAATTTCATCGCTTCAATCACGCCCTCTTTCACGCCGTTGCCGCTGTCTTTGATGCCGCCAAACGGGGACATTTCGATGCGGTAGCCGGGTTGTTCCCAAATGTTGCAAGTCCCGACGTCCAGACCGTTGATGTAGGCGATAGCCCGGTTCAAGTCGTTCGTGCAAACCCCCGAGGAAAGCCCGAAATCGGTCGAGTTGGAGATCGCCATGACTTCTTCGTCATTGTCCGGCACCCGAACGATGGGGATGATCGGGCCGAAAGTCTCCTCCATGACCAACTCGCTGTCGTGGGGGACGTGGTCCACAACAATAGGAGGTAAGAGTGCACCTCGACGCTCGGGGTGGTACAGGATTTTGGCTCCCTGCTTTTCGGCCATATAGACACGGTTTTCAAAAAGCTCCGCGGCCTGCGAATGGATAACGCAGCCCAGCTCCGTTTCGGGATCCTGTGGGTCACCAAATTTGATTTTCTTGGCCTTTTCCAGCACCATTGGAACAAATTTGTCTGCTACAGATTCCTGCACGAGAATGCGTTTGATCGCGGTACAGCGCTGCCCGGAGTTTCCGGTTGCCCCCGCCACCGCGATTGTCGCGGCTTTTTCCAGATCGGCATCATTCAGATCATTGCAGATGATCAACGGATCATTGCCTCCTAGTTCCAAAGCTTGGCGCGTATATCCACCTTTAGCAGCGATGATTTTGCCGACTGGCACGCCACCTGTGAAGGTAATGATGTCGATGTTTTCATTGGTAATCATCTCGTCACCGATGTCCTGTGGCATCCCTGTGACGATCTGAAACATCTCTGGCGGCAAACCTGCCTCATAGAGAATATCCGCAAGCGCAATGGCAGTCAGCGGCGTCAGTTCGGTGGGTTTGCAGACCATGCAATTATTGGTCGCAATGGACGGCGCAATCTTATGGCTCACCATATTGAGCGGGTGGTTGAACGGGGTGATCGCGCTGATCGCCTTCACCGGCTCGCGGGTGGTGTAAATCTTGCGCTCTTTGCCGTTGTGGGTCAGGTCGCAGGAGAAAATCTCGCCGTCATCATTCATCGCTTGTTGGGCTGCGAACTGATAAACATCCTGAGCGCGCTTGGTCTCGTAAATTGCGTGTTGATGGCAGATGCCAAGCTCAAGCGTCAGCCACTTGGCCAGATATTCCCGCTTCTCACCAATCAGCTCACCCGCGCGTTGCAAGATTTGACTGCGCTCATATCGGCTGAGTTTTGGCTTGTAATTCGCCGCAATTTCAAACGCCTTGGCAGCATGTTCAGCTTTGCCAGCCGGAACCGTACCAATCACTTCGTCGGTGTAGGGGTACTTCACCTCCACCACATCATCGGTAAAGACGATCTCTCCGCCGATGCGCATGCCTTCATGGCGTATGTCGATTTTGTCCATAGTGGTCATGCTTCTACCTTTTCCATTGCGGCGGCTTGAGCAGCATAAAAGAACGCGTCGAAATTGCGCAACACAGGTGCCGACGGCAAGTCGAGCACGCGGTTGCAAATAAACGGCACCTCTTGCTCTGTCAGGCCACCATGGCTGCGCAGTGGCTCGTTCAGCGCCGCAAGATCATGGCGGTGGGCAGAAGTTCCGATTGTCATATTCTCGGTCGAGATCATCACGATGTCACCAATGCGGTCTCCGGGCAGTTCGAAACGGCGGACCGCTTCGGCTTTGTCCATCACTTCGAGAATTTCAGGGCGAGCAGCCAAACGGGCAATGATGTCGGCTTGGTCTGTACCTTCTGGCAAATAGGCTGTGCCAAAACCGCCAAGCGCACCATGGTGCACCACGTAAGGGTCGGTGATCGGCAGGATCACGCGGGCAGCGGCCTCTCCGAGCCATTCATCAAGCAAATCTTGCACGTAAATTACCTGTGGGTCACCGTTCGCGTCGTGCTTCGGCTTCATCCCATGGTCGGCAGTCACGACAATGGCCGCTCCGAGTGCGTCCAGCTCTGTCAGGTACTTGTCGAACATCTCGTAGAACGATTTTGCCTCGGCCTGATCGGGGGAGTATTTGTGCTGCACATAGTCGGTTGTGGTCAGATACATCACGTCCGGATTCCACTCCTTCAGCAATTTCACACCCGCAGCGAAGACAAATTCGGACAATTCAGCAGAATAAACCTCCGGTTGTGCCATACCCAACCATTTACTGGCGGCGTCTTGGCCGTGTTCAGCTTTGGTTGACGTGTCGGACCGCTCGGCAGAGAAACACTTTGCGCGGTCGTCATCGAACTTCAGGCCAGCCCCCAAAAGGGCGCGCAGCTTGTCTTTCGCGGTCACGACGGCAACCCGCGCACCAGCTTCGTAGAATTTGCTGAAAATCGTCGGTGCCCGCAGGAAGCGGACATCGTTCATCATTACTTCTTCGCCTGTCTCTGGCTCATAAAGATAGTTCCCGCAAATCCCGTGCACAGCCGGCGGACGGCCAGTCGCAATCGACAGGTTGTTGGGATTGGTGAAGGATGGAATGACAGAATGTGCAAGCCGATCTGTGCCGGTCTCGCGCATGCGCTTCAGCGTCGGCATCAGGCCATTCGCGATGGCTTTTTCCAGATATTCTGGCTCACAGCCGTCCAGACAGATAGCAATGGCGCAGGTGTTGGGCGTTGCGTAGGTGCGGTCGTTCGCGACGACAGTTTTGGTGATTGGCATCAATTTTTCCTTCTGCGCTATGCAGCTAGTTTTTTACGTTCGTCGAGAGCAGCCTGAGGGGGCGACGCGTCGTTAACACCCATTTCGGCAAGAGCCTCTGCAGCAGCTAAGACCACCTTGCGCATGACGTGTTCATCCATTTGGCCAATACAGCCGATGCGAAAGCTGTCAACAACCGTCAACTTTCCAGGGTAAATGATAAAACCACGATCCTTCATCAAGTCGTAAAACCTCTGGAATTCAAACGCTGGGCTGGCTGGGCAGAAAAATGTCACGATGATCGGGCTTAACCAACGGTCAGCAAGCAGGGTTTCGAACCCCAATTCGCGCATCCCCTCAACCATCACGTCACGGTTTCTAGTATAGCGTGCACCGCGTCCTTCAACGCTCCCTTCCTTCTCATGAGCGTCAAGCGCCGCGAGAAAGGCTGCAATCACATGGGTCGGTGGCGTAAATCGCCATTGGCCGGTTTTTTCCATCGCGGCCCATTGAGCGTGAACATCCAGTGACAAGGAGTGGCTGTTGCCCTTGGCCGCTTCCAGCTCGTCTGTTCGGGCGATTACGAAGCCGAAGCCCGGAACACCTTCGATGCATTTATTGGCCGAAGACACCATTGCCGCATACTTGGTTCGCTCTACATCCAATGAAACCGCCCCAAAAGCAGACATACTATCGATCAGAACTTTCCGTCCGGCGGCGTGGGCGACATCTGCAATTTCCTCGACAGGGTTCAGGATCCCAGAGCTGGTTTCACAGTGAATGATCAAAACATGGGTGATCGCTGTATCCTCAGCGAGGATGGCCGCAACTTCGTCACCACGTGGTGGGAGATAGTCCCCCTTGTCGAGTAGTTTGAATGCACGGCCGAGGCACTCCATCGTTTGTGCGGCACGTAACCCGTAGGCACCATTGGCCAAAACCAGCACTTTGCCGTCTTTTGGCACAAACGATCCAAGCATAGCCTCAACGCAATACGAACCAGAGCCTTGAATGGGGACACAATCGTATTCGGATTTTCCCGTTCCAAGCAGGGCTAGCAACTGCGTTCTCATTTTGCGGGTCATTGCACGGAATTCGTCATCCCAACTGCCCCAATCGCGCAGCATTGCCTCTTTTACGGCAAAGGATGTTGTCAGCGGCCCTGGAGTCAGAAGATAGGGTTCTCCCAATCTTGGCGGCTCAATACTACTATTAGCTTTGCTAACCATTCCAAGCTCCTTGGGTGTTTACGCCATACCCTTTTGTCTAGAGCTGACCACATCATATGGAAAATTGTAAATTGCGATGACATCAAAAGCTGTGCTTATAGGTGGAGCCGATTCATAATTCAGACCGTCAAGAGGCCATCAATGCGATACAGCCAAATAAGAGCGTTTCACTATGTTGCTATCAGCGGAGGGTTTTCTCGGGCCGCCGAAGCCTTGTCACTGACCCAACCCGCGGTATCCGAACAGGTCAGAAAACTGGAAGGCGATCATGACGTTTTACTGTTCAACAGAGATCGCAAGCAGGTCACCCTTACGGCTGCGGGCGAGCGGCTCTTGCTAGCGACCAAACAGTTTTTTGAAGTTGAGCAACAGATTTCAGATGTTCTGTCTGAAAATCGAGCGGCGTTGGAAGGGACTCTACGAATTATCGCAGATAGTGCTTTTCATCTTACCCACCGCCTCAGAATTTTTCGGTCCAAACACCCAAAGGTTCTTGTTTCTGTTCGAACGGGTAACACCGCGGACATATTGACCGCATTGCGCAACTATGACGCAGAGATTGGCTTAGTCGGTAGCTTAAATCCCGGACCAGACATGGAAATCATAAATTTGGGTACCTCCCCAATCGTCGCCTTCGCATCCAGGGAGTTCCTGAATAATCCAACAGAAAAAATTTCTATCAGGGAATTGTCACAGTACCCTTTGGTTTTTCGGGAGAAGGGATCAAAAACCCGACAGAAGCTGGAGGAGGAAGGTTTGCGTCAGGGTGTGGTGTTGCAACCTGCCTTTGAAGTTGAGGGCCGAGAAGCCGTACAGGAAATCGTCGCAGCAGGTGCAGGAATAGGGTTCGTCTCAGAAGCAGAGTTAGGACGCGACAAGCGTCTGATTAAGTTACAGTTGGATTGCCCGCAGTTGACGATGGCCGAGTCGCTAGTCCATCTAAAACAACGCAGCGATGTGAGGTTGATCAGGGCGTTTATGAGTTAAGTGCATTGCTGTCTAATAGCTGCACTGCATCAACCTCGGCTCTTCCATTGTAGGGGATTACCCCCGACTTGGCGGATATGCACCGCGGAACGGTACCATCATCCGTTCGGTCGATCTTGGAAGTACGGTTCTTCGCCCTCACCCATCAAATCGCCGGAGGCGATGCTCGAACTGACGCGGAGCGTCACGTCCTTCATTCCATCCCACTTCGTCGGAAACGCGCTTGATCTCAACTAATGCCGTTGGGCTCAGATGAGTTGAATTCCGAATTTGGAACGTAAGACTTGTGGGGAGCAACTGATCTCACGGTTCCATTTTTCGGTGTTAGGAAATCTTGAGGTCCGTGTGCAAATCACGCTCGTGCAATACGCCCCAGGGAGTCGCGAATCCGCAACGTGATTTGCAATTCAGTAGAGACGCCCGTGCTTTCATTCTCGACCATTTTCACGAGTTGAGTAGCAGCCTTCTGACCCATTTCGCGGTGCGGGACATGAACGGTTGTAACACTTGGCATAACGATGCGCGCCAACTCAATGTCGTCAAATCCGGTAATGGAGACATCACGCGGGACGTGCAGCCCCATCTGCTGAGCGCGTCGCAAAGCCCCAACCGCGAGGACATCATTGCCGCACATTACGACGCTGGGGCGATCTTCATTCTTCATAAGTTCCTCGAACGCATCACCTCCGTTATCTATCTCGTAGGGAGTTTCGATAATTCCCATGATCTTGGGATCTAGAAGGCTGTTGGCCACAGCATCCTCAATTCCTTTAAGGCGCTGCGAGGCGCGGTCGTTTCCCTGTGTAATGCCAGAGATGACTCCGATTTTCCGGTGTCCAAACTCTATGACCGTTTTGGCGAGTTCACGCATCGCCGCGCAATTATCGAAACCGATGGACGGTCTGTCATTTTCATCAGAGAAAGCCCAAGCGACGAGAACGGGGATGTTCTGGCGTTCAAGATACCGGTAAATCTCCGGGTTTCTTTCGTAGCCAATCAATAGCAGCCCGTCAGCACCACGCGAAACCAATGCACGTATCTGCTCCTCTTCAAGGTCGGGTTGGTACGCAGAACTTGAGATCAACAAGGTATATCCACGCCTATGAAGCTCTTCCTGAAACGCTTGAACGCCGCGCGCGAAGATTGCGTTTTCCATGGTTGGAATGATTGCGCCGATAGTGAATGTGCGTTTAGCCGCCATCACACGCGCGCCAAAGTTCGGTGTATAGCCTAGCTCATCTACGGCGCGCAAAACGCGCATACGCGTATTTTCAATAACTCGATCCGGGGAATTCAGGCACCGCGACACTGTGGCCGTCGAAACCCCCGCCGACTTGGCGACGTCTTCCAGCGTAGGGGTTGAGCGGGTCGCTTGCATGAAGTGCCTGAGGTGGTTTCTGGATTTCGGAACACCATAGTCAGGAAAGTGAAATATGACGAGCAATAAAATGTAAGGGCTTGCAAGAATCGGATGTAAGCGCTTACACACGGGGCGAGCCAACTTTTTTGGGAGTATTTTTCGTGTTTCTTTATGCCTCAATCATCGTCTTCGTTGCCTACTTCACAAATGTAGCGTTGGGCGCTTTCGCGGGAAAAGCCATCTTGGGCGATGTTGGAGAGATGTTGGTTCTTTTCGCGGCCGCGATCCTGTTCGTCGTCGCAATCTTACAAAAAGAAGCTGACCGAAAACGTGAAAACGGCAGCTGAATGTTCTTAAGGGAGGAAACCAAATGGACAAAGATCGCAAAGAGCTTGCGTCAGCGGAGCGTCGCAATTTTCTAAAGCTGGCGACAACTGGCGGCTTCACCGCAGCCATGGTTGTTGGTGCAGGCGGGATGCTATGGTCATCAGAGGCCGCCGCTCAAACAGCAAATGAAGAGCGTGACCGCGAGAAAGCCGCGGAGCACATAATGACTGTAGCCACAGCTTATGTTTTGGGCGCGTCGCGTAGCTATCCAATCATGCAGTTGGACCTTAAAGAGAACATCCAAAACGCAACCAACGGCAAGGTATATGTCAAGTTGGCCCCCGGTGGTCAGCTCGGTGCTGGCGGCGCTTTGGTGCAAAAAGTCCAAGGCGGCACTATTCAAGCGGCACAACATTCGCTGTCGAATTTCGCTCCCTTCGCATCAACCGTTGATCTGATCAACATGCCTTACCTGTGTGGCTCAAACCAACGCTTCACCAACCTCGTCACATCCGACTACTGGAATTCCGAAGTGCATCCGAAAGTCGAGGCTGCGGGCTTCAAGGCGCTGTTCTACGTCAACATTGACCCTCGTGTCGTTGCAGTTCGCAAAGGTGGCGCTGGCGCTGTCCTTAGCCCGTCCGATTTGTCCGGCGTCAAGTTCCGCGTACCTGGCTCTAAAATGCTACAACAGTACTACCGCATGGTTGGCGCGAACCCGACGCCCGTTGCATGGGGCGAAACCCCTTCTGCGATCAAGCAAGGCGTTGCTGATGCGCTCGACCCATCCGTTGGCGCCCTCTACGTCTTTGGCTTCAAAGACATCCTGAGCCACGTGACCTTCACGCAAGCGGTGCCTGACAGCCAAGTTTATTCGTGTAATCTTGAATGGTTCAACTCTATGCCTGCCGACGTGCAGGAAGGGATCATGTGGGGCGCGGAAATGACCGCCCACCAGAACCTGTCAAAAGTGCCCTCAGCACGCGCATTCGCGATGGCTGAATTGGCCAAAGCAGGTGTTGAATTCCACTCGCTCAACGGTGATCAGTTGGGTGAATGGAAAGAAGCTGGTGGATATCAGCGGTCTGAGTGGGACGAGTTCAAAATTGACCTCGCTGGTTCCATGGACGCGTTCAACAAGCTTGAAGAAGCCGCCAGCACGCAAGGCAAATACTACGTACACGACGCGTAAGCACGGTGCGGGCGCGCCAAGGCGCGTCCGCACCTTCTTCAAATTCACAGCATCGAATTTTCCGGGGCATCGCGCCGGTTGAGAGTCTGCTTTTGCCAATAGATTGGATGACAGATGGGTATTTTGCGACGAATTGACCGTGACGCCGAGCTTTGGCTTTTGCTGGTCTTCTACGTAATGTTGGTCGCGACCATGGCGGTCGAAGTGTTGCGCCGTGAAGTCTTTTCCTACTCCTCTATTTGGGGTGAGGAAATCGTGCGCTACTCGTTCATCTACCTCGCGTGGATCGGTGCTGCCGTTGCCGTAAAGGAGCGTGCCCACATCCGCATCGACGTCTTGATGCATTACGTCGGACCAAGACCAAAAGCGTTGCTCTACATTCTTGGTGATTTGGTGATGTTTCTCGTCGCACTAGTCGCATTGTACTGGTCATTTGAGACGGTTTTGGTCTCCGCCAAGTTTGGGTCGGTGTCACACGGGCTTCGGATTTCCATGGTCTGGTTCCTGATGGCAGTGCCTTTGGGCTTTACTTTGATCGTCTGGCGCCTTTTGCAATCGTTCGCTCGCGATTTCCGCTCCTTGAAAGACGGCACACCCGTATTTCAAGGAAACAAAATGTTTGATTAGGGAACCACGTCATGCTTTGGAATACACTTAATCAAACCGTTGAATTGGGATGGGATTTCTACCTCCCCGTCATCATCTTCGTTGTGCTGATCGCGCTGGCGGTTCCTGTCTGGTCTGCTATCGGAGCAGCGGCAATCACCATGCTGATAATGTCGGGTGACCTACCGCTAAGCCTTGTGGGTGAAAGCCTTTTCGCTGGCATCGATGCGTTTGCGCTCACTGCGGTTCCGCTTTTCATTCTCACAGGTGATGTGCTTGTTCGTACTGGCTTGTCTCGAAAGTTTCTTGATGTCGCCGAGGCGCTGACCAATTTCGCCAAAGGCGGATTCGGGTCGGCAACTGTGCTCGTCTGTGGCATGTTTGCGGCAATCTCAGGGTCCGACGCAGCGGGTGCAGCTGCGGTTGGTCGCATGACCATCGATCGGTTGGTAGAAAGCGGTTATCCACGCCCGTACGCTTGTGCGCTGGTCGCGGCGGGTGCCTGTACGGGCATCCTGATCCCTCCGTCCATTGCCTACATCATCATCGGCCTTGTGTTGGGCATATCGGCCTCAACCCTGTTTCTTGCGGCGCTTATTCCCGGTCTCGCAATCCTAGTGTCTATCCTGATCACCAACCTGATCGTAAATCGGATCCACGGCTACGAAGGTGGCGGCAACATGAGTTTCATGGAGTGGTTCGCCAACCTGCGCCGCTCGCTAGCTTCTGGTTGGTACGC
This sequence comes from Litoreibacter meonggei, assembly GCF_003663885.1. Lineage (GTDB taxonomy): Bacteria > Pseudomonadota > Alphaproteobacteria > Rhodobacterales > Rhodobacteraceae > Litoreibacter > Litoreibacter meonggei. The sequence continues at coordinate 267,515 of NZ_RCCE01000006.1, forward strand.
CTTCATCGTACCGGGCATCATTTTTTACGGGATATTCTCAGGTCGCCTCACACCTACCGAAGCGGGTGCGACCGCAGTCGTTGTCACCATCATGATGGGTTTCTTTCTCAAAACCTTAAAGCTGGCGGACTTTCCAGCTATGCTGCTCAGCTCCGCAAAAGTGAATGGCGTCATCCTTCCGATCATCGCCTTTTCGGCCCCGCTGGCCGAAGCCTTGGCTATTATGGGTGTCCCGCAAGGCTTCGTGACGTCTGTCACGTCAATGACCGATGAGCCTTGGTTGCTGATCTTGCTGATGATTGGCATCTTGATTGCAGCGGGTTGCGTAATGGAGACGACACCAAACATCGTAATCCTCGCGCCAATTCTCAAACCACTCGCGGACAACATCGGAATGAACGAAATTCAGTTCTGCATCATGATGATCACGGCGCTTGGTGTTGGGTTTATCACCCCGCCGTTGGGGCTCAATTTGTTCGTTGTCTCGGGGATCACGGGAGAATCAATTCTCAAGATCGCGGCCCGTGCAGTTCCCTTCGTAATATGCATGTTTATAGTTGTTTTGCTGATTGCTTACATTCCCGGGATCTCGACAACTTTCCTGCCTGAAATCTACCAATAGGATCAACTAAATGACACGTGAGTATCTCAAGAAAGCCACTCTAACGGCCAAGTCGGACGCTTCGGAAGTGCATGAAACTGTGAAAACAATTCTTGCCGATATCGAGAATGGCGGCGACGCCAAGGCCCTCGAATACGCGAAGAAGTTCGATCGCTATGAGGGCAATGTCGTGCTGACGACGAAAGAGGTTGAGGCCGCTTGTGCTTTGGTCTCCGACAAGCTGAAAGCGGACATTCAATTTGCTCACGAAAACGTAAAACGTTTCGCCGAGGCTCAAAAAGCGACCGTCTCGGACGTTGAGGTTGAAATTGTTCCGGGTGTGATGGCGGGTCAAAAAGCGATCCCGGTCGACGCTGCGGGCTGCTATGTGCCCGGAGGGCGCTACAGCCACATCGCATCAGCGATTATGACAGTGACCACTGCGAAGGTCGCGGGGTGCCATCACATTACCGCATGCTCCCCACCGCGCCCAGACATCGGCGTGAACCCCGCGATTGTTTACGCCGCTCACATCAGTGGTGCAGATAAAATCTTGGCACTGGGCGGCGTTCAAGGCGTCGCTGCTATGACCTTCGGTCTGTTTGGCCTGCCCAAAGCCAACATTTTGGTCGGCCCTGGCAATCAATTCGTCGCTGAGGCCAAGCGCATCCTTTTCGGCCGTGTGGGCATCGACATGATCGCAGGCCCTACGGACAGCCTCATCCTCGCGGACAAGACCGCAGATGCACATATCGTTGCAACAGATTTGGTTTCGCAAGCCGAGCACGGCTACAACTCGCCCGTGTGGCTCATTACTGACAACAAAGCCTTAGCCGAAAAGGTCATGGAGCTTGTCCCGGAACTGATCAATGACCTGCCAGATGTAAACAGAGAAAACGCCTTTGCGGCGTGGCGCGACTATGCCGAAGTCATCGTTTGCAAAGACCGCGAAGACATGGCCGCGTGCTCTGATGAGTATGCACCCGAGCATTTGACCGTGCAGGCCGAGGACTTGGAATGGTGGTTAGAACGTCTGACTTGCTATGGCTCACTATTCTTGGGCGAAGAGACAACGGTATCGTATGGCGACAAGGCGACAGGCACCAACCACGTACTGCCGACCTCGGGGGCGGCAAGCTACACGGGCGGGCTGAGCGTGCATAAGTACATGAAGATTGTGACGTGGCAGCGTGCTACCCGCGACGGCTCTAAACCTGTCGCGTTGGCCACAGCACGGATCTCTCGCCTCGAAGGGATGGAGGGGCATGCACGTGCCGCCGACGTGCGGTTGGCCAAATATTTCCCGAACGAACAGTTTGACCTTACGTCGGATGACTGATCCCCAACATCTGTTTGATCTCACAGGCCGTGTGGCCTGTGTAACCGGTGCCAGTTCTGGGTTGGGTCGGCGCGCTGCTGTGGTTTTGGCCGCGGCTGGCGCGCGTGTCGTGGGCGTCGCGCGCCGACCGGAAGCTCTCCAATCGCTAAAGAATGAAATCGGACCTGCCGCAGATTTTGTGGCTGCAGATGTCGCGAACCGTGATGCCATGGCCCAGCTGTGCAAAAAAATCTCAACCCCCTTCGGCGCACCTGACATCGTTGTTCATGCCGCGGGCATCAACACCCGCGAAGTGGCAGACAACGTCACGGCGGACGGATGGGACAAAACTCTGGCTCTTAACCTATCGGCCCCCTTCTTTCTGAGCCAAGCCTTCGTTCCTGCGATGCGCGAAAAAGGATGGGGTCGCATCGTGAATTTCGCGTCGTTACAAACTACGCGTGCCTTTCCGGGCGGGATTGCCTACGGGGCCACCAAGGCTGGCATCGGGCAATTGACTCGCGCCATGGCAGAGGCTTGGTCAAAGGACGGGATTACTGCCAACGCGATTGGTCCGGGGTTCTTCCCCACCGAACTCACCGAAGCTGTCTTCGCCGATCCCGACCGCGCTGCAAGGAACGCCGCACAAACTTGCATAAACCGCAACGGGCGCATGGAAGATATAGACGGCCCGTTGCTATTCTTGTGCTCGGAGGCATCAAGCTATGTGACCGGCCAAACCCTAATGGTTGACGGAGGGTTTACCGCAAAATGAAAGCGCTCATCTACGACGGCGTCGAAACGCTCGGCTACCGCGATGCCCCAGATCCGATACCCAAAGAGGGCGAGTGTCTAATCCGTGTCGAAGCGGTGGGAGTTTGTGGCTCTGACATGCACGCCTACCTGGGCCATGACGCACGCCGCCCTGCGCCATTGATCCTTGGTCATGAAGCTGCAGGTAGCATCGTTGGAGGAACGCGTGACGGAACGCGGGTTACCGTTAATCCTCTGGTTACATGTGGCACCTGCCCCGCCTGCGAAAGCGGTCGCGAAAACCTATGTCCTTCGCGTCAGATCATTTCGATGCAGCCAAGGGAAGGTGCGTTTGCCCAGTTCATCTCTATGCCGCCATCAAACTTGGTCGAAGTGCCAACTAATGTGCCGTTGGCGAAAGCCGCTCTCGCCGAACCGCTGGCGGTGAGTTGGCATGCAGTGCGCTTGGCGTTGGAAGCGCTGCACCCCAGTGCGGATCGTCGTGCCTTGGTTATCGGTGGTGGCGCGATTGGGTTGTCAGCAGCGTTAGCACTGCGTGCCATGGGTGTTTTGGACGTGACTATTGTCGAGCCAAACGATGGACGTCGCGCATTTTTGAACGATACCTGCGGGGAACCCGCTGTCGCCAAGGGCGAAGGGCAATACCCCGTGGTAATTGACGCCGTAGGCTATGCCGCGACACGCGCCGCTGCCTCGGCTCTTGTGGAAGCCGGAGGCGTGATTGCCCATGTCGGCCTTGGCGAGGACCGGGACGGGCTCGATATACGGCGCATGACCCTCCAAGAGATCACGTTTATCGGCACCTATACCTACACGGCGCAGGACTTCCGAGATACCGCCAAGGCAATTTTCGACGGTCGGCTGGGGGCTTTGGATTGGTTTCAGGCGCGGCCATTGTCCGATGGTGCTCAAGTATTCGCCGATCTAAGGGCTGGCACGGTGGCGGCACCAAAGATCGTGCTGAACCCTTGGCCCTAAGTGACGAAACCCATGATGGAGAACAACATGTACACTAAAATCTTGGTGCCAATGGCACTTGATCACGGAATTTCGTCCGACACTCTCGCGATTGCCGAATTGCTTCGTGGTACAATAGGCGAAGTCGTGGCATTGCATGTCCATGAAGAACCCCAAGGCTCCGTGAGTTCCTATCTTGACGAAGACACTGTTCGCGCCGGATTTGAGCGTGTTAAAAATGAACTTGCTGAGAAAACTGCGCATTTACCGAACGTGACGCCCGTACTGATCTCGGGGCATTCCGCCCGGGCAATCATCGACTACGCCAATAGCAACGGCATTGATTGCATCGTGATTGGCTCTCACAAACCCGGGCTTCGCGACTACTTTCTCGGCTCGACAGCTGCACGTGTCGTGCGTCACGCGTCTTGCGCAGTTCACGTCCACCGCGATGCCACCTAATTCCAACTAATCACCCTATACTGAAAGGCACTCTAGAATGAACATCGACAAGAAGATCACGGATGATCTTGTCGCAAACAACGTCTCTTTCGTCACAACCGTCCCCTGCAAACAGCTGGCTGGTGTGATCGAGGAAATCGATGCGCGCGAAGAGATCTTCCACATTCCATCGAACAAGGAAGACGAAGGCATGGGCCTGTGTGCAGGTGCGTTCATGGGCGGCAAACGTCCGGCCATCATCATGCAGAACACAGCTATCGGTGTGACAATCAACACACTGGCGACGCTCATCCAATACTACAGGATGCCGCTGCCGATGCTGATCAGCTACCGTGGCGAGTTGCGCGAACCGGTGGCGTGTCAGGTCGAGATGGCCGTACATACCAAGGCGCTTTTGGCGCAAATGAACGTGCCCACATACCACTTTCACCACCAGTCCGATGTGGAAGAGTTAGACGCCATTCTGAAATACACATTCATGTGCAACAAGCCGGTCGCCATCCTGACCGACGCCAACTTCTGGGGAGGCTACGGGGACCAATGATACGCTCTGAAATCCTGAAAGAAATCGCGCCCATCCTTCGCGACCAGCTTGTGGTCTGCAACATCGGTCTGCCCAGCCAAGAACTGCATATGATCGACGATCAGCCCACCAACTTCTACATGCTGGGCACTATGGGCCTGTCTTCCTCCATCGGTCTTGGCCTCGCGTTGGCACAAGACAAAACCGTCATCTCAATCGACGGGGACGGTTCGGTTCTGACCAACCTTGGCACCTTGCCGACCATCGCCAACAACGTCGCCGACAACTATGTCCTGCTGATCATCGACAATGGCTCCTATGGCTCCACTGGCGACCAACCGACCTATGCCGGTAAGAAAACCAAACTTGAAAAAGTGGCGGAAGCCTGCGGCTGCGAAAATGTCGTCGTCTGCCAGGATGTTGATACGGGCAAAGTGCTGCAAGCAGCCATCGATAGCAAAAAAATGACCGTAATTGTCGTGAAATGCGACAGCGGCAACATCAAGCTGCCCGTCATCACCATGGACCCTGTCGTGATCCGCGATCGTTTCATGAAGTCGGTTCAGGCCTAAAAGATGCGGGCCGCCGCGCATATTCATTCTTCTGAGGATGCGCGGCGGCTCGCCCGTCGTTACCTGCCATGGATGGTGTTCGATTATATTGATGGCGCGGCCGGGGCAGAAAACGGTGCCGCTCGCAACCGCGCTGCTCTAGACGCCATGCCCCTGCGCCCGCGCATCTTGCGAGATGTCAGCGAACGCTCCCTCGCGACGACTATTTTTGGAGCCAGTGCCGAGCGTCCTTTCGGCATAGCCCCAATGGGCATGTGCAACCTTTCGGGTCCGGGTGCGGATCTCATGCTGGCGCGATTGGCAGTTCGATACAAAGTTCCTCACGGCGTCTCGACTGTGGCCTCAACGCCGTTGGAAAAAATAATTGAGGTGGCCGAGGGGAACGCGTGGTTCCAGATCTATTTCAGCGGTGACGGCACTGGCACGTTCAAGCTGGTCGACCGCGCGCGAGACGCGGGCTATAAGACGCTTGTATTGACCGCCGACGTGCCTGAAGTAGGCCGCCGCCCGCGCGAATTGCGCCATGGCTTCAAGATGCCCTTCAAAATCGGTCCAAAGCAATTCGTCGACTTCGCCCTGCATCCGCGTTGGTCCCTGACATCGCTGTTCAGTGGCAAACCGCAGATGGCCAATTTTGAAATGCCCGGTTATGCCTTCGATCGCACTGAAAGCCGTGCCCGCGCCGACTGGGACACGTTGTCCCGCATGCGCGATGCCTGGCCCGGCAAGCTGGTCGTCAAGGGGGTGCTTGATCCTGAAGATGCCGCAATGCTCAAAGCCAAAGGCGTGGATGCGATTCAAGTATCGAGCCACGGTGCAAGACAACTGGAAAGCGCGCCTTCTCCCTTTTTAATGCTCCCAAAAATTCGCGAGGAGGTAGGGCCGGACTATCCTGTGTTCTTCGACAGTGGTCTGCGGTCCGGCGAAGACGTCTTAAAAACCCTGCTCTCCGGCGCGGATTTCGTCTTCTTCGGGCGCCTGTTGCAATTTGCCATAGCTGCAGGTGGCGAAGCGGGGCTAAATCAGATGTGGGACGTTTTGACTGATGAGATGAGCATCGCCATGGCGCAAATCGGCATCTGCAAATTGGACCAGACCTCTCGCCAGTGACGCAGCATCGCTGTCGATAGCTTGGTCAGTCAAGACAGCATGTTCTCAGAAGACACGCATCTAGACCCAGTAGGCTGGACGGATTCAGTTGCGATATGCGCAGATTGATAGATCAACAGCTAACCTTATGCCCAGGATTACGTAGTTCATTAAAAGACTGGGTTAGAGCTTTCGCTCTACCTACTCGCCCGACATGTACTGTTTTTATGTTAGGCATAGAACCGTTAGAGAGGATGTTGGTCGCGAGTAAGGGGACGTCGTCTAGGCGGGTCGCGGTCGTTTGCTAATCTGTGCGCCGAGATATGCGATGAGGCACTAATCTGCCATTCGCCGCGAGCGCGCAAATGTCTAGTTTCGTTCAAACTACTATTCTAGGAACTCTGAAACAAAATCCATTAACGCGCGCACCCTGCGTGGCTGAACCGCGCCGGCAGGGTAAACCATTTGCAATGCGGTCGGCTCGGGCACAAACTCATCCAGCACCTCAACAAGATTGCCCGCGTTCAAATCCGTTCGGACATCCCATTCAGACTTCAGCGCCACTCCGTAGCCCTTAAGGCACCATTCGCGAATAAGACTACCGTCATTGGCGATACGATTGCCATATACCCGACGGGCGTGTTTTTGACCGTCTACTCTAAAAGTCCAGTCTTGGTCTGTGTGACTTCCGAAGCGCATGATCAGACAATTATGATGAGCCAGATCATCAGGATGCAGAGGCGTGCCATTGCGTTTGAGGTAGTCCGGCGATGCACAGACCAACCGACTATTGGAGCCCAGCCTTCGAGACTTCATGCTACTATCAGACAGGTCCCCAAATCGTAAGGCCAGGTCGATACCTTGCCCTACCATATCGACATAGCCATCAGTGAGCGTCAGATCGATAGTGATCTCGGGGTTCTTCTCTATAAACCGGTCAAGCAACGCCACGATCTGATTGCGCCCCAAATCGCTCGGGACGCTAATGTGGATCGTCCCTGATATCTTCTCAACACCCAACCTGATCCGGGCCTCGGTTTCTTCGGTTTCCGCCAGAATGCGCCGGGCACCAATTACAAGCTCACTGCCTTCATCCGTCAAATTGATCGCCCGCGTCGTTCGCGTGAGCAACCGCGCACCATAGTGCGTTTCGAGCGCCGCGAGCCGATCTGTGACCGACGCTGGGGATAGGCCAATCTCTCGTCCAGCAGCGGCAAGCCCACCTTTTTCAACGATCAGAAGGAAAAGCTTGAGATTTTCAATTAGCACGTAGCGCCCGCCATTATACGAAAATACCGAATTATCATTTAGGTATTTACTCAATTATTCAGCGCTTGGATAGGCTGTAGGTGATGCTCAACGAAAGGAGGTCATCATGCACCTTGATCACATCACTATCCGCACCCGCGATCTGCCCGGTACACGGGCGTTCTTTCTTAAGGTTTTTGACGAACTTGAAGAACGCGAACGTCCAAAGGCGATACGCCGCATTCCAGGACATTGGCTCTACGCGGACGACAAGCCCATCGTTCACCTGATTGGTACGCGCGGCTACGGCAGGGATAACCCCCCGGACGCCTACGACCACGTTGGTATCCACCTCAGCGGGTACAGCGTCTTCCGCGCAAAGCTGGAAACGCTGGAAATTCCATACTCAAGAATGGATCTCACCGAGCTGGACGAACGACGGCTGTTCTTTCGCACCCCTTCTGGCCCGCTGATCGAGGCCGTTTTCCACGAGAACTTGCCAAAGAGCTGACGCCCATCCGCGTAGGTCTGTTTGGCTCTGGCCTCGCAGATATCGAAGCCTATGCGTGCGCGTCTAAGCATCTCGCCCAAGGCAATCTCTTCGCAATCGCCCCCCTTTGTCAGCGATGCCTTTGCCAACTTAGACGGCGGCGCGTTGATCAACTGAACATCACGTCCGCGAAAGGACAAACCATGTCACTAAAATCAAAAATGCCGTTGCAGGTCTGGATATTGACCTTGGCAGCGTTCGCCATTGGCACAGCAGAGTTTGTGATCGCCGGAATACTTACCCAAGTCGCCGAAAGCCTAAACATATCGGAAGGGCAGGCAGGCCACCTGATTACCGCTTACGCATTAGCCATTGTGATCGGTGGCCCAATTCTAACCCTTTGGCTCGCGCGGTATCGCAAACGGGTCGTGCTGATCGGATTGATGGCGCTGTTTGTCGTCTCCAACCTGATCGCTGCACTTTCAACAGATTACACGACCTTGATGATCAGCCGCGTCATGGCAGGTCTGACCCAAGGACCATTCTACGGGATTGGAGCGGTGGTTGCGACACGACTGGTGTCCGAGAAAATGGCCGGACAGGCCGTTGGACAGATGTTTGCCGGTCTTACCCTAGCCAATGTACTGGGCGTCCCAGCTGGTGCTTGGATCGGCAATCTGTATGGCTGGAACATCACTTTTTTCGTGGTCGCCATGCTTGGCGCGCTGGCCGCTGCTGCCATAGCAATTGTGATCCCCGCCCAAGGGGCAGAGGAACCGAAATCCGTCCGGTCACAGATCGGCGCTTTCAAGAACCCACAACTGATTGCAAGCTTGCTGATTACAACGCTGGGCTGGGTCGGCTTCATGACCTTCTATGGCTATATCGCGCCAATTGCCGAGCAGGTCGCAGGCTTTGAACGATCGTCGTTGACATGGATCTTGGTGATCGTCGGCTTGGGCTTGGTTTTAGGCAACACTTTGGGCGGCAAAACTGCTGATAGAAATCTGAGTGCATCCCTGATCGGATGGCCTGCGGCGATGATCGCGTCATTGATATTGATCGGTCTTGTGGCTTCGAAATCTTACATCTTTGTCGCGGCCGCCTTTGTCTTCGGCGTCGTGTCATTCGCCAACGTCCCGCCCATGCAGATGCGCGTCATGAAACACGGCGGCGACGCGCCTGAACTCGCAGCGACGGCCAACATTTCTGCCTTCAATATCGCCAATGCCTTGGGCGGGATTATCGGTGGTGCAGTCGTCGATAGTGCGCTTGGCGCCGCCTACATCCCCTTTGCGGCGATTATTGTGCCCGCCATCGGCCTCGCCTTCATCATCTGGCAGGAAAGGAAGTTTCCTTCTGCCTCAGTCGCTACCTAACTTACTGTCAACTTAAAGGAACAACACAATGAAAGCCGTAGGATTTACACATTATCTGCCCGTAGAAGACGCCAACGCTTTTCTCGATCTGGAAATTGATACACCTAAGCCTGAAGGCCGTGACATCCTCGTGGCCGTCAAAGCGGTCGCGGTGAACCCGGTCGACACAAAGGTCCGCTCGCCCAAGGACAAAATCGAAAGCACGCCGCGGATCATCGGCTATGACGCCTCTGGTTTGGTAGAGGCGGTCGGCCCTGATGCCACGCTCTTCAAGCCAGGCGACGAGGTTTACTATGCTGGGGACATCACGCGCTCCGGCACCAACGCGGAGTTCCATCTGGTTGATGAACGCATTGCAGGCTACAAGCCGGCGTCACTCAGTCATGCAGAGGCCGCCGCATTGCCACTGACCACGATCACGGCCTACGAGGCATTCTTTGATCGCCTTGGCATCGACCGCGACGGGCCGGATGCGGGTCAGTCCATCTTGATTATCGGAGCAGGCGGTGGCGTCGGTTCTATCGGTATCCAGCTGGCAAAGCAGGCCGGGCTAACCGTGATCGCTACAGCCTCGCGTCCACAAACATCCAAATGGGTACGCGACCTTGGCGCGGATTACGTTGTCAATCACCGCAAAGATATTGTGGCGCAGGTCCGCGAGCTTGGCATCCAGCATGTCGATCACATCGCAATCTTCAACGATATGCGTCATTGGGACACCGCAGTCGAGTTGATCCGACCCCAAGGCGGCATCGTATCAATTGACGACACGGATCTCCCTATGTCGATGGGTGGTATGAAGATGAAAGCCGCGAGCCTCCATTGGGAATTCATGTTCGCCAGATCAATGCACCAGACCGCCGATATGATCGAACAACATAAGCTGCTGTCCTATGTAGCAGGCCGGATTGACGCTGGAGAAATCAGAACCACAATGTCCGAAGTGCTGTCGCCCATCAACGCCGCGAACATGCGCGAAGCGCACCGGTTGATCGAAACCGGACAAGCCAAGGGTAAGATCGTGATTGAGAGTTTTTGATCAAAGGTGCGGAGTGGTATTATCCGCTCCGCGCGACCACCGCTAGCATCAAGCCCGCCGCTCACACGCCCTGTTGCATTCGACACGGCGCGAGCATTCCGGACCTCGAATTCGGTGCAGTGGTAGTCAGCGACATAGTGATCTTTCAACGTCGGTTGTGAGCGGGAATATTGCAGATCGGAGGATCAGACGTGGAAACTCCAAATTAGCATGTCAGAAGCGGTCGCTGACCCCAAAAGATCTATGGGCGTATTCATCGGCTGAAGCTTGCGGAAAATCACCGCCATCTAAGTCTCTTCAACCTCTCAGCTGATCGCAATTTGCGGAGCTAAGATTTCGATAACAATTAATTAGATTGGGAGTTTTGATGAATGCCCCTAACTAGGCCTCCTTGGCTCCGAGCAGCGACTTGAGTTCGGAATTGATAGTTATCTCATGCCTCCAGTTCGAGATTTACTGCGGGAACGGGTTCAGCGTTGCGTTTTGACAGCACCCAGAACACGCAGACCAGCAGGACACCAATTATGGTTGCCGACCAGTAGGGGAACATCAGCAAGACGGCTGGCACTGCCCACAGCAGTGAGGTGAAGCGACCAAAGATCGGCTGCCCTGCAAAGAATGCAGCAACGCTGAGGGTAAAACCGACACCGGCCAACGCGGCCATTGCGATGGAAGCAGCACCTCCTTGCAACAACAGACCCGGATAGATCAGCATCAGCATCGGAATGGCATAGGCCGTAACGCCCAGACGCAAGGATTGACTGGCTACCCCTGTCCAGCTGGTCTTGGCCACGGTTGCCGCGACAAAGACGGCCACGCACACCGGAGGCGTAATTACGGACAAGACCGCGTAGTAGAGCACAAACAGGTGCACCGTAATTGGCTCAAGCCCCTGTTGGATTAGAACCGGTGCGAATACGGCGGCAACCAGCACATAGGCCGCAGATGTCGGCAGTCCCATGCCCGCAATCAGGCAGACAACTGCCATAATGATCGCGATCAGGATCAGGTTACCTTCCGCCAGAGCGAGGATCGACGACGTTACCGCGACACCGACACCCGTCAGGTTTACGATCGCCACAAAGACCTGTGCCGCAACCAGCAGGATACCCACGATGACTACACCTTTGCCGCCATCTTCAAGGGCGCGCAGCAAGGTCAGAATAACTTCGCGGATGGAGCCGCCAGCTGTCAGGGTCGAGACCACATAGGCAACGATGATGCCAATCATGCCATAGCAAGCAGTCAGCTGGATCGAGTTGCCGTTGAAAATGCCGAATGCCAGCCCCACAACGCCTGCGATAATCGGACTCATTCGGCGCCAGTTCAGCGCCTCGCGCCAGTCGGGCAGTTCGGATTGATCCACCGCCCCGAGGCCGGTGCGCTTGGCAATCAGATGCACAGTCGTGAAAACACCAAGATAGAACAAGAACGCAGGCAGGATCGCCACCGCGGCAATGGTCCAGTAGTTCACGCCCACCAGCTCGGCCATAACGAACGCGGCAGTCCCCATAATTGGCGGTGCCAGCTGCCCGCCCGTTGAGGCAACCGCTTCGACAGCACCCGCAAAGGGCGCGGGATAGCGCAGGCTTTTCATCAAGGGAATGGTAAAGTTCCCGGTCGTCGCGATGTTGGCAACCGACGAGCCTGAGATAGAGCCGAATAGACCAGATGCGATCGTCGCAATCTTGGCCGCACCGCCGGGACTTTTGCCCCCTGCGCGTGCGCTCAAGTCAAAAAAGGTCTGGCCCGCTCCCGTATGCAGCAGCAAAGCGCCAAACAGAATGAACGCGGCCAGCGTGGTGGACGCGATGGACACCAGCATTCCCCACAGGCCACGATCTGACAGAAAGATCACCTCAGTCAGATAGCCTGCATCAAATCCACGGTGCCCGAAAGCGCCCGGTATTTTGTCGCCAAAGAAGGCGTAGACAACCACACCACCGACAATCAACGGAAAGACAAAAGACGCACTGCGGCGTGCCATCTCAAGGATAATAAGCAGGGTGCCAAATCCAAGAATGATGTCGATCTGCTCGGCAAAGGGAAGGTCGTTCATGATGCGTTCGAAGTTCATCACGATGTAGCCGGCGGACACGATGACGAAGGCGGATATCGCTATGTCAACCACCGCACCGACCGTGCGCCATGCCGTCCCGCGCCCCAGTGGGAACAACAACACGCTAAGTGGAACGATCATTGCCACAAAGATCGCGCGTTGGATCAGGGTTTCAAAAGAGCCAAAAAAAGACGTGTAAAACACGAAGATGCCAATTCCGACTGCAAGTGCCGCAGCAACCCATTCCAGCCGTGATGCCGGTGCCGTTACTTCCTCTGTCATCTGTGACACGTGCCGTTCCTCCGCGAACTACGAAGCCCGACACCACCTTGATGGCGTCGGGCGATTGGATTATTTCAGAGTATCGGGCACGTCGAGGCCAATTTCCTCAAAATAGCGAACTGCCCCGGGATGCAGCTTGGACGTGGCGTATTGAAGCGTCAGCTCGGCCAGGTTCTGCCCTTTCACATTTGGAAACGCCGTTGCCTGCTCCACCGAGTCTTCCATCACCGCCTTAACGATGTCATAGGCCACCTCGTCGGATAAGTCGGGTCGTGCAGACACACCGATCATGAAGCCCCATGTGGTGTAGGGTCCGGAATTCTCCATCTCGCCGCCAGGCATCTGGACGATCGAAAGTTCGGGCAATTCCGCCTTGATCGTGCTCACCTGCTCTTCGGTCAGACCCAGCACCTGCACCGGTGTGAAGGTTGCGATATCAGTGGTCAGAGCGTCAAATTTGGTGCCAACCGCTGATTTGATAAAGCCCGTTGCGCGGTTGTCTTTAATCGCAGCAGCCAGCTCGCCGTTCGAGCCACGCACCCAGTCGGGTTCGAAACCGAGGGTTGACATGACGTCCTGAGATGTTGCTTCGGTCGAGCTACCGCGCTGACCGGGGCCAAACCGAGCGCCGTCCAGCTCTGCCAACGAGGTAATGCCTGAATCCTGGCGCACGACGACATTTTGCGGGGCAAGCGAATAGGCCCAAAGCAATCTGGACTCGATCGCATCGCCGTCAAATGTCTTGATGCCGTTGTTGGCGTGGTACAACGCGCTTGTTGTAATCAGGCCAATATCCAGCTGCCCACGCGCCATGCGTTTGAGGTTGTCAACGGTTGCGCCAGTCTCGACCACCGATGCCTGATATTTGTCGTTGGCTTGGTTTACCACTTTGGCGATAGCGGCGAAATAAGCGTAGTGGGCGCTTTGTGCGTTGGTCGACCCGAACGCTAGACGCTCTTGCGCTGATGCAGAAAACGGTATGATCGCAGACGCCATCATCAACGCAGCTGGTTTCAGTACATTCAGAAATTTCATGGTGCACTCCTCCTTGCAAATGAGTGGAAGAGCGAACGAGTTTCGCGATTCTTCCCACTAGCTCAGGGGAAGTGATACCGAAATAAACTGCAATATTTATTATCATTGAGTGAAATATTTCACCCGCTTTGCCTTTCGACCAAACCGCATCTGACCATCCGCAGAGACCCTTCTGTTTCAGGATCCCGCCAAACTTCGTCGATCAGGCTGAGGGTATTAGTTACCATCTGGCCGACGCGTTGGCGGAACGTGGTGAGTTGATACGATGTCCAGGCAGCCATCGGCACGTCGTCAAACCCAAGGATAGAGATGTCCTGCCCCACAACCATTCCGGCTTGTCTGGCAGCATCAATGGCTGCTATGGCCATGATGTCATTGCCACAAAACAATCCGTCTGGTTGCCGCTGACTGCTCAAAAGCTCGCTCACCACCGAAAATGCGACATCGTAGTTATACTGGCCTGAACCTTCAAAAATCAGCTCTGTTTGGCCACGTTCCAGCTCGTCCAGAAACCCACGTCTGCGCTCCAGATGGGTTGAGGTGTCGGGAATGCCACCAATAAATCCGATGCTTTTGCAGTTGCGGGACAGCAGCCTTTGGGCGGCCAGCATACCCCCGTTGTAATTATCCGTACAAACCGCGTTCGTATTCGGATCGGCCTGTACCCGATTGAACAGAACAACCGGAATTCCCCGGTGCTTGCATTGCCCCGCGAGTTCCGAGGACAAATTGGCAGACGCGATAATGGCGGCATCCGACCCGCTGCGTAGGACCTGCGAAATGGTGCTGTCCACGGTCTGCCCCTGCGGCACGACATGCACTAGCATGTCATGCTTCTGTGCATCAATCTCTTGGGCAAAACGTTCTAACGTGTTGGTGTAAAAGGGATTGGCGATATCGCCGACCACGATAGAAATTGTGCGTCGCCCTTCAGTTTGCAGGATCCGCTTTGCGGGCGGCGCATACCCTAAGTCACGCGCGGTAGAGAGAATTTTTGTTCGCAACTCTGGGTTGATGGTTGCCTGTGCCCGGAACGCCCGCGAGACTGCTGCGGTGGAGGTGTTGCATCGTGCAGCGACGTCCTTGGCTGTAACTTTCATTGAAGGCCCCGAAATATTCGTTCGCCATAGCCGTAGGCGAATGGGGGCAACATGGCAATAATGACGTTGAGCACCAATAATTGATCGCTGAAGACCCAAGTTTTGGGACTCACTGCCAAGCATCAGCATTGTGGCGACGGCGATGAGGATCGCCCTTGAGCCATCAGTCTAGTTGGTGGAGCATCGAAGGTCGGCTAATTTATTGGATTGATGGGTTGCGTCAGCTCGCACGCTACAATCCTCGTACCATTTGCTTTTCTAGTTTCACCGCACACGCAGCCCCGTTGAGCGATCAAAGAAATAGGCGTGCTGCATCTGGAGCGTGAAGGGAATGGATTGATTAGGAGCCAGTTGCGTACGCCCCCCTGTTTTCCCGATCATCTCGTCAGGGCCAAACCGGAAATGCACTAGGTTTTCAGTTCCCAACTGTTCGATCAAATCGACCTGCGCGAGTGTCGACACACCTTCGGCGCCTTCGGACGTCGGTGAACCTTGCAGCAAGATCTTTGGGACGATGGGTTGTCGAGCAGTTGTTCCATGGACCAAACAGCGGCAATGACCGTCACCCCCTGACCAAGCTGGAATGCGAGCTTGTTGAGCGGGATTCGATTGCCCTGCCGTCTCGGCGGACTCGTTAGATGTCCGAAACATTCGATCATATTGTAATTGGTGGTGGATCATCAGGCTGTGTCGCCGCCGCGCGGCTTGCCAGCGACGGCAACGCGCGGGTTTTGCTATTGGAAGCAGGGCATTCCCACCGCCATCCATTGCTCGATATGCCGCCGGGCATCTTCAAGATGATCAACGGCTCCAAGTTCATGAAATATCACAAGACGACGCCACAGGCACATTTGGATGGGCGCGTGCATGAGATTTCTCAGGGCAACGTTCTGGGCGGCGGTTCGTCGGTTAACGCGCAGGTTTATATGCGCGGGCGCCCGTCGGATTATGACGAATGGGACAGTATCCTGCGCGGCAATTACGACCGGATCGGATGGGGTTGGTCTGACGTATTGCCGCATTTCCGCGGCATGGAATCCAACAACCGTCTGAATAACGAATATCACGGCACTGATGGCAAAATGCTGGTCTCGGACCCCGGCCATATCAATGAAATGTCACGTTGGTTCGTACAATCAGTACAAGCCTTGGGCGAGCCGTTTAACCCCGACTTCAACGGCGCGGCTCAGCGTGGCGTTGGATTTTATCAGTTTATGAACCGGCACGGCAAACGCAGTTCGGCCGCCTATGCCTTCATCGCACCAGAACAGGAAAACC
This sequence comes from Litoreibacter meonggei, assembly GCF_003663885.1. Taxonomy (GTDB): domain Bacteria; phylum Pseudomonadota; class Alphaproteobacteria; order Rhodobacterales; family Rhodobacteraceae; genus Litoreibacter; species Litoreibacter meonggei. Next base: position 283,721 of record NZ_RCCE01000006.1, read on the forward strand.
CCAACCTGACCGTGCGCCTGCACTGCGCGGTCCAACGCATCATTGTCGAAAACGGGCGCGCAGTTGGAGTGAGCTACAAAGACAAGTCTGGGCAACTGCTTGATGTTCGCGCCGATGGCGAGGTGATCCTGAGCGCAGGTGCGCTGGTCTCGCCTAAAGTGCTGATGTTGTCAGGCATTGGACCGGCAGATCACTTGAAAGACCATGGCATTGAGTGCCACCTAGACGTGCCGGGTGTTGGCCAAAATCTGGTCGACCACCCCGAAGTTCCAGTTACCGCTTTTGCCAATGGGCCATACGGTTACTTCAAACAAGGCGACGGGTGGCGGATGATCCGCAACGGTGTCCAACTGAAGCTGTTTGGTACTGGACCGGTGACCTCGGCGGGGGTTGAGGCCGGGGCCTTTGTGAACCCCAAAGATCCAACCGCAGACCCGACGATCCAAGCGTTCTGTGTCCCGATCGTCTATCTTGACCGTGATGTGTTGCAAGAGGTCGAAGACGATTACGGCGTCACAGTCACAACCGTCGTCGTCAAGCCCAAGTCGCGCGGCGAGGTCCGGCTGGCCTCGGCCAATCCCGACGACATGCCGCTCGTATCTCCAAACCTGCTGAAAGACCCCAGCGACATGCAAGAAATGATCGAAGGGCAGCGGTTCTTTGTTAAAGCGCTGCAGCAAAGTCCGATCTCAGCCAAGCTGCGCTCGATTGTTATCCCCTCGACGGATGATCTGTCTGATGAGGCCTTGCGCACCCACTGCAAGAAATTCGTCAAGACCAACTACCACCCGGCGGGTACGGCAAAAATGGGTGCCGATGGCGACAAGATGGCAGTGTTGGATGCGCGGATGCGTGTGCGGGGAATAGATGGTTTGCGGGTCTGCGATATGTCAGCTGTGCCGAATATCAATGCAGGAAACACCAATGCTCCAGCCATGATGTTGGGGGATCGCTGTGCCGATCTGGTGATGGGACGGCTCTAAGCCGCGGCCAACTAAAAAGGAATTTCCGAAATGACAGCCTACAAAACATTCATCAATGGCGCGTGGCATGAGATGAAGGAGCGGGAACGGATCGAAGTCACCAATCCAACCGATGAAACTGTGCTGGGAACGATCCCGGACTGCACGCGCGATGACGTAGATGTCGCCGTTGAGGCCGCAAAAGCCGCACAACCGGGCTGGGCCGCACTGCCACCAATTGAACGGGCCAAGGCGCTGCGCAAACTGGCAGGTCTGATCGAAGAAAACGCAGATCATCTGGCCCGAACGCTGGTTCTGGAACAGGGCAAGCCGCTTGATCAAGCACATGGCGAGGTTGGTGCGGCGGTCAATTTCCTGACCTACGCCGCGGAACATGCGCGCCGGATCACGGGCGACATCATGCCGTCTGACAATCCTGACGAAGAGATCCTGATCCGCCGCCTGCCTCGCGGCGTCGTGGTTGGCCTGACGGCTTGGAATTATCCGCTGGCACTCGCCGCGCGCAAACTTGGACCGGCTTTGATCGCTGGGAACACGTTCATCCTGCTTAGCCACGAGATTACACCAATCTCGGGCCTTGAGCTGGTGCGGTTGTCCGAGCAGGCAGGTTTTCCACCCGGCGTGTTCAACGTCCTGACTGGGCGCGGCCCGATTGTAGGCGACGCGCTTGTGGCCCATCCAGATACGGACATGATCACCATGACAGGCTCCAGCCGCGCCGGGGTCGAGATATACAGGAACGCAGCGAACCGGCTAAAATTCATCAGTCTTGAGTTGGGCGGAAAAGCGCCCTTTATCGTCATGGAAGACGCCGACGTCGAAAAAGCCGCACAAGCCGCAGTCATCGCGCGCTACACCAACTGCGGCCAAATCTGTACATGTGCCGAGCGCATTTATTTGCACCGCTCAATTGCAGATGCCTTTACTGATAGATTTGTGTCCCTGTCCAAAGCCATCACCATCGGCAACCCGATTGACAACCCTGACATGGGCCCCAAGGTCAGCGGGATCGAAGTCGAAAAGGTCGAGGCCATGATCGCCGCCGCGATCGACGCGGGCGCAGAGCCGCTGCTGCGCGGTGGACCTTTGACAGGTGGCGTTCACTCTAAAGGCCATTGGCTGGCCCCCACCGTCCTATCGGTCACCGACAACACATCGCCGATCATGCAAAACGAGGTCTTCGGCCCCGTCGCGCCCTTGATGCAGTTCGACGATTTCGACGAGGCTGTATCGCTCGCCAACGCCAGCGACTTCGGCCTGTCGGCTTATCTGTGGACAGCTGATACCAAGCGGATCTTGCGCGCCAGTCGTGAGCTGAAATTCGGCGAGGTTTACATAAACCGTGCTAACGGCGAACAGGTGCAGGGCTACCATACCGGATGGGGTCTGTCTGGTACCGGCGGCGAAGATGGTGCATATGGCTTTGATGCTTACTTCAAAAAACAAACCACCTACTTGAACTGGGCGACCTGATGACCGCGATTGCAGATGTTAAAATCAGGCACTTTACGGTGCCGCTGGACGAAGTGCTCGTCGATGCGAAGCACGGCGCGCATACGCATTTCGAACTGGTGACAGCGACCATCACTACCGCCGATGGCGCCTCGGGAACGGGTTACACCTACACAGGCGGAAAGGGCGGACGGGCGATTGAAGCAATGCTCGTCCACGATCTCGCCCCTTTCTTGATGGGTAAGGATAGCAAGGATGTCGAAGCCCTCCACGACGCAATGCAATGGCATGTGCACTATGTTGCGCGGGGCGGCATCGCTTCGTTTGCAATTTCTGCGATCGATATCGCGCTGTGGGATCTGCGCGGAAAACGCCTGAACCAACCACTTTGGCAGATGGCCGGCGGGACTGACGCAACCTGTCGGGCCTATCGCGGCGGGATTGATTTAAATTTTCCACTCCCGAAATTGCTCGAGTCTATCCAAGGCTATCTTGATGAAGGGTTTAACGGAGTCAAAATCAAGATCGGACAGCCTGATCTGGCGGATGACATCGAACGTATCGCCGCTGTTCGTGAGTTGATCGGTCCGGACGTCACCTTCATGGTCGATGCAAATTACGCCATGAGTGTGGACGAAGCCATCAACGCCGTTCACCTAATGAAACCCTACGACATTTACTGGTTCGAAGAGCCGACGATCCCCGATGACTACCTTGGATTTGCTAAAATTTCCGAAACCGGAATGCCCATCGCGATGGGCGAAAATCTGCATACCGAGCACGAATTTGGCTATGCATTCGCGCAATCCAACCTTAGCCATATTCAACCTGATGCGTCGAACTGCGGCGGCATCACTGGTTGGCTGCGGGTCGCCGAGATGGCGCGTGTGCACGGCTTGCCTGTCAGTTCGCACGGGATGCAGGAGCTACATGTTAGTCTGGTTTCCGGACAACCCAATCCCGGTTGGATCGAAGTGCATTCCTTCCCGATTGATCGCTACACAACCCGACCACTCGTGCTTGAAAATAGCCGCGCCGCCGCCCCGGACACGCCGGGAACCGGCGTGACTTTTGCACCAGAAAAGCTCTCCCCATTTGATACAACCCAAGGAACCCGAAAATGACCATTAATGCTGCCTATTACTGTGGCAACAAGACGTTTGCCGTAGAACAGATTGACGCCCCTGCGCCCGGACGCGGAGAGGTTCAAATCGACATCGCCTATTGTGGGATCTGTGGTACCGACCTGCACGTCTACCTTGGTCATATGGACGCGCGTATCGGCAACCACCGCGTGATAGGGCATGAAATGTCGGGGCGTGTCGCGGCCCTCGGCGACGGTGTCAGCGGGTTTGAAGTTGGCCAGAAGGTCGTCGTACGTCCGCTGGATCATTGCGGCGATTGTCCGGCGTGCAATGCGGGCCACCAGCATATCTGCCACAAGCTGAAATTCCTCGGCCTTGATACCGACGGCGCGTTTCAGCAAAAATGGTCAGTACCAGCGCATACACTGCACGCTCTACCCGATGATATGAGCCTTGACCACGCAGCCCTTGTTGAGCCGATGGCTGTTGCCACGCATGACGTGCGGCGCGCTCAAGTCCAACCGGGCGAAGACGTGTTGGTCATCGGGGGTGGCCCGATCGGCATGTTGGTGGCGGTTGCCGCCCGCCAGGCCGGGGCCAAGGTCATGATCTCGGAAGTGAACGAACATCGTCTGGCTCTGGCTACGGAAATGGGTTTCGACGTTGTTAATCCTAAAACAGTGGACGCGGCTGAGGCAGTGACTGCCGCGACAGATGGCAAAGGCGCAGATGTGGTCTTTGAGGTCTCGGGCACGCAGCCCGGCGTTGACCTTATGACCGCCGCCGCCGCCACGCGCGGGCGAATTTGCATGGTAGCAATCCACGCCTCCAAGCCACAAATCGATTTGTTCCAGTTCTTCTGGCGCGAGTTGGAGATGATTGGCGCTCGCGTCTATGAGCCCAGTGACTATGACCAAGCCATCGAGTGGCTGTCAGGTGGAATTGGCGCAGAACGTCTGATCACCAACGTGACCAGCCTCGGCGATATTCAGTCTGCGTTCGAGGATCTAACACAAGTGCCTACTTCGATGAAAACCCTAATCCGCGTAAATGAGGACGTCTGAAAAATGAGCACCCCTTCTTTTGACCTTTCAGGAAAAACCGCACTGGTCACCGGCGCGCGGCGCGGTATTGGCAAAGGCATGGCCGAGGCCTTGGCAGCTGCCGGGGCAGATATCATCGGCGTCTCCGCGTCGATGGAAAGCGACGGCGGCACATTGGGCGATAGCGTGCGAGCCGCCGGGCGCAGTTTCTCAGGCTACGCCTGCGATTTCTCTGACCGGGCAGCCGTCACAGCCTTTGCGGCACAGGTGCAGGCCGATCACCCGCAGATCGACATTCTGATCAACAACGCCGGCACGATCAAACGTAAACCCGCCGCCGAACATCCCGATGAGTGGTGGGACGAAGTGGTCGAGGTAAACCTGTCGGCCCAGTTCGTGCTGTCCCGCGAGATCGGCGCAAAAATGATCGAACGCGGCGCGGGCAAGATCATCTTTACCGCATCGCTGCTAACGTTTCAGGGCGGCATCACTGTGCCGGGGTACGCCGCCTCCAAGGGCGGCATTGGTCAGCTTACGAAAGCCTTGGCTAACGAATGGGCCGGCAAAGGCGTTAACGTTAACGCGCTTGCTCCGGGCTATATCGCAACGGACAACACACAGGCGCTGCAAGATGACCCTGACCGCTCAAAGTCAATTCTAGAACGGATCCCTGCTGGTCGCTGGGGCACCCCAGCGGACTTCGGTGGCCCAGCCGTGTTTCTCGCGTCCGCCGCCTCCGACTATGTGCACGGTACCATCCTGACCGTCGACGGAGGATGGATGGGCCGGTGAGGGAACCCCCAGTCAAGAAGAAGACTGATGTGCCGCTTCGAGTTTATCCCAATCAAAGGTCACGCCAGTTCCAGGAGAACTTGGCGCGACCGCCATATGATCTTCGACACGTAAAGGTTGCAGCGTGTATTGATCAATCGGGAAGGAATGCACCTCCAGCCACCCAGAATTGGGCCGCGCGGCAAGTAGGCTGACATGCAATTCCTGCATCCCGTGGCTACAGACGGATAGGCCGTGGCGTTCAGCGACGTCCGCTGCCCGAAGCCATGTGGTGATCCCACCACATGTGCCGACATCAGGCTGCATGAAAGCCAGCGCGCCGGTTTGGCTAAGCAATTCGAAATCATGCACGGAATGACAATTCTCGCCTGCGGCAAGCGGAATGTCGGAGTTTGCGGCGATCTTCTCGTAGCCCTCGAAATCATCCGGATCTATTGGCTCTTCGAACCAAGTCAGGTTCGCAGGTTCAAACCCGCGTGCCCCGCGGATCGCTGTGTCGACATCTAGCCCGTAGTTTGCATCAACCATGAACGCGTTGTCCGGACCGATGTGATTGCGAACCTCCTGAACGCGCTCGATGTCTTCGCCAAGATCCTCGCGCCCGACCTTGATCTTGATCCCGTTATGGCCCCGCGCCAGATAGCCGTCGATATTCGATAGCAACTTGGGCAGCGGGAAATTCAGGTCGATCCCGCCGCAATAGGCTTTGCACCGATCCGAGGCTCCACCCGCCATGTCGACCAGCGACTGGCCCAGAGCCTTCCCGCGAATATCCCACAGAGCGACATCGACGGCCGCGATGGCAAATGCAGACAACCCGCCGCGCCCGACATAGTGGATATGCCAGCGCATTTCGTCGTGCAGATATTCGACATTCGTCGCGTCTTTGCCCAGCAAATACGGAGACAGATCGTGCTGGATCATAGCCACAATCGCATGACCGCCCCAACCGCCGGTATAGGTGTAGCCCGTCCCCGTCGATCCGTCGTCAAGGGTTATGGTGGCCGTGATCAACTCGAAATGGGTGTGATCGCCATGCTTTGCGTCTGACAAAACCTCCGATAGGGGAATGCGAAAAAGGCGTGCGTCTACGCGTGTGATCTTGGGCATTTGTGTCTCGCGGATTGGGGGCATTGGAACGCAAAACCCCCAGCGGATGCGTATCCGCTGAGGGTCATTCGTTAAATCTTGACTTAGTCTGTCAGGCCAATTCGCTTAAGAAAGGCCTTGTGGCTGTGCACAATCTTTGCGGTTTCAGGCGTGCGTGTTGCCCATTCCGTCCAGGCACCTTGAGCAGCCGCGCGGAATGTTGCCCGATCCTCTGCCGACCAATCGTAAACCGTGACGCCTTCGGCCGGTAGCTCTGCCAAGGCTTCTCCGTTTTGCACGATAACGCTCATCATCAGGTCCATCGCCAAGGCTTTCTCGGCGGTTTCAATGATGGTTTGTTGCGCTGGCGTCAGGCTTTCCCAAACGTCCGTGCGACAAGCCAAATGGTCCGACGACATCGAGTGGAAACCCGGATAGGTCGTGTGCTTGGCGATGTCGTAAATGCCAAGACTACGGTTCACGGCCAAAGTAGCCGCATCAGCACCGTCGATGATTTTGGTTTCCAGCGCAGTAAAGATTTCGGTGAAATCCATGACGATAGGCTTGGCACCGAGCGATGCAAAAATCTCGGACTCCATGCCGGGAGGCGAGCGGAATTTGAAGTCCTTCAAATCAGCTACGCCGTTCAAAGGCCGTGTCGAATTCAAAGATTCCTGACCGCCAACATGCGCGCCAATGAACGTCATGCCGTAGGCAGAGTAGAGCTCGTTGATGACTTCCTTGCCACCACCGTAATTCACCCATGTTTGATATTGCAACGGCGTGTCATAGCCGCCCATCGTGTCGGCCACAAACTGAAAGGCCGGGTTTTTGCCGGTTTGGTAGCTGCCATTGGTCATGTCACAATCGAGAATTCCCGATGTCGCAGCGTCAAATGTCTCGACTGACTTGACCACAGATGACGAGTAGAACATTTCAATTTCGATCGAGCCGTCAGACATTGCATGTACGCGATCAACGAAATCCGCGATCAGGATGCCGACCGTGGATTCAGGTCCCTGATGGTTTTGAATGCGCAGTTTTACGGCGTGGCCATCCGCAAGTGCGGCGGTAGCGCAAAAGCCGAGTGCTGTCGCCGCCGCCATTACGGTTCTTATCGAATTATTCATTATCTTCTCCCGAAAATCGTTATGTGAAGGATCTGAGTTTACGTCATCCTCAGATGTGGACCTGTGGCGGAAAAAAATACCGAAAAATTTGCTCTCGACATCCGGCCCCCTGCCCTAGGGTAAGCCTAGAATGTTCACGTGAACACATCAAGAGAAATACTATCACGCCTATCCATGCTCAGATTGCTCCGAATTTTGCGGATTCAGCGGTTTGCACTTCCTCATGAGAGATCAAGCACCCTCCCGAGGAATAAAATCTAGCGGGATAAGTCCTGCCACCCACACCGCCGCAATACTGGCCACCACAGTTTGTTGCGCAGCAGACCGCTCCCGCTTGGGGAGTTGCGGCTAGGACGCCCAGCCCGCGTCGACGATCAGTGTTTGATTGGTGACGGCCCGCGCCGCGTTTGAGCAAAGAAAAACGGCGGCGTCCGCAACATCCGAGGCTTCGGTAAACCGCTTCAGACACTGCCGCTCCATCACCGTTTTATGCAACTCGGGCGTGAGCCATTTTTCGACCTGCCGTTCGGTTTTAACAAATCCTGGAAGCAGACAGTTCACGCGAATACCGTCCGGCCCCAGTTCCCGCGCCAGTGCACGGGTCAATCCTTCAATCCCCGCCTTTGCGGTGACATAGCCCATCGCGTCTTCCAGCCCCTCGCGCCACGCGATGGACCCGAAATTCAAAATGACGCCGTGTTTCTGAGCACGCATTGCCGGCAACACAGCTTGCGTGCAGAAAAACTGATGATCCAAGTTAACGGCAAGCGTTTTTCGCCACATCTCGGGCGTGATTTCGGCGGTCTGGTGGCGGGTGTCATTCGCGGCCCCATTCACCAGCACGTCAACGCAGCCCTGTTGATCCACGATCGAGGTCAACAGCGTTTGAACCGCGTCAACCTCCGTGAGGTCCGCTTCATGAAACGTCACTGATCCCTCAAGCGCCTCTGCCAGCGCTTCGCCAGCGTCGCGATTGATATCGAGGAAGGAGACACGCGCGCCTTGATCTGCAAACGCAGCAACCACCGCGGCTCCGATCCCCGTCGCGCCGCCGGTGACGATAACGTGCTTCCCCGCCAGATCTGTCGCTAATCCGGAGGCAGTCATCACAGACGCTTTTCCGACACAGGATCAAACAGGCTGACCTTGCTCATATCGACTTCGAAATCCATCGTGACGCCCGGGGCTGGCGCTTCATCCGGTTCGCACACGATGATCGCGGATTGACCTGCAATTTCCCCCATCAAAATGGTCTCGGAGCCGGTCGGCTCATCCATTTCAACCGTGACCGGAACAATCACCGACGCGCGCCCTTTGCGGTCTGCGCGCCCTTCCGAGGCGGGGCTGAAATGCTCAGGACGCGCACCGAACGTCACTGCCTGCCCGTCCGACAATGCCCCGTGGGCGCCATTGATCAACGGCAGAACGGTTCCGTCGCCACCATCCAGCACAAGCCCGAAACCGCCATCCGTTGACACGACTTTCGCGGCGAAGAAATTCATGTTAGGCGAGCCCATGAACCCCGCGACAAAGACATTCGCAGGTGTCTCGTAAATAGCTTTGGGGGTATCATATTGCTGCAACACGCCTTGGTGCATGACCGCAATACGGGTGGCGAGCGTCATGGCCTCGATCTGGTCATGGGTCACGTAAACCGTTGTCCGCCCGACCCTCTGGTGCAGCTTCTTGATCTCGCTGCGCATCTCGACGCGTAGCTTGGCATCCAGATTGGACAGCGGTTCATCAAACAAGAACAGCTTGGGATCCCGCACCAGCGCGCGGCCCATCGCAACCCGCTGACGCTGTCCGCCCGACAGCTGGCCGGGTTTGCGCTGCAACAGCGGCTCTATCTGCAACAGGTTGGCGACACGCTCGACCGTCTTGTCCTGTGTCGCCTTGTCGATGTTGCGACACTCCATCCCGAAGGTCATGTTCTGGCGCACGGTCATGGTCGGGTACAGCGCGTAGGACTGGAACACCATCGCGATGTCGCGGTCTTTGGGCGCTTCGTTGTTCACCACCTTGTCTTCGATAATCACTTCGCCAGAGCTCACGCTCTCTAGCCCCGCAATGATCGACAGCAAGGTGGACTTGCCGCAGCCCGAAGGCCCGACAAGGGCCACGAACTCGCCCGAGTCCGCCTCCAGATTGATGTCTTTCAGGACCTCCACCGAGCCGAAACTCTTGCGCAAATTCTTGATCTGTAAAGATGACATTACGCGATCTCCTTATTTCACAGCGCCAGAGGTCAAACCCCGGACAAAATATTTCCCACCGAAGACGTAGACCAGCAAAGGAGGCAGCGCCGCGAAGATGACCGAGGCCGCCTCGACATTGTAATGCCGCTCTCCGGTGCCAGAGCCAGAGAAGGCCACGATGGCCGAGGTGATGGGTTGATTGGACCCTGACGTGAAGACAGTGCCATAGAGGAATTCGTTCCAGATGCCGGTGAATTGCCAGATCACGCAGACGATCAGGATCGGCGGCGACAAGGGCAGCATGATCCGCCAGAAGATGCGCCAGAACCCTGCCCCGTCGATACGCGCAGCTTTGATCAGATCGTCCGGCACCGCCACGAAGTAGTTGCGGCAGAATAGAGTGGTGAAGCTGATCCCTTGGATCGTGTGGACCAAGACCAAGCCACCGATCGTGTTAGACACGCCCAGTTTGCCAAGCACGAAGGCCCAAGGCAGCAAGGTCATTTGCGCAGGCAGAAAGACGCCCAGCGTGATCAGGCCAAACACCCATGCGTCATACTTGAACCGCCACTTGGACAACGCATAGCCGTTCACCAAACCAAAGGCGGTGGACAGGACGGTGGCGGGCACGGTCATTAACAGCGTGTTGACGAAGTACCGAGACACTCCTTCGCAATTGCCGCCTATGCAGAACGTGCTCCATGCCTCGCCCCAATAGGACCAGCTCATGGTGTTCGGGGCCGAGATAAAGCCCTCGCGCACGATCTCTTCCAACGGGCGGTAGGCGTTTATGAAGATGATGAACAGCGGCGACATATAGAGCAGCGCGAAGAACGTGAGAAGCCCGTAGACAATCGTCTTGGAGCGGATTTGCTTTGCGCGGCTGCCCGTTGACAGCGGATCAAACGCTTGATGGACTGCTTCAGCCATGACGCTGGCCCTCCTTCTTGGCTTGCCAGTTGGTCCACAACACGTAAGGCACGATGACCATGGCCAGCGCGACAAGGATCATCACCGCCGCCGCCGCCCCTTGGGCGATCTGCCCGCGTTGGAACATCAGATCGTAAACCACGATGGCAGGCACAGTTGTGGCGACGCCCGGCCCGCCTTGGGTCAGGGCGACCACAAGGTCATAGGTCTTGATCGCGAATTGCAGCAGCACCACCGTCACGGCGATAAAGATCGGCCAGATCGTCGGCAAAATAACTTTGCGATAAATCCGCGGCATGGACGCCCCGTCGATCTGCGCCGCTTTTACCAGATCACCATCGACCGACCGCAGCCCGGCCAAGATCAACGCCATGGCAAAGCCGGACGCGTGCCAGATACCGGTGAAGATGACGACGTAAAGCGCCATATCGCGGTCCGTGATCCAGTCGAAATTCGCACTGATCCAGCCCAGGTCGTTCAACGCGCGCTCGACGCCGGTTTGCGGGTGAAAAATCCAACGCCAGACGGTTCCGGTCACAATGAACGAGATCGCGAGCGGGTAGAGAAAGATGGTGCGCCACACGGATTCGAACCGGACGCGCTGGTCGATAAGGATCGCCAGAAGCGAGCCGATGAACAGCGATCCGACGACATAAAGCGCGCCGAACACGAACAGGTTTTGGTAGGACACGACCCATCGCTTGCTTTGCCACAACGCCGCGTATTCTCCGAAGCCGCCATAGGCCATGTTGGGCAACAGGGTCGACTGCGACACGGAAATCCAAAGCGTCCAGAGCGAGAAAACCACGACATACATAAAGGCCGCAACGAGTGTTGGGATCAGGACAAGCTGCGGCGTCTTTTCCGCCAACCGGCTCCCGAGTGATCGTTTGGTCATGGTGTGTCCTCCAGCAAAAGCATGGGCTAGGTCCGCGCCAGCAAGGGAGATTACTGGCGCGGGTCTTTACAGGCGGGGCTTAGCTTTGCAGCTCGACCGCATCTGCAAGCTGGTTCGCAGCTTCTTCAGGGGTGATCGAGTCGTCGGCGACGAACTCGGTGATCACTTCCATCATCGCGCCACGGAACTTCTGCAAAACGGTCATGTTATGCGCCATGGAGCGGACCAATGTGCCCTCAGACACCGATGCCTTGAGGTCGGCCAAGCCCTGTTGCTGGCATTGGGTGAAACCACCCTTGGACAAGTCCACATCCGTGCGGGACGGAATGGACCCCTTGGCCACATTGAACGTCACCTGAAATTCCGGTGACATGATCGTGCTGGCCAGCAGTTTTTGACCTTCGATGTAGTCGGGGTCGGATTGCTGGAAAAACACCACAGAGTCAGCGTTCAGGATGAAGCCGTTACCACCCCAGTTCACGGGCGTCTGGTTGCACAGGTAGTCCTCGCCCTCTTTGAAGCCAGCCAGATTGGCCGAGGCGACGGTCCAGTCGCCCATCAGGAAGAACGCCGCTTCTCCCGTCATGGTCATCGTCATCGACTGCTCCCACGAGCGACCATTGATGCCGTCATCCATGTAGCCAACCATTTTGCGCAGCTGCGCAAACGCGTCGATCATGCCTTGGCTGCGCATCGCGTCGACATCGGCTTCCTGAAACGCTTTGCGGTACAGGTCGATATCCATGCCATAGACAACACTGTCGAAGGTCGTGGCATCGGACCAGTCGGCGGCACCGTGCGCGATACAGGTGTGGCCTGCGGCAACGATCTTGTCGCATGCGGCATTGAAATCATCCCATGTTTTCGGAACGTCTAGCCCCAGCTCGTTCAGGATCTTGGTGGAGCTGTACAGCCAGTTGACACGGTGGATGTTCATCGGCGCCGCGACCCAGCTTCCGGTCGGCTTCATCACCGACGTCAGCTCGGGTGCTACGACATCATCCCAGCCTTCCGCCGCTGCAACCTCGTCTAGATTGGCAGTTGTGCCTGTCGAGTTCCATTCCGCAATTTCAGGGCCTTTCAACTGCACCGCAGCCGGTGCGTTGCCGGCAACAATATCAGAGCGCAGCTTGGCCAGCGTGTTGGACGTGTGGCCGGAAATCGCGGTTTGCTCCCATGTGCCGCCAGCGGCTTCGAACATCTCGCCCAGCTTGGCAATCGCCGCCGCCTCCGAGCCTTGCGCCCATTGGTGCATCATGTTGGTTTTCGGCTCCGCCTGTGCGGCTGTCGCCAAAGCGGCGATCGCGAGCACTGAAGCCGTCGTCAGCGTATATGCTTTATTCAGTTTCATTTGGTTCTCCTTCTTTGAACCGGTTGGAATTGGTCAACGCAGATTCTGCGCTGGTCTAGATAGAAATGCCCCCGTCAACATTGACGGTCTGGCCGATGACAAATGCGCCGCCATCCGAGCACAGCCATGCGCAAGCGCTGGCGATCTCGTCGGGTGAGGCAAACCGCCCGCCGGGTTGCCGGTCGAGAAACATCTTTTCCGCCGCCTCTAAGCTGCCCATGCTTTCGGCCAAATCGGCGATCCGCTGGCGCAGCGACGGCGTGTCTACAACGCCGGGACAGATCGCATTGAAGCGAATACCGTTTGGCAGGTAATCTGCGGCACAGGCCTTCATCAGTCCGATCACCCCGCCTTTGGCGGCGCCGTAAGCGGCACGGTTCGGATAGCCCTTCAGCGATGACGCAAGCGACGCGATCAAGATAACCGACCCACCGGCATCCAGCATGTGCGGCACGGCGGCCCTGACCACATGAAAGGCACTGTCGAGGCAAATGGATTGCGACTTGCGCCAGTCGGCATCTGTCGTCTCCAGCACGCTGCCATGATGCACAAAACCTACCGCGTGCGCGACGACATCAATCTGGCCAAGTGGCGACAGCCACGCCTCAACAGCCTTCGCGTTCGTCGCATCCACGCCCGTCGCGGATACGGCGTCCAAACCGTCCAGCAAGCTGGCGTCAATGTCCGACACGTGGACCGTAGCACCCTCGGCAATCAACTTTTCAGCAATCGCCCGCCCGATCCCCTGCCCCGCTGCGGTGACGCAAGCGACACGGCCTGATATGGAAGCCGCGGCGCTCAATACGTGGCCCGCCCGCCAGAGACATCAAACACAGCCCCCGTCGTGAACGAGTTCTCCGCAGACGCGACCCACAACACCATGTTGGCGATTTCCTCCACGGTGACAAACCGGCCCCGCGGGATTTTCGACAACATGAACTGCACGAAATCCTCGGACACCTGATCGAAGATGCGCGTTTTCGCCGCCGCCGGAGTGATGCAGTTCACCGCGATGTTCTGGCCTGCCAACTCCTTGCCCAGCGACTTGGTCATGGCGATCACCGCCGCCTTGGACGTGGAATAGGCCGAGGCGTTCGGGTTGCCCTCTTTGCCCGCGATGGAGGCCACGTTCACGATGCGCCCATAGTCGCGCTCCATCATGCCCGGCACGACCGTGCGGCAGGTGTGGAACGTCCCGTCGACATTGACCGCCTGAACCTTCCGCCACGCATCTGCCGGATATTCTGCCAGCGGACCCGTCGGCCCCGCGACGCCAGCGCTGTTTATCAGCACATCGACCTTGCCAAACTTCGCCTCGGTCGCGGCTTGCGCGGCCTCGACGCTGGACAGATCACTGACATCGGTTTGCACCAATAGGCGATCACCTTCCGCAATCTCCATGACGCGCTCTTCAGGAGCACTGATATCCATATCCCAGATCGCAACTTGCGCGCCCGAGACCGCCATGCGGTCCGCAATCGCGGCACCGATCCCGTTGCAGCCGCCCGTTATGGCCACAACCTGACCGGAGAAATCATAGCTGTTCATTTGGTGCCTCCCAATGCGACAACGGTCTGTTTTTGCTCACCCAATCCGTCGATCCCAAGGCGCACTTCGTCGCCTTCGTTCAACCAAACAGGCGGCTTCATGCCCGCCCCGACACCCGGAGGCGTACCGGTGCAAATCAGATCGCCCGGCTCCAATCTGGTAAATTCGGACATGTAGCTGACGATGGTTTTCACATCGAAAATCATCGTGTCCGTGTTGCCCGTCTGCATACGCTTGCCGTTCACATCCAGCCACATGCCAAGGCTTTGCACATCGGCAACCTCGTCCTTGGTCGCCATGAACGGGCCGGTCGGGCAGAAATTGGGGAAGCTCTTGCCTTTGACCCACTGACCGGACCGCTCCATCTGCCATGCGCGCTCCGACACGTCATTGACCAGAACAAATCCGGCAACATGATCCATCGCCTCGTCCTTCGAGATATTCAGCGCGGGCTTGCCGATGATGATACCCAGCTCGACCTCCCAGTCGAGTTTGGTCATCTGCGGCGATTTCAGCAGGTCGTCATTCGGCCCGCAATAGGTCACGGTCGACTTGTTAAACAGGATCGGCTCTTCCGGAACAGGCAGCCCCGCTTCGGCGGCGTGGTCGGAATAGTTCAGCCCGACGCACCAGATGTTGAACGGTTGCGCCACCGGTGGGGCCAGCCGTTTGCCCTCGATATCCGCGACAGGCAGGCTTTTGGGATCAACCGCGGCCAAACGGTCCAGCAGCTCGGGCGAAAGCGTGCGTGGGCCGAAGTCCTCCACGATGGACGACGCATCGCGCGCCACCCCATCGGCATCAATGATACAAGGAATTTTCGAGCTGGTGCGGTCACCATAACGGGAAAGTTTCATGCTGCTGTGTCCTTTTGATTTTTCTTGCCCCACCACGTGGCGGCCAGCGGTGCGCCGCCGACAAAGCTACGGACGCCAAGCGTGTCCTGAATGCGCAGGCACTCGTTCCATTTGACCATGCGTTCGGAGCGGGTGAAGGAGCCGACTTTCAGCTGCCCGCCGCCAAGCCCCGTCGCCAGATGGCTGATGGAGACATCTTCTGTCTCGCCCGATCTGGCCGAGACAATCGCGCCCCAGCCCTTCGCGCGGGCGGCGCGGAAAGTCTCGAGACTTTCCGACACGGTGCCGGCCTGATTGACCTTGATCAGCACCGCATTGCACGCCCCTTGGGCTTGCGCGTCGCGGACCAGATCCGCGTTGGTCACAAGATAGTCGTCCCCGATGATCTGTACCCGATCGCCAAAGCGGCGGGTAAATTCCACGGTTCCCGCAACATCATCTTCCGACAGCGGGTCCTCGATAGAGGCAATCGGATAGCTGTCCAGCCAACCGCCCAGCATGTCGATCATCTCGCCGCTGTCCATGTCGCGATCTTCCAGCGCCAACCGGTAGCGCCCGTCCTTGCCGAACTCCGAGGCGGCAATATCCAGCGAGATCACAACACGGTCGCCCGGCGTCTCCCCTGCCTTCTCGATGGCTTGCACCAGTGTTTCCAGCGCCTCTTCGTTGCTGTCGAACATCGGCCACCAGCCGCCCTCGTCCGCCACACCGGCCAGCTTGCCTTTGGCTTTCATGATGTCACCGGCGGCGAAATAGACTTCGTTGGTGATCTCCATCACTTCATCAAAACTGGACGCCCCCGGCACCATGATCATGAAGTCCTGAATATCAACGCGCTGCCCCGCATGGGCCCCGCCACCGAATATCTGGATCTCAGGCAGTGGCAGCGACGGCGCATAACCCGTCATATCCGAGATGTGCCGCCAAAGCGGCTTGCCTGCATCCGCCGCAGCCGCGTGCATAATCGCCAGTGAGGTCGCCACCGTCGCGTTGCCGCCCAGCTTGTCCTTCAAGGGCGAGCCGTCCAAAGCCAGAATAGCAGCATCCGCGCCGCCTTGGTCCTGAACATCCAAGCCCTTTAAAGCCGCAGCAATCGGGCCATTCACGCTTTCCAGCGCGCGACGCACATTCTTGCCTTGCACGGACGGCCCACCGTCGCGCAAATCAATCGCCTCGCGCGTGCCCCGTGACGCGCCCGCAGGTGCAATCGCACGCCCCATCACGCCGTTTTCAAGCGTCACATCGACTTCCACCGTCGGATGGCCGCGAGAATCCCAGACACGCCGCCCGCTCACATTCTTGATGACACTCACGTTTCCAATTCCTCCAAGCCAGACTTCAGTTCATTCGCAAATCCGGCAAGCGTCGGGACGGGCGACGCGATCAAGGGCAGCGCCAGTTGGCGCACCTGCTCACGTCGCGTCTCAACAAGATACTCAACCGGCGATTTTCCGTCGATCCGGGCCAACATCAGTGCGGGCAACAACCGGCAGACCCGCGCCTCAAGCTCTGCCGCATCTTCCCACGTGATATGCGCCGCATAGGCGCCCCAGAACTGCCCGATGGCGTCAAGCAATTCCGCACGTTGAGGCGGCAGATGCACGGCCTTCAGCACCAGATGGTTCAGGCAGAACGCCGGATCAAACGACGCATCGCCCATCGTTGCGCATTCCGCATCCAGGATCACCGGCGCACCGTCGCGGATCAGAATATTCTTGGGGCTCACATCGCCATGCACCAGCACGGCGTCGCTTTGATACAGCATATCCGCCAGCGCCGTCAGTTCAGCCGCCACGTCAGGATGCGCTCCTGCCGTGAACGTCAGATAGGGCTCAATCCGCAGCGCCCGAAAATCGTCGCGGTTCCGGAAGGTCGAGGTATCAAACCCCGCCTTGGCCGAGGCCGCGTGGATGCGCCCGATAATCTCGCCAACAGCCGCCGCCTCGCCGCGCAGGGGCGCGCCGTCCAGCATGGCCGTTTTCCAAAGATACACGTCATCGCCCGCGATCAGTTCCATCGCGAAGCCGTGCTGCTCCTCAGAGCGGCCAAACAGGCGGATCGCCCCTTGCGGCACCACGTCAGCCGCGACTTGCAGCCACGCATATTCAGCCGCGTTGCGATGCACTGGCGCAAACCAATCGGCCGCGACCTTCAACTTCGGCAGGGCAAACTTGACGCAATAGGCATCACCGCCCACGCGCACCGCCGCAATATCGGAGGCCACCCCCCCGGTGAGCGGCTTGACCTCGCCCAAATCGCTGGCCCGCCCGAGGTCTAAAGCCTCGATCAAGTCACGGCATCTGGCTTCGAGCGGTTGCGTCATGGGTGCAGAATCCATAGTCTGGGATAGTAGATGTTCACGTGAACAATTTGACGGTAAGATCGCATTGCTGTCAAGACGCTTTTGATTTTTCATGCTAAGAGTATGAAACCACATGGAGTTCCGCTTTGAGTCGCGTCACGATCAAAACCATCGCCAATGATCTTGGGATTTCGCACATGACGGTGTCACGCGCGCTGTCCGACCACCCCAATGTGCAAAAAGAGACGCGGGATAAAATCGTAAAGCGCGCGGATGAGCTGGGCTACGTCAAGAACGCCGCCGCCATGGTGATGAGGGGCGATGCCCCGAAAATCGTGGGGCTATTGCTGCCCAATATCGTCAACGAATTCTACGCACGCTTCGCCAATGATCTGGCCGTGGAATGCGATGCGCAGTCTTTGCAATTGATCATTCACCTGACCAATGACGACACAACGGTCGAGCAGAAGGCGCTGGAGCAATTGCGGCAGGTACAAGCCAGCTCGGTTGTCTTGGTGCCTGCCCCGCGTCGCTCGACCGGGGACCGCACGCCATACGGAAGGATGCGGGTGATCGAGTTGATCCGGCAAAGCGGAACGCCCGATCAGCACCCCACAATTCTTGTCGATGACGGGCCCGCCATTCGCGCCGCCGTGAAGCATTTAGTTGATAAAGGTCACGACAAGATCGCCTATATCGGCGCAAATCGTGACATGTCCAGCGGTCGCGCGCGCCTTGATGCCTTTCGCTTGGGCGCGAAACAGGCTGGCGTCGAGATTCTGCCAGACTTGATTTCCACCGGTGTCCCCTCGTTCAGCATGGGGCGCAGCCATGGCCATGCAATCCTGGCTGGAGGCACGGCTACGGCGCTTTTGTGCGGCGGGGTCGAGATTTCAAACGGGGCACTCAGCGCTCTTATGGACTCTAAAACCAAACTGGACGAAGGGTTTGAATTCATCGGCTATGGCGATCCGTCATTCTATTCGTGGGTCAACAATGGCGTGTCTACAATACGCGTTCCGATAACTGAACTCGCGACACGGGCAGCGGAAATGTTCCTTGCTGCCGACTTGTCAGGCCCAGCACCCAAAGACACGTTTTTAGCGGAGCTGATAATCCGCTGAAACTACACCCCGGAAACTTGCCGGGACACAATGGCGTAGGGAACCCATTAGATGGGCGTTCAGTCTGCAATTTGGTGTAGTCCCAGACAGCGTGCCAACAAGGTTTTGACTGCAACGACAAATCTGGTCTCGTCCCAACCTACTGCTCCAGCATCGACATCCAATCGAAGAGAGCTTCCAAAAGCAGTTCCGTTCAACCTTAGTCTAAGGGACAATACCCATTCGTTGGCCGCCTGAATGCCTGCCAAAATTAGGAGAGAGCGGCGCGAGCGATGATATAGCCTGTGCGGTTGAGGCCACGTTAACGCGCATGGCATCTTCTCGTGGGGTGGACGGATCATGCGAGTGCCTCGTCCTGGAGCCGTATGAACTCCAAACTTCGCCGACGTTCATCTGAAGGCGCTACTATAGATCACGACGAGTAGACCGAGATCACAGTTTCCGCAAAATTGCAGCGGGAAACCATCTGGCACCCCGCTGCATTCATCCATCGCCCTAGAACGGGCTGTCTGGGTAGTAGAACTCGGCGGCGTTGTCTTGTGTGATCAAAACAGAACCGATGACGAAAGTACCGGACACCGGCGCCGTCGACGTCAGACCAACCGCGGTCATTTCAATCGCTGTTGCGATCATCGCTGGCGGATAGGTGACGTTTGCAGGGATCATCGCGTCGCCGTCGCGTGTGCGTGCAATCATCTCTTTCATGCCAGCGCCACCCAGAACGAATTTTATATCGTCGCGGCCCGCAGCTTCGATTGCGGCAAGAACACCGATGGCCATGTCGTCATCAGATGCCCAAACAGCGTCGATCTGCCCATGCTTGGACAAAAAGTCCTCCATGACCACAAAGCTGTCGTCGCGGTTCCAGTTGCCGTGCTCCATGCCGATGATCTCGATGCCGGAGCCTTCGATGGCAGCTTCAAATCCGGCGACGCGCTCATTGTCGATGCTGGTCGGGATGCCACGGAACGCAACGATCTTGCCGCCATCAGGCATGGCCGAAACCATGTATTCGCCCGACACTTTACCAAAGCCCGAGTTGTCACCCGCCACATACAGGTCCTCGATGCCTTCAATGGCCAAACCACGGTCGACAACCGTGACCCAAGCGCCGCTGTCAGCGACGGCTTTGACCGGGCTTGTCAGTGGCTCGGATTCAAAGGGCAGTACGACCAAGGCGTCGATATTGCGGGTCGCCATCATGTCTTCGATGTCGTTGACCTGTTTCGCCGGGTCAGATGCGGTTGCCAGAACGAAATCCAGTCCGGGATAGACGGCCTCAAGCCGGTCGACGGCCTGTTGCGCATGGAAGTTCATGCCGCCAGCCCAGCCGTGGGTCGCTGCCGGAATGGACACGCCGATAACCTTTGTGTCCTGCGCAAATGCTGGCAGCGCAAGTGTTGCAGCCAGTGCGAACGCACCAAATGAGTGAGTGAGTTTCATGGTTTTTTCCTCCTATTAACCATTCGTTTTATGCGTCGGGTCTTACCCCTCCGCCTTCTTGTCGCGCTGTAAGATCACAGCAAGAATGATGATGACGCCTTGCACCGCACCGTTCAGGTAGGGTGAAACCCCGTCGGTCAGGTTCAATATGTTCCCGATCAGGGACAGGATCAGTACGCCGATCACGGTGCCCCAAACGCGGCCAAATCCGCCTTTCAGCATGGTACCGCCGATGATCACAGCGGCGATGGCCTCCAGCTCCCAAAGTACGCCAGTGCTGGACGACGCAGAGCCCAGTCGCGGGACATACATGATCGTGGCTACCCCGACCAAAACGCCCAAGCCCACATAGGTCATCATGCGTACGCGGTTCACGTTCACGGATGAATAGCGCGCCACCTGATCGTTCGACCCGACGGCGGCGGCGTGACGTCCGAACGCACCGCGACGCATGACGACCTCGCCAAGGATCGCAACCAAGGCAAACACGATGATCGGCCAGCTGATGCCAAGGATACCGTCAAAATAAATCGGCCGGATGATCGCACGCATCCCGAAATCAAGCGACAGGGTGCCGCCATCCGCCAGCCAAGTCACAAGGCTGCGATAAATACCCATGGTGCCAAGGGTGACGATAAACGCCTCGATCCGCATGTTCGTGATAAGGAAGCCGTTTATGAATCCGGCGGCAGTCCCCGCAACGATAGCCGTCAGCATTCCGACGAAAACAAGCGGCCACCCGACGCCCATAACGGGCAGTAACCCGTTCATGACAAGGATCATAAGACCCGCGATAAAGGCCGCCATCGACCCCACTGACAGATCCAGCCCGCCCGCCGTTATGACAAATGTCATGCCAACAGCAATGATCCCGATAAAGGCCGAGCGTGACAGAACATTGGTGATGTTCCCCGCGCTCAGGAAATTACCATTCATCAACGCGCCGATGACCACCAGCACGACCAAGGCCAAAATCGGCCCCATGACTTTCAGGTCCAGTCGCATGGCGGGTTTTGGGTTTGTGTCTGCCGTGGCCATCACGCTGCCTCTTCTTTGTGTGCGTCAAGGCCCATAGCCAACCGCACGATTTTGTCTTCAGTCAAATCATCGCCCGAAACCTCGCCCGCAATGCGACCCATGCGCATGACCAGAACGCGGTCCGCGAGGCCAATGACCTCCTGCATCTCGGAGCTGATAACGATGATGGACTTGCCCTGCCCCGAGAGCGCGTGAATGAACTCGTATATCTGCTGCTTGGTACCAATATCGATGCCGCGCGTCGGCTCGTCGATGATGACGATATCCGGATCGGCCAGCATGACCTTGGCGATCAACAGCTTTTGTTGATTGCCGCCGGACAGGTTGCCGACCGCCACGTCACGGGACGGGGCGCGAATGTCGAAATCCTCAATGGCCTTGGTCAAAGCCGCATCTTCGGATTTTTGATCAATCAAGACATTGGTGAAATCAGGCAAACATTGCAGCGTCAGGTTTTCCCGCATGCCCTTGGTCAGCAGCAAGCCACGGCTTTTGCGATCTTCGGTCAGATAGCACACACCCGCTGCCTGCGCCTGTTGCGGCGACTTAAGATGAACAACTTTCCCGTTCAACCGCACCTCGCCCGTCGTCGAGCGCAGGCCAACCAGCCCTTCCATCGTCTCCGTTCGGCCCGATCCAATCAGGCCGGAGATCCCCAGAATTTCGCCTTTCTTCAAGGTGAACGAAATATCATGGGCAAACCCCGCGACCGACAGCCCCTTGACCTCTAGCGCGGCCTCAGACCCAACGGGCACAGTGCGTTCAGGGTACAGGGAGGACACATCACGTCCGACCATCGCCTCGGCCATCTGGTCTTCGTTATAGTCGCTCGTCGGGCCTTGGGACACGACATGGCCGTCGCGCAAAATGGTGATCTGGTCGGAAATTCGCTTCACTTCGTCGAGCTTGTGCGAGGTGAACAGGATCGCAACGCCTTCCGCCTTCAACCGGTCAACCTGATCGAACAGCACCTCAGCCTCCCGCTCCGTCAGCACAGCGGTGGGTTCGTCCATGATCAGCACGCGGGCGTTGCGCGACAGGGCTTTGGCGATCTCGACCATTTGCTTGTCGGCGTTGGCGATGTCGCTGACACGCGCTGATGGATCAACCTGACAGTTCAGACGCGCCAGCAACGCGCGGGCCTCGGCCTGCATCGCCGCCTTGTCCAGAAGGAAGCCGCGTTTCTTTTCATGCCCAAGGAAAATGTTCTGTTCAACGCTCAGCTGCTCCGCAAGGTTGAATTCCTGATGGATCAGAACCACGCCCTGCGCCTCCGCGTCTTGCGAATTGACAAAGGACACCGGCGCGTCGTTCAGGGCAACAACCCCGCTCGTCGGGGCCAGATAGCCCGACATGATTTTCATCGTGGTGGATTTGCCCGCCCCGTTCTCGCCAATCAGCGCGTGGACCTCGCCCGCTGCCAGCGTGATATCCACGTCGTGCAGAACTTGGACGGGTCCAAAGCTGCGACAGATTTTGGTCAGGGACAGGGCGAGCGGTTCGGTCATATCTTAACCCACGCCGCATTGCGCGCAGAGGACCGCACGCAGGCGTCGATGAACACAACGCCGTCGAGGCCGTCATGAACCGTCGGCAACAGATGATCCGGCGCGGCACCGTCGCGGGCGGCGACGATCACGTCAGCCGCTTCGTTGTAGATGTTCGCAAACCCCTCAAGGTACCCCTCTGGATGGCCCGGCGGAACGCGCGAAGTGCTTTGATTGGCCTCGTGAGCGCCCGCCCCGTTGCGGGTCAGCAAACGCTTCGGCTCGCCATGGGGGGTGAACCACAGGTAATTGGGATCTTCTTGCGACCATTCCAAACCGCCCTTTTCGCCATAAACACGTAGCTTCAGCGCATTTTCATTGCCGGGAGCCACTTGGCTTGACCACAACATGCCCTTCGCCCCGCCTTGATAGCGCAGCATCACATGCACGTTGTCGTCCAGCCTGCGACCTTCCACAAAGCTGGTCAGGTCGGCGGCAAGGCTCTCCAGTTTCAAACCCGTCACGAAGCCTGCCAAATTGTAGGCATGCGTTCCGATATCACCGACACACCCGCCAGCGCCGGACCGCGCGGGGTCGGTGCGCCACTCGGCCTGCTTCAGGCCTTCGCCTTCCATAGGGTCGGTCAGCCAGTCTTGCGGGTATTCCACCTGCACAACACGCATTTTTCCGATCAGGCCCTCCGCAACCATTGCACGGGCTTGGCGCACCATCGGGTAGCCGGTGTAATTATGCGTCAGGATGAACTGCGCGTCCGACTTTTCCGCCGCCGCGACCAGCTTCTTCGCGTCTGCCAAAGTCGAAGTGAGCGGCTTGTCGCAAATCACATGAATACCGCGCTTCAGAAACTCACGGGCAGCGGGGTAATGCACGTGATTGGGCGTCACGATCGCCACTGCCTCGACGCCGTTTTTCAACCGCGCCTCGCGCTTGGCCATCTCAGTAAAATCGCCATAGCACCGGTCTTCGTCCAGACCCAAAGCCGCGCCCGACGCCTTGGACTTCTCGGCCGTCGAGGACAGCGCCCCCGCGACCAGCTCAAACCGCCCGTCGATGCGTGACGCTATACGGTGCACCCCACCGATAAAGGCGTCATTCCCGCCGCCTACCATGCCTAATCGAATAGGTTTCATGACGTGATCCCCATCATCTTGGCATTCAGCGCCGTATCCGCGCCGCCATCTGCAAAGTCGTCAAACGCGCGCTCCGTCACGCGGATGATGTGGTCCTTGACGAACTGCGCGCCCTCGCGCGCGCCATCTTCGGGGTGCTTGATCGCGCATTCCCATTCGACCACGGCCCAGCCATCGAAGTCATTCGCGGCCATCTTGGAAAACACCGCCCCGAAATCGACCTGCCCGTCGCCAAGCGACCGGAACCGCCCCGCGCGGTTGACCCATGACTGGTAGCCGCCATAAACACCCTGCCGCCCCGTCGGATTGAATTCCGCATCCTTGACGTGGAACATGCGGATGCGGTCTTTGTAGATGTCGATATTGTCGATGTAATCCATGCACTGAAGCACATAGTGCGACGGATCATACAGCATGTTGGCGCGGGCGTGGTTACCTGTGCGTTCCAGAAACATCTCGTAGGTGATCCCGTCGTGCAGGTCTTCGCCGGGGTGGATTTCGTAGCAGACATCGACGCCGCAATCCTCGGCATGGTCCAAGATCGGCAACCACCGTTTTGCCAGCTCGTCAAAGGCTTGTTCCACCAGACCCGCAGGCCGCTGCGGCCAAGGGTAGACATAAGGCCACGCCAGCGCGCCCGAGAATGTCGCATGGGCGCCGATCCTAAGGTTTTTCGACGCGGACAGCGCCTTCTTAACCTGATCCACAGCCCATTCCTGACGTGCCTTAGGGTTGCCGCGTACTTCGGGGGCCGCAAAGCCGTCGAAAGCGTCGTCATAGGCAGGATGCACGGCCACAAGTTGGCCTTGCAGGTGGGTGGACAATTCGGTCACTTCGACGCCGTTGGCGCGGGCCTGTTCGGCCCAATCCTCGCAATAGCCTTTCGACGAAGCGGCCTTGTCGAGGTCAATCATCCGCGCGTCCCAGCTGGGAACCTGCACGCCTTTGTAGCCGCAATCTGCCGCCCATTTCGTGATGGAATCCCACGAGTTGAACGGCGCATCGTCGCCTGCGAACTGCGCTAGGAACAGCGCTGGACCTTTGATCGTTTTCATAGCTTCCTCCTTGCCGTCACACGTAACGGTTGACGATATTTTCAAGTTTTTCCTGTTGCCCCGATGCGGGTTGCGGGTTCAGGCCCGCGGCCTCGGCCTTTGCGGCAATCCCGTCCAGTGTCGCCCCTTCGGCCAACATCGCTTGCGCCGCATCGGCCTCCCAACCCGCATAGCGCGCGCGGCGCGGGGCCTCCAACGCGTCGTCGGCCAGCATAGTGTGCGCCGATTTCAGGCCACGGGCGCAGACGTCCATCCCGCCCACATGCGCCGCGATCAGATCGCTGGCATCCAAAGACTGACGGCGCAGTTTGGCGTCGAAATTCGTGCCGCCGGTGGTAAATCCACCAGCCTTCAACACCTCGTAATAGGCCAGAGCCGCCTCTGACGGCGAGTTCGGGAACTGGTCCGTATCCCACCCCGATTGGTAGTCATTGCGGTTCATGTCGATGGAGCCGAAAATCCCTAAAGTCCGCGCCATCGCCAACTCATGCTCGAACGAGTGGCCGGCAAGGATCGCGTGGCCTTGCTCCACATTCACTTGAACCTCATCTTCCAGCCCAAATCGTCTGAGGAACCCGTACACCGTCGCCACGTCGTAGTCGTATTGGTGCTTGGTCGGCTCCTGCGGTTTCGGCTCGATCAGGATCGCGCCTTTGAAGCCGATCTTGTGTTTGTACTCGACCACCATGCTTAGAAACCGGCCCATCTGCTCCAACTCGCGGTCCAGATCGGTGTTCAGCAGGGTCTCGTAGCCTTCGCGACCGCCCCACAGCACGTAGTTTTCGCCGTCCAAGCGGTGGGTGACGTCCATGCAGCTCTTTACGGTCGAGGCGCAATAGGCGAACACATCTGGGTCGGGATTGGTGGATGCCCCCGACATATACCGCCGGTTCGAGAACATGTTGGCGGTGCCCCAGAGCAGTTTCGGCCCGCCATTCGCCATCTTCTCCGCGAAGTAATCCGCCATCTCGTTCAGGCGGTCGTGGCTTTCCTTCAGGCTATCCCCTTCGGGCCGCACGTCATGGTCGTGAAAGCAAAAATACGGCACGCCAAGGATGCGGAACATATCGAACGCATCATCTGCCTTTTGCTTGGCCAGAGCCATCGTATCCGCCGGAAACCAAGGGCGCTCGAATGTCTGCCCGCCGAACGGGTCATTCCCTTCCCAAACGAAGTTGTGCCAGTAGCAGACCGCAAAGCGCAGATGCTCGGCCATCGTTTTGTCGCCCAACATCTCGGTCGGGTTATAGTGGCGAAACGCCATGGGGTCGGCGCTGTCAGCCCCCCCAAAGGTAACGGGTTCGATGTCGGCGAAGTATCTGCTCATTGGATGTTCTCTCGGCTGAATATGTTTAATCGGATTTTTCCGGTTTCTGCTGACACCTCGCGCCCTTCGGTCAGGTCGCGCATGATGCGAACAGCGGCCACAACGGCGGCGGAGGTGTCTTGGTCCAGCACCAGATCAATGGTCCCATCACGCAAACCCTGGCGCGATGTCGGGGTCAGTTCATGAACGATGGTGACGGGTTTGGCATCGGCCTTTTGGACGGCGCGCACCAACCCCTTGTTGCCTGCACCTATGGCGTAAATTCCAACCAAAGGCCGCGCAGCGGATGCCTCGGCCACCAGCCTTTCAACACTTTGTGCGTCGTCATTTCCCTCAACCGCTGGCAACAGCGTCAGGTGCTGGAAACGCTCCTGCATGACCCGCCGAAACCCCATAAGGCGCTCATTGTGGTCGCGGGACGATAGCGAACCCGCAATCATCAGAACCTCACCTGACGCCCCTAGGAAACGCCCCATGAATTCCGCAGCTGTGCGGCCGGCTGCGACGTTATCAAGCCCCACATAGGCTTCGCGATCAGACTGGGGAAGATCCGCGACAAGGGTGACAACCCGCACGCCCGACGCGCGTAGGCGGCTCACTTCTTCCTGAATTTCTGGCGCTTCACTTGCCATGATCGCAACAGCGTCACAGTCTAGATCGCGCAGTGCCGCAACCTGTCCGGCCACGTCGAACGCGTGGGTCGGAATGATCTGGATCAGGATTTGCTCCTCAACCAGTCTGCTGCGCTCACGCTCCAGCGCGGCCTGCAGCAATGCAACGAAACCCGTGTCACCTGACGGGACAACGAAACAGAACCGATAGACACGACGACGCGACAGATTTGCAGCGGCCATGTTGCGCACGTAGCCTGTCTGGGCAACGGCAGCTTTGACCTTCGCTTCGGCTTTGGACGACACGCCGCCGCGATTGTTCAGGACACGATCCACCGTGGCGAGACTCACCTGAGCTGTCCTCGCAACGTCATGAACTGTCGGTCCACTCATCTTCGACTCCCCCTGTTCATCACGGTAAAATGCAATTTGAGGTACGTCAATCAATTTGTTGATGACAACCGCTCAATCCCTCATGCTGCAGGAGTCGGATTGTAGATATAGGGACTCTCTGGACACCTCCTGTGAATTCGCGCATTTGGAATGCGGGACGCATCCTGATGAACGAAGAACGCGACACTCTTCGTAAACTCAGAATTCTCCAGAAACACAGCTTCGAACCCATCCATGACCGTTTGCAGCCTACAGCTCGAACCAACCTCGGCGACCTTCACACGGGCGCCAGCACCATGCGGGGCCGCGGCACCGCATTGAACCTGCTGAGATAAATTTCTGATGCGAGTATTTATACTGCACGATCTCAACTGAAGAGAGCGGTGCAGCTGACAATAGCGTCTGTGAGATTGAAGTCATCTCCATGAGCAGGACATCCCTTCGCGGGCGGATAGGGCAAGCAAATGCAGGGAATTATTCGATCCCGGCATTTAGTTTTGGAAGATGTAGAATCTTTGCGTTTGGAATGACGGCGCTGCGCGCCAAAGTCGCCGATCGGAGCGGCTGAAAGGAATTCTGAACCGTCGTAAAGAGGTCCGTAAAATGGACCCAAAGCAGAGTTGCACTAATCGCTCGAGCCGCGTTCTTTGACCGAAAAACCTCGCCATGTAATATCTAACTGATCTGACAAGGAATGAACGATGAGCCCGGACACGGATAGCAAGCAACGAAAAGATCTTAGTGCCGCCGAAATTGGAGCGTTAGCGCATCTTTACCGGGCGGAGGTCTACCGCTCGACAATCTGGCGGACGCGATTGGATACCACAACAAATTGGGCCGTGGTGACATTGGGGATCGCCTTGTCGATCACCTTTGCCGCGCCCTCAGCATCTGCACTGCCACTTGTTCTCGTCGGCGTGTTACTTTTGTTCTTTCTGATGGTCGAAGCACGTAGGTATCGCTTTTTCAATGTCTGGCGCGCCCGCTGCCGCTGGATGGAAACACATTTTTACGCCCCGATGCTGGACGACGGCGATTTGCACCTAGAAGAAAACTGGCAAAAAACGCTGGCAGAGGATTACTGGAGGCCGAAATACCACGTCAGCCTGATGGTCTCAGTTGGCCGGAGAGTTCGAAGCACGTATCTCTGGATTTTGTTGATTCAAGCGCTTGCCTACATGGGCAAGCTTATTGTGCACCCTGAACCTGCACTTTCTGTTGCGGAAGTCTTCGAAAGGGCCGCTGTTGGCCCTGTCTCCGGCTCCGTAGTGGTCGCTTTGGGAACTCTTTACATTTTCTTATCAGTCGCCATTGCATTGTGGAGCTATGTTCATGACCGCGGGCGGGCATTGCGCGGTGAGCGAAGCCGCGGCAGTAGCATGGGCTAAACAGTGTTTTCCAAGGCTCGGAACGATCCGTCCCTGCGCGACGCGACGATGATCGAAATGCAGACCTCTGCAGGTGTCGCTATTACTTGCGCCGCATCTCATCGCAGTTGCAGCGACGACCATTTGGGTGCGTTGCAAACTTGACCAAAGCGGCCGCTCATACAGGCTGATTTGAGTGAGCCTCGGTGCACGGGCGAATGGAACCGTCGCAATACACAGATTTATTTACTTCGCTTCGTTGTGGAGAGCAGCCAGCATGCCTTTGTCGAGCATCAGTGCTAATTTAGATGACACCGCTGAATTCCAGCTCTGGTCCAAAATAAGCTCCTTTGGCATGAAACCATCAAGGCCAGATAAACGCGTAGCTATTTCATCTGGAGATTTGATTGTCCCCACACTTTTTTCTATCTGGTCTTGCCTGGGATCACGAAGCTCAAAAGTAGCATTGTTATCCGTTCTACCTAAACAATAGCGCATCCATACCGCAGTTGCGAAAGCAAATGGCGCTATCGATTGGCCTCTTTCCATTGCTGTAATCGCTGGTTCGAAGATCCGTTGGGGAAGCTTTTCCGTTCCATCCATTGCAATTTGATAGGTCTCGTGGCGGATATTTGGGTTGGAAAATCTTTGGAGCAAGGACTCAGCGTAGGTGTTCAAATCCACACCCGGGACTGGATCAAGCGTATGAGAGGCCGCAATGATATGGCGTTTGACAAGTTTTGCCAGATCGGGATCGGCCATGACGTCGCAGACGTAGTCTCGACCTGAGAGAAAGCCGGCATATGCCAACATAGAATGGGTGCCGTTCAACATGCGGAGCTTCATATTCTCGTATTGAGCCACATTCTTTACAAACAATGCCCCCCCGGCATCCCAAGCGGGTCTCCCGGTTGGGAAGTCATCTTCGATGACCCATTGGCTGAAAGGCTCCGTTTCAACAGCGGCTAAGTCTGAGCAGCCTGTTAGATCGCGGGCCTCGGACAGCGTGGCTTGCGTCGCAGCTGGTGTAATGCGGTCCACCATAGTCGAAGGAAACGAAACCTGTGCCTCGATCCAGTCAGCAAGTGCGGGATCAATTCGGCGGGCAAATTCAAGAACACCCGCGCGCACGAACGCGCCGTTGTTTGGAAGGTTATCACAACACAGTACAGTGAATGGCTTTGTCTCGGCGTCGCATCGCCGCTTCAAGGCCGCAACCAATATTCCCAATACACCGACCGGACTGTCTGGGCTTAAGATGTCTGCCGCCACAGCGGGGTGACTTGTGTCAATGCCACCCGACATACGTTCGATGCCATAAGCCTTTTCTGTCACTGTCAGAGAGGCAATGCGAATGCGCGGATCACTGAGAGTTTCCAAGAGCTGTTCAGAGTTTCCCTTGGCGGCTATGACTTTTGCGATGCTACCAATGACACGCGCAGAGGTATTGTCGACACCGCGCTCAATCAACGTGAACAGTCCATTTTGCGGGTTAAGTTCTTCGGCCGCTTTGGGGCTTCGCAGGCTTGCGCCGATTGTACGCCAATCACCGCCCGCTGCTGCCAATGCATCATCTGTGTAAACTGCCTGATGTGCCTTATGGAACGCGCCGAGCCCCAAATGAACGATCCCGCATCCGTGCTCACTGGGGACATAGGCGGGCTGGCGCACGTCAGCAGGTAGCGTTGATGACGCAGTCAGTCTTTCCATTGTCATGTCGGGGCCCTGTCAACATAAGTTAGGGCAGCTATGACACCGCGCAGTTCAGCAAGCCCCTTTAAACGACCGATCGCAGGATAGCCTGGCTGCGCTTTGCGGTGCAGGTCATCAAGAATGTCCTGACCATGGTCGGGCCGGAACGGAATGGACCAATCTGTACGCCCATCCGTGCGCCGCTGCTTTTCCTCATTCAAAACGGCATGAACGAGGGCAACCATATTTGTTCCACCATCAAGGTGTTCCGCTTCGTAAAACGAACCGCGAATGTCGTCGCTCTCACGTGCAACGTTGCGCAGATGAAGAAAATGCACACGATCCCCTAGTCGCTGCATCATCCCCGGCAAATCATTGTCGGGTCTGGCGCCCAATGAGCCAGAGCACAATGTGATACCGTTTGCCGGAAGATCCACGGCATCCACCACCTTACGATATTGCGCCTCGGTAGACATGATCCGAGGTAAGCCAAGCAATGGGAAGGGGGGGTCATCGGGGTGGCAGCAAAGCCTAATTCCAAGTTCCTGCGCTAACGGAGTGATCTGCTCAAGAAAGGCAATCAAATTGTTGCGAAGCCCGTCTTCGGACAGGATCGCGTATTCGGAAATGTGTTGCCGCACGTCGTCCAGTGAGAATGTTTCTGCAGCGCCGGGCAAACCGTAAACAACGTTGCGAGCAATATTATCTTGTGTGGCGTCATCCATAGCCGCGTAGCGTGTTTTCGCGATATCGAGCAGTGTTTCTGAGTATTCGTCGATAGCACCTGGCCGTTTCAAAATATGCACATCGAAGGCGACAAAATCATGCCAGTCAAACCGCATACAAGTTCCACCATTGGGTAGGCGGTGTTCGATATCTGTGCGCGTCCAGTCGAGGACCGGCATGAAATTGTAACAAACAACCCCGATCCCGGCGTCGGAAAGGTTGCGAAGACTTACTTTGTAATTGGCTACATGTTCGCGCCAGTCACCTTGTTGCTTCTTAATGTCTTCAGAGACGGGCAGGCTTTCAACGACATCCCATTGCAACCCCGAAGGTGTTCCGTCGCGATGCAATGATATCTCTTTCTGCCGCTGAGCAATTTCTGCGAGTGTCCAGATGTCTCCGGTGGGGATGTGATGCAGTGCCGAAACAACGCCCTCAACGCCGGCCTGTCTCATATCGTGCAGTGTGACTTGATCGTTCGGCCCGAACCACCTCCAGGTTTGTCTCATTTTCACTCTCCATTATCCCGCGGATGGCTTGCGTGCTGTTCCAACTGTGCCATGCTCCATACTTCCATACAAGAAGATTGACTTGTATGGAAGTATGGAGCATAGGTGTTGTGGGAGGATGATCGATGCAATTACGACGCGATAGAGCTTGGGACCTTGATCCAGAGTCTCCAATCGGGCCACAGCTTCACCGGATTTTGCGTGAACGGATCGTCCGAAATGATCTAATTTCCGGAAGTAAGATTTCTGAACCAGAAGTCGCTAAATACTATTCGATCAGCCGTCAGCCCGTTCGTGAAGCATTCATAAAGCTGTCAGAGGAAGGGTTGATCTCGATACGACCCCAACGCAGCACCGTTATCAAGAAGATCGACTCTGAAGCCGTTCTGCAGGCTCGTTTTGTTCGTGAAGCTATTGAAGCTGACATTGTGAAATTGCTGGCCACACGTTCTGACCCCGTGCTTGTGCGCGAACTACGTGCGCAACTTGCCGAGCAAGAACGTGTGGCAGCGGGGAACCCCGCACAGTTTATCCGGCTGGATGAGCGCTTTCATAGAACACTGGCAGAGGCATCAGACAATGCCGGCGCGTGGAAGTTCGTCGAGGGGCTGAAGTCACAGATGGATCGTGTGCGTTTCCTAAGCCTCAGCTTTTTTCCCATGCCCAAGCTGATCGCACAGCACAAGGCAGTTGTAGATTGCATTGAAACCGGAGATCTCGCGCAGGCTGAAAGCGCGATCCGACTTCATCTCAAAGAAATCTTGACCGATTTGCCGGAAATTCAGGCCGTAAATCCTGAATTCTTTAGTCAAGTGTCGGAGTGACGACAACACAGGCAAACACTTATACAATCTTGGAGGAAGAATATGACGTTAACGAAAACAATCATGACGACACTGGCTGCGGGTGTCGCAGCTCAGATTATTGGCGGCGCGGCCATCGCGCAAGATATGACATTGAAGCTTGGTCATCTCGCAAACGAGTCAAACCCATGGC
The DNA here is from genome assembly GCF_003663885.1 of Litoreibacter meonggei. Taxonomy (GTDB): domain Bacteria; phylum Pseudomonadota; class Alphaproteobacteria; order Rhodobacterales; family Rhodobacteraceae; genus Litoreibacter; species Litoreibacter meonggei. The sequence continues at coordinate 316,298 of NZ_RCCE01000006.1, forward strand.
ACAAAGCTTCTGTTAAGTTTGGCACTGAGTTGTCCCGCCTGACAGATGGACGCATTGCGGTAGAGGTATTCCCTAACGAATCCCTCGGCAAAGAGGTGGATCTGATCAACGGTATGCAACTGGGAACCGTGGATATGACAATCACCGGCGAAAGCCTGCAGAACTGGGCTCCCATGGCGGCGCTGCTGGCCGTTCCATATGCCTATAAATCCATTGAACACATGGACGAAGTTGCGGGCGGTGACATCGGCGATCAGATCAAAGCGCAGATTGTCGAGAAAGCACAAATTCGCCCCATCGCGCACTTTGCTCGCGGGCCACGCAACCTGACATCCAACCGGGCAATTCCATCACCTGATGACTTGAACGGTCTGAAAATGCGTGTGCCAAACGTGCCGCTGTTTGTTGACGTTTGGAAAGCACTGGGTGCAAATCCGGGGCCGATGGCTTTCTCCGAGGTGTTTACATCACTTCAGAACGGCACAATTGACAGCCAAGAAAACCCACTCGCGTTGATCCGCTCTGCGAACTTCAACGAGGTTCAAAGCCACGTAAACATGACAGAGCATGTGCGCTCCTGGATCTATCTGACAATTGCAGAGTCCACTTGGCAGAAGCTGTCTGCCGAAGATCAAAACGCAGTTTCGCAAGCCGCAGCCCTTGCGCAGGCCTATGAGCGGGGCCTCTTTGAAGCGTCCATCGCAGCAGATCGGGCCTACCTTGAAGGCAAAGGCATGACCTTTGTTGACGTCGATGGTGCTGCCTATGCCGCGAAGGCCAAAGACGCCGTGCTGGCAAATGTTAACGATGAAATCAAACCAATCGTCGAAGGCCTTTTCGCTCAGTAAGCTTCACTGAAATGTCATGAGCGGGGCCGGTGTCGATCGGCCTCGCTCCTACTTTCCAAGAGGTGATCATGTCGATCCAGCACATTCAATCAATACTCGTAAAAATCTGCCGAGCCGGAATCGGGATCGCATTCTGCGTGCTGCTTGGAACAGTTCTGTATCAGGTCATCGGTCGCACATTCGCAATATCATCTGTTTGGACTGAAGAGTTAACCCGCTACGCCTTGCTCTATGTCGCGGCATTTGGCGTTGGGTTGTCCTTGCTTAGCGGGGACTTGGTGAATGTTGATGTGATCTGCGAATTCCTTCCCGGAGAATGGCCAAGACGGCTTCGGCTGATTTCAGCATCCATTACCGTTGTCTTGTGCCTCGCTCTGATCGGTCCCGCGTGGAAATACACTGCGATTGGCGCGCGCCAAACGTCACCTGCAATGGGACTGCGGATGGATTTCGTCCACGCGAGCGTTCTCTTGCTTCTCTTGCTTTTACTCGCGTTTGCAGCCCTGCGCGTCGTTTCGATGATTTGGGACGGAGCCTCAGGCCTTCCTGATGAAAAAGAGGATTATTCCTGATGGAAGTTGCAGTTCTTGTTTGCGTATTTCTCATGGGCCTCATCATCGGCCTTCCCGTCGCGATCACACTTGGTGTCGCTTCCTTTGCCTATTTGCTCGTCGCCGATATTCCGTTCGTGGTCATGCCACAGAAGATGTATGCGGGTATGGACGTGTTCGTTTTGCTCAGTATTCCGGGCTTCATTCTAGCCGGTAACCTGATGAACAGCGGCGGAATTACAGAACGAATTATCCGGTTTGCAAGCGCGTTGGTCGGCTGGATACGTGGCGGTCTTGGATTGACAAACATCGCAGCGTCAATGCTGTTTGGCGGCATCACCGGCACAGCTGTAGCTGACGCGGCGTCCATTGGCGGCGTCATGATCCCCGGAATGAAAAAGGCCGGATATCCGGCGGATTTCTCAGCGGCCGTTACCGCAGCCTCCTCGACCGTAGGGCCGATCATTCCGCCAAGCGTTCCAATGATTATCGTCGGCGCACTCTCTGGTATCTCTGTGGGCAAGATGTTTCTTGCCGGTGCCATCCCCGGCATTCTGATGGGTGTCGCGATGATGATCACCTGTTACATTATCTCTGTTAAAAAGAACTTCCCTCGACAGGAATGGCGCGGAGCTTCAGAGCTAGGGCGATCTTTCCTATCTGCCTTTTGGGCGCTGGCGATGACTGGATTGATCATCTACGGGCTTTTAAGTGGGCTGGCGACACCAACTGAAACCGCGGTGATCGCGAGCCTCTATGCGCTGATCGTAGGAGCGTTCGTCTATCGAGACCTAAATCTGGTTCAGGTTCCTAAAATCCTGATCGACAGCGCGGTGTCTTCCGCTGCTATTCTGGTACTGGTCGGTTTCGCCAATGTGTTCGGGTGGATCTTGGTATCTGAACGAATCCCGCAGGCAATCGCTGCCGGAGTTCTGTCCGTCACTGACAACAAGTTCCTGGTGATCTTAATCATTAACATTCTGTTGTTGTTTGTCGGCATGTTCATGGAAACGATTGCCGCCCTCATCATTCTTTTCGTCCCACTATTGGCCTTGGCCCAGGCGGTCGGCATCGAGCCACTCCACTTCGCTACCTTTGCAGTGCTGAACCTGATGATCGGGCTGACAACACCACCCGTCGGTGTCTGTCTGTTTGTCTGTGCGAACATTGCACGGCTCCCACTCACCCCCGTTGTTTGGGCCATTCTTCCCTTTCTGGCGACCAACATCATCGTTTTGTTGTTGGTCTCTTACATCCCGGCATTGGCAACGTGGTTGCCTTCCGTTCTGATCCCATAGGTATTCCCATGCAAACACGTGTCTGCCGCCTGCACGGCAAAGAAGATATTCGAATTGAGAGCTTGGATGTCAGCCCGCCGAAAGCTGGAGAAGTGCGCGTTCAAGTAGGCGCTGGCGGGATTTGCGGATCGGATCTGCATTACTATCAAGATGGCGGCTTCGGAGCAATTCGGGTAAGAGAGCCAATTATTTTGGGACATGAGGTCGCTGGAACCGTTCGGGAGATCGGCACGGGCGTTGACGGGCTAAGGCCCGGTGACCGTGTAGCACTGAACCCCAGTCACCCGTGTGGTTCGTGCAAGTTTTGTGCTTCAGGCCTGTTCCAGCACTGCACAACCATGCGCTTTTTTGGTTCAGCTTTAAGATTTCCACACGAACAAGGCGCATTTCGGGATCAGATCGTTTTGGGTGCAGATCAATGTGTTCCAGTCAAAGACGGCGTGACGCTGGCAGAAGCCGCATGTGCGGAACCACTCGCCGTTTGTTTGCACGCTAGAAACCGCGCGCCGGATCTAAAAAACCGACGCGTCCTGATCACTGGGGCCGGACCAATTGGTGTTTTGTGTGCCGCCTTGGCTGCCGAAGCAGAGGCGAGTGAAATCGTTGTCACAGATTTGAAAGATCTGCCTCTGACGGTTGCAGCGCAAATGGGCGCAACACGAACGATCAACCTCACCACCAATTCAGCGGATTTTGAGACCTACACATCAGACAAAGGATACTTTGATGTCACCTTTGAATGTTCTGCTGCGGCTCCAGCCATTCAGAGTGCAATCAATGCAACGCTTCCATTAGGAACAATCATTCAGGTCGGTGTAGCCGGTGACGTTCCCGTTCCTCTGAATGTCATTGTTGGCAAAGAGATAAACTTTTTGGGCTCTCACCGTTTTCATGAAGAGTTCAATACGGCTGTCGCTTTACTTGGAAATGGCAGCATTGATGTCAAGCCGATGATCACCGGTACTTTCCCACTGGAAAATGCTGCAGAGGCGATAAAGATCGCAGGAGATCGAGGCCAAACGGTCAAAACCCAGCTTTCCTTCGCGGTAGAATAAAGGCACGTTGTGCGCTTCAAAATCCGTAGATCGATAGCGTAAGCAGAACGTTTGACGCGTTCACCAAGGTCGACACGCGCGCTAGAGGTACGAAACAACAACTTTGACAAAACAAAACATGAACAAGACGAGGAAGATATCTGATCACCAACCCAGCCTTCATCGTGATCAAAGCCGCCGGTGAGTTCAAAGACAAGACCACCGCCATCAACCAGCGGTCGCAGACGGACTTCGCTTACCTCAAGGTTTTGGGCTGGGGCTGGCTTTATCTCAGTACGACCCTGGGCGATTACAGCCGCTATATCACTTCGTGGAAACTCTGTACGAACATGAGGGCAGAGGATGCGGTGGGCACACTGTATCTGGCTTTGCACGCACCAGGCTGCGATCAGATCCACGTCGTTCGCAAGCCGCGCCTGCTCACATGCGCTTCCCGAGCAGCTCTTACACAGGCGTCGGTCAAAGCACTGAGACAGCACGCCGCGCAGTGTTGCGCCGAGCGATTGGGGTGGCACACTAAAATCAATCAGTCGCTCTATTGCGCAGAGCGCGTCATCCGTGTGAACTGTAGACAAAACCAATCGACCGAGAAGAGCCGCAGGCACAGCGATCTCTGGGTTTCTTCATCCCTGATCTCACCAATCAAGTCGACGTTTGGATCTTGGCGTAAGATCGCCTTCAACGCTCGTGCGAATGTCATTTCAATATCTGGCTGCATCGGAGGAACGTCAATGGATGGCTGGAAAGTTCCTGCTTCATGCGATTGATTGCGCAGAATTGGTGGATTGGATTGGCCTAATTTTTCATGTCCAATGGGCGTAAGAAGTGGCGATCGTAGCGCCGGATACACTCCTTATCCTCAGCATATTGGTAGGCAGTCTGACATTCGCTGTCTGTAAGGCTCTTTATGCGATAGGCCTCATAGTCAGCTAACGATGCGAACGAAAACAGGCAGACGGCCATATCGTTTGGGCTTTCATGGGGCAGATAATACCCATGATGCGTGCCGCCAAACTTCTCGACCAAGGGGATCCATGCGCGCGCGTATTCTTCGAACTCAGGAATTTTAGACGGGTTCAGTTCGTATTGGACATAGCAGGTTATCAACGGTTTTTCCTCTAAAGGAGTTTATCTAAGGGACTGTATTCATTGGTTATTGAGGGCTGTTCCTGTGGGCAGCTACTCGGGAAAACCCTATGGCGGAAGCAAATTGCCCTACGGTGGAAACCCCCGATGTGCAGCGACCTGGTCAAGGTTTGATGACCACGACGGTTGTTCAGCGACGAACATCCTGAACTTGTCAGCTACTTCTGGCTCTCCTTGCAGGCCTCCCGCAGGAACGATCATTTTTGTTCCGTCACCGTTGGACCATGGAACGCCGGAACCGCACACCCGGCAGAACGATTTGGAGATGTCCCGCCCTGGCATTTGGTATGTGACAACGTCGTCGCTGCCGGCCAGCCAGTTGAACGCCTCGGCCGCTATAAACAGATTTGATGCAAAGGCTGACCCTGTGATCTGTCGGCACTGATCGCAGCTACATAAGAACATCTTGTCGAACGCGTTGACGACCTCGAATGTTACCTTGCCGCACAGACAGCTTCCTTTGAGTTTTGGCATTCCTTCAATCCTCTTTGTCGGGTTCAACGAGTTGGCCGAGGCGCTGTAGAACTTCCTCGGCTTGCGAAATCATCTGATGAAGTGTGGCTTGCGCGGGTCCACGGTTCCCAATGAGATCCGCGGCTTCGCCAACGATCACGGCGGCAATGTCTGTATCACCCGCAGTCGTGGCGACGTTGAAGCGAGCCTGCTCTGCCGTAAGGTTTTGCTTTAGGCCAATCATGTCCCCACTCCAGCGCCGCGTGAAGGCATTTCGCATGGTGCGTATGTTCCAACCCGCTGGCCAATCGAGCCCACGAGCCAAGTCGAACACTGAACTGCGCTCGGTATCGTCACCTGTAGCTCGAACAGCGGCTTGTTTGGCATTTTCACTAGCTAGTGATTCATCGCTGGCAAAGAAGGTGGTTCCACACAATGCGCCCGAAGCGCCGAGCGCTAGGCCTGCTGCCAACCCACGTCCATCAGCAATGCCGCCGGCGGCGATGACAGGTATCCCTTGCGCTATATCGACAACTGCCGGGACAAAGGGCAGCGTTGCTCTGGCGCCGCCGTGTCCGCCTGCTTCAGTACCCTGCGCCACAATGGCATCCACGCCAGCCTCCACAGCTTCGCGGGCTTGGTCCAGTGTTTGCACCTGAACAATTAGCTTCGTGTTTCCGTGCCGAATTCGATGAAGAAACGGTTTGAAGTCTCCAAACGAGAGCATCAGCGCGGCAGGGTTTCGGGAGAGGGCAAGATCGAGTAAACTGGGCTCGCGCGCGAGCGACCAAGTGATAAAGCCGACCCCGATCCGTGCATCACCCGCGGCGTCTAATTCGCGCTTGAGCCAACCAGCGTCGCCATAGCCGCCGCCAATCAGGCCCAAACCGCCGCCCCTGCTTACTGCCGCAGCAAGCGCGCCGCCGCTGACACCTGCCATTGGTGCCAATAAAACGGGATGTTCAATGTTGAACAGATCACAAAGAGATGTGCGTATTGGCATTCAGCTCAACCCGCCGCTTCGCGTCTGTACTGTTCGACCGGCAGGCCACCGATGCCCCAATCCTCAAGCGCAACTTCGTCGATGACAACAAAAGTTGTTGCAGGGTTCTTGCCGAGTACGCGCACCAGCAAGTCGGTAACGCCGCTAATCAGCTCGCTTTTCTGATTGGGGGTGACGCCTTCTTGCGTCACCTTGATGTTTACATACGGCATATCGGTTCCTTTCAGACTTCGCGTTCTGTGATGTGGAAAATCTTGGCCATGATCCGCCATGCGTTATCAGTGCGCACAAGGGTCAGAAAGTCGACAAAATCCTTCTGGCCGATGGAGCACCGCACGCGCGCAAAGGCAGTGTTTTCACCCGCAAATTCAATCGACTCGATCACATCTCGCCGGGGCTCATTGCGCGACTCCGGAGACACGCGCTTGACCACCACAGGAAAGTATTCATCCATTGTGCGATAAAGCAGTGGCACCTCATCTGCCGTTGCATAGATCGCTTTTGGATGAAAGACGGTGGCCAGCCTGTCGGCGTCTGCGTGATAGAGACCATCGAAATAGGTCCCTAACACGCCGGATACTGCGGCGAACTCGGTCATGCCGCCTGCTCCATCAGACCCTCCGAAACCATCGCTTTGATCGAGGAAGGACGCGCCGCAATACGTGCCACGTAAGCTTGGGTTTTCGGATGTGCGTCAAGGCTAACCCCGACAAATCCAGCCCAATTGAGCACCACGAATGCGTAGGCATCTGCGACAGTGAACGTGTCGCCGAGCAGAAAGGCACGACCGTCTGCGAGACATTGCTCAACATGCGTGGCGCGGCGGTGGACACCAGCCTCGACTCTCTGCCTTTGTTCGTCATTCAGCTCCTTTCCCGAAAAGAACGGACTGAAAGATTTGTGTAGCTCAGACGAGACGAAATTGAGGGCTTCCTGAAGCCGGACGCGCGCCAACGTGCCGTTCGGCGGTGCAAGGCCCGCATCAGGGGATTGATCGGCCAGATATTGCAGCACGGCTGGGTTTTCAGTGATGATCTCACCTTCGTCGGTGATCAGAGCGGGAACATAGCCGTTCGGGCTGATTTCAAGGAAATTATCGCCAGCCTCGGTTTTGTTTGCTCCGGTGTCTGTCTTGTCGAGGTCAAACGAGACGCCAAGTTCGTTCAGGATGATGTGCGATGCCAGTGAGCACGCACCCGGTTTGTAATGAAGTTTCATCTGTATTTGCTCCGGTTGGTTGGGTTGATGGATAAGAGATGACGTACAGACTTACCGTTGACAACTAGGTTTCCACTAGTTACCAAATTATCCAGTTACCCTCTGGAAACCTGGTTACCCGTAAATGCCGCTTAAAGTCCGTAAAAACAAAAGCCCCAGCCCGCCGCCGCCCTGCATGTTGAGCCATTGCATGGCTGTGATCTCGGGCGCATGGGCAGCAAATGTGATTTGGTCGCTACGTGCGGGGCCTCGCCGCTTCAACGAATTACGAACTGACATCCCTCCAATTTCGGCCAAGGTGCTGTCTGCACGGTTGAGTGAATTGGAGCAGCGCGGTGTGCTATCGCGAAACGTTCAACCCACCTCGCCACCCTCTGTTGAATATGCCCTGACGGATCTGGGCGGCGAACTTGTGCCAGCACTCGAGGCAATCGTAGAAGTTGGCCACCGATTAAAGATGCGCGACGACGGATGAAGCCTTCCCTCGCGACGTAACATCTACGACGCTTGGATCAGTTCAATCCGGTAGCCGTCCGGATCCTTGACAAACGCGATGATCTCACGCTCACCGGTTTCATCTGACGCCATCTTCATTGGACCGGGTGCCCTGACAATTTCGACGCCCTGTTTGGACAGGTCAGTGCACACTTGGTGGATGTCATGCACCTCCAGCGCAATATGTCCGTACCCGGTCCCGTGGAAGTAGCTGTTGTCGCCCCAATTATTGGTCAGCTCAATCAGCGCGTCACTGTCGGGATAGCCGACAAAAACCAGCGTAAATTCCGCGTCTGTGAACGTCTCGCGACGCACTTCCCGCATGCCCAAAGCATCACAATAGAAGCGCAGCGACCGGTCAAGGTCTTGGACACGGATCATGGTATATAGAATAGCGTGTGGGGTCTTAGTGGCGTTTAGGTTGGTATTCATGTTTGCGCACCTGAAGAAATCATGGACTGGGGGCAGACCGTATCCGCCCCCAGATGGAAACTTTAACGGCAGATTTCGCCTTGGTAGCGGACCAGCCCGACAAGGTTGTCGTTGTCACGCAAATCGACAAGACCATAGCTGTTGAACTGCCCAGAGTAGCCTTTCATCGTGCCGCGTGTGACGTCGGGTTGAATGTCGTAGGTGATCTCGATCATAAAGCGACCCGGCTTGCCTGGCACCGCAGTCAAAACTCCCAAGTCCTTGGTTTGGAAGGCGCCCCCGTCGTCGCGACCAAAATAATGCTCCATGTCCATTTCAAGGCCCGTTTCGGTCTCGCGGGTGGCGGTGATCTTTCCGGCGGCATTCTGAACGGCACCTGTCAAAGCGGCCGAGATGATCGTCGGCTGGCCGTCGCCTTCGCCAAAGAAGTTGGGGATCGCCACGCCGCCCATTTCAAAGCAATCAGCCGCCATCGCTGCTGTTGATGACATCGCAAGGGCCATAATGGCACCAGAGAGAGAATTCAGTTTCATAGTATTTCCGTTCATTTTTGGGGAGTTACAGATAGTAGGGAGAATTGAGGTCGCGGCTCGCGTCCTCGGTGACACGCGCATCAAACACCCGCGTATAGAAGGCAGCGTTCATCGCTGCTGTGGTTTTCGGGAAGGCATTGATGGCAAAGTCCAATGCGTTTTCGACTGTGTCGAATGCGTCTAGCCCGCCTAGCGTGTGGGTGTTGTGCCCGCTAAGCCAGACTTTGGATAGCAGCCCCTTTTGCGTGCGCAAAACCGGATTGCGGTCGCGCCAAGGTGCCTTTTCAAACGGCACTGAAACCTGCACTTCGGTGTAGACAAATGCGCCCGGCTCGGACGTGACGTGCCCGCCGAAATGGGGGGCATCCATGGCTGCACTGGCCTCTGCGGTTGCCTGATTGTCAAAGACGCGGGTGGTTTGGGCCACGCCAAAATCACGGGCCAGTGCCGGGAAGAAATCGGTGCAATACAGCAAGGAATCTTCGACGCTGGCAAAACCATAAAGCCCGCCAACCGAGTTGTTGCCCAGCCCCGACAACCACGTTTTGTCGATAAACCCCGGTTGGGCGGCGATGGCAGCATTTAGCTTTTGCCAAGGGACGTTGTTGAACGGTAGGGAGGCTTGCAATTCGGTGTAAACAAAGGCGTTGGCACGCATGGTTTGATGTTCCTTTTGGTTGGTCTGTGCAGTTGAGCGAGCGGCGAGGGCCGAAAACCCCAGTGCCGCAACGGGAATTGCGGCCATCCCTGTGGCAACTTTGCGCCGTGAAAGCGGTACAGCATTCCCGGGCGCGTGCCGGGGCACACGTGAGGCCATGTCGTCATCTCCTTAAGATTTGCACCACCTACCTTGGTGGTTGTCTTGGGGTGGAAGTCGAAATATAACGACCTCTATATATTGCTAACTCGACTGGCATTTTGCGTCAATCGAAAAATATAACGATCGATATATTTAGTTACAGAGGCTTGAATTGATTATGAAAAAATCCGAAGCGACCAAAGCCAAACTGCTTGAATCATCGGGGCGAGCGTTCCGAAGGGAGGGCTATGCCGGGATCGGGGTCGACTCCATTGCGAAAGACGCCGGGGTTACATCGGGTGCCTTCTATTCTCATCTAAAGTCCAAGAACGAAGCATTTTGCGCGGCTCTCGTCGCGGGTCTGGAAGAGGTCCTTGCCGCATTGCCTGCCTACCGCGAAGCCCACGGCGACCAATGGCCCGCAGCTTTTGCGGATTACTATCTTGGCCAAGATCATCGGCTTGATCTTGAAGGCGGTTGTGCAATGACCAGCCTGACGCCCGAAGTCGTCAGGGCAGAGGCCGAAGTGCAAACCGAATATGCTGCAATGATGGGCCGTATCGTCAAAGAGATCGCAATACATTTACCGCAAACCGCCGCGGCAGATCAACAAGAAGGCCGAGCATGGGCCTTTCTTTCAACGCTCATTGGCGGACTGACACTGGCCCGAGCCGTGGGAGCGGGCTCTGCAGCCAGCGAGATCGAACGCGCAAGCAAAGCAGCGGCACTTGAGATAATCGGCTTTTCTGCGGCATAGCTTCAACCAATTGCATCGTTTTGGTTTGGAAAAGTGAGCGTGTGAACATCAACATGTAATTTATGCAATTGCTTTTCGCCATGAACAAGTCGAGGTCCAACTTTGCCTTTGTACCGGCAACAAGACAGATCGCTCCTTGGGGGGCGATAATCCGGCACATCAATTCCCAATATGGAATGTTGTCGTTGCAGTTGAGGATATCGGGAATGTCAGCTTAGCCAAGTTCCTTTAACTGCGCTTTGATGACCCAGTTCAGATCCTCTTCGGAAACCTTGACGATGTCGGCAGCAGTGATCTTCCTGCCAGCAGCAACCAATAGCGATCTGCGTCTTGAATAAAGCGGGGGCGGTTTTGGGATCGAGCATCACCGCGCAGGTGCGACCCTGACTTTCCTGCAGCCACGCATACGCATCAGCACCCGGCCCACAGGCGAGACTAATACCTCCGAAGGACAACACCGTTACGTTGCTCTACAAGGAGGGCATGTCTGCAGGCGTCCCAGTGCTATCACGGTGTTAAAACGGCTCCGCCCGCATGCGCTACGCCCCCCCTCGCCCGGAAACGGTAGGCTCTGGGATCATGTCTACTAAGGCTGCTCCACAACATAGGATCATCTCTTTTTGCCTTTCGATGGCACGGCAGTTCCGTGGCTTTTATCGACGTGCTACGCCGCAATCTTTGAGAAAAGCGCAGTTTCATTCCGCCAGATAGGCGTCGATGGTCACTTCCGTTCCCTCCGCCCAGATCATCTGTAGCCACTTGCAAAAGGCGTTGGCAAAGCGGGGTTCCTTGGCCAGATCGCCGTAATACTGGCTTTGTAGGAGCCAGACCACGGGATTGGTCTGCGCTAATTTGGCGGTCCTTTGCAGATCATCCCAGAAAGGGTCATTGGGTTCAATCTGTGTCCCATCTTCGCGCGTGCCTTCACACATGCGGGCCCATGCAGCCGAGACCAGCGCAAGGCCGTCGATCGGCGTACCAGCGGATATTCCATCGCGAATGGAGGGGATCACAAAGCCAGGATGGCGCGAAGACCCATCGAAGGCCACCCGACGTGTCGTGTCAACGATATGCGGGTTTGAGAACCGCTGCGCAATCAAATCTACATATGCGTTTGGGGTCATGCCGGGGACAGCTTTTACAAACGGTGCAATCTCTTCGCGCGCAAGCTTGGTAAACAGTGTCGCAACGCTTTCATTGGCCATACAGTCGGCGATTGTTGCCATCGACTGCAGCTCCCCGATGCCAGAGATAACCTGATGCCCGCCATTAAGAATGCGAATTTTCATGGCCTCAAAGTCGTGCACCTTGTCGGTCAGGGTCGCGCCGACCAGATCCCACGCGGGCCTGCCTGCGCAGAAATCATCCTCGATCACCCATTGGCGAAATTTCTCATGCGTCACGGGAACAGCGTCATCTATGCCAATGGCGCGTACGAGTTCGCGTTCTTTCGGTCCTGTCGCTGGCACGATGCAATCGACCATCGAATTGGGGAAGGTGCAGTTTGTATCAATCCATTCGGCCAGGTCCGGGTCGGACATCCGCGCCAATGAAACCACGGTTTGCCGCAGCATATTGCCGTTCCCTTGCAGATTGTCGCAACTCAGGCCGGTAAAAGGCCCGGTCCCGCTGTCGCGTCTGAGACGCAATGCTGCGACCATCGCGCCGAACGCTGTTTTCGGGCTTGTGGGATGCGCAGCATCAAAGGCCATATCGGGGTGTGTTCTGTCAAATTCTTTGGTGACAGGTGCGATGTAATAGCCACCTTCCGTCACAGTCAGCGCCACGATCCTGACCTCGGCCAGCGCCATCTGCGCGATAAGCGGCGCGTTGTCCTGCTGGACCGGGATATAGTCAGTCATTGCGCCGACAACTTCGGCATTGAATCCCTCTGGCGACAATTCGATCAGCGTGGTCATGTAGTCTTGGGCCATCAGTTTCAGGCGCTGTTCTTCATCATTCGGTCTGACGCCCGCACCCATAATGGCCCAATCCTGTGCCAGCCCCTGCTGCATCAGCCGGTGGAGATACCATGCCTGATGTGCACGGTGAAAGTTGCCCAGACCAATGTGAACGATGCCAGGGGTCAGTGCTGACCGATCATATGACGGGATCGAAACCCCAGCGGGCAAATTACCCAACGATGTATTGCACAGCTTGATCGTTGGCGGGATATGATTTGGCACTTTCATCAATTCATCCAGTTCCCACCATCAACATTGTAGGTCTGGGCCACAATGTAGGAGGCATCATCGCTGGCCAGAAAAATCGCCATTCCAGTCAAGTCTTCCGCAGTGCCCATCCGTCCAAATGGCACGGCCTCACCAACTTCTTGCTTTTTCTGGCCGGGAGCCTTGCCCTCGTATTCGGCAAAAAGAGCATCGACACCATCCCAATGCTTGCCATTCACCACACCAGGGGAAATGGCGTTCACATTAATTCCGTGTTGGATCAGGTTCAATCCCGCCGATTGGGTCAGGCTGATCACCGCAGCCTTGCTTGCGCAGTACACCGCCACAAGGGGTTCACCACGCCGCCCCGCCTGAGAGGCCATGTTGATAATGCGGCCTTTGATACCGCGATCAATCATATGGCGTGCAACGGCTTGCAGTGTAAACAGTGTACCGGAGACATTGATGTCAAAAACGCGTGCGTATTGTTGTCGGGTGATCTGTTCTATCGGTGCGGCTGTGAAAATCGCGGCGTTGTTGATCAGAATATCAATCTGTCCGAAGGCATCCACAGTGGTTGCAACGCCTGCGTCAATGCTGGACTGATCCGTCACATCCATATGCACGGCTATGGCGGCATCACCGGTCTCGGCTGCCGCAGCCAAAACGCGGCCCTCATCTATATCCGCCAACGCGACACGCGCGCCCTCAGCCATGTAAGCCTTGGCAAAGGCCAGCCCGATGCCTTGGGCTGCACCTGTGATCAAAGCGGTTTTACCAGCAAGCCGGTTCATACGATCCGCAATCCTTCCGCGTCGAAACGATGCATTTCGCTGGCGCGTGGCGTCAGATGGATCGTGTCGCCGTGTTTCAGGCTGACGTCGCCAATCGCGCGTACAGTCAAGATTTTCGCCACACCCGTGTTGTGGATGTGAAAGAATGTATCTGATCCAAGATGCTCTGCCACGCCGACAGTGCCCTGCCATTGCCCACCGCTTTCAACGACATCGATGTGTTCCGGGCGAAAACCAATCGTGTGGGCATCGTGTTTGGCGGCTTCATCCCCAGTGAGCAGGTTCATTTTCGGAGATCCGATAAAGCCCGCCACAAAGGTGTTTCGCGGCGCGCGGTATAATTCCAAAGGAGAGCCCACCTGTTCGATCACACCGGCCTGAAGCACAACGATCTTGTCAGCCATAGTCATCGCCTCGACCTGATCATGGGTCACATAGACCATGGTCGTGCCAAGCTTTGCATGAAGCTCGGAGATTTCCATCCGCATGCCAACACGCAACGCTGCATCTAGGTTTGAGAGCGGCTCGTCAAACAAAAACGCCGACGGCTCGCGGACAATCGCACGGCCTATGGCGACGCGTTGACGCTGACCGCCCGACAACTGGCCGGGGCGGCGGTCAATGTAATCCGCGAGATTCAAAACGTCTGCGGCGGCGTTCACCCGTTTGTCGATTTCGGCGTTGTCCATCTTTGCCATTTTCAACGGAAAGGCGATGTTATTGCGCACCGACATATGTGGGTAAAGTGCGTAGGATTGAAACACCATGGCCAGACCGCGCTTCGCGGGCACCAGATCTGTGGCGTCGATTCCATCGATCTCGATATGGCCCGACGTGATGTCCTCAAGCCCTGCGATCAAACGCAGGAGCGTTGATTTACCGCAACCGGAGGGGCCGACGAAGACGGTGAATTCGCCGTCGTGGATGGTCAAATCAAGAGGCGGAATGACTTGTACGTCGCCAAAGCTTTTGGTGACCTGTTTGAGTTCGATTTGTCCCATAAGTCAGGTTCCTTATTTCACCGCGCCAAACGTCAGGCCACGGACAAGTTGTTTCTGGCTAAACCAGCCAAGGATGAGGATTGGTGCGATTGCCATGGTTGAAGCTGCGCTCAGTTTGGCAAAAAACAGACCTTCAGGGCTGGAATAGCTGGCAATAAAGGCTGTCAGGGGCGCTGCATTTACGGCTGTCAAATTCAGCGTCCAGAAGGCTTCGTTCCAAGCCAGAATGAAATTCAGCAGGAGCGTTGATGCGATCCCGGGGATAGCCATCGGGGTGAGGATGTAGAGCAGTTCTTCCTTTAAAGTCGCACCGTCCATGCGCGCGGCTTCTAGGATTTCAACCGGAATTTCGCGAAAGTAGGTATAAAGCATCCAAACAATGATCGGCAGGTTGATCAGCATCAGGATTACAACCAAAGCGACGCGATTGTCCAAAATTCCCAGCTGAATACACAGAAGATAGATCGGGTAGAGCACACCGACCGCAGGCAACATCTTGGTGGACAACATCCAAAGCAGAACGTCCTTGGTCCGCTTGGAGGGCACAAAAGCCATCGACCACGCTGCAGGAATGGCGATGATCAGACCGAGGATGGTCGAGCCGCCCGCGATAATGATCGAGTTCCACAAAAACCGCCCATAGTTTGACCGCTCCATCACGGTCCTGTAGTTTTCCAGCGTCCAATCGAAGCCTAGAAAAATAGGTGGGCTGGCAATTGCTTGCCCCTCTGTCTTGAACGACGTCAGTATGGTCCACAAGATCGGGAAGAAGATCAGCAATCCAATGGCCCAAGCGGCGGTGGTGTTGATCAGTTTGCGACGGGGGGAAACAGAACGTGCCATGATCAATGATCCAAATTCTTGCCGACGATCCGCATGAGGAAGATCGCGACGATGTTTGCGAGGATGATGGCGTAGACGCCACCGGCGGACCCGAGGCCGATATTCTGGCTTTCCAATACGCGCTGGAAGATCAGGTAGGACAACGTCCGTGTGCCGAATGCACCGCCTGTGGTCACAAAAATCTCTGCAAAGATTGCGAGCAGGAAGATCGTTTGGATTAGGATCACGATGGTAATGGCGCGACTGAGATGCGGCAGGACGATGTAGAAAAAGCGTTTGGCAAAAGGTGCGCCATCCATTTCAGCGGCTTCAAGCTGCTCACTGTCAAGCGATTGGAACGCGGTCAAAAGGATCAGCGTTGCAAATGGCAACCACTGCCAGCTGACAATCATGATCAAGGATGGCATCGCTGCGTCAGACAGCCAACTGACAGGTTCGGCTCCAAAGAGCCGCCACAAATGAGCAAAAAGGCCGTTCACAGGGTCCATGAACATGTTTTTCCAAACCAGCGCGGATACGGTCGGCATGACAAAGAACGGGGCGATCACAAGGATACGCACGATGCCTTGTCCCCACATCGGCTGATCCAGCAACATCGCAAGGAGGATGCCCAGAACCACAGTGATAATCAATACACCGACAACAATGATCAAGGTGGTCTGCACCGCTGGCCAAAAAGAACTTGAGGTCACAAACCGCACATAGTTGTCAAAACCGGTCCAACCTTTATCGCCACCACGCAGGGGCAAATACGTTCTGAACGAGAACCATAGTGTCATGATCAGTGGGACCAGCATCCAGCCCAAGAGCAGGATCACAGCCGGGGCCATCATTAGTCGAGCTGCGGATCGGGAAGCCTTGGTCGCCATGGAAGACATCTCCTTCGTGGACAGTTTGCTGAAACTCAGCCTGTCAGTAGATGACAAAGTGCAAAAGGGGGCCAATTGGAGCCCAAGGGGCGGACAGGCCGCCCCTTGGGATCACAAAGTAGCGGCTTATTGGTAACCAGCCGCTTCCATTGCTTCGTTGGTGATTGCCTGAGCTTTCTCAAGCGCCTCTTCGATGGTCTGCTGACCTGCATAAGCGGCTGAGAACTCTTGGCTCACTTCGGTTGCGATGCCCGCAAACTCTGGAATTGCCGCAAACTGAATGCCGACGTATGGGCTTGGCTCCACGGTGGAATTGTTCGGATCAGCCGACAAGATCGAGTCCAGCGTCATTTTTGCAAATGGAACCGCTTGATACTTTGGGTTCTCATACAAAGATGTCCGCGCACCCGGAGGAACGTTTGCCCAACCTTCGTTGGCCGCAACCATTTCGATGTAGCCGGTACCGGTTGCCCACTCGATGAATTGCTTGGCTTCCGCTTCCTTTTGAGTGCCGGCAGGGATCGCAAGCGCCCATGCCCAAAGCCAGTTTGAGCGCTTGCCCAGACCAGTGTCGGGTGCCAGCGCGAACGCAACAGAGTCCGCAACTGTAGAATCGTCACCAGTGACGAAGGATGCGGCAACAGTCGCGTCGATCCACATGCCGCACTTGCCTTGGTTGAACAGCGATAGGTTTTCGTTGAACCCGTTTGTTGCGTAGCCGGCAGGACCGGACGCATCCATCATGCCCTTGTAGAAGTTCAGCGTATTTGCCCACTGCTCGGTATCAAACTGCGCCTGCCAGTTTTCGTCAAACCAACGCGCGCCGAAAGAGTTGGACATGGCTGTGATAAATGCACCTCCTTCGCCCCACCCAGCCTTGCCGCGCAGGCATATGCCGTTGATCTCGTTATCACGGTCTGTCATTGCAGCCGCCGCTTGGGCGATGAAGTCCCATGTTGGCGCGTCTGGCATCTCGAGGCCGGCAGCTTCCATCAAGTCAGTGCGATACATGACCATCGAAGACTCGCCATAGAATGGAGCCGCATAAAGTGTGCCGTCGTGGGACAGGCCACCCGCCATGGCAGGCAGGATGTCACCTACATTATATTCTTCGGACAGATCGTCCAGTGGGACCAGCCAACCGTTTGCGCCCCAGATCGGGGTTTCGTACATGCCGATTGTCATGATGTCGAACTGACCACCTTTTGTGGTGATGTCCGTCGTAACGCGGCTACGCAGTGTGTTCTCTTCGAGCGTCACCCACTCAACGGCGATGCCGGTTTCTTTGGTGAATTGATCGGTGTAGCCCTGCATACGAACCATGTCACCGTTGTTCACGGTTGCGATGGTGATCGTGGCAGAATGACTGTCTGCAAACGCGCCGCTGGCTGTAATCAGCGAAAGCGCAGTCGCAGCACAAAGTGTCCTCTTAAAAGACATCCTGAATCCTCCCTGGTTGGATGTGATGTTCCAACGCTAGTCGGAATTGCAACACGGCGTCAACAAGTATTTTACGCGCGTAAAGTTTAGCCAGTTATGCGGAGTCGCGTAAGATTAGCTTTCCTTCCAATCGCGTGCTTTTCCAAGGCGATACCTGCCCACCAATGGCCGCAAACAGGGCCTCAGCGGCGGTCTGCGATACCGCATTATAGGCGTGTGAAATTGTCGTGAGCGGCGGGCAGGTGTAGCGTGAATGCGGGTGTCCGTCCTGCCCGGCAACTCGAATCGCACAATCCTCGCACCGTCCAACGCGAATGTTTTTTTCAAAACAGGCAGTTAGTAAGCCAATGGCTAATCGATCATTGCTACACAGGATCGTATTGGTCGAAAACCGACCCTGTTCCAGCGCCTCGTGGCCGCCCAAGCGCCCGATCTCCTCAAAGCCCCAACCTTCTCCATCAACTGAAATGACGTGCGGTGTATAACCGAATGTTTCCATCGCATTGAGATAACTCTGGCGTCGGCGATGCGCGTTTGGGTTTGCAGGCGTTTTCATCTCAAAAAAACAGGGGGGTTCACCGGTGCGGCACAGATAATCGGTGATATGAGCGGTGAATTGGAAGTTGTCCGACCCTACAAAGGCCAACCCGATCTCGTCCACGCTGCTGTCAAAAATGATCGTTGGCACGTCGTCGCAGAACTTCTTCAATGCGGCGCGATCCGATGCCCGACCTAAAGGGGCCAGCAATACGCCCGCGGGCTTAAGGGACCGCAAGGTGTCCATCACCTCGACCTCCAACGCCGGGTCTCCGTGAGAACTGAACAGAGTCGGGCGATACCCGGCGGCCAAGCAGTGTTGTTCAAGGTTTCGTGCGATCTCGGCAAAATAGGGATCTGACAGCAGCGGCACAACGACGCCTACGTTCTTGGTCAACTTCCGGTTCTGGTTCATTGCGTAGATGTTAGGGCGGTATTCGAGTCGCTCCAAAGCGGCCTCAATCTTGTTGCGGGTGCTGGACCTGACACTGTTGGGATTGTTAAAGTACTTGGATATCGTCGGGCGAGAGATGCCGCTAAGGCTGGCAAATTCTTCCATGTTTCTGATCTTGCTGCCGGTCATGGCCGTTCACTCCACCGCATATTTGCGTCAATTTTATTTTACTTTTTGCGTACCATTTCTTGGCGCGCGCAAAAAATCAACATTACATTGTAAGTTTGGCACTTCTTTGGGCTAAGAGCCAATTTCATGTATCAACGTCAGCGGTCCGCAAAACGTCTTCAAAGGCATTTCGACCAGCGGCCGGATCGAGCGGACTGGTCTCAGCAGTATGGTCGCTTCTGTTCGATAGCGCGTCCCGTTTACAATGCTTTGTGTTTTGGGCTGGTGGCGGAAAGTCAGGCGCGAGGCATGATTTGCGCTCCAAACAGCTTTCAAAAACCATGCATCAGCTACCCCCAAAAATAACAGAACGGCAGGCTGACGAATGGTAGCCTCGCCAATTCAGCACATCAACGGTCTGATGTAGATGCGTTGGGCTGGCTTGAACCCAAATTGCTCCAGCACGTTGCTAGTCGCTTCGATCAATCTGACTGCTAGCTATTCGATAGTGTCACGTCTAAATACCCACATTATACAACGGGCTGCAGTGTAGTTCTGGGTCTAGAGGTCGCGAAAGGTTCTTGTGTCAGCAAAACTGTAATCGTGAACGATCGATGCACCTAGCGCCGAGAAGCGACCATTTCAGCGGCTGCCGTACCGCGACCAGTCACAGCCGATACAATGCCTCGAGGTACTAATCCGCCAAAGGGACAGTTGCACTATTCTGATCGTCGCGAAGGTTTGATCGACACCAGCCACCGGATGTGGCGCCATTGGTCATCGACGGCACAGAGCTTGCCAACGGCGCAGACTTGCGCCTCCTAAACGACAGCGCGGCCGGAAACCTGTTACTTCGGCATCAATGGAAATCATGCAGCCGAGGGATAGCTGTTCACCACCTTTACAACGGGTTTGTTGATTGACGAGACCAATTTCTTGGCCATCTAACAAAATCGGCGTGGGGCTTACGGCCTCCCATGTCGGCCGTCAGTTGAATCGCAAAGCTTCTGCGGCTTTACTGTTTTGTACATACGGGCCTATTACCGCTGACCTATAATTTCTCAACGGCCCATAGGATTATTAACGATGATCGCTCACTTTGTGCTCGCGGGCCAATCTAACATTGACCAGTGGTTTCATGTAGATGACGGATCTGCACTCGAATCGTTTAAAGAAACCTTCCTCGCTCTCAATCCTCAATACACCGATGTTCAGTTTTTTGACGCCGCCCGTGGCGGGTCGGCCCTCTTAAGCGGATCGGCATTGCAATATGCGGGTGTCAGAGCTCCTGACGATGCCGACCTGTTTGAGCGTATCAGTCAGAACTATTGGTACGACGAGACCACAGGCGTGGCGGGTCCAAATTTATCGCTCTTTCTGGGCAGAATTGAAACCGCTGTCGCGACGGGTATTGAGTTTCTGGGTATTATTTGGGCTCAAGGCGAAGCGGACACAACTTACGTGGGTGAACATGGGGGCGGCAAATACACTGAAGCACTTGGTTTTGTTCTCGGTCAACTTGCCGATGCGAGCAATACGCCTGACGTCTACATTCAGGCACTAGGGGACCGGGCGTTTTATTCAGAAAGGTTGCATGGAGGCGCTGAGGCAATACGGGACGCTCAGCAACTCGTAGCGGACTCGTCTGACGCAATAGCGCTGGCCACAACAATTTTCGATTTGGAGTTACGAGACAGCGTCCATTTAACAGTCGCTGCTTACGAGGCTGCAGCAGTTAGAATGGCCATCGCCATTTCTACGGGAGAGACATCGCCCGCAGTCGGTGAAGCCATCCTTGTCGACCACAACACCATTCTGGTTCAGCTGCAATTGGCCCCAGATCAACGGTGTTCAGGGGATTTTGATCTTGGCGGTTTCTCAATCGTCGAGAATGGCGTGGAAATCGAGATCACCTTGGCCACTATGACCTCTTCAGGATTGCTCAGGGTCCAGACGCTAACCGAGCTTTCCAGCCCGAACATTTCGTATGGGGCGGTGGAGAACAGCGTCAATATGCAGATTGATGATTTCATCTACGTTACCGGCCCGAATGGCTCCGTCCCGATCTTTCCATTTAACCTGACAGTCGCCCAACCAAGCCTTGAAACAACAGAAATAGGCGGTCGCCTTCATATCGAGGGTGATGATTTGAATAATCAGGTCATTGGTTTGTCTGGCGACGACTACCTCTATGGCAATGATGGGGACGACGTTTTGATCGGAGGCTGGGGCCGAGACCGGCTCTATGGTGGCTCGGGGGCGGACACGTTTGTACTCAGCACTGATACCAGCACCGACATCGTATATGACTTCGACATCGCAGAGGATGCAATTGGGCTGCTAGGTTACTCGCAGGCCAACGTCACGTTTCGCCCTTATGGCGACAATGACTTGGATATCAGAACGCCAGACGGGCAACGTATCGTCCTCAGAAATGTCAGCTACGAGTCCGCCGACGATATACAAATCCATATGCTGGGCAATGAAGGCTCGAATGACTTGATCGGCTCTGCAGGAGAAGACCAAATATTCGCCTTCGGCGGAGATGATTGGATCGATAGCGGTGCTGGCGATGACCTGATAACTGTCGGGGTTGGCGCTGATACGATATCATTTGGCACAGGCTCCAACACGAACACAGTTTATGATTTCAACGTTGAAGAAGACACCATATTGTTGGTCGATCTGTTTGTGACGTCTCTGACCGTGGAGCAGTCCCAAGCTGGTGATCTGGAGTTGCGATCGCCCGACGGTGATCTTCTGGTGCTAAACGGCGTTTCGCTGACAGATTTCGCCTTAGTGAATATCGTAGATCAGCAACCAGAGGTCGGTATCCTAACGGGCACCGACGGCAATGACGTGCTCCGAGGATCTGCGGTCAATGACCTGGTAAGCGGCCTTGGTGGAACGGATAGGCTATATGGTGAGGGCGGCGATGACGTTTTTGTCTTTGGCGCAGGCTCAGGCCTGAACGTGATCTATGATTTTGCTCAAGGGCAGGACAAGATTCTCATTGAAGATCAGGGTTTCGATAGCCTCACAATCATCTCATACAATACCACCGATGCCGAAATCCGCCTCGCTTCCGGCGAAAGATTGGTGCTGCGGAATATCGATCACGATACTGTGGATGCCGATGATTTCGTGTTTTCAGTGCCGGATGAATTCATCTAGAGGCTCGCTGATATGGGCCGCCTGAGATAGACCGCAGCCGCCTCGTCGTGTGAAAAAGTCAAAGCTGGCGCAAAGCCGCCGATCTCCGCCCGCAGCAATCCCACTCTTGGAGCAACAGCACATTGTTACTCACGGCCCATTGTTGCCTTTCGCGGCATGTGCACCAACGCCCGCTTCGCAAACAATAGGGTGCCTTGGACAAGCCGTCCCTGCGCTTCATTCGAAAACCAAAAATAGTTTTGAACCGAAGTTTAGCCCGGCGCGACTAATGGGTATCTCGCTGGCATCGGGGCGCTGATGCAAAGCCCTGACTTTGAAAAAGGCTCCGCACAGCTGGCGATAAACTTGAAAACCAAAACTAAAATTGAATGGAGAAAGACATGCCGGGCTTCAACTTTTTCAACCTGTTTTCCGATGGCCTCAACATTGAAGGATCGAGCCGCGGCGATCTGATCATCGGCTCGTTCGGCGATGACATCATCACCGGAAACGGTGGCAACGACCTAATTTTCGGCCTGTTCGGCGACGACAGGATTTCCGGCGGTCTTGGGGATGACACAGTCTTCGGTGGCTTCGGTCACGACACGCTGGAGGGCGGTGACGGCGAGGATTACCTATCCGGGGGGGTCGGCGATGATCGCATTGTCGGCAGCAAGGGCGATGATCAGCTGTTTGGTGGGCAAGGCAATGACATGCTGGTCTGGAACAATGGCGATGGCTCAGACCTGATGAAAGGCGGTAGTGGTCACGATCAGGTGCAGGTCAATTTTAACACCGACCTGGTGAATGACGACCTGCAAAACAAGGATGTGGTCGAATTTTCGGTGAGTGGCGAGGGCGTGCAATTCGCCCGGATCGAACTCAATGACCAGACAGAACGAGGCTTGTTCCAGCTCGATATTCGCGAGACCGAGGCGCTGGAGACGAATTTCGGCGGCGGTGACGACACCGCAGTGATCAAGGACCGCGTGTTCGACAAGATTGCGCTGGATATTGATGGCGGCAACGGAGTTGACACGCTTGATCTGTCGCAGGCCGACGCAGCGATCAAGGTAAATCTTGCCGCAGGCAAACTCGGTCGTTCCAAGGCGGAGAACTTTGAGAACGTCATCGGCACTCAGTTTGACGACAAGATCAAGGGCGACACCGGGGACAATGTGATCTCGGGCCTTGGCGGGGAAGACACGATCAATGGTCGGGCCGGTGACGACACCCTGATCGGCGGCAAGGGCAATGACAAGGTCTTCGGCGGCAAGGGCGACGACACCCTTGTGTGGAACAATGGCGACGGCTCTGACCTTTTGAATGGTAGCAAAGGCGACGATCTGGTGCAGGTCAATTTCGACACTGATCTGGTGAACGACGACCTTCAGAACAAAGACGTGGCAGAGTTTTCGGTGACGGATCAAGGCGTGCAGTTCGCCCGGATTGAGGTCAATGACCAAACTGAAGCAGGCCTGTTCCAGCTCGACATCCGCAACACCGAAACGCTGGAGACGAATTTCGGCGGCGGCGATGATGCGGCGGTGATCATGGGCGACGTGCTACGCAAGATCGTGCTTGATCTCGATGGCGGCGATGGCGTGAACCTGCTGGACTTCAGCCAGGCGGCGTCCGCTGTCGCGGTTGATCTGGGAGCAGGCACCATAAACACCAATGCGCCTGGTGCCCAAGCGTCGACCGCAAATAAATTCGAAGGCGTCACCGGCACGGCGTTCGACGACACAATCGCCGGCAACGATCAGGACAACGTAATTCGTGGCGGCGCCGGAAATGACGTGATGGCGGGCGGCGAAGGGGCGGATACCTTTGTCTTTTTCGAAGAAGATACCGGCATCGACATCATAACTGATTTCGAGTTCGGCGTGGACAGCCTCGCGTTTTTAACCACCGATCCCGGCGTGACGACCGACAACCTGATGAAAAATTTGACCCAGATCGGCGATGACGTGGAACTGGCCCTCAATAACAAAGTGATCACCTTTGAGGATGCCGTGGTCACAGACTTTACCACCGACGATTTTATGATTGCCTGAGTACCTTGTACGTCGGAGGTATGCGGCCCCGCCAGTGTTCAGCTGGCGGGGCTTGCTCATGTGAGGAACTCGCCGCAGCCTCAAAGAGGGAGCCTCAGTCGAGACAGGCCCCGTCGGCACGGACCAGACCGTAGCCGAATGTCGTATTGCCAACAGCGGAAATCTGATCAACAGGCGATTTTGTCCTAAGTGCGGCAGTGCTATCTTCCACACGAGAGCAGGATTGGATGGGAAGATTGTAGTCCGAACGTCTTCCTTACATGATCCTGAAATAGCAAAACCAAATCGGGCCAATTACCTGAGCAGTGCGGAATCTTGGGATCATATTGACCCAGCGTTGTCATCTGACGAAAAGATGACAACCGGTAAATAGCCTCCACGTCGCTCAGAGCCCATGGCCTTAATTCCTTTACTAATAGTTTGGGCTCAAAGCTGACCTTGGTCACTGAGCGGGTCTCATGCATTCTCGAGAAAGCAGTGTCCGTCGTCGGGGATATGGGAACCAGTGGCGACCCTACGAACGTTGGGCAAAGGGCAGACCATTGAACCATTCTGTCCATTAGTCCAACTGGCGCAGGGAAAGGTGCAAAAAGAATTTGGGGAAATCATGAACCCAAGCGACAGCGCGAAGCTTGGGTTCATATTAGCGTTTGACTGTAGCCGGTTACTTGACAGTGATACTGGCCTTCATCTTGGGATGAACCTCGCAGAAATAGGCGAATTTCCCTGCTGATTTGAAGACCAAAGCGGCTTGTTGGCCCTTTTTCAGACGCCCAGTGCCGAACGATTTGTTATTCGCCGTCGCCGTGTGCGGTGCCGCGTCGGCGTTGACGAAGACAACCTTGTCGCCGGCATTGATCGTCAAGTTTGCGGGCTCGAACTTGAAACCCTTGATCGTGACCGTGTGGGTTGCAACGTGGCCGTCGGCCATTGCAGCAGCGACCATGGCTGGAACGGCAAATGCGGCTAGAGTAAAGCGTAGCGCCTGACGGCGCTTGAGTAGGGACATGGTATCTCTCCTTTGTTGATCTATGCCGCTTAGACGTGCGTTTTTTGCAAAAGGTTCATTCTTTTTTGGCCCGGCAACAGCAACAGGAAGATTTATCTTGCGTGGACGAAGGTCTGGTGACACTGACTAACGGCTAAGCAGCGAAGCCTTACGGAAGCGAAAATGGCTAAGACTGACGATGATCAGATGCTGATAAACCTTGTCTCGACGGGTGATCGTGAGGCGATGCGGCTACTATATGAACGTCACTATGACGGCTTGTTTGCCTTTTTGCGCGGACGCGGCGCCGATACCGGCCTTGCGAACGACACCACACAAGAAGCGATGCTTCAGATCTGGCGCACGGCTGACAAATTTGCCGGCAAATCTTCCGTAAAGACATGGATCTACACAATTGGCCGCAACAAGTTGATAGATAGGCAGCGCAAAAACACGCGCCTTAGCTTTGTCGATGACGTGCCGGACACCGCCGATCCCACGCCCAACCCCGAAGCCTTACTGATGGCCGCAAACGAGGCGAGCCGCGTCCGCGCCTGTCTTGAGAAGTTAAAGCCTGACCACCGCAACGCACTTCGATTGGCTTTTTACGAAGATCTCAGCTACGAGGAAATTTCTGGTCTGGAAGACATCCCTGTTGGTACGGTCAAAACGCGCATCTTTCACGCCAAGCGTCTGCTCTTGAGGTGTCTGGTCAGCAAGTAGTCCGCTACTCAGCAGCCACAAATTCAAAGAGTGCACCATTGGCTTTGGCCGCCTCCAGCGCGCTTTCAAGCTGCTCAGGATCGGCAAAACGCAAGCGATAGAGGCCAACCGCGCTAGGGCCACCAGAAATTGAACCGTCAAACTGGGTCAGGAATGCCGCTGTTTCGGCAAGAGTGGCATCAGGGCTAAAGATAACCTGCAACACATGAGCGTCGCTTTCCTGCGATACGGTTTCAAAAGCGTCTGGGGTCTTGGCAAATTGCGGAACAGCAACAAAGTGCCACGCCATCACAGCAATCGCGGAAACCGCGGCAACTTGCAAAAGGCCCAGCCGTATCGGGTGATTGTCATTTGCAGCGGTCGGCTGCGCGGCATCCATGCGACCTTCAAGATCAGCCCAACCGACACTTAACTCAGACGCGCCACTCTTTTTCTCCGTGAAGTTGTTGCGCGCGGCTTGCAATACGGCCAGCTCTGCCGCCAAGATTTGATCTGTGGCCAAACGCTCTTCAAATGCTTCTCTGTCCCGCTCTGAGAGGCGGTTTTGTACGTAAAAGAGAAGTTCGTCTTCACGGTCCATCTGCGCTCCAATCAAGCCCTATTAGCTTGCTGCACATATCAATTAACTCCCACAAGTGGGTGCTGCAACGACTATGTCAAACAACATAACCGCACCCCTTTGACGTGATAGGTCCCTAAAAGGTTCAAAAACCATTTCGGCAAGGAGATAATAAATTTGAACCTTAGGCGCCGCGGAGCGACAATGTAGTAACGGCATAGGTTTGTTTTCTGCAAGCGAACATAAAAATGGGGTATTGGGCGTGATGTTAAAAAATTTGGCGCTGGCAAGCGTCGCTATTCTCACCCTGTCGCTTTCGGCATGCAGCTCTGACAATAGCCAAGGTCTCGACGGCCCACATATCTCCCAAGGTGCCTTTGTCGACGAACGCGAAATTGTCACCCTGATCTCAGGAACCAAGGCTCAAAAGCACATGCAGATGTTCGCCTCGGCAAAGGGGTACAAATTGCGGGAAGTGACATCACTGAGGTCATTGGGCCTGATCATGCTCTCGTTTGAGATGCCCGAAGGAACAACGGGCAAACAAGCAATTGCGGAACTTGAAGCGGCGATTTCCGGTTCCACAGTTGGAGTAAACCACGCGTATCGTGAACAAACACTTAATACCAAAACATCATCTCTGTCTTATGCTAACGCTTTACTGAACTGGCCGAAATCCGGGTGTGAGGTATCAGCGCCAATCGGGTTGATCGACACACAAGTAGATGCGAAGGCTGCCGGTCTCTCAAACAAGCAGTTGATCCAAAAGAGCTTTACGACCGGGTCCATAGGCTCCAGTCGGCATGGTACCGAGATTGCCAGTGTCCTCGCCGACCCGACCCGTCTGCGTAATGCGACTTTGTATAATGCAGCCGTCATAGAGGAAACCCTAGATGCAGGTCGCGCTGCGGGTGTTGACTCGCTTGTCAGAGCGCTCAACTGGCTCATCGAAAAAGACATAAAAGTCGTCAACATTTCACTGGCAGGGCCGTTCAACAAGTTGTTGGATCTGGCCATCAAAAGGGCGTATGAACGCGGTCTGATAATGGTCGCGGCAGTGGGGAACGCGGGTCCCAAGGCCGCCGCACAATACCCGGCGGCATTTGGCTCCGTTATCGCGGTTACCGCAGTAGATGCCGATGGCAAGATCTATCGCGAAGCCAGCCAAGGGCCGCATGTGGACATCGCCGCACCCGGAGTTGACGTCTTGGCAAGCTCTGCACAAGGGGCTCGGTTTGTGACAGGTACATCTATTGCAGTGCCGTTCGTTACAGCCCGCATTGCAGCAGACCCCGAAATGTTTGCTAACGCTGGTACCAACCGAATACGTGAACGTCTTGCCGCCAATAGTCTGAATCTTGGCCGAACCGGACCCGATAACACCTATGGCAGCGGATTGATGCAAGCCACGGGCATCTGTGACCGCTAGTCATCTAGGGCAACAGTGACTTTGCGTAGCTTCCGGCCATCTCTGCGTTACGCAGCATTCGTCATATTGGGCTCTCAACCGCCATTAGTTCGTTCGCAGCATGTTCCCGGCTAGGTAGCATCCGCCCCACTAAAAACGACCCATTGCCCATCTCTATTGCTGCAGTGCAACCCTTCAAAGCCGCCGTTTCACTGCAGGTGCATGATCTGATCTGCGCTGAATGTCAGGAACGCGGGGCATTGAGGGAATGGCACGTTTCGGAACCTCGTTGACAAGTCCTGAAGAAATACGCCGATCGCATGAGGTGATTGGCGTACTTGCCGAATATGGGCCGCCAGAAGGAAACTGCCCATCACTCGTTAAGATGATGTCGGTCCTGGGATGAAAAATCTTCGGCGAACTTCATGCCAGCCGCAAGGCTCCGTTAACCCGGCGAGGTATGCGAAGGGTCCATCCGGCGCTGACCCTGAAGCCGCATCATGGTCACTGTCCGAGCGGATTTGTCCTGACCCGCTGCCGCGATGCGGGCCATTGCGGAAACCAAAAAAGCGCCGGGTACTAATTTCAGGCGCTTTGCCATAACTGTGGTGGTTGGCTGGGATGGTAGGATTCCCAGCACCCCGTTGACCCTCATCACCTTTTCTCCGGAACCGAGAGAACTGGGGCCTTCGTTGGGGCCTTTTGGTGGACTTCGGGTGCCACGGGTGTCGGGGCGTGACGTCGCGCAGCGGGCTCGTTCACGGGGGCAACCGGTGGACCTACATCCCAGCCGTTGCCGCCCGCCACCCGTGGACATCCTTGCCCAATCGCTCCCGGTCGTGGACCTCCCCGCATCCCCGTCGTGGCTCTCCCGGCCCGTGGTCGATCGCGCACCACCCGGAGGTTGGGGCTGCTGGAGGAAGATTCTTGACGGACCTTGCCGTTTCGCCTTTATTGATTACGGTTAAGTTTTAAGGGGTGTTTCATTGAATAGGCAGAATACACCGTCTGCATTTTATGCATTGAGCGAGAAGTTCGACTACCGCGCCTATTTAGAAGAACGTAGTCACACCGACCGTTTAGTCATGGCCGTAGACGACCAAACAGCTGCAATTATCGGGAGTGGTGAGCAACTTGGTGTCAAACTTGGTGTGGCTGCACAGGTTGTCTCGGGCCAGATCGAGCGAAGCGGTCAGGCCATTGAAGCTAGATTGGCTGGGGTAGACGACACATTAATTCAAATTGATCAGCACATGATGGAAGGCTTTTCGGTCGTCACGATGGAGTTGCGAGGTCTTGGCGATAAATTATATGACCTAAATGAAACTATGAACTTAGGTTTCGATAGATTGTCAGAACAACTCCAATTGACCAACGAATTGCTTACGGAGTTGGTTGATCTCCTTAAAAAGCCAGACGGAACTTGGTCATTGGAAATGTTTAGAGCCGCTCAGGAGCAAACTGATCTTCGTAACTGGCCTGAGGCTTTAGAATTCTCCACCAAAGCCATTGAAGGGGATGATCATCATTCCGGCTTCAAACTGGAGCCGAGTTTTTACTATCTTAGGGGAAAAATCCACGAAGGTATGATCGGAACAGATCTGGATCATGTAGACATCGAAGCTGCCAAACATGACTTCCTAAATGCAGTTCGGTTTTTACCTAACACAAAAAGTTTCTTCAAAAAGCAAGCACTGACACGCGTTGGCTGGTGTTGCTATTGCCTCAAGGAACTTGAAGAAGCAGAGAAGCATCTTATTTCTGCCACTCAATTGGCTGCGCAGGTTCCTGAAGCCGACTACTTACTCGCCAAAGTGCGCCTTAGGCTCGGCAAAGTTGATCAAGTCGAAGGACCTCTCAAGATAGCAGTGCAGAGTAACAGTCTGTTTGCGTTCCGAGCTGTCAACGATGCCGACTTTATCGATCATATTGGCCTTGTGCGCGGTTGGTTTTCAAACGCACGTGACGAGTTACTCTCGAATTTACGCTCATGGAAAGATGGGCAGATGCATCCTAAGGCCCTACGTGAGCTGAAAGAGCTAGATACTGGAGCCAATAACCTTGACCCGGAATTCGAATTGCTGATCAAGGAGCTTGAAACATTGGAAATGCCGCTCACGTTGTCCGAGTCTGTGGACTACAAAGATCGGATTGAACTACTTGAAGCAGAACGAGAGAGATTAATCGATCTGAAAACTAAGTCGGTTAATTTTCAAGTTAATTACCTTTTAGGGCAACGAACAAGCACTGTTATTCCCAATGTAGAAGTTCACAGAGACACAGGGTTTAGGCAGGATACCAGATTTGGATCCGTTGCCGGCGGTGGTGTCTTAGGTTGGCTTGTTGGAATAGCCATTGCGATCTTCAACAACGATGCGTCGGGTGTAACTTGGTTCTTAAACTTAGTTTTTGGCGTAATAATTTATGGCATATTGTTCGCAGTGGTCGGGTTGATCTGTGGCTGGATATTCGGACTGTTTGCCGCACCCATTGCTGATGGGAGGCGAATGGACTGCGAAGTAGAAGAGAAAACTAAATCCCAAGAAGAGGCTAAGAAAGAGTTCCGCAGCGAAGAACAGTTGGTGAAGTCTGCCCACTCAGAGGCGAATGCACTCAAATCTGGTTTGGAAGCAGCACTAGAAAGACTTCGAGGCGAGCCCAAACAAATGCACTCTCCAGAAGTAAAAATACTGCAGAACGAAGAAGTGTTCCGCATTGCAAAGTCGTTTCACGCAGGAAACCGTGTAGGTGCAATTAAGGAATACAGAGAACTAACCGGCGCGAATTTCCAACAGGCCGTCGATTTTCTAACCAAAACATCATAAGCTAGTTATCCATTTGGATGCGAGGTCGTTGAGCAAATAGTTGGATTGAAGTGGAAGCCACCTTTCGATAAAAAAGCAAAGTGCACCCCCGGCAGCTCCCTGAGGAACCGCCGAGGGCGATCTTATTCCGGCACCTGCCGCTTCACCACGTAGTCGGCCAACCACTGCCAGTAGTGGTCAGCCCCCCGGAACCCCTGAGCTCTCGCCGCTAGGTCCTCTGCCCGTTCCCGGGAAAGCCCACCATCGTACTCTGAAATGGCGGCCCGCTCCTCGAACGCGTCGATATCGGGGATCAGCACGGCAACCGTATCTGATCGACGATACCCCGCTTCTGCTCGTCCGAGATACCGGCTGAGTAGATCGAGTAGGTCAGCTGGTTTTCCGACCGCGCCGATTGGTGGCCCACGAGGCTCGCCGTGAAGTGCTCCGGCACACCAGTTCGTTCGCACTGCGTGATGAACCACTTTCTGGTGCTGTGAAAGACGAACCCCGGTCGCTCCAGCCCCAGCCGCTCCCTCAGGTGTGTGAACGCCTTGGTCACTTGGTTAACGTTGAGATGGGGGAAGAGTGGGCCCTCGGGTGGCAACCGATCCAACACCTGATCGAGCTCCGAGTGCAGGGGGACCAGTCTTTCGCTGGCGTCTGTCTTCAACTCCCTCAACCGATTGGGGCGGATGTGAGCGAAGGTGCCGAGATTGCCTTTCATCACGAGGTCCTCCCGCAGCAAGCCAGCCGCCTCGCCCGATCGCATCCCCGTCAGCAGGCACATCCGGAGCAAGTCATGAATCGGGGTGTTCACCTCTCTTAACAGGCGTCGCACCTCATCGTCCGTTGGCACTGCGTAGGGTGCTGGCTTCACTTTCCCCTCGAACCTTATCGTTCGGAAAGGGTTCTGGGTCAGATGCCCGTTGTAGACCACCCAGTCGAGGAAGTGATTGACCTGCCCCCAGATACGCTTCTGGGTCCTGGGGGTGATCCAGTCCCTACGATCCGTGGAGAAGGCCAATAGCTGATCCATGGTCTTCCGCTGGGTGGCGGGTGACTTGCCAATCAGCCGTGAGAGCCGAGGGACCAGCGAGAGGAACAACCGACCGTCCTCCCGCGTCAGGGAGGTAATCGGGCGATCCGGGAACTTGGTGCTGAACAGGTCCACCGAGTAGCGGACACTCTTATATCCGCCGGGCCGTAGTTCCTCCCCGCGACGCCGGAGATACTCTCTGGAGAGAGCGAAGACCGTTGGTGCCGGTTGCCTGTTCTTAGCGGGGAACGCGACACCCCCGGAGGTCTCAAGAGTGGTCCGCAGGTTAGCGAGAGCGTCAGCGGTAGACGTCGCCCATGCAGGATCGGAGAGCCGCACCTGTATACCACTCCGGGCCGCCTCGACGGTTGCCTCGAAGAGGGTGTTAACCTCGCCTGCTCTGACACCGGCGAGCTTGGCGTCACTGGTCTTCAGGGACTGCTTGAGGGCCGCGACACCGAGGATCATGGCGACGTCGGCGGGGTAGTTGCGGCGATAGAGCCATGTGTGCTGTTTCAGGTAAGCGTAACGAATACGATTAGACATGAGTCATCCTTCCGGAGCCGAGCTCCAGTTAGTGTTTCAACAAAGTTGGATGGGGGTGGGGTTAAGGCCGGTGAACCGACTTGATTAGTTCGATCGGGGGTTCACCGTAGGCACCAGTCAGAGGGCCGGTGAGCGCGACGCCGGTCACGCAGTCTTCTTCGACGCTGTGGATCAGGAAGAGGTGTTCGGGGACGTCATCGAAGGCTCGTAGAACGACGGTGACGCCCTCCACCAGCCCCTTCATCGGGCACGCCAGTGACGGACAACGAAAAGCAGTAGGATGACTACCGCCTCCAGCTCACTCTTGGGCCGGAGACGCACTGAGGAACGTACTAGGGAAAATAGAAAACTTAGATACATGGGATACTCCATTGGTTGCTTCTATTTTAGATGCATGGAGTACATCAGTTTTGAGGTGCGGGCGGGAAGTGGACTTTCTCTATGCGCAGAGCACGGCAATCTTAAAACGCAAAAAAATCCGTATTTCGTTTCTTCGAGCGATGACAATTCACTAGTCAGCCCAAGCGTGGGAGTGTTAGCTACGCTTACCCACCGTGAACGAGCCGTGTCGAGATGTCACCAACTGCACCCTCTCGTCGCTCCAAACTGTGCCAAGGAATGCCCCAGTTTCTCCAACTCACGAGAAAAGGTGATGAGGGTCCACTCATCAACGCCGCCCCCGTCTGTATGCGGCGTGGAAACTACGATCAAAGTGCATTGAGTTGGTTGGGACCTCGTTAGCTCCAATTTCGCAACAAAGAATCCTAGCCAATAGAATTATCACTCAATTGGCAATCAATTAGCCAAAAATAGTATGGATTCACACACTTACCCGCGCTGGCTATTTTCAGCTATCCAGTTCTTGTCCTAGTTTTGCTTAGAAGAACCAAAAGAGGATGCTACTCAAACAACCCAACTTCTCGGGGTGGTTGAGACAAAGATAATAGGCGGGTCGGCGCGAACCCTCTGCAACTCGCTACACTGTGCTTGCGACACATACTGCACCGACCCCGCCTACTACCTACAGGACGTTCTCAACTAAATAGCATGCTGATCTGTAAACAGTGTGTTTCCGATGAAGCCGCTGTGAATAGTGATATGCGCCTTGTTCCTTCGGTGAGCCGCTATTCCGTAAATTCACCGAACACCCTGAGCAAACCACTCCCCAACGCCCCCCCCCCGGTCGCCCTGCGCTCCTCACACCCCGCCCACCGGTGGTGCGCGACCGTTCAAGTCGTCCACCGGGGATGCGGGGAGGTCCACGACCGGGAGCGATTGGGCAAGGATGTCCACGGGTGGCGGGCGGCAACGGCTGGGATGTAGGTCCACCGGTTGCCCCCGTGAACGAGCCCGCTGCGCGACGTCACGCCCCGACACCCGTGGCACCCGAAGTCCACCAAAAGGCCCCAACGAAGGCCCCAGTTCTCTCGGTTCCGGAGAAAAGGTGATGAGGGTCAACGGGGTGCTGGGAATCCTACCATCCCAGCCAACCTCCTCTGAGCAATAGAACAACAGGCCTCCGGGCCATCGTTGGGCTGAAAGTGCCCCAAGGAATGCCCCACGT
>NZ_RCCE01000007.1 GCF_003663885.1 Litoreibacter meonggei
TCCAAACTCAGGTGAGGGTAACAGCTTCCCATTTGTCATTCTCCATGCAAGGTTCTGTTTTGATACAGAATTTGCACTTCGTTTGTGAATCCACCTGCTACATGTCTCTAGGCGCATAAGAACTGTTATGTTAAATATATCAGTGTTACTGACCTTGTTTTCCTAACGATTCCAGTTTCGCACGTAATTCAATCGTATACGACATCTTCACGCGCGTCTGATTTCCATCTCGGCACCAACGACCCGGTGTTCCACTCATAAAGCCAACCCACCAGCTCACCAGTCTCTCGATCAAAGATGCGTTTGACAGCCCGTGCATGAACCCGCTTGGGTTCTGCACCGGGCAAATGAGAGCTGTCGGCTCGGATTTTGGACGAGCGACGCAGAACAATCGGGCCAGTCGATATCATTCTTGTTTGGGCAATTCTCGCCATAGTCGCTCCCCCAGAATTCCAGGTCCTTACGCGGGTAAGAGTCCATGCTCGCCGAAGCGTCATCGGCAGCACCCCGCTTCCCGTCCCAGTTGTGGTTACGAAAGCTGCGATTGCACGATAAGATACGCAAAGGGGCGCAAAGGAGCGCAAAATTCGCGTATAAGATATTGATTAAAAACGGTAGATTTTTTATTGCGGCGCAGAAAAGCTCAGAGAACTTCAAAGTGCTGTTCGCCCGCCTAGCTGCAGAAGGGGCAGGCCGTCCAGTAGATCGGCAGGGCTTCGCTGATGGCCCTTGGACGCCCGAAACTCTTGCGGAAGCGGTGTCCTCGTTAGAAGGCAACGAGAATGGCATCGAGCTTCGCGCGGTGCAGACTTGGTTTCAAGATAACGACAACGGGATCAGCAACGATAATATTCGCTGGCTCGCCCGGATCTTCGGATGCTGCGACCCGGAAGAAGCAAGCAAATGGCAAGCTGAGCTGAAGGCATCTAAGGATCGCCTGACAAACCAACGGCGTGAGAAAAAACGTCAGGTCTGCAGTTCGGTGAGTCCAGAAGCCGAACCATTGCGTTTTGCGATGCCACAGATGTCTGAGCCACTAAATTATATCGTCAGCACAAGCGCCGCAATCACAACTGAAGACGGCGAACGCAGAGCAAAATCCCTGGCGGAAAAGTGCGAATGGATGCTCAGCGGTTCAGGATCAATGAACGTGTTGATCGCATATTGGCTGGTTGTCTGTGGATTGGGTTTGTTGAATTATGTTCTGGGTACTCTGAGCGTCACATACAGCCCATTCAATGGACTGGACAAGCAAGTCGGTTTCATCTGGGCGCCAACACTAACAGTTTTACCTCTGATCGCTTTGCCAGCATTCATTTTTTACGTAAGTGACTTAAACACCTACTGGAAGGGTGTCGGTCGGACCAAATGCACGGCTCATGACGTGATTTCAGTCAAAATCGGGAGCAACGAAGCGTGGTTTGCGAAGGTCAACGACTATTCGTTCTCTTTCTGGGGGATTGCTTTGTTCTGCTTCCTGTTCGTCTTTGGATTCCAGTGGGCCGGCATCTATGTGCCTGCCTATCTATCTGGTGACACCAATGGCGTTCAGATTGATAGATACTTGGTCACATTGGTGCGTCCCGAGGTCATTTCTGTGGCAGAGGCAATGGCTTTGTCATTCATTGGCTATCTCTACACGGCGTCCTATATCGCGATCTTCATGTTTGGATTGCTGTTCCTGGTCATCATCGTCCTAGACTATCATGACCTCTGTACGACCGCTGACCTTGAAGGAAGCACCGCGGATACAAACCAAATCAGGAAAGAAGGCCAGAAGATCGTATGGGGCGGGTTTCGCATAGCGGTCTTTGCGCTCTGGCTGGCATCGCTGGTCAAGCTACAGATCACTTATCTATCTTCTGACAGTCCAAACTTCGTAACTTGGCTGAGCACCGATGCGCTGAGCGTTTTTGGGGCGAACAGCATTCGCAACGGTTGGTTGGAGAATACTTCAATAAGCCACTTCACAACCTTCATGATGATGGTCGTCACCGTCACTATTTTCATGGTGTGCGCGCTGAAAATACAGACAGTCTTTGAGCGCTTATCTGTCTACGACGACGACTATCCGTTTTCCCGCGATCGGGTCGCAATCGTAAAGATGCTTGCAGTTATTGGGTTGCTGTCGTTCAACTTGGTACTTGTGGGAAGATTCACCGGATTTTCGCTTCTTGTTGCAGCCAGTACGCTAGCTTCGTTGCATGTGCTATCCGGACCAAGATTACGAACATTTTAGGTGGGTGATGGAACAGGCAAAATTCTATGGTGATATTGCAGAAGGCCCTGCATCAGGCAACGCCTACTGGATAGAAACGGATGATGGCGTCCGTGTTCGGGTTGGCACTTACGATTCCGAAGCCGAGGCCAAGGGCACGATCTTACTCATGCTCGGTCGCTTCGGTTATGTTGAGAGATACGGACGGGTTGCAAAGACGTTTGCAGAGAAGGGTTATTCAACCGCGATCATAGACTGGCGTAGCCAGGGTTTATCCGATCGAATGGCGCCTGATCCACAAGCAGGACACATCGTGAGTTTTTCTGACTATCAAAAAGATGTTGCGGCGTTCCTGAAGGCTGCTGAAGAACTACAGTTGCCAAAGCCATACTTTTTGGTCGGCGTGTCCATGGGTGCCTGTATCGGCTTTCGCGCCATGCTTGACGGTCTTCCTGTTGCAGCGTCGGCTTTCATTTCTCCTATGTTTGGCATCAAGATGTCCACAATTCAGCGCATCGCTGCTTGGCCTCTTTCGTGGGCATTCCAAAAATTGGGTATGGGCCAAAAATACGTACCTGGGGAAAGTGGCGCGATATATGTTTTGGAAACGCCATTCGAAAACAATAACCTTACGCACAATAATGCGATGTACGATTATTGGGTCAAGCAAGCACAAGCTGCGCCCGAGCTTCAGATCGGCGGACCAACAATGTCGTGGCTCCATGAAGCACTCGCAGAGTGCCGGAGGCTTTCAACCGTTCCCTCCCCCAGTGTTCCTTGCATCACCTTTTGCGGCGAACTTGATCAGCTCGTCGACAACGCCTCAATCAAGCGGCGTATGGAGAAATGGCCGAATGCCGAATTTTCCATGATCCGAAACGCCAAGCATGACGTGTTGACTGAGATCCCAGAAGTAGGCGGCGACGTGATGATCCAGATTTTCGATTTCTTTGCAAGAGCGAATTCTGCAGCAAAGCGGTAGTGGGGCAAGCTGGCCTGCGGGCTTTTTCCGGAGCGTGCATCAAAGGTAGAAAGGCGCGGACGGAACTACCATTCGGACACTTCCGGTAAAAGCTTTGCGATGTGATAGATCAAATAAAAGATCAGCATCGTCCAGATGCGTACAACTTCAGTCCCGCGTCGCTGCGGGCGTGACACCGAAAACTCGGCGGATGACGACTGTCATATGGGCGTGGTTGGGAAAACCGGCGTCGAAGGCGATTTACCCAATGCAACAGGATGTGATAGCAGCAGGCCATCATGCTCGAGAGCGAAACCGGCGGACCGGCTTAGCTCTAAATGAGTTGAGTCCGATTAGGGTTATAATGTCATTTGAATTTGAGATACTTGAACGATGTCTTTTGGCGACTAAGCCTCAGGGGTCGGTGGTGAAGTGAGGCTTGGCCCCGTGCTGTTACTCTGGCGCATCCCGAATGCGAACACCCAAAGCCCCGCAAACACAAGACTGAAGACTGCGTTCCAACTGGCCATCGACAAAGTTAGAAATTCCCATGCCACCTGATCGCACATGACCAGGCTAGATGGCCCATCGGTAGACAAAAGGTCCTCGGCCGACATTGAGCTCATGTCGAGCCCGGACCCGGTACAGGATGTAGGCCCTTCCCACCAATCCCGTTCGACACCCGTGTGGAAGACGCCGAGTGCCGCAGTCGTTGCCGCAGAAGCTGCGCCGATGAGCAAGAGTGGAATAATCGGTAGTCCGATCGCCAAAAGCAGACCCATGCCGATTGCAACTACATGCGGATACCGCTGCCAAATGCACATCGCGCAGGGCGCATAGCCCAAAGCCTGAAAGACGAAAGCTGCAAAGAGCAAAGCCGCCGACCCAGCAGCCGCGAGAAGACCAATTTGTTTTCCCGAATAGCTCAAGCTTTAATCCGTTCATGACAGCAATATTGCCAGAGGTTGAAAATGCATTTGCACCCGACCTCCGATCCTCTGAATATCTCCGCAATGCCATGTTTTCACGAATAATATTGTATCGGTTTGTAAAGTTGACGCGTCGCAAGTTGAGACGGTATGACTGACCGCCAATGCGACCCCAATTTACGGCTGAGGATGGACACCAAGAAGCGATCAACGCTATTGACGATCGGTGCGATCTTAGCGGGTTACACTGCCCTCCGTACGGTGCCCTCTTTGCTGCCCGAAAGGCTCGAACTCGTGCCGCTCGACACTCCGATTGGTTTTCGAAAATATGTGGCGGGAGAGACTTCAGGCGGATTTGACCCATTCGTAGGTTTGGGCAACGTTGACAGTGCTGAGGCGACAGCACGGAAAGCCGCGGCCCTGAAGAGGGTGTCCGAAGATATTTGTGGTGCGCTCTATGGGGGTCTTGAAACGACTGCATCGAAGATTCCGATGGCCTCGTTCTCAGATTATTACTGTCCCTTCTGCCGAGTGCAAACCAAACGTCTGGCGGATATGTCACAAGAGATGGATGACGAGGTTGTGGTCGCATGGCATGAGCTTCCGCTGCTCGGAGATAGCTCGAACCTGGCCGCCAAAGCCGCGTTAGCGGCAAAACGACAAGGGGCCTACGTCGCGTTCCATGAGAGGTTGATGAAGAGCCCATTTCAAGCAACGCCCGAGTATCTCCGTCGACTGTCGGATGATCTTGGTGTTGATGGCACCAAATTGGTTGCCGACATGGAAAGCGCCGAGATTGCCCAAGAACTGGAAAATAGTGCGGCTCTTGCCCGGGTCTTTGCCTTTGTAGGCACACCTGCGCTTGTGATTGGTCGTACCGTCGTTCAAGGCCAGATCAGCGACAAAATGATCGAACAGATCGTCGAACTGGAGCGCGAAGAAGGTTGGGGCGTGGTATGTGTTTCAGTGTAGAGCCTAATTGGATTTGCCATGCCCGTCTCCTTTGGGGCCTTAGGAACTGTCGCAAAAATTCCGCCGCCAATAGGTTGGCCCAGGGATCTGCGCCTGCTTTTGAGCAACAACGACGAAAGCGCCCCAAATGATGTTGCGAGCCCCGAGGTGTCTTGTTTTGGCGTTGATGGCGTGTCTCTGGGCATCCATGAGCGTCGCAGCGTCAACTGATACTTACGAGAACACGGCGATTTCAGCGCGGCTTATCTCTGTCGAAAATGGCGTTGCGACGAATTCCGGAACTTTGTCACTCGGCCTCGACATCAAGCTGGCCGAGGGCTGGAAAGCCTATTGGCGCTCACCCGGCGAGGTCGGTCTGCCGCCTGAAATCTCGTGGGATGGATCGACAAACCTGGCGACGGCACAGATTCTCTGGCCTGCGCCTGAGCGTTTCACAGCATTCGGGATCGAGAATTTCGGGTACAACAAACGTGTTGTCCTTCCCATCCAGGCGGTTCTTGAAACAGCCGGACAGGCGGTCGAGCTTCAGGCGGGAGTCACGCTGTTAACCTGCTCGACCGTGTGCGTGCCCCATGATTTCAACCTCGCTCTGACGATCCCGGCTGGCGCTGGAATTGATGCGGCCTCCGCTTCGCTTATCTCCGAGTTTGCCGAACGGGTGCCGCTTGGTCCCGATGCGGCTGACATCGAGGTCGAGACGGCTGTAATCGCCGATGGCGCGCTCTACGTCA
Organism: Litoreibacter meonggei; assembly: GCF_003663885.1. Lineage (GTDB taxonomy): Bacteria > Pseudomonadota > Alphaproteobacteria > Rhodobacterales > Rhodobacteraceae > Litoreibacter > Litoreibacter meonggei. Next base: position 5,812 of record NZ_RCCE01000007.1, read on the forward strand.
CAGCGCGCAGTGCAAACGCCTTTGTGAACCCGGACGTATTCCCGGAAATGGGACCGACATTTACCTTCGGAAAGCCGGACATCCGAACGAACAGCGCGGGAACGGAACTTTGGGCGAAATTGCCCCTCTTGGCCAGTGAAGAACAATTGCCACTGTTGCAAGTTACGGTGACAGACGGGTCACGCGCCGTGACGGCCATGCCTGAGTGGTCAAATACCGTCCCGGATGCGCCTTTCGAGCTTGTGGCGAACCTGCCTGATCTGGCGCAGATACTGGCGATCGCCGCCTTTGCTTTCCTCGGTGGTTTGATCCTGAATGTCATGCCCTGCGTTCTGCCCGTCCTGTCCATCAAACTGACATCGGTTCTCAATCATGGAGACAAACCATCACACGAGGTTCGGAACGGATTCCTGATGTCGGCGCTTGGCGTGCTGGTGTTCATGTGGGTGCTGTCCGCTGGAATTTTGGTCTTGCAGTCCGTCGGGATCACGGTGGGATGGGGTCTGCAATTCCAAAACCCTGTTTTCCTGACAATCATGTTTCTGGTCCTGACTGTCTTTGCCGCCAATCTGTTCGGGATATTCGAGATTTCGCTGCCTTCCGGGTTACAGTCGCGGCTGGCCAGATCAAGCAGTCGGGACGGTTACATCGGGGATTTCGCGACGGGTGCCTTTGCTGCGGTACTGGCAACGCCCTGTTCAGCCCCCTTCCTTGGGACGGCGGTGGCCTTTGCCCTGTCCGGTCGCCCAATTGATGTCATCATCGTGTTCACGGCTTTGGGCCTTGGGCTGTCCCTGCCCTATCTGCTGTTTGCCTGGAAGCCCGGCATGGTCCGACTGTTGCCCAAGCCCGGCCGATGGATGCTTGTCGTTAAGTGGGTGCTTGCCGGTCTTTTGGCGGGCACCGCGATCTGGCTGCTCTGGGTCCTGATGGGCGTGTCGGGAGTCCGGGTTGCCGTCTCGGTTCTAGTACTTGCAGTGTTCTTCGTTCTCTTTGCCACCATCCGGCTGCCAGGGAGATTTACGCGACCTGCCGCGCTGGCTGCCGTTGCCGTTCTCAGCCTTGCACTTCCTCGTACCATGGCCCCCCCGCCAACGATAAAAGAGATTGGTCAGGATTGGGTCACATTCGACCGCTCCGAAATCCCAAGACTGATCTCTCAGGGCCAGACGGTCTTTGTCGACGTCACCGCAGATTGGTGCCTCACCTGCAAGGCAAACAAGACGCTTGTTCTGGACCGAGTGCCGGTCGTTGACCGATTGCGAGACGAAAAAGTCGTCGCAATGCAGGCCGACTGGACGCGGCCCAATCCCGATATTTCGCGATATCTGGAGGCCCACAACAGGTTTGGGATACCCTTTAACATCGTCTATGGGCCGAATGCGCCGGACGGGATCATATTGTCCGAAGTCCTGACATCTGACGCTGTTCTAAACGCATTGGACGCCGCCGCGCTCGCCGTAGACAAATAAGGTCAGGATCCTTTGGCGAGGTCCTCCAGTATAGGACAGTCTGGCCGATGATCGCCTTGGCACGCTTCGACGAGGTGCGATAGCGTCTTTCGCATTGACTTGAGTTGGGCGATTTTGCTGTCAATGGCCGTAAGATGCTCTTTCGCGACCGATTTTACTTGCGCGCTTTCCCGCGTCTCATCTTCATATAGACCAAGAAGCGTGCGGCAATCTTCAATCGAAAAACCCAGTGTTCGAGCACGGCCCAGGAACGCCAGCTTGTGAATGTCGCTCTCCCGAAAGGCGCGGTACCCGTTATCGCTGCGCAGAGGTCGAACAAGACCAATATCCTCGTAGTAGCGGATTGTCTTTGGTGGCAAGCCCGCGCGTTCTGATACTTCGCCGATATTCACCTTGGCCTCCTATTCTGCTGGCTGCGTTGTGAGTTTCGTTGCGGGTTGCTGGGGCGCGTCACCTTCTGCCATCGTCGGTTTGATACGGCGCAGACGAAGCGCATTGCTCAGAACCGATACCGAAGACAGCGCCATGGCCCCGGCGGCAAAGATGGGTGACAACAGCAGCCCAAAGGCGGGATAGAGTGCGCCCGCTGCGACCGGAATCAACGCCACATTGTATCCAAAGGCCCATATGAGGTTCTGCCGGATGTTGCGCATGGTCGTGCGAGCCACTTCAATGGCGTTCACCACGCCGCGCAAATCCCCGGACATCAACACCACGTCGGCACTTTCAATGGCCACATCCGTGCCGGTTCCGATGGCGATGCCGACATCGGCATGGGCCAGCGCTGGTGCGTCGTTGATGCCATCGCCGACAAAGGCGATCTTGCGATTGCCCTGCTTCAGTTCCTGGAGCGCTGCAACTTTTCCATCTGGCAGCACCCCGGCCACAACGTGGTCGATCCCGACCTCGCGGGCAATCGCGTCTGCTGTGGCCTTCTTGTCGCCAGTGATCATGGCGACTTTGATCCCGCGATCATGCAGGGCACGGATGACATCGGCGCTGGACGATTTCACCGGGTCAGAAACAGCAATCACTGCCGCAAGGGATCCATCAACGGCGGCAAAGAGCGCGGTACGTCCCTTGTCAGCCAATGCCCGTTCCCGATCTTCCAACGGGCCAATGTCGATGCCCCGTTGCGCCATGAAGCGATCGGCGCCAACAAGTACTTTGCGGCCCTGGACCAGAGCTTCGACGCCGTAGCCCGTCACGGAACGGAACTCTGTAGCATCCGGCCAGGACACGCCTTCGTTTTCCGCAGACTGCACAATGGCTTCGGCCACGGGATGCTCGGATTGCGCTTCGACAGATGCGATGAGGGCGAGTGTCTCTGCACGATCAAAGCCATCAGTCGTAATGAGATCGGTCAGGCTTGGCTGACCTTGTGTGACGGTTCCCGTCTTGTCGAGCGCAACAATATCAACTTCATCCAGATGTTGCAGCGCATCCCCTTTGCGGAAGAAAACCCCCATTTCGGCCGCGCGGCCCGTGCCCACCATGATTGAGGTGGGCGTGGCCAATCCCATGGCACAAGGGCACGCAATGATCAAAACAGACACGCCTGCGACCAGGGCAAAGGTCAGGGCCGGATCAGGACCAACCAGAAGCCAGACAGCCACGGTCACGAGCGCCAGAACCAGAACGGCCGGTACGAACCACATGGTGACACGATCGACAAGCCCCTGGATCGGCAGCTTCGCGCCCTGCGCTTCTTCCACCATACGAATGATCTGGGCGAGCGTGGTATCGGCCCCGACCCGAGTGGCCGCGATGGTCAGGCTACCGGTGCCGTTCACGGTGCCGCCGGTCACTGGATTGCCCGCCGTTTTCGGAACGGCAAGGGGTTCGCCAGTGATCATGCTTTCATCGACATTGCTTGACCCGTCTGTCACGTCGCCATCGACGGGCACCCTTTCACCGGGACGCACTAGGACCAGATCCCCGATCCGAAGTGCCTCGATCTCGACCTCGCTGGCCTGTCCGTTGCGCAGAACCCGCGCCGTCCTTGCCTGCAAGCCCAAAAGCGCCTGTATGGCGGCACCGGTCTTACCCTTTGCGCGGGCTTCCAGAAAGCGCCCCAGCAGGATAAGCACGACAATGACCGCAGCCGCTTCGAAATAAACGGCTCGAACGCCGTCGGGCAGCAGGTCGGGCAAAAACGTCGCCACGACTGAATAGCTCCATGCCGCACCTGTGCCGAGTGCGACAAGGCTGTTCATATCCGGAACACGTCTGAGCAGCGCCGGAATGCCTTTTGCAAAAAAGCCCCAACCCGGTCCAAACAGAACCACCGTCGCAAGCGCGAACTGGATCAACCAAGAAGTCTGGATGCCGATTGTACGCTCAATCAACTCCTCAAAGCCCGGGATCGTGTGTTTGCCCATTTCCAGAATGAACACCGGAACGGTCAGAATAGCGGCAAACACGACGCGGCGCGCCAGGACCTTTGCCTCGTCGGCCTTGCGTTCTGATCGGCTGACCTGCGCATCTGTATCTGCAACTTCGGCAGGGTATCCTGCAGCCGTGCTAGACTCGGCGATTTCTTTAGGTGTGATGACATCTGGCAGATAGCTGACAGCCGCCGTTTCGGCAGCGAGATTGACCGCCACGTCTAAAATACCCGGCGCGGCCTTTAGGGCCTGTTCAACCTGACCCACACAGGATGCGCAGGACATCGCCCCCACATTCAACGTGACCCGGGCCGTTCTGGCCGGATAGCCAGCAGCTGACAGGGCCTCGATTGCGGCACCTGTGGCAGCAGGAAAATCACTTTGGAACCGCACCGTCTCCTTGGCAAGGTTCACGCTTGCGCCCGAAACACCAGGCACATCATTCAGGGCATTTTCGACCCGTCCGACACATGACGCACAGCTCATGCCGGTGATTGAAAGCTGTATGGAACTGGAACCTGTCATCAAAGCATCCTCTACCAAGTCGCTTTCAATCTAAAGCTTCCAGTTGCGGGAAGCTCAAGAGGGAAACTGAATTTTTTTGCGGTCAAAAGTGTCTTGACCTTCCCGCCAGTGGAATCAGCAACAGTCAGGTCGCGTTGCAAATGGAGACCCTCATGATTTTTTCCGTCCCGAAAATGACCTGTGAACACTGCACATCCGCCATCGAAAGCGGTATCAAGGCGAAAGACCCATCGGGCGTCATTGCGACCGATCTGGACCATTGCCTCGTCACTGTCCAAAGCACATTGGAACAAGCCGCCGTGCGGCAAGCCATCGTTGACGCAGGCTACGACGCTTCAGCCGCGTAGGCTTGTCCTTATTCGGCGGCCCGGGCCTGATCGACAAGTTCAATCATCTGGTCCGCCTGAATCAGACCCGGCGCAAGACTGTCGCCGATCACGAATGAAGGTGTGCCACTGAACCCCAGCGACTGCGCAAGCCGCATGGAAGTTTGAATGTGCTCTTCAATTTCCGGTGCGGTCATGTCGCGACGCAGCTGTGCAACATCGAGGCCGATGTCTTCCGCAACGCGAATAATCGTGGCTTCCTCAGCGCGTTGCTTTAACTGCATCATCGCCCAGTGGAATTCTTCATACTTGCCCTGATTGCGCGAAGCCAATGCCGCGCGGGCGGCAAACACCGAACCCTCCCCCAAAATCGGCCACTCTCGATACACGACCCTGACGTTGGGATCGGCGGCAAGCAGTGCCTCCATTTCAGGTTTGACCCTACGGCAATATGGGCAGTTGTAATCGAAGAATTCCACAACCGTGACATCGCCCTCCGGATTGCCCAGAACAGGTGCGTTTGGATCATTTTCAAGCGTGGCTTTTTCAGTATCGAGAACCTCCGCTGCGGCTTGCGCCTGCAAAGCTTGTTGCTGCTCTTCGAACAATTGGGCGGCCTCGAATACAATGCCCGGATTTTCGCGGATGGCTTCCAGCACAAGTTCCTTGATCCGGTTTTCGTCAAGGCCGTCTGCCATCGCAGCTATGGGAAGCATCACAAGTGCAGCGGTGGCTAAAAATCTCTTCATTACCCGTCTCCTTTTGACGCTATGTCCTGTGCCGTTCGATCGGCCTGCGCGGCGCGTTCACGCTCCGGCCAGATTGATTTGATGTATGCGAGGATGTTCCAGATGTCCTCGTCGCTCAGTTGTTCGCCGAAACCCGGCATGCCGCTGTTGAATTCAATGCCTTGCGCGGCGAGCGTCGCCTGGCCCCCTTGCTTGGTGTAGGTAAAAAGCATGCTGTCAGGATGATGCCATGTATGTCCGGTCGCGTCGTGCGGAGGAGCTGGCAGGCTTCCATCTTCGCGCGGCGTGCGCCAGTCTTCCTCGCCCTCTAGGTTTGCACCATGGCACGCGGCGCAGTTTTCCGCGTAAAGGATCTCACCTGCGGCTATGTCGACCGGGCCGGCGCTCGCGGAGTTTGACGAAAGGGGCGCGTCGCCGATTTCAGTCCAAAGGAAGGCCGCAACCGCCGCGACACCCGCAAGTCCAAGCCCGAGATATGCAGATCGGGTCATCATCCAACAACGATCTTGGTCATCATGCCCGAGGCCGCATGTGACAACATATGGCAATGCAGCAGCCACTGGCCAGGATTGTCCGCCACGAACGCGACTTCACGCGTCTCTCCGCGTTCAAGGAGCGTGGTATCACGTAGTGGTCCGAGCGTGCCATCCTCTGCCACTTCATGAAAGTGCATACCATGCAGGTGCATGGCATGTGGGAAAACCGTATCGTTCACCATCTTCAAACGCACATTCTGCCCTCGGTCCAATCGCGCGAAAGGTTCGCCGTCGATACCGTCAACCTTCCCGTTGAACGACCAGAAATACCCGGCTTGAACAAGCTCGCCCATCGGCTTGATTTCCCCACCAAGAGACGCGGAACTCAAACGGCCCATCGCGCCCCCTTCCATACTCAGACTGAGCGTTGTGGCGTCCTGCAGATCAACCATTGCGTGGTCATTCGGAGGCAGGGCCGCGGGCGCATCCCTGCGGTTTACGGTGCCACCTTCCTCGACCTCGAAAGCGACCTGGCTAAAAGTCTCTTCGCGACCAACCTGAACGATATGGGCCGTTTCTCCGACGTTTGCCGCTACATCGACGATCAGGTCAATACGTTGGGCCGGTGCAAGGGTCATGGTGTCAGTTACCTTCAACGGTGCAGTCAACGGCATCCCATCAAGGGCGACCAACCACCCGTCGAGTCCATCCAAGCCCAACTGGAAATTGCGCGCGTTGGAGGCATTGACGAGCCGCAGACGCAGGCGTTCATTCCTGCGCGCAGACAAAGCGAGATTAAAAGTCCCGTTGGTCGTAATCAGGTTTCCGAGCCTTCCCGCGTGGCTGAGATCACGAGGCGCACCAAAGTCATTCTGGATCTGGGCGGTTTCGGGATTGATGCGCCAATCATCAAGTATCAAAACCTCCTCCCGATCAATATCGAGGGCCTCCGCTTCTTCAACGATCAGGGCGCCATAGAGTCCCCTGGCCACCTGTTCCAACGAACGGTTATGCGCGTGATACCAGTAGGTGCCAGCGTCCGGGACAAAAAAGTCATAGTCGAAGGCATCCCCTGGCTGGACGGCATCCTGCGTCAGGCCCGAAACGCCATCCATGGCGTTGTCGATCCGGATTCCGTGCCAGTGCGTTGAAGTTCCTTGGGAAAACCGATTGACCAATCTGCGCTGCACCCGACCACCTTGGGCGACACGGATTTCCGGGCCCGGTGAACTCCCGTCAAAGCACCAAAGCGAAGTTTTGCCATAGTCACCAGGCAGCAACTGCACGTCGCTCTCTTGTGCAATCAGGTTGGTTGGCGGTGAATTGGCGAAACCAGCAGAGGCTGACATCCCGGCAAATGCGCTGGATGTGGCGAGAAACTGGCGTCGATTGAGCGTGATCATCTGTTGATTTCCAGTGCTATATATCGTTGTCCATAAGGTAGGTGGCCATCGCGGTCAGGTCTGCATCGCTTAGGAAGCTCGTTCCATAGCGTACAACTTCGGCCATTGATCCTCCAAAGACATCACCCGAAGGCGTGATGCCAGATCGCAATGCATAAGCCAGATCGTCTACTGTCCAACCTTCTGACAAAAGATCGCCGGAACGGATCGATGGGGCCTTGCCGCCTCCAGGCAGGGCATCGTTGCCCGAAAACCGTTCAGCCACAATGCGTGCACCTACAACGTTCCGCGTCGTATGACAGGCAGAGCAATGTGCGGCACCGTTAACCAGCAGCTTGCCCCGGTTCCAGACGTCGCTTTTGTCGGCTTCGGGTGCCGTAAAGGGTTCCGTCAAAAACGCCGCTCTCCAAAGCTTCATCCCCCATCGTTGATCGAACGGAAAAGGGACGTCGTGGGCCGGCGCTGGCACGTTCACGGCTGGCACGGTCTGGAATGCGGCCCACAGGTCAGCAATGTCCTGATCCGTGAAATTTGCATAAAACGGATACGTGAAGGTCGGATAATAGGGATCGCCGTCAGGAGAGATACCCTGCCTCACTGCTTTTGCGAAGTCTGCCACGGTCCAGTTTCCCATTCCATGTTCCGCGTCGGTTGTAAGATTTGGCGGGTAAAAGGTGCCAAAGTCTGTCTTGAGAGGGGCACCCCCGGCCAGCGGGGCACCTCCGGATTCAAAGTGTGTGTGGCACGCGATACAACCGCTGGCCCGTGCCAAATACGATCCCCGTTCAACATCCCCGGCCAGACTTATCTCTGTCTCGGATGCTCCGATCGGCCAGGCTATCGTTGCCGCGACAACTCCGATCCCACCGACGCACCCCGCGCCAATAATCCAATGCCACCAGCGCATTTGCTTACTCGTCTTCTTTGCGGAATTTCTGATGACAGGCCGAACATGTCTGAGCAACCATTGTGAACGCCGCGTCTGCGGGCATGTTGGCAAACATCTCGCCCGTCATGACCTGGTTCGATCCCATCATACCTCCACCCATCATGGAGGCAGCGCCACCGCCCATCATCCCGCCGGTTGTGCCGCCCATCATTGATCCACTGTCGTTGCTTTGTGCTGTGGCCAGCCCATTACCTGCGCTTAACTTCAATCCTTCTGCGGCTGTTTTCAGGTCTTCCGCGAGGGCCGCGAACTGTTCGCTGTCTTCCCACACTGACGGCAACGCTTTGGACACGCCCCCACCCGACCCCTCGGGAAACAGCCGTGCCATCTGTTCACCCGAATGCCCGACCATTGCGTCTGCCTCACGACGTACCAGATCGGCATCGTATGGAACTTGACCCCGCATCATCGGGATGAGTGTCTTGATGGATTCTCCCATCGCAGACATGCCTTGCATGCGCTCGAGGACAACACCCGTTGCCCCAGTATGCGCCCAAGCCGCGACGCCGATCGTCGCAATGACCGTGGATGTGATCCAAACCTTTATTCGCATTTCCAGCACTCCATTAGTTGATCCCGTTTGCACGCTGCAGTTCCCGCACATATTCAACAGCCATTTTCACGCCGCTGTTTATGAAGCTTTCGACCGGCTGCAACTGCTGCCAGATCACAGGCGCCCCCCGACAACCAGGACCGCCGCGATGAAAATGCCGGATCTCGCCATCAGATTAGCTTGACTTGAGTGCCAACTGGCGTCCGGTCATACACTTCGATGATTTGTTCGTTAAACAGACCAATGCAGCCGTTTGATGAGCGCCGCCCGATCTTGCGTGTATCGTTTGTCCCGTGGATTCTGTAATACTGCCATGTCAAATGCATGGCCCGGATGCCCAAAGGGTTTTCCGGTCCGGGGGGCACATAGGATGGCAGAGTGGGGTCTCTTTCAAGCATGGACGGTGTTGGCGCCCAGTCCGGCTCTGGATCCTTGAAGATGATTTCGGTGTATCCGCGCCGCGTTAGCTCGTCTGTCATCGGCACGGACGTTGGATAGATACGCATTTCGCCGTCTGCGGTCCAATGTTGCAGAACACGTGAAACCGTATCCGAAATAATGATGCCATTTCCGAGCCGATCAAAGTGATCCTGCCAAGCATGCGTTCGGAACGAAGACATGTTGCGCCGAACCGGAGCTTGTTCTTGCGCGCCTAGAATAGAAGGCGCTGCGAATGCTGCCGCCCCTACCCCGGTAGAGAATGCGCGACGTGTCAAAACTGTTTGTTTGCGGGTCATGGGACCAACCTCGATTAGGGTACCTGCTTCCTTGTTAGATTACCCAATCGCATGGTTTCCCTGAATAGCTGGGCGGTTGGTTTTTTGTAACTATATGTATCGCTATCAAGGCTCTGTGAGCGTTTTTGCTATTCTCACGTGGCGAAAGGTTTGAGCACAACACGCGTCTGGATCGGGACTTGCTCGTATAACTCGACAATTTGGTTGTTCGTAAGCCTCGCGCAACCGTTCGAGACGCGTCGACCGATCGTCTTCGGGTCCGTGGTTCCGTGAATCCTTAGGTATGTGTCTCCTCGACCCGGTTGAAAGAGGTACAACGCTCTTGCACCCAGTGGATTTTTTAGTCCCCCAGGAACACCGCCGGCAAAACGAAGATATCGGCCCGGCTCTCTGCTTATCATTGCAGGTGTCGGCGTCCAGCGCGGCCACTTTTGCTTGCGCGCGACATAGAACTCGCCGGATTCATAGAGGCCTTCCCTGCCAATTCCGACCGTGTACCTGACCGCCCGATGGTTCGGCAAAGTCCAAAACAACGCGAACTGGTTCGGATCGACATGTATTTCTCCCGGCTTCCCTGCCTCGGAATACTCAACTTCGCGCGGCAAATGCTCAGGAGGCACGACAGATGGTCCGATGCGGCGATCATGCTCTGCGTCACTATGAGCAAATGCTGTTTTTCCGCACACGGAAAGAGCAATAACAGACGTCAGAAAATGTCTTCGTTTCATATACGTACCTTGGGAAATTATTGTGTTTTGAGGTTAGTAATAGCATGCGCTATACGTGGCGAAAGAGACTCTTGTCGCGAGGTGCCGGCACCCGGCCTGATTGGCAGCGTGATTTCTGCGCGGAGCCCCGCATCAACGCGATTTTTCAACAAAATGGAACCGCCGTGCTCAAGGACGATACTTCGCGCAATTGACAGCCCCAAACCATGACCGCCCGTTTCTTGTGATCGCGACGTCTCAAGTCGGACATAAGGCCCGAAGACGGCCTCTAGTTGATTTTCGGGGATGCCGGGCCCATTGTCGTCAACGGCGATCACTACCTCATCGCCCGACCTTTCCCAAGATACTCTGGCCTCGTTCCCATAGCGGATCGCGTTCTCAATCAGGTTTCTCATGGCGCGCCGCATCGCACTTGGCTTCACAGATGCGATCAGGGGCCCTTCGCTGTTCATTTGAACCTTGTCCAACCCCATACCGGTAATCAGATCATGAAGATCAATGGATTGGACGTCTTCATGCTGGCCCACACCCTTCGCGAAATCCAGAGTTGCATCGACCATTTGTTGCATCTCTTCGCTCGATGTTACTAAGGATGCGCGTGTATCCTCATCATCTACCATCTCTGCCCGCACGCGAAGGGCGGTCAGAGGGGACCGGAGATCGTGCGCAAGCGCCGCAAGCATCTGGGTTCGGTCACTGACAAAACGCGTCAGGCGATCCTGCATAGTATTGAACGCATGGGTCAGGTCTTGCACTTCCTTCGGTCCCACAACCGGCAAGTCCCCCTCTCCGGCACCACGCCCCAAGCGTTCGGATGCGTTTGCCAGGTTGTTGAGTGGGCCGGTCAATCTGGAGAGAAGAAACCAGAAACTGGCAACCAAGAGAAGGCCCGCAGTCACAGCAAATGATATGTTGGAGGCGAGGGATGATTGCAGCGGCGGCCTTTCAAATCGCGTACCGACGTTGAGCCAACTTCCACCTGCCAATGCAATAGAAAGCTCCATTTCAATGGCAGCAAGCCTGCCTTGCATCATTTCAGCATGCATATCTGCCATTTCCGGTGACAGATTTGGAAGTGGCAGCAGGCCTCCTTCAATTTCATGAACCTCAACCCGAATATCACGGCTGTAACTCTCTCCCAGCAATGCCCGGATCCGTGCCTCAACCGCCCCGCCTTCATCATGATCTCCATGGGGGACCGTTGGAGCATTTGCCAGATCGAAACGCACAAGCGGTGAGGTCGCAGCGCGAATGATCTGCGCGTGCAGTTCCGGGGGAGCCCCTTCAATCAACTGAGCGACGTTTGCCGCGCGCGCCGCTGCTTCGGCGCCGATCGCAGCCTGTACGGCAAGCGATCTTTCATCAACAAAGAACCACAGGCTTAGGGCCTGTGCGAGGGACAGTACGCCGAGGACCAGAAGCGCAATCTGCGCGCGCAACGTCCGTGGTAACATCTTCATGCGCATATCTCGACATCGCAAGACAGGCTGTATCCACCATTACGCACAGTCGCGATGACCCTGGGCCGCAATACATCCTGCTCGATTTTCCTGCGCAATCGGCTCACCTGATTGTCTATTGTTCGATCCAGAGGCCCCGCTATGCGTCCTGTGCTGAGTTCAAGAAGGTGGTCTCTGTCGAGGACGGCCCTCGGCCTTTTGAGGAACAGCGTTAGCAATTTCAGTTCCCCGGACGTGAGTTGCGTGCGGGACCCAGTTTGGTCAATCAGAGTGCGACCGTCGACATCTAGCTCAAGATGTGCAAATTTGACTGTCTTCCCGGCAAAGTCGTCGATCTGCGGGATTTGCTGCGTTCGTCGCAGAATTGCATTAATCCGCGCCAACAGTTCTTTGGGGTTGAAGGGCTTCGCAAGGTAGTCGTCCGCCCCGCCGTCCAGGCCAGCTATGCGGTTGTCATCGTCTCCCAATGCGGTCAGCATCAGGATCGGTGTATGTCCTTCCCTGCGCAGCCGCCGACACGCGGACAACCCGTCTTCCCCCGGCATCATGACATCCAACACGATGAGATCGAAATTGGCTTCTGCGAGCTTACTGTCCATCTGTTCGGCATTCTCTGCCGCAGATGCACGTAGTCCGTTCCGTTCCAGATAACTTGTTACGGATTTTCTGATCTCTGAATGGTCGTCGACGACCAGTATACGTGGTTGCTCTTTCATATTGTCTTTATAGACATTCCGGCTCAGGAACGCCCATCCCGTGATTGTAGCCAAATGTAACAACGTCTACCGGTCGACTCCCGAACGCATGTCAAGTATCAGAACCAAGAGAAAAAGGAGTTCGAAATGGACAGACGCCAATTTGTCTTGACGGTCGCCAGTGCGATTGCAGCAGGTCCCGCATTGTCACAGACTGCTACCCCGATGTTGCAGGTAACCAAAACACCGACCTGCGGCTGCTGCGGTGCGTGGGTTGATGAGATGATCTCTGCCGGGTTCAAAGCATCAGTTGAAGACGTCGACTATGACACCCTTCAAGTGTTGAAGCAGAAATACGGCATCGCGCCAGAGCTCGCCGGATGTCACACGACTTCTGTGAGTGGCTACTTCGTTGAGGGCCACGTGCCTGCCTCCGACATCGCGCGGTTGCTGCAGGAAAAGCCTGCGGCGCGCGGCGTGACAGCGCCGGGCATGCCTATGGGGTCGCCCGGTATGGGCACCAGGGGCGATCCGTATGATGTGATGCTTGTGCTTATGGACGGATCGACCCGGGTTTTCGCGACACACGGCTGACGTGCTTTCTCCCGATACGTTCCGACAAAGCTATTCTCCCGCGCTGCCATTTGGTAGGTTTTGTTGGAACGTATCCCTTCTGAGCATGGCAAGCATCCTGCCGTTTCTGTTTGTCTACGTCGTCAGCACGCCCAATTTTGCGGCGATGCTCGTGACGAATTCCACAGCGCTCGGGCGGTTTCTGCGTCAGGTGATGACAAACGGGCTGCCGGTTGTATTTATTGTCAACTATATCGGGTTTGTCTTCGCACATAACACGTTGAATAATCCCGACCGCTCGGAGATCGGGTATATTGTTCTGGATGGCCTCCTTCGAAGCGCCACTTTCATCGCGATTCACATTCTCGTTTATGTACTGTCGGCTGACTTGTTTGGCTCCTTCAGCGGCAATCGCGCAACCGCAGTAAGCGTGGTTGGACCAACGCTTGAGCGGTCGTTCATTTTTCACAACATCTCTGGCGTGTATCTCTACGCCGTTGTGCCCGGCGCATTCATCGCGCTTCTGGCCGTTCTGACAAAACGTTCAGGCGAGACGTCTGATACAAGCAAATCCAAAACGAGGAATATAGCTCTGCTCTTCAGCCTGGTCTCGATCCCCGGTGTGACAGTCTTGTCTTACGCGCTGAATTCGGCAACCTGACTGATTTACCCGGACAACTATTCGTAGACCGTCATCTGATCAAGTGTATCGAAATGTACCCTTGACCTTACCTCACTGGAATGTCGCACAGACGTCCGAGAATGTCTGGAGAGCTACATGTCTGACACTCAAAGCCAAAAACCCACCTGGTCATCGAAACTGATGCACTATGGCATGGTGGTCTGTTGTGCCGTCATGCTGTTGCCGATCGCGGCCTTCTTTGTCGCCGGGGGTACAATTGCCGGTCTGTGGACCAACGTCGGGCTTTTTGCGCCGATCGCACTCTGCCTCGGGGCACACGTTGTGATGCACAAATTGATTGGAAAGTCGTGCCACGGGTCAAAAGATGAGCAGGCGCAAGAGGATACATTGGATGCAGAATTCCGCGATGGACAGGTTCCTGCTCGGGACATTGCACGCTCGCGCTAAGCGTCGTCTGGCCCTCAGTTCCACCATCGTCGGTCTGCTTGTCCTGGGCGGATGCTCGACGTCAGGCGGGATTTGTCCGTTAGAGCCTCCGTCGGTTACACGGGCCGCTGCCGACAATGTGCGTCTACCCGATGGTTGCCGACTGGTGGGCCTGTCTGGAAAGGGCGTTCAAAAAGTATCCTGCGACGATGGAAGGAGCGGGTTTGCTTTCAATTAAGGCATCTTGCAACACGCTGTAGTGGTTGCCAGAGCCTCCAGTATTTTTTTGCCGATCTGTCATCCCGCGCAGCAGCTCAGCTTCGCCACGTCCATATCAAAGGTTTGAGCCGCCAGCTTCAGCCCTTCCACGGTCGTCAGATACGGGAAGATCGTCTCGCCGAGCGCCTTTGTTGTCATGCCGAACTTCAGCGCCATGACGAGGGTCTGGATCGTATCGGACCCCCCGGGCGCGATGATCTGGCCACCAAGCAGCCGGTCGGTCTTTCTGTCCGCCACCAGCTTGATCAATCCGCGCGTGTCGCGTGCGGCCAGCGCGCGCGGCACCTGATCGAGCGGCACAATGGATGTCTTGACGTCGAAGCCCGCGTCCCGAGCCTGGGTTTCACTGGGACCGACGCCCGCGACCTGCGGGTCGGAAAACACGACCCAGGGCATCGCGGCGTTGTCGTAACGATGGTCCTCACCAAGCACTGCGTTTTTGGCTGCGAGCTTTGCACCATAGGCCGCCATATAGACGAACTGGTCACGGTTGGTCACATCGCCCGCAGCATAGATGCCGTGCACCGATGTCTGCATGTCCTCGCCGACGACGATGGACCCACGCGCGTCGGTTTCCACGCCGATTGCGTCCAGGCCCATATCTTCGGTATTGGCCCGCCTGCCAGCGGTCGAAACGAGGTGATCCGCCGTCACTTCGACAGGCTTACCGTTCTGGATCACGCGCAGTGTCACGCCCGCGTCGTCGCGGCGCACAGTGTCGTAGCTTAACCCGGTCAGAAGGGTGATGCCTTCGGCCTCGAACGCCGCCGCCAATGCCTCCGAGACCTCTGGTTCCGCGCCGGGCAGCAGGTGCGACCGGGCGACAAGCGTGACCTTCACGCCCATCCGGCTCATCATCTGGGCCAGTTCCGTGCCAATGTAGCCCGCGCCGATGAAGATCAGGCTTTTCGGCAGCACCTCGAGTTCCAGAAGGCTGGTGCTGTCGAGCGTGCCGATTTTCTCGATCCCGTCGATGGTCGGCAGGACGGGACGCCCGCCCGTGGCGATGATGGTCCTCGGTGCTTTCAGGGTTCGCTCACCGACTGTCACGCCACCTTCGATCAGCCGCGCGGGACCGGCGTCGATGTAATCAACACCCTCATATTCCGGCAGAAGGTCCGCGTATTTCTTCTGGCGCAGGGTCGCGACCAGGTCGTCTTTGGACTGAACGAGCGTCTGCCAATCATCCACTTGTGCCCGTCCCGACAGGCCGGGGAACCGCTTGGCAGCCCCCGCACCGTGCACGGCCTCTGCCGCACGGATCATCGCCTTGGAGGGCACGCATCCCACGTTGACGCAAGTTCCGCCGATGGTGCCATATCCCACGAGGGCGACACGCTTCCCGGCATCCGCGCCTGTAATTGCGGCGGAGAACCCCGCCGACCCCGCCCCGAGGACGATCAGGTCATAGCCGCCTTGGCCGTCGCCGACTTTGATTAAGTCTTTCATCTCAGCGTACCTCACCTAGTTCGTGATTTCTCGATTTAGCCGCGAGAAGATAGATGACCGCACCGAGGGCGATCAGCGGTGTCAGCATGCCAAGAAGGCCGAAGAACATACCAGTGGCGGTGCAACATCCCATCATCATGAGGGTGATCCTTTCCTTTGCGCGCGGTTTAGGAGAACCGCGTAGAGTGCTGTGGCGGCGAAAACGACGATTGTGATCCGTATCGCGAACCTGAACTCAAAGAGAATGATCAGGATCGACAGGGCTGCCGCGAGGCCGGTGGCCCAAAGTTTCGGGGCAGGACCCGGTTTTCCAGCGCGAAGCCAAAGGGCCTGTGCCACCACTGCGAGGCTTAAAAAAAGCAGCGGGAACAGCGCGTAATCGAGCCAACCCGTGAGGGCCGACAATCCGACGCCAGCGACGATGACGACCAAAAGCGGCGTAAAGCAGCAGAGCGCGGCGAAGAGCGCACCGCCAAGCCCCCATTTCAGCAGACGGTCGGAATTTTCAGGTGTGCCAGTCAAGGAGCCGTCTTTCTCTGTGATGGGTCGGGGCCGGAGGCGCGTTTCATTTGCAAATGACGCAGTGCGCGTACGATCAGGTAAGTCAGACCCGCTAAAACCAGCGCGGCAATCCCGCTCATTCCTGAAAGCCAGGCACCAATCCCGCCGAACAACGCCGCAAACACGGCAGTCCCGCCGCCGCAGCAGACGACCACGACCGGAGCCGCTACCGCGAAGGCCAGTAGACCACCCATAAAATTGTCACGCATTGCAGACGGCTTAGGAGGCTGTGTCGGGCAGCACCTGCGCCGGATAGCCATTGGCTGTCACCGCGCCGACGATGCTTTCGATGGAAGTCTCGGCGTCATCGTAGGTCACGCTGTAAACACCCTGCCCGTATTCGGGGCCGTCCTCGAATGCGGCGATCTCGACCGACGGAACACCACGCATCGAGCTGGCGACGATGAATGAACAGGACGGGCATGTCAGTTCGCTGACGGCGATCTCGACCTGGCGCTCTTCAGCGAGGGCCGGAGTCGAGAGGGCGGCGATGGTCAGGGCGGATAGTAGAAGATGCTTCATGGTCTTGGTCCTCGTTCAGAATTTCAGGATGAAGGGGGTGATGTAGGGAAAGATCATGGCAACAGCGACAATCGCGGAAGCGGCCCAGAGGGTTGCGCGCATGATGCGGCGGTCGATGGGGCGGGCGCAGGTGCCATCGGCACAGGCCTCGGCATCTACAGGCTTGTAAGCCTTGTAGAAGCCGTATCCCAAAAACGCGGCGCTCAGCGCGAAGGTGTACCATTTGTAGGCATAGAGCGCTCCGAGCTGCGCGATGAACACGCCTGTCACGCCAAAGCTGACCAGCACCAATGGAAGGATGCAGCAAGAAGTCATCGCCAGCGCACCGAGGACGCCGAGGCCGGTCACGCCCCATCCCTTGGTGGTTTCGTCGCCAATTTTCTGCGACCGAGATTGCGGAAGTTCCGCCAAATTTTGTTCCATCGAATCTTCCTTGAACAGATGTTTCCACCGTTCTAAGGTCTGTAGTTGATACAGGCTCAAGGGGGTTTTTTTTGAAATGAGTAACACAAGCGTGAGATCAATTCGGCGGGGTGATTTGGCACGAGCGACGGGCTGCAACCTGGAAACCATTCGCTATTATGAGAAAATCGGCATCATGCCGGACCCGCCGCGCAGTACGAAGGGCTATCGAAGCTACGATGATACCCATGTCCGACGATTGAAGTTCGTCATGCGGTCCCGAGATCTCGGTTTCTCGCTAGAAGAGGTTCGCGGGTTGCTGGGCTTGGTTGATAATCGGATCCAGACCTGCGCCGAAGTCCAAGCCATGGCCGAAGTACATCTCGGAGAAGTGCGCGCAAAAATAGCCGATCTGACACGGATAGAACGCGTCCTATCGGAAACCGTCGCGCGCTGCACGGGCGATGCGGCACCCGACTGTGCCATCATTGATGCGCTTTTCGATGCATGAGCACGAAAACAGGTCTGGAAAGATGCTATTGGCGCATCCTGGCCAGTGCCTCTTTTAGAGTTTGCCGCCGCGGATCGTTTTGCGGAGCTTCTGATAACAGTATTTCAGCACGTTCAAGTGCGACGATTGCCTGTTCTCTATCGCCCAAGACGGAGTAAGCGTTGCCAAGCCGCATCCACCCGTCAAGGTCGTCCGGCTCGTCTTGGAGACGCGCAGCCAGCCGTTCAACCATCGACATGATGAACGCCTGCCTCTCTTCCACTGTCAGATCTTGCGCGTTTTCAATATCTTCTTGAGTAGGCCCAGGCGCATTGACCATCGGGGCAAAATTAGCCAGCGAGATCGGGGCTCTGCCGATCTCGGTGCCAATTCGGTTTGCTTCAGCAACAAAGCTTTCCATCCAGGGATAGAAACTGTCCGCGTTGTTCAGTCGTCTTACCAGCAAGTCATGTGCCTGCGCGATGTCGCCCTTCTGTCTCAATGCGACTGCCTTGTAGAAGACCGCCGCGGGATTGGACGGGTCCAGTTCCATCGCATGCTCGATTGCGGTCACCGCAGCCGGTGTCACAACACCTTGCTCTGCCGAGATAAGGGCCTCTGCAAGCATGGAGAAAACGGCCGAAGTGGCTTCTGGTCGTTTGGCGACAATCCCGAAGGCCTCGGCAGCATCTGCGAACCGACCCATTCTGGAATAGGTTTGTCCCAGAAGCATCCAGCCTTCTGACGGTCCTCCGGAGGGATCAGTCGTGAGCCGATCATAAAGCTGATTTGTCAAATCTGCGACTTTCGCCGTCTCTTGACGTTCAGCTGTCCGCTCGGAAAATGCAATGCCGGGTATCTCCGGTGATCCCATGACCGCGTAGTAACCGAATGCGAAGGCCGGAACGAACATAGCACTCAGAACAATGGCAAAGCGACCACCCGATGTCAGTTCCTTGGTCGCCTGAGCAGTCTTGCGCGACTGCATGAGAATCCGTCTCTTGATCTCCTGTTCTGCCGCGGTGGCCTCTGCGCCAGAAATGACACCGCGCTCCAGGTCCCGTTTGACCTCATCCAATTGGTCCAAGAGAACGGCGGGGGTTGTATCCGCCATGACCGACGTCATTTCTGACCGGCGTCGGAGCGGTAGTCCCACAAAGAGCAGTCCAATTGTGGACAGTGCGGCAAAAACCAACCAGATCATCAATTGTCCTTTGGAGTGTTAATGTCGATGAAACGCGCAATCTCGGCTTCCTCAACTTCGGAAAAATCCGCCACGACGCCTTTGCGCCGGCTTCTCAAAATGATCGCCCAGCCCGCCAGGAGAGAAACGACAGCCAAAACAAAGGGCGCCAACCAAAGGGCCAGGGTGGAGGCATTGAAAGGCGGGCGCATCAGAACGTAGTCGCCATAGCGCGCATGAATAAACGCGATGACCTCTTCATCGCTGTCGCCAGCGACCAACCTTTCACGCACCAAAATCCGCAAATCCCGCGCAACGCCAGCATTGGAGCTGTCGATATCCTGATTTTGACAGACGACGCAGCGCAGTTCCTTTGAAATCACCCGCGCGCGCTCTTCAAGCACCAGATCCTGCAACATCTCGTCCGGCTCGACCGCAAAGGCCATCACCGGAAGAAGCAAAAAAAGCGCGATGATCACATGCCTCATCCGTTCTGCCCCCTCGGCAATGCGCCTGCCTGTTCGAGCGCCTCTCTGAACCTAGCAATGGCTTCATCACCAACAACAGGCCCCACGTATCTGAACAACACAGTTCCATCGGGTCCGACAATGAACGTCTCGGGTACGCCCGACAGGCCCCATTCAATGCCAGCCCTTCCACTCAAGTCTGAGCCAATCCTTTCATAGGGATTGCCAAGCTCCGCCAGCCATTTTGTCGCATCTTCCGGCTTGTCCTTGTAGTTGATACCGAACAGCCTCAGCCCATCTTTTTCGACCATTTGGGTCAGTATGCCATGCTCCGCCCGGCAGGGTACGCACCACGAAGCAAACACATTCACGATGACCGGTCCGGCGTTATCCACGAGATCGGCGCGGGACAAGCCGGGCGTCTCCAGCCCCTCAATGGCAGCCAGATCGAACTGGGGCGCAGGCTGGGAGATCAAAACAGATGGAATGTTGTTTGGATCCCGATCGGGGTTAAGCCCCCATAGGAAGAACCCGCCAAATACCGCCGCGATCGCGAGCGGGATGAATGCCAGTATACGTCCCATCGTTACTCTGCCGGAACCCGAGCGGTCACAGCTGCTTTGCGACGAGGTGCACCGACGCGCAGCCGACGATCCGACAGCGAAAGACCGCCGCCTAGAACAAGCATCGCAGACCCGATCCAGATGAAATTGACCAAAGGTTCATACAGAATTCGAAGAGTCCATGCGCCTTGTGTACTGGCGTCCTCCGAGGCCGGGTTCGCGATGGACGCATAGAGATCTCCTGCCAGTGTGGAGCGTATCGCGCTCTCGGTCGTGGTGCTTTGAGCAACCGGGTAAGTCCGCCGCTCCGGGAAGAGATCGGTCAAGTATTTTCCATCCCTCGAAACGGTCAATTCACCGCGATCCGCAAAGTAATTGGGCCCACGCACCCGTTCGACTCCGTTGAACCTCACATCAAACCCGCCGATACTGATGTCAGCGCCGGGCTGGACAAACATAATTTCCTCGGATTTCCAAACTGTTGAGCCAATGAATCCGAACATGGCAACAGCAAGACCTGCGTGAGCCAACGTCATGCCATGCGCAGATCTGGGCAGATTTGAAGCCCGGCGCCAGGATGTTGAAACCGGGCCCTCAAACAGCTTGATCCGCATCGTCCATTCCCGCACCGTCGCCATGAACAGCCAAAAGGCGAGCATCAGAGACAGATAGCCCAACACCGGGCCACCTTCCGCCAAATACCAGACCGCAAGCGTCCCCAGAACGGCAAGAAGGGCGACAAAGCGCAGACGTTGCAGGACGCCCGGCAAATCCGCGCGCTTCCACGACAAGAAGGGTCCACACCCCATTGCAAAGACAAGCGGCAACATGACCGGAATGAACGCAGCATTGAAAAATGGCGGGCCTACCGACAGCTTTTCGCCGCCTGTCATTGCTTCGTAGAACAGAGGGTACAATGTACCAAAAAGGACGACGCCAGTGGCCGTTGTCAGAATCAGATTGTTTACCAACAGGCCCGCTTCACGGCTGATCGGTTTGAACAGCCCACCCGGCTCCATCATCGGCGCGCGCCATGCAAATAGCGCGAGCGAGCCACCGATTGACACCGCCAGCAGTCCCAGAATGTAGAGGCCTCTTTCGGGATCAACCGCAAATGCATGCACAGAGGTCAGCAGCCCCGACCTGACGACAAACGTTCCCAAGAGGGACAGGGAAAAGGTCAGGATCGCGAGGAGAATTGTCCAGCTTTTGAAGGCGTCTCTTTTTTCTGTCACGATTGCGGAATGCAGCAGTGCCGTGCCCATCAGCCAGGGCATGAAACTGACGTTTTCGACAGGATCCCAGAACCACCAGCCGCCCCAGCCAAGCTCGTAATAGGCCCACCAAGACCCCAAGGCGATGCCCGCGGTCAGGCTCATCCAGGCGGCCAGTGTCCACGGACGCACCCACCGCGCCCAGGCGGCATCCACCCGTCCTTCGATAAGGGCTGCAACGGCAAAAGAGAAAACAATCGAAAACCCGACATATCCAAAATAAAGGAGCGGTGGATGCATCGCGAGGCCAACATCCTGCAGCAGCGGGTTAAGGTCCTGGCCGTCGCTGGGTGGCGGGAAGACGCGATCAAAAGGGTTGGACGTAAACAGCATGAAGGTCAGAAAGCCGACACTGATCCATGCCTGTACCGACAGCGTTCGCGCCTTCAGTGCTTGCGGAATATTGGATCCAAACAAAGCAACAGCAGCCCCGAAAACCGTCAAAATGAGTGTCCAGAGCAAAAGCGAGCCTTCATGGCTGCCCCATGTGCCCGCCACCTTATATAACATCGGTTTGAGTGAATTCGAATTCTCAACAACATTCTTGACCGTAAAGTCGCTGGTGATGAATGCCTGCATGAGCGCAAGGAATGCAACGGTGACGAAGAGCACCTGTCCAAACGCGGACCATCGGGCCGATTGCATCCAAAGAATATTCCGACGTTTGGCACCGAGGATTGGCAATACACTTTGAACAAGAGCCAGAGCCAAGGCCAAGGCCAGCGCGAAATGACCAACTTCAGGTGTCATCTGATCATCCACCCCTTCGATGAACTCACCGCTTTGTGCGGTTCGTACCATTCCTACCAAGTCGGCCTGCAAACTGTCAGGGGTTGCTTTGTCACCGTTTGTAACAAAGAGCCCTGTGACATATCATTACAAAACACCCCCTCCCCCGGTCTTTATCTGATCCGACATAATAACGATGTTTCGAGAGTAAGTTGGAAAGGAAAGACCGATGGCAAATAGAAGCATTTTTGCACTTTGCGTGCTGACTACCTTTGGCATATCGCAAGCTGCGTTTGCGGAGTCGCATGTCGGCGGCGAAACTCAGCCTGATACGGGCGCAATGTCCAACATGACAATGGGCGATGGTGCCGCGCAAACTGGTATGATGAGTGGGGACATGATGTCCATGATGCAGAACATGATGAAGATGCACGCATCCAGGATGGGTGGCCGCGGCGGTATGATGGGTATGATGGATCGTGATATGATGGCCATGATGATGCCCAGCGGTGATCCTCAGAACATGCGCGCGCACATGGGCGTGAAGTTGCGAGAATTTGATGCCGACGCCAACGGTGCGCTGACCCTCGAGGAATTCGAGACCTTGCACATGAATGTCGTTCGCGACCGCATGGTTGACCGATTCCAGCATCTGGACGCGGATGCCGATGGTCAGATCACTCAGCAAGAAATGGACGCCGCCGGTACACGGATGGGCGACATGCAAACAACGTCGGATGCGTCCGGATCTGCCGATCACCATGGTAGCGACAATGAATAAGCAAAGCGTCAGGCCTGCCTATTCCAAAGGAGGCCTCCGATGCCATCCGATCTGACACGTCGCACGGTCGGATTAGCCTTGATCGCTGCAGCCGTCTCACCAACTTTAGCCGTCGCACAGACAGCCAAGATTTGGTCATCTGACTCCGCGTATAATGCGCTGCGGCAAGATCGCGTCCGGATGATCGACGTCCGTTCGCGGCCGGAATGGGCCGACACCGGGATTGCTGAAGGAGCCTGGCCGATCAGCATGCACGAAGATCGGTTCCCCGAGCGGCTTTTTTCAGCCCGTGCAATGGCCAAAGGCCGGCCTGTCGCCCTCATTTGTGCAACTGGTGGTCGGTCAGGAAGTGTGATGCGGAGTCTCCAGCAAGCTGGGTATAGTGACTTTGTTGATGTATCCGAAGGAATGCTCGGATCTGCCGCCGGGCAAGGTTGGATTGCAGCCGGCCATCCGGTTGTCAGCATGGAAGCTGCCCTGGCGGCCCTTCCGGAAGGCTTGGCCTGACGTGCGCCTCTTGAACCGCCGTGAAGCTATTGGATATGCCGCAGGTTTCGGAGCCGCCGCTGTGCTGCCATCTGCTGCGCTATCCGGCACAGGGCGGAAGCTTGAATACCCAGAGCTTCTGGATGCAACAACATCGCGACGATTTCAGCTGAAAGCTCAATCTGGCGCGACCCGATTTCGCGGCAGTTCCGCGACCGAAACCATCGGTTACAACCAAGGCTATCTTGGACCAACGATCCGGCTTTTGACCGATGCAGATACTTTGGCCGAGGTGCAAAACACTCTGGACGAACCCGTCTCGTCGCATTGGCATGGGTTGCTTGTTCCAGGCCCCTTCGATGGTGGGCCGCATCAGGCCATCGCGCCCGGACGATCATGGGACCCGGTACTCAACCTTGATCAGCCTCCAGCAACAGCATGGTATCATAGCCATGTGCACGGTTCGACAGCCCGACAGGTCATGTTCGGACTGGCAGGTGTTCTGCATGTTACCGATGGGGAAGACGATGAACGTGGTCTGCCGTCCACCTATGCGGTTGATGACTTGACCCTCGTACTGCAGGACCGTCAATTTAATTGGCGCGGTCGCATGACATACGATGTCGGCATGCATCAATCGATGAATGGTTTTCGAGGTGACACAATGCTCGTGAACGGGCAGGCAGGAGCCTCAGCGGCAGTTCCCAAGGGGGTCGTGCGGTGCCGTCTTGTCAACGGTTCGAATGCGCGGATTTACCGACTGTCCTTGGCCGACGATCGGCCACTTCACCTCGTGGCGACGGATGGCGGATTCCTGGATCGACCGGTTGCACTCACTCGTATGGTGCTTGCGCCAGGAGAAAGGGTCGAAGTTCTCATTGATTTCACGGATGGCAGGGACAGCGTCCTGGTGTCCGACGATATTGCAAACTCCGCCATGGGTGGAATGATGGGAAGTGGTTCTGGCGGTCGTTTTACGGTGCTGCACTTCGCCGTCGATACAACCCTCCCCGTCCGTATCGACACCCTGCCCGATGCCATGGATGGCCCGTTGCCTGACCTTTCTTCCAACGATATCCCCGTTCGGCGTCTAACTCTAGACATGTCGATGGGAATGGGCATGATGATGTCCCGCTCCGGCAATCAGTTTTCAATCAATGGCGCGCCCTATGATCAAAACGCCCTCAATTTCTCTACCAAGCTCAAAAGCACCGAGCGCTGGATTGTCCGCGGCGACATGATGATGCACCCGTTCCATATTCATGGGGTGCGCTTTCAAGTCTTGTCCGACAACGGACGCCAGCCGCGGGCAGAGAACAGGGGCTGGAAAGACACCGTTCTCGTGGCTGGCGAGGTTGAACTGGCGATAACGTTCGAAAAACCGGCGCCATCGTCGGCACCGTATATGTATCATTGTCACATTCTTGAACATGAAGACGGCGGCATGATGGGACAATTCAGTGTCTCATGATGAAGAATGTGCTTGACCCTCTACTCGCTGGAACCATGACAGTTGTGCTTGGCCTTTATTGAGGGATCAAAATGGATAATGGATCGAACATCGGGCGTCCTTTTCACGTCGACGTTGTAGCGGTTTTCGTGGCGCTCTATGCGATCGGGTAACACGCATCCCCGTCACTTGGGACTAGTTCTGATCGCAGTGCTTGCGGCGCTGCTCACTGGCATGTGGGCCTTGGATTATTGGCCGAACATAACCCGGGAAACCATCGAGGGCTGGGTTGATGGTGCCGGTCCTTGGGGGCCACTTCTGATTGTTTTGCTGATGATGGGATCAATCGTTGCAAGCCCCATTCCCAGTGCCCCGATCGCCCTTGTAAGCGGAGTTGCCTATGGCCACATGGAAGGAGCCATCTATGTAGCCATCGGGTCGGAACTGGGTGCATTGTCAGCGTTCATCATCGCGCGTTACCTAGGGCGCGTCTACGTCGAGCGATGGCTAGGTAACAAGGCCGCTTATGGTTTGCTCGGGTCTCAAAATTTGCTTACTTTGACGGTGTTTGCTTCCCGTCTTTTGCCCTTCATCTCGTTTGATGCAATGAGCTATGCTGCGGGCCTTAGCCGCCTTCACCTTTGGCGCTTTTTGATTGCAACACTCGCCGGAATTCTTCCCGCGAGCTTCCTGCTCGCGCATATTGGAGCAGAAGCGATGTCAGGGAGTTTCGACGCTGCTGAGTGGGTCATCGTTGGTCTCGGAGTGATGACAGCAACACCGTTGATTCTGGTGGCGATTTTGCGCCCCTCCGACCGAAACAAAGCTTCCTGAGTTTGGATTACCGACTAGAGCAACTCCTTCACCCGCCTTGCTCAACATTGACCTTCCCACGCAGGAAGCCCCTAGAGTCGAATCATGACAGAGTTGCAAACCGAACAGCATCGCCGGGATTTTCTCTACTATGCGACTGCCGGAGCGGGAGCAGTTGCCACTGGCTCGGCAGTTTGGCCTTTGATCAATCAAATGAATCCATCTGCAGATGTTCGAGCTCTCTCAAGCATCCGGGTCGACATTTCGGATGTAGAGCCTGGAACACAACTGACAGTAAGTTGGCGGGGCAAACCGGTCTTTATCCGCCACCGAAATGAAGAAGAGATCGCTCAGGCGCGCTCCGAGGACGTGTCGTCATTGCCCGATGCAGTGGCTCGAAATCCAAATATTCCTGGTGAAGATCCGGCCACAGACGAAAATAGAGCACTGCCCGGACATGAGAATTTCTTGGTTATGATTGGTGTTTGCACACATCTCGGTTGTGTGCCCCTCGGTGATGGTGCCGGCGACTTTGGCGGCTGGTTCTGTCCATGTCATGGATCCCACTATGATACTGCGGGACGTATCCGGAAAGGGCCCGCACCAGAGAACCTTCACATTCCCACATTATCGGTTTCGGAAGGCATGATATTGACACTGGGCTAGCGGGTTTCACGGGCGGAGACCTAAAAATCTCGAACCCGATACGAATTGTTACATATGCATGCTGAGTCTGCCTTGACCTTCCAGCTACTGGAGGAGCTAGTTGTATGATCGTCTTGAATATCAAGGATTGAGACGATGAGCACGGATCAAGATCAACACCACAACACCATGCAGGCCGCGACCGCTTCGAACGCCACGACAGTGATCGATCCGGTGTGTGGCATGACCGTTGAGGTCAACGAAAATCCCCGGAATACTGAATTTGGAGGGGAGACCTTCCATTTTTGTTCAGAGAACTGTGAAACGAAGTTTCGCAGCGACCCATATTACTACGCCTCGGGACATGCGCAAAAGGCGCAAACGCATAGCAAGGCAAGTACTCAATGGACTTGCCCGATGCATCCCGAAATCCTCAGGGACGAGCCTGGCGCGTGCCCGATTTGTGGTATGGCGCTTGAGCCAATGCTCCCATCGGATGAGCCGTCCGAAGAACTCTCCGATTTCACGAAGCGCATGTGGATCAGCGCGGCAGCCGCAGTTCCGCTGGTCATCTTGACCATGGGCGAACTGGTCGGTCTGCCCGTGCGCGCGTGGATCGGTCATCAGAATGCAGTCTACATCGAATTCCTCCTCGCAACGCCGATCATTCTCTGGGCCGCGCTCCCGTTCTTCAAAAGGGGGTGGGATTCCATAACGACTCTATCTCCAAACATGTGGACGCTTATCGCGCTCGGGGTCGGAGCCGCCTACACCTATTCGCTTGCCGCGACCTTCTTGCCTGGAATTTTTCCTTCGGCGTACCAAACCGGCGAAGGCGTCGGCACTTATTACGAAGCCGCAGTTGTGATCGTCACATTGATCTTTGTCGGTCAGGTGCTTGAATTGCGTGCACGGGAACGAACGGGTGATGCAATCCGCGCCTTGCTTGATCTCGCACCGAAAACAGCCCGCCGTATTATGCCGGACGGGACCGAATACGACGCACCGCTGGAGCATATCATTGCTGGCGATACGCTACGCGTGCGACCCGGTGACAGCATCCCAGTGGACGCTGACGTGCTTGAGGGGCGTTCATCAATCGACGAAAGCATGATTACTGGAGAGCCGCTTCCCGTTGAAAAAACACAAGGGGACCGGGTCACGGGCGGGACGATCAACAAAAACGGCACGTTGATGGTGAGGGCCACGCAAGTCGGGGCGGACACAGTCCTTTCTCAGATCGTGGATATGGTCGCTGGAGCGAAACGGTCGCGCGCGCCAATTCAGGGACTAGCAGACCGTGTGTCGTCAGTATTCGTGCCAACGGTCGTTCTCATTGCGGTCACATCGTTCATCGCTTGGCTCATGTTCGGGCCAGATCCGGCACTTGCATTTGCGATAACAGCTGCAGTCTCTGTGCTTATTATCGCCTGCCCTTGCGCATTGGGTCTCGCAACACCGATCTCGATCACCACTGCTGCGGGCCGCGGGGCACAAGCGGGTGTCTTGATCAAGGATGCAGAGGCACTTGAGCGGATGGCGCGCGTCGATACGGTCATTGTTGATAAGACTGGCACCCTCACCCAAGGGCGTCCGAAGCTCACAGATTTGGTGGTCACGGGTGGGCACTCTGAAAATGATGTTCTTACCCTTGTTGCAGCCTTAGAACGAGGCTCAGAGCACCCCCTTGCGGAGGCGATTGTGGAGGGTGCACGAGAGCAAGGCCTGTCGCTTTTTGAAGCAACAAACTTCGAGGCTATCACTGGCAAAGGTGTCAGAGGTCAAGTTGACGGCCATGATGTCGCTCTCGGAAATCCAGCAATGATGGACGAAATCAATGTGGACCATTCGGTTGCTGAACATGCTGCAAATGACCTCAGGGCTTCTGGAAAGACTGCCATGTTCATAGCAGTCGATGGTAGGTTCGCCGGGATCGTGGCAGTCGCTGACCCGATCAAAGAAACCACGGCCGGTGCCATTGACGATCTTCATCGCCTCGGGCTCAGGGTCATCATGGCGACTGGTGACAATCAAAAGACGGCGGAAGCCGTCGCTTTGAAGCTTGGAATAGATGAAGTTCATGCAGGGGTTTTGCCGGAAGACAAGAAAGCCCTGGTGGAAAACTTGAGGCATGAAGGCGCCCAGATTGCCATGGCCGGAGATGGCGTAAACGATGCGCCTGCCCTAGCGGCTGCCGATGTCGGGATTGCGATGGGTACCGGTGCCGACGTTGCCGTCGAAAGCGCTGGCATCACACTATTGGGAGGCGATCTGGTAGGCATTGTCAGAGCCCGCAGGCTCGCAAAAGCAACGGTTCGAAATATCAAACAGAACCTATTTTTTGCGTTTGCCTATAACACTGCAGGTGTTCCTGTCGCGGCTGGCATTCTCTACCCCATTTTCGGGTTGCTTCTTTCGCCAATGATCGCTGCCGCAGCCATGAGCCTGTCGTCAGTATCGGTCATTGCGAATGCGCTTCGATTGCGGCGTGCCGAACTTTGACCCCTGTATGCGAAATTGTCATCAGATTCTTGAGCTTTCCACCAAGCCGCAACTCAAGAAGGACAGGTCCAATCCCGCCTTCATGGTCCAGATTGCCATTGTGCGGCACAATAGCTCTAAGTATCTGTGGTGCAGGAAAGCCGGATTGCCTTCATTTCATTCAGTTGCGCTGTGGCAGCAGACTTGTCGTTCCCACCGACCCGGCATTCACGAGTTGTCGCTCAAGATACATAGGGACATACTCTCCACGCCGCCACAATCGACCAAGATCATCGTAAAAGCGGCTGAGAAAATGGCCCGACTGTCCGGTTGATGCTATGTATACCGAACTGTTTGGATCAGAAAGGTCATAGACCCCACGGAAAGTCGATCCAAAATCAGCCTGGAACGGGTCCTCGGATGCACCCGCAGAAAATCCAAGGAAAAGAGTGGTGTCGCCGCCTGAGAACGGAAGTCGAATGTTTGACATGAAACTGAAACCTCGAGACCAACTCAGGATAGGATGATCAAGTGCGGTTTGATGGGCATCTCCCCACCTCAAAGTACTCAAATCGCCACGCCCAAATGTTTCTTCGAGCCATAACAGTGAATCGTCGAGCGCGAGGCTAGCGATCTGATCACAGGTCTCGATTTCTTCCGATTGAACTACGTCGCACCAGATTGAGGCACCATCGACATCGCGGAACACGCGCTCGAGAAAAAGTGTCTGAATGACAGGCAATCCCTCAGCCATTTTGCTCAACTCGTCGTTTATCAACCGTTGCTGGAGGGCGCGCATCCAAGCGGTATAGATCAGGGGTTCCGCCATGTGCTCGTTCATGTCGCCGTTCCAATCTGCCAGCATTTGCAGAGCTTCGGCACGCCGTCGGGCAAGAGTTCCTTGGGGCGCGGGTGGTTCTGAAAACCACAAGTTCTTGGCGATGAGTGGCAACAGGCCCCTTGCGGCCGGACTGATAGTGTCTTGCTGATACTCAACGAAACCGTCCCGGGTGTGGACGTCGCGCGCCTCAAGCAGCCTCGTAAGGCGACCTAACCTAAAGCTTCGTCCGTCTGCCCAAACAAATTCGGGAGAGGGCGCTTGATTGTCTATGTCGCGATCAATTTGTGTCTGGGAGTTTGGATCGGATAACTCGGCGTCCTCCGAGGTGTCACCTGGGCCAGTCTCAAGCCAGCGGCTTTCCGACAGCCATCCAGGTGCTGGCATAGACCCCGCAAACGCATTTCGAGGATCTCGAATTGGTTGGACGCCAACAAACTGACTTGCGAGATTTTCCTCGTCTGCAATGATCATCTTCATAGCGGGTGCGATGAAGGATCGCATTGCCAAGAACCCTTGATCTGTACTCTTTGCAGTCATCAAACCCATGAGCGCACTTATGGAAGTGTCATTTGTGGACAGGCCGGTCCATGCCAGAGAGGCAATGTGCCCTTCTGGAATGACCGACGATAAACCGAACAAGTCAGATTGAACGATCGGACCGTTTTCGCTTCGCTCCAAGCGAATAGTCACGGGCGCTTCGCCCCGAATGCGTATAACGGAGGGGCGCGAAACGATTGGCCGGGGTCCCGCCGGTGTCAGTACCTCACGAGAGCCTGTGTCGAGTAGCTTCTCAATAAAAAGATCCTGGTCGTCGATGTTCGATGTGGTTCCAGACCATGCCAGACTGCTGTTACGACCTGACAGTATGACCGGCAACCCAGGTATTGTCGCACCGATGACGCCACCGACTTGAAGCTCCAACCCAGCGAGGTACCAGAGCGAAGGTATGGCCAACTGAGTGTCGAAAATACCGGCAACTACCGCGTTGCCTGAAACGGTTCGGTTGCGGGTGGCAGCCCAGGCAAGCATCGACGAATTGAGATTGGGACTTCTAAGAGGCGACAATCTGCTCAGTTCAGCGGGTTCAAATCGAATGGCGCCGAGACGAGCATTCGGAAACTGGTCAAAGTACCTTGGTATGTTGCGATCATCATTGGCAAATGACGCCGGGAGAAGATCAGAAACGCGTGCGGGGGGAATGAGCATAGAGAGGCGAGCCCTCAAAACCTCTTCTTGGAATTGACCCGAGCTCTGTAACGCAAAAAGCTTGAGAATTGCGATGCTGTCCTCTGGTCTCCATGGCGCGATGGAGCTTTCAAACAGAAAGAATTCTGGTGCACCTCGCCCCAACGCACCTTTGTTGATTTCCTCAATCCACGCATTCACCCCTTCCGCATAGGCGTTGAGAGCTTCACGCGTTTTGTCGTCCTGGGCGGAAAGCGAAGAACGAGCGGCCTCGGCCAGATCAAGTCTGCGCATGAAATCGTCATAGGCCAAAGTGCTTCGTCCGAAGAGTTCAGATAGGCGTCCTTGGGCAATTCTTCTTAGAAGGGTCATTTGCCACAGCCTGTCTTGCGCGTGAGCGACTCCAAGCCCAAAAAAGACATCGGGGTCGTTCGTTCCAAAAATGTGTGGAACTGCGTAAGCGTCTCTCACGATATCGACCGGTGCCGATAGACCCTCAACATTGAAACTTGCCGTGTAGTCTGGAATTGATCGAGTCATCAGCCAAATCGCCAATACGATCGCAACTATTGTTATGATTGCTGCGGCGATGAACCCTCTAAGCAAGAGTCGGAATAGACGTCTCATCCGTACCATGTCCGCTGAGGGTAGCTTCGCAGAACATTCTTCGTTTCAGTAAAGCGCGTACCGAAACAGGTCGACTTCCAGTCCTTTTTATACGCGAGGTCACAGCTCCGTCTTGAAGATCGGGCGTCGGCTGGCGGATTCAAAATGGCTATTACTTCCGGTTTCGGCCGTTCCATCGCTTGCAGACCCAAACGACGCAAAACAGAGCCAAAATTACGGCGAATACTAAAGCCGCCCATGTGATGCCAATAGAGAATATGGTTGTCGTCCCGTCGCTGTCACCTTGCATCGACTTCTGCCTCCAAGAAAAAGGTAGAGCAACGTCGATCCACGGCAGTTTCTATCATGAACCCTTGGCTGTTTCGCCGTGCATACGATCTTTGGAATACACTTCAGATTGGCGGCCAAAAGGCCCGCCGCTGTCACGGGACAATCAGTGAACTAAAAAAGTCTGACTTGGGTGCCGACTTCCGCCAGATCGAACAACTCTGCGATATGCTCGTTGTACAGCCCAATGCACCCATTGGAAGACTGACGCCCGATCTTGCGTGTGTCGCCGGTCCCGTGGACACGGTAATATTGCCAGGAAAGATAGAGCGCGTGTGTGCCGAGAGGGTTGTCCGGGCCCGGTGGCCAGTAGTCAGGCCATTCAGGATTACGCTCCTTCATCGAAGGTGTCGGTCTCCAACTCGGACCTTCTACTTTTTGAACGACCCTTGTGTATCCCCGCCGGGTCAACTCTTCTGATTGAGGCACGCTCGACGGGTAGAGCTTGTAAATACTTTCGTCCTCAGACCAGAACTGAACGGCTCTTGAATTGATGTCGCAGAGGATCGCCCCATGCTCGAGATTATCAAAGTGGTCTTGCCATGGCTGAGCGCTGAAGGACGAGATATTCCTGCGTACCGCCGTTCCGGTCGGTTGCTCCACAGACTGGGCCTTTACCAAGGCCGGAAGTCCGATGACGGCGGCGGCTGTTGTTGACAGAAACTGCCTGCGGTTTTTAATTATTCTGCTCACAGCTTTCCTCCATTTTTTTGAGTCGTAAGACCTCTAGTAGCTAGAGGGTCAAGCGATCCGGGAATGACATTTTTGTGAAGCGATTTAGAGAAAGCGACGGGTTGAAGCCCGATACTCTTCAAATTCAGAACCGTACAGGTCCTTTAGCCACGGCTCTTCTGCGAATGGCGCGGCAATCAAAACAAGGATGGCCGCTGTTCCTACAATGAGAGCCGAGGGTGAAGACGTAAGGATCATCCATCCACCGACGATTGCCATATCCGCCATGTATTGAGGGTTTCGAGAGTAGCGATACATGCCGGTAGTCTTCAACGTGCCTTTAGCTCCACCAGTTTGCGCTATCCCGAAATGAGCGACTTCAGTCCAGACGACAAAATTGCCAAACAGAATGAGAGGTATCCCAACCCCGAACCGGAGCCAGTTGGGAAACGCCAAAATGCCCCACCCCAAGACGCCAAGCACAATGAATACGCCAAACAACGAAAACGTTGGCACCCAGACCAGAATTGGAGTGATCGCCGTGTAACGTTGGGGCGGCCAGATACGGCGCTTTGGGGAAACAATTGACCAAAGGATCGAAGCCAGTGTTGCTGCAGCAATTCCTAGACCAGAAAGAACAAGCGTAGTTTCCATCATGCTTTTGTCTGCTCGTGTCCATAGAGTTGTGCGCTCTCATGAGCATTCTCCAAGTCTTCGAATTCGAGCGTGGAGTGCCGGATGCCGAACTCTTCGGCGAGACGCGCCTTTATGGCAGCTTTGATCCCTTCGCCGGATGAGCCATCGATGGTCACTATATGGCAATCCAGCGCCGCCTCGTTCTCTTGCATCTGCCAAAGATGAACGTGGTGGACGTCATGGACCCCGTCGACGTCTCTGATTGCGGCAACAATTGCGTCATTGTCGAGGTCAGGTGGACTTCCCAGCATCAGGATGCGAATGGGTCCGCCGATTTCAGTTAGAGCGAGGTAAAGGATGTAGAGCGCGATGCCGATCGTGATCGCCGGATCGACCCACCACATATTATAGAGCAGGATGAGCGAGCCGCCGATGATCACCGCAACAGAGGCCAGTGCGTCTGACAGATTGTGCAGGAAAAGCGCCCGGATGTTCACGCTGCCCTTTTGCATCGAATACGTCAGCAGCGCTGTCAGCGTGTCGACGACCAGCGCCACTGAGCCCAGGATCACCACAGTCCAACCGGCCACTTCGGTCGGTTCGATCATGCGCATCCCGCCCTCGTAAATGAGATAGATACCGACGAGGATGAGGGTGGTGTAGTTGATCAAGGCAGCCACAACTTCAATCCGGCCATAGCCAAAAGTCATGCGCTTGTCGGCGGGTCTTCGGGATATCTTTCGGGCTGCGAACGCGATTACCAGAGACGCCATGTCTGAGAAGTTGTGCAGTGCATCCGCTATGAGAGCGAGGCTGCCAGAGAGGATGCCGCCCACAATCTGTACAACCGTCAGAAGTGCGTTGGCCCAGATAGCGATGGAGACACGGCGGTCGCCTGACGCGGGATCAATATGCGCGTGGCCGTGATCATGAGGCATGACGCGATTCCTCGTGTCTATGATTAGGCAATGCCAAGCCAGGGATCTGCGGCACACTACCTGATCTGATCCGGCGCACGCGGGCGTTCATCCAATGGCGTATGATATGGCGATACAATATGCCCTTTACGAAGCTGAATGACTGCTGATGAGCGGCGTAGAAGTTGTCGGGCGCGTCGAAAGTACCAAAGTCCTGGGCAATACCGGTCTCTTGGATGTAGGTATTGCCCCCCGTCCACTCCACTGGCGGCGCCTGCAGGCAGTCGGTCCCTGCCCCGTAACCGCAGAGACTGTGTGAATCGGCAAATTTGGATTGCAGCGCTGATAGAAACTCCGCATCCAGAATGAATCCTTCGAGGTTTGCCCAACCCGTCTCCGTCTCCACCTCAACCCAAGAGTGGACGATCTCATTGGGTGCAAGAGGATAGACGAGCTCTGGCACAACACCCCGTTGCAGCTCTTTGTGGATCGTGAACCCGTGAAGGCGGCACTGCACACTTACCGCGCGCAACAGGGCCATGAGAAGCGTGCCCTTGGTGTTGCATTGACCAAAACCGTCAGCGAGCACCTCGGCGGCCGAGATGTGGTCAGCGCGGTTGTACCCAAAGGCAATTTCATTGCGGACGAAATCGTAGACAGCGCCGATCCGGTCATGTTGAGAAAGGGCTTTCCACCCTCGGTCCTCGATCAATTGTGCAATCGACGGGTGGTCGAAGTTCAGGATTGGGGTTGTTGCCAACAGCCGATCATTCGCGCTCATTTTATATCTCCTCGAATCGTCTACGTGAAGATGTAATTGCTACAGTCACTATAGATTCAAGATCCAAATTTCATTTTAGTTTAGCACACGCTGTCACAAATCTGATGCTTAAGACCCGCATCTTCGCTGCAAACTCATCCCTCTTTTCAGGAGCAAAACTATGAAGACGTTAACAGCGGTATCCGCCCTTGCCATCGCGGTATCAGGCATGGCGACAGCACAAGACCTGCCGCAGGCAGAAAATGATTGGTTCGTATCCGGCCAAGAGCGTCTGGCCGAAGAGTTGGCAAAACTGCCCAATACCAACAGAGCCGTCAACATCATTTTGATGATCTCTGACGGCAACGGCGTTGGTACAAACTACGCATCGCGTCTGTTTGCAGGCCAGCAAGAGGGCGGCTTTGGTGATGAGTATGTTCAACCCCAGGAGGCCTTTCCAAACCTCGCTCTGGTCAAGACCTACAACGTTAATGCCCAGACGCCGGACAGCGCTGGAACAGGCACGGCCATGATGGCCGGGATCAAGACCAAGGCTGGCATCATCGGTGTGAATGAAAACGTGAACCGCGGCGACTGTTCGACGCTGCCGGGCAATACCGTTGCCTCCATGAACGAACTTATGAGTGAGATGGGAAAAGAAACCGGCATTGTCTCCACAGCGCGCATCACACATGCAACGCCGGCCTCGGCCTATGCAAAGACAGTGGACCGCAATTTCGAGGCGTCAGTGCCTGAAGGTTGCGACACCCAGACTGACATTGCGACGCAGCTGATCGAGGCCATGCGTTCCGGGATGATCGACGTCGCCATGGGCGGCGGCATGCGCAACTTTCATGGTGACGAAGGCGGGCGCCGCGAAGACGGGGTCAATCTGATGGACGTAGCCCAAAGCGAACTAGGCGCTCATTTGGCGACCGATCAGGCGTCTTTCGAAAACACCCCTTTGGATGGGACCCCGATCCTCGGGTTGTTTGAAAGCAGCCACATGATGTACGAAGCTGACCGCGAAGACGAACCCAGCCTGGCCGACATGACCGGTGCGGCCATCCAGGCGCTTCAGGCAAAATCGGGGGACAATGGCTTCTTTCTTCAGGTCGAAGCGGGTCGCGTGGACCATGCCAACCACGGCGGCAACCTTGCACGCGCGGTACGTGACCAAAAGGCGTTCTCCGACGCCGTCGCGATCGCTGATGAACTGACGGACGATGCCGACACCCTGATCATCGTGACGGCTGATCATGAACATGCACTTGCCTTCAATGGTTATTGCGGGCGTGGGTCGGACATCCTTGGCCTGTGCATGGGCATCGACGGCGAAGGCGTGGCGCATACCGGAGAGCCCGAATTGGGAGCCGACAATAAGCCGTTCACCGTCGCAGGCTACCTGAACGGTGCGGGATCGGTTCTGACCGAACAAGCGGATGGTTCTTTCTTTGGTACGCGTCCGGCGCTCACCGAAGAGGCCGCGACAGACCTGGACTATTTGCAGCAGGCGGTGGTTCCCAAGTCCTCCGAAACCCATTCGGGTGAGGATGTCGCCGCCTATGCCAAAGGCCCGTGGGCACACCTTGTCGATGGCACAATTGAACAGAACATGATTTTTCACATCATGAACTACGCCGCGACGGCCGAATAATCTGATTTGGTCTGATCACGACATCCCCAAGAGTTTCGCTCTTGGGGATGTTTTGCATTTGATTTTGAAGATACGAGCCCCAAAGAAACCATTGGTCCAAGCCCTAGCTTAAGGCGTTGCGTGGACCCAAAAGAATGATGGCGGCGCCAATCAGGCAAACAACAACGCCTATGACATCCCATCTGTCAGGCCGCTGTCCCTCAGCCAGCCACATCCACATGACTGATGCCGCGATATAAACTCCGCCGTACGCAGCAAATGCACGTCCCGCGACGGTGGTATCGACCTGTGCCAACAGCCAACCAAACACCAATAGGGCGCATGCTCCTGGCAGGATCCAAAAAGCGGTGGCACCGAGACGCCACCAGTTCCAGATCGTAAAACACCCTGCGATTTCAGCCAAGGCTGCGAGTGGATATGCGAGCAATGCAGGCATTGCTACGCGCCAATCTCGTCATGGTCGGTCAGGCACTCAGAATGATCGCGCAAGACCTCGAGAACCTTGCAGTCCGCGGTATTGCCTCCGCTGCATTCATGGATCATGCGCTTCAGCTCGGTGCGCAGCGCTTTCAATCGATCCATCCTTAGTTCTACTTGCTTGAGTTGCCGCCGCGCGATGGAGTCTGCTTCATGGCAAGACCTATCTGGGTTGTCGCTCAGATCAAGCAACTCGCGGATCGCTTCAAGTGGAAATCCCAACTGGCGTGAGTGTCGAATAAAGGACAAGCGGTCGACTTCCGCATCGCCATAGCGCCGTTGCCCCCCTTCTGTCCGGCCCGGTTCAGGCATCAACCCGATCTGTTCATAGTACCGGATGGTCTGAACTTTTGTTCCGGTCTTCTTTCCCAAGCTTCCAATTGTCAGCATGCGACCTCCATATCTATAGTATTGGTAGCTATAGCTACTGGCGTCTGCAAGCCGGGGCTCTGTTCACGGGTACGTGACACAAACGTCTCTGCGACAAGAAACAGCTTGAACCTCTAGCAACTAGAACATTTAGAACGCTCTAAAAATGGGCGGAATCGGGCGCAATACGGCCAATGAGATTATCAGTGATTCAGAAAGGGCTTTGGGGACTCACCGTGATCGCGGTTGTGGGGTTCGTTTGGCTGCAGATTTCTGCCAGAGGCGAACGGTCAACTGATGGGCCTGCGTTCCGAGCCGATTTCGAACTGACCGATCATAATGGGATGGTCCAAACAGACGAATATCTCGCAGGGCGCTGGATGCTCGTTTTCTTTGGCTTTGCGAATTGCCCCGACGTGTGCCCCACAACTCTGGCGGAGGTAGCCGCTGTGATGGACGGGCTCGGCTCCGATGCGACACAAGTCCAGCCGCTTTTTATCTCGATTGATCCAGAACGCGACACGCCGCAAGCGCTTGCTGAGTTTATCCCATATTTTGACGCAAACATCATCGGACTGACAGGCACCGCTGATCAAATTGAGAGAACGTCCAAGACATTTCGCATCTACTACGAAAAGATTGAGGAAGCCGCTTCGCCCGACGGATACACGATGGGGCATTCGTCTCAGCTGTTTCTCTTTGATCCGCAAGGCGGATATGTCGGTGCCTGGACATATGGCACGCCGGCAGAGGAGATCCTTGCCGATCTGAAGGCGCGGATGTCGATATGAGCCGGGTGATGTCAAAAGAGACGGCTTTGACCGCCGCGTGGATCGTCGCTTTGGGGAGTTCCTTGGCCGTGCTCTATATAGGTGAGGTTCTGGGGCAGGCTCCGTGCAATCTGTGCTGGTTCCAGCGTGCGTTTATGTTCCCTCTGGTCGTCGTTCTGGGCCTCGGTCTCTGGTGGGAGGATCAACGGGTCGGTCGCTACGGTGTTGCTCTTGCCCTTGGTGGCGCTGCCATCGCGCTTTGGCATCTTGGTCTCTATACTGGAGTTTTGCCCGAGCCGATCCAACCCTGCACGGCGACTGGCCCATCCTGCACCGGCGACAATCAGCTGTTTCTTGGAATCCCTATCCCGCTCTTGGCGCTGATTGCCTTTGCGTTTATCGGCTTCTTGTCATTTTTCTCCCTGAAGGAGCCCCGTCCATGAAAAACAAATCCATCGTCCTATCGGTCCTTCTTGTTGGGCTTGCCGTCTTTGCCGCCGCGATTTGGTATCAGTCCCGCCCTGGCCCGGTTGCCCAGGTTGATCCGGTCCAACCCGAAATCGCCGAAGCACTCATGCGTCCCTACTCACCTATCATGGGACCCGAAGACGCGCCGGTCACAATTGTGGAGTTCTTCGATCCCGCTTGCGAAGCCTGCCGTGCTTTCTATCCGATCATAAAGGACATCATGGCGGAACACGGCGATCAGGTCCGCGTCGTATTGCGATACACCCCATTTCATGGCGCGGCATCGGAAGAGGCGATCCGGGTGATGGAAGCGGCGCGCATGCAGGACGTATATATTCCGGTCAAAGAAGCGATCCTCGAATTTCAGCCACGATGGGCATCCCACGGTGAACCAGCGCCCGGATTGATCCTTGGCATTGCAGAGCAGGCCGGTCTGGACGTAGAGGCCGCACAAAATCAGATGAAAGCGCCGCAGACGCTCGCAATCCTTAATCAGGATCGTGCAGATGTGGAGACAATGGGCGTGCGTCAGACACCAACGTTCTATGTGAATGGCAAACCGCTTGACCCGTTCGGAGCCGACGAGCTCCGTGCGCTTGTTGCGGCCGAGGTCGCTGCAGCAGGGTCGTGACCAAGAGATCATTGAAAGGAATAGATAGGTGAAATCTCCAGTTGCCGCAGTGGCCATCGCACTGAGCATATTTTTGGGTCTACCGATCTCCTCCTTTGCAGGGTCTCAGGACATTGTGGTCGAAGATGCTTGGGCGCGCGCCTCAATCGGCAAAAACCGTCCGGGTGCAGCCTACATGACGGTGCGCAACACAGGCACGGATCCAGTGACCATATTGAGCCTTGAAACACCCTTGGCGATGATGCCAGACATCCACCGAACCACAACCGATGCCAATGGCGTTAGTTCGATGGCTCCGGCCGGGGAAATAACAATCGCGCCGGGGGAAGCTGTATCTTTGGAGCCAGGTGGACTGCACGCCATGTTGATGCGGTTGGAAACCCCGATGGTTGAAGGCGAGAGTTTTTCACTGACACTGACATTTGACGATGGTGGGACAGTGACTGTCGATGTGCCCATCCTAGGCATTGCGGCGCGAGGGCCGGAGGGCTGATGCAGCGACGGCACCTTCTCACTTATATTGGAGCAGCATCCGGTGCGTTGGCTCTCGCCCTATTTGCCGGTTGGTGGCAGGTGGACGGGCCCGGTGCCCCTGAACCGGTCGCCAAGCGACCGTTACCGTTGACCGAGATGGATTTCCGGATGACCGATCAGACTGGGACGGCTGTCGGCCCTGAATCACTTCTTGGCAACGCATCCATGGTGTTCTTCGGCTTTACCTACTGTCCGGATGTATGCCCGACCACGCTGTCCGACATCTCCAGTTGGCTCGACGATCTGGGTGAGGATGTTGCGCAATTGAATGTTGTGTTCATAACCATCGATCCAAAACGCGACACTGTTGCGGCTATGGCGGAATATGTGAGCTACTTCCATCCAGCCATCCAGGGTTGGAGGGGTTCACGGGATCAAACAATGCGGGCCGCAGAGGGATTTCGCGCGAGCTATGAAAAGGTCGCCACCGGTGGTGGTGACTATACCATGAACCATACGGCGAGCGTCTTCATGTTCGATGCTGAGGGACAGTTTGCCGGCACAATCGATTATCATGAACCAAGAGAATTTGCGGTGCCGAAGATCCGCCGCGTCCTCGCAAGAACCGAAGAAGAAACATCATGAAGCTGAGATACCTCGTAGCAAGCATCTCCGGAACAAGCCTCGCCGTTGCACTGGTGCTGGGATTCCAGACCGACTGGAGAAAGGCCCCCGTTCCGGAGGCGCTGGCAGCCGTGTCTGATTGGCAACCGTCACCAATGCGGATGCCCGCACCGCCGGATCAACTGCTTTCAATCTACTCGAACGAGACTTTTGAACCTGTAGCAGTCGCATGGAGGGCAGAACCCCCTACTCTGCAATTTACCACTGTCGCTTTGCTTGAAGTGAGGCCCCCGGTTGAAATCTGGTCAGGGACATTGTCCGCCGGCGAAACCCTAGATGCACTGCTCTCCAAGGCAGGTCTTTCTGCAAGCGACCGCGCTGAGGTCGCGCTTGCCTTGGCTGCAGAATACGATCTGCGAAAACTGAAACCCGGATACGGCATTGAAGTCGAAACTTCCTTGTCGGGCACCCCACGCCGCGTCGCGCTTTCGGTGGGCGAAGGTGTTCGGATTGAAGCCACGTTTACAGATGAGATTGCGACACGCAGGATTGTTCCCGAGCCAGACTTGATTGTTCGCGCCGCCGATACCACCGTTCAGAATTCAATCTTTGCCACCCTTGCGTCAGCGGATGTCCCGGCTCGGTTTGCAGTGGACCTCGCCGAGATGCTGGGCGGCACCGTGGATTTCCGACGGGATCTGAAAGGGGGCGAACGACTGCAATTGATGTGGCGTGAAACGATGCTCGAGGATGAAGTGATTGGGCAACCCAGCCTGTCCTTCGCCGCGCTGACGATCGAAGAGACGCTTTATGAAGTCGTCTGGCCCGACGACAACTCTGGCAACGCCACTATCTTCATTGACGGAGAACTGCTTAGGGTCTTTGCGCAGCCTGTGAAAGGCGCTCGGCTAAGCTCAGTTTACGGCAATCGCAGGCACCCTGTATTTGGCGACGTGCGCATGCATACCGGGGTCGATTTTGCAGCCCGCCATGGGACGCCTGTTTACGCGACAGCACCTGGCCGCATCTCGTTCGTCGGGCGACGCCGCGGTTATGGTCGCGTCGTCGAGATCGCACATGGTTCAGACACCATGACCCGATATGCACATCTCAGCGACGTCCCGGAGGGACTGGGCGTTGGAGCCAGAGTTGCCGCAGGTGACAATATTGGTAGTGTCGGCGCGACCGGAACCGCAACCGGTCCAAACCTGCACTACGAAGTGCGCGTAGACGGTCGCCCGACAGACCCAATGTCAGAAGAACGGCTTGCCGCAGCGGCAAGCCAACTCGAGACCAACAGCAGCGTTCTGGTTCGTCTTGAGACTGTTCGCGCGCAGTTCAACGGTTTGCTTGACCAGGAAGTTGCCGCCGCGACTTCAAAAAGACTGTAGATTATGAGACTGCTCACACTCGCAACAGCACTATCATTCGGTCTCGCCGGTCAGGCATTTGCTGAACCCACACCCATAGACGTCAAAAAGACGAATGGCTGCGGGTGTTGCATTGCTTGGATGGATCATCTCGAGGAGAATGGATTTGCACCGACGGGACAAGACATGTTCGCAGGGCTTCTCGTCCGCTTCAAACTCGAAAACGGCATCCCGCAACGCATGGTGTCCTGTCATACCA
This sequence comes from Litoreibacter meonggei, assembly GCF_003663885.1. Lineage (GTDB taxonomy): Bacteria > Pseudomonadota > Alphaproteobacteria > Rhodobacterales > Rhodobacteraceae > Litoreibacter > Litoreibacter meonggei. The sequence continues at coordinate 47,553 of NZ_RCCE01000007.1, forward strand.
GTCTGATCGACGGCTACGTAATCGAAGGCCATGTGCCTGCGGATGATATTCGGAGATTGCTCCGGGAAAGGCCCGACGCAGTCGGTCTCGCAGTGCCTGGCATGCCGCTTGGTTCCCCCGGCATGGATCAAAGCCGCTGGCGTGAGGACTATGACGTTTTTCTCATCGAAAAAGACGGATCGACGGAAGTGTTTGCCAGCTATCCCGGCAATTGAAGGCTGACACCAATAAACCGGAAAAATCCAGTTACTCCCCCATCACCTTTGGGTCCCTGAGCAGCATAAAGGCCAGCGCATGAAACACACGATAACTCTTGGGCTGGTAAGCACACTCAGTGCCGTTGTCGTGGATCAAGCGAGCAAAATGGCTGTCGTCGCAAACGCTTCTACACTGAGCTCCGGTGTTTCCGTCTTTCCTGGTTTCAATCTAGTCTACCATCGCAATGATGGCGTGACTTTTGGTCTGTTAAATGGTGCGCCATGGTGGGGGCTAGTATTACTGGCAACGGTTGTATGCCTATGGCTCGTAGTCCTGATGTTCAGAACGAAAGAAGAGGGCGAGGCCGTGGCCTATGGCCTGATCATTGGCGGAGCCTTGGGGAACGTTATTGATCGGATCAGAGTAGGCTCCGTCACCGATTTTCTGGACTTTTATGTTTGGGATCTGCATTGGCCAGCCTTCAACCTCGCAGACACAGCTATTTTTTGCGGCGTCGCCCTGCTGCTGACCTGGCCGGGGTTGAAGAAAACCCAGACCGAGCAATGACAGAAACCGCCGGAGAGAAGGCCGCATTTCGGAAGGTCGCCCTTGTGCTTTCGCTAGCTCATGCCGCAGCAATTGTTTGTCTTGGTGCGCTGACCGTCCTGACCCTTCCGCCTTTCTCATATTTGATAATTGCTCCGGCGACCTACGGTGGCTTCTTTTTTATTTTGCGAGGGCTTCGCCCATTTCGCGCTGCGGTCACGGGTTGGACCTTTGGTCTGGGATATTTCGCCGGTGGGATCTTTTGGATCGCTGAAAGCTTTTTTGTGGATGCGGATCGCTTTAGTCTGCTTGCCATACCTGCAGTCGCTGGGTTGAGCGCGCTGCTTGCGTTCTTTCCCGCACTGGCCTCTTTCGCGTTTGCTGTGCTGGCGCGGTCGCGATTGTCTGAAGGTCTGGCCGGCCCTCTGCTCTTTGCAACATGCTGGACCGCCGCCGAATGGTTGCGGGGACATGTCCTGACGGGATTCCCCTGGAACCTGTCAAGTTATGCGCTCGTCGAATATGAGCCACTGCGGCAACCGGCGGCGTGGATTGGCAGTTACGGTCTCGGCTTTCTCTTTGTTTTTCTGGTTGTTCTGCCAACCCATCTGATTGCCAGTCGCAATAGTAGACGTCCGTGGGGCCTGGTCTTGGCGCTTGGAGTTGCCGCAAGCCTTTGGGGCGCGGGGCAAACCCGTCTCTGGCTTGGCATAGAAGAACCGACGAACATCACTGTGCGGATTGCTCAGGGAAACGTGCCGCAGCAGGACAAGTGGCGTCCGGAACTGCGAGAAGAAACTGTATCACGGTACATTGACTTGTCGAGCCAGGGTGACGTTCCTGACATCGTATTGTGGCCTGAAACAGCCTATCCGGGGTTTCTGGACGAGGTTGAAGAAGATCGTCAGAGGATCATGCGCGCACTCCCACAGACACGCATCTTCATGACCGGTGTGCCGGACCGGGTCGGGGTCGACGCTGACACCATCTACTTCAATACCGTCCAGGCATATGACCCCAAGGGGCGCAGCCTTGGTGGCTATGCGAAACACAAACTGGTTCCCTTCGGTGAGTATGTTCCGCTTCGAAAATGGCTACCGTTTGAGCGTCTGACCGAAAGTCTTGGGGATTTTACACCGGGCCCAGGGCCACGCACCTTAGCCTTGCCTGGAATACCTTTTGTTGGCGTTGCGATATGCTATGAGATCATTTTTCCGGGTCATGTGGTCGACGATGCCATTCGACCGGACTGGATATTCAATGCCACAAACGATGCATGGTTCGGAACATCGATCGGACCGGAGCAGCATCTGGCGGCCGCACGGATGCGCGCTGTCGAAGAAGGCTTGCCAGTGCTTCGGGCCGCAAACACCGGCATTTCCGCAGTCATTGATGCCAGAGGGCGCGTCTTGGCCCGCCTAGACCTTGAACATACTGGAGTCCTGGACGTGCCTCTGCCCCCTGCCCTGCCACGTACACTTTATGCGCGCTTCGGCGACTGGACGCTTTTGCCGCTGGTTTTGACATGTTGGTTTCTGGGTGTAGGCCTGCCTGCTATCGCAAAGAAGTTATTGGCCACTCGGAAAGGGGTCTGACGTGATTGTAATCATTATGACATTAATCGGGGCGTTCTGGGGCGCATACCTTGCAAAAAAACGTAAAGGCAATCGACTTGACATCGCTCAACATGCTGCGAGTTCTGCCATTCTGTTTTGTTTGATCGGATTGTTTGCCACGATCCTGATCGCCCGGATTCTTGGATAGTCTGGTTGTTGGGCGGCGTTGTGGGTAATTCAACCGGCTGTCCGGTTCGAGCGATCGAGTCCCCTTCGATGCTCGCTATGGTTCTCGTGATGGCGATACCCGTCCTGCAACTTTACTGAACACCAATGGTCGACGGCTCAGCCCATTTTTGGACCAGGATCAATCGGATCCCTTGATATGGTTTTCGAAAGCTATCAACGTTGCCTCGCTGACATGGTGTTCGATGCCTTCGGCATCACGCTCGGCCGTTACTTCGTCAATTCCGAGGCTTTGCAGAAACGCGACCACGATCCTGTGGCGCCTTCTGCACGCCTCTGCGAGGGCTTGGCCTCTGTCGGTCAGGAAAATCGAGCGATACTTTTCTCGACGCACCAACCCCGCCACTTTCAAGCGCGAGATATTCTTGGTCACCGTCGGGGCTTTGACCCCCAGCCGTTCCGCGATGTCGACCGGTCGCGCCTCTCCATGGGCTTCGATCAATTCCGCGATCAGTTCCACATAGTCTTCCGCCATCTCGCTTTCATGGGCATTGCGCACATGCGCGAACCCGTCGGCCTGGGCTTCGGGATCGCGGGAATCAGGCGTAAAATCTTCACGCGTCTGTGATGCGCCGGACGACATATGACGACTTTGCCCGATGGTTGATGGATTGACAACAAGTTGGCTTTGGGTAGATAAGTTAGACACGTCTAACTTTTTGAATGGAGCCGTCTGTGATCCATCACGTCCTGCGCGTGATCCTCTGCGCGATTGTCACCGCTTCGGTGTTGGCTGGTCCCTCATCGGCAACACCCGCCAAGGAAGCCCCCTGGTTGCCCGAAGCCGCAGCCTATCGGTTGACGCTGTTTCTGGGCAATCTCGCGCCGGTCCCGTGGGACAAAGTGGAACAAGCCTGGTCTGAGCCCTATCGCGGATCGGAGTATCGCCTCGGAGCCTTTGACTGGCTGGAGCGAGAGAGCGCCATTGAGGTTGCTGATCTGTCCGACGCGATTGGCAGGCAGGATCGGCATGCCGTTCATCTAGCAGCCACCCGCCTCATCGCGCTGAGAATCGAAGAAGAGCTGGATGCAGCCATTGCTGCCGATAACCCGGCGGTATCGCAACAGGCAGTGGCCACTGCCAAGGAGCTTTACCGCGCGTTTGCCGACCATATCAAAGCCGCGGACCCTAGTGCGGCCCGGACACTGGGTCGGGCGTGGTTGGAACTCAACAATGCCACGGGATCAGCAGGCGTGCTCGGCGCTGGCGCCAAGGATAGGAATGTTAAAGAAATGACTGACGCGCGCGCGGAAATTTCAGCCTATCTGGCCGAAAATTACCTCGTCGCGGATCCTGCCCCGCGCCAGACGCTGACTGCCGTGCCCGAGGCGATTGCCCGAACCGGACAGCCGGTTGAATTGCCCGCCGCCCTGCCCCCCGGCTCAGACATCTTCGATCAGGACCCTCTACCACTTCTCGTGCTCAATTTCGAGGAGCAGGGGATCGACGAAACCGACCTGCCCCTCATCGCCTACGGTGACATGCTGTTCGACAGTGCCGAGATATTCGGCGGACCGGCCCGCGATCTGGGCATAGCCTGTTCGACCTGCCACAACCGCTCGGACATCAATCAACGGTTTTTCATTCCCGGCGCCAGTCACCAGCCCGGCGCGGTCGACGTGGATGGCGCTTTCTTCAACCCGATGTTCAACGATCGCCGCGATGATCCGATCGATATCCCAAGCCTGCGCGGGCTGCGGTTTACCGGACCTTACGGCCGCGATGGCCGTTTCGCGTCGCTGCGGGATTTCTCCCGCAACGTGATCGTCAATGAATTCGCTGGCGAAGAACCCACACCCTTCATGCTGGACGCGCTCGTGGCCTACATGACCGAGTTCGATTTCCTGCCCAATTCCCTGGTCACCGGCGACGGCCAATTGACGGAGGCCGCGCCGGATGCTGCGCGGCGTGGCGAAGTGGTATTCAACCGTCCCTTTGCCGGAATGGGCAACCAATCCTGCGCCAGCTGCCATACGCCATCCGGCAACTTTCTTGATCGCAAATCGCACGACATCGGATCGGTGGCTGCGGCTTACGAAGAGTCACATGCAGGTGCCCTCGACACGCCCACCTTGCTCGGTACGCTCTACACAGCGCCGTATTTCCACGACGGTGCCCTGCCGACGCTGGCAAGTGTTGTGGATTGGTTCGACGAGACAAAGAACCTTGGCCTGTCCGGTGCCGAGCGGTCGGACTTGACCGCCTATCTGGAAACGGTCGGCGCAGCCGATGAGCCATACGAGGATTTCGATACCGCGAACACGCCCTTCCGTCTGGCCTTCGCCGAGCTCACCACCTTTGCCTCGACGCTCGACACGCTTCTACCGAAACGCGATGCGCGGCACATCCTGGTCTTGACCGACACGGTCGCGGCCGATCTGGCCGCCGATGCAGGCACGATGGCCAATCTTTCGTCGCGGCCCGAGGTCTACGCGCTGGCCGAGCGCTTGGCAGAGGTCGGCGCAGCCGTTCGGGCAGAGGACTGGGCGGCCGCGGAAACGAGTTGGAGTCTGTTCAAGACGGATGCCGCGGCCATTGAAGATAAGGCGTTTTGATGATGCCTCGCTTGAATCGCCGTCACCTTCTTATTCTCGCAGCGGCCGGTCTTGCCTCGCAGCCGATGTCTGCTCTGGCGCAGTCTGGCCCGTTGCGCCTGGCCTTCATACCGCAGGAGAACCCCGACAAGCTTCTGGGGGATATCGAGGCGATCACCGCCTGGCTGTCGTCTGAAATCGGAATGCCGGTCGAGGGGTTCGTGACCATTGACCATGCCGCCGCAGTCGAGGCGCTGCGCAATGGGGATGCCGATATTTCCTTTATGGGTGCCCTACCCTTCGTTCTGGCCGAAAGGGAAATCGGTGCCATCCCGCTCTTGTCAGAGGTCTACCGCGATGCGCCCAGTTATACGGGCCGAGTCTTTGTGCGCCGTGACAGCGGCTTCAAGACGCTGGCCGATCTGGAAGGTCGCGACATCGCCTTTGCCGACCCGATTTCGGAATCGGGATACATGTACCCCCTGGCCGAGTTTGAGCGCGCAGGCTTAGTATCCAGCCCGGATGCGGCAGAGGACTTCTTTGGCCGCATTTTCTTTGCCGGTGGCTACCAGCAGGCGATGCAGGCGATGGCGGAAGGCTTGGTTGATGCCGCTGGGGCAAGCCAATACGCTGACCTTCTTCTCACCCCTGAGCAGCAATCTCAGGTCACGTGGATCGCGGAAAGCGATGCCATTCCAAGCCACGTCGTCATCGCACGCCCCGAACTGGACGCGGAGCTTCGCGAGAACTTCGTTGCCGCGATGATGAAGCTCAACATGCCAGAACACCGCGACAAACTCCGCTATCTCTACGGCCCGGATGGCTATGTCGAAGCCGACCCTTCGGGGTTCGACGGTGTGCGGACCATGGCGCAGCGCTTCGGATTGCTATGATGCAAGACGCCATTCACATCGACGATCTGAGCTTTGGCCATCACGGTGCTGAGCAGCGCGCCATCGATCAAATATCCCTGAACATTGCGGCCGGAGATTGCGTTGCCCTTCTTGGTCCTTCCGGAGCCGGAAAGACCACACTTTTGACGTTGCTGGACGGACGGCTGCGCGATTGGCAGGGGCGGGTCTCAGTCCTTGGCACGCCATTCGAACCCACCCGCGCCCTGCCCTTGGCAAAGCGCGCTGATACCGGGTTCATCTTTCAGGAGTTTGCGCTTGTCGAACGATCGACAGTGATGCGCAACGTATTGAACGGCAGGCTGGGCCGGATGCCCAGCTGGCGCGCGCTGCTCGGCAACGTGTCGAAGTCTGACATGGACATAGCCCGATCGACACTCTCCGATTGCGGCATCGCGGACCTCGCAGACCGGCGCGTGGACTCGCTCAGCGGCGGCCAGCGGCAGCGGGTGGCAATTGCCCGTTGTCTCGCACAAGAGCCTAAGCTGATCTTCGCGGACGAGCCGGTCAGCAACCTTGATCCGTCCAGAGCAGCGGACATCCTGACGCTTCTCACCAGCGCCGCCCAGGCACGCGGGGCAACGACTGTGTTCTCGTCGCATCAACCGGAACTGGCACGGCGTTTTGCCGACCGTATCATCGGAATGCGCAACGGTCGGATCGTCTTTGATGTCGCGACGCGCGATTTGACCGATGACGCGACGGCGGCGCTCTATGATGATACAGACCCGGCATCCGGCGCACGGCTCAAGGTCGTAAGCTGATGCGGTCGCGCGATCTGGGCGGGTTCTGGGCCGGGCTGTTGGTTGCCGGTGTGGTGCTGTGGTCGCTGATCACCACCGATGTCGAACTGTCCCGACTACTGTCTGCAGGCCCTCGCATTGCCGATTTCCTTGGCCGCATGTTCCCGCCGGATCCGACCATTATGGACGAGATCTGGAAGGGGAGCGCCGAGACGCTGCGGATCGCGATCCTCGGCACTCTCGGTGCCGTGTTCTTTTCCGTTCCGCTTGGTATTCTCGCCTCAGAGACGATGGTGTCCGCAGCGGTGCACCGACCTGTCCGCACCGTTCTGGCATTTATCCGCGCGATCCCGCTGATCCTGGTGGCGATGTTGATGGTGGGCGCGGTTGGGCTGGGGCCATTGCCCGGCATCATCGCGGTGGCGTTCCACGCGACAGGCATGCTGGCCAAATTCTACGCCGAAGCGATTGATGGTGTATCTCGCGCCCCGATTGCCGCTTTGGAAAGTGCCGGAGCCGGGCCATTGTTGCGTTTGCGCTATGCGATCTGGCCGCAAATGGCCCCGGTCGTGGCCCGCGACACGATCTTTCGGTTCGAGTTGAACCTGCGCGAGTCGCTGATCCTTGGCATCGTCGGGGCAGGTGGAATCGGGTTCTACATTCAGACCTATGTGCGCTCGTTCCAATACGATAAGGCGGCGAGCGTGACGATTGCCGTGGTCATCATGGTGATCGCCATTGAAGGGATCAATGTTGCGCTTCGCCGCCGATTTGCCTGATCTGGTTGAGCTTCAGTGAGTCTCAGAAGCTGCTAGGCATAAATCTCGATGGGTGTCCCATCGCGCACCATTGCGTAGACCTCTTCGACCTGCCGGTCGGTGACCGAGATACATCCAGCCGTCCAGTCCCGCTTGTCCATTGGATCGATACCCTTTCGGGGGCCTCCATGGATGAAGATATCACCGCCGGGCGACTTGCCCTGCGCTGCAGCAAAGGCGATGTCCGCCTCGTTCGGGTAGGAGATGCCGACAGACAGATGAAACAGGCTGTCCGGATTGCGTCGATCGATGGTGTACGCACCTTCAGGCGTGCGTCCATCGCCCTCGAATTGCTTGTGTCCTTCCGGCGCGAAGCCAAGGCCGACAGGGTACGTTTTGAGCACTCCGTCCGCGCCATCGAGCACCAGCAGCCTCTCCGACTTGTATAGGCGCACCCGCGTCACTTCTGGCCCTGTGTAAGAGCGGAACTTGCTTGCGCATCCCGAGAGAAAGGCCGCCACGCCACCCAAGAGAAAAAAACGTCTCGGAAGTCTGTCAATCATCACTGCTCGATGCCCCTTTTTCGGACTAATTGATTAAGGCAAGAATATTAAGAAGTTGATTTTGGATCAACCGTTGCCAGCGAGCGAAAGACTTTCCAACTGCTGCGGGCGTGCATGAATGTCAACAAGCTCAAGTGCCGTAAACATGGCAAGAATCCAGCTCCCTGTCTGGCGTTTCCATCTCGAGGGTGCTGTGTTCTACTCCGAACTTATGGATTAGAATTGCTTCGATGTGATCCCTGATGGCTTCGGCTTTAGGCCAATTCGGTACTGTGACAACGACATGAGCGTCGATGGCCAGTCTCTGTTCCGGGAGCCGCCAGAAGTGTAGATGATGAATATCTTGCACCCCTTCTACGGAAATTATTTGTTGCACAACATCTGCCGCATCCAGGTTTGATGGCGCTCCAAGCAGCGACGATCTAAGCGCCTCCCCAATACCGCGGAGGGCGAACCAAAGAAGCGCGCCGGACAATAAAACTGCAATAATCGTGTCAGTTCGCCCGGAACCAAGCAACAAAATAGCTACGCCGCCAGCGAGAACTGGTAGCAAGAACGCTAAACGGTCTGACCATAGGGGCGGTGATGTGCCGATTTTACGTCGGCGCCACGATGTTGGTGCCGGTTTCGAGAACACCAGTAACTCAATCCCTATCAAGACAGAGACGAGCACCACTATGATCCAGCCTTGCGCCAGATGAGGGGAATTTAGGCGCATAACGCCGTGGTAAATGACCGAAGCGGATAGCAGTGCCACAGCAACACAACCCGCCAACTCTGTCGCAATTTCCAATCGCCCATATCCCAGGACAACGCGGTCCTCTTCCTGACGTTGTGTCAGTCTAGTGGCCACTGAACTCAACAACAACTCGACCACGTCCGAAGCGTAGAGCAATGCGATGGCAATAAGGGCAAGGCTTCCAGAAAAAAGGCTGCCGACTGACAACGCCAAGGCAATCGGCAAGTACAACCACTTGTTCCGTCGCGCTTGCCTCTGACAACTGGCGACGCCCGCCAACACTTCGATTTGCTTATCGCTCTTCATGTACCGGCCAAACCTTGTCTGGCCGGGCTCTCTGCTCAACCAGAATACTGCCGCTGATCTCCGTGCGTCGATGCACTTTTTGCAACGCAGCAGACGCTCTTCTTCCCTTGTCACTCTCTCTCAAGGACACGATCAGAAGATCTTTGAAACAGGCGAGATTGCCATCGCAAGTCTGGCTCCTCCACAGCTCAACATAAAGTCTACAACCTCTAGCAACTAGAAGTTCAAGCAAATTCGCTCCGATTAGGATCAATCACAGCCGATACCCAAAGTATGCAACATCTGTCACCGTTGGATCAGTTGCGGCATATCTGCGGTCCCAAGGGCCATCTCAGGCAGCCAAGTGATAAGCTGAGGAAACGAGATCAGCGCCGCGATCAATGCGATCTCAATGGCAACAAGCGGTACCGCACCGCGATAGATATCGGAAAGATTGATGCCCTTCGGTGCCGCCATCTTGGCAAAGAATAGAGCATAGCCGAAAGGCGGCGTCAGAAAGGATGTCTGCAAGGCCAGTGCAATCAGGCCAGCAATCCAGATTTGCGCAAAGTAGGCAGAGCCGACGTGATCTGCGAAATCGAGCTCTGAAATAATCGGCATCAGTACGGGTACAAAGACCAGCAGCACCTCGATCCAGTCAAAAACAAACCCAAGTATGATGATCACGCCAAGGAGGATCGCCAACAGTTCCCATTGGGTGAGATCGAATGCGGATATCCACTCGAAGATGACGTCCGGTCCACCGACCAGGTGGAAACTGAGCGAAAACACCGATGCGCCCAATACGATGAAGAAGACCATCGACGTCATCGTGCTTGTCTGCACCGTGACAGAGTTCAACGATGAGAAAGACAAGCGCTTTCGCGCCAGCGCGACCAATAGCGCGCCAAAAACCCCTACTCCAGCCGCCTCTGTTAGTGTCGCAAAGCCCAGAATGATGCTGAGCGGAATGGATGCGATAACCGCGACAGACGCGAGTACAAACAAGAGGTCTGACACAAGATTGGTCTTGGGTGCGTCCAGCGGGATTTCGACGGTTTTCCGCAAGGTGAAGGCAAAGTAGATCGCGAAGGCCATGACCATCAGAAGAACAGGCACGATGAGGGCCACATACATCAATCCGATGCGCAGGTAGAACACGTTCGAGATGAAGAACAGCATCACGGCAGGCGGGAACACGACACCCAGTGCTCCAGAAGCTGCGACAGCGCCTCCTGCGGTTCGCGGTGCGTAGCCCGACGCCATCATCGGGGCATAGGCCACCAACGCCACAGTGATGACCGATGCGCCGATCACCCCGGCGGCGGGCGCAAGAACAAGGCCGATCAGCAAAGTCGCAATGGCGTAGCGACCCGGAACGCCCGTCAGAAGACGGCCCAGCAAGCGAAACATGGTTTCGGCAACCCCGCTGGCATTGAGGATCAGGCCAAGAAAAATCAACATTGGAACGCTGGTGAATTGGACTGATTCATTGGTCAATACACCACGGGCCCGCAGGTAGATCAGCCCCAGATGCTGGAAATCAGTGATCCCCACCCAAACCGCAGCCACAAACCCCAAAAAGCCTGTCCCCGCGAGCACCAGAGCCACCGGAAAGCCGCTGAAGACCCCGATGGCCATCACGACAAGCATGGCAACCGTGAAGACCTCATTCACCATTGTGCAGGCCGCTTGCTTGTTCCGGTGCACCTTGCGCACGTCTCCCTGTCAGAAAGGCGATGTTGCGAAGGGCTACGATCATCCCGGCAAGAGCCAGCAAGATGGGGCCGATGACTCCGGCAATGCGTTGTGCCCACAACTGGGTTTCCGCGTATTTCGTGGTGCGCATCAAACCGTCCCATCCGTAGTAGGTCAGGATGGCGGCGAGCGGCAGAAGGACAAAAAGGCCGCCAATCAGTTCGATCCACGCAATGCGGCGGGCGGACCAATGTCTGCGAAGAACATCAACGCGCACGTGACCGTCGCGCAGATAGGTATACCCAAAGGTCAAGAAAATCAGGATGAACAGCAGTGACGTGGACAGGTCGGGCAAATAGCTCGACACGCCAAGTTGTAGCTTGCGATCCAGCATCTGAAGCGCGCCATAAGCAGCAATCGAAACAACTGTCAGCCACGCAGTCACGACGCCGATGCCGCGAATGCCACGGTCAATCCAATCCAAAAATCTCAAGCCGAATTCCCTCCCAAAGTTCTTTGCCTGTTAGCTGTTATCCCCCCGTGACATCTCCCTTGCGATTGTCTTTTTCCCGATTTTCCGGCCTGACTTTCGAGGCGCGAAAGCCGTCCCAGGACAGCAGTGCCGCCCCGCAGAAAATCGCCACGTCAGCGAGGTTGAAGGACGGCCAGTGGTATGTTCCGAAATGAAAATCCAGAAAGTCAGGGACCGCCTGATAACGCAGCCGGTCGATGACATTGCCGAGCGCACCGCCGATGATCAGACCGAGAGCAGCAGCCGTCAGCCTGTCCGGTGCGCGCCATAACCAGATCAGCAGCCCTGCCATGATCGCGGTAGCAAGCACGACGAGACCCCACCAAGGCACGATCCCGCCGAGCATGCCGAAGCTGACCCCATCGTTCAGGACACGAACGAGATTGAGAAAGGGCAGAACCTCGACCCCATGTTCAAGCGCCGGGGTGTTCAGGGCAAGCGCCTTGGTGCCCTGATCGAGACCGAATGCTGCAATCGCACAGAGCCCACCCAGAACGCGGTTGTTCATGCCGCCGCCTTCAAGTCGGAGCGTGCATCGCGGATGATCGACCAGGAAGAATGCAGGAATAACCCGGCGATGCCGAAGGCGACAATGAGGTCGGGCCACGCGCTACCCAGCCAAACCACCAGACCGGCCGCGACAACGACTGCCGCATTGCCAATGGCGTCGTTGCGCGAGAACAGCCAGACGGCACGCATGTTCGCGTCCCCCTTCCGGTACTGCAGCAACGGCAGCACGGAGATGACATTGATCACAAGAGCAATCAGGCCCAGAAGCCCCATCAGCATGGCGTCTGGGGTTGTCGGCTCGAATGCCCGCATGATGGTTGTCCCAAAGACGCCAAGGCCAAGCAGGCCGAGGAAGATGCCCTGGATCAGGGCCGACCGCGCTCGCCAAGCGAGGCTCCAGCCGATGGCCAACAGGCCGAGGAAGGTGATTGCGCCGTCGCCGATGAAATCGAGCGCATCGGCCTTCACAGCCTGTGACCCGGCGATGAACCCGCCAATCATTTCCAGAACGCCGTAACCGACATTCAGAATCACGACGATCCAGAGCGCGCGTCGGTAGGCCGGGTCCTGATGGGCCGCACCTTGCTGAATATCCTCGTCGCTCTCGATACGGTCAAACCCATAACCTGTTGTCTCAACGGCTTTTTCGATCTCCGGCAAGTGCGCTTCAGGGGCATTCAGAGTCATGATATGGGTCGCCGCTGATACTTTCACTGCGTCGGGCGCGACACCTGCAGATTGCGCCGCCCGCTCGATCTGGGCGGCATCCTTGGCGCAATCCATGCCGGAAACGCGGTAACGGAAGGATGGGATATCTGCTATCGCGCTTTCTGCGTTGGCCATGATCGCAGTCCTCCTGCTAAAGTGGGAAAAGAGATAATATATCAGTGAGTAATGATATGGATCAAATTGTCGCCTGCTGCAATAGTGGGACAACCGCTATTGAGCGAAGAGCGAAGCTGTTTCGCGGTTTTGCGGACCCAAGCCGCCTCGCGATTCTCGACGCCTTATGCGATGCGCCGTTGGCCGTTCATGAGATTGTGACTTGTACGAAGTTATCGCAACCAAATGTCTCCAACCATCTCCGGTGTCTTCTGGATTGTGGGCTTGTCGCCAGCGACCGAGACGGACGTTTCATCCGCTACCGTATCAGCAGCCCGCGCATCAAAGCTCTCTTGAATGACGTGGACACCCTTCTCGATGCGGTCGCGGAGGGTATAGAGGCCTGTGACAATTATCGCGGAACATAAGCGGTCGTTTCTGCTGCCATGCCCTGCTGATGCGAGATCAATTGCCTAATCTGGACAAAAACCCCGGCAACACTTTCGAGATCTTGGCAGGTTTTTGCCCTTGGCGATTGTGGTTACGACAAGGTCAGTGGTGTGGGGTCGAACGGTCTTTCGCTGTGGTTGGACCAATGGCCGTTTTGGTTGGTCAGCGCACCATTGACCGAGGGACAATAGTCGACACCTAGCGATCAATCAAATCGATAAGTCGCAAGCCGCCCCTCCCACAGGTTCTAGCCAGTCACATTGTTAGTGTCCGTGCGCCAGCGCGCCCTTGGCCATAGTGGTTCCAATTTGTTTTCCACCACGCGGCCCGGCGTCGTCCTCCCGCGCTTGCAGTAGCCTCAGAGCATTTGCAACGACAAGCAAGGATACGCCGACATCGGCCGCGATCGCGCCCCACATCGAGGCCATGCCGAAGGCGGTCGCGACCACAAAGACGGCTTTGGTCGCAAGGGACAGCCCGATGTTCTGTTTGATGATCGACATGGTTCGACGGGAATGGCCAATCAGCCATGGCACCTTGCCGATATCGTCGGTCATGAGCGCAATGTCAGCCGTTTCAATTGCGGCGTCCGATCCCACGGCCCCCATAGCGATCCCGTAATGCGCGCGCGCCATTGCCGGGGCGTCGTTCACGCCATCCCCGATCATTGCCACGGTGTCGTGGATTGCCACCAGCTCCTCGACCGCTGCGACCTTGTCTTCAGGCAGAAGTTCGGCACGCACCTCGTCTATGCCGACTTCAGCGGCCACCGCCCGTGCCGTAGCTGCGTTGTCGCCGGTGAGCATCACAATCTTCTTGACCCCCTGCGCATGTAGACGGGCAACGATCCCCTTGGCATCGGGCCGGATCCGGTCACGCAGTTCTAGCACTCCATTGACCCCAGTAGCATCGCCGATGGCCACCAATGTACTTCCGGACCCCTCGATCGCGTCGCGCAACTCTGCTGGAATCGCCGTACCAAGACCCTTTTCCTCCGCAAATCGATCCGAGCCCAACCAGATGGATTGACCGTCCAAATGGCCCTCAAGACCGCGCCCAGGCACCGTCCGCGTGTTTTCGGCGGCGACGATTTGCATTCCGTCCTGCTCCGCCCGGCTCAGGATCGCCCGTGCGAGCGGGTGTGATGACCGCGCTTCGAGCGCGGCCGCGCGCATTAGGAGATCGCGTTCGGAAGTCTCGCCAATTGGATAAACCGCAGCGACTTCCGGTTCTCCCATCGTAATCGTGCCGGTCTTGTCCATGGCCAATGCTGTGGTGCGACCGGGCGCTTCGACATATGCCCCGCCCTTGATCAGCACACCATTGCGCGCCGAGGCGGCAAGCGAGGCGACGATTGAGACTGGAGTCGAGATCACCAAGGCACAAGGACAGGCAATAACCAGAAGAACCAGTGCGTTGTAGAACCAGAAACCCCAATCGCCGCCCGCGAAAAGCGGGGGCACCAAGGCAATGACAATGGCGAGCACCATCACAACCGGTGTGTAGATTCGGGCAAACTTTGTCACCCACTGTTCGACCTCGGCACGGCGGGAATGTGCATCGCCCACCATGCGGATAATCTTGGACAATACCGTGTCGGAGGCGGCTTTCGTTGCCCGCACAGTCAAAGTGCCCTCGCCATTGATGCTGCCAGCATAAACATCGTCGCCTGTCTCCTTTGGCACCAATGCACTCTCGCCCGTGATTGGCGCCTGGTCGACGGCCCCTGCTCCATCAACAACTTCTCCATCCAGCGGAATTCGGTCGCCACCGCGCACGACGAACCGCGCGCCAACAGCTACGGCCGCAGCCGGAACATCGGCTTCAGAGCCATCATCATAGAGCACCCGGGCTGTTGGGGGTGCGAGATCGAGAAGTGCTGACACAGCGTTGCGCGCGCGCCCTACGCTCCAGCTTTCAAGATAGAGTGAGAGTGAAAAGAAGAACGCCACTGTTGCGGCCTCAAAAAACTCGCCAAGCCCGATAGCACCGGCCACGGCGACCACCATCAACAGGTTCATATCCGGAGAAAGCCGACGCGCCGACGACCACGCTTTGGGTGATACAAGCCAAACGCCAAACAGTATTGCAATTGCGAACAGCGCCGCTTCTGCCATGGGCATCGGCGCTTCACCATGGCCCGAGAACAATCCGATGGCACCACCGAACCCAGTCTCAATGATGTGGTAGATGAACCCCGCCGCCCAGAAGCCGCCACTGAGCATCGTGAACCATTTTTGTTTTTTCAGATGTGCGGCCTGATCCGCACTGGCATCTTCGGCATCCCAGGGTTTGGCCGTCATCCCGGTTGTCGCAACCAATTCAAGGATCCTGTCCGAAGACGAATTTGGTCCGCCATCCAGAACCGTCATGCGCGCATTGATAACGTCAAACGCAAGATACTCTTGGCCACCAACTTCGGGACCCACGACTCGGTTCAGGATCGAAACCTCTTCGGCGCAATCCAATCCGCTGACATGAAAACTGCGGCCATCCAAGGCTGCCACCTGCGTTGGCTTAATGGCCTCTCCTCCGCAGCAGCTTCCGCTGTCACCCTTTGTTGCATGTGAATGATTTTGAGCGGTTGGAATCCCGTCATGTGGCATGAATTGTCCTCAGATTCGCTATGGTGAAAAGTACATACGCCCTACAGCAACTAGAGGTTCAAGCGAAAAGTTCCCACTGTAAGACAGTCGCAACGTTCACGGTGCGAAGGGTGAAGATTTGGGTCGAAACTATTGAGTTTCAGCCACTTTTCTCAGGAGATTCGCCTATGAACCTGCCTTTGCATTGCACCACATGCCGCCAAATGCGAGAAAGATGCATCTAAGAATTCAAAGCAGTAGGACAGTCAGTTTATGTACAGGCGGAGCGCAATTCTTCTCTTTTTCGGTTTGGCGCTTGGGGCCTGCTCAGAGTCTTTGTCGAATTCACAAGGCTCGGGGTCCCTTCCGCCCCTCCCGGAACAGGTCGCAGCTCTAGCGGCTCCGAACCAGGATCTGGCAACCGCGCGTTTGCGCCCGGAAGACAACTGTTATTGGTACATGCATTCCGGGCCGGTCGAGGACACGCTCTTGCCGCTCAGAACAACTCGCGGCAATCCGATCTGCGTCAAGCCGGCCGCGTAGCCTTGGCGGCTGAACGGGCCTTACCGCTAAGCTGAGAACTAGCTGCGCGCTGTGACGCTGTCTTCAGCGGAGTACAAAAATGCGGTCGCGCCAATTGCGACCCTGGGATAAAGCTCGTTGATATGCGCCATGACCATTCGGACACATCCCGAGCTCGCACGTCCACCAATTGACCTCGCTTGCGGCGTACCGTGAATACGCAGATACGTGTCGCGCTGGCCGACAAAGAGATAGAGTGCGCGTGACCCAAGTGCATTCCTTGGACCTGGTTCCTGGCCGTTTTCGAACTCCGCGTATTCGGGATTTCGCTCAATCATCGATTTGGTTGGTGTCCAGTGCGGCCACTCGACTTTACGGCGGATCGTGTATGTCCCTGGCTCATAGAGGTTGCCACGGGCAATCGCGACGCCGTAACGCATCGCCGTTCCACCCTCTTCGATGTGGTAGAGGTATCGCGCCACTGCATCGACATGAATGTCACCGGGCGTCAAACCAGCCCTTGCTTCGACCCGTCGCGGCAGGAAACGCGGCTGAACGCCCCAAGGATTGGAAGTCTCAAGATCGAAACTCGCGGGCGTCACTTGCGCATCCCAAGCCGCCTTTTGCGATGCAGTCGGCCAAGAATTGGCAAAGACAGGATTTGAAATGGACGCTGAAAATAGGGCTGCTCCAGTTGCGATAAAATGCCGTCGTGTCAACATACTGAACTCGTCTCCATCTTAGTATTCAAGAGGCATCCACAAAGCCCCCTATAGTTCGTAATTCTTACAACCTACACCTCCTAGAGGTTCAAGGCAAAAACGTCAGCACACGAGCATGTGTATGGAACCTGGCTTGCTGTGCCGAAATGTACGACCTCGCCGCAACAACGGCGCGCGCCTGCCATGTGCTAGCTGCCTTCAAACAAAGAAATTGCCAATACAGTATTATTTTGCCAATAATGCGGTATTGTTGAGCTATTTTCAACGTGCCAACTCAGGAGGCTAAATGATGAAGAACCTCAGAAACTCTGCCTTGGTCGTGGCCGCGCTGACAGCCGCCACATTTACCTCTGCCCCGCAACGTGCCGCAGCTCAAACCTACCAAATCGACTGCGCAATCCTTCTCTGTCTTTCCGGGGGGTGGCCCGCATCCGTGCCATGCGCCAGGGCGAGAGCAGAATTCATCCGTCGTATCACACCCTGGCCCGTAGAGCCGCCGCTGCAAATCTGGCGTTGCCCCATGGGTGCCGCATATACGGTAGACCCGGACACGCTGACCAGTGAGCGGATTTACGAAATCCTTTTTGAGCTCGATCAGTCTGCACCGCTGCAATCCTTCTCTGTGGATGAGGCAGGCAATCCGGTCACCGGCTCAGATGGTCGGCTGGCCGGAGCCCCTGCCCCGACATTTCAAGCGCCGCCACTCGCGGACGCGATGGTGCCGCAACACGCTGTCGTTCGTATGACCGGCGGCAACGCGGCGCCATTGCCCGAGGGCTTCACAATGCAGCTTGTGCAAGATCGTGCTGACATTGACATCAGTGGGTCCGAGTTCAACTTCGTTCGTTCGATCCGTGTTTTCGATGCAACCTACGTGCGGCAACATGAATCCGGTCGCGATGGTGATTGTAACCGCACGCAGAACATCCGGCTTGGCACCTATGGCACCCAAGGTGACTTTCGTTGGACAAGAAGCTCAGTTGCCGCCCTACCCGCAGCCCATGTGGGCACAGCGGGGTTCGGCAGCACCTGCCCAAGCATTTTTCACCGGTCGGTATTCGTTGAGTGGCGCGACTATGAAGGCAACTACGGCTTCGAGCAGGTGAACTACTAGATATGGTGATGCGCGTCCGCGACAAAACCGTATTTACGGCAGGCACCTATAAATAGTATGCCTGTGGGACAAAACAAGAATCGAAAGGGGGCGGCAAGCGAGCAGCTGAAAAAGCAAACCCCCGCAAGGCGGCAACCATGCGGGGGGTTTGATAAGACCTAGGGACGGCAATCCCGAAGAGGCTCTATAACTTAAGCCCGGTTTTATCACCCAAGACAGCGATCAGACAAGTAAAAAACGCATCCGTGCGACCAGTCCCATTGCATCTTGGCCTAACTCTTGACGAAACCACAAGAATTAGCCCCAGACGCAAGACCTAGACAAACCTCTCACGCAGAGGCCGAGGTGTTGTATGCTGAGCAAAGATCGAAACAGAATCGAAGGAGATTCGAGACATCCAGAAAGCGAAACCCCCGCAAGGCGGTGACCTTAACGGGGGGGTTCAAGAACCAGGAAGCGCCAACTTCCCAGACAATCCAATATCTAATTGCGGTTCTAGCACCTCCCAATCAGCTCGATCAAGAAAAAACGCATTTGTGCGAACAGGTGAAGTGCATCTTGGATTGGCCCACCGAAACCACGTTGGACCAACCCTGGGTGCAAACCCAAACAACCCGGCAGCATCTTTCTGCCGATACTTCGAAGGAGAAACTGAACCCTAGAAAAGCAAAACCCCGCAAGGCGGTGAACCTTCCGGGGAGCTATGAAATCAGAGCGCCAACTCTGAGATCGCCTAGAACACGATCACCATAGCGCCCCCTGATTCATGCAGGCAAGAAAAAACGCATTTGTGCGAACAATGAAGTTTTGCCTGTCGCCGCCTTGTCCATCGAGCAGAGACAAGGAGTGACAACAATGAGGACACAACCTCACCCCGCCCTTCCACAGGGCTATTCCCGGCGTGATGTTATCGCGCTGGTCGCTGACGTGGGCCGTGACATCGGCCTCAGCACACGTTTGACTGACATCTTGACGCGTATGATCGGCAGCACTGATCAGGACGCTTGGGTCGATCCGGAGAAGGAGCCCATTTTCTATGGGCGCCAGGAGACCTTCGCACAGCGCCTAAGGATCTCGACACGCCAATTGCGATCACATGAAAAGAGCCTGCAAAAGCATGGGCTCATTCAGCGCCGCACGCTTGCCAATGGCAGTCGCTACGGCAGCGCCGGCTTAGGACTGGTTCTGACGCCTCTTATCGAGAGGTTCACAGAGTTTCTGGACATTCGAGAAGCCAGAAAGGCGCAGTTTGAACGCATGAAGCAGCTCAAGGCCCTGCGCAGCGTGCGTCTGGCAACCTTCCGCGATGAACTTGCGCGTCTCTCGGAAGACGATCAATCATCAGCCGACGTCCAAGCTATGATCCAAGAACGAACCACCTGGCCGCGCACAGATACGCTCCTCTCTTTGGGCGAAGCGCAATTGTCGCAGCACCTCGATGATGCCACTAGCCTGTGCACAACATTGGTGGAATGGATAGAAAACCATAGTGATTCCTCCTGTGAACCGGAAGAAACCTTCCGGTCCTATATACAAGAAGACATTCACCAGATTCATTCTGAAGAATGTAACGCAAGCGACAATAAGCGGAGCGCGGGCTTGCCCGCGCACTCTGATTCAATTATGTCGGAGCCTGACGGCCCCGACGATTGCAGAGAAAAACAGCTTCAGGCGGAAACCGAAGCACTTCAAGGGCTATTTTCAGGCTTCTATGGACTGTCGCATGCGATCTCCTTGGCAAGCGAAGAGTTCCAAATGGAGATGGAAGCACGCAGTGGCGAACGACCGGAATATGCTTTGGTCGAGGCCGCGGCGGCGCGGGTGCCGCATCTTGGGATCAACATCACCGCCTGGGCGGCGGCTTGCGATCGGATGGGGCGCACCAAAGCGGCGATCTGCATTCTGTTGCTCGATGCCAACCGGGATCATGCCGTCAATCCTGTCCGCAATCCTGGGGGCGCGCTGCGCGGTATGATCAAAGCGCACAATCGTGGCAAGCTCAACATTATCGGGAGCTTGATCGGGCTGCATCGGAGACGTGGCCTGTGACCTGTTTTGGCAAGCAAACACGATGTTTTCCGCGATTATTGGGTCTCTGTCGTCGAGCTCGTACCCAAATACCTGGGCTGATGGGCACCACATCGACCAGAGAAGCCCCGAAGACCACGGTCTTTTGGGTCCGCGGCTTTCGAACGGTCAAACACCGTGGCACTGTCGGGTTTCCAATGATCAGGAAGGTTCTGTTTTGAGTTGGGCTTTATTCATCGACGAGTCCGGACAAGATCAGCGCCAGTCTCCCTACGAAGTTCTCGCGGGCATCGCGATAGAAGATCGCGCACTCTGGCGATTGATCCGCGAGTTGTCTGACGCACAGGAGGAGATTTTTGGCCTTCGGCTCTTTGAAGCCTATGGCAGCGAGGCGAAAGCGCAAAAGCTACTCAAGAAAAAGGTCTTCACGCATGCCGCGCAGATGCCGCCTTTCCCACCAGATCAACGCAGAACGCTTGCCTGCGAGATTTTGCAGGACGGCACCGCGGTCAGCCGTGACCGGCTGACCGCGCTGGCCCAGGCGAAACTCGCCTATGTTGAACGCGCGTTGGATCTTTCGCAGAAAGCTGGCGCCAGAGCCTTTGCTTCAATTGTGCCGCAAGCGGCGCCCCGGCCCGCTGGCGGGATGTTGCGCAAGGATTACGCCTATCTCTTTGAACGGTTTTTCTACTTTCTGAACGGCTTCGATGAGGATCCGATGGGATACGTCGTTTTTGACGAGCTGGACAAAAGCGCGAGCCATATTCTTCTCAATCAGGTTGCCGAATACTTCTTGAAGACGAAGAAAGGTCAGACTCGATCGCGGCTTATCATTCCCGAGCCGTTTTTTGTTCACAGCGACCTTACGACAATGGTTCAGGTTGCCGACCTCATCGCCTATATTTTGAGTTGGGGGGTGCGGTTGAAGGGCATGAATGCGCCCCACCGTGCTGAGTTGGATGCCTTGTCCCGGAAAGTCATGCGGTTGCGATTCACGCAGCATACGCCCGGCGGGTACACAAATTATGGGTTCAAGATCATCAACGATCTCAGAGCCGCAGCCCACAAATAGAAAAAGGCAATGCCGTCGCCAGCAAAGCCTCCGATGTCTATGTAGCATCTGTGAGGTGTTTTGTCCAGATCGTCAGGTGAGAAAACCGATTTGGAGCGTGAGGTTTCGATCTTTGTTGTTACGATTTATTATCCCTTTTCAGGGTGCTAGGGGGCGCCGCCTGCGGCGATCAGCTCTAGTCGGCCGGGCCGACCGGAGCCCAAAGTCTCCGCCCATTCGGGTGACGATCTTCGCCCGGGCGGCCTGTCGGCCGCCGAAAGATCCTTCTCTAACAGCATTTCTTGGATGCTAGTCATCGTCATTTTTCTTGTGAAATCAGCGCATTTGGGCGACAAGTGACATCAGATCTGCATCATCAAAACATGACCAATGCAGACAGTTTAAAAGCAAAAGAGCCGGAAATGGCCCCATAGATTCGAGCACTGATGGACCCCGTGGCAACCGCTTTCTACGCGCAACACTTCAAGATCGCGTTTCTAGAGAAGAAAGGCACCGAGTTCCAGGATTGGGTCGCTCGTCTTGGAAGTCACGCGCTCGGAGCCGACTTCGAGATCGTACGGCCTTATGGCAAACAGGGCGACTGGAAATGCGACGGCCGACAGCTCAGCACCGGTGTCATTTTTCAATGTTATGGCCCCGAAACGCCGACGGACAAAAAGACCATCGCGAAGATCGATGCGGATTTCGTCGGCGCCTTGGCCAAATGGCCCGACTTCATCAAAAGATGGGTCTTTGTCCACAACATCCCGGGCGGCCAACCGCCAGCGGTCATCGCGCATCTCGATACGTTGCGCAAAGCGCATCCAGACGTTTCGTTCGATATCTGGGCTGAATCCAAGCTGTTTGGCTGGCATAACATGCTCGAAGATGCGCATGCGCTCCTTATGTATGGGGCCGTTCCCACGCAGCAGATAGCCAGCGGGCTTGAGTTGCAAGACCTGCAGCCGGTCATAGATGTGCTTGAACGACGCGAGCCCGACCCAAACGATCCTGTTCCCGCCCCGCCTTCAGCAAAAAAGCTCGAAAAGAACGCGCTCTCCACCGAGGCGGATGAACTCCTGCGCCTTGGCCGACGCAAAGTCCGGTTGGTTGAGACCTATTTCAAGAAAGCTGGCCCCGTAGAGCTTGGAGAGAAAATCGCAGAAGCCTTTCGCGATCATTACGTTAAACTACGTGCCATGGAACTGGAGCCCGATCAGATATTCTCCTATCTGCAGAAATTCGCAGGCGTCACCGGTGCACCCAAACGGCAAGTCGCAGCGATGGCTGTCATGGCCTATTTCTTTGACCGTTGTGACATCTTCGAAGACCCCGACGCAGAGGCTCCGAGCACATGATTTTGCCAACCAAACATGTCAAAGCAGAACGCGCGTTGATCGGTGTTGGGGGTGAGGTTTTGGGGCTTTTGACCGAGCCGATGACAGTCTCACGGCTTTGGGATGCGCTACGCGAGCGAAGATCAGCCGTCTCAGCGAAAGCGCCGGTCGATTACACCTGGTTCGTACTGGCATTGGATTTCCTGTTCATGATCGGGGCGATAGAGGCCAAACGCGGTATCATCGAGCGAGCAGCACCATGATCACCCGTTTGAGCAGCAGCTTAGAGAGCTTCAAGACGTTGGAGTTTTCGCATGGTCTCAATGTGCTCTTGGCCGACAAGAGCGAAGGCGCGACCGATCTGCAAACCCGCAACGGAGCCGGGAAGTCCAGCTTCATCGAGACTATTCACTTTCTCACTGGTGGCAACGCTGGCAAAGACAGCATCTTCCGTTCAAAGGCCCTGCTCGATGCCAGTTTCGAACTCCAAATTGACATCGCTGATGACGAGGTCACCGTTGAACGCTCGGGTGCCACACCCAGCAAGATTTTCCTGAACGGTCCCGTCGAGAACTGGCCGATCCCGCCAAAGTTCAAGAAGGACCGCGGTGATTTCGAGATTTCCAACACCAACTGGTGCCACACACTAGGTGCAAAGTGGTTTGGGCTGGAAGCCCCACCCGATTCAGATACGAAATACCAGCCAACGTTCCGCTCACTGTTTGCTTACTTCGCGAGGCGCCAGGCCAGCGACGCTTTTCAAAACCCAATGCAGCAAGCGGGTATGCAGCAAATCTGGGATCAACAAGTCGCCATCTCTTATCTGATTGGCTTGGATTGGCATGTCTCTCAGGAGTTTCAGGGCCTGCGAGAAAAAGAAAAGTTGGTGAAGTCGCTTGGCAAAGCGGCACGTTCCGGCGACCTGGGCCCCCATTTTGGTCGCGCGGCAGACTTGCGCACCAAGGTCGTCGTCGCCTCGAACCGTGTCGAACAGATACGTGAACAGATCGACGCATTCGAAGTTATCCCAGAGTACCGGGCCTTGGAGGCCGAGGCGAGTGACATTACCCGGTCGATCAACACCTTGAGCGAGGAGAATTTTGTCGACCTCCAGCTCATTAAGGAGTTGCAAGCTTCCCTCGCAGAAGAGGAAGCTCCGGGGACTGATGACATTGAGAAGCTATACGCTGAAGCCGGCGTTGTTTTGCCCGAGCGGCTGACGCGCCGCCTTGATGAAGTCCAGGCATTTCACAAAGCGATCATTGAAAACCGAGCGTCCCATCTCAGCGCTGAGCTGTCATCAGCCGAGGCCCGCATCGAGGCGCGCGAGACCGAGAAACTGGGTTTTGATGAGCGGCGGCGGCAAATCATGAGCGTGTTGCAATCTGGTGGCGCGCTTGAACAGTACACGGCCCTGCGCGAAGAACTTGGCCGTGCCGAAGCCGACGTTGAAACGCTTCGGCAGCGGCTTCAAACAGCAGAAATGCTGGAAAGCACAAAGACTGAGCTGGACGCAGATCGAAACCGCCTGTCGCAAGCCTTGCGAGACGACATCAAAGAACGCGCCAGCTTTCTCGATGATGCAATCCTGACCTTCGAAGAGCTGTCCCAATCACTCTATGAGCAAGCCGGAAGCCTGACGATCGATGCCAGCACGTCCGGGCCACGGTTCGAAGTAAAGATTGACAACCAACGCAGCAAAGGCATCACCAATATGCAGATCTTCTGCTTTGATCTGATGCTGATCGAACTTTGCACAAAGCGGCGCATTTCACCCGGTTTCCTGATCCACGACAGTCACCTATTCGATGGTGTTGACGAACGACAGGTTGCCAAAGCACTACAGCTTGGTGCCGATAAAGCTGAGAGCCTTGGCTTTCAATACATCGTCACCATGAATTCGGATGCCATTCCATCGGAAGGTTTCAGGCGGGGTTTCAACATCTACGATTACGTCTTGCCGACACGCATTACGGACGCCGTAGATGATGGAGGCCTTTTCGGACTTCGCTTCTGATCCATCAGTTTCCGACGAGCACAATCCCAGACCACAAATCTCGACGAAGTGCCGACCTAAAGGCACAGGAGATTTTCTGTCGCTTTGACTTAGAAGCGAAACCCTCTTGGATTTCGGCCAATCCCTAGCCCGAACCATGACACACCGTCGCGGTGCTGCAAGCGCTGCGCGCTTCTCCATGTTGTTACGACCCTCCGGGTGCTGCCCCTCTCCTTGGTGCGTCACTTGGGCTGCGTCATTACCCGTAACCAAAAGGAGATCACGATGACAAAATTGTTGAAGAAAATCCGCACTGTCCTTCGGAATATGGCGCACAAAGCCAAGGTGAAACTAAGCGTTGCCCTATCCGTTCCGGGTTTCTTGAAGGTCGAGGTTGAGTTTGAAAAAACGCTAATCCCACCCGATAAGCCCGATGCGGCCTAACCTGCCGGGCCCGCGCATCTGCGCGGGCCTTCTCGACGTCACTCTAACTAGTTTGTCGCAGTCGAGCTGGATGAGCGCAAAGCATTGCAGGCATACATGCCGATCTCGCCACCCTCTGCGCCGTAAGCGATCATCGTGCCTACAAGCATCTCCTGACCTTCAGGAATGTCCATTGCTCGGATTTCGGCATGTTCATCGACCTCTTGGAACGACGTCAAAGCAGCAGCATGGCACTCCGCTTCGTTGTCAAAACTGAGGTTCGTTTCCAACTCCGATCCGGTCTCGAAATTGAACACAACAATGATCAGTAAAACCTTCATATGCGGCCTCTTTCTATGAGAAAACCGGAGCCACAGGGCCCCGGCTTTCAAGTGAAACTTGCGTTTTCACCTTGCAGGATCATCGGCTTCCCAGCCTGTTTCCTACCTTACAATAATATGGTATTGTATCACTAACAAGTGTTTTGTCTGCTTATCATCTTGCCTGAAATATCCTCGGGGGAGGTGCGACGCGCCGGGGGCAGACAGCCCCCTCTGCGCACGGTGTTTAGAGCTGCAGAACGGTCCGTACCAGCTCGCAAATTAGCGGCCGCGTGCGAACCGGGGCGTCCAACTGTCAATGAGTGCCTCTTCTTCGGCCTGATCCTCGTCATCGGGATCTTCTGCAAGCTCCTCGCTGGACAGCACCGTCAAAGTGAACCCGTAACTGCCTAGACCAATCACTTCTTCATCTAAACGTAAGCGCCTGGTGCAGGAAAACCAATCTGCAAGTGTTGTCTGTCCGCAGACAGTGCGAGCAGCCGAGACGTTATCAGAGTTCCGATTGAAATCGCGAGTGTAGCTCGCTGGCAAAGGCCCGCCTTTGCGCAGGAATGTGAGCTTGTCTAGCTTTTTGAAACTTTCAGATAGAAAGGCATACGCGACTTCGTCGCCAGAGCTGACAATGACAGCCATTGGGTAGTCGCAGCATTCGGCTGCCCTGATTGCAGAGGCTGTTAGCGAGCACTCGGCACGGTCGCCCAGAGTTTCGATCGCATCTAGGCCGACGCGGCTTGTACCGATGACTTCCGAGACCAGCTTTGACGGCATCAAGAGGCCAGAAGCGAAGTGGTCGGCTTCCAATTCAATTGAGTTTGATCCCTGTGAGAACCCGGCTTTTGAGATGTGAATTGGTGCCGACTTGAGGATTTCCTCAGGGTGCCCTTCCAGAAAATAGTGCCCAAGCTCGTGAGATACTGTAAATCTGCGAAACCCTTCGCTGACGATATTGGTCGCATAGAAGATGCCGACATAGTCGTCATGAAAGATGATTCCACCGCTAACACCAGGGCGATCGGCTGGTTTGGGCTCGACCATAATGTCCTCAGACGCAGCGATCTCAAAAGGGTCGACAGGAAACGTGTGATACCCCATCTCCTTTGCCTTGAGCTCACCTTGCCGCCGGGCCATGTTCAAGCGAAACTTGCTCACTTTCCGGCCTTCTTCTGGTTCATCAGATCGATCATCATCTGAATGTGCTCCCTGTCTCCGTCGGTCAGGTTTTCCTCACCCCGAAAGGCTGTCGTTGCGCCACTCATCTCAATTGTTCGGCCGAGCAGATAGTCCGAGGTCACATTCAACGCTTTCGCAAGGGACCGTATGTTGGCAAAGGATGGCTTTCTTCTATCCTTCTCGAAATGACCTATGGCTGATGGTTGCAGCTTGGCTTTCGCAGCAAGCTCAGTCTGGTTCATACTTCTGTTCTCTCTGGCCCGGCGTAGTCTTTCGCCGAATCCTCCCGTTTCGTCCGTTGAGTTTGACATGACGCCCTTGGTTGTGTTACTATGACGAAATCGTAGGATTGCCGCCGCTTGCTCGCGGCTTTTTCTTTCACCTAAAGTCCTACGAAAACGTCAATAACTGTAAGACAGATCGTAGAATCCGTCAAGCCTGAGGGGGCAGAAGAATATGAATGTAAGAACAAACTTTGAAGACTACGCGCGCAGCCTGGACATCGATCCAATTGAAGCTGCGCTCATGGATGTTGCGCGGGCAATCCAGATTACACAATCCATGCATAGTGAAGCGGAGGCGCATTATCGTGGGCTGGCCAGCCATGTTGACCGCCCCGGTAGCCCATTTGAAGATCTTGTCGCCGAGATCTATGCATCAGGAAGCTTTGCGATCCATGCGCCAACCCGTTCGCGCATTAAGCGTGACCAGCACGACGTCGATGCGGTCATCGAGCTGAGCATTCCGCCGGGAAGTGATCCCCAATGGGTTCTTCAAACCCTCTACAAGGCGATCAAGGGTGATCCGGGCAGCAAATACCACGGCTATCTGATTGAAAAAAACAGTCGCTGTGTGACCGTCACTTACCCTGATGGCGTCACGGTTGATCTCATGCCTGTTGTCCGGTTGCTTGGGACACCGGAACGGGTCGCAAGCCTCTTTCACTATAAGCCGGAAACCGGCGATCAGTATCATAAAGAGATAAACCCCAAGGGCTTTGCTGACCACTTCAATGAAAACGTCGAAACCAACGCGGTATTCCAGGATCGATTTGATGCGCGGCGCTTCCTGGTGGACGGTGAAACATACGAAACGATGGCAAAACGCATGGCGTCTGAGGCCTCAAGCCGCACAGCAATCAAGGCAGATACCCAGCCGATGCCAGTGCATGTGCCCCTTGACCAAAAATCGCCGCGGGTTGTTGCTCTTCAACTGATCAAACGCTTCCGCGACAAGCGTTTCCGTAAACATGACGATCACAGTGGGAAGCGGAAGCCTCCATCGATCATCATGGCGGCAATCGCCTTGGAAGCAGGCCCGGTCCAAGACAATCTTGTCGATGAAGTCGTGGCTTTGGCCACATGCATGCGCCGCCGCATCCAGAATGCTGAGCGTAGCCTGAGACTGCTCGACATTCGCAATCCAGCGCATACACCGGATGTGTTCACGGATCGCTGGCCCGAGCAGCGCAGCGATCAACAATTATGGGCACGCGACCTTCAGACGCTCATTGACCGCTTGCAAAACCTTCAACACGTGGGCTTTGACCCCGCAGTGATCTTATCGACCTTCGATGATCTGTTCGGTGAAAAAGCGGGTGAGGCCGCATTGCGGGCGTACCACGACGCTCGAACCGCGCAGCTCGAATACGGCGCACTCGGAATGAAGCCGAGTGGAGAGTTCAAACCCGCAACACCGGCCCTAAGTGCCGGTGTTGCTGCAGCCAGTGGTCTTATCACTCCGGCGCGCGCCAACACGAACATGGGGGGCACCGTTCCCGATGATAACTGTTGGTAACCAGGTAGCAGATATGAAATCGGTGTTTCCGGCTTGGTCGTGTGATCAGCCAGACAAACGACGCGCAGTGTGGCACGGCTTGCTCAAGCCACACAAAATCGCCTACCGGATGCGCGTGGAATACACTGAGCCCCTGCTGCCAGAGGGACGGTCCCCTCTGTTCCTGCAACCTCTCGTCGAAGTCTTGGACCCGCCACTCAAGCCGCGATTTGGAAATTCAGAGGGCTCGCTGCCTCATGTCTATATCGCGCATCCCAGAACGGATAGGGCCGGGCCCTTCCTTTGTCTGTTCGATGACGACGCCAACGAATGGACACCGGATGATCGCTTGAGTGACACCACGATTCCATGGGCGTCGAACTGGCTAAGCTGCTATGAGAGCTGGCAGTTGACCGGCAAGTGGTTCGGCACGGGCAAGCACATAAGATCAGAAACAGACAGCCGCGACCCCGATGCGGCGGCATTGGAACGCTACCATGGAACAACCTCAATCGCGGCGCTCACACGGTACGATTTTTCGTCGCCGTGAACAGCTTGAATGGAACGCAGAAACCTTTCGCATCCTGTCTATTGATGGAGGCGGAATAAAAGGCATCTTGCCTGCCGCCGTTCTGTCGGAATGCGAACGGCGTTTCTTGAATGGCGGATCGGCAGCCTCCTACTTTGATATGGTGGCAGGTACGTCCACCGGTGGCATAGTTGCCCTCGGATTGAGTACCGGCATGCGCGCCGCCGAAGTCTTGGACATCTATCTTTCCCACGGAGCGACGATCTTTCCTAAAGGCTGGACCCCGCCCTTCGCCATCGGTCGCGCCGCAAAAACGTTTTATGGGTTTGCCAGAGACCTGTCCGTATACCGTTATGATCGGGAGCCCCTGGAGCGTGCACTGAGGGATTGTTTTGGAAACCGGACCTTGGGCGACGTCGACCTCCGGCTGAACATTCCAACATTTGACGGGTTCAACGAGGTGAACGTTCTAAAGACGCCGCACCACCCCGACTTTCGGCTCGACTGGCGAGAGGAGCTCGTTACGGTCGCGCTTGCGACGTCAGCCGCTCCGACATTCTTTTTAACCTATCGAAATGGCACACGACACTTTGCCGATGGTGGTGTCTGGGCGAACAATCCAGCCATGCTGGCACTCGTTGATGCGCTGTCTTGTTTTGATCTCGATCGGCATTCCGTCGACATGCTCTCCCTTGGGTGTGGCGAACAGGACCTTCGCATGTCAGATGGTCAAATCAAGTGGGGCGGGATGTTCCATTGGAGAACCATCATCGAAACAGCCATGCATCTTCAAAGCCAAAATGCACTTGGCCAAGCAGGTCTACTTATTGGAAGAGATAGACTGCTGCGTGTGACGACGGCGCCGTCACTCGTCCCGATTGCCATGGACGATTTCGAACGCGCACGTAATGAGCTTCCTGGTCAAGCTCAGCGGCTCGTTGAGGAGAATGCCGAGCGGCTGGAGGCCTTCTTTGATACGGAAAGGCCAAAGGTGACCTTCTATCATGGTCAACGGTCACCTAAATCTGCTTGAACGGACCCAGTTAGGAAGAACGAATGAGCCGTCTTCTGGGGGCCCCGTGGCGTCTTGCGACGTTGATGGGTCGGCACCATTCGAAACGCCCTTTGTTCAAATGCCTTTCATCTTGCCTGAAATGTCCTCGGGGGAGCGCCCTTCGGGCGCGGGGGCGGACAGCCCCAGACGGGCTGTTTTGACAGATTTCGGCGTGTGCCTTTGTCGAGCGACCAAAAAATCAGGGGTTACGATGATTTGTTATACTCGTGATACGTTTTGCGGATTGGATAGTTGAAAACCAAATTTTTGGAGGAAATTTATGCGATTAATGTCTTACAATATCGAGTGGTTCGATGAGTGCTTTGAGGATGACAACTCTTTGAAGACCACGTCTGAGGCGACAACGAAATTGGATGCTGTCGCCGGGGTCATCACTGCGACTGATCCGGATCTCATCGGCATCACAGAAGGCCCCAACACAACGACGACAACTGGTGCACGGGACACAGTTGCTGCGCTGAAGAACTTTGCCGCCGCCAAAGGGCTCCGACAAGCAGATGCGATGATCGGATTCCCATCTGCGGGTCGTCAGGAAATCGCCGCTATGTTCGATCCGAATGTTTGTTCGTTGCAGCATGACCCTGGAGGCCGAGCAGGGCACAAGACAAACCCACCGTTCAATGAGGCATTCCAAGCTGACAGTGATGCAGATGGGATTAAGGAGCTCTACAAGCACTATCGTCCGCCGTTAGAAGCCAAAGTGTCCCGCGCTGATGGTGGCGCGGATTTCTGGATCCTTGTTGCCCACGCCAAATCCAAGGGCATTTTCAGTGCAATGGACCGCGTTCACTTTGAACGTACCTCGGACCGCAACAGGCGAAAGTTGTTCGCCGAGTGCTCATCGATCCGTTTGCGCGTCGAGGAGTGGTTGGAAGAAGACCGCCCATTGGTTGTCATGGGCGATATCAACGATGGCCCAGGGTTTGACTACTATGAAAGCCGATTTGGCCGCAGTGCCGTCGAACTCATCCTCGGGGATGTTTTCGATGTTGATGCAATGCTTCGGTACCCGATTGGACGACCAAAGTTTGGCAGGTATGGATGGGAGCCATCGACGGCGCGCTTCACGGACAGCTTTACCAACGACCAAGTCAATGCTCTCATCGACCACATCATGACCTCGACGAAGATCGAGCCTGCAGGTACCGAAGGGGCGCTCGTCTGGAATCCTTTTCAGCTGGACGACGCAAAACCTCACAAACAGGCACTTTTGGACGCGTCTGACCATTTTCCAGTGACATACGAAATCGCCTAGAGCGTCATGTTTTGAAGCGGCGGTTGGCCGAAGGGCCGCGCGCGCAACGTATAGAGGGAAGGGCCGCCAATTGGCGGCCCTTCTGGCTTCATTCTGTCACGTCGCCTTTGGCTGACGGCTGGAAGGCGACCAGCTCGGTGACACCAACGGGAAAATCGAGCTTGAGCGTCAGGAAGGTTTCGCCTGTGTCTCGCTTGGTGTTTTCGAACACCGCGCCAACCCGGCGATAGGTGGTCTTCTCGGTGCCATTGTCGTCGTATTTCACAGGGACGGTCAGAGTGTAATGTGTCATTTGGGTTTCTCCTTGTTTCGATGAAGGTGGCCCAACGGATCGAACGAGGGTGCGGCGCAGGCCGAAAATCGGAGGCTCCCCCGGAAACCGTTTTTCTGCTTGCCGGGGCTTTGCCACGGGAACGCCAAACCCGCGATCCGTCACCTCTCATCTTTCCAGAAACAAGGCAGGAGTAACCCAGATGCGGTTGCACGGCCGTCCCGGCCTCATACGCGATTGGCAGCGATAGAAGACAACGGAGATCCCGCTTAATGCGCGGGATCGAGACCACAGCAGACGCCGGCCCTTCCGCTTCGCTCTAGGCCCGTCGACATTTTCCCAATTGGTGTGTCCGCCTGCCATCCCCTGGCGCCGGCGTAAACAGGCAAGCGCCGCGGTGCCCGCGTCGGCTCCGCAGGGGCCGTGTCCTCGTTTCACTGCGGGCCGCACCACCCCCTGCTCCGCCCAGTTGACGCCAACTCCATGGGCCGCAGATCGGGCTGCGCCCTCACCTGCTCTGTCCAGCCGAATGGGAGGCCCATTCGGTCTGAAAAGATCAGCCGAGGCTTCGCCACTGGCGGAAAGAGGTCACAAGACCCGACCGCATCACCACAAGGAGGCCGGTAATGGTCATGACTGATGAAGATCGGACGCGGGAGTGCGCCCGCATTGCTGAACAAAATGATGCCTTTCGCAATAAACAGGCGGGCGGTGGACAAGGGAAATGGGTCTGGACCCAAGCCGTTGACGCCGAAGGGATGGACTTTGTTCTGACCTGCATTGCCGCAGTCGCGGCATATGAGGATTTCACCGAAGAAAACGACCCGTTCGGAACCCATGAGATGGGGTTCATGGACGTGTTGGGCAAAAAGGTTTGGTGGAAAATCGACCTTTACGACCGTGCCTATGAAGGTGGGTCAGAAAACCCCACCTCGCTCGCAGAAACGCGCCGCGTTCTGACGATCCTTTTCCCAAGCGACTACTGAGATTGGCCACCCCGAAAGGGGTGGGCCATAGGCGCTGCCTGCGTCGGGAAGGAGGTGAATACATGACCAGAGCAGTTATCGAGCAGCGCAAGCGGGAAGCTATCGCGCTTGTGAGAAAGGGAGGTCTCTCCGCCAAAATCGGCCTCGCCTTTCTGAAACAACACGCCGCCTAAGCGGCCTCGCCTCACCCCGTCAGGGGTGGGGCATCCTTACCAAAACTCACCCTAAAACACAAGGAATGTCCTATGACAAAGCAAACCAAGATCATTGCAACAGAGGCCCGCTTTCCACTGGAAAAGCTGTCTCTTTCGCCGATGAACCCACGCCAAGATGTGCCCGAAACGGACGTGATTGAACTGGCAGAAAGCATCTGGGCCGCTGGCCTGATCCAATCCATCGCCGGATTGGCAGGCAAGAAGGATACAGCACAAATTGTGGCAGGCGGACGGCGTTTGCGCGCGCTTCAATACTTGGCCGGGCAACACCCAGACATGGCTAAGACACGACCTGAACTGGCCAACCCGATGGTGATGCTTGCCCCTGATGCTGACACAGCCGAGGCGTGGGCCAACATGGAGAACGTGGCCCGCCGCGATCTGCACCCCGCCGAAGAAATCCGGGCCTACGGAAAAATGGAAGCCAAAGGCGGCACTGTCGGGGCCATCGCCCGAGCCTTTGCGGTCAACGAAAAGCATGTCTACCGCCGTCTTGCATTGGCGCACCTGCCGGATGCGGTTCTGGATGCGCTGCATGCAAATGAAATCAGCCTGTCCAATGCAGCCGCCTTCACGGTCAGCAATGACGAGAAAATGACCCTTGAGGTTTTGGAGACGGTGCGTGGCGAAGGCTATAGCGATCATCAGATCAAGCAGATGATCAAACCTGACAGCGTACGCGGGTCCGACCGGCGGGTGATCTATGTAACCGAGGCTGGTTATGACGAAGCCGGAGGCCGCAAGACCGCTGATCTGTTCAAGGAACAGACCTTCTTTGACGATGTGGCGTTGCTGGACGAACTCTTTGACGCGAAGCTGTCCGAGGCTGTCGAGACATTGCGGGCCGAAGGCTGGAAATGGGTCGAGGTGCATCATGAAAGCTACCTGTCACCCTACACGCACGGGCTGGAAAAGTTCGGGTCGGTCTATGCCGAAGGCGGCGATCTGTCCGAAGAAGAAGGCGAACGTTATGATGCGTTGGCCGAACTCGCCGAAGCGGAAGTCTTGGACGAGAAGGGCGAGGCTGAATTGGCCGCTTTGCAGGCGATCCTTGACGGGACATATTCAGATGGTCAACGCGCCCACGCGGGTCTTTATGTCTACGTCGATGGGCAGGGCAATCAATGCGTCAGCGGCGCGCTAGTCAAACCGGAGGATAAGAAGGCCGCGATTGAGGCGGGTGTCCTGCGCAAGTCGATGCACAGCAGCAGCGGCAGCGATGGTCCGAAATCGCCAATTTCGCAAAAGCTGCGCGATGATCTGGGCCGTGTGAGCCGTGGTGCACGCCAACATGCTGCCTTGCGCGATCCAGACCTTATAATCGACCTTTTGGCCTATCAGTTGAGCCACAACCTGTTTTGGAATGACGTGTTCGGGATCACGACCACCGAAGTGCCAAACTGGCCGTCCACCGAGGCCGAGGGCTATGTGTTGGACGCGCGGCTGACTGAGAACCCACCCCGCAACATGATGGATGCCAAAGACCTTGCCGCATCCTTCCGTGCGTTTCGCAAGAAAGGCGCAGAGCATGTGCGGGGCGAGTTGGTCCGGTTCCTTGCGGCGCAATTCAAAGGTGGTGACGAGACGCTGGACGCGTTGGTGTCCAAGATCACGAAACCCGACACCCGCGAAGTCTGGACGCCCACGGCTGCGAACTTCTTTGGCCGCGTGGGCGGTCCCTACATGGTCGCGGTCTGGCGCGATCTTCTGGAACTGGCCGAGGATCATCCCACGGTCACCACCTTTGCCAAGCTGAAAAAGGTCGAGAAGGCCGCGAAGCTGGAAGCCTTGTTCACGCAATCTGATTTGCGCAGCGCCCTAGGTGTCACCGAGGCGCAGGCCGCGCGGATCGACGCATGGTTGCCCGAAGGCATGGAGTGAGAGCGGCGGCAGGGCGTTCGCGCCCTGCCCCTTTCCTGACAGGAGGAAGCCCAATGGCGTTCAAGAACAATACCAATACCGGCAGAGTTGCGAAAATGGTCGAGACCTTTGCCCTGATTCAGAAATCGGCCAAGTCCAATCGAGCGGACGCAGACACCTTGGGGGTGATGATGCGCCCGCTGATTGCAGCGCTGACAAATGCGGGGGTGATGGGTGCCTCTGTCGATGCCCCAATGGGGCAGGACGCGCCCACACTCACCCTTACAGCAGGCCAGCGGGCCGCTCGGCACCTTGCCGACCGCGCGTCCCTGCGCGACCTCACCGCCGCCCTGTTGGGACGGCTTGAGGCACACGAGGCCCGCCTTGCCGAAGGCCGCACGGGTTCAGATGACGGGAGCCGATGACATGCGGTTCAAGAAGACGCCCACATTCGAGTTTACCGATACACCGCGTAAACGGGCGGCACTCCGGCGCAAACAGCGGCGGGAGCGCGATGCCCTGCCGCTCTTCGCCGAGCAGATTGCGGCGGCGCAGCCGAGCGAGGACGAGGAAATGTCACGTCGTTCCGACTTGTCCCACGCACAGGAAATCCGGTGGCGATCAGATCGCGCCGCAAAGTGGCGCAAAGCCCGCCGAATGATTGACAGTCTGCCCGCCGAGGACAGCCTTGCGATCCGGCGTATATGGGACTGCGCCCCATACCCCGCCGACCCAAGCCGCCTCTTGAGCGTGTTGCACAGCTACAGCCTTGGCAAGATCGACCTGAGACGCCCGCCTTTTCCGCTTTCCAAGACGGATGCAGGCGGGGCGCGGATTGCCAACCTGTTTGCCACACCTGACCTGTTTGTCACGGTCCTGAAGGCCCGCGACATTGCTGAAGACCCTGACAGTTACCCGCTGGCCGAACGACATGCGGCCTATCACCACCTGCAAGCCGCTGCATCGAAGAACAAGGACCGCAAACGGGCCATGGCTGACCGCGTGTTGGCGTCCGACCTGTTCTTGCGTCTTGGTGAATTGGAGGACTCTCATGCCTGACTGTACATCCCGTAGTCATCCAGTCCCAAACGCTCGCCGCCAGGACCAAGCCGGTGCGCGGGAGGGAAATCGAAAGATCGAGGCAAAAGCAGTGGCTCGCATTCTCGATGCCAAAACACGCGCCGTCGTTGGACATCTTTTTGAATGGAACACAGGGCAAATCGAGCCAAAGTGGACGGACGATATTGAGCGTGAGGACGTGATTTACGACTATGCCTGACTTTATCGCTCATGCACCCACAGACTGACAGTTTCGTATCCTTGTGGTGAGGATCAACTTGGCCCCGCCTGCATCCATGCAGCGGGGTCTTTTTTTTGCGGCCTTGTTGAAAACCGGCCTTGTATCCTTCAACGGAACCGCCCGAAAATGACGCGTTTTCAGAAATCGAACAAGGGAAGCACTATGATGACTAATGCCTTACATCACCGCATTTACCTTTGGGGCTATGCGGGTAATGCACTGCCTAAGTGGGTGAGACGGGCATTGGCGGGAAACGGCCTGCATCGCGCATGGTTTCTAGGATACAGCGGTTTTTTCGAGCAAGATGGGATCAGATATGGATTGGCGAGACCTTATGAAATGAAATTTGCGCCCAAGTAACGAGGAGAACGACCATGGCCCAACTATCCAATATCAAGAGATACAACGACTGGGTTGAGAAAGTCCGCGACACTGGTGGTGTTCATAACGATGTTGCGAGCGTCGTAGAGGCCCATACATCTGCGTCGGACGTTGTTTGGCAGGCTTTTGAAGACACGAGTTTGGGCGAAAGAACGTCCTTCGCGCGTGAAGGCGTGAAATACATCGCGGCTTACATGGTCCACTGCGCAGAAACAGAAGACAAAGACCTTTGGGACCTCGCGATACCGAATTCAAACCGTCAGGTTTTGTTTGAACAAGCGGCAAAGAGTGAAGATCGGCAATTGGTAAAAGACATCTTGGCAGGCGCAGCCGAAATAGCCCCTTCGCTGATGACGTCTTATCTGAACTGTACGGGTTGCTTCCTTCAAGTGAACCCGAACGGTTCAGGAAAACAGGTTGGGACCGTCAGAGGTTAGACGCCATCGAGAACGTCTAACACCATGACTGGCGCTGTCCGCCGCTATAACGCCGAGCCAGCCCTTCGCCCACCATGACGTCGGCCACGTCCTGGCCATCCAGCATTAGCTGCGCCAGATCGCGTCCGTATTGGTCGCGGCGCGGCAGATAGGCCAGTCGTGCCGATGATGCCCGGGCCAGCAATTCGCGAAGCCGTTCTGTCGCCGCATCGCCCCGCGCACGTTCTGCGTTGCATTGCGCACGGTAGGTTTCCGGTGTGTCGAAGCCAACCAGGCGGATGGTTTCACCAGCGAGGCGCACCGTGTCTCCGTCTACCACCGTCATGCGGTTTGGATCGACGCTTTGCACCGTGGACGTTTGTACCCGCGCCGTCGCTTGTTTGAGCGTGTCAGGATCATAAAGCCACAGCCCAAGAAGGACGAGCAGAAAGGCCGGAAGCACCGTGTCGCGTGGTATTCGCCATCGCCGTCCTTTCCATGGTCGGGAGCGGCTTGGTCTCTTTCTAGGCCGTCTCAGCATAGCAGGATCACGAACCTCCAAATGGGTCTTCGCTGGCAAGAGTTTGGGCGCGTCCAGTATGGCCGTTTATGACCATAATTCCAAGGCAAGTACCCCGTCAGGTCTGCCGTGCCGATCCTTTGAAGCGAGGCGGAATCGACGGGATTGGGTGCTGATCCGTTTGGGCGCTTATCCTTGGCTTTGCGGGTGCGTGAAGAGAATATCCACAAGAGGAAGCCGCTCAGGCGATCACCGAAAATTGCGATATGTCGTCAGAGTGATTTGGTCGATCACCACCGGTCATCCCCTTTGTTTCTCTATTGATGGGGATGAAGGCAACGCCTGAAGAATGTTCCTTCAGCTCGTGTTCGAAGATCTTTGCCTGCGGCTACGATCACGACACCCTGTTGAGCTTCAGCAAGCAGAAAAACCGCCTTCGGCTCGGCTTTCACCCTGCGGGCGAACCTTCCGTTTTTCCACCTGCATCCTTCATTCGATCCCTTCTTGTTTATCCCCATCGAAACAAAGGAGAAGACCAATGGCAATCGACGGAAAAATCACCCGCACTGACGACGACGCAATCACCGGCTGGATCGCGTCGCTGACCTTCGACGTGGATATCACGCTCACGAAGAACCCCCACAAGACCAAAGAAACGCACCCGGACTTCGAAATCACCACCCGCACCCCGCGCAACCGTATCATCCGTATCGGATCGGCTTGGGAGCAGACCAGCCAAGCGGGCAACGACTACCTCTCCCTCTCGGTCATGGTGAACGGCCAGCAGGTCCGCGTGAACGCTCTGCGCACCGAAGAAGACCCTGAAGGTGAATACCGCCTGGTCCCACTGGCTGCCTGAGCCAGCCAAGGGGCGGCCCAGGCCGCCCCCAACACCCAGAGATCGAGCAGAGGGCAAAAAGACCCGAATGCCACTCACGGCAAACTCCGTCGCCTCCCTCCCGGGCGGCGGCTTTTTCGGGCGACAAACACGCCAAATCTGCGAGGATAGCGGCATGAAAGACAAACCCGATCCACGGCACAACCTGCCCAAGAGACGCCTGACAGAGACGCGGCGCATCGAGACGCCAGACGGCCACACGATCCATTTATCCGTGGGCTACGATCCCAACGAGGACGGACGGCCCCGCGAGGTTTTCTACTCCGCTGGTTTCAAATCGGGATCAGCCCTTGAGTTCCAGATTCAAGACGCCTGCGTCCTCATCTCGATTTTGCTTCAGCACGGGCACCGGCCAGACGAGATTGCGAAATCCTTGGCCCGCACCGAGCGGCCAGACGGTGCTATCGCTTATGCGAGTATCACCGGCCTTATCGCCGACGAGCTGGTCAAAGCGCAGCACTCATCTGCCTGACATCAAAGGCCAGCTTCATCGCGCTTCTCCCCGACGCCCTGCAGGACGATCCGCATTTCATCAGAAGGATAGGGCCTCAACAACGCCGCGGCCTCGTCCAGCGATCCCGTCAACCAAGTCTCATAGTCATCTGGTCTGAGGATCACCGGCATTCGGCCTTTCGCATGTATGGGCCTGATAAGATCATTTGCTTCTGTCGTGACCATCGTATGAACACGTCGCGGATGCTCCGGTTCAAGTAGATCTTCTCTTTCAACCCGCCAAAGCCCGGCTATCGCGAAGGGTGCGCGATCGTCACCCTCACCCGCGAGAGCAAACCAATAGTCCGTCGCCGGTTTTTGTCCCTTTGTCTCGTTAAAACTCGACACCGGGACCAAACACCGCCGATCTGCAAAGCTGCCTTTCCAGAGACCTGACTTCATCAGCTTGTCATCGCGCGCATTGTTCCATGCCGCCGGTTTGATGGGCTTGCCCGTGACTTTTGACACCTTCGGCGTCCGAAAACCCCACGACATTTCCACTAGCTCTCGCTTGCCCTCATCATCGAGCGCGACCACCGGGGCGGTCCCTTTCGGATGAATGCCCGGACGCGGCTGCGCATTGCCCAAATGGTCGCGTGTCGCATCCACTTTGAACAGCTGGCGCATGGCTTCGCTGGCCGTCGTATTCGAGTAGAGATTGCACATCTTTCCGCATCAAACCTTGATTTACAGCGTAACCTTATCGCGATTCAGCTTGTCTTTCATCTTGCCAGAAATTTCCTCGGGGGAGGCGCATTGCGCCGAGGGCAGACAGCCCCTTTTTCCTTTCGCTCACAACTCTTGCCTTGCGAGAACATAGAAAGAACATCTATGGCTTGGCACATGGGCCGCATTTTCGATCATCCCTACCGCGTCGTGCGGTATGACCAGCATGGCGATATGATCGACGAGCTGGCGCAGCGCATCCATTTCGATCTTGCGCGCGCGTGTCAGCGTAAAGCAG
Organism: Litoreibacter meonggei; assembly: GCF_003663885.1. Lineage (GTDB taxonomy): Bacteria > Pseudomonadota > Alphaproteobacteria > Rhodobacterales > Rhodobacteraceae > Litoreibacter > Litoreibacter meonggei. The sequence goes on from NZ_RCCE01000007.1 coordinate 86,872, forward strand.
CAAAAATCTGTCCGGACGATGAGGTTGCGGTGCAGCATGGAATCCGCGTGATGGTGAAAATGAAGGGCACCGAGCAGCTTTGGGGCCCCTGCCCCGTCTTTCAGACGTGTCACCGCGCTGTTCAGGCTTCAGCCGGCAGACCGGCTTACGCCCGGAACACCGTGCCCTGCTTTCCCTGTGAACTCTGGCGCCAGGGCGTGTCTCTCTGAGCCACATCCTTCCGCGTTCACATGGTCACGCATACCACGGCGATCCGCCCTTGCGGGTTTCAATCGCATGGGGCATCGGATCTTTGATCCTCGTCGTGTTGCGCGTTTAACCGCTCATGTGCTCGACCGCACTCATTGCCAGTCGCGCGTGTAGGGCGCTATTTGGTTCGGCTCGGATCGTAATTCCGAACATCAAACAATGCTGTCGCTGGCGCAGGAGGTAAAATATGAAGAAGTTTGAGAATGCAGCCCGTAGCCTATTAGAAGGAAAACCAATCCTTCTTTATGACTTTGATGATCGAGAAGCCGAAACCGATCTTATTTATCTTGCCGAGAAAATTGACGCAAAGGCGGTAGCGGATTTGCGTCTCAATGCTGGAGCGCCATTAACTGTCTACATCAGTTGGCAGATGGGTCAGACTTTGGGTTTGGACACATATTTGGACTTTGTTTCCAAGTATGCAGACCCCAACTCGATCTACAGGGCGTTGTCGGAGCCAACACCCGGTTTTGACCCTCGTTTTTCCATCACCTTGGATTTCAGGGAAAACAAGACCGGCTGTTCTCATGTTGAGACTGCGCGTACAGTTCGCGAGCTTTGTGATTTGTTAAAGGAAGGCGAGGCCAAGGACTTTGCGCGACTGTTTCGTGCGCCCGGGCATATTCCTCTAATCGTCGGCACAAAAGGTCTTCTCAAAGAGAGAAACGGGCACACCGAACTCATTCTGGCCCTCGCATTAAATCAGGGTTTGTTCCCGATGGTCGTCGCCTCCGAGATGATCGACGCGGAAACCGGCCATTCGACAACGTATGGCAACGCGCGAAAATACGGCGAGCAACGTGGTCTTGATTTCATAGGCGGGAACGAACTCATGGAGGCTTACGGATGAGCGAGACAACCGCGACGAAAATGCCCGATGTGACCGCCGCAGAGCCAATTCCAGCGTCTGCCATGTCCGAAGTGAACCGGATTTTGGGCAATGGCGACCTGTACCGCTACACAACGGCAGAGTCGCCCGTTACCCTACTAGAAAGAGACTTCGCCGAGAAAATTGGCAGTCGCTATGCTTTGGCCGTCTCATCTTGTTCAGCAGCGTTGTTTCTCTCGCTAATGGCTTTGGACTTGCAGCCCGGTGCGAAGGTTCTGATCCCTGCTTTTACTTTCGTTGCAGTGCCTTCAGCAGTGGTCCACGCAGATTGTGTTCCCGTCTTGTGCGAATGCGGGTCGAACTATCGAATTGATTTGGACGACTTTCGGCACAAACTGCCGGGGGTTGATGCCGTTCTGATAAGCCACATGCGGGGCCATACCTCCGATATGGACGCCATCATGGCCGCATGTGATGCAGCCGGTGTTCCTGTGGTTGAGGATGCTGCGCATTCGCTAGGGACCACATGGGATGGCCGCAAGATCGGTACTCTCGGAAAAATCGGCTGTTTTTCCTTCCAGTCCTACAAACTTCTGAATTCTGGTGAGGGCGGGATCATGGTCACGGACGATCCAGACCTGATGGCCCGCGCCATCATGATGCACGGTTCCTATGAGGATAAGTGGCAGCATCACGATATCCCGGCCGATGTGATGGCCCGTGTCCAAAACAACATGCCCATGTTCGGTTTGCGCCTGAATACACTCTCAGCAGTTCTGATCCGGGCACAGCTGGAGCATTTGGATCAGCGGGTGCTTGATGGCCGCCGCAACCACGATCATGTCGCCAACAGGTTGCGTGCGATCAACTCTGTGCAAGTACCAGCCGCCTATCCAGCGGAGATGCGCGCACCAGATTCATTGCAGTTCAACCTGCCTCACCTTTCAGATGACGAGGTGGATGCTTTTGTCGGTGACGCCAAGCGACGCGGTTTGCATATTCAGGTTTTTGGCCGTTCAAAGAACAACTCGCGGGCCTACTGGAATTGGGGTTTTCTGGACGATGTGCCAGACCTTCCGCAGACCCGCGCAATGTTGATGCGTGCATGTGATCTGCGCCTCCCAGCTCGCCTAACACTGGCCGAATGCGATCTCATTGCAGATACGCTGATTGCCGCGTTGGGGGAGTAGGGTCAGCTCCTCACAATGGTTGATTGGATCATCTTTCTGCCTGCCTGCTTTGCGCTCAATATGGCCTGTGGGCCAAGCAACCTGTTGGCGATGACGCATGGCGCAAAGTGTGGCGTTCCTTTCGCACAAAAAGCTGCAATCGCCAGATTGATCGTCTTTGTTCCTATGATTGCAGCGAGCGCCTTGGGTCTTGGTCTTCTTCTGACTGCATCTCCGTTCGTCTTTGGCATCGCCAAAGCTATCGGCGCTGCTTATCTCATATGGCTTGGCATCGCGCTTTGGCGGAGCGCAAAAACGCTTAAATCGGAAGAGTTTCTGGATAAGTCTGTTTCTATGAAAATCGCTTTCAGGACTGAAGCCTTGTTGGCTATCAGTAACCCGAAAGCAATTTTGACGTTCGCTGCATTCTTCCCACAGTTCGTCATCTTGGACGCCTACTGGCAAAGCTACGCGATGCTCGGAGCGGCCTTTCTCATCATGGAAGCTATTGCGATCTTCGCATATGCGCTTGGTGGCAGTGTTGCCTCAACATTTGCAGCAGACAAGATCCCGGTGTTTCAGCGCATTTCAGGTGCTATGATGTGCGTGTTCGGCACCTTACTTCTGATGGCGTCGTAGCGCTCGCGAAACCTGTTAGCGGGTCCATCCTTCATTGAGTTTTTCCATGACCTTCTCAAGCCATCCATCATACCAATACCATTGGCCAGCAACATCGACGCCATACCCCTTCCCAGGGTTCCGTGCGTCGAGCTGGTTCACCAGCTGAGTATGATCAAAGATTGCAAACTCTGGAAAACCAGCTGCCTTTACCTTGGCAACCACCTCCATAGGGCGGTGTTTTGGGCGCTCTGTTTCTTTCAGAAGCACTCTCTCAACATGTTCTGCCTCCGGTGTACCAGCTTTGACAAATTCGACAGCCAAGTCAGCTTTTGAAGCCTTGCCTGCTACCTTTGGTACAAAGGCTACGCGATAGCGAAACTTGGGGTCGGCTTGTTCTGCATCGGTCAATCCATTGTGGAAGTCATCCATTGCAGCCGCCAGGTTTGGCGGCAAGTCCTGACCGACTAAACCGGCCCTCTGCGCTCCATCGAAGGTGACGAATTGAAGTGCTATCGGCAACCGTTTTTCTAACGCAAACTCTTTGCCAAAGAGGGTCTTGATTGCGTCGTTGAAGTTGATGCAACACGCTTGCAGCTTGGCGCTTAGAGCATCGTCAATGCGGTCAGTTGATTGATGTTCAATCTCATGTCGAATTTCTGTCAGAAAGTTGAGATTATCAATGACGCCTTTTTCAACCGGACACCCGCCGTGAGCGAGGCATTGACCGAGTTCCCAAAATTTATCGGCACCATGTTTTGTTTTCTGTACCACCCCAGCCTTCTTGTACCGATAATCGACCCCTTCCCTCTTGTAGTAGGCGTGCATCAGGTACGTCCAAGCTATTTCGCTTGTGACGATGAACAGTTCCGCGCGGAAAAACAGTCCGGCGCTGTTAAAAGTATGAACAGCCGCAATCATCGCCTCCCGCGCCTTAATGAGTAACTCATCACCCCTTAGATGAAGCCCCGTTACAGGGTCTATGTCCGGCCATGCACTCAGAAAAGCATCCAGTTCCAAGTCGCTCGCCGGTTTGATCCCAGCGTGCATCTTGCCATCTTTGATTTGGGATATCCGAGCTTGGTTGACTGAGCGAGTTGGTCTTGAAAAATAGGCGTGAACGTCTTGCGGGACATAGTTCTTTTGCAGCATCGCTTTCACGATAGCCACTTCCCACTTTTTCAGGGTTTTCCCGGTTCTACGTGCCAAAACCCAATGAGCTTTCTGTTATTCCCGGCCACGACTATCAACGATAGCCGATCATGATTTCGAGAATTAGGTCAGTTTTCGACGGAAAGGTCAAAGTTATCTGACGTTCGAGATGATCCGTTCTTTCCTGGTCCCTTGGGGTTCGGTCAAGCCGAACGCCACAGCGGGACGTGAGCGGCAGGGATGCCGCCGCGCGCAAGTGAAATAGACGGGGCCGTGTCCTCGCCTTCGGCTGCGGGCCGCACCACCCCCGGTCGATTTCCCTCGCGCGCTCCTAATCCTTCCTTTCATCGCATTCGAGGTTTCAGGAGAGGGCGCATCCGCGCTGTCCCTCAACCCCGATCCATTGGGCGACAGACCCAAGCGACACCACGAAGGAGAACCGTTATGGGAAACGTCCCCTGCCCGCCCCAACAGATCACCATTCACTGCAAAATCTGCGGATGCGAAAACGTCCGGCGCGACGCCAGCGTTGAATGGAGCCCAGAACTGCAGATGTGGGAAGTCGTAGTCGTTTATGACGCCGCCGATTGTGAAGACTGCGGCGGCGAAACCAACCTTATTGAAAAGCCTATCGCAGTAGGTGTGTCATGAAAGGCACCGTCCGACTGATTGAAGGTCTGCACATCACAGCCGCCGACAAGCGCAACATTCTCGAATGTATCGAATACCTGCGCGGCGAAGAGAACCACGCGCAATGGTTGGGCCGAAAAGGTTCAGCGAAGCGCTATTGCCTGACTAGCGATCCAGAGCAGGCGAACCGCTTTCACGTCCTTATCGGTGAGACCTACCGCACGGATTCAGGCGGCAAGCGTGAACGACAGTCAAAAGTCACCATTGAAACAACAGGGGTGGAACCCCTGCCCGCCGCGTCATGGCAGATCGACCAAGGCGATCTTTTTGATGGGCTGGACAACAACGAGGCCCAAGGGCCTATTGCTTAAGACACCTTCGGGGGCCGCGCGACGCGCCGGGGGCCGAAAGCCCCTCCCCCCCTATATCAAAGAGGCATTCGCTATGCTCGTGAACTTTTACACGCCACGAGGGGACGACTACGAGTTGATCCATGCAACTCGTCTCGACATTCTGGAGGCATTGCCAAGGGTGGGAGATGAAATTCACATCGACGACTTTCAGGGCATCGTTAGCGTGGTTCGGTGGCGGATCAAGGATGATAAGCAGATTGTGGCCGTCATGGTCGAAGAAATCGCCCTAGACACCACCAACCTCTCTCAGCCCCGATAAAATGCTTCGTTTTGATCGAGCCACTGGCGCATTTTTTCGAGGTGCGATCTGACATGGTGCATAGTCTCGCGCACCGTCCAAAAGGTGCCGAAGGCGCACACGGCTAACATCAAATAGAACGCCTGATTTGTGAGCCATGAAATGTCCCACATCACATAGGCCACCATGTCAACGACCACGAAACAGCCAATCAGCAACGACAAAAGAACCGCGCGAGTGCGGTGTCGATATGCTTCTGTCAGCAGTTGATCGTGGCCGCTGGCTAGGATTGGTTCAACAACACGCCCCTGCCAGTCTTCATGCGCGTTTTTTTGAGCGATTACCCGATGGCGAAGCTCAAGCAAAGATCGAAGGGGATTCCGCATAGGTCCAGTGTATCATGGCCGTATCGAATTCACACCGTCTGTCTTTGTTTCGGCGCGATCACGGCGAGCTTCGCCGATGATCGCGCTCTTGCACCAATGCTTGAGATGCTCCGGACAATTCAAACTAAGCGCCCAGGTACCCCTTTCACGTCTGGGCCTTCAATTTCCCGAACGGTCATGATGATTGCCAATGCAACATCGCCTGAGCTTGGGTGATCGTGAGTCATCCTCAAATTTCCTTTTCATCTTGCCGAAAATATCCTCGGGGGAGGCGCGCAGCGCCGGGGGCAGACAGCCCCCTCCTACTTATAAGGCCCGCGATACGGCTCCCCAACAAGTTGAATGTGCGGACATCCCAAGACGAAACTGGTCGCGGCGTGCAGCGAGCGGAAGTAGATGCAATGCGCTTTTTGCGATGACCACAGTGTGTGGGGCTTGCTGGCATAATTGCCGGTCCCGACATGACGTTGCAGCCATTGTCTGGTCAGCTCGTTTGTCATCGGATCTGCTCGCACGCTTATGCGGACCGGGAATTCCCTGTCCATGATGTCATAACGATGTGGTGCCTTGCTCCCCATGGTGGGGAACATAAGCAGAACATATAAAGGTGATCCAGTGGGCAATGCGATCTGCGATCACGCTAATCCTGGTCCCTTGGGATTCGGGCAAGCCGAACGCCTCTGCGGGACGTTAGCGGCAGGGATGCCGCCGGATTTAAGCGAAATAGACAGACCCGTGTTGTCGGCTGCACCTCCTGCCCGCGCCAGTCCGTCGATTTCGCTCAAATCCTCCCAATCCTTCCTTTCATCGCATTCAGGTTTTCAGGAGCAGGCGCATTCTGCGCTGTCCAAAAAACCCGATCCATTGGGCGACAGACCCAAGCGACACCACAAAGGAGAACTGTCATGGCGAAATTTGATGTTTATGCGGAGGTCACAAACCAGATAATTGAGGCACTGGAACAAGGTGTGAAACCGTGGGAATGCCCTTGGCAGACGAATGCCGCTGCCTTGCCCTTTCGCGTTACCGGAGACAGATATCGCGGGATCAATCATGTCTTGTTGAGCCTCAAGGCATGGGCGCAGGGCTATCGCAATCCTGTTTGGATGACGTTCAAGCAGGCAAAGGATTTGGGCGGTATGGTCCGCAAGGGCGAGAAGTCATCCCTTGTTGTGAAATACGGCACTTTCGAAGCGAAGGAGGGAGCGCCCGAGGGTGACGCGGATGCCAAGATGCGAGGTTATTTGAAAGCCTATCGGGTGTTCAATGTTCAGCAGATCGACGGGCTAGAGGATCAATTCCCGACACCTGATGAAGCTGAACCACTGAATACCCGGCCCATCGAGCAGCTTTCGCACTTTGCCGCGAACATGATCGAGAATATGGGTGTGGGCTTTGAGGAAGGCGGGGACCGCGCTTGCTATGTGCCGTCCTTGGATAAGGTTCACATGCCGGAGTTGTCAAAGTTCAAAGCGGCAGAGCTTTTTTATTCAACCCTTTTTCACGAATTGTCCCATGCAACAGGTCACAAGCGCCGGTGCGATCGGACGAACGAAAAGGCAGGGTCCAAGTTTGGGAATGCGGTCTATGCGATGGAAGAACTCGTTGCCGAAATTTCGTCGGCGATGATGGGCGCGCAGCTTGGTTTTCAGCCGGGCCACATCGAGGACAGTGCGGCTTACGTTCAGTCGTGGTTGAAAGTGTTGCGCGACGACAAGCGTGCGATTGTCAAAGCAGCAGCGGCGGCGCAGCGATCCGCTGACTACCTGATGGAACAAGCCGGAGAGATTGCAGAGGCCGCTTAGCCCCCTGCCCCATCATGGCAATATGAATTCATCGTGAAAAACGCCGCCATGCTGCTAGGATGAAGATACTCCCTGTTGGCCGGTGTCGGCCGGAGCCCCCGTTTTCCGCCGCGAAAGCGGGGGCTCTGCTATTCAGATGCAGGTGAAGGCGGGCGCGTCGCCTAGGTTCATTGTAACCGACGCCGTGCCAACGGTCAGCTCAACGCTTTCGGTGTTGCGGAGGCCGTCCAAGAGTGGTTGCCAGATATGTTCCGCAAGGTCGCGTTTTGAAAGCCTGCCATGAACGAGCGAGGCGGTGATTGTTTGGCCGTCTGGAAAAGTCAGTGTTGCCGTGGTGTTCAGGTCTGAGTTGCCTCCAAAGACGATCAAGACCATGCTTTCCGTGCCGCCATAGACACGGTTGGGATCACAGACGAGGCGAATTGTTGCCCCGTTATCCGTGGTGGAATACAGATCGAGTCCGCGCGTGAAATCGTGGTCCCATGCTATCGCGGGAGACGCCGCAAGTGCAGCGATCAGCAGTGAAAAAAGGCGATTGTTGAAACGCATAGGCAGGCTTCCTTTCGGAGCCAGCCTAGCATTTTTTGGGTCAAATTGGAAGATCACGCCTCCATTTCGGCGGTGAGAACCCACTTACTTTGCCAGACATCAAACGTAGCAAATGTTGCGCCCTTCGGATCGAGGATCTTTAGGGAGCCAGAGGTTTCCTTGTCTTGCATGTAAGACGCACCGAATACTCGGAGCGTTTCTGGTGATGGCGAGTAGACAATACCGACATCTACCGTGTCATCGTCGCTGCGCATGGAGAACATATCAGGCATAATCGTAAATCACGTCCTCCCGCACTACGTCGTCAAACCATTTCGGTGTTCGCGCCCCTGTGTTCCATTCATAGAGATATCCGACGATATCTCGCGTTTTGGCATCGAGAATGCGGGCGACGGCTTTTCCTTCAATCTTCCGTTTTCGCACCATGTTCAAATCCTTTTGCGGTGCGGTTGGGGTTTGAGCCCCCTTCCGCCGGTGGCGAAGCCTCGGCTGAACTGACCAGCCGAATGGCCCCATGCCATTCGACTGGACAGAGCAGAGAGGGCGTAGCCCGACCTGCGTCCGGAGACGGTTCGAAGACAGGGGGCCGTAGGGCGGAAAATTGGGGGGACCGCGCAGTGCGTGGGGGTGCCGATTTTTTGCCCGGAGGCTGGCGCGCTCGCGCGACATCACAACCCCTGTTGAGAGCCGGGGCCGGATGGCAGGCGGATTAAGGCTAAGATAGATGCCGACGCGCCTAGAGCGAAGCGGAGGGCGTGTTGTCTCTTGTTCTATGCAATGCCGCGCTTCACGCGGTATTTCTTTGGCTACTTCTGTGCCAGCTCTTGCAGAACCTCATCAAGGCACTTCCAAAACAGCGGTTCGAACTGCCCGCGCAGCATGGCGGTATCAGATGATAAGCCGTAAGGATCATTTTCGGTGCGCAGATGGTCGATCAGTTCGGCGTTGACGCGCTTCGTGGTCTGATAACCATCGCGGATAGGCAGGCGATCCGCCTCCGGTTTTTCAATGAATTCGCGTTTAGGATCGAAGAGCTGGACGGCCTTGCGCCCTGCTAAGCGGATTGGAACCTTGCGGTCGATGCCCTTAGCAACAAGATTGTCTATGGCCGCACCGTGCACACGGGTGATTGCAGCAGTTAGATGAACTTCACGGGTAGCGTCAGACGGCGCCGGAGATGCTGTTACTTGAGGTTTTGTCTTTGGCTTCGGCGTGGCTTTTGGCCTAGGTGCGGGAGCGACGGGTTTGTCACGCCGTTTGGGCCCGGAGTCGCTCGCGATCTTTCTTGGAGCGGCTTCGGAGGCAATGGGTTCCAGTGCTGGCTGCAGCGTCTGATCTGACTTTCTTGGTAGGTTTGAATGATACTTCGGGTCACTGCCCTTGATAGCGGTTCTCTGTTTGCGGGGCATTATGCGGCCTCCGTAACTTCTTTGAGGATTGCAGCAGCTTCGTCCAAGGCCTCATCAAAATATTTGGCGTGTACTCGTCCAAGCGGATTGATGCCGGAGCGTTTCGCTTGGGCTATGGTGTGTAGCAATCCTTCTTTCGATGCTTCGCGATGCTGTTTGCGGGACATGAAGAAATGGGAAACAACCGGGAATTCATCAAAGGCCCGGTCTTCGAATTCGAGCTCGGTCTTGCTCTGCTTGGCCGGTACATCAGAAAGGACGACGTGAAAGGAAGGAAGAGCTTCTGGATTTTCGGCGCGGTCGGCGAGGCCCTTATACCATTCGAATGTGTCGTTAGTGCTCTTCCAGTCGTCCATACTTAGTTTCATGGGGAGGATGATAACGTCGCTGGCAGCTGCCAGATCATCGGCCCAAGCGCCCGCCGCGCCCATCGTGTCCACAAAAATGTAATCAACGTCACCGGATTCATAGGCTTCGTCCGTTTTGGTGCCAAGCTCGTCTGAAAATTCCAAATGTTCGACTGTCAAAAGAGGATCATTGATCCCGAGCGACGTGGCCCAGTTCATCATTCCTTGTTGTGGGTCGGTGTCAAAGATGATGCATCGCTTTTTGTCGCGCATTGCCGCACTTGCGAGTGCGCGGATCAGTGTCGTTTTGCCGGCACCGCCTTTTCGACTCATAACGGCGACGACCTTCATGTCTTCATTTGCCATCTGCTTCGCCTCAATGTTGGTTGTTTAGTGTACGTTGTCGGCGGAACGCTGTGCAGTGTCAAGTGTGCAGTGATGCAGGTGTAGTGCATAAGAACTAAGGCGCAGTGATGGTGGAAGGTGGTATAAGGCTCAGTGTTCGATGCCTAGTGAATAGTGCCGGTGGTCGGGTGGTAGGTGTCGGCGGTACAGTGATCAGTGTCGCTGGTTCAGTGTCAGCGGTCTGCGGCGCAGTGCTGTATGTAGGTTGCACAGTGATCGCGGCACAGTGTTCAAGGTATAGGGTTGCAGGTAAGATGTCCAGTGTATAGTGCGGAAGAAGTAGTGCGCAGTGAATAGTGCACAGTGTATAGTGCGCAGTGGATGGCGGAGATGGAGACGAAATAGCGACCATTGTAGCCCACTCCGAAAACTCGGGAGACGGTTGGGAGCAAAATCGGCTCACAGGGCGGCGCTGAGGGGCCGCACAGGCTTGCTTTTGGATTTTATAGGGTAGGGCGGCTGAAAGCAAATTGCGGCCCTCAGCGAGCCGTTTTCTCCAATGGGGCCGTCACCTTCGGTTTTTGGGCCGGTCTCGCCATCGGCTCGACAGCCTCGATTCCGTGAATCTCGGCGAGAAACGGAATAACTGATAACACTACAATAATAGGGTATGGTCTCAACGACTGCATTATTGTAATGACATCAGTTATGATGATGGCAGGAAATAGGGGTTCTTTGTTCTAATGCCCAAAGGTCGCATCCTCACTCAATCTGAACGCCTCGTGATTGTCCGCGAAGCGGCAAAAGGCGTAGGAAAGCCGAGGCTTGCACAGCGGTTTGGTGTGACTAGGCGAACAATCGACTACACCATCAAACGAGAAAAAGACCGACGCCGTGACACGGGCATTCGAACCGCTGCGGCCAGCGTCACTGTGACCCCAGATGAAATGGAAGCGTTCGACGCCGAGCTTGCAAAGCATGGTTTCGATAGTCGTGCAGACGGTTTGCGGGCCTTGATGCAAGCGACAAACGGCATCTTCGTGCCAGATGAACATCTTTCCGGCGAGCTTGCGAGCTTCCGTGCAGCGCTCAATCGCGTCGGCAACAACATCACGCAGATTGCCCGCCGAATGAATGAGGCGAAGAAAAGAGGACTGCCTCCGCCTTGGTCTAACCGGCAGTATGAGGAAATCCGCGCGCTAGCGGGCACGATTTTGGAGATGGGTGATCAGATCGACCTTTTGGTCAGGCGTCGAAACTCGGCAATGGCAGTGACTGTTGATGATGTATTGAGGGAGTTTGCCCTTGGCACGAAATAGCGCAGTCGAGGCCGTTACCGGCGAGGTTTTCCGCGAGGGTTGGGACCGTGTGCGCGGCTCCATGCAGGGATTGAACAGCAAGAGAGCGGGCCAGCTCTACCGTGCTGCACGGGGCCATCGAGCTGCGGTGTTCAAGGCGATCAAGAATGGCGGCACCCACACAAAGGGCCAACTCAGTAATCAGCTATCCTACATCACGCGTGACAATAAGCTTTCTCACTTCGTTGACAGTCGGGGCACGTTCGACGGGAAGACCAAGTTCGATGAGAAGGACATCAAGAAACTCACGGATCGTTTTGCAGAACGGTGGGATAGCGGTTTCCGCCCCAAAATGGGCAACACAACGCACATGCTCATGTCTTTTCCGAAAGGCACTAGGTCTGAGGACGTCCGCGATATCGCTTCGGATGTTTGCGAGCGGTTCTTTGAAACCGACGAGGGACATTTTGACTACGTAATCGCAGTCCATAAGGACCGGGATCACCCCCACGCTCACATCGTCCTTAATAGACGTTCCCAAGAGGGGGAGTTTTTCTACTTGGGCCGGGATCACCGCTTTAACTACGACGATTTTCGCCTCGCAATGGTGGAAGAGGCCGAAAAGTATGGCGTCAAGCTAGAGGCGACACGTCGAATAGACCGTGGTGTGGTGCATTACGCACCCCGAACGAGAGAAGTCTACGCGGTCAAAGAGGATGCAGCAAAAGGTATCATCCGTGAGCCAGCTCCGCGCGAGCGTGTCGGCAAGGATTTGGCCCGTACCCTCGCTGAGATTGCAAGCACCAGGATTGTGTATCACTCGCTTGCTGCCGAGGCGTCTCAAGACAGTCGAGAAGAAATTGCTCAAGCCCTCCAAAGAGCCGCCGAGCTTTTGGGTAACGGATCACAAGTCGAACAAGATGGAGATGTGTACATGGGAGTTGTTGAAGACTTTGATGAACTGAAAAGCCGCTATGCTGATACAGTTGAAGAAGTTCAGGCGCGGATCGCTGGCTTGCCAGAAGGTCAGCGGGCACAAAAGCAGCGCGACTTGAACCAGCTTCAGGCGGGTGTGCGACGAATGCAGCCTCTTGGCCTTCGGTCTGCAACACTTGAACAGAGGCCGTCCGATGGCGGCATTTACTCGGAGTTGAATATCAACAGCGAGCTTACAGGCCGTTTAAATGATGGAACTACGCGGGCACAGATCGACAATGCGCTGCGCGGCACGGGGATCAATACTGAAACCGTTGTGAACCGGATCGAAACAGGCGCACCAAACGCTGCACTTGAGCAGCAGTGGGTAGCAGATGATCTTTCCAAGGTTGCACAGGCTCAGGGGCTGAACCTTGAGCGCAAAGATGACCTCGAAGCGGCACGAGAGTGGTTGAACCAAGTGCATGTTGAATTAGGCGTGACGCTGGAACGTGCAGAGGTGCTGCGTGATGATGGTGTGATTGAGGAAGCGCGGGAAATTCGTTTTCACTTCGATCAAGAGCAGTTTGACGAGACGACGCGTGCGATCCGGCAGGAGTTGCGAGGGCAGGGGGTCAACGAAGCACAGCTTGAGGCTCGTGCCGTCGAAATTGAAAACCGCGCGTTCGACCGGATCGAGGCAGAGCAACAATCCTATCTCGAAACGCGGCCCGAAATCCTCTCTGATCCTGGCGCGGTCTATCGCACCGACGAAGAGGGCAGGGGCCGGATCACGGATCAGGAGCTTGCAGATCGGCTTGATCGGGAGATTGAGATCATTCTTGACCGTGCGCCTGCCAATCAGTCGATCTCCGAAGCCGTCGCGTCTGATTTCAAGGATCGCTACCCCGACATGCCGGATCATGTCACCCGAGGCTTGGGCGATACCTATGAGACCAGCTTCCGTTTGAACAATGAGCAGGAGTTGCGGGAAGCGGAGCTTGAAGCCGCTGACATCGCAACGGTGCGAGAGCATGCGCTTGAAGCGACCAGGTTGGCCAACGGAATCGCGCAGGCAGAAGCCGATGGTATGTCCGTCGCAGAGCGTCGGGAGCTGGTGTCAGAGATAGAGACGAATGTTCGAGAGGGTTGGAGTGAGGATGACCGTGCTTATACCGATGATCGGTTTGAGCAACTGGTGATCGAGCGCGACCGGCTTGAAGCCAAAGAGGGAAGTGTTCAACGTCGCGTGTCCCTTGCGACCGAGTTTTCCGCATTATCCGCCGCCCGACAGAGCGGCCAGCTTACTGCCGATGAGGCGCAGCGCGCGGATGTGTTGTTGCGTGACACAGCGGATCGCTATGGCATCCAGATGCGTGACGGGTTGGTGCGTGAGGACACCCGTGAATTCCAAGACTGGCAAACAAACGACCCAGAGGGCGAGCGTGCAATGGCAGATCGGTTTGAGGCCGAGCGCTTGGAGCGGTTCGATGCAGACCTTGCCCGTGTTCGGGGTGATGTCACGGCGGAGCGTGATCTACGTGCAATGGAGATAGATCAGACCAGCCTTGACCGTATGAGTTCGCGGGTCCGCGACGAAATCATGTCTGAGAACGCCGACACGCAGAGTTTCGATCAACGGTATGAGCGGGCTGAAGCTATGGCTGCGAGCGGAGCCATCGAGCAAACCTCCCGCGCCCGCATTCTGCAAGAGCGTGAGGAATACCTCAGTCAAAGACCGGAGCTGGCAGCGGAACGAGTTCTTCCATATTCCGACGTTCCCTTTGGCGCGAAGATCGAGGACCGCGAGCGTGTTGATCAGATCAGCCGCGAAGTGGACAGGGTTATGGCTGATCGTGACAACCGTGGCGACATTTCAAGAGCCGTCGCCGATGACTTTCGCGCACGCTACCCCGACATGCCGGACCATTTGGCCCGTGGTCTTGGTCGGACGTATGAAATCGCGAATGAGGCGAGGGATAGGGAGGCTATCCGTGACGTTGCGGGGACACGCATTGAGAATGAGGAAATTCGGCGCGTTGTCGAGCATGAGAGGTCCGATGATGTGTCGCCGTCGCTGGCAACAGACGAACAGGGTCTCATCTATCGTGAGCAGATCGAGCAAGAGCTTGATGACGAGCAGATCGAGCGCCTGCGTGGCGGCGACAGCGACACCTTGGAGAACGTGTCCGACGACCGGCTAGACAGGCTCTACGCGGCGAAAGCCTATCTTCAATCAGACTCTGCAACGGCGAATTCGGAAGCCTATCGAGAGGTCGTACAGGAGATTGCAGAGGAGCAATACGAATTGCAGAAAGACCGGTTGGTCGACTCTGAGCGCGAAGGAGGGCCAGTCCATGGGTAAGGGTCGCATTGCATTTGGAGTGTTTCTGTTGACGCTGTTGGCTATCGCCATTGGCTATGTTGTTTCGTCTGCTGTCCTGACCTTCAAGGATTTGGGCTTTCAGGCGGATATCGACTTTTTCTATCTAGCTGAAAACTACTTTTACCTGCGCGACTATCGGCCTGATGACTTCCGCCTAGTGAATCTTATCATGGTAGGTTTCGGCATCGCTGGCCTGTTGATGAGCATTGCAGTGTCCGGATCGGCGTTGACGAAGTTCGGCCTTACGCATTGGCAAAAAACCGGCGAGCTTTCGAAGAGCGGTTTTTTCGGCAAGCCGGGTACAGGGTTTATCCTGGGAAAGATGTCGAAGCCAAAGCGCAACGGTAAGTACCTTGTCGCGAAGAAGTTCCCACACGCTCTGATCGTCGCGCCCACAGGCCGAGGTAAGACTACGGGTTTCGTGATCCCGAACCTTTTAACATGGGAAGGTTCAGCCGTTGTGCTGGACGTGAAGGGCGAGAATTTCGAAGCGACGGCCCGGCACAGGCGCAAGCAAGGGGATAAGATCTTCCGCTTTGCGCCAACCGACTTCGAGGACCGCAGAACGCATCGTTACAATCCGTTGTTGCGGATTTCCGAGCTGAAGGACCAGGCACAGCAACAGATGGAGTTGCAGCTACTCGCTTCGCTCTTCCTACAGAACGAGAACGAGCGCGTTCAGGGCCTCTTGAAAGGTGGTATCGACTTGTTCGTTGCAGCCGGTCTTTTGGCATTCCAGCGCAAGAAGCCGACACTTGGCGAAATCTACCGCATCGCTGCATCGGGTGGGAACAAGCAGAAGGAATACATGGCGCGAGGCGTCGAGGTCCAGAATGAGGCTGCAAAGCTAATTTTCACGCGGTTGGCATCAACCAACAACGACACCCTGACATCTTATGTGTCCCTCTTAATGACTTCGGGCTTGGACCAATGGCAAAACCCGGCCATCGACGCGGCGACACAAGCGTCTGACTTCGATTTTCGGAACATCCGAAAAGAGCCGTTCAGTGTCTATCTGATCGTGCAGCCGCTCATGGTTGAACCAATGGCACCACTGATCCGGTTGTTCTTTTCCGACCTTCTGGCGTCGATGCAGGACAAGGAGCCAGGTCCTGATGAACCGTGGCCCGTCATGATTATGCTCGATGAGTTTAACAAGCTTGGAAAAATGCCCATCGTTTCCAAGAGCATTGAGACGCTGCGTTCGTATCGCGGGCATCTTGCAATCGTCACCCAGACAATCCCGGCGCTTGATGAAATCTATGGTGAGAACACCCGACGCGCCTTGCAGGGGAACGCCGGAGTGAAGCTCTACCTTACACCATCGGATGAAAAGACCGTCGAGGAATTGAGCAAGGCCGTTGGTAAGACGACCAAGAAGGTGGTCACACGGTCGCGTGCAATCGGCAAGAACCCGTTTGAAGGTCGCAGCCAATCGGTGAGGACGGAGGAAGTTTCATTGCTTCCGGAGGACGAAGCCAGGCGTTTGCCGCTTGAAGATATCGTCATGGTGATCGACGCGCAAATGCCTATTCGTGCAAAACGTATCGAGTATTTCAACGATCCGTATTTCAAGCGCATCCATGGGGAGCAAGCGGGGGATCTACCTTTCCCAGAAAAAGAGGTGGCGACTTCGCTGTCTGCCTCGGACGAAAACGAAGCAATCAAAAAACCGGAAGTTGGTGCAGCAGTTGAAGCGTCCGAACCAGTTGCCGAACCTGCTGCGATGCAACCATCACCGTCGCCAGCTGCAATGCCGGCGCGACCGAAAAAGCAAGGTAAGTTGCCTATCGAGCCAGTTGACCGGGCTGTCGTAAAACGTGAATCTATCCAAAGGGCGGCAATGGAAGATACGCAACGCCCCACAATCGTCACGCCGAAGCGCAAACGGGCAAAAGCAGTTGTTTCGGTTGATGCGGAGCAGCAACGGCAGATCGAAATGGACCTCGCCACGCAAGTGGAGCTTAGCCTAGAGACGCCAACGGAAGCTGATGTTGTCGAGCTAAACGGTATGATGGAGGGCTTGGAACAGTTGAAGAAGAGTATGCCAGAGGTGGCCGAGAAAGACGGCGAGCTTGATCCCGTCCCGCCATTTGCTGCTGAGCAGGAGCGCCAATTTGCAGAGGACCTTGCCAACGGTCCCGCACTTGTCCGGCGCGGCGAAGACGGAGAGTTGGAACGCGCAACTGGGGAGGGCACAGAGAATTTGGGCTATCGCGATGAGGGCTCGGCCGTCAAAGCATGAATGACCTGCGCCCGTCGCTTCTTGTTGGCGCTGGCCCAAACGGGTCCAGCAAAAGCAGTCTCGCGTCTTATGACGGAAGACGATCTACATGAGCTGTGCGAGTTCAACGACACCCGTAATGTTGATTCCGATGGGGAAGGGGGCGTGCGCGAATAAGCGCAGCCATTTCAATGCAGCGTGTGAGGCGGGTGATCGACCAGGATCACGCGGAATCCTTCAGGCGAAGATGGCGACTCAACCAAGACAAAGATTTCGTGCGTTCCTTCTCTTTCGTATAGGCAGCGAAATTTTCCATAGTTGTCGCCTTCGTCAAGGATCTGATCATAGCGGAATGTGAAGCTGATGCCATCTTGTTCCCACTGAGCTAAGCCGGACCGAGTGACGAGGGCTAAGGGCTTTCCATCAAGCAGAATAAGGTTTTGATCAACGATGATCTGGTGCATGGGGTGCGGCTCTATATGGAAAGACGGCCCGAATTGCGGGCCGTCTGTTTGTAAGTGATCAAACTATCGACCGATGCGCTTGTTCCGGTCCAACTGGGCTTGGTAGTCGGGTGGCGAGCTGTTCGCTGGCTGTTGCGGCCCTCCAGGGCGCGTGGGCATAGGTGCAACCCCGACCGCCGCCCGTGCGCGAAGACCAGCATATTCAGCGCCACTGGCAGAGCCCATTAGATATCGGTTTTGAGCTTGCTGTGACCCGAATGCGGCGCGACCAAAGGCGTAGGAGCCGCCAATGCCTGCACTCATGGCGGGCATCATTATATTGCCTGAGATTGCTCTTACGATGAACGGTGTCGCGAGAATGAACCCTTTCGCCATCAAAATCATCATGAAGAAGGGTAGCAGTGCGCCAATATTTGGAGCAGCGGCGGGATCACCTAATTCTGTCAAGAGCGATTGAGAAACACCAGTAATGATGGAAAACACCCCGGCCAGAATGATCGGATACATTGCGAATGAGACAAGAGCCGACAGCCATCGGGCGAAGTAGTCTTTCGTGACTTCAAAGAGGGTTAGGAAGATCATTATTGGCGCTAGGCCAAGAAGCAGGGCAATGAGTATCTTTGAGAAAATGACTAAGAAAGCAGCAATGCCGCCTAAAATGGCAAGGATCAAAACTCCTACAACGGACAGCATTGCGCCTGCGAACCAACTCATTTCTTCCCCGGCTGCGTTTAGGTACTCGCCCATTGCAGCAAGCATTATATCGAACTCTTCTGCATAGGTACCGGAGGGGCCTGGCGCCCCGCCGCCAACGGAAGCGATCAGAGAACCCGCAATGCTGTCAATTCCATTTAGAACGGCGGTCGCGAAAGAGTTAAACTGCACCCAGTTTTGCGCGAATAACCCGATGAGCGCGATCTTTACTCCAAGCCAGAACGCGGTTCGCCCGTCCATTGAGCGATATTGGAATACCATGTTGATAGCGATCAGGATGAGAACAAGCGTAACACCCAGAGTTGTGATGGTCCCGACAGTTGCCGCAACAGCACCGAATTGAGTTTCAGCGGTGTCCTCAAGGAAGCCTTCCGCAGTCTCGACCAGATATCTTGTGACGCTCATCAATCAGCCCTTTCTACCAGTGCCCCTCACGTTCGCAGATGTCACGAGCCTGTGGGCGCAATTCGTTGTATCGTCTCTGAAAATCGGCGGTTGCTTCGCGAAGATCATTCCGATCACCGCCAAGGTAGTTGTCGTTGAAATGCTGAACTGCTGTTTCCCATTCGGGAAAGCGTGTTGAGCACGCGCATTCACCAGCTTCAATCACACGCTCGGCGCTTTGAAAGCGATAGATGTATTGAACCGTGAGGCGTTTCTGAGCTTCGCGGACATGCAGGTTTTGCATCCATTCAGGTTCAGCGGGCCTTTCCTCGCAGAACTCAAACTCGCGTTCCATAGTGGGCACTAAGCCTTGCGACCAAGAGTTGGTTGGAAGACTCAGAGCTAAGGTCGCAAGGCAGGTTTTCGCTATTTTCATGCTCGTTTCTCCAAAAGCTCTTCGGCTTCATCTTCCGGCATTTCGCGTTGAAGCAGGACCGTGTAGAAGGCTTGCATACCTTGAAGATGTGTCATTGAGACAATCTGCCAGCCCTCGACGGTATAGGAAGCAATTGTGTCCTCCATTTCCTGATAGCTGAATTTCTTGTCTGGCGTGAACGTCAGTATTTTTGGCTCATAGCTCTTCATGTGTCGGCCTCCTTTCCTAATTCTGTGCCGGGCAAATAAAATTCCGTGATCCCACGCTTGCCGTCTTCACGGCCCGCCTGGATAATCACGTCGATAGAGCTTTCGATGTAGTCTATCATATCTCTGTAAGGTATTGGCACTTCAGTCTTAAGTGCCGCGATTGCTAAGCGCTGGACCGCCAGTTGAGGCGTTTCAGCGTGCAGAGTTGTCATCGAGCCGCCATGGCCGGTGTTGATGGCTTCAAGGAAGGTCATGGCCTCTTTCCCACGCACCTCGCCCAGGATGATGCGGTCAGGCCGCATTCGCAGGGTCGCGGTCAACAGGATGTCTGCCGTTTGGTGGGCGGCATCCCGGTTCGAAATCAGCGTGACAGCATTCGGCTGTGTTGGGAGCAGTTCCGACGCCTCTTCAATGGTGAGGATCCTTTCTTCGTCGCTGACATAGGAAAGGATCTTGCGAGCGGCGACGGTCTTGCCGGTGGACGTCCCGCCGGAGACGATCATGTTGAGCTTGTTTTCCACGCAGTGTCGGATGGAGGCGTCAATATCGCCACTGGCGACGACCTCACGGAGTTGGCGGTTTTTTTCCTGCCTTAGTTCTTCAAGCTTGCGTTCTTTCCCATACAGAAAGCCCAACTCGATTGAATCGAGCGGAAGGCTTGAGAAGAAGCGCAGGCTGATCGACATGCCCCGGTTCACAGCAGGCGGAGTGATGACCTGCGCCCGGATCGGCCGGTTTCGATACATGATTGAGACCGACACGATGGGCCTGTCCTTTGACAGAGGTGTGGAGGCGTCCGATGCGATCTGATTGCCTAGGTCCTTAATCTGATCCTCAGTTAGAGTTTGGTTTAAGCGCGACATGAAATGGTCGCCCTGAAACTCACCCCAGCATGTGCCGTCCGGGTTGATGCAAATTTCAATGACATCATCCCGTTTGGCGTCTTCTAGGCCGTCGATAGAGTTTTGGAGGTAGCTGAGGGACATAAGTTCAGAAAATCTCCAAATCCCGATCCACCATGACGGTGATCCGCGCACCCTGATCCACATAGATAACCGGCCCGATCGACAGGTATTCCCCAATCACGCTGCCGGTGGCATCGGCCAGATCATCACCGATGTCTTCAAGGACATCCTCTGCAATCTCATCGTCTGTTTCATTGGCGGCAACAGTTGGCGCAGCCGAAATCAGCGAAATGAGAGCAGCCGAACCGAAGCGCTCTGCAAAGCGAGTGTCTACGAAGCCAGTGGTTCCAGATCGGCCAAGTTCGTCAGCACCAAAAGAGCTGATTTGAACTGTCTGGTTGGTCGGCAAGATGATCCGGTCCCATGCGACTGTGATGCGACTTTGGGCGATTTCCACACCTGAGCGGTATCGACCAATGAGCCGAGACCCGGCTGGTATCAGCAGCCGTGAGCCATCATAGCTATAGACGTTCTCGGATGTGATTGCGCGGACCTGTCCCGCCAGTTCGCTTGAAATTGCGGTTTCAAGCGCCGCCTGGATGACGGTGCCTTGAATGACCGTATTCGCAGGGTTCGCGATCACTTCGGATTGCGTTACGGTAGACGGCAATGCGCCATTCAATACGAAGTCGGTGACATCACCAAATGTGCGTTCAGCCAGCTCCGCGCCTTCTCCACCTAGCCCACCAGAAGAACCACCAAAAGCGATGGTAGGCGACTGAATACGACGCTCTTGAAACGCGCGCTCTTCTTCGGCCCGCTGTTGTAATTCAGCGAGGCGTCGGGCTTCCTCTTCGCGGCGCAATCGCTCTTCTTCCTGCAGACGCAATTCTTCATCAGACGGACCTGCCGGGGCAGGGGAGGGCGTTTGAGCTTCCAGACGCGCAAGATCGAGGTCCATGCGAAGTTCCTGAAGCTCACGGTCGCGCGCCGCCAAGTCGTCGGCAAATTTCTGTTGTGCCGCCTCAGAGGCCCTTTGTAATTCGGCAAGCTGCGCTGTCAGTGCATTCATTGCCTCAGCCGCCGCCGTATCCTCTTCTACGGCCGGGGCAGGCGCGTTCTGGATGGCTTCGATCTGCGCTTGGAGCGCCGCGATTTGTTCAAGCAACTCGGCGTTCGGTTCTACAGATGCCGGGACTTCGATCACCTCCGGTTCGGGCGTGGCCGGTGGAACAAACGGCTCGATTGTTCCAAACCCATCACCCTCCGGCTGGAATTCGTCCGGAGTTGCTGTCGGGAGAACGATTTCCTCTTCGGGCTGGTTGAGAAGGTAGAAAACAAAGCCCACCAGACCAATGAGTGCGACAATAAGCAGGGCCATGAGCGGCGAGCGACGTGAGGCCAGTACAGGGCTTCCTTCGTTGCCAGCTTCGAGGCGGGCCAGTCTTTCACTGACATCTGCTTGATTTGGATCATCGGTCATGACGTGCCCCCTGTGGTCAGAGTGTTTTCTTGGATGCAGACCACGGTTTCACCAAGGCGCAGCACCCATTGGGCGTTGATGCCGGAAACACGGATCACGCTCGGTTCGGTTTGCTGGGCGTTGACGGTCCGCTCACGCCCATTCGAATATCGGAAGATTGCTGGGATCGGCGCATTTCGCGCGAACTGGAAATATGTGAATGTCCCGTCGTCCCACACGCGCGTAGGTGTGATTTCTCCGCGTGAGCTGGCCCCGTAGTTGTAGTTTGGCGCTTGGGATGCGACCGCGTTTTCCGGGCGTCTGTTGTCTTCAGGGTAACGGAACTGCACCACATAAAAGGTGGGCGATGAGACTTCCTGCACGTTGAAATAATAGCTGCGCCGATTTGTGTAGACCGTGACGTTGGTATGAACACCACGCGCCAGAGGTTTAATGGCAAAGGCTTGGCCTCCAGGCACACCATCAAGCTCAAACCCTTCCGTGTCACCGGCAAGGATCGAGCGGATGGTTTCGCCTTCGCCAAATTCAACAGTCGTCACATGGGTCAGTGACACGTTCAGGCGATAGACTTGTTGATCGACATAAGTGGCAATACGGACACGGCTATCATTCGGGCCGCGTCGAGGGGTATTCTCTGCAAATGCCGTGGATGCTGTGAAAACCAGACATAGCAATGCCAGTCCAAATTGATGCATCTCAATTCTCCAATCTGTCTGAACGGATCGAATATTCGATCACGGTGAAGCCAAAAGGGTTCGTCCACACCTGATCAATTGTGCGCGCTTCTTCGGGCCGAAACTCGAAGAGCATGGTTGCAGTGAACAGACCACCTTGGACGCCTTGAATGGAGGTAAGCCGCTTGCGTAACCGGACGGTCGCGCGGTTCTCACCGATCAGGTTCACACTCAGGATTTCAACATCCAGATTGGAATTGCTGCCATAGACAGTTGGAGGATATTGCGGATTTGCGCTGTTCCATTGGGCTCGTACGGATGCTTCCGCCCGTTCGTCGGACCGTTGCAAAACGCTATTTATGCGTACATCGTTGTCCAGCTGATTATAGACCTCTCGATCCGTTACGTAGCGATAGATTTCCGCCTCGATCACAGCCTGATTGCCAGTGATCGCACTTGCGCCAACAGAGACTTCGGGCAACGCGAAACCCGTCTCGGGATCGTAGGGCACGACCACCGGTGCCGGGTCTACATCGAGGATGGCAACCGCCACGGCGCCTAGACAACCAAGCACGCCAAATGCCAGACCGGTTAAACCGAGTTTCTGCCACAACCGTTCGCGGCGCAGCGCACCATAAACCAGTTCTTCCTCAATGATTTCTTTTTCGTTGTCCAAAATCTCTACCCCTAAGTTGTTAATCGCCGAGGTCAGGAATGGTGAACTCCATAAAGTTCTGTTCTTCGGCGATGGTGGCTGCGTCGATGACACCGCCTGTGCCGTCACCCACGGTTTGCACGGCTTCGAGCTGCCACATTGCAACCAATGCAATGGCCAGTTCAGCCGTCACGCGGGTGTTCAGATCGACGCTTTCTTTCAGCTCGTCCATGTCATCAATCAGGCCGACGAGTCGGTCCACGCGCTCAAGAGACTGGCCCGCGTCGTCATAGCTGTTTTGAGCAGCGGCCGAGACGAGGGCACCAGTGGTGGCTTGTGTCGCGATGCGTTCAGCCCCGGCGTTGCCGCTAGATGCCATTTCGCTGAGCGTGTCTTCATCAAAGCCCAGGTCCGCGAGAACGCGGTCCATCTGGGTTTCAATTTCGCTTGCGCCGGAGCCGCTGAGACCAGAGAAGTCGCCGGTGCGGATCGCTGCGATGGTGGATTGGATATCGCCAAACTCCTGGTCGAGGATCCCGTTGAGTTCGTCTTCCATTTCTGTGGCGATGACCTCAGGCAATTCAGCAAGCCGGGTAAGGGCTGCATAGGTTTCCTGAAGCTGCGCTAGTTGATCGGTCAGCGTGGTGAGCTGTTCACGAAGCTGCACGAGCTGTTCGTTTTGCAAAAGCTCATCTTCGATCATCTGGCGCAGCTGTTGGATGTTTTGGGCAATGTTCTGCGTGTCCACCACGGGAACACCCTGCGCGAGGGCAGGTGATGTAATAATGGTGACCGGTGCGGCGACGCCGAGCGGCAGAAGCAGTGCGAATGCGGAAGTCCGAAGGGTCTTGCGGACGTAGGTGGTGAGAAGCGTTGAAGTGCGCATTAATCTAAGTCCTCAATGGTGAAGTTCAGGAATTCGTGTTCTTGCATCCGAGCAGCCGCGAGACGCAGTTGCTCAGCGCTTAGGGGTTGGGTCCGTGCGGCTTGCAGTCTTGTTCGCGCTGCAATGAGACGGACGAGTTCGGCGCGGGCGTATGTGTTTAATGCCATGGCCTCTTGCACATCGGTGGTAGAGCCAATGCGGTTGACGATATCGCGAATACGGAGTGCCGCCTGTCGGATCGCAGTCGGGGAGTTGCTGCCGTAGAAAGCGGCACCGGCACCCATCATCGACAGGTTTGAGTTTGCCAGCAGGGCAGGGTCGATTGTGCCAAGCGCTTCAATCCCGCCGATCCGCGCCAGATATTCATTGTATTTCTGCGGAATGACGGTGACGTAGTGCTGCGTCTCGCGGAAAGGTGGGACACCGCTGTATTCGATTACGCGGCCTGGTCCCGCGTTGTAGGCCGCAAGCGCAAAGATGATGTTTCCATCGAAGCGATTGAGCTGTTGGGCGAGATAACGGGCTCCGCCCTCAACTTGCAGGTAAGGGCTGGTGCGATACTCGGGAAAGATGCCCAAATCACCCGCTGTACCGGGCATGATCTGGGTGAGGCCGTAAGCCCCGACAGGGCTTTCGGCGCGAATGACAAACCGGCTTTCCTGCCAGATCAACGCTTGGATCAGCGCCCGCCACTGTACGACCGAAAGGCCCGCCGCTGAGATGCCAGGATTGCCATGGGTTTCCTGCGCTACCCGGATGATGAGCTGTTCGATGTTTTCAGCAGCGTCGCCGAACAGCTGGTCGCCAGCCGGGTTGGGGTCGATGTCAGCGGTCCCGTAGACAGCCTCTACAGAGCGATCGGCATTCCCGCTGCCCCCTTCGAGGTCCGAGACCATTCCCGAAATTGCGACGCCGCCAGCTTCAAAACTGGTCTGCGCGTCCAGTATCGCATCCAGAACCCGAAGCTGTTCTTGCTCAATAGCTGTGATCTGTTCTTCGACGGTTTGGGTTTCTTCCTGCACCGCCAGATCAGTCTCGCGATCCGCTGTTTCGATGATGTCGCGCGCTGTTAGCCCAGAGTCTACAACCGGCACGCCCTGGGCGAGCGCGCTGGAAGAAACCCCGATCAGCAGAAATGCAGCGACGGTGAGCTTATTCATTGGCTACGTCCTCCAAATTAGGGGCAACCAGCGCCTCGAAATTGCAGTCCATAGGCGCAGGGCCGCGTGACACGAAGCTGAAGCAATTTGCCTGTGGCTCTTGATAGTCCGCGCAACCAGCAACCACACTCAGCAGAATGAAACAGGTAAGTTTTCGCATTATTTGAGCCTCCAAAAGTCTGGCCGATCCCGGTAATCGGGGCCGACGAGTTTTTCACCTGCCTCCATCCCGCCAAGGATGGTCAGGTTGTCGCCAAGAGCGCTTAGGTCTGCGTCCACGACGACCGAACCTTGGTCATCTCGAATGAGAGCCAAGCGTGAATTCGTGCCGGTGCTGAGAAGCGTATCCAGCTCTTTCTGGTAAAGATTGAGCATCTGATAGTCGGACGCATTGGCGCGGATGTTCGGAAGAAGAACCTGCGTCGGCACGGCCTCTACGATGGTCTTACCGGTGCGTGTCCGCTCAAGCTGGCTGGCGTATTGCGTCATCATCACAGCTACGGTGTTCTGTTTCCGTGCTGTCACGAGCCATTGCGAAAGCCGCTCTGCGAAATACTCGTTGTCGAGCGCCTTCCACGCCTCATCAATGATGATGATAGTGGGGCGGCGGTCTTCGATTTTCCGCTCGATCCGGCGGAACAGGTAGCTAAGAACCGCCATCCGTTCCTTGTCGCTTTCACTGTCGAGTATCCCGGTGAGATCGAACCCTACCAAGTTGCCATCGAGCGAGAACGTGTCTTCGAGGCTATGGCCGAAAATCCAGCCGAACCGACCTTTCTCCGCCCATTCAAGGACGCGCTGGTTCAGGTCGCCGTCATCGTCCATCGACATGAAGAGAGAGGCGAAGTTCTGCCAATCCCGCAAGCCTGGGTCGGTCGCCTGCGCATTCTGACGGACGCATTCCATGATGCGGTTAGTCTGAGCAGGCGTCAGCGGCTTGTCTTCGCGGTATAGCAGGGAGCCGAACCAGTCTGATAGCCACGCGACACCGCGTTTGTCCACTTCGGTCCAAAGCGGATTAAGACCCGTGGGCATACCGCCCTGGATCGTCGTGTAGCGGCCCCCATTGGCCCGCACGGCCATTTCCATGCCCTGCCGGTAGTCGAAGACGAACACGCGCGCACCGGCTCGCACGGCTTGTGTCATGAGGAAGGCCGAGAAGACCGACTTGCCCGAGCCAGGACGGCCCATGATCAGCGTGTGACCACTGGTAGGTTCTTTTTCAGGCGAACCGGCCTCGTGGTAGGAAAAGCGATAGGCGCTCTTTTCCGGCGTCGGGAAGATCGAGATAACTTTGCCCCACGGCACTTCGGCGCCAGCCTTGCCAAGCTGGGTCCGGTGGAAAGCAGCGAAGTCGGCAAAGTTGCGGTTGGTGACGGTGCTGGCACGCAGCCGCTTAGGCTGGTTGCCGGGGTGCTGACTGAAATAGTGGGTGTTCGCGCCAAAGCTGTCACTTACCATCGTCACGCCTTCGGACGCAGCTGCGTTGACGATTTCAGCGCCCAGGCTTTCGAGCTCTTCGCGGGTCTCAGAAAAAACCGTCACGACCATGTGGTGATCGCCCATGCTGGCTCGCTTGGCTTCCAGATCATCGGCAAGTAGCAGAAGATTTTCCCGCAGCGAGACCGCGGCATCATCGGCGGCTTGCATCTGCTTCACCTGCCGCTTAATCCGCGAAATGGTCATGTTGGTGTTCACCGGTGTGAACGAGTGTGTGACGATCATATCGACGGGCAAGTTGAGCTGGTCGAACATCACGCAGTTCGTTTGTTCAGAGTAGTCCTTGATGCTGTAGCTTTTGCCAAAGCGGCGGCCAGCAACGCCCTCGCTAAGTTCAAAATGATCGCCGAAAAAAGTGGCGCGGGTGTTGGAGGCAGAGGATGCCAGAAATCCAAATTTCGATGTGTGGTAGAGCGGAAGTTCCTGCCCGGTGTTCAGAGCACCAAGAAACCCGACCAGTTCGCCTTTTTCGGCGGACAGAACAGACGGTTTCAAATGCCCGAGGCCGGACAGGAATATGCCGACCGCTTCATTAAGGCGGCGCATCCGTTTGTCAGTTTCCTCACGCAAGCGCTCTGGGGACGGTCGCCGCATAAACGTCATGAAGCTCTTGGAGGGGGGGCGATGTATGACGGTAAGCGTGAGCGTCTTGTCACGCAGCCCGCCATTTGCCAGCTTGTTGCGCCAATTCTGATCGACCATCGCGGCGAAACTATCGCCTTCGATGGGTTCGATATCAGCGCTGATCCCTTTCGATACCTTGTGGACGTAGTAACTGAATTCTTCTCCCAATTGTGCAACAATCCGGGCGAAGCTCGCCCGAATGCCGTCAAGATAATCGTCATCGGTTGTGTAGCTATTGATCCCCGTGATGCGGATGCACTGAAACAACTCGTTAACCCGCGTGCGCGCGGTGCGATCATCAACGAGGCTCACATACGGAAGCATGTGCGCTAGTTGCTTTTCGTGCTGAAACCACTTTGGCATCAGCGTGCGTTCATCCAGCTCATCACGGGGCATAGCTATCTCCGCCATGGATTTTCCTGTTTCTGGTGGGCGGCGTTTCTTGAAGACTGGTCATCGCAACGTCGATGAACCGAGGGTCCCAATCCGCCGCCTTCCAAAGGAGCGGATACAGAACCACCGCTATGCCAAGCACGAGGAAGCTCTGTATCCAGACGAAAAGCAGCACGGTCCCGAACAGCCAAACAACGGCATACATGATCGGCAAACCGAATAACTTCGGAGGGCGCACGAGGCCAAGGAACAAAGGTGATCTTTCAGCCACGGCGCACTCTCCTAAGCGAAGACTGCTGCAACGATCGTCGGCGCAGCGGCGACACCTGCAATGCCCACCAGAACCCAGAGGGCTTGGCGCAGGTCGATGATGTTGAAGAACCAGCTCAGGAAAACGCCAATGACCGCCAGCGTGGCGATCACGACACCAAGAGGGCCGGTCAAGGCATCAACGATGCCCTGCAAGAGGTTTTGGATAGGGGACAGGTCAATAGATTGTGCCATCGCCGGTTCGGCCATAACGACGAAGACCGTGAGAACGGTCATCAGTAGTGGTAGCGGCCTCATGAGTTTTCTCCTTCTAGCCTGTTGAACACGGCCAGCACGCGCTGAACGTGGTCTTGCGTTTCACGGTAAGGCGGAATGCCCCCGTATTGCCTGACGGCATCGGGACCGGCGTTGTAGGCAGCCAGAGCGATCCGCGCGTCACCAAAGGTCTCAAGCTGTGCGACTAGGTATCGCGCGGAGCCGTCAAGATTTGCCCGCCAGTCAAAGGGATCGACGCCAAGGTCTTCGGCGGTTCCCGGCATGAGCTGACCAAGGCCAATCGCGCCGACATGCGAACGGGCGTTCACGTTGTAGGCGCTTTCGATTTCGATGTTTGAGCGGAACAGCAACCGCCATTCCGTCACAGTGAGACCAGCCGCACGCAAGCCTCGATGGCTTCCATACCGCAAGGCGATGTCATCAATCGCAGCAAGGATTTCCGGGCGAGGGACGGCGACGCGAGGGGCAACGGCAGCAACCCGGAACGATCCGTCTTCTGTCGCAGTTGCGTCCGCACCATCCGCAGCGGCGTCGCCGTCGCCAAAGATGCTCAAGGGCGCGTTTGCGTCACCTTGCCCAACACCGTCATTGTAATTTCGTGCGAAGCGGTCTTGAGGTTGCGATGGCGTCAGAGAGCCATCGGATTCCATCGTAAAGACCATTTGAGCTGATGCGACGTGAGGCGCAATCAGCAGTAAGAAGGCGCTAGCTGTTGCTGTCGCCGTCTTCTTCTTGAGATAGCGTAAAGGTCCAGCGCTGACCTTCCAATACGGGGAATGCGATAACAGTGAAGCCGAGGTCGATGAGGAACGAGACAAGCCCCGTGACGGTCTTGAACTTCCTGACTTTAATGTAGTCGCCACCACGACGGGCGCGCGCTGTGACAAGCTGTTTCTCAACACCGTCATCATTGACGGCCCTGAGAATCCAGACGCCATGCCATACCGAATTCTTTCGGGACGCATCTTCCTTGCAGACGACTTCGACGTGATATCCGGACTCAATGAGGTCCCGGAAACCGGCTTCTGTAACCACATTAGGCGCTTCTTTTTCTAGGTCCATGTCCACGGTTGCGCTCTTTCTGTCTTTGGGCGCACCGAGGCTATTGCTTCGATGAGCCATAGTTACAATAATGCGGTTATGTGCGCAAGATACTGTTTTGTACCCTGAATGTGCTTTAACCCGCGCACAGTATTACGCACGCAGATGCAGATTCCTCAAGTATTCAAGGAACATGAAGATGATCAAAAGTGTATGCCGCGACTCCCTCGCTCCCGTATTTTTGTTGGTTTTGCTTGCCGGGCAGGCACACGGTCAAACCTGCTACTCGCCGGAGAGACCATTTGTGCCAAGCGATCCGCAAGATGTTCAGGAGTATCGAGATTTGATTGG
Source organism: Litoreibacter meonggei (assembly GCF_003663885.1). Taxonomy (GTDB): domain Bacteria; phylum Pseudomonadota; class Alphaproteobacteria; order Rhodobacterales; family Rhodobacteraceae; genus Litoreibacter; species Litoreibacter meonggei. Next base: position 116,259 of record NZ_RCCE01000007.1, read on the forward strand.
CCGCGACTTCGAGACCTACATTGCGGACATTCAAAGTTACTTCAGATGTCTTGAAGAAGAACGGGCGCGAGCGTTCGAAGAAGCCCGCGAAGTGAGCCAAGAGTATGGCCGGTTCTTGGAAATCACCAGCGAATGAAAGGGGCGTCCGACGCACTACTCACCTGTTGCAACCAAGTAGAAATGTCACCGGCTGCGCAAAGTAGAAATGTCTTGTAAACGCCAACCTGAAATGTCAGCGATTGCGCAAAGCAGAAGTGTCACCAAGGGCGCCAACGGTAGCGCAGCCTGACAGAGTGTAGACCTCACACATCGGAGGTCTGGCTGGCTGCGCGGGCTTCACGGTCCGCGCGTTTTTGGGCGTAATACGCGTCCATCTTCGAAGGGCGTCCGGGTGAACGGCGTCCTGTCTTCTTATACCCGTTCTTGGCGCTCACAGGTTTGACCTTCACCGTCAGAGAGGCTTTGTCCTGTTCGTCTTTGATGTGGGCCAGCACAGCACCGAGACGTTTGTTCTCTGTGATCGCGGCATGCGTTATCCTGCGCTCTGGGTTCAGGATCATATGGGGCAGGGCAACGCCTTTGGCGCGAACTTGAATGCGTCCGTCTGCCATCTCGTAGACATCGATGTATTTACCGACGAGGCCGCGCGTCAGATCGTTGACCTCAAGCTTGATGCGTTTGCGATCATACTTGAGCGTCAGATCCTTCGTGACATAGCGTTTGTCGCGCAGGCAGAACACCTCCGCTAGGCGTTCAGGTTCGATGTTCAGAGCGCGATGCAGGTTGTCGGGCTTGGCAGGAGCCTTTGCAAACTTGGTGTTGAAGCGCTTCATGAACCCCGACAGGAATGCGTTGCCGTCATCCATGTTCGAAACGCCGGCGAGGCGTAGCTCTTTCACCAACCGATCCTGCAACGTGCGATTTGCACGCTCGACACGACCTTTGGCTTGGCTGCTGTTTGCACATAGAATTTCTACGTTTAGCTCTGCCAGGGCACGCCCAAATTGGGTCATTCCGGTCATGTGTTCATTGGGCTTTGCCACGCGGAAGACCGAGTGCTTGTCGCTGTAAAAGGCGACCGGCCGGCCATGTTTGAGCAAGTAGCGTTCCAACGCGCCGAAGTAGCTGAAGGTGCTTTCCGATTGCACAAACTGAAGTTCCATCAACATGCTGGTTGCATCGTCAATGAAAACGAGAAGGGTGCAGGGATCTGCCCGATCCTCGAACCAGCGATGGTCAGACCCGTCGATCTGGATCAACTCGCCGTAACATTCCCGGCGCAATCGAGGTTGGTGGAACGTGCGCCGTTGTTTGCGCGACAGCCAGATACCATCTTCCTGCATCCACTTGCGCAGCGTCTCTCGTGAGACTTTGAAGCCGTGATGTTCCACTAACATCTCAGCAGCGAGCGTCGGGCCAAAATCCGCATAGTTCTCTTTGACTATCGCCAACGCAAAGTCGCGCTTTGCCTTATGAATCTTGTTGTTTGGGGTCTTGCCGCGCGCACGGTGACGGATCGCTGGCGCGCCGTCAGTTCGATATCGCTTCAGCAGTCTGAACATCTGGCGCTTCGTCACATCCAGCATGTTGGCGCCGTTCTCAACGCTCAGCCGGCCATCATCAACCTGCGCCAAAACCTCTATGCGATTTAACTCGCGCTCGCTCATCATCACCCATCCCATGTCCAATCTCCCGTTGCTCACTTGAACAAGAGAGTGACATTCCTGAATTGCACAGGGGTGACATTATCGCTTTGCTGCTGTGAACTCACGCTGAAGCGCAGTTCCTGATTTAACCTTTTACTCCAATCGGTTCCGTAACTCCATCAGTTCGCTTTCAAACACCTCTAAGGGTG
>NZ_RCCE01000008.1 GCF_003663885.1 Litoreibacter meonggei
TCCAAACTCAGGTGAGGGTAACAGCTTCCCATTTGTCATTCTCCATGCAAGGTTCTGTTTTGATACAGAATTTGCACTTCGTTTGTGAATCCACCCGTGCGAGCTCTGCACGCCCCGTAATTAGCATTATGTTAACAATTAACGACGGTTGCCGCTGCGGATTTGTCCGGCTACCCCTTGAGCCAGCGCATAAATTCGCAACGCGAGGAAACCTACGATCATGTCCGACGTCCAACTTGTGATGAATGCAGGCTCCTCCAGCCTGAAATTTGCGGCCTACATGGCCAAAGGCGACAAGCCGGTTCTGAAAGGCAAAGTCTCGGGGATCAGGCGTGCGCCTGAGTTCAGCGCGACGGGTGCGCAGCCGGATGCGCTTGGCGAGTTGACCGCCGACACGACCCATGACGAAATGGTGCAGCGGGTTCTGGGTTGGCTGACAGCACATCCGGAGTTTGGCGACGTCACGGCTGTGGGCCACCGCGTTGTGCATGGCGGGCGGAATTTCTCGAAGCCCGTATTGGTGACCGATTATGTTCTGGCGCAACTAACAGAACTGGAGCCACTGGCGCCCTCACATCAGCCGCATAATCTGGCGGCCATTCGCGCGGTAAGGGGCTGGAAGGCCGACCTGCCGCAAGTTGCCTGCTTTGACACCGGATTTCATGCCAGCCAGCCCAAGCTGAACCGCATGTTCGGCCTGCCGCGCAAGCTGACGGATCAGGGCGTGATCCGCTACGGCTTCCACGGGCTGTCCTATGAGTACATCGCGCGTATTCTGCCCCGTCATTTGGGTGAGAATGCGGATGGTCGAGTGGTGGTCGCGCATCTTGGCAACGGGGCCAGTATGTGCGCGATGACAGGGCGGCGTAGCGTGGCGACGACCATGGCGTTTTCAGCGCTGGACGGTTTGGTGATGGGGCGTCGCTGCGGCAGCCTTGATCCCGGAGTGTTGCTGTATTTGCAGCAGGGTCTGGGGATGACCATCGGGCAGATCGAGACCTTGTTATATAAGGAGTCCGGTCTTTTAGGAGTGTCCGGTGTGTCCAATGCAATGCAATTGCTGCAAGACAGCCCCGCCCCAGAAGCCAGCGAAGCGATTGAGCTGTTTTGCCTGCGCGCGGCACAAGAACTGGCGCGCATGCTGCCCTGTATCGGCGGTTTGGATGCTTTGGTGTTTACTGCGGGGATCGGTGAGAACTCTGCCCGTGTGCGGTCAGGTATTTGCGCGCATCTGGGTTGGTTGGGTGTATCGCTGTCATCCGACGCCAATGCTGCCGGCGAGGAGATGATTAGCAGGCCCGAGAGTAGCGTTCAGGTCTGTGTGCTGCCCACCGATGAGGAATCTGTCATCGTGGGTCATATGCATGACATTGTCGGATAAGGACGCGAAAGTCGTCTTAGGGCTTCCTGACAAGCAGGGGTGACTCGACTACCTTTGGCGGGTCTTCGGCATGCCAACGGAGACAGCTTGGCCTTTCATATGCCAAAACCCTAAGGAAAGCCGAGCTGTGATCACGCGAAGATTGACGGGCTGGAGCATTTGGCTTTGAATGGGCCATCGCCGGATTTTTATTTTTATTGAAGCGACGTTGTATGCAGTTTGTGAATTTCCCCATATGTCTGCCAGAGTGGCTGGCATGATGACCGAGACCCCAAGCGCTGAAACCCGCAACGGCTTGATTGATGGTGATCGCACCGTTCCGCCGTCGTCAAATCTGCGCACGGTCTTGGCGGCTGATCTCTATGCGATGGTGCCAGAGCTTAAGGAAGACATCCAGCTTCAGCCCCGCGAGGGTGAAACGGTGTCGTTCCTGCTAGCCCGCCTGCGGTCCTCGACCACACCCGAAGAGGCGGTGACGATGGCGGCCTACGCGTTCCAGCCGCGTATTGCGGTTTGGTGGGCGCATGAATGCGTGACCACCATGCGCGAACATTTGACCCCTGTTGACCATCAGTTGTTGGAATTGATCGGCGCTTGGGCACACGACCCGTCCGACGCCAATCGCCGCGAAATTTACGATATTGCCTTGCAGGCTCCATCCAAGACGCCGGGCGTTTGGCTGGGCTTGGCGACGGGGGCGTCAGGCGGCGGGCGACGTGACGAGCCTATTGATCTCAGCACCCCGCGCGCGATTAACGCGGGCGTGCTATCGTGCCTTGCGCGCGGGGGGTTGCAGCAACGCTCGATCAATCTTGCGCGGTTTATCACCCTCGCGCAAACTCTGGTCGGCGATTGAAAACTATCCTATCTAGTGAACAGTGCGCCGCGTCATGCGAACCCCGCTCACCGAACTAATCACCCGTTACTTGCTCAAGGTTGTCCCCGATGAAGTTGACCCTGAAAATTGAAAACCACGACTTTCTGGAAGATGGCGGCCCGCTTGAGGTTGTCGTCGAAGGACGTGGGGTCAGCGTTGGCCGTGACGGCGCGATGGACTGGACGCTGCCTGACCCCGCCCGCCACATCTCAAGCCAGCATTTCGAGGTTACGTTTCAAAACGGGGTCTACTGGTTGTACGACACCTCGACCAATGGGACTTATTTGCAGGGCCATTCGCATCGGGTGGAAAGCCCCTACCAGCTGGCGCATATGGATCGGCTTCAGGTGGGTCACTATATAATTGTGGTCGTGCTGGAAGGCGCGGCTGCAGGCTGGGATGCGGGCGGACCTGAAATTGACGCCCCTGCCGCGTCCGGTGGTGACCCGTGGAATTTGGGCGGCGGGCCGGCGGAGCCGGTGAATGTGACACCCGTGGAAGAAAACGCCTGGCGTGGTGATTTTGGCGATAACTTCATCGTCAACCCAACGCCCCCGCCGACCCCGACGCCGCCACCTGCGCCTCCTATCCCGGCACCGGTGGCGAATGATGCGTCGCCCTTCGCGGGTGCTGCTCCGGCCAATCCCGCGCCTGCGGCTCCGGCACCCGAGGGGTTTTCCTCGGCAACGCCACAACGCCCCCCGCCGCCAGCCGCCGCACCAACCGGTCCGAGCGCGGATGCGATGTTGCGGGCGTTTTGCGAGGGGGCGGGCCTGCCGATGCAGAACCTGCCCGCGAAAGACCCGATGGAACTGGCGCACGAGCTGGGGCAGTCCTTGCGCGTCACCACTGAAGAATTGAAGGCTCTGCTTGGTGCACGCGCTGCGACCAAGCAATTTGTCAAAAGCGGCTCGCGGACCATGATGGGGCAGACCGACAACAACCCGCTGAAGTTCATGCCCGACGCCATTCAGGCGATGGATGTTATGTATATCAATCCGCGTCCGGGTTATCTGAACGGCACGTCGACGCTGGTCGAGGCGTTCGGCGACATCAAGCGCCATCAGACGGCGGTGTACTCTGCCATCCAACCGGCATTGGCGCGACTGCTGGAAGATCTGTCGCCTGAGGCAATCGAGAAACGCACTGGCGGTGCGGCAAGCAAATTAGCGGTCGTGGGCGGTGGCAAAAAGACCCGCAACTGGGACGTGTTCGTGGAACGGTGGGACGCCAAGACCCACCCCTACGAGAACGGGATGCTCGACGTGTTCCTTACCTATTTTGCGGAGGCCTACGACGCCTCGATCAAGGCCAGTGGCGGGCGATAGGGAATGGGCGGGTTGAAGGTCATACCCGCCGCCAGTCTGGCAACGCTCTTGGCGCTGACACCTATCACAAGTTACGCCGAAATTAACTGCACCGAGGACGCGATGATCGTGTTCGATGGCTCGGGCTCCATGTCGGAGATGGGCTTTAACACCTTGGACGAGCCGCGCATTTTCGAAGCCCGACGCGCGGTGCGCCGGGCCATTCCGCAGATCACCCCGTATCGCCGCGTGGGCTTGCTGGTCTACGGGCCTGGCGAGGGGGACAGCTGCTCAAACATTGATCTGCGCTTCGGGCCGCGTGCGAATGCGGCGGCACCAATCGTCGATGCGGTGGACGCTTTGCAGCCTGATGGGATGACGCCGCTGTCAGCCGCAGTGGAGGCGGCCGCGGAAGCATTGGATTACCGCACACGCCCGGGTGTTGTGGTGCTGGTCACCGACGGCAATGAAACCTGCGGTGGCACGCCATGCCAGCTGGGGGAACAGTTGGCATCACAGGGCGAGGACCTGATTGTGCATGTGATCGGCTTCAAGGTGCGTAGCGATTTCTTTAGTTGGGACAGTCCCGAACAAGCCGGCTTTACCGATGGGACCGTGGCGGAGTGCTTGGCGACACGGACCGGCGGGCGATATTATCCGGCAGAAACGGTCGACGAGCTGGCGGAGGCGCTGAATAGCAGCTTGGGATGTGCGGTGATCGGGCGTTTGGCGCCCTTGGTCACACTTCGTTCACGAACGTGAATTCGTACTTTGGAAACATAGTGTTCAGCGCCGTCTCATTGACCGTAGGGAAGCTGGTCCCTATGCTTTACCTAGTATTTTATTGAAGGGTGTTATCATGAAGCGTCTTCTTACGACTGCCGCTGTGCTTGTAGCATTGTCTGCGCCAGCTTCTGCTGACACAGAATACACAACCGAAGAGTTGGTCGATTTTTTCATTAGTTCAATCGACATGGGTGCCACGCGTGGCATTTGTATCGGCACCGCGCAAGAATGCGATACCGAGGCAACGCCATCCGTCCCGCAAGGATTGGATATGCGAATAAACTTCGAGTTGGACTCGGCTGACCTGACCGCAGAAGCACAGGATAGCCTGAAGGTCTTCGCGCGCATGATGCAGGACGAGCGTCTGGAAATTGCGCGCTTCGTTGTTGAGGGTCATACCGATGCGCGGGGCTCCGAAGGGTACAATCTGGATTTGTCTGAAGCTCGCGCTGCTGCGGTGTCCAAATTTCTGACCAATCAGAACATCTCGGAAGAACGCCTGTCGGCCATTGGCCTTGGTAAATCGCAACCACGCGTCGCAGACGAGTTTGACCCGGAAAATCGTCGGGTCGAGCTGCGTATCGACCTGCGCTAAGCGGATTTGAGTTAGCTACGACTTGACACAAACGGCCACCCGCCCTGTTGTAGGGGTGGGTGGCCGTTGGCATTTCAGGACTTCGCATGAATTACGATAAGATCACTGACCCTATCTCGCCCGACGCGCCTTGCGGCGCGGACCTGCTGATTGAGGATGATCCGGATTTTCTGGATTATTTTTTCGAGGCACCGGAGCGGATGCCAACCAAATATTACGACCTCGTTCGTGAGGAGTTGTTTGATCCCAAGTCGATAGATTTCAAGGCCGAGGAAAAGAAAATCGAGGCCTTGCTCAAACGCACCCGTGATTTGCGGCTGCTGGGTATTCAAGCGCGGTTCCAGATTTTGGCCGGTCGGCTGCACGGGTTTTGCGATGCGTTCACAGCAATGGCTGATGTGCTGGACGCCTATCCGGCGGACGTTCATCCGCAAGTGAACGGCGACAATAACGAGCGGCGTAATGCGCTGGAAGAGTTGAACACACTGGCCACGGTGACCATGCCGCTGCAATACGCACCGCTGGTCGAAGACCGCCGCGCCGGCGTGGTCAACCAACGCATGTACCTTCTGGCCACTGGTCAGGTTGAGCCACGTGAGGATGAAGAGGCCGGTGACGCTGGAGTCTTGCTCGCAGCGCTTAGTAATGACGCGAACCAGAAAGACGTGGACAAGACGCACGAAAAGCTGACCGCTGCCAAAAGCGCGATTGCGCGGATCATTGCGGTGTCCAACGCGCAGGAAGATAGTCCGTTCACGCCCGATATCGAAAAGCTAGATGCGCGCCTAGGTGAGCTTCTGGATCTTGTCGCGCAAGCCCGCCCTGATCTGGGCGGCTCTAGTGCCGAGGACGAGGTTGGGCACGGTGAGGACGACGCGCTGCCCGGTGATGAAGTCACCAGTGATGTCGACACGGCGATCCCGGCACAGGTGTCGACACTGTCAGGTCCGGTTGTCATTCCCACCCACGCCGCCGCCCGCGCGGCCTTGGAAGTGGTGGAGCAATATTTCGCGACGAAAGAGCCGTCGGCGGCGGCTTTGCTATTGGTCACGCAGGCGCGATTGCTCATCGGCAAACCGCTGGTAGAGGCATTGGACACCTTGTTGCCGGACCATTCCGGCCAAGCGAAAATCGACTTTGGCGCGGAAACAGGATTTGTGATTTCGATGGACCGGCTGCGCGCCTTATCGGGCGAAATGCGGGCGGCGGCAGGGCCTGATCCAAGCGAGGCAGAAGGCCAAGTCCCCGACATGGTAAGCACGCGCCCTGATGCGGCGTCAGTCATCAAAGCGGTGGAAGATTTCTACCGCCGTAGCGAGCCGGTGAGCCCGATCCCGATACTTTTGTTGAAAGCACGCGGGTTTTTGGATAAAGATTTTCATGCTATTGTTAAGGAATTGATGCCCTCACCGGAAGGTCAGAGCGAATAACACTGACCCAAGGGCACTTCTGCGGGTTTAATGCGAATTGATTGTGAAGATAGAGTGAATAATCGCCTAAATGCGTTGACAGCAAAAGGTGATTAAGGCTTTCTTATCGCGTAGATTTTAGGGAGAGGAAATATGGCCTCAGATTCAGCGACTGGTTTTATCAAGCGCAACCGCCCGCCACGGGTAAACATCTCATACGCTGATCCTTATGAATCCGACAAAATGGTCGAATTGCCGTTCGTTATGGGCATTATGTCCGACCTGAGCGGCAACGCATCCGAGGTTGAGAAGCCACCGGTATCCGAGCGTGAATTTACGCGGGTCGATCAAGACAGCCTTGACGATTATATGGACTCTGTGTCGCCTGGCATCGCCATGCAGGTTGAAAACGCGCTTGAGGCGGACTCCGATAGCAAGCTTAGCGTGAACCTCAACTTCAAGAAGATGGAAGACCTTAGCCCCGGCGAAGTCGCCCGTCAGGTTCCTGCCCTTGCCAAACTGCTGGAGGCCCGCACCCAGTTGGCTAACCTGCAGCGTTACATGAATGGCAAATCCGCTGCGCAAGATCAGATGAAGGCGCTGCTGGAAGACCCGGAACTGATGGCAGCCTTGGCCGAACGTACGCCCAAAGCTGACGACGCCGAAGAGTAATTAAGAAAAGATGCCGTGCGCCGGTGATGCTGCGCGGTTGAATAATAATTAAGGGGAACGACAATGGCGACAGAAGCCCAACAGGATGGCGCCCAAGCTGGTGGTGCTCTTAGTGAGCTCGACGAGTTTTCCGATGTTCTGAAAAAGAACTTCAAGCCGCGCTCTGACGTTGCTGCCAAAGAAGTTGAAAACGCCGTAACCACGCTAGTGGCGACTGCGATGCAAGATCAGGATCTTGTCGCCGATGATGTGATTGATACGATCGACCAAATGATCGCCGCTATTGACGAAAAGCTGAGCGCGCAGGTCAACGCCATCATTCACCACGAAGAGTTTCAAAAGATCGAAGCGTCATGGCGCGGGCTGGCTTACACGGTCAACAACTCCGAGACTGACGCGTCGCTGAAGATCAACGTGATGAACGTCTCCAAAGCGGAGCTGGAGCGCGAGTTGCGGTCTTTCCCGGGTGCCAAGTGGGATCAATCGCCGATCTTCAAGCAAATCTACGAACATGAGTTCGGGCAACTTGGCGGACAGCCTTACGGCGCGCTTGTTGGTGATTTCTACTTTGACCAATCCTCGGCTGACGTGCGTCTGCTGCGCGATTTAGGCAAAATCGCAGCCGCCTCTATGGCGCCGTTCCTGTCATCTGTCGCACCGACATTGATGGGCATGGACAGCTGGAACGAGTTGAACAACCCACGCGATCTGTCCACTGTGTTCGACACCCCGGACTATGCAGCATGGAATTCGCTGCGCGATAGTGAAAACTCCCGCTATATCGGCCTGACCATGCCGCGCGTTTTGTCGCGCGAACCCTACGGCCAGAACTCGTTGCCGGTGGACGAGTTTAACTTTGAGGAAGACACCGACGGTCACGATGGTACTCAGTATGCTTGGATGAACGCCGCCCACGCTATGGCGGCCAACATTAACCGTGCACACAAAATGCATGGCTGGACTGTGCAGATCCGTGGCGTTCAGTCTGGTGGTGAGGTGATCAACCTGCCGTCGCACACGTTCGATACTGGTGACGGAACCACAGATCTGAAATGCCCTACCGAAATTGCGATCAGCGACCGTCGTGAAGGTGAGCTGACCAAAGCTGGCCTGATCGGGCTGGTGCACCGCAAAAACACCGACAAAGCGGCCTTCATAGGCGCTCAGTCGATTTACAAGCCGAAGGTTTACAAAGACGAAGAAGCAACTGCGTCGGACAACATGTCCGCCCGTTTGCCCTACATCTTTGCCGTGTCCCGTTTCAGCCACTACCTGAAATGCATGGTGCGCGACCAGATCGGTATGTCCCGCTCGCGCGCTCAGATCGAAAACGAGCTGCAAAGCTGGATTATGAAATACGTCCACCTCAACCCTGACAACGCGACGGAGGCCGAAAAGGCTCTCAAGCCGCTCGCAGGGGCGAAGGTTCAAGTTATTGAGGACGAGGAAAACCCTGGCTACTACATGGGTAAATTCTTCCTCAAACCACACTTCCAAATGGAAGGAATGGACATCGGGATGAGCCTGGTGTCTAAACTACCCGGTGGGAAATAAAGAATTTCATTAGCGAAATTTCCTACTGGTTTTATTGTAATTGAAGGAGAAGCCAAATGGCTGTCGATATTTTTCTCAAACTGACTGACATCAAAGGCGAATCGCAGGATTCCGCACACGCAAACGAGATCGATGTGCTGAACTGGGGCCTCGGCATGACTCAATCCGGTACCACCCACATGGGCGGCGGCGGTGGCGGCGGTAAAGTCGACGTGCAGGACATCAACATCGTTAAGTATGTGGACAAGTCCTCCAACGACCTGATCAACAAATGTACATCCGGCAAACATATCGACAACGGCCTGCTGACCGTTCGTAAATCCGGTGGCGACGCTCCGATCGAATACTTCAAGCTGTTCATGGAAATGATCATCGTCTCCAGCTATAACACTGGCGGCTCCAAGGATGGTCTCGACCGGATCGAAGAGAACCTGACGCTGAACTTCCGCGCGTTTAACATCGTGTACACGATGCAAGACGACAAAGGTGTATCTGCTGGCGAGACGACTGCTGGCTGGGATATCGCAGAAAACAAAGTCTACACTGGCCAAACAGTTCCAAGCTAAGTCTAGACTGGTGGTCTTTGCGGGCCACCACTTTTGCAAAACGAATTGGGGTACGCCGCGAATATCTTGCGCGGCGGCCCTGTCTCTCCCGCGGACCGCAGCTGGAGGCATGTTGCCCAGCGTGCCGCAGTGTTCCCTCCGAGCGATGGTCTGACATGAACATCACCAGAGTGTGGCCCGCCCGATGAAGACGTCTCCACCCAAATCCAAACGCAAATCTACCCAGCAAAATCAAATTTCGCTGATGCATGTTTTTCGTGACGCCGTTGGGAAGAAAGACGCAAAATCGGACGGTGCGACCTACAAAGAGGGCGAGCGTGAGATCAACCAGCGCGTCATTGCACGCCGGTCGGGCTCAGATCAAGGCACGCTCAAGGCTCACCTCAACGAAGATCTTTCTAACTTGATGCATACTATCCGGCTCGATGCGGCGCTGGATGTGAGCAAACACAAATATGTGGGCAGGTCTGTGCTTAACTTCGGCATGGACGACATGGCCAACATGTCCTCCAACTCGGAAGATCGCGGTCACTTGGAGCGCCGCTTGCGTCAAGCGTTGATCGATCATGAACCGCGCCTTATCCCCGAGACTATCGAAGTGACAATGCGCGATCAGGATAAAGACTTGAGCCAGAAGCTGGCATTTGACATCGCAGCAGACCTTGCCTCCAACCCCGTGGATGTCCCGTTGGAATTCGTGGCCGAGATTGACGTGGGTGGCGGAAAGGTCAGTCTCGCTAAATTGAAAGTTAACCGATGAAGAAGGCTTTCCTTGACGCGTATGAGCGTGAGCTGGCGCTGCTTTATGAGCGCAGCCAGGATTTTGCTGCCGATTATCCGGGTATTGCCGAGCGGCTTGGCGGTTTGGTGCAAGACAACATGGACCCTGCTGTGGCGGGCCTTCTGGAAGGTACTGCCTTTATGGCCGCCCGCGTTCAGTTGAAAATGCAACAAGAATTCCGCACGTTTACCAACGAGTTGCTTGAACAGCTTTTGCCCGACATGTTGGCCCCAACGCCCGCTGCGATGCTGGTGCAAGCCAGCCCGCCCTATGACAACCAAGAGCTTGTGGATGGGATGTCTTTCCCACCGGGCTCTTATATGGATGCGCGTTATGTTGACCGTGAGAAACGGATTTCCGCCCGCTTTCGCCTATCTGCGCCGCTGGAATTATGGCCGCTGAAAATCGCGGATGCTGCTTATCTGGATGGCCCCGCGCCGCTTCAGGCACTTGGGTTTGACGTTGCCTCTGGTACTGCTGGCGGGTTGAAGATCAGCTTTATGCGACCGTCGATGGAAGACCCCGACAAGCCGGAAGGGCCGATGTCGGAGTTGGATGTCGATTGCCTTCCGATCCACCTTCTCGGAGATATGAGCGAGACCGTTGCCCTATATGAACAGCTGTTTTGCAATGTGAACCGGATCACCCTGCGCTATCTGGATAACAACGGCGACGCGGCCTTCATTCGCCTTGATCCTAGTGTGATCGAGCAGATCGGGTTCGATGATGACGAGGCGTTATTCCCCGAAGATATTCGCGTGTTTCGCGGATACACCACCCTGCGCGAGGCATTTTTGTTCCCGCAAAAATTCATCGGCTTCCGGCTGGCTGGCATCAATGCCGCTTTGAAACGAATTGAAGCCAGTGAATTTGACCTGATTATCGAGTTAAACACTGTGAAACCGTCCCTTCCATCGCGCGTGGGCAAGCAGCATTTCGCACTGTTTGCTGTGCCTGCGGTGAACCTGTTCGAGGAAAATTCGTCTCAGGTAAAGGTCGACCCGCTGCGCCATGAATATATTGTCACGCCCGACAGTAGCCCCTCATCGAATTATGAAGTCCACCGCATCACCGACGTATTCGCCTATTACACCGGCGTGTCGACAAAGGTGCCCGTGCATCCGCTATATGGCGTGCCCGCCGAGCAAATTAACCCGCGCGAGGCGCTATATTATACCTACAGCCGCAAGGAACGCCGTCTGACTCAAAACGAACGGCGGTTTGGTGTGCAGCATAATTACAAAGGGACTGAGACGTTCATTTCGATCTATGAGCCTGAAGGTCTGGATGACGACCAACGGGTCCGCCGCTTACAGGTCAAGACGCTATGCTCCAACCGTCACTTGCCCGAGTATTTGCCGCTGAACCAGAAGGGTACCGACTTTAACCTTAACGATGATTTAACCGTCAACCTGAGCTGTATTGCGGGCCCAACAGCACCTCGTGAAGCCGTGGCAGAGCTGGAAAGCGATGCGCCCCACCGAACACGGTCTGGCGATGTGTATTGGCGGCTTGTGAGCCATTTGTCGCTAAACCAGTTCGGCCTGTCAGACCGCGGCAGCCGCGATCAGGCGGCGGGTTTGCGCGAGATGTTGCAGCTGTTTTCTGACCTGACAAATAAGGTCACAGAAAAGCAGCTACAGGCGATCAAGGGTATCGAGACGCGTCCGGTCGTGCGGTCGGTCAAACGTGATGGGGGCTATCACGCGGCGCGCGGCATTGAGGTGCGCGTGACCTTTGATGAACGCGGCTATGAAGGTTCCGGCATCATGTATCTGGGGGCCATTCTGGACCGCTTCTTTGCGGATTATTCTGCGATAAACAGCTTCACCCAGACCGTCATCGTTTCGCAGCAACGTGGCGAGGTAAAAAGCTGGCCGCCGCGTTCGGGCTCTGGCCCGCTGCTATGACTAAAGGCCCCAAAAAGAAAAAGCCCCAAGCGATGGGTCCGCCTGCTCCATCGGCCAAGGATTTCGAGGGTCTGTCGCGTAGGGCCATGTTGAACGCGACACCGTGGCGCTTTGGCTTTCTCGCGGCGTTGCGCGAGATGGAGCGAACCTATCCCGACAAGCCGCGCATCGGGCAAAATGCGACGATCAAGGAAGAAGTTGTCTCTCTTGGCCAAGATCCGTTTATGGACTTTCCTGCATCCAACATCACCGCGTTTGAGGAGCAACCCGGCGGGAAGCCCGCGCGGCTAAACTCCAAGTTTTTGGGCTTCTACGGCCCGCAAGGCGCGTTGCCGCTGAACACCACTGCTGAAGTGCATGGCTGGCTGAATGCTCGCGACTCCAGCTTCGCACGGTTTACCGATATTTTTGCGAACCGATTCTTGCAGCTGTTCTATCGCGCGTGGGCTGACGCGCGCCCGATTGCGCAGTTCGACCACCCGACAGGTGATCGCTTTCAGGCCTATGTCGGGTCGCTTGCAGGTCTCGGAACGCCTGCTTTTCAAGATCGCGATCACGTGCCGGATGTCGCCAAATTGCCTTTAATCGCACTGTTTTCGGGGCGAATAAAGTCAGCAGTTCGTTTGCGTCAGATGCTGGAATTGCTACTCAAGGTTCATATTAAAATTGAAGAACACGTTCCAAGCTGGATGAGTTTCGAGCCACAAGATTTGACCCGCATCGGCGTTGGTGGCAGTCATCTGGGACAAACCGTGCATCTGGGCAGTCGCGTGCCGGCGGTGAACGAAAAAATCTGCATCCATGTGCGCACTGAAAGCCTTAAACAATACCGCAGCTACTTGCCAGGCGGCGACAACTTCACTCGCCTGACTGACATCATCCTCTGGTATCTGGGTGTGACCGTCGAAGTAGACGTGTCCCTGTCCCTGCCCGCGGATCAGGTTCCAGCAGCAAAGTTGGGTGACCAAACCGCGCTTGGATGGACGGGTTGGATAAAACCCGGCATCCCCAAAGACGATGAGCCTCGACGCTATGTTCAGGCGGCGCAGTTCTCAACCGACCGGGCCCCGGCAAAAACCGCGGCGTGAAAAATTTATTACCGACAGCAGGGATAATATTATGAGTGACATTTCAATGGAAACCGTGGCCGGAAAACTCAATCGGGTTGGCTATGACGCGTTCGTACAATCGCTGCGCCATGCAAAGGGCGAGGGTAACCGTCATGTAGAATTAGCCCACTGGCTGTTTCATGTAGTGTCGAACAAGAATTCCGACATCTCGAAAACGCTGAACCATTTCAAGCTGGATCGTGGTCAGGTGCTCAAGGATCTTGGCGCGGTTATCGACGGCATGCGCAAGAACGCCACCGAGATGCCATCAGTGTCCGACCATGTAACCGATCTGCTTGATCGCGGCTGGCACTATTCCACGTTGCTGTTCTCCGAAACCCAAATTCGCACCGGTCATGCCTTGGTCGCCTGCCTGAAATCAACAGAGCTGAAGCGCGCGTTGTTTCAATGCTCGCCTGTGTTTCAGAAACTTAACGTGGAGTCTTTGGTATCCGAGGCACGTTCCGCTTGGGCCGAGTCTGATGAAGAAGACATGCGTCCAATGGATGGCTCTGGCCTTGTTGCGCCTTCGGGTGGCGCGGCTGGCGAAACCGGCGCAGGCGGGACAACTGCGTTGGACCGCTTCTCCATCGACATGACGGCGGATGCGGCGTCCGGAAAAATGGACCCTATCGTTGGTCGTGACGAAGAAATACGCCAAATCGTTGATGTTCTTTTGCGCCGCCGCCAGAACAACCCGATTCTGACAGGCGAAGCGGGTGTTGGTAAGACTGCCGTGGTCGAGGGCTTTGCCCAACGACTGGCCTCTGGCGATGTGCCGCCAAAGCTGCAAGGCACGCGGCTGCACGCACTCGACATTGGGTTGATGCAAGCGGGTGCCTCCATGAAGGGCGAGTTCGAGCAGCGGTTGCGATCGGTTATCGACCAAGTGCAAGCGTCCCCTACGCCGATTATTTTGTTCATCGACGAGGCGCATACCTTGATTGGTGCTGGTGGTGCTGCCGGCACCGGGGATGCGGCCAACTTGCTGAAGCCTGCGTTGGCGCGCGGGACTTTGCGTACCATTGGGGCGACGACTTTTGCAGAATACCGGACCCACTTTGAAAAAGACCCCGCCCTGACCCGTCGCTTCCAGCCAGTGAACGTCGAAGAGCCCGGCGTCGGGCAATGCTGCTACATGATGCGCGGCATTATGAAGCCGATGGAAGACCACCACGGCGTGCGGATTTCCGACGAGGCCATTGTGGCTGCCGTGTCCTTGTCGCACCGCTACATCCCGTCGCGCCAACTGCCCGACAAGGCGGTGTCCTTGCTGGATACCGCCTGTGCGCGGGTGGCGATTTCGCAATCCTCCACCCCTGCCCGCTTGGCGGATTTGAAAGAAACCATCGCGGCGCTTGTGTCCGAGATTGGTGCCAAAACCGCGCAGCGTGACTTGGGCGAAGAGAACGAAGACCGCATCAAAGAGGCGGAAATCGAGAAGGCCAAGGCCGAAGAAGAATTGGTGATCTTGGAAGAGAAATACGCCAAGGAAAAAGTGCTGGTCGACGAAATACTGGACCTGCGCCAGAATCTGAAACCTGCGGGCGAAGAAGTACTGACTCCGGAAGACGCGCCGAAAATCGGCGAGGAGGCCGAAGGTGAAGACCTGCCCTCCGCCGACAACGAGCAACCGCCTGAAGATGACGAACCGGTTCCGCTGACGGAGGAAGCAAAAGACGCGATTGCAGAGGCCGAGGAAGATCCCGAAGCCGTGCGCCTTGCCATGCACGCCAAAATCACCGAGCTGGAAGCGGGCGATCCTGACGACCGCATGGTTTACGCCCACGTGGACGAGCAGGCGGTGGCGTCTGTGATTTCCGACTGGACCGGCATCCCCGCCGGCCGCATGGTGACGGACGAATTGCAGGCCATCCTGACCCTTGCCGACCGCCTGAAAGAGCGCGTCATCGGGCAGGATCACGGATTGCAAATGATCTCGAAACGCATCGAGACCAGCCGCGCGAAACTGGCCAACCCGAACAAACCTATCGGTGTGTTTATGCTCTGTGGTCCGTCGGGTGTCGGTAAAACGGAAACCGCGCTGGCGCTGGCAGAAAGTCTTTATGGCGGTGAGCAGAACATCATCACCATCAACATGTCCGAGTTCCAAGAAGCCCATTCCGTATCGCTTCTGAAAGGCGCACCTCCGGGGTATGTTGGATATGGCGAAGGTGGTCGTCTGACCGAAGCGGTGCGGCGCAAGCCCTATTCGGTCGTGTTGCTGGACGAGGTCGAGAAAGCGCACTCCGACGTGCACGAGCTGTTCTTCCAAGTGTTCGACAAAGGCATCATGGAGGACGGCACGGGTCGTTCCATCGACTTCAAGAACACCCTGATCTTGCTGACGTCCAACGTCGGCACCGATGCGATCATGGACGTGACAAAAAGCGGCGAAGCGAACCCCGATCTTGAGGCGCTGGAGGAAGCCATGAAGCCCGCGCTTCAATCCGTGTTCCCGCCCGCGCTGCTTGGCCGCATCGTCAATATCCCGTACTTCCCGCTTTCGGCGGAGGTGCTGACGGGTATCACGAAACTGAAGCTCGGCTCTATCGTCAAGCGGATGAAGACCAACCACAACGCGACTATGACATATGCGGACGAGGTCATCGCCCATATCGTCGATCAATGCCGCGACCCCGATAGCGGTGGACGTATGGTCGACAACATCATCACCAACTCGATCCTGCCCGACTTGTCGCGCGAGGTTTTGTCGAAGATGGTGGCTGGCAAGGAGATCAGCGCGGTCGAGGTGACGCTGAAAGACGGCGCATTCGAATACAATTTCGCGTAACGGAAGATGGCGGTTAGCCCGCCATTTCCAACACGGCCTTGATTGCCTTCTTATAAGCGGCGACTTCCGGCGGAATGCGCGCGACAACAGGAGCGGCGTTGGTAATTGCCAGCGGCCCGCCCTTGCGGTTCATTTTGCGCTCGGCCCAATTTTTTACCCACGCAATGTTCCGTCCCTTGAGGAAAGGGTTAGCCTTGACCACACCTGCCCCCATCACGTTCAAAATCAACGCATCATCCTGCGCGCTGAGCGCCACATGCGCGCCCTCAGCCCCAAGAAAGTGAGCCAAATATAGCCGCCCCGCGCTGATCGCATGGCCACGCGCGCGCAGATATGCTTCGCCTTCCCGTGCCAGATTGGTGACCATCTCACGACTGAGCGTTGGATCAAAACGCAGCTTCAGCAGCTCCTCACGGCTCATGGTTGCGGCAAGATCGGGGCGATACGTCCGCATCATCCTGATCCACGTGCTGGAGATGAATTGCCCCAACCCAGTAGCAGACGACCGCGTGTTCTTGGCAGTCGCATTGCCCGCGCTTTCGACGCGGATAATCTGGTTAACCAAACTTTCAACCGCGTTAGATGCGGATGCCATAGTGATCGGAGCGGCCCCGGGTGGCGGTGCCGTAAAGGGGTCCATGCTTTGACCGCGTTCGCGCAGCTCGAAGTGCAAATGTGGTCCGGTGGATCGACCTGTCGTCCCGACGAAACCTATCACATCGCCAGCGCGTACCACCGTGCCGACCTTCCCCAACGGTGAGAATTTGGACATGTGCGCATATCGCGTCTCTCGCCCGCCCGCATGGGCGACTTTAATGACATTGCCGTATCCTCCACCATTTCCTGCAAAACTGACCCGTCCGTCAAATGCCGCCAAAATGGGGGTGCCAGTAGGAGCGGCCCAATCGACCCCGTGATGCACTTTCACTTTCTTCAAAATCGGATGGAAGCGAGGCCCGAAAGGCGAGGTCAATACACCTGAAACAGGGGTCACCATGCCGTTAGCACCCCCTCCAAACGATCCGGCTATCCCCTTTTCAGTGAAGCACTTGAACCCCTCGCCCGGCACCTGCGCGACATAGCAGATCTTGTCGCCGGACGGGCCTTCAATGGACGCGAAAAGCACCTGACCTGGCCCTGCACCATTCGGCCCCGGTTCTCGTGCATATAGCAGCGTCATCCGGTCACCTGTCGTGGCAAAAGCTTCAAGATCGTTGTCTTGGCTCAGAAGTACGATGCTTTCGCCAACAACCGAGGTCGGCACGCCATTTCGGATTGCGGCAGAATAGAACGCATCCAGCAGGCGGTATTTGCGGGCGGAAACTGCGCCGGTATTGGTGTTCTCGTCTGCATAGGAAAACAGTTCGTCCTGCACCCATGGGTCTGCCGCCTGCACCACGCTGCCGTCGTCTTCCAAAGCGACGGAACCGATATAGGTATCACGAGTGTAAACTGATATCTGGACGGGCCGCGCACCATTGCTGCCCGGAATGGACCTGACAGCCAACACGTAGTCCGCAGGTAGTTCCAGCAGTTCCGCAATATGCACCGCACCTTTTTCCTGAAAGGTTTTGGCCGCGTCCGGGTCGAAATCGTTGTCACTCAGGACATCAACCAACGCACGATTGTCCTTGAGGCGCAAAAACAGGTCGTTATAGCCAAGCACCCGCTTGTCCTCCCGCTTCACAATCGTCAGGCTCGTGGTGTTCTCGATTACGGTTTGAGTGTAGGTATCTGCGCTAGCATCCTCGCCATCGACGCTTTCGCCCCAACTGTCGCCCTCAAGGCTGCCCACATCGACCGGAGCATCTTCAAGGTCAGGCACGTCAAAGTTGACTGGTCTGACAACGCTCGACGTTTGAGACTGAGTGCGTTGAGCCTGAAAGAAGGCAAATTCCTCACGGCTCGAGGGCAACGTGGTGATCAGTGTCTCTTGACGGGTAATCATGTCGTCCTGCACCAAAACCAATGTGTCGACGGCGAATTGCCCGACGCGTACCAATGGCAAATCAGGGTGGCTGGGCAACGGCCGCGCCTTGGTGGCCAAACTTGCGTCGAAGCGCAACACCATTGGGTCACCCGCGACATCAATAAACGCAGACGCGTAGGCCAAGGTATCCGCCGTTGACGTGGCGGTGATATCTTCCTCGATATCCTCCCCCAACTCTTCAAGGTTTTCGGTCAGTTCCTCGTCCGTCAGCGCAAGGTTTTCAGGAGGGGAGGAAATCGTGATGAAGCCACTCATCGCTATCCAAACTATCACACCGATCACCGCCAAAACCCCACTGCCAATCAGCAAGGCAGGGCCATGCTCCTGCCGGAATTTCCGTCGCGAAGACTTTTTCTTGGCTTGTTTGAACCGAGGGTCGATTTCCATGGGCAGAGCCTAAGCCAGCCTTAGCGGAACACGCCAGTGCTCAGCTTGGTGATACGCTTTTTTGTTGTCCCCGTTGCCGCGGCTGCGGGCTTCGAGATTCTGCGCACTGTTCTCTTTTTCGTCGTTGTTTTCTTCGGAGCGGCTTTCTTTACTGCTTTTCTCGCTGTGGTCTTTTTCACCGACGGCTTGGCGCGCGCGACTTGAACCTGACATACCACTTTGCCCTCAGACTTCAGTTGACGCAGCAGCGGCAAGCTGGGCTCAAGGCTTTCGGGCACGATACGTTTGTTCAAGAAGTAGCTGGTGAGGGACCGTCGGGAACCGTTGCCCCAATCGCCATCAATGCGCATCCGGTAACAGCCAAGACGCGACAGCTCTGTTTGGACGTTGGAGGCCAACTCTTCGGGGTCAATTTCCGGCAGAACAGGCTGCTCAACCCCCGGTTCGGTTGGTATGCTTAGTTCTTCAAGCAACGATGGGTCGATGCTAGCTAGAATGGCGCGACTTTCATCCGAGTCAGGCAACACTTCACGACCCGTCACGGTCGGGGCTTCGAAGATCGACGGTGGCAAACTGCGGGTTGACGACGTCAAAGCCGCAACGCGGACAATCTCGCCCTGCGCGCGCGCAGCGATTGCCGTTCCCGCACGTTCCAGCGCGGTGGCGCGTCCGGAATTGGCAGTCGCTGACAGTGCCCCGCCACCGGTCGAGGCTGACAACGCGCCGCTAGCCGAGGCAATAGCCGCCGATCCGCTTGGGCTTGAGGCTTCCAGATTCTGAATATCGACCGAGCCGTCCGCAGTCGCCGCAGGCGCGGAGCCAGGTAAAAACGTGTCGATGGTCTGGCGGTTTAGCGTGTTGCTTGGCGCCTGCTCAAGCGACGCCAGTTCAATAACGACCGGCCCTACATTTTCGGCAAATCCGCTCGTGGCCTGAGCCGTTTCCGATGTTTTGACCACATCTGGCACAGTGAAGATCAGGCCTGCGTCGTCCACGATTGCGACGTCTTCGGGGCGAATAGCCTCAGTGATCTCGACCGACGTGGCGGGCACTTCCTTAGGCAAGCTTGCGGGGATCGGCGCCGCGAAGATCAGAGAGTTTTCGTCCGCCACCGCCAGTTCCAGACTTTCACCTTCAATCAATTCAGCGGGGGCGTCGACGGCGATACCGCTTTCGGCCAGCAAGGCCAAGAACCGCTCGCGACCTTTGGGGTCAAGCTGGGCCAGCATCTCGTAGTCAGCGGCGGTAAGTGTTGGCGCATTTTCATATTCCGGCTGAAAATAAAACTGCGCCCGTAACGACGATTGATCCCACGGGGTTTGCCGGCGCAAGGTCCGTTCCTCAACCTCGTTACGCACGCGGATCATCATGTCAGATATCGAAATCGACGGCGTCTCGAGATGGTTCAGCAGCGCCGTGGTAAATGGGCTATTATCGCCCTGCCCATCAAAAGTCACGGCTCCCGGCTCCGTGGCAAACGCAACGAATGTGCCAATCCCGGTGTTTAACCGAGCCAGACCACCACCGTTCGCCGTCATGTTTTGCGGCAACGGGCTGTCCCGACAGGCATCAAGGAAAATCAGCGTCTGGCGATTGCGCGCTTGCAGGCGCTTGATGATGCCATCGAGGCTCCAAGTTTCGTCGAAAATCGCCTGACGCGATTTTAGCTGCGCGTTGACCGGAACCAGATAATTGGCCCCTTCCAGCTGGAATGCATGACCAGAGTAATAGAATAGCGTCGTTTCCGCTGTTTCCGCCCGCTTCACGAAATCATCAAGCTTCAACCAGAACTGGTCGGACGTCGCATCGGTGAGCAATGTCACTTCGAAGCCTAGAGCGGACAAGGTTTCGCCAACCGCAGTTGCATCGTTTTGGGGGTTCTTCAGCTTGGGAATAGCCTCGTAGGTCGAGTTTCCGATGATCAACGCTAAACGGTCTTGCGCAAACACCGGTCCTGCAAGCCAAAAGGCCGCGATCACCGCAATGGCAATCAAACGCTCAAATAAAAATCCTACCTTCGTAAAAACATGCGCCATAGATTTTTGGCAATCTGCTCCATTCAAGACCGTTACCCAAGTCTAGCCCAAAACCAACCTGACGAGCGAGTCACAAGTTCGGAAAATGCACCAGAATTGATCAAGGCCGAACGGCAACTAGTTGGGCGGCGCAAGGAAAAGGGACCAGCGTTGGGTCTTCTCGGTGTCCACTTCGATGAAACGCGCTTGAATATGCCCGCGCGACCAACAGCTTGATATTCCACGGATTGTGAATCGTTTGGCCTCGATGCACATGGTCGTTGTCCCGTTAAGAATCGGTTTGCCAAAGACGTCTTGGGCATAGACATAGATATACCGGCTTTCCAGCTCGTCGCGGATTACGTTGGCGCATTGGTTGGTCCCGATGGTCCACCAGCCTTCAGTCTGAAACGCGCCGTCAACGTCATGCCCGATAGCTACATTCACGACATCGAAGCTCTGATTGCAAATCGCAAACTCGGCATGCGCTGCGTTTGTGCCAAGCGCAATTCCGCCCACCCAAATCGAGATCAGCGCTGCAACGCAGCGAATTGGGTAACTCAATGAAGTGGTGGAAGGTTTCATACATCGTAAGCTAATGTCCTTTATCCAAAAGCTAAAGAGACGGTCGCGGTTTTCAGTTTTTCTTGAAAAACTAGAAAAATTGGGTCATTTCTGTTATACTCTTGCCATAGCTGGGGAGAGATTTTTTGGAGAAATTTTATTATGTCGTTCAAGAAGCTCCTTAGCACGGGCGCATGCATGGTCATAATCGGTATTTCAGCCGGTACGTCCTACGGCCTGTTTCAACGCCTGACCGAGCAAGTCGCCACTCCGGCTCTTGCCCAAACACTCCCTACAAAACCGCTAGCGGTGTCTGAAACTGCGGAGCAGTCGCGGTTTGTAGCTGCTGGCGTCACCATGTGGACACCACAAGAAAAGTCAAATGTTCCGACACCAATGATCGTCTTACCTACAGGCACCGACCAACCTGAGCCACCTCTCCTGCGCTATGCGCCGATCGCTACCAATGACGCGACAAGCGTTACCCCGACGTTGCTGCTCTTTGCCCATATCGAAGACGCCGTCATTTTAGACGCGCGCCCGCGTGCCATCGCATTGCCAAAACCAACCGCGGAAGCCCGCCCAGTTGCGCGCGACGTCGTTGTCGCCTCGGCGCCACATAATATAACCACACCGGGAACGCTACGCCGCTTTCGCGGACAGAATACTGGTAAGAACAGCACGTCGAGCAGCGATCAAGATGGGATATTCGAGAGAATCTTCACCCCGCAGACCGCACTCCAGCCGCTACAACTTCGCCGCCCAACGACCGCAGCGAGTGCCCGCACTGCGCAGCGTCTAGACCGGTTTCGCAGCGTGTGGTCAACGGGCGTTTATCGCTAAATCAACACCTTCTAGGCAGTTTTGCCCTGAACACCCTCCGATCTGCCGTTGACAGACGGGCCGCTATGCGCCCTTCTAGTCACAACGACTTCGTGCCCTGCCACGGGGGATAGGCATAAATACTTCGGGGGAGACACTCGCGTGCGACAGCTAACCAAATCCATTTTTAACGCAACCGCAATCGCTGCAACAACCGCTGTGCTGGCATCGGTCAATCCGGCGCTGGCGCAAAGCGGTAATTTTGCGCTGGAACTGAACACCGCGACCGATATCGGTGACGGGTGCCAGCTCACTTACGTCGCCACCAATAACACCGGCATCGCCCTGATCGAGACCGCGTATCAGGTGGCCTTGTTCGACGAAAATAGCCTTGTGACTGGTACTCTGGTGCTGGAGTTCGGCGCACTACCGGTGGGCAAAACTAAGGTTGTGCAGTTCAACCTCGCTGGCAAAAGTTGCGCGTCGATCTCGCGTATTCTGATCAATGACGTGTCCGCCTGTAAATCGGCTGACGGCGACCATGACTTCTGCATGTCAGGCCTGATCACCAATTCTCGTGGCGACATCCAGCTGGGCATCTGATTTTGACCTAAAGACCCCCAGGCATTTGGTCCAATATTGCCGGGGGCGGAGCATCGCGCATGAACGCCCCCGACTTTTCCTCGCTGAACCCGGTGACCATCGCGGTGTTCACAGCGCTGGCCGTTTTGTCCATGGTCGCAACCACCGTCACCCTTTACAAAATCGCGCAGTTCATGTCGCTTGGTGTCGGTCGTCGCAAACATGCAGAGGCTATCGTGTCCGACTGGCTGTCTGGCAAGTCGGACACCGCCCTACGCGAAGCCTCATCGCGCAAGACAACCCTGTTACGGGTGTTGCAAGCTACCTTCTCAGGACTCCAAGCCCGCCCCGGAGATCAATCCTATGCCGAGGAGTTGGGCCGTCAAACCGCCCTGATCGAGCTGGCCGCAATGTCGCGGCGTATGCGCATTTTGGAAGCTGTCGTGCAAGCCGCCCCGATGTTGGGGCTGCTCGGAACTGTCATCGGAATGATCGACGCATTTAGCAACCTCTCGCAGGCACAAGGTGCCGTAGACCCTGCCCTGCTGGCTGGCGGCATCTGGACCGCACTCACAACCACCGCCGTGGGCCTGGTGATTGCGCTGGTGTTTTACTTTGTCGCCATCTGGCTGGAGGGACGTATTGACCAAGAGCGCCACTCGATGGAAACGCTCATGTCAGCGGCCATATACGGGCGGGTGACTGGCACGTCCGGGCGCAGTTAAGGCTCCGCCATGAGCATGATCCGCAGCCTTCCCCAGTCTAATCGGGCACGGCGTTATGGGTTTTCCTTCACGCCTTTGGCCGACGCCATGTTCCAGCTATTGGTGTTCTTCATGCTCACCTCGTCGTTGGCCCCATACTCTTTGATGACGCTCACGCCCGGTGCTGCGGGTAACATTCCCGCGGCAGGCGACGCGCCGGACGTGCCGCAAACAGCAACCAAAGAAGAACGCGTCGCGATTTGGTCCGTCGGTCGTGGCAGTTTGAGGGCTGGTGGTGAAAAAGTGGCGCTGGCTAACATCCATGATCTGGTTGATCCTTTGGTCGAGGCAGGCCTCGACCGTGTCGTGTTACTCACAGGCCGTTCCGCCACGGTGCAAGATATGGCCGCCGCCTTGGAAGCCCTGACACTCGCGCGCATTCCCACAGTTCAGGTCATTGCAGGCAGCGCCCAATGACTCCGGAAAAGCGCAACACGCTGCCTAAGGCTGCCCGCAAGATCCAGCTGGATTTCTCGCTAACAACCGTCAATATCGTGCTGCTGCTGATCTTCTTTTTCCTCGTATCAGGCTCACTGGTTGAAACCGAGGAGCTTACCGTCGATCTCGCCCAAACCACCGAACTTCCACTTGACCGGCTGCCCCGTCCACTTTTGCTAATGGATGTCGGCGACAAGCTTCAACTCAATGGCGATCTTGTCACGCCTGATAGCTTGCGGATCTCACTCAACCCCCTTCTGAACGCGGACACACCGCGTCTGCACATCCTCGCAGATCGCGATGTGCCAGCAGGCGCACTTGTGTCGTTGATCCAACGCGCAGATTTGCAGGGCATCGAAATCAAGCTGGTCACCTTGCGCCAGTTCAAGACAAAACCATGAGTTTAGGCGACACCGAAATCTGGGAGAGCCACGACGCCAACCCCTTGCTTTGGCTGACCGTGGCCGCCCTTGCTTTCGTCGCACATCTGGCTTTGTTGCAGGCCGGAATTGCCGCTTATCAGGCGCAAGTTTCTGGTGCATCAGACCCCGGACCCGAAACCAAGATATTCGCATCGGCGTTGCAGATTGCGGGGGAGGAAATTCGACCACCTCAGTTGGCGGCCGAGCGGGTCACGCCGACGGCACCCAGCCAGCCTACCTCGCAAACCCTGTCGGCCACGGTGGCCACCGCCCCTACCTTACCCGCAGCGATTGCAGACATTGCGCCTGCTTCCAAACAGCCATTGAACCAACCGGGTGTGGCGCCGCTGCGAAACACACCCATGGCTCAGGCTGACGTCGTTGCCAGTGGCGAGACCTTGGAAATTGCCACAATGGAGGTGCCAACGGTCACCGGAACCGAACCGGTGCTGGAGGTTGTCGCGGAGCCAGAACCGGTCGAAGCCCCAACCCCGCTGTCCCCCGTCGCCAACTCCCTTCCGCCACAACCCGGCACATTGACCAAGGAGAAATCCGGCGTTGCGTCCGCCAGCGTTCCGAACGAGTCGGCTGAGCAAGCGCAAGACATCTACAATTCAGTGCTGAATTTTCTGCGCAGCTTCGATGGCGGGCCTTGTTTTGCCGCCCTACCCGTTTTGGCTGAGGATGGCGCGTTTCGATTCGAGACCTTTGCCAATAGCCGTGCCGACTTGACCCGCTTCCGGCAGGCAATAGAGATTGAGACAGGGACCCTTCCCGGCACCGTGATGAAGCCCGTCAGCGACGCCCAATGTCAGGCATTGCCATTCGTTACCGCCGCCGCCCGCTATCCTGAATTCCAGCTCTACCTTGACCTTGTCACCCGCGACATTCCCAGCGGGGAGCTGCTGTCCGGCAAGCTTGGCAATACATCAGGCGGGTTCGTGTCTCTGCTGCTCATTGACGACGAAGGCGTGGTGCAAGACCTCGGGAGTTTCCTGAAATTCCGCGCGGGCTTTGCCGGTTTTGATATACCGATGACGCTGAAAGGGTCTCCCGTTGAGACGCAACAACTGCTTATGGCGCTGTCAACGCGGGCACGGTTGAAGACATTGCAGTCCCTGTCAGGGCAGCACGCAAAGGACTTCTTCCAGCGGCTTGCGGTAGAAATCCTGTTGCAAGGTGGCGGCGAGGACATGGCCCTCGTCGCATTCTCTGTGCGCTAGTTGTCCAGTCG
Organism: Litoreibacter meonggei; assembly: GCF_003663885.1. Taxonomy (GTDB): domain Bacteria; phylum Pseudomonadota; class Alphaproteobacteria; order Rhodobacterales; family Rhodobacteraceae; genus Litoreibacter; species Litoreibacter meonggei. The sequence goes on from NZ_RCCE01000008.1 coordinate 24,960, forward strand.
GAAATACTGAACAGACGCGGCAGCCTCGGATCCGCTGGTTTGGATTTCCGTCTCGATGATCGGCATCAATGCCGCGACATCCGCACCGTTGCGCGCAGCATTAGCCGTCACCAATCTGGATCGCGTTGTCACCGCAACTATCATCTGTGGCACGCTGCCATCCTCGCCCGCACTATTCATTCCGAACCGGAAAGACTGCGACCCATCCGGCTCTGGCTGCAACAGCGAGGTCAGATTGAACGCACCACCTTTGCCAGACACGAGGAACAGGTAAACCGGACGCCCAAGCACACCAGACAACCTGCCGCTGAGCGTATCCCCGATTTTCAAAACGTCGGTGTCAAGTTCCAGCACAGGTGCGGCCGCGCCAGACCGGTCTAACCGTGCAACGAAATCCAAGACCGGACACTGACTATCACGCACCAGGCGAACACCGATGTCAGGCTCGACACCTTGGGCCGCCTCGAAATCCTCCAACAGTTCTTCAAACGGATCCGCCGAAGTGGCAAAGCCCTCGATCGCGACTTTTTCCCCGTCGGTGGACCGGATCGCCTGATAGACGCAGTCACCCGTAATATAATCTTTTAGCCAAGCCAGCTGGGTTCCGATGTCGCTCAATGTCGGTTCGGGCGCTGGCTCAACGGGCTCGGGTTCTGGCTCCGGCGTTGGTTCGGGGTCCGGAAGTGGCGCAGGCTCGGGTGTCACTGGTTCGGGTTCTGGCTCCGGTTCCGGCGTAGGCTCAGGAACCGGATCAGGGATGGGGTCAGGCGTAGGCGTGGGTGTCGCCACTGCAATTTCTTCGCCGCCGGTTTCACTGCCATCATCGCCAGCAAACGGGCCAAGGCCCAACATCGCTGCGACGCCGATACCGCCCGCAACAACCGCTGCGAAACCGATGCCGATGATCTTGCCGTTCCCGCCACTTTTGGCAGGCTCCGGTTGGGGTGCTTCGGTCTGCGCCGGTGCCGTTGTGACCGGTGCCGCGCCAAACGGGCTTTCGCCTGAAGGCGCGCCTGTTTGCTGCCCGATCGTGGACGGGTCAGGTGGCAAACTTAGCCCGGCACCCGTTGCCGCGACGCCAGTGCTATCGGCCGCGTAGGGCACAGCCGACGTCATTGGCGCACCGTTTTGCATCTGGGGCGGGGTGGAAATCATCGGGCTGATCACCGTACGCCCCATCGCTGGGTCCGCATCAACGGCGGGCACGTCGGCTCCGCCAAGGCGGTATTGCGCTGGTACAAGCGACGGGTCGTCGATCATCCGCGCGACATCGGCCATGGTGGCGGGGCGATTGGCCGGATTAGGCTCCAGCATGTAGCACAGTACTGGCTGCAATTCTGGATAGACCGCAGATAGATCAGGGATTCCGGCACGCGATTGCACAGCATCGACGATCGACGCCCCCATTGGCAACGCCTTACCGATAGCAGCCCCCGCGGCCATCAGCGCCAATGAATAGATGTCGGAGCGCGCATCAACCACGCCGTCAAAGTGACCCAATTGCTCAGGTGAGACAAAGTTGAACTTGCCTGCGAACTGGCCGTGCAGAGTACCTTCGGTGATGTTTGTCGACTTGGCGATCCCGAAGTCGATCAGCTTGGCATGGTTGAGCTTGCCGCCCTCCACGATCACGTTGTCAGGACTAAGATCACGGTGGGTGATTTCCAACTCGTGCGCACGGTTCAAACCGGTTGCCATGCGCCGGATCAAAAGCTTGACGTCTTGCAGTGACAGCGCGCCGGTTTGCTCCATCATGTCGGACAGCGGGATGCCTTCGACAAACTCCATAATCAGGCAGAAGCGCCCAAGCTCTTCGTCTTTTACGAAGTTGAGATAGCGAACGATGGCCTCGTCATACAGCTTGCCTAAAATCCGCGCCTCGCGGCGGAACAGCTTGATGATCTTCTCGTCATGCGCCAGCGCTGGCAGAACGATCTTGATCGCGACCTGATCGCCGGTGTGGTAGTTCACCCCGCGGTAAACCTCGCCCATGCCACCAGCCGAGACCAGTTCCTCAATCTCGTAGTTGTTGTTGATCCGGGTGCCGACAGGCACGGCGGTCGACGGCGTGCCATCCCCGTCGCCACTTTTCACCGGAGCTTCCTTGATCGGTGTCTCCGGTGCTCCGTCTTCGAACTTCTCGGCTTCTTGCTTCACAGCAGCGGGCGCAACTTCGGTTTTGGCCGACGCCTTGGACGCAGGTTTTTTGGCCGCTGGCTTCTTCTTGGCAACCTTCTTGCCGACATCTCCCTTGTCAGGCGCATCTGCGCCTTTGGGTGTGTCTGGCTCTTCTGGGATGTCGTCGATGCTCATCCGCTCTTAAAATCCTTGCGTCCAGTCGAGCGGCTCGCGCGCCGCTGCGGGGTCGTGCTGGCGGGCGCTGCACCGAACAACAACTACCGTCACATTGTCACGCGCGCCACGCGACAAAGTGGTTTGTATGAGCGCATCGCACGCCGCCTGCGGCTCGTGGCTGGCCAACACGCTGGCCATCTCGTGATCTTCCACGTGTTCCGTTAAACCGTCCGAGCATAAAAGGAAAACATCTCCTGCTTGCAAGCTTCCAAAGGTCTCATCCGTATTCGGCTTACTTGAGACCCCGATGGCGCGGGTGATCACATTTTTCCGGGGCCAGTGTTCGGCCTGCTCTTCGGTAATCGCACCAGAGTTCAGCAGCTCCTGCACCTCGGTGTGGTCTGTGGTAACCTGCCGGAATTGTCCGTCCCGCATCATGTAAATGCGGCTATCACCGGACCAGACACAGGCGAACAGATCTTCATGCATCAGCAATGCGACCAGCGTAGCACCAATGGTTGCACCGCCAAGCGCTTGGGATTGCTCCACGATCACATCATGAGCGCGGGTCAACCGTTCCATAAACCGGGCTTGCAAGTCGGGTGCGGATGCAGGACGGCCAATAGACGAGATACGCTCAACAATGGCTTGCGACGCAAAGTCGCCAGCTTCGTGACCACCCATTCCGTCAGCCACGACCCAGACCCCGCTTTCGGGCTTGGACAAATAGCTGTCCTCGTTGTGGTCGCGGACAACGCCGGTGTCGCTGCCAGCGCCTGTCTCGTAAGTGAATTGGCCCGTCCCCATGGCGACTCCTGCTTAAAATGCGGTGCTCATAAATTACGATCTCTAACCTCGCGCCGATGCTGCGGCGTCCCCCCAAGGCCAAGACTTTCTTCTATTCGAACAACCTAGTCTTTTTCTGCCTCATCTGCCAAGGCATCGTGTATTTCATTGCTGTCATCCGTAGCGTCGTTGTCGCTGGTCTGAGGCTTAACACTAAACGGTGATTGCGGGCCGTCGTCTTCATCCGCCTCAGGCTCCGGCTCATAGAGCGCCTTTGGCACAGGTCGCGCGCCCTCCCCCGACCACCACGGATCAGAAACAGGAATAACCGACGGCTCACGGTCAGCCTCGTCAAGCGGCTCATCAGATTGCGCGGTAGTGGGGGTTACAACCGGTTCCGGATCAGACTCGACAACCGGTTCCGCCGCAGGCTCATCCGCTGGATTTCCCGCCAGCAGCCATTGAAACACGAACGCATCCGGCCAGCCTTCGGTGGCGTGAAAGGTTGCCGTACGCGACGGATCACCCGCACTCCACCAATAGCTGCGCTGCGCCGACGCCCTGCGGTGGTCGGTTGCCGCGACATTGGCCATCATTTCGTCAACTGCACCTGCGGTATGAACCGCCCAGAACCCCGCATCTCCAGTCTCGAACGGCGCAGGCAGCAGCTCGCTTGGCAGACTTAGCATGTCGGCCAGTTCAGCGGCGGTCTCAGGTGTGTCATGTTCCAGCATCAGCGCCTGCAATGCCTCATACCAGCGCTGCTCTGGCACCAATGTTGGTGGCGGAAACTGCGCGCCTTCCGCCAAAGCGATCAGCGGAAAGCGGCGGCCCACCTTGTCGTAGCTGAACACCATGACGCCCGCTACGGGGCCACCAACAGCCGCAGGCACAACGCCTTCCCCTAACCAAAACCGCAAGGGCAACGCGATGTCATATAATGGCTGCCACACGTCACCTAGATTATCGCGTACGCGCGGCAGCACTGCGCCCATCCATTCTTCAAGCGCGACTTGCATCGGTTTGGACATCCCCGCGCCGATGAAATCCCCAAACGCGGGGTGTTTGCCGAAGATGCCCGTTTTGCCCATCCGTCAGATCAAAGCCCCTGCGGGCATTTGAACTCGGACAGCTCGCGTAGCGTGAACGGGTTATACAGCGCGTTGACCCGCACGGAGTAGCTCACATACCGCCCGCCAATGGTGTAGCGGACCTGCGTGGCGTCCCCCTGCTGGCGCGGCGAGCCTGCGCGGATAAATTGCATGAACGCCCACGGTCCTTGGTCGAACTGGATCGAGCTTTGACGTCCGTTCAAACCCGGCAAAAACTGCAACGTGGTCGATGAGCCGGCCGATGGCCACTTGACCGTTTGCGGCACGTTGCCGACCTGACGTGTGGTGATCACCTGTCCGTTCACTTCCAGCACCGCTTGGCGCACTTGGTCATGCGCTGATTCTTGGCTCACGGTCACTTCCAGCTCGGGGTTGGAGCCCCCGGCAGGGAAGAAAGCATCCTTGATGCGTGCCGCCCGTTGGAATTGCTTCAATGTGCCAAGGCTCAGTCGGTCGCCCAGTTGGCTTTCCGACGACCATTTCCAATCGCCGCCAGACTGATCCGCATGAGGGCTAAGATGTTGCAGGAAAAAGCGGTCCATGACGCCATCCGGTGCAAAGACGCGGGCGAATTGTGCCATCGGCACCTGTCGCGAGGTCGGGCCATTGAACGGATAGCGACCGGTGATGATGTCGTTGCAGACGCGGGTCACTTGGTTGGTCAGATCTTGGTTCAGCTGCGCAATCGTGGTGTTTGCCGCATCGCCCTCGAAATCCTCAACAGCCTCGTTGACCATCCGTGCCAAGGGGGTCGGCAGACGCGACGCGGTTGATCTTAGAATACCAATCTGCACCGGAAGCTGTGCCGCCGCTTGCGTGGCATTAAACCCTGCCGCAATCACGAGGTTCTGTTGCACCTGCCCCAGATTACCCAAAAGCGCGTCAATCGGGCGACCTGTTCCAGCCGATCCGGCCTCCAGCAAGGCGTGCCACTCCGCAAATTGGGCCTCGATAGTCGCACCGGGAATAAGCGCTTGCGCCTCACTTCCGCCGCCACCGCCAGCCACACCCGCGCGGCGCTGCGATTTGCCGCCCCCAAGGGCTGCGGTCAAACCGATGCGCGTCAATCCATTGGTGCGGTTGATAAAGCGGGTTTTAACCTGATCGGCAGCGCGCAAAGCCGCTTCGGACTCGGCCAAGCCGTCCACTGCGCCAGCCACATCGCCGCCAGCACCCGCTAGACCCAGACCTTCATTCGGATCAGCGGTCAGTTTAGTTTCTCGGCTAACCGCCTCGACCAGCTTCAGCAAAGGCGAGGTCGTCGGTGACGACGCCGCCGCAAGCGACGCGTAGGCCGGCTTGTCTGCGGACATGGGGGCCAGTTTCAACTGCTTCAATAAACCTTCCCATGCGGACAGGTAGTCCTCACGGTATTTGGTCAGTAACGCACGCCCCAAGCCGCTAAGCTGCGTATTAACTTTGGCGGTCTCTGCATAATCGCCCATCACCCATTGCTCGCGGTCCAATTTTCCGGCGACTTCACTCAACTGATCGAGGAAGAAATTCTGGAATCCGTCATAGGTATAGAGTGAGTTAACGCCCAACTCCCCTAAATCAGAGCCATCGACAGTTTCAAACACCAGATAGGAATCCGGCCCCACGCGGTCCACAAGATTGAAGTTGTCGACGCCCGAAAACTCCACTGTCGCCTTGATCAGTGCATATGCCTGATCGGCGACGGACATGCGCGCAAGGATACGTTCGCCCGCATCGACCAACTCACTGTCGAGATCGACGCGCACGTCACGGTCTCCATCCATCTCCAGCATCGCTAGCAAATGCGCCTCAAGGTCTTGGCGCGTCGCGCGGTTCGTCGGTCCGGGGTAGAGGTTGTTGAAATCTTCGCGGAACCAACCGCGCACAAGATCATCCTCCGGCGCAGGGGCCACTCCGCCCAGCAATTTGTAGACCTTGAGGCCCTCATAGATGGCCAGCGTCTCGTTGGTTTGCACGAACTCGGCCAGTTGTTCTTCCAGACGCAGTACCAGCCGGGGGCGGAACATCCGCTCCAGCCCGTCGGCATAGGACGCCCGCGAGGCGGTTTGCAACTGCTCGCGGCGCGACAGGCCGAAGCCTTCTAAAATGCCGTGGTCGTCTCCGCCGCCTTCCGCGACCGCATCAAGCACGCCGTCCCCATCAGTGTCGATCTCCTCCGGCACCTCTTGCGTGGAGGCATAGCCCGTTGGCATGTCACGCAACAGTTGCAGGTAGCCGGAAACGGTTTGGAAGTCGGTATCGTCCACCACGACTTCCTGTAGCTCTTCGCGCGCGGCCAATTCGTAATCGGCCATCGCCGCTTGCGCCGAGCGCACCAAAGACGCGTTCGCCCAGTAGGAATATCCCCACGCGCCCAAAAGCCCCAACGTCGCCAACCCCACAAGCGTAAAGCCCGCGTAGCGCAGGCCGGTCGCTCGGTTCACCGCTTTGCGGTCATAAGTCACCCAGCCCTGTTCAGGGAAGATGACGTGTTTCAGCAGGTCGTGCAGGAAGAAGCTCTTGCCCTTGCCCGACATGAAGCCCCCGGCCAATGCGGGGTCCGCACCAAAGCTGCGGCCCATGGCCCCCAGCACTTGGTCGATCGGCGTGCCTTCCTGCGTACCCGACGAGAAGTAAAACCCGCGCAGCAGCGCGTTGGTTTTGTAGCGGGTTGGCTCGAACACCTGCCCAAGGAACGACGCGATGTTGTCGCGCATCATCGCCATCTGGCCCGGCAGGCCGAAAATGGCGATGCGGTTCACGCCATCGGGTTCTTCACTCAGACGGTCCATAACCTCGTCCGACAGGCGCGCGACCAGCAGGTCGAACTCTTCGCCAACCTGCGTATGCGTCTGCTCGCTGCGGCTCTTGGTCTGGAACGTGGTGCCCCAAACTTTCTGCCGCCGCGACGCGCTGAAGCTGGCAAAATACTCGCGGAACCCTGCAACCAGATCGGCCTTGGTGAACAGCACGTAAACGGGGAAGTCGATCTTCAACGTCTCGTGAATCTCCGCCAGCCGCGCCCGCACCACTTCCGCATGGCGCGTCAGCGAGGCCGGATCGCCGTTCATAATATCCTCGACCGAGAAGGCCAGAATGACACCGTTGATCGGCTGCTTGGTGCGGCCGCGTTTCAGCAATTCAAGGAAGCTCTGCCAAGAGGTCTTGTCGGCCTCCGCGTCGCTGTCTTGCGAGGTGTAGCGCCCTGCGGTGTCGATCATCACCGCTTCTTCCGCAAACCACCAGTCGCAGTAGCGCGTGCCGCCGAAGCCTTCCATCGCCGTGCCGGATTTCTCGGCCAGCGGGAACTTGATGCCAGAATTCAACAGTGCGGTCGTCTTACCGGCGCCCGGTGGCCCGATGATGACATACCACGGCAGATCGTACAGGTAGCTTTTGCCGCCCGACGCCTTCAGCGTCGCCAAGGCATCTGTCATGCGCTCGCCCAAAACGGCGCCGTCGCCGACAGGATCTTGCGGGATCAGAGCTTCTTCAAGCTCTTGTGCCCCTTTGCGCGCACGACGCCAGCGGATGAACCACACGATGGCGAATATCAGCAAGACCGTTGCGATGATCGCAACACGCACCCACACCGATGCGAACGGGCGCGACTCTCCGAAGCCAAGAAGCGGGCCACCGACCCACACAACAACTCCGAACAAGATCAGCGACAGGATCAGCAGCGGAATGCGCATCCATGGTTTTTTGAAGAAGCGGCCAATGGCGGCGAAGTAACGCATTATTGAAGCGTCTCCTGACGTTGAATCATGATCTCGACCCTGCGGTTCTGCGCGCGGCCCTCGCTGGTCGCGTTGTCCTCAATCGGATCAACTTCGCCCTTACCTTCGATTTGCAAACGGTCCGGCGTGGACAAAGCTTCGCCCAGCACCCCGCCGACAGATTTCGCCCGCGCCTCGGACAGCTCTTGGTTCGTTTTGAACCGGCCCCTGCCTGACATCGGAATGTTATCCGTGTAGCCCACGACACGCACCGGTCCCGGCTCATCGTCCAGTGCCTTGGCCACCTCGGCGGCGATCACCGAGAACTCTGGCTTCACATCAGCCGAGCCGGAGCCAAATAGCACAAGGTTGTTCACCCGCACGAAAATGTAATCGCCCTTCGTGTCCACAGCGACAGACCCATCCGCTATCTGGTCTGCCAGCTTCGCGCGGATATTTTCCAGCTGCGTCGTTTCGGGTATCTCGGGCGGGATATAGGCCTCGAAGGCTTGCGCGCGTTGCAGACCCACCAGTTCCTCGGGGTGGATATCCAACAACCGCGTCACAACCGCGGAGCTGTCATTCGAGATCAGCATATTCAGCGTCAGGTAGGCGCCCAGCAATATCGCCGCCGCAGCCGACGCCACGATCCATAGCGGGTTGGCGCCGAACCGTTTGCGCTTGCCCAACTCTACCGGAGTCCAATGCACCGACACATCCTCGTCGGGCCGGCTATGCACGCGGCGCAGGCTCTCGTAGATCGACGCGCGGATGCGTGCCAGCTCCTGTGCCCCGCCGGGCATGGTGCGGTACTTGCCTTCAAACCCGAGGCTCAGACACATCAGCATCAGCTCCAGCACGTTGAAGCGCTGCGCGGGGGCCTGCATGGCTTTGTCGACCTCCTCGAAGAAGCCCACGCCGGAGGTCCGCACGTTATAGAACCGCGCGACCATCGAATACTGAATCCAGATATCGCGGTCGGTGCCGGGTATGTTCTGCACGATGTCATCCGCAGTTCCGCACAGGCAATAGCGAGCAACGTCCGCCTCATGAGAATCCACTCCCGCCTGAACGCAATTGGCATGGAACGCTTCCATCTCGCGGGTGACATGCTCCATCAACGGGATCGCGTCCATCTCGACCATCTGCGTGCGCAGTCGGCCAAACAGGATCAGCAAATTGGCGGCAGCGGCAACAATCGGGTTGCTTGGCCCGCCCTTGCCCAAGCCCGTGGCGCGCAATGCTTCATGCAGCGCGATCTTGGGGCCGGTGTGTACGACCTGCTCCGGTTCGCGGCTTTGCATCGCCGGGAAGAAGCCGTCTTGGCTGGCCCCGCCAATGCCGGACCCCGGCGACGGCGTGCCGCCGCCCATCCATGCGTCACCTGCGCTTTGACTGGTGCCAAACCCACCTTTCGGTTGTGGGTTATACGGGGCAGCGGGAGGTGGTGACTGGGGCAATCCCCCGCCAATCACCGTGCGCTGGCCACCGCCCGCAGGTGGAGCAGACGGCGGCTGTTGCAACCCCGGAGGAGGAGAGGCCGGACGCCCCGCTGACAAGTTCCGCAGTTCTTCGGCCGTAGGCAACTTGCCCCCGATAACTGTTTTATCCTTGTCGTTGGCCATTAAGCTTTCTCCGCAATCGCCCAAAGCTCAAGCTTCAGATCCGGCCAGTCCCCCGCGAAATGCATCGCAAGCGCTGGCGCGGTCGAGAACTCGCGCCACATCGGCGTGTTCTTATCGAGGATGAAATAGACGTTCGTCGACACCGCCCTGATCTGGCGCGGCGGCGTCGGGGTATGACGTAGCTCGATGCCCGGCAGGTTGTTGTTGACGATTTCGTTCATGCGGGTGTTTGGGCCCACTTTGCACAGCTCGGGGAACTGCTGCTGGATTTGTGTCAGCGACTTGGAGGACGTAACCTCGATCACAAATGTCGCCTCGCGGAACAGGTTCCGGTCCATGACTTCCGCGATGTAGGAATTCTGGCGCACCATCTTGAGGTCCAGACGTGTCGCGCGACCAACATCGCGGCTTAGCAAGCGCTGGATGTCGCGCACGACCGGCGTGAAGGTGTCCTTCGGGTTGTCGTGGTCATAGGCAGGATATTCCTGCGCCATGCGCTTGTCGTTGTCGAAGGTCCAAAGCTCGCCCACAAGGCGCAGCAATTCAACATAGAGCTTTTCCGGATGCACATAGCGTGAATTGCGCAGATGGCGCAGCCCGCCGATCTCGCGATTCAAAAGTAGCAGCATGAAATAGTCGGTCGCTTGCAAGCCGCCGCCCGCAGATGGATCAGCCGCATAGCGCGCCAGCCCTTCCTGCTTGGTCTCGACCCAGCCGATAACGCGGTCCAGCCAGCCGGTGAAAACCGGATGTGCGCTGACCACCATGGCGGGCGGGGCGAAGGTATCGTCCATCGAAATCACTCCATCGCGCACCTCTTGGATACGGCCGATCTGCATACACTGATAGCCGGGTTTCGGCGTCTTGCGAATGTCGATTTCCAGACGCGGTTGCGCCAGTTCGATGTCTTGTTCCAGCCGCATCGCGGAGGCGCTATCCGCGACCATCTCGTTACCCAGCACAAACCGCGTCGCGGCGGTTGTTTCGGTATCAGGTGCCAACTCGCGTCCGTTCATCGCCGCATCCGGCAAGGTCAGCCAGACGGACATGCCATCTGCCTTTTCCGGCACCTCTTTGGGTGTTGGCAACGGGTTGATATTGGGCGCGTCGAACGGCATCCCGTCGGGCATGATCCCCACGGCGGAGCGCAACCCGATCCGGCCTTGCTGCGCCATGTCGCGATCCAGCTTCAGTTCCGCCAGCCCCCAAGGATACGGCGTGATCGTGCGGGTGCGATTGTCGACCAGCTTCTCAAGGTAGCGGTCCTGCTGTTGCAGGTGATGGGGCTGAAGGAACAGGCCCTCTTTCCACGCAACTTTGCTATACCAAGACATATATTTCCCAACTTGCCGTCATCGCCCGCTCTCAAAAGCGCGCATCCAAAACACAAAGCCCAGCTGACGCTAGGTAAAATCCCTGCATGAACAATGCGGTGTGAGGGTCAGACGGTCAAGGGCCGCAGCCCGAGGATCACCTTTATTTCACGGCTACTTGGCACGCCCCGGCTGATTGGGGTGAACTTTGCGTTTCCGCCCTCGCCGCTCGCGCATCGGGGCACCGATCACGGGGTAGATGTCGTTGTAGTTGGCCGAATGGTGAGTAAAGTTCCGTTTCACCACGGCGTCGCTGGCAGAGCTCAGGTCGCCGGGGACGGCATATTCGCCGCTACCGGGGAATGCCTTCATCGGCACGTCCGACGACGTGGCCTTGTCATACATCTTCCGCAGCGCGATCCGCGACAACTCGTGGCGCATCCAAGGGCGGTTCAGACGCGTCAGGATCGACCAACGATAATAGGTGCGGTAGGTGTTCCCGTAGGCCACTGTCTCCGTCTCGATCGGGGTCGACTCCAACTCCCATGCGCCGGGCAAGTCAGCGGGTGTAATCCAGCCCTCGGCGATGAACACCGCTGCATCCGCCATCATGGTTGCGCGTAACTGCGCGACAGCACCGGCCTGCGCCGTCTGCGCCTGCGCATTGCTGTACCCGACGCCAGTGGTCGGCATACGGATCACCGGGCGCTCTTTGAAATTTTGCGGATAACCCCCGCCTACGTTGGAGTGGACACCCGGCAAACGCTCCACCTCACCACCACTAGGCTGGTTATCGTTTAGACTAAAGCTGTGCCGGATTTCGTCTTCCGCAGTCAGGTGAAAAATCGTCTCTGCCGACGCGGTCTTCAGATGAACATCCACGTCACCGTTATCCGCCGTAATGTCCCCGGCGATGGCAGCCACGGTGTCGAAAATCCCCACGAAGCGCAGGCGGATATTGCGGTCTTTGGGCAAGCGGGCATGCTTGTCATTGGTCCAGCCCAGTAACGGCATTAGGTCAATCCAGCCAACCCGCTTGTAGTCTAGCCTACCCGCGTTAAAGCCGTTAACGAAGTGTCGCGCCGCGGCCGCCCCGCGCGAGAAGCCGAACACGTCCAGCACGACCTCCTCGGGCTCGACGCCAGGCGACAGCCGGTTTATCATTTCGCCCACATCCAGTGCTGCTTCGATCACGCGGTTCTCGACCCCGCGCTCGCCAATCCCCATGGCAGAGCCCCAGACGTCGTCTTCCTCGCCCGTCTCGGTGCCTATGCCCTGAACATACAGGTTCCGATAACGGCGCTCGTATCCACCACAGGCGTTGGTCGTATCGTAGCGGTTGCCGTCGTTGTAATAGAGGTCCTTGAGCAGCGAGACATTGGAGCGGGCGTTGGCGTAACTCCCCTCCCCGCCGGTTTGCGCGTTCTGTTCGTTATTACCCGTGCCGTCGAAGAAAACACCAATCTCCAGCGAAACTTTCGGGCATGTCTGCACCACCGCACCCGCATGGGCCGAGCCAAGGGCTGCCATATCAGCGGCGGCGCCACTTTCAATCGCAGCAGTGGACATTCCAGCCATCTAACCCGCCTCCCCTGCGCATGGCGTATCAATACGCGGCATGCTCTGCCGTTTGCTCTCTTGCGAATACACCCACTCCAGATCCACATGCGCATCCAGGCGCGTGCTAAAATCCACGTCGGCGTCGGCACGCCTCGCAGCGCAGGTCTCCGCCACGATGGTTCCGTTATATTCGCCACTGGCCGCATCGGGGCCGGTGTCTGTAGATATCGCCAGATGCCCGTTCCAACCAAACACCACGGTCACAAGCGCGGTAGGGCCCGTACGGTCTTCGACGCGAAGCCTGCCATCGGGCACGACGATCTCGGCGCTGTAGGCGCGGTCCGTATAGGCTTCTACCCAATCGGCGCGCACAACAAGCGCCGCACCGTCCTGAGTAGGCGCGGCAAGGTCCGTCAGTGTGCGATTGCCCCCACGAGGGTTTTCCCAGTCAGTCGACGCAAGATAGGGTGGCGCGCCGTAGGCACGTCCGTTGATTTCAAGCGATTGTACTATGATCGGGTTGGTGATGTGGGACGCGTCGGTCAACACCATACCTGTGGGCACTGCGTTCCCAAGCATACCCATTGCCAAAGCGGCGGGGGCGATCAGCAGTGCGGCGCACGCACTCTGGCTTATGCGAAGCAAAACGCCCATTTATGTATTCTCCCCAGAACAACTGCTTTCAATATCCGGCACCGCCATCCATTGGTCGCGGCGATCAATAAGCCGACCCAACCCCGGTATCTCGTTGACCCGCAACCCATAATTCTGGTCGCGGTTAGGTGTGCGTTTGCCACACATCCGTGTCACTTCGCGGCCGTTGAATTGACCGGTCTTCGGATCTGCCTCAGCATTGGTGAATAACATGAACTCGCCATTGCGACCATACACAAAGGTCATGTAGGCGGTCACGCCAACCACGTCCTCCACATGCAGCTCGCCCCAAGCTACGCTGGCATCCGCCGTATAGGCGCGGCCCGTTTCGATCTCTGTCCACTCCGCATGGATATCGACGATCTGGTCATCGGCGTTGTCCCATGGCAGCCCCGTTAGCGTCGTGCTGCCGCCACGCGGGTTCATCCAGCTGGACGAGGCGAGGATAGGAAACGACCCCATGGTCCGACCATTGATCGCCAGACCATCCACCATAACCGGAGTGCTTTGATGCGATGCGTCATTGAAAGTCAGTTCTGTCGGGCGGCTCTGGCCAAACATGCCCATTGCGAAGGCTCCGCCAGTCAGCGCTACCCCAAATGCGGCGGCGCATGGTATGGCGAAAACCCGCATCATGTGCCGGCCCCGTGCATATGCTCATCCGCCGCCAGAACTGTTGGCGGGATCACGTTCATCCGGTCGCGCAATGCCTCGACCTTGCGGGCTTCGCGGGCTTTGGACAGGCAAATTTGGCGCAGCTGGTCCTCGGGGTCTTTCTGCTCGAACCCCGGCCCGTAAAAGACCTCCCAACAGGCCAACAGATATAGATGGTCAAGCTGCTTGATACCCGCAGGCATCATGCGATCGAACAACCCGCGAACGCGGCGATACACCAAATCATCGGGGCGGTCTTCGTCCAGATGCTCCCCAAATGTCTTCTCGATCCGGCGCGCGACCTCTTCCATGTCCCGTTCTAGACGAGCACGCGCAATCGCCCCGACCTCGCCAGAAGTCAGCAGGAAAGGTTTGCCGTCCTGACTGCGTGGGCGGGTATAGTTCTCAGGCTCCGCCTCGATCTCGGTTAACCGCCACTGAGTAGGTCTGTTTTCCAATAAAAACATACGGTTGATCCGCGCACCCTCGCGGCAGAACCAATGTGCCACGCGGGCCATGTCATCCTTGATATGGCCAAGATAGGCGGCCATCGGGGCCGGTTCCCAGAAGCGGAAATAGTAGGTTTTTCCGGTCTCGTATTTCATCCGGTAGAAGCGGCGCCAATGCCGCCAGACCGCGTCGAAATCAGGGCTGGCGCGAAACAAAATACCCGGCTCAAGCCGCGCGATGTTCCACGGTGTGTCTTCGTCTTCAAGATGGGTGAACAGCATGCGCGTCAGTGTATCGACCTCGGACAGAACGACCAGCCAAGGGGCAACGTCACCATATTCTTCCTCGGCGTCGCCCTTGAACAGGCAGCGATGCGGGATAACTGCATCTTCCAGCATGTTCTGCAAGTTCTCGATCTTGCCCGCATCCAAAATGGCATAGAGAACCGTTTCGGTTTCGCCCGGTGGGAAAATGAGGTCCTGCAAGCTCTCAGGAACAGACAGCCGCGGGTGGATTCCGCGCTGGTTGTCGAGAAGCTGCACGCCATCATGAACGGTCAACTTCAACCCCGGACCGGGTCCCCCCGGCGTCTCCGGGGGCATGCCAGAGGCGGACCCGTCCGCCATCGCCTTAGAACTGCAACCGCAGCTGTGCGGTCACGCCGTAGCTGCTTACGGAACCGGAGAAGCGGCCATCAGCACGAATAGATGCGTTCATCTGCTTGGCTGCACCGAATTTGCCCTCGTCGATAATCTTCACGTAGTTCACGCCCATGCTCAACTCGCCATACGCTCCAAGGTTCTCGGAGGTCAGGTTTTGCGATGCGCCACCCGCATCGGTGTAGACCGAACGTCGCTCTTTACCGAAGTCGTTGTAGTAGGTGCCGGTTGCAAAGATGTTGGTGGCCGACGTGCCATCGTCGCCGAAGAATGTTTTCGCAAGCGTACCACCCACAAAGCCAATCGCCGTGGTGCTGTCTTGCGTTTGCAGCGTCGCCCCATCCGTAAAGGTCAGCGTTGCAGCTTTGGTTTGCGTCAAACCGAACCCAGCGGTCGGCACGAAGGTCAACCCGCTTTGCTGCAAGGGAATGGAATAGCTCAACGCGCCAGACACCGTCAGCGCTTTGGTCTTCAGCGTCGAATTCGTCAGGCCCAGAGCCGACCCTGCGACCACCGCCGTGTTGGTGAACTCGTAGTCGGTTTGCTCCGTGCGGACTTGCAGGTCAGCCGACAACGCGCCCTTGGCCGCTGCAAGGTAAAGCCCGGCATAGGTTTGGCGGAAATCCCCATCGGTGATCGAGGTTACTGTGTTTGTTACCTGCGTTGCATTGTTCTGGTTCACCGCAAAGACCGGTTGCGTGGTTGTGCCTTGGTTCACACCAAATATCCCGCCAAAGGCCAGATCCCAACCGCCGAAGGTGCCGTTGAAGCAGCCCCAGTCGCCACCAACCTGCAAGCCGTAATACTTGGCGTCGATGGTCGAGGAAATGTTGGACACCGCGTTTTGCGTCGCACCGCTGACTTCGGCGCTACCGCCTACGAAGCGGCCCCAGGTGCCAGCGCCACAGCTGTCGTCGTCCTCATAAGCAAGACCAGAAACAAACGGGCTGGACGGACGGTTGATTACCGTGCCGATAAGCGACTGTGTTAGAACCACATTGCCCGCGATTGCCCCGATACCGGGGTTTGGCTGGGCCGCAAGGCTCAGATCGCCCGCACCGTTCTGAAACAGGCCAAATACCACTTGTCCGCCAGATGGCGGCAACCCGCTCGCGCCGAAACTAAAGTTGTTACCCGCCGCACCAAAGGAGTCATCCACGTCAAAAACGAGAACTGCTGGATCGGCGATAGATGGCGTCCCTGCTCCGATGGTGTTGAAGTTCAGCACGTAGCTACCGGTCGTGGCCCCGCCAGTGACAACAATCGTGTCACTGTTAAGCCCGCCCGGTGCGGAGCTGTCGAGATTGGCGTCTAGGTTAAAGACACCCGTCCCGCTCATACCACCTGCGATGTTAACCTGATCTGTCGTAACGCCATTGGTCATCTCGACCGTGCCGTTGTGGACCATGCCACCAGAGGCGACAGTGAAGCCACCCGCAGTGGTGATCGTGCCGCTATTGGTCAAGCCGCCGTTGAATGTGCCCGCGTTAGACAGCATCGCGCCAGTGTTGGTGGTGCCGCCATTGATGGTGCCCTCCACCACAAAGCCGCCAGCGGTTGCATTCGTGTTGGTAAAGCCCGCGCCTGTGGTGATGCTCTCACCGCCCGCAAGGTTCAGCGTGCCAGAGTTGGTGCCTGCGCCAGTGATCGCAAGCGCGCCCACCACATCCAAAGCACCAGAGTTGTCCAGCGCGCCCACAGTGCCCGACAGGTTTGCTGTCCCGGAGCTGGCCACGGAGCCGGTCACGATACCAGAACTTGTCAGCGTGCCCGCGTTGGTCACGTTGCCCGCAATCGTGCCGGTGTTGCTCGCAGTAGCGCCCGCCGCCGTCGCGACATTGCCGCCGATCGTGGAAGAGTTGTCGAGATTGCCGCCATTAACCGTCACATCACCAGTGATGTTGGCTGCGTTGTTGGTGTCACCACCACTTTGCGTAACGCTCGCCACGGTGCCTGCGATCAAGTTCAGATCAGCCGCATTGGTGATCGCGCCTGTGGTACCTGCGTTCACGTTAACCGTGCCCGCTTGGTTGTCGACAGTCGCCAGCGTACCGGATGTATCCAGCGTGCCACCATTGTTGACCGTCGCTCCTGTGACCACACCAGTAGCACTGACAGTTGCCGTCGCCGTGTTGTTCAACGACGCCAAGGTGCCGTCTGCCGTCAACGTACCAGAGTTGCTCACTGTGCCCACTGTCGTACCTGCATCCACATTCGCGGTGCCGGAGTTGGTGATCGCGCCAGCGGTGCCAGCGTCGACATTCAGGATACCCGCGTTGGTGACAGCACCCAGATTACCTGTGCTGTCCACCTGCCCTGCGGTGATATTGGTCGCACCAGTTACCTGTCCGTCTGCGCCCACCGTGGTCACACCACCGCCGACATTCAGCGCGGCAACAACGGTCGAGTTCGCCGTCCCACCGTCGCCGATCAGCGTGGTGCCGGTCGAGGTGACGACCCCTGCGGTGCCATCATTGATGTTCAGGATCGCACCCGTGTTGGTGACGTCGCCCAAGCTGCCCGTGCTGTTCACGGTCCCCGCGCCGCTCACCGTGGTGGCCCCCGTTACGGCGCCAGTGTTGGTCAACGTGCCGCCTGTGACATTGGCTGTCGTGGTCACCGTGCCGGTGTTGGCAAAGGTACCGCCGGAATTGTCAGCGATGCTTGCAACAGTGCCGTCATTCACGAAGGTGCCGGAGTTGGTGATCGCTCCCGCAGATGCGCCCAGATCGACATTCGCGATGTTGGTGTTTGTGATATCACCAGCAGTTCCAGCGTCCACGTTCAGTGTGCCCGCGTTTGCGACAGCGCCCAAAGCGCCGGTGCTGTCCAGCTGCGCGCCTGCTGCGACGGTGCTTGCGTTGGTGACGGTGCCGTCGGTGCCAACAGTCGTGACCCCGCCATTCACCGTCAGGCTGTCAGCAGTGGCGGCAACGGCGTCGCCGTTACCGATAATCGTCGTGCCTGCGGTCGTGACCGCGCCAACCGTGCCGTCATTGGCATTCAGCGTTGTACCAGCCGCCACATCCGTCGCGCCCATCGACGCCGCAGCTCCGGTTTGGGTGATCGTACCGGTGTCCAGATCCACCGGACCTGTGATGCTGCCGGTGTTGGCAGTGGTCGCGGTCCCAAACGTATTCTGGTTCAGGCCAGCCATGGTGCCCGCATTGACCAGAGTGCCTTGGTTCGTCGTCAAGCCAGAGATCGCCCCTGCCGCCTCGTTGGTCAGGCTCGCCGTGGCTCCGGTGTTGTTCGCCGTGGTGATCGTACCTGCGTTGGTTGTGGTGCCTTCGTTATCCAGTGTCGTCACAGTACCGCCGTCGATATCCAGCGTCGTACCCGCTGCTACGTCGCCCGTTCCGATAGAACCAGCCGTTTGTGTCAGGGTCCCGATATTGACCGCAGCTACACCCGTAATCGCGCCGGAGTTGGTGCCGGTAGCACCCGCGCCGCTTTGGTCATAGCTCGCAACAGTGCCTTGGTTGTCTACAGCGCTGGACGTGTTGCTCAACGCGCCCGAGACGACACCCGCGCCTTCGTTGGTCACGGTCGCGCCATTGGTTGCCGTCAGGCTCGCCATGGTGCCTGCATTGGTCACGGTCCCTGCGTCCACGGCCACGGCACCTGCGGTGCCGCCGTTCACATCAAGGTTGCCATCGGACACCACGTTCACCGCCGCTAGGTCGCCAGCGGACACCACATTGGCCGAATTCGCAGCCCCCGCCGCGTCACCCACAGTCGTCACACCGACCACATCACCGTCGGTGCCGACGGTAAATGTACCATCATTGACGACCAAGGTTGTGTCGATCTGCGCCGCAGTACCGGTGTTACCCAACGAGCCGGTGCCGCCGTCAACCTGAACAGAGTCAGCCGAACCGCCGTTAAGATCAGCGGAGCCGTCGGCATTCACAATGACAGCCGCCAAGTCGCCGGTGCTGGCAATCGACGCTGTTGCCGTGCCGCCTGCCCCGTCACCGACGGTGGTCAGGCCGCCAACCATACCATCATCTCCGACGGCCACTTGGCCCTCGTCGATCTGCAACGTGCCTGTCACCGAAGCTGCGGTGCCAGTGGTGCCCACAGAGGCAGAGCCGTTATTTGTCACCTGGACAGAACTTGCAGTGCCTCCATTTACGTTCAGCGTACCATCGCTATTCACGGTCGCAGCACCCGTCAGTGTGCCGCTGGAGTTCACAATCGCGGAGCCCGCCGCACCAACAGCATCACCCACAGTGGTCGTCCCGGTGATTGTACCGTCTGTTCCCACGATGGTGGTGCCGTCATCCGCCGTTAGGGCGCCGGACACCGCAAATGCGGTCCCGGTGTTACCAATAGCCAATGTGCCGGTCGCGCCGGTGCCTTGGTTCACGTTCACCGCGGTGCCGCCATCTAGATTGGCTGTGCCCAAGTTGGACACATCACCTTGCGTGCTGGCGCCCGTCGCCGTGAAGGTCGAGCTGGCATTGTTGGTCACGTCACCCATGGTGCCTGCGTTGCTGGCTGTGCCACCATTCACGAAGTTACCCGTGGTGCCATTGGCGGTGTTGTTGAACACCCCGCCCGCGCCATTGGTTACAACTGCCGCCGTCTGGGTAATCGTGCCATCGTTGTTGATGGTCGCGCCCGACGTGTTGGTAAAGGTATCGACCACCAGGGTGGAGCCATTGCCGATGTCGATCTGCGATCCTGCGCCCGTGTTGCTCAACGTCACAGCCGCGCCACCAAATGTGTCGCCCGCCCCGATGTTGATCGTACCGCCACCCGTGTTGTTGAGCAGATCGGCAGTGCCGTCGCCCACTGTAATGGTGCTCACCGTGCCAGCCGTGGTGATAGAGCCGGTGTTATTCAACGCCTCTCCGCCCACGTTGTCGCTATCTGCGTTGATCGTTCCGCCACCTGCAAAGGCTATGACACCTCCACCAGTATTGTTGTTGATCGCGCCCGCATCCGAAACGATCCCGCCATCGGCGACGTTAAGTGCAGACGAGTTGTTCAAGGTGTTTCCGGTCCCGACAAGGCTCGCCCCTGCCCCAAGCAGATTGATCGAACCCGAGTTGTTGCTAATGGTCACCGCCGTCAGCGTCGTGCCAGCCGCGATGTTCGTCGTCCCGTCATTGGCAAACTCGCCCGCGGCCAGACCCGTAGTTGTTGTCGGCCCGTTCGATCCATCGACGGTGACGTCACCGTCGACAGTGAATGTCGAATTGTTATCGAGTGAGCGTACACCGGATACAGACCCGGCAGCTTCGACCGTCAGGTCACCGTTGTTGGTAATGTCGAACCCGTTCGCCGCGATGCCCGCCACGATGTCGGTGTCACCACCTGCCGCGACGATCAGGTTACCCGTCAAGTCAGCGGCAATATCCTGAGACCCCGCGTTGGAGACGTTGCCGTTCAGCGTCACGCCTGCACTTACGTTTGAGTTCGAATCCAACACGATGCTGTTCGACGTTACGGTCAGGCCGTTGCCGGATGCATCAGTCAAGTTGCCGTCATTGGTGAATGTTCCGTTTGCCCCGTTGGTGCCCGCTACCGTCAGCTCCACCGCCGCGGCTGCACCAGCGTTGTTCACGGTGCCGTTGTTGGTCACATCGCCATTGATCGTGGTGTTCTGCTCCACGGTGAAGGTAGCACTCGCGCCGCTATTCACAGTCACGTCGCCACCAAACGTGCCGCCACTCGCGACGACGGTGCCGTTGTTAATCGTGGTAGTCCCACCAACAGACCCGCCTGACCCGTTGGTGAAGGTGCCCGCCGTGTTCGTCAGATTGCCTCCGATGGACCCGCCAGTGTTATTCGACGTGCCCGCAACTGTAGCATTGCCGGTGACCGAACCGCCGGCGTTGTTCAAGCCGCCGGACGTCGTGGTTACGTTGCCGCCAATGGACCCGCCGCCGGAATTGTCGACCGCCGCAGTGGCAGCCACATTACCTGTAATAGACGAGCCAGCGCCAGAATTTGTCACCGTGCCTGATGTCGACGTCAGATTGCCGGTAATCGTGCCACCGATATTGCTCAGATTGCCAGCCACAGAGTTGGTGTCTCCCACGACACCGCCCGAGTTGATCGACCCGCCGTTATTGTTCACTGCTCCCGCAGTGCTCGTCAGAGTGCCAACGACGTCACCGCCCGCGCTGTTATCAAACGCGCTTGCCACGGATGCGGTCCCTTGAATCGTGCCGCCTTGGTTGTTGATCGCACTCGTGCTCAACGCATTCACGTTGCCAGTGATCGTGCCACCAACGTTGCTGACCTGTCCTCCCGCAGCACCTGCAGCGGTGCTGACATCGCCAAAAACAGTGCCTGTGTTGGCCAAAGAGCCGCCAGTCAACGCCACACCAGGATTGGTAATGGCAGATCCGACAGTGCCCGCATTGGTGATCGTTGCCCCCGCCGCGTTAGCAACCGAAGTGGCATCCAGTGTCTGACCCGCGCCAATGTTGATCTGTGATCCGGCGCCGGAGTTGTCCACATCACCAAGGCCCGTCAGGGAGCCGGTCGTCAAATCAATTGTTCCGCCGCCCGAAACCGCGCCTGTGCCGTCGGTGCCGTTGTTCAGGTCAGAGCCCGCTCCATCCACGGTGCCTGCCGCCACTGTGATCGTGCCGGTGTTGTTGATCGCTTCGCCACCAGCCGCGTCGTCATCCGATTGCAACGTGCCGCCATTGGTAAAGGCGATCGTGCCACCCGCGTTGTTGTTGATAGCGCCCGCACCGCTCACGGTGCCGCCCCCCAACACGTTGATCGTCATGTTGTTGTCAAGCGTACTGCCAGTTCCTTGCAGGGTGCCGGAGCCGTTCACGTTGATCGTGCCGTCATTGGTGATGGTGTCGGCGGCCAGCGTGGTGCCTGTTGCAACTTCTACAGTGTCGGTGTTGGTCAGACTTCCGGTGATCGTAGTGTCATTATTAGCGTTGAACGTCCCATTGTTGACCACATCGCGGGTCGGGCCTGCTGGAAGAGCCGTGCCGAAGGTCGTTGTCGCGTTGGTATTGAATATTCCGTTGTTCGTCAGACCATAGCCAAGCGCCCCGCCTTGCGTCAGGGTGGCTGACGAAATCAGGTTCGCCATCTCGAAGATAACAGTAGAACCGACGGTTTGTGTCGCGCCAGCTGCCAGTTCCACAGAACCGGCGCCGCTAAAGGTCAGTGTCTGACCCGAGGTGCCGAAGCTGCCAGCGCCAGTATAGGCGTATGCGCCAGTCAAGGTGGTAGGCCCCGCTACTCCAAGCGCGCCCGAGTTGGTGATTGCGCCGGTCACGTTTACTGTGCCATTCAACGTCGCCGTGCTGCCGGTTCCGATAAGAATGCCGTTTGTTGTAACCGTGCCGTTGGTGATGGAGCCGCTCAACCCGTTGGCAAGATCAAGGCCACCGATGGAGCCGTCGGTCAAAGAGAACGTGCCCGCGTCAATATCAACCGTATTGGTGACAACAGATGTGGCCCCGGTGATCGTGGTCGAGCCGCCCACGGTCTGGTTGACTGCGCCCACGGTCGCGCCCGAAATCGTAACTGCCCCGCCTGCGTTGTTTACGGCATTGGCGACGCTGGAAGCCCCATCAAGTTCAACGGCAATGCCGCTGGCGACATTCAGATTGTTGGCCACATCGAAGTTTACGTCGCCAGATAAAACTGTGCCCGTGTTCAGCGCCACATCGACGGCGTCAATATCTAGACTGCCACCTGCGACGGTTACGTTGCCAGAGTTGGTGAAGGTGCTGACGCCGGAAATCACATTCGCGCCAGAGGTGTTGGTGATCGTACCGCCAATGTTGTCCAAAGCGCCCGCGACAACAGTGTCAGCCGTCACGTTAATCTGATCGCCAGACGCCACATTGGTAATGCCACCACCGAAAGAGCCACCCGCAAGGTTTAGAACGTTGTTGTTTCTAATTTCTGTAGCGTTGATCGACGCGCCAGCGCTGTTGGTTAGTGTGCCGGATGTGCGGACAATCACATTACTGGCACTCGTGATGGTGCCATCATTTGTGTAGCTGCCGTAAATGTCGACATTGCCAGACGTCGTGGTCAGGTTCACCGTCCCGGTGGACGAGGTGCCTGTATTCATCCTGATGGTGCCCGCCTGAACCGTCACCGAACCCGACCCCGCGTTGATGTCGCCGGTGTTGGTGAAAGAGGTGGCACCAGAAATCACGGAAGTCGCGTTCGTCGCGTTGGTAATGTTACCCGCGTTATTTAGTCCGCCAGTTAGCGTCGCGTCCCCAGCGACATCCAGCGTGGCGTTTGCTCGGTTTATGACTACCGCAAGGGCCCCGCCATTCAGCGTCACGTTACCAAAGTTGCTGATCGCGCCGCCAACCGTAGCGCCAGATTCAATTGTTAGATTGTCATTTCTTGCGTTGCCAACCGTGCCCGTAACGTTAGCACCGTTCTCCAAGTTGATGGTGCTAACAACCGTAGTCCCGGTATTCGCAACACTTGCCACCGTGCCAGACACATTGATGGTCCCGTTCGACGTAGTGCCATTCGAGACAGCCCCTGCCGAACCTTCGATGTTGACGACACCCGCAGCCCCGCCGGTGTTAGATACATCGCCCGCCGAACCGGTGGCGCCAATCGTTACAGTCCCGCTACCGCTGTTGGTTACGGTAGATGTAGACGCACCGTTCAATGTCAGCTGTGTGCCGTTGTTTATGATACCGCCACCCGCGGTGACTGCGTTATCGAATGTTACGGTACCGGTGCCGTTATTTGTGATGGTGCCAATCCCGGGGCTGCTGAACCCAAGGGCAGTCACACTATTGCCGAATGTCAGGTCACCGGCACCCGAAATAGCAAAGCTACCTCCCGACATCGTTGCGTTAATTGTGGAATTTGTGTTCACGATTAACGACTCGTCGCCAGCAACCGAGTTATCGAAACCCAGCGTGAACGCGTTACCGACGATCGTTGTATTCCCGTTCAGGGTCATATTCCCGACCGTAATGTTTTCGAGAAGCGTTACCGTGTATGTGCCCGGTGAAAAGACCACATCATCTAGCTGATCAAACCCCGGTGCGCCCGGGCCAACAGGAACCCAGTTACCGTCGTTCGCCCCGGTATCCCAAATCCCGCTTTCGCCTGCTGTCACAGTCCCACCAAGACCGATCCATTGAGCATCCTGCGCAAGCGATGGGTGAGTTCCCGTCACAGCGATCAGCGCTAAAACCGCGAGAGCCGAAGTGGTCGAGCGTAATGGCAACTTTGAACGGAAACATGAGTGCATAAAAGTTTGGGAATTTGAAACGAACATTTAAAATAGCTCCGGATAACGCATTGTCGGAAGCTCGCACAGATGTGACGTTTGTTCAACAGTCAGGCAATATCTCGCCTAAATTAGGGGTCTATTAATCACTCCTGTTGACGTGGAGCCACACGGGTGATTTTTTCGTTTATTATCAATGAATTATTCGGTGTCGTCGAATCGCACTGTTACGAACTCGACGACAATGAAACCCTTGGAACTGGATTTTGCACGGCCTTTGCCTCTACTGCAGCGGCATCCTGAATAAATCGAAAAAGATGCGTGACAATGTAGCCAGCGACAAAAGCATTCGGCGCGAGAAGGTTTAACTCTCCCGCAGCCGCGCGCCCCTCCTTCAATTTTGCAAACCAGCTTTCATAAAGTTCCGGATGGGTTTGCTGCAATCGCCGGGCAACTGCTGGCCATCCTTGCGCCCCTTCCGGTACCGCACTCAGCGGCACCACTTTTGGGGTCGCCGCGGCAAAGTCCACTTTTACCACCCGGCGCGCACCCGACATCTCCTCCATGCGATCGGCGAAGTCGGGACCTACGGCGGGCCAACATGCTTGGGTGTTCTCGTAGATGCGGGCATAGTTCAGGCGGTAGGCCCCTACCCTGCCCCGCACACCGGCACGTAGACACATGATCCAGCCATCTTGGGTCAATCGTTTCATTTCCCGTTTGACCGTCCGCTCGTTCACCGCCCAAAGCCGCGCCAGCTCGGCTTGCCCAATCGACACTTCGTCCAACCGCCAGTTGTAGCGCGCCGTCACCATAGCGCTCAGCCGCATCAGCGACGTCTGCACCGTTGGGCTGCCATGAAGCCCCGCGACCCCAAGCGCCGTCAGCAAATCATATTTCAAAGACCCCGCCTGAGGGCCTGTCAGCTTCTTAAGTTCCACGATACCATGCCTGTCACCTAGCGCCGGTCCAAGTCGTCCGGCCTTTTGCCTCAAAGCCTTAGCGGCCCTTTGCACCTTCTTTGGATGCGATTCTGCTTGAGGATGACAAAGGCACGATTTCCCGTTTTCTGTCAACAGGTTTGCAAGAACGGGATTATCTTCAAATCTTCCAAATCAAAAAGAAAATATAGGTATATTGGTGAAGGGGGACATAACTGCTGTCACCCTATTTAGTGTCTGCTGTCACCTTATTCCGGCTCTGTCGAGAGAAGGTGTCACCATATCTAGCGTCCGGACTCGCGCTGAATCCTGAAAATCCCGCAAATTCGCCGAATCGATGAAAAACGCGATATTTCTGAAATTGGGTTTTGCCTGTTTCGCATTTTCCCGTTATTCAGCAGAAAACGTACAAAAACAAGAGCAGGCATTATGAGAGACCATTCAGACCTTCAAGACATGAACGAACGCTCCCTCGCGCAGCAGACTGCTGTGCGCCGCGCGACCTTCTCGCCGGGGGAAACCAAGACGCTGCGCCCCTTCTCCATCTGGGAAATCTCCCAGTTCATGTTCGACGTCCCCGCCGACACGCTGCGCAAGAAGCTGGCGGACGACCCGTCCCTGCCCCAGGGCGAGACCCAAGAGGACGGTCGCCAGCGCTGGTTTACCCTTGAGGAGATCAACGAGCTGCGTCTGCGCATCAAGTTCCGCGGCAAGAACCTGAAGCCCGAGCGCCCCAAGGGCCGCGCGATGCGGGTGGCGGTCAGCAACTTTAAGGGCGGCGTTGGCAAAACGGTCGTCGCCCAACACCTCGCCAATGCCGCCGCGCTCGACGGCTACCGCGTGCTGTGCATCGACTTCGACCCGCAGGCGACGTTGACCCACTCCATGGGCCTCAACGAGGTGAAGGAGACCAACACCGTCTGGGGCATCATGTGCCGCGATCTGTGCCGCGAGGCGGACCGGATCACGGAGAGCTATGACGACCCCGACGACTGCCCCTACCCTTCTTCGGATGAGTTGCCCGAGGATGTTCAATCCATTGGCGCGCAACGGTTCCAAGACTTCATCCAGCCCACCTGCTGGCCGACCATCGACATCATCCCAAGCTGCGCCAACGCGGCCTTTGTCGAATTCGCCTCCGCGCAATACCGCTCGCTCCACAAAGCATGGAGCTTCTTCGGCTGCGTTGCCCGCTACCTTGATGAGTTGCCGGACGACCAGTACGACCTGATCATTTTTGACTGCCCGCCCGCCATCGGCTATCAGTCGCTGAACGCCGCTTTCGCCGCCGATATCCTCTATATCCCCTCCGGCCCCGGCTACTGGGAATACGACTCCACGACCTCCTATCTGGGCCAGTTGGGCGACGCGATGCAGGACATTTCCGAAGGCTTCGCGACGCTCGCAGAGGACGCAGGGTTAACGCTTCCCAAACGCTTCCATGATGTACGCCTCCTCATGACGCGCTTTGAAAATACCAACCCGCTGCACCTCGCCATGATGGATGCCTTTCGCAACGTGTTCGGGGCGGATGTCTGCGCGAACCCGATCGAGATGACCCGCGCGGTGGAGCAATCGGGCCGCTTCCAGATGAGCGTCTATGAGCAGGATTACCGGCAAATGACCCGCGAAACGTGGAAGCGTGCGCGGCAAAGTTTTGACCGCGCCTATGATGAATTCCGCAACACTCTGCTGGCCTCGTGGAAGCGCCAGTCCGAGCAAGGAAAGGATTGACCCCATGACACGCGACAACAAATTCGGCTTCGCGCCGCTGGAAACCAAGTCGATGAAACCCCGCGAACGCTCCGTTGGTCCGATGGGGGCCGCGGTGCGCGACGCCGCCGAGAACCTGACCGAGAGCACCGAGGCAAAGGTGGAGCAGCGCCGCCAGAATGCCGAGGACGCCAAAGCCTTCCGGGCCGCCGCCGACGAGGGCCGTGTGCTGGAGCGTGTAGCGCTCGCCGAGGTCCACACCGACGACCTGCCGCGCGACCGTCTGGAGCTGGACGCGGTGGCCCAAAGCGACGAGATGGAGGAGCTGAAAGCCTCGATCATGGCGCGGGGGCAGAAGGAACCGGTAGAGCTTTATCGCGGCGAAGACGGGCGCTTGCAGTTGAAGAAAGGCTGGCGCCGGTTCACCGCGCTGTCGCAGCTGTTCGCAGAGACTGGCGACGACGCTTATGCGGGCATCATCGCGCGGATTGCGCGGGCCGACGACAACCGCCTAACTCGCTATATCGACATGGTCGAGGAGAACGTGGTCCGCGAGGATCTGACCTTTGCCGAAATGGCGCAGGTGGCGATCACCGCCGCGAACGATCCGCAGGTGGACGAGCCATCGGCGGACGTGCTGGTGGGGCGGCTCTATGGGGCGCTGCATAAGATGAAGAAGTCCTACATCCGCAGCTTCGTGACGCTGCTCGACGCGCTGGAAGGCGACTTGACGTGGCCCAAATCGGTGCCGCGCAATCTGGGCGTGGACGCCGCACGGGCGCTGAAAGCGGGGCAGGGGAGCGTGAGTGATCTGCGCACCAGTCTGTCCGTCGCGTCGACACCGGAGGCACAGAACGCGGTGCTGGCGGATTTCGCGGGCGGGTCTGCTCCGGTCGCCAAGCCTGCGCCGAAAGCCCCCAAGCAGAAGTTCGAGTTCCATGTCGGCCAAACCAAGGTGACCGCCCGTCAGGGGGAATGCCGCATCGTGTCCAAGCAGGATTATGCGTCGATCCCCAAGGCGCAGTTGCAGCGGGCGATCAAGGCGTTCGAAGACGCGTTGAAGGAGGAGGGCAAGCCCTCCATCAAGAGCCTCTAGGGTAACCCATGGGTTACCGTTTGGGGTGTTTGAGGGAATTATTCGCGCTAATCAAATCAAAATGGGCTGGTTTTTGATTTGATTAGCCGATAGAAGCACCTCATGGCAGAAATCTGGTCCTCCCCCTATTGGCCGCGTTTTACCTATGACGCGACCGCCCTTGCGCCGCTTCTGGCCGCCGCGTCCGAGGCGGTGGGGGAGGTTCGTGGCATGTATGCGGGCCTCACCGATGACGAGCGGCACCAGATCATTCTGCGCGAATTCACCCGTGAAGCCGTCCACAGTTTCGCCATCGAAGGGGTGGAATTGGATGCCTCCCAGATACAGGCGTCGATTGTGGCGAGCATGGCAAATCAGGCTCTAACCCACGCCAACAGGCGCGCCGATGATGTGGTCACGGTCATGCGCGACGCGCGCAGTGGGGCAGGGGAGTTGACCGCCGAACGGCTGCAAGGCTGGCACGCGACGTTATTCGCCAAAGCGGAGGTCGAAGACCTCGGCCAGTGGCGCAGCTTCGACATGGTGATCGCCAAGAGCAATATCGCAGGTCGGGAGAACGAGGTGCTATATCGCGCCGTTCCCGCCGCGCGGGTCGACTACGAGATGGGGGAATTCCTGTCCTGGCTCGCCGCCGATGACAGCCCGCCCGCCATTCGTGCGGCCTTGGCGCATTTGTGGTTCGAGAGCATCCACCCGTTCAGCGACGGCAACGGGCGCATTGGTCGGGCGTTGATAGAGTATGTTTTCGCCCAAACCGCCCTGCTGCCGTTTTCGCTGTCCCGCCAGATCGAGGCGGACAAGCAAGGCTACTATGACGCGCTGCAAGCGGGGCGGCAGGAAGGGCAGGGGGGCATCGACGCGACCCCCTTCGTCGGCTGGTTTCTGGAGGCGCTGCTGGCCGGTGTTGACGCAGCACACGCCGAGGCGCGGTTCCTCGCGGCCCGCAACCGCTTCTTCCTGCGCCACGAGAGTGTCATGAATGCCCGTCAGGGGGCTGTGCTGCGCAAATGGTGGGGTCTGGGGCCTGAGAGCGTCGCAGAGGGCCTTACAGCGCGTCTCTACGTCAAACTGGGCGGCATCGCCCCCGCCACGGCCACCCGCGACCTGACGGCGCTGGAGGAGGCCGGCGTGCTCGAAGGTGTCGGGGCAGGGCGGGCGAAGGTGTATCTGGTGGTCTAATCGCGGTAGCGCTACGGATCCGAAAATCTGCTATACTGTCAGGTGAAACAAACTTGGCTCACCTGTAACACCTACAGTTTGGATATGGCAGATGCTCAATCTATCGTTTGGAAATTCGGTTATTGTGGCGACGATGATTGTAGCCAGCTCAGTCCCTTCGTCGACCTCCGCTACTCCTTTCGGCACCCTTTTGCGGGAAGCGGTGGAGCGAAGCCTCAGACAATCGACGGATGATGCCCTTGACGCCGGTTCCCGCCAGGCACTGCGGGGCAACAAACAAGGAGCAGGCGCGGCTTTGCGCCAATCAGAGATTGATGATGCGGCAGCGGCGTTTTTTGGCTCGGTTCCTCCAGAGGTCAGACGGCAGGCCCTTTTGCGTGCAGAGCCTGACCTACTGTTTACTGATCCCAGATTAGCCACTGCGCTTGGTCTGGAAGCAGTCATAAAGCAAAACCCCGAACTGCTTACGATGGTTCTGCCCGATCAAAAGGCGCTGGACGTTTTGACGCCCCGAGGCGTTGTTGCGCGCTACGCCGATATCGCGGCAAAAGAGGCGGCCAAACCAGATCCGTGGATGAGTATCGACATATCCACTGGCATGATGAAATTCGAACGCCCCATCATTGTTGGAGGGGTTGAAATCAAAAACGCGATGATCAATCTCTTTGTGGCGACGGGCTACTTGGGTGCCGCTTGTACTTTGATCGCACCGTGTCGTGACGCTGCGATCAAACTGGGCGCCGCGAAGCTCTTGGAGGCTGCCGCGGAGATTGAAAAAGAAGACTCCTGAACGTAAAAGAGCCCGCATATCGCGAGCCCCCAGTCTGAGAAGGCTCTATTCCCCCTCTTTCGGGCATTCCTCGACCAAGGGCAGGGCCTTGTTCGCCGCACCTGACAGTGTAGGGACCTGTGCGGAGCCTGCGCCGCCCATTGAGACCTGACCTTTGAGGTTGATCTGTGCCGCCTTTAGCTCGATCGTTCCACCACCGAGGGTGATGGAACAGCCCGGGCCTTTGATGGTGAACTTCTCGTAAGCCATAAGTGTGTGTTTGCCGGTGTTGTTGGTGATACTGTCGACCACGTTCAACGTGTATTTGCCGGACACCTCCTGCTCCACGTTGCGGCCCACTGAAACGAGATGATCGGCATAGATCGCCTGTTTGTGGATGTTGCCGACGTTGTGGACGTGGTCCTTGCCGTAATTTTCAATCTGATCGCGACCGACGGTGTAATTCACGTCTCGCCCGACGTTGTGGCGGGCATCGCGTGCTACGGATTCAGTGTGATCCTGGCCGACAGTGATTGATTTGTCGCGGCCAACGGTCTCGAACTGGTCATTGTCGACCCGCTTTTCGCGATTGTTCTCGATGTGGATCTCCTGATCCTTCTGGCCGTGCATGTAGATCTTTTCCTGATCTTTCTCGTCTTCGAAAGTCAGCTCGTTAAAGCCGCTGCCCTGATGGGTGTCGGTCTTGAACACGGATTTGGTCTTGTTGGAGGGCAATGCGTAGGGGGCGTTGTTCTTGCCGTTATAGACGCAGCCGGTGACCAGTGGCTGGTCGGGGTCGCCTTCAAGGAATTCGACCACGACTTCCATGCCGATGCGCGGGATGATCATGCCGCCCCAGCCTTTACCGGCCCAATTTTGCGACACACGGCATCGCATCGAATAGGCTTTCAGGCGGTCCCAATGGAAATGCACCCAAATGCGGCCATATTCGTCGCAATCAATTTCACCCTCGCCAACGACGGTCGCGGTTTGCGGGCCGTGTACGATGGGGCGGGGGGTGATCCGCTCGGGTTCGAACGGCTCGGTTATCGGGGTCATGATGTAGCTGGCGGTGTAGGCATACCCGTCATCGCCGGAGTTGCCCGAGCCGTAAGCTTGCGAGCGGAAGCTGTAGTCAACGCGAACGCACAGAAACTCCTCGTCGAGGATGCCTGGAACCTGCTGACCGCCCACTATGACACGGCACCCGGCATTGAGCGATACCACGTCGCCCACAACCGAGTGGAAGTGGTCGTTGGAGCGCTCTTGCAGCGTACGCAATTTTGCCACCGCGTCGCCGCGCTGGCGATCGAGGTAGTCGCCGGGATAGTCGAAGCTTTCGATCTGCCCGTTGTCATATTGCGCATCGCCCACATGCTCCGTCAGCATTTGCGACACAGGGGTCTTAAAGTTGTAATCGGTCATTGTGATCGCGCCGGTGGTCAGCAAGCGGCGGGGCTGCCAGTGCCAGAAGTGTTCTTCTGGCGGGCGATGCTGGCCGTCGACGGGGTAGAAAGGCACCGTTTCCTGATCGATCTGCGGAAAGTTGTCCATGTCGTCGTTGAGGACCAACTTATGAGAGCCTTCCTCGTGGACAAAGTAGTAGTGGATGCCGAATCGCTCCAGCTGACGGGCGACGAAGGTGAAGTCGCTTTCGCGGTACTGAACTGTGTATTCAAGCTCGGGGTAGGAGCGGGACAGCTGAACCTCGAACGGCGTGTCGCCATGGCCGGAATAGTCCCCGAAGACCTCTTCCACGATCTGCACTACGTTCATGTTGTGGAAGATTTTCTGGTTGCGGCGGCGTGACGCCAGCCAGAACCACGGGCGGAGGACTAGATTATAGGTGTTGCCGTTCTCTTGGACGCCCGTCCACTCGGCCTCGGTAACAACCCCGTCGAAGAAGGATTTATCGCCTGACATGGAATCAAGTTCCACGGTGGCGTGGGTACCGATGATGTTGGTGAGGTCGATATTCGCCTCGTGAGACAACGCCTCGACGTTGAACTCGAACAGATCATCAATGCTGCTATGGCCGTCAAATCGCAGAAGAACCAAATGGTCCTTGCCAAGCGTGGTGTGAAGCTTGCCGACTTTGTTGTCTTGGGAAAATGGTTTGTTCATGAAAATAGAACCCGGTTAAAAAATGAAATAATTGCCACGATGCTACTCTTGTCGTGACGTTTTGCCAAGAAATGATGATGCGCCGACGGCAATAGTCATTTGTTATCAGCAGATAGAGCTTGGGAAACCAGTCGGGGACTGACTTTGGTGTGTGCCTTAAGTCATCACCCGCGCGGGTTGACCAGCTTGGCCAGCACCGTGTCGCGGGTGACCTGCCCGATCAACTTCCCGTCGCGGGTGACACCCAGAACGGGGGTGTCGGCCATCTGGTCCATGATCTCGGTCACGTCCGTATCCGCGTCGATGGTGGCCTTGGGCGTGCCTTTCACTGGTTCCACCATGTCGCGGGCGCACAGCACACCAAGGGGGTTCATGTGCGCCACAAAATCCGCCACGTAATCGTTTTGCGGGTTGGTGAAGATGTCCTGTGGGGTGCCACATTGCACGATGCGCCCGCCTTCCATGATGGCGATGCGGTTGCCGATCTTGAACGCCTCGTCCAGATCGTGAGACACGAAAATAATAGTGCGCTTGAGTTTTTGTTGCAGCTCCAGCAACTCGTCTTGCAGGCGGGTGCGGATCAGCGGGTCGAGGGCACTGAAGGGCTCGTCCATCAGCAAAATCGGCGCATCGGTAACGAAGGCGCGGGCGAGGCCGACGCGTTGCTGCATACCGCCGGACAACTCACCCACCTTGCGGTCCGCCCAATCGGCGAGCCCCACGAGGGCGAGTTGTTCTTCGACTTTGGCGTTGCGGTCGGCTGTGGCCATGCCGCCAAGCTCCAACCCGAGGCCGACATTTTCGCGCACGGAACGCCATGGCAGCAGACCAAACTGCTGGAAGACCATCGCGATGGTGCCAAGGCGCATGCGTCGCAGGGTCTTGGCGTCGGCGTTGGTGATATCCACCATGGTGCCGTTGTCGTTGACCTCCACTTGGCCGCGCACGACGGGGTTCAGGCCGTTTACGGCCCTGAGCAAGGTCGATTTACCGGAGCCGGAGAGGCCCATGAGCACCAGAATTTCACCTTCGGCCACGGTCAGGGAGCAGTCATGCACGCCTAAGACTTGGCCAGTTGCTTCCTGCACTTCTGGGCGGGTTTTGCCGTCGTCCATCAGGGGCAGGGCGGTGGCGGGTTTGTCGCCGAAAACGATCGAGACGTTTTTGAAATCAACTGCGGTGCTCATTGTGAGTCCTTGGATTTGGTGTAGCGCAACACGCCTGCAATGCCATTTGGATCGCCGCCGTCGGAGGGGTGCAACTGGCCGTCATTCACGATTATCTCGGAAAGATCGAAGGGCGAATGACCCTTGAGGCAGGCCAGATTGACGCCAAGCTCGTTCGGGTCGGAGCGGCGCTGATGGTGGGTGTAGATGCCGCAAGTGGCGCAGAACCAGTGCTTCGCTGTGCGGGTGTTGAACTGGTAAAGCGTCAGGTTGTCCTCGCCTGCCGTGATGGTGACGCCGTCCAAGGGTGCCGTCACGGCGACCGCACCGCGCATGGTGCAAAATGAGCAATCGCATCGCCGCGCGGTGTTCAGCCCGTCGCTGAGGGTCACGCGAAATTGCACCGCGTCGCAATGGCAGGCTGCGTCGTGGGTCTGGCTCATTTGCCATCCACCCGCAGCATGCGGTCAAGCATGATGGCGACGACGACGATGACGAAACCGGCCTCGAAGCCCAAGGCAGGATTCACCTGATTGAGCGCCCGCACCACTGGCACGCCAAGGCCATCTGCCCCGACAAGCGCGGCGATCACCACCATGGACAGCGACAGCATGATGGTCTGGTTCAGGCCCGCCATGATTTGGGGCAGGGCGTAGGGAAGCTCCACCTTCCAAAGCGTCTGGCGGGGGGTTGCGCCGAAGGCTTGCGCGGCCTCCAGCAAGGGTTGCGGGGTGGACGAGACGCCTAAGTGGGTCAGCCGGATGGGTGCGGGCAGCACGAAAATCACGGTGGCGATCAGGCCGGGCACCATGCCGATGCCGAAGAAGACAATGGCCGGGATCAGGTAGACGAAGGTCGGCAGCGTTTGCATCAGGTCCAGCACTGGGCGCATGGCGGCGAACAGGCGCGGGCGGTGGGCGGCGGCGATGCCGATGGGGGTGCCGACGGC
Source organism: Litoreibacter meonggei (assembly GCF_003663885.1). GTDB lineage: Bacteria > Pseudomonadota > Alphaproteobacteria > Rhodobacterales > Rhodobacteraceae > Litoreibacter > Litoreibacter meonggei. The sequence goes on from NZ_RCCE01000008.1 coordinate 58,908, forward strand.
CATGCAGACCACGCAGGCGGACAGCACGAGGGTGAGGCTTTCGGTGGTTTCTTCCCAATAGTCCTGATTGAGGATGAACAGGAACCCGAGGAACACGAACAGGCAGGTTTTCCACGAGCGTTGAAGCAGCCATGTCAGTCCCACGAAGCCCGCGATGGTGACCAGCGGGTGGGGGGATTGCAGCACCCACAGGATCGCGTCAATCAGGGTTTCCATCACGGTGGAGAGCCCGTCGAAGAACGGCTCGCCCGCGTCTTTCAACCACTCGAATATAGCTTTGGCGGTTTTGCCGATCGGGATTTTGTTATCTGTGAGCCAGTCCATGGGGTCTTTCCGGTTTGTTGCGGCCAACATGCCGACAAATGGGCGTGACGGGAAGCGGGTTTATTCCAGATTGGCGCGACGGGCAGTGAAGGCGAGGGTGGTGAGCGCTGCGAGGCCCGCCAGTGCGTACCATCCGGCGATGGTGTGGATCTGGTCGAAGGACAGGTTGGCGCTGGTGCTGGCGGAGCCGGAGGCCAGAAGCAGCGTTGCGGCGAAGACCAGCCGTCCGGTCAGGCTTTGCAGCGACAGGTATGTGGCGCGGGTGCCGTCCTCTAGAAGGGGTTGGATGCGGGCCTGAATGAACGGTTGCGACAGGGAATTGGGGATCATGCGGAACAGCAAAAGCCCGATGACAAGGACGCTGCCAGACAGGGCCAGCGAGGCCACCAGCGCGATTTGCATGGCGAAGGCGACCAGCAGGATGGCAGGCAGCCCGATGCGCTTGCGGATGCGTAGCGCCACCAGCGAGACCAGCACGGACAGCACCATCATCGCGGCGGAGACGGTGCCGGAGACCAGCGGGGCCTCGGATCGGAGGCCGCTGGTGGCCATCGCTTCGGCGATGAAGGGCTGGCCGAAAACGAACGGGATGTGGCTGAACACATACATCAGCAGGCTGAGCGCGAAGAGCCAAAGTAGCGTCGGATTGGCGAAGTTGGCGCGCAAGGTGCGCAGGTCATCGAAACGCTCCGGCGCGCGCAATTTGTGGGGTGGTTCCTTGAGTTGCAGGGTCACGGCGAGCAGCACGGCGGCGGCGATGGCCCCTGCGGCGAAAGGCAGAGCGCCGGACCACAGCGCCAGCGCGCCCCCAGTGACGGCGGACAGGGCAAGCGCGGAGAAGCCGAAACGCCATGCGCGCAGCTCGTGCGTTTCAACCTCATCTGAGCGACCTTCGGCGGTGAGACTTTCATACAGCAGCGAGGTGTCGGTGCCGGACCGGAAGGCCGACGCCGCGCCCAGCAGGATTTGCCCACCCGCGAAGATGGCGAAGCTGTTGCCGACGGTGATCAGCGCAGCGCCAGCGAACAGAGCGATGGCCGCGCAAATCAGAGTCAGGCGGCGGCCAAGGCGGTCGGACATGTAGCCGGACGGGACTTCCAGAACCGTGGTGGCGATGTCGTAGATGACGTAGAGCAAAATGGCCTGAGATGCAGAGAGTTCCTGCTGGAAATAGAGAAACCACGTGGCCTGCCAGAACGCGAGGTTCTGGCACAGTTTTAGCCATGGGTAGAGGGCGAGGTTTCGGGTCATTGGCGCAATAGCCAGACTTCCTCGGTTGCGGGATGGCCTTTTAGGCCGCCTTCTGCGTCGTCATGTGCAAGGCGTTCTAGGGTGTAGATATTGTCGTAGAGCGTGTGTACTTCGTCGGCGGTGATAGCGAACGGCGGGCCGTTCATAACACTTTGATCGTATTGGACGGTGACTAGAAGTTGCGGCGCGATATTGGTGATTTTGGCTAAATGTGCGGCGTATTGTGTTCGCATGTTGGACGGTAAAGCGACTAGAGCGGCGCGGTCGTAGGTGGCGTCTATGTGACCGAGCGTGTCTTGGGTAAGATCGAAAACATCGCCGACATAGATTTCGACGCTATCCGCACTGAGGCGCTTGAGCTTGCCCAGATCGGTGGTGTCGGGCGTCACACCTAATTCGTTGAACAACTGCTCGATGGCGAGTGCACTCAGCTCGGCCCCGATGACATGGTAGCCTTGAGCCATAAGCCAAGCGATATCGTGGGTTTTTCCGCACAGCGGCAGAAAAATACGGGCGCCTTTGGGCAAGTTTAGGGTCTGGACATGGTCAACGAGATGCGCATTCGGCTTGCGTTGGTGGAACCCTGTTTGACCGGCTTCCCACCGCTTGTGCCAGAAGTCTGCTTTCATAGCGCTGTGCCTGTCGTTTGAAGAAAAAAGGCCCGAACGCGACGCGCTCGGGCCTGAATGTTAGATGATGTCGGCTGGCTTACAAGCCCAGTGCCGCCTTAGCCGCTGCAACGGCATCGCCGCCGTCTTTGGTGGTCACGCCGTCGAGCCAGCCCATAACCACATCAGGGTTAGCTTTCATCCAAGCAGTGGCCGCGTCGTCTGCATCCTCGCCGTCGTTCAGGATCGCGCCCATGATTTCGTTTTCCATGGCCAGCGTGAACTTCAGGTTACCCAGAAATGCGCCGACGTTCGGGCACTCTTCAGCCAAGCCCTTGCGGGTGTTCGTGTAGATGGTGGCGCCGCCCAGATCAGGGCCGAAGAACTCGTCTCCGCCGGTCAGGTAGCCCATGTCGAAGTTGGCATTCATCGGGTGCGGCTCCCAGCCGAGGAAGATCACCGGTTCGCCCTTTTTGGTGGCGCGTTCGACTTGGGCCAGCATGCCTTGCTCGGAGGATTCGACCACCTCGAAGTCTTTCAGGCCGAAGCTGTCGCCGTCGATCATGGACTGGATCAGGCGGTTGCCGTCATTGCCCGGTTCGATGCCGTAGATCTTGCCGTCCAGCGCCTCTGCTTTGCCTGCGATGTCGGCGAAGCTGGCGATGCCCATCTCTTTCGCGACGGAGTTTACGGCCAACGTATATTTCGCGCCTTCAAGGTTTTCGCGGACCGTAACCACTGTGCCAGCTTCGCGATAAGGCGCGATGTCGCCTTCCATTGTTGGCATCCAGTTGCCCAAGAAGACGTCGATATCGCCTTCGGCCATAGAAGTGTAGGTCACCGGAACGGACAACAGCTTGATGTCGGTTTCGTAGCCCAGTGCGTCCATCAGAACGGTCGTGGCCGCAGTGGTTGCGGTGATGTCGGTCCAGCCGACATCGGAGAATACGATTTCGTCGCAGTTGGCGAAGGCAGGTCCGGCGATGGCGGTTATGGCCAGCGCGGAGAGGGTGGTTCTAATGGACATTTGGTAGTCTCCCAGTTCGTGTTTTACTTTGCGCGTGAGGGTATACCGCTCGCCGCGAGTGTAAAGCTGGAACTGTCGGGAGACCGACATGGCCGCAGTTGCGATGACGAGATATCTGGCTGCAACAGATGATGGCTTGGAGATGTTGCTCGTGTGAAAACGAAAACAGCGAGCGCCTTACCGACGCTCGCTGTTTGAAATTTACGACCACGCAGTTGCCTGCGGTCGTGAGGCGGCTTAGGCCGCTTTTTTGCGCTTGCGTGAAAGACCAGCGATGCCCGCAATTGCAAAGCCAAGCAGTGGCAAGGAGGCAGGAAGCGGAACCGCAGGTGGTGTCGCACCATTGTATTCGATCAGGTATTTATAAGTGCCGCAGGTGCCGTCGCAGTCGTTCCATCTGTCGCCACTCCACCAACCGACAAGGTGATCTTCACCAAAATAGTTGTTGGGCTCGAACCAAGCAAAGTTGCTGTAGGAAGAGAAGTCTTCGCCGGTGGTCCATTCCCACGCGCCTTCGGTCGCGATGTCATTGCCACCCAACCATGCTTGAACATAGCCGTTGTGGTAAGGTGATGCTGCGGAGAACGCTAGGTTTACGGCGTTTGCGAAAGCCTGCTCTGCCGCGCTCGTGATGGAGGCGAGATATCCGGTTTCGCCAAGATGGCTTTTGGATTCGGCACTTGCCTTGGCTTGGTTCCAAGTAATTGGGCCGCCGCCAAGGTAGATAATTTCGTACCAATGATCGTTGCCACCGGCGCTAGCTTCCCATTGGATAGGAGCGGCGTGGGCAGGCGCGGATATGGCGAGGGCCAAGGCGGATGTCAGCAGGATAGATTTCATAGTTAAGAGCTCGCTCTTTACGGAAGTTGAAAGGTTGACGGCAAATACACTAGTTTTTTGGTGAAATTCCAGTGATATCTTCAAACATTTGGCACTTGTGCTTTTGGGTGAACAGACTGTTTCCATACAGGACTTAATCGAAGGTGCGATATTGGCGAAAATGCTAGGCGCTTGCCATTCTAGTAAAGCGGAACGTCGAAGCCCCCGACATCGTAAGCTGGCTTTTTGGTCCGCATTTTGAGCGCGTCGAGACTGTTGTGCTCTGTATGCTCATACGCCACCGCTTCGGGCATCAGGCCGGGGAGGTACGAGATATAAAGCTCTACCCACATCGTGCTCATTTCCAGCGCCACATTCTCGGCAAAAGAGGGCGTGTGCTGTGACGCACCAATGCGAGATGGCAGTTTGGGTTTGCCGACGCTTGCCGCCTGATCAGCTTGGACGCGCAGAGCGGCAACGGCGGCGAAAACGCAAAAGCCTATCAGGGGTAGAATGCGCAGGACGAGGAAAAATCGCCTCATGGGCCAGTGAACCCCATCTTGGCTGTGAGATTGGTCCAGAATTCAATTTCGCGCGACGTGGCTTCCATACTGCCCGGGGCAGGGGCGCGGGCCAGCGCGGTGCGATTGCGCAGGTCTGACAAGCCGGTTCTCGGCTTTTCTTTTTTGCCGGTGAGACCGGTCCACATCAGCTTCACGCTGTCTATAATTGTTGGCTCAGCTGGTCCCGTGCGGGTCACTTCCGATCCGTTCTTGGCAACAAAACGGGCGCCGGAGCCTCCGCCGGCGGGCGCGGTCATCGTTGTGTGGTAGGAATGTCCAAGCATCACGAACGCCCCGAACATAATGAGAGTGCCGACAATGCGGATTGTGCGAATGATGCCCATGATAACGGCCTTATGACTGCTCTGTTTCGACGCAAGTCGATCAGGGTATTGTGGTCATATCATGACAGATATTGGGTCACATTTGGAAACAATGCGCGCAGCTAGTTCGGCGGCGGCAGGGGACGTTTGACGCCGGAATCCTGAATCGCGACGAAGGTGAAGTCGCCCTCGGTGACCAGCTCAAGCTCTGCCGTGCGTTGGCGGCGGACCCATGTTTCGACATGCATGGTCAGAGAGGTGCGGCCGGTTTTGACGACCTGCGTGTAGACGGATACCAGATCGCCCACGAGGATCGGCGCGTGAAAGCGCATGGCCTCGATGGCGACCGTCGCGACGCGGCCCTTGGCGCGTTGCTGTGCCGTGGTGCCTGCCGCGATGTCCATTTGGGAAATCACCCAGCCGCCAAAGATGTCGCCGCCAGAATTGGTGTCCTTGGGGAAGGCCACCGTTTGCAGCGTTAGATCGCCTTCAGGGGCGGTTTGCGGTGTGGTTTTGGTCATAAGCGCAGCGTTTCACAGGTTTTCTGCGTTGCCAAGGTGGTTAGCGTGAAATGCGGTTGCGCTGGTCAAGCTGCTGGAGGCTGGAGCGTGGCTCCGGCTCCGGCGTAGGGCCGAGCAAGTCTTGCGCGGCTTCCAGCGCCAGTTCGAAAATATTGAGCTCGTCATCCGCGTTGGCCTGTTGCCCCGGCTTGTCGCCGGGGCTGACAAATTTAGGACCGAGCGCCACGGGCGCGGCCTCGTATGTGATTTCCCGACCTATGAGGCCAATGATGACCAAGGCGAAAAACACCCGCAATACCAATGCAATGCTGTTCCGAAACATACCCAATCAGCCCTTTTGTCCCTCCTTACATGCGCTTTGTGCACAAAAACTACGGCAAGTTTTTGGCGCATTTGCGGAAGGTTGCGGGCTGTTAGACGATTGTTGCCTCGGTTGCTGCGCGCAATTCGTCCTCGGTCACGCCGTCGGCGGTCTCGACGATTTTCAGGCCGCCTTCGACCACATCCAGCACACCTAGATTGGTGATGATGCGGTCGACGACTTTCTGACCGGTCAGGGGCAGGGTGCATTCCTTCAACAGTTTGCTATCGCCGTGCTTGGAAGTGTGGTCCATGACCACCACGACGCGGCCCACGCCTGCGACAAGGTCCATCGCGCCGCCCATGCCTTTGACCAGCTTGCCGGGGATCATCCAGTTGGCGAGGTCGCCGTTTTCGGCCACTTCCATGGCACCCAAGATGGCCATGGCGATCTTGCCGCCGCGGATCATACCGAAGCTTTGCGCGCTATCGAAATAGGCGGTTTGCGGCAGTTCGGTGATGGTCTGCTTGCCTGCGTTGATCAGGTCGGCGTCTTCTTCGCCCTCGATGGGGAAGGGGCCCATACCAAGCATGCCGTTTTCAGACTGCAGGGTGACCTCGATGCCGTCAGGGATGTAGTTGGACACCAGCGTCGGGATGCCGATGCCGAGGTTCACATACCAGCCGTCTTGCAGCTCTTGCGCGGCCCGTGCGGCCATTTGATTGCGATCCCACATGTTATGCGCTCCTCACAGTACGTTGCTCAATTCGCTTCTCGTGGTCGCCTTGGATGATGCGGTGCACGTAGATGCCGGGCAGGTGGATGTTGTCGGGGTCGAGCGAGCCGGTCTCGACGATCTCCTCGACCTCCACCACGCAGGTTTTGCCGCACATCGCGGCGGGCGGGTTGAAGTTGCGGGCGGTTTTGCGGAACACGAGGTTGCCGGTCGGGTCCGCCTTCCATGCCTTGACGATTGCGAGGTCGGCGAAGATGCCTTCCTCCATGATGTAGGTTTCGCCGTTGAAGTCTTTATGCTCTTTGCCGTCCGCGATCACGGTGCCGACGCCGGTTTTGGTGTAGAAGCCGGGGATGCCGCAGCCGCCTGCGCGCATGCGTTCGGCCAGCGTGCCTTGCGGGTTGAATTCCAGCTCCAGCTCGCCGGACAGGTATTGGCGCATGAACTCGGCGTTTTCGCCCACATAGGACGAGATCATTTTCTTGACCTGCTTGGTCTGTAGTAAGATGCCGATGCCGAAATCATCCACGCCCGCGTTGTTGGACGCAAAGGTGAGATCCTTGGTGCCGGCCTCTTTGATGGCTTCAAGCAACAGCTCGGGGATGCCGCAGAGGCCGAAGCCGCCAGCGGCGATGAACATGCCGTCATGCAGCAGCCCGTCGAGGGCCTCGGCTGCGGAGGGGTAAATCTTTTTCATCGAAGGTTCCTCTGAAACGCGCCGCAGGTCCGGCTGTTGGCGCCATTTGTTGCGTGGATTTGCTGCAGTTGCAACATAGTTTCGGGAGGTGTGTGAACTCACGCTGAAGCGCAGTTCCTGATTTAACCTTTTACTCCAATCGGTTCCGTAACTCCATCAGTTCGCTTTCAAACACCTCTAAGGGT
>NZ_RCCE01000009.1 GCF_003663885.1 Litoreibacter meonggei
TGTGGCAGGGGCGCTGATTACTGAACTCGGTGATCCCGCAGGTGCTTCGAATATTGGTGCTTTGATCCCGTTCTTCATGATGATCTTGATGGCAAAGGGTTTCATTATCGCCACTCCATTCATCGTCAGAGCAATTTCAGGCAACATTGTCATGCCCGCTATGACTAGCGGCTTGGGTGGCACCTACGCGTTTGGACGCGCGTTGGGTGGAAGCCAACAAGCATACAACCGTCAATCCGTTGGTAACGCGACTGGTGCCGAAGTTGTTGCACTCAAGGCAAGATCATTGATGGGGGGTAAAAACCCCAACGATACTCCCCGCCAACCTGCAAACGACTCCCAACGCGCGCCCAACCCAACAGGAACCGGCGCACAACAACAACGCCTCAAGGACAGGTCAGATAGACTTGCAGGTAAGTAGAAAAACAAAAGTCCCGCTCAATCGAGCGGGACTTTTCTGTTCGTGTGCCTCGATCACTAAGCGGCGGAAACCGATACACCCCCCTGCCCTTCTCCACCCATTTCGGATTCCATCAGCGATAAGGCATCGTCAGCGTCTTGCATGGCAACCATGTTTTCCTCCGTAGCTTCGACTTGATCGGGGAACTGCAACTTCTGTTGTTCCGCAAGATCAAGCTGGCCTTGTCGATCCTCAAAGTCTTTAGTCGCTTTTGCAATCGTCTTCGCTTTGCGACTTGAAGTCTTGACCTGCGCCCTTTCTGGCAAGTTGTTAGCCAATCCAATAGACGCAGCATCCGTATCCAAGCTGGCCCCAACACTGTCAGTTTCATTGGGACTTTTACCTTCGTTGCTCTCTTCTGGCTCGTCCTGTTGCCCAACCGCGGATCCACCTTCCGGCATTGGCTCTTGCCCTGCAACAGGCCGATCCATTGGGCTTTCAGATGTTGCAACAGGTGCAGCCGGTCCCGCCGCCGCCTGCTCAGACAAAGGCGTTGAAGCAATCTCCTTTTCTGGAAACGGTAAGTCGCCCTTCTGTGCACCGTGGATCGCTTTGAAAAATGGATCATCGAAATACTGGATGCGCTTGGCTCTGATTGGCATTTGAGCATCAACAACAATAATGACTTCATCAAGCGGGAGGCGTCGAGCTTCGTCCTCCGGCAACAATGAAGTTTCTTCAGTACGTTCGGACATGCTGCGCCCTTCAAACGGGTTTTTCCCGATTGAACGCGACCGTGTGACAACCCGCTTCGTTGTTTTACCTACCGCTTTGCTCAATTCCTCGACGGTCTTTTCATCCGATGGGGTCAGATACAATTTCACACCTGCGTTGCCCTGTAACGCGCGTCTGGTGTTTTCGCCGTATATCTCGTCTAAAGCTGGGATCGTCTGCGTAACGATAGCCAAGTGTCCTCGATACGACCGCAACGTCTCAATGCTGTCAGTGACAATAGGCATTTTGCCAAGCCGATTGAACTCATCGAGCATAATCATAACCGGCCACGGTTCATCAGCGCCCGGTTCTTTGTCTTGCATGGATGAGATCAGGTCTGAAAAGAACAAGCGGATCAATGGCGCCAGAGGCTTCACCATGTTGGGCGAAACAACCAGAAAAACAGAAAACGGTTTCTTTCGGATGGTGCGAAAATCGAAGTCTGAAACCTGTGTTGCCTTGTCGATCGCTGGGTTGCTCCACTGATCCAAACCAGACGTCATAAGCAGCGATACGTAGGACGTCAGCGTGTCGTTGTTCGTTGAGGCCAGCCGCTCCATGATCAATTTAGCTGCACGGTTCGTGACTTCATCCCTGCGGTCCATGAACTCTTTTTGCTTGTTACCGCCGCTGGCCGTGATCCTGTAAATCTCGCCCAAAGTGGGATTGCCCCGTTGGAAGGCCAAAAGGCCGGCTGCTACGAACAGATCAATACCGCCCTTCAACAGACCTTGAACGCGGTCGCTATCAGCCTGCAAGAAAAGAGTAGCAAGTAACTGTAGCTCCATCTGTTGACGGTCGGGATCTTCCAATTCCGCGATGCGCAGCAAGGGATTATATCTGTGGCTGCGTCGGTCATGCCAGTCTGTCGGTGCGAAACGGTAAACCTCGTCACCCTGGGCCGCTCGATGCCGCGCAGTTGCTTCAAAGTTTTCGCCTTTAACGTCCAGCACAACGGCTGATCCTTTGAAAGTCAGTAGATTGGGGATTACAAAGCCGGTTGTTTTACCCCGACCCGTTGGGGCGACGATCAAAGCATGTGGAAAAACTTTCGAGCTGATGAGTTTACCGTTGCCCTTCGCCTTCCCCAGCTTGCCAATAATGAAGCCTTGGCCGGGTTTATTGAAAAACCCGTTCTTCTTCATATGCGTCGATGTCTGCCACACAGTCTTACCAAACTTGGTCAAGGCGTTCCCTGACAAGACGGCACTCAATAGCAGACCAGCAAGTCCGAAACCGCCGACAATGAGGTTCACCAAGCGAACATCATCTGGTCGATATTGCTGTAAGCCACGGTAGTTTTGAGCCAACCACATGAAGTCCAAATCGGCATTCATGCCAAAGTCTCGGAACGTCAAAAACGCTGTAGCGATTACGTAGCCGATGGCGAGAAACAGCAGGGTCAGCAGGACGATGCCTGTCGCGATTTTGCCCTTATCCATGAGTCTGACCCTTCTCTGTGTTGGCGTGAACCTGCTTCAACCTTATGGCGTCATATTCCTCGTCGTTGATTTCAGAAATGACCTCGCGTGTGGCTTCGCTATTGGCGGTTGCCTCGTCAGATTGCAGGTAGGCTTTCGCGGCGTACAGACGGTCAAGACGGTTATCAATGACCTCTGAAAGCGCGTCTGCATCACCTTTCTTGAGCGCTTCTAGTTGTTCATCATTCAACTCGCGTTCAACATCGTCACGGAAGGTATGTTCGCCACCAAATTGGTCGAATGGTCCGTCGATCTTTTCGACTTTCTCATGTTCAATAACGCGGCGCATTTCGGCGCTTTCGACTTGATCGGTACGATACGGCCTAACTGCGTTGTCGAACTCACGAAGCCGCTCCAGCTCGAATTTCTGACTGGCTTCGCTATACGCTTCATGGTCTTCATGCTCATGTTCTCGAAACTCGCGCGTATCTTGACGCAAAAGCGCAGAACGCATCATGTCGCCATACTGATCCGCCGTGTCTTTTAGATATTCGTCGGTGCGCTGCCGTTCTTCGAGTGACATTGCTCCATCGTTTCGGTCTTTGGCGAGTGTCGTAAATGCCTCTCCCATTGCCACGCCGTCAATCTTTCCACCTGCTTGATTGCGCTCGAAACCAAGCCGTTCAAATCGTGCGTAGTCGCTCGTCGGGTTTTCGTACTGCTCAATGACACCACGGTCGATTTGCTGGGCGGTAGTTTCATTGTCGTTTCGAACTGCAACAGTATCGCGTTGTCCTTCAACAAAACCGTTCGGCTTGTCCAAATCAGTGCCAAGTTTATCCCATGCCCTTGACGCAAGTTGCGCATGCGCTGATGACTTTGCGGCGAAGGCTTCAAACTGCACCTCTCGGTCTTGCTGCAATTTTGCGTCGTTCTCTGATCCATCCAGAAATTCGCCAGTTTGGGTAAGATCATTCTCCAACGCTTCAAATTCTCGGCGATCCTGACGGCTCATTCCGATCAATTCGGGGTTTTCATCAATGCGCTGCTCGGCCCGATCCGTCATTTCAACGGTGTAGCCTCCAATGACAGAGGCAGGCATACCGGCACGTTCCATAGACTTCATATTTTGTTTGAAGGCGTCCGATACGGCTTCTTCACGCCCAGCCTTCGCAATACCTTCAATCTCGGCCCGCTCGGCCCCAGCTTCGGCCCTAAGTTGGTCGGCAATGTCATTGCGATAGTCTTCGTCTGCTGCATTTTCCATCATGCTTGCAAATTCTTCGTCAGATGGGCGCTCTTGATCATCGCTGTAGACAATCCCATCATCTTTAAGCACTTCGGCCCTCTCAAGTGTCTCACCCAACCGAACATGTGCTGCGTCCAGTTTTTGTGCGGCAACAGCCAAGTCCTCCTGCCGTTCAAGATTCAACCCGTCTTCCTTGGCAATCTTGGATAAATCGTCTGCAATCCAACGCTGCTCAAGTGACGCATTGCTGGCCCCCTGCTCTACCCTCGCAATGATCGCAGATGACGAAATACCGGTTCCACGCAATGCTGTCTCAATCTGTGCCCGTGTTTCCGGTTCTTTCATTGCGCCAACACCCTCTTTGTTGATGTTGGTTTCCGAGTAGACGCCAGTATCAGACGGCGCATCGTTCAACGTCTGTGAACGCACGCCCATGGGCTGCATGTGGGCTACATTCCGGTAAATCTGATCCAACTGCTTTTCGTATAGCGCTTTCATGCTGTCTGGCGCATCGCGCACAAACTGCTCAACCCGCTCTGCCCGGTCTGAAAAGCGGCCACGAAGATCGTCAAAGGATTCTTGGTTCGCCATGTAAATCTCTCCATCTTGTTCAAGTTTGCCGCCTGCCGCGAGTATTTCACCCGCGCGAAACAACGCGTTTGCAATGTCTTCGCGGTTCTCGTCGTTGGCCTCAGCCGCCAATGAACGATATGCTTTCGCTGTGGTCGCAATTTCGGCTAACGCGCGGTCCAGGTCGCGACCGACCCTTTCACGCTGAACCGGCTCACGGTCCTCTTTTTTCGCTTCGTAAATTTCTTTTGTGCGTGGGGCATAAGTTGTGTCGCCACGATCCACGCGCTTGGTAGCTTCAAGCCTCACACCAACCTTTTCAGCTTCCTCAACCATCGCTGTACGGAAGTCGTCGTAGTTAAAGTGGTGGTCCCGCCCCAGATAGAAGAACTCGCCCTCTTGGGACTTGCGGTTAATGACTATGTGGGCGTGTGGATGATCCCGGTCTTCGTGGATCGCGATGATGTAGTCAAAATTGCGCTCGTCATTCGCGAAAAACCGTTCGCTTACCGCTGCGGATATGTCCCGCACATCTTCGCCTGTAGTCCCTTTTGGATAAGACATGAGCAAATGTGTTGTATGACCCATCTTTGGCCGGAAACCTTCACTCCAACGTCCAGAAAAGCGATCAACAACGCTCTTGATTTCATCAGCATTCAACTGCCGTTTACCGTCAAGAACTCCTCGGCCATCTACGATATGAGAGGATTTCGTTGTCAGGTATTCGAGTTGATTGGTCAGCTCTTTCTTTGTCTGGCATCCACCTGACCGGACTGGCTTGAAAACCGCTGATCTGTGGCCCTTGGCTGCGCGGACCATTTGTGGCCGCTTTTGACCAAGGCCCTGCATCGACCCACGGACCTTGCTCCATCCCTCGCGGAAAATCTCACCAGTAACGGCGCTGACTGCATCATTCCTCGCCATCGACCAACTCCTTCATGGCTTCGTTGACCAAAATACTGATCCCGTCAGTTCTGCGGCGGGTCAAAAGATCAACTTGGTCTGCGAAGTCCAACACGAACCCAGCGAGGCTACGCATCTGACCCAAACTTGATGGACCAAATGACGGCCTCATTCCCTTGTTGTTCGCCTCGTTCATCCTTTTTGCGATCTGCGTCACGTTGTTGCCGACGCGATTTAGGGCTGCGCGAAAGGCTTTGAGCTCATCGGCAAGATGTTCGTCAGGCTGAAAAACGCCATTCGCAGCTTGGATCAAACGCCGCATACCGTCAGATCGGCTGGTGATGCCGTGCCGTCCAAGCAACGCCTCAAAGTCGCGCAATTCCTCGGGTGTGACTGTTGTTCCAATCTGAGCGGTTCGTATGCCGCTATCGCGTTTTCGCAACTTTTCGCGGCGGACGGTGTACTGGATTGTTCTCGGCGTAACGCCGAAACGCTTCCCAAGGACCTGAGCCGAAACGCCTTTGCGCGTTTCACGGACGATTTCCAATCGCTCCAAATCAGATAAGCGTCGGCGGCCAGCCATGCGAACATACACTCCCTATTTCCTGCCACCTTCCATACAATCACTTAGACTTCGACACAATTATAAAGTTGCACCGCTATCATAATATTGTCGAAGTCGTTAAAAGTGAATTGTATTCAATTTCAGACCGAACCCTTGGGTGAGGTCGTGTCGAGCCAAAGGCGAGACCGGCCCAGAACCGTAGGTGTCGGCCCAAGCCGAAAATGCGCCGCCTCGCGGCCCATAAGCACTTTAGGCCCCTGCCCTACCAAAATCACCGAGAATGCCTGCTGTGGCCGCGCTCCTGCCCCCTCGCGCCGTATATCAGCACATTGCGCGCCCTCGATTGCACCTCGTCGGCATTATTTGGGCTTTGCGTTCCAACAGCACACGAAACACAGAACAAGCAACACGATACGTAATTATTCTAATTCTCAAGACACAAGCAACAAGGCGCACTCGACACAATACAAGAAACACTGCGCAAGTCACAAGCGACACTCAACCAAAGACACCGAACACGTAACAACACTCAAAATACCCACTACAAGCGACACAATACCCGATACAAAACACCGCACACGATACACGCCACACACGACACAACACCGCACACTAGACAAGGAACACTTGACACAATACCTATGACAAGCGACAACGAACCAAATGCAAAGAACGCCGGACAAGATACAGGGAACAGGATACATGCCAAACGAAAATATGAAGGTGATAGCGATCATGACGCGGAAAGGTGGGGCAGGAAAAACCACCCTGACCCGCGCATTGGTCAGCGCCGCAATGTCACGTGGAAAACGCTGCCTTGTGTTTGACGCCGACCCGCAACAAGCATTGGCACGTTGGGCGAACAAGCTAAAGATCAGTGACCCTTTGTTCTCAATCGAACCTTTAACTGTTGTAAAAGACTTGTCCGAGAAAACGGACGCCGCATATGAAAACGATACTGCCGATTACATCTTCATCGACACAATCGGGGCGGCGGGCGCTTGGGCGGATGATCTGGCCGCTGAAAGTGATGCCGTCGTAGTCCCGATGATGCTCAGTGATGACGATCTTGAAATCACTACCGACACGTTCAACTGGTACGTTGGATTGCGGGAACGAGCCGAAGACCCCGATGCGCTACCATCATTTCATGTTGTGCTGTCAAACGTGCCAGCAAAACAAAGCAAGGCCGAACTAGAAGTCGAACGCCAAGCAGTATCACAATTTCCGGTCATGGAAGATTATTTTATGCAACGGAAACAACACAAGGACGCGTCAGCTGAGGGATTTATCCATCAAATCGCAATAGACCGTCGCAACAGTGAAAAGCCCTTGATGCGTGTCCATGCAAAACACTTTGATGAGGCCCTTGAAGAAGCAACGTCCATCTTGGATGCGCTGACGGAGGCGAGCTAATGCCGCGTAAAAAGAGAACCGCCATCAAAGGCTCAGATCCGGCGTACACATCGGATTTTTCGCAGCCTTTACCGACACACAAGGTTGCAGAGCAAGCAGAACCGATACCTTCACCAAAAGTGCCTTCAACCCAGCCAGTCAAACCGCAAAAATCAGAACCAAAGGCAAAAGCTGAACCTGCATCAAAACCTACCCCCAAGCCTATCGTCAAAGCCGCTCAACCAGCGGCGAAACCAGACGTAGGCGAAAAGCGCGAAATAGCGTTGTCTGCGGCGGTAAAGGTCGAGCAAAACGAAAAGCTGACCGCTTTGGAAGCCAAAGGAATTTCAGCCAAGGACGCCATAACATTGGCAGGCAGACGGGCCGTAGAACAATTTGAACCGAAGGCAGCTTTCGTAGAAAAAACCGACACGGAACGGATGCCAATGCGCCAAGGCTACAAAAGCACAAAACGCATACCAGCTGCGATGCTGGATCAACTCCGCCAAGAGCATGACCCTCTTGGCCTGTCATCTGACGGTGCAATGATGCGCGGTCAGTTTGAACCTCTGTTTTGGTCCTGCCTCGATGCTGTCATTGAAGAACTAAACAGCAAGTATTGATAGAAGGATCGGCAAAGCCGCTCCGCAATATCGTTAAGAGGGGGAAGGAGTTTCGACTTCCTTCCCCCTGAAGCAAAATAGACAGGGCCGTGTCCTCGCTACGCTGCGGGCCGCACCAACCCTGTCGATTTGGCTTCACCCCCATCCTCTCAAGCTCCGCGCATACTCAGGGAAAGCAGTCGCTTGCCCTTCCTCAATGGTTTTCAGATCAGGCCGGGAAAGTGCTGTTCTCAATCAATGCAAAGGGAAAACCATGGCACGCAAAAAGAGACTTCATGCAGAACCTATCAAACGAATCTTAGACCGGAAAACGCGGGTGGTTGTAGGCTGGCTCTACAGATGGAACACTGGCGCTGAGGTGCCAATGTGGAAAGACGGCAAACGAACCGACGTGATCTATGAGTAATGGAATGTTGCGTCTCAAAGCAGAGGACGCGGTGCATAATCTTGGCACCGTTTACTCTGATGATGAGGCGACGTTGAGGGCGTTCGGATCGGCCTACATGAATGATCCAAAAACAATCGGATCACTGACACTTTTTCGCTCAACTGGCGATGTGATTGCCACCTATGATGTGTGGACAAATGAGTGGAAAGAGGCCGGTGCGATCAACGCATGATCTTGGGTTTGCAAACTGAAAGTGTTAGACTGTCTGCGCTAAGGAGGCAGTTTATGCGTATCATCACACCCCTAGTTTTTAGTGCTACACTCGCGGTAGTTCCGTTTTCAGTTTCAGCTTGGGAACATGAAATGGAGCGGGGTGTGGACCTCTACCAAACAGCTGATCCTGTCATGGTGCTTTCCCTCGTTTGTGACCCCAATTCAGTTTACGGCACAACCGTCAGCGCTGTGATGGTCGGTGTTGGCTCTGACTTGGAAATGAACGCGGTTGCGACTTTCCGTTTTCCCGATCTCATAACAATCCAAGCAACGCTTGATTATGGTCGCATCTCAAAATCCACAAACGAAGGTGGCGCGTGGGAACCACTGTTGGCGGGATTTAGGTCGCATAACACCGTAGAAATTTCCGTTGATGATGTGTCGCATACCGTCAGCCTCGGTGATCCGATGCCGTTTAGCTGCACCTGATCTGGCCCAAAGGGCCAGGGCGCGAAGCGCACGGCGGGGCAGGGGGCGGGCGCAGCTCGTCCACTGCCGCGTCACCAATACCCCAGAGCAAAAAACCCCCACCTAATCAGGCAGGGGCACTAGACATAGAAAATTCTTTGGCTGAATTGCGGGGTAGGGGGATTCCTTACGCTGCCGCCTGCTCTTGGGATTTTGTGACCTCGGCGGCGTCCATGATAAAATCTACTGCCTTCTGCGCTTCTGACGCTGCTTTGAAAATCAAACCTTTGTCGTTTTTCAGGGCTTCAAGCCATCCCTCAACATAGGCCGCGCTTTGGTCAAAATCTGGCTCGATCCCAAGTTTCACGCCAAGGATGCAAGCGCCGATTTCGGCCACCAGTTCTTCAAACGCATAGGCTTTGCGGTCGTTGAATTTGCCAAGACGGTCCAACCGCTTCGTGCTGCCTGTCCAGTGGGTCAATTCATGGCCTAAAACTCCAAAATATCGAGCAGCATCAAAGAAGGTGGCTATCGGCGGCATGTGAATCTGATCTGTTGACGGGCGATAATATGCGCGGGGTTCGCAGCTGGTCACAATATCGGCTCCGGTACTGGCGAAAAACGCTTCAAGTTCTGGGTCTGTTTCAGTTCCAAGATCGCGGGGCGGATCGGGCAAAACGTAAAACTCGGCTGGCAAGCCTTCGATCTGGTCGGCGTTAAAAACGTTGTTGCATTTTGCAAACGGGATGCGGGTTTTGCCTTCGCCTGTTTCGGCTGCGCTTTCGGTCTGGTCGCCTTCCTTCTCGAACGTGCCATAAAAGACAGAACGGGCGCATTTTGATCCCTTTTTGACGCTACCACCAAGGTCAACCGCCTGTTTGAAAGTCATCCACCTCTCTGATGAAAAATCGCTCATGTGTGCCGATGCCCAAAGCATCAAGATGTTAACGCCGCGATATGGTTCGCCGTTATGACGCAAGGGCAGGGCAGCGCTACCTGCGCCACCTGTCCACGGCTTACGCCAAGGTGGGGTGCCTGCTTCAATCTGCGCGATGATTGTGTCTGTGACGTGCTGGTGAATATCAATCTTAGCCATGATCTGAATTTCCTTTGTGGTGGCACATTTGAGGCTTCGCGCCCCTTAATTGTGCGGGTTTTTGACCAAAGCCCTAAAAGGGCGTCGGCTCTAAAACTTGCCACGTGGCGAACGCGGTGGGGGGCGAGACAAGATAAACTGATAGGGTTGGTGCGGCCCGCAGCGTAGCGAGGACACGGCCCTGTCTGTTTGTCTTGTCCGAGGGGGGAGGCCGCGCCTCCACCCTGACGCAACGCAGTGGCGTTCGGCTTGCCCGAACCCCAAGTAGCCAATGAAAACTTAGGGCCAAAGGCTCGTAGGGCAGGGGGTTATCCAGTGCCGGTTAGGGCGGCTATGACCGCCTGAATCCCAAACCCCAGCATTCCCGTAAACGAAGACACCACACATCGAAGTGTCGGGATTGTGGGTAACGCGGCCTGCACAAGGCGAAGCGAACGACCGTCACCCGCAGGGCAGATCGCCGAGGCCCAGGGCGGGCATGAGACAAAGGAAACGGGGCGGCTCGGAGAGACGGCCCGACGACTATTGGAACAGCTCGCATCGGGACGCGGTGTTCTGGTGGAAGCCACTTGCGGCTGGAACTAGGGCGCGGTGCCCTGCCCATAGGGCGGGGCATGGGCCATCAAGATCAATCCTGAGTCTGCTTTACTTTAGGAATCCATTGGAAGGCTGACGAAATCACCTTCAATCATTGGAAAGGTGACTTTGGTGAAACCACAATCTTTCAAGAACGAAACGATGCCCGTCACCGTCTTGAACTCGCGGACGGAAATTTGTCCTACAAGCCGTGAACGGGCAGTCACCAGCATTTGTGAAGACCCGTCTGGATGATGAGCCTCCATCGTCCAAAGCCCGTACCAAACTGACGCCTTACGTGTTGGCGACTGACAACATTTGATCATCAGAGTCGAACCTGTTTCAAGGCGCTGTTTTAATGCGACTTCCGTTAACACGTTGGGCGTCGTGATTGATGTTTCGCGCATAATGCAATCCAATACAAAACAGACAGTAATATGTTATTGTATCAAGTCTCATCCCATCGACAAGATGCAAAGGGGGCTGTCTGCCCCCGCGCCGATGGCGCTCCCCCGAGGATTTTTGGGGGAAGATGAATGGGAAAGATCAAATGATTGACCGAAAATCCTATGTGATCAACGCAATCAAGCTGCAACGTCAAGTGTAAGCAACCTTGACAGGCTGGTGCAATTCAGCGGAAAGAAGAAAAGAACAATACAAGAACATAGGGGATGTTGGATGCCTGTTTTTCCGGTGGAAACACCTGTCGTTGCAAATGGTATGCCCCTTCGTATGGTCACAACACCAGCGAGTGCAGGATTTCCATCCCCTGCGGGGGATGATTTGGAAGACGAAATAGACCCCATTTCATGGGTCGTTCGGCACCCTTCATCGACGTTTTGGTGGCGTGTCGAAGGTGATTGCCTTTGGGACGCTGGAATCCGTGACGGTGATCTGATCGCCGTTGATCGCGCTGGAAAGCGCAGGATCGGACGGGCGGTCCTTGCCGTTGTGGAAGGGGCAGTGACTGCCAAAATCCTGCGTAAACGGGATGGGCAATATTTTCTGGCCCCGGCAAATGGCCGCGAAAAATTCCCTGATATTGAGCTGACCGAGGATAGCGAGATTTGGGGTGTCATTGCAGGTGTGGTGCGGCGGTATGATCTGGAATGAAGCGTCCTATCGCAATTTCCGATAGCGCCAATTTCTACGTCTCTGCCGAAAGGATCTTTGACCCGGCGTTGAAAAACGTGCCGGTGATCGTCTTGTCTAACAATGACGGGTGTGCCGTCGCTCGATCCGATGAAGCGAAGGCGCTAGGGATCAAGATGGGCGAGCCGCTGCATCTGTTGCGCGACAAGATCAAAGCGCATGGCGTGAAGGTCTTTAGCTCGAACTATACGCTCTATGGCGACATTAGCCGTCGCGTGGTCGAGGTTTACGAAGACTTCACGCCCAATGTGGAAATTTACTCAATAGATGAATGTTTCTTGGACTTTGGCGGGTTCAAGGATCGCACCGAACATGCCCGCGCAATGCGGCGCGAGGTATTGAAGCGCATCGGCGTGCCAGTGCGCGTCGGGATCGCGCCGACAAAGACGTTGGCGAAGTGCGCAAATGACATTGCAAAGAAGAATCCGATATTCGCTGGGGTTCTGGATATGATGGACGACACATTGGCCGATTGGCTTCTGCCAATGGTGCCTGTTGGCGACATTTGGGGGATTGGGCGCAAAACTGACGCGAAACTGCGTCAGCTTGGTATCCGAACAGCGTCAGACCTTCGCGCCATGCCGTTAAGGCAGGCGCGGGCGGTCGGGACAGTGGTGTTGGAGCGCACGGTTCTGGAACTGCAAGGCGAGCCTTGTCTTGCTTTCGATGATGTAGAACCGCAGCGCAAAGGTATGGCTGTCACCCGCTCGGCGGGTCAGCCTATGACGGATTTCGACACGGTGTTTCAGGCGGTGTCGGCGCATGTGACCCGCGCAGCGGAAAAACTGCGCCAGCATGGGCTCGTCGCGGGAGCGCTGACCGTATTTTTCCATACCAACCGGCATCGCAAGGACCGGCCTCAATACGCGGGCAGTCGGTCCACGCGGATCATGCCAATGTCCTGCGATACATTCGAGTTGGTGCGAGCGGCGCGGCGGTGTGCAGACGCCGCCTGGCCGAAAGGGAAGACGGCGAAATACGGGTTCACCAAAGCAGGTGTCATGCTCGATGATCTACTGCCCATCGAGGACCGCCCGCGAACACTCTTTGATGCCCCACGCAGCAAAAACGGTGACGCGATGCGGGCGCTCGATCTGATCAATGATCGGTTTGGGAAAAAGACCATGGTGTTGGCGAGTGAGGGCATGAAGCGGCCTTGGCAGCTCAGGGCGGATCATCGCAGCCCGCGCTACACAACGCGGCTGTCAGACCTACCGATTGTCCGGTGACAAAGGCAAAGCCCTTCGTTGGTTGGAAGGATGAAATAGCAGCAATAGGACAATGCGTGCATTGTGTTTTTGCGCCAGTGGCAACAACGGCGAAAACCTATCCTCAAGACCAATCGTGTGATCATTGCGGGTGAATGTGGTGAGGTATTGCCTAAGGTTATCTTCGTGGACACGGTAGCGTTTGTTGGCCTAATGGACTGCTATGTTCTTCGGGAATTCTGAAAACGGTGTGTGTTATATATGTGTTAATATATGGGTTACGTTCTAAAAAATTGGGATTCAGCTATTCTTATCAAACCCTTGCAAAATAGGTGGTGGGTGATAAGCCACTAAATGGTGGGTGATAAGCCAGCATTTAGTGTGTCACAAGCCAGTGCCTTGCTTCTAAAGAGAAACTGGTTCTCTCATGCCTTGAGGTGGGTGATAAGCCAGCAAAAATTGACAAAAAGGTGGGTGATAAGCCAATGGATTGACTTGGTGGGCGATAAGCCACTAGCGTGTGATAAGCCAGTGAAGTATAGAATCGGTGGGTGATAGGCCAGTGCAATGACGACGGTGGGTGATAAGCCAGTGAAGCGGTTAGCAAACCCGCTACTCCCAGACCGGTTCCAACAACCGGATCTGTTTATTTGTGACATCTTCGATGCCGCGCCTAAGAGCGATATGGCTGGTATGGAACACCCCGTATTTTCGATTTCCAAGAAGCCGGATCATCAAACCCGTCGCTATGAAAATGGCAACAATTACATCGAAATTTCACCCTCAACAAAGGGACTGGCGACAGTCTTTGATCGCGACATACTGATCTTCTGCATCTCGCAATTGATCGCAGCTTTGAATGATAAAAAAGAAATTTCAAAAACCGTGAGCTTCAAAGTCAGCGACTACATTGTCGCTACTGGGAAGCCTGCGGGAGGTAGCGCATATGGTCGGGCTGAAGATGCTTTGGAGCGGTTGCGTGGAACGTCCATCAAAACAAACATCCATACCGGTGAAGAGCGGCAGTGGCAGGTCTTTGGCCTTGTTGAAAGTGCAAAGACGATACGGCGCGACAATGACGGCGTGCTTCAAGAAGTACAGGTGACGCTGTCGGATTGGGTGTTTAATGCGATTCAAGCCAAAGAGGTTTTGACGATCAGCCGGGACTATTTCCGACTGAAAAAGCCTCTAGAGCGCAGGATGTATGAAATCGCGCGCAAACACTGCGGAAAGTCTTCCGAGTGGCGGATTGGGCTTGAAAAGTTGCGGTTGAAGTGCGGCTCACACTCTTCAGCCAAGGAGTTCAAGCGCCTGATCAGCAACATCATCGCCGACAGTGACCAGCACGACCATTTCCCCGATTATGACCCCGCTCTTGAAGGCAACATCGTTGTGTTTCGCAGCAAGGGAACCGTCCCTATGCCCGTCGTCGAGATGTACGAGGGTAGGCTCGATCCTGAGGCGTATCACGATGCGCGCACTGCTGCCCCTGGCTGGGATATTCGAATGCTCGAGCAGGAATGGCGGGCATGGTGCGGCAAGGAAGAAATCGAGCCCAAGCATCCGACGCGTCATTTTATCAAGTTTTGCCAAAGCTGGTTCGAAAAGCGCGGCAGGCCGTAGCTAGGCAAGATTGGACTACGATGGCAAAGCAAATTACGAATAGCCAGCTTATTGGCGAGATCGGGGAGGTCGCGGCGAAGGGACGATTCCTCAACATGGGTTTCCAGTTTGACGGGCGGGGGCGACTAGAAGCAGGCATTGATGGTCTCGCCGAGGTCATGGTGGATGGTGTTCCACTTGCACAGATGATCGGGGTGCAGGTTAAGGCCACAGACATTGGCAAGTATGCCAATGAAGATGAGGACGGTTTTACGTATCTGTTAAGAACAGTCGACCTCGAATACTGGCGCATATCAAACATCCCGATAATCTTGGTGCTCTACCGTCGCTCGGACGAAAGCTTCTATTGGAAGGAAATCCCGCGCGATTTTAGCGTTGAGCAACGAAAACTGCGCTTCAACAAGGCGAATGATGTGCTCAACATAGACGCTGCGGATGCGATCGCGCAGCTCACCGTCCCAAAGACAGGGCATGGGTATTACGTCCCCCCGCTGGGGGGAGGCGAAGAAGCACTGGTCAACATGCTTCCTATCGAGCTACCGGATGAAATCTATGTGGCGTCAACCCCGTATTCTGCAAGCCAAGCGATGGCGATCTTATTTGATCGGGACGAGGAGCCTCGATTTGATTGGTCAATCAAGGGGCGCACGTTTTGGTCATTCCACGACCCACGAAAGGAATGCACGCGCCACATCATCGATGAAGATCAGGTAGATGTCATCGATACCGCGGACATTGCACTGCATGAAGACCGCGACGAGCAGAACAATTTCGCGTTCTTGTTAAAGCAACTGATGCGGCACCAGTTTAGAGATGACCTTGGATGGTTTAAAGAGACCAAGATCTTCTATTTCCTCGCTCAGGCGGAAAATACGCCACGCAGCTTCAAGTATGTGGCGACGAAGAACCGCACAGAAACCGATGTTGTGAAAGCTTCCGAGAACAAGAAAGAGCCGGGTCAAATCTCATTTGTTCGCCATCACGCATTCACGCCGCGTTTTGAGCTGATGCTTGACCAATGGTATCTGATACTTAGTCCGACATACCACTTCACGAACAATGGATTTTCGCCGCACTCTTACCCAAGCGCATTGCTGGCGGGGAAAAAACGCCTCGACAACAACGCCTCTCTACGCGGGCAGGTCATTATGTGGCACCGGTTCTTGTCTGGAAGTGAAGACGGGGATCTAGACCTCTTCGCGCCCGAACCAAGCACGGCAAAAGTGCTAAAATTTGGACCTCCACCGAGCGTGGAACTACCCACGACGGTGCCTGAAAAGGCTTGGAGTTCACCAAAACCAATTGTTGTCGATGATGACGACGATGCAGAAGAGAGCAAACAAGAAGGGTTGGGCCTGTGACAGGTTTCAAAGGAAAGATCTTCGACGAGCCCCTGCTGGAGTTTGGCGACAAACACAGTCATGCTGACCCGCGTCTTGGTTTACGTGAGGCAGGGCCGCTTCAAACGCATCTTGGTGAAGTGATCAAGGTCGGTGTTGTTGGAAGTTCCAAAACCGTCGAAGATGCTAAAGCCTTCATGGCTGCCGCGACAGAGGGTTTTGACGGCGCGTCGGAAAAACACCCAAATCTCCACCCAGACTTCCCCGGATTGCAGAACCAGAATCCGTTCCGCTGTAACTTTGAGATTGAAGAGGGGGGTACGGAGACCCTTCCAAAATCCCTTATGGATAAGATTTCAAAAGAACCTGATCATGCACGGGCCGTAGAAATGGCGGTCGATGCTGTGTGCGAACGGCTTCAAGTTCTTGAGGATAGCGGAAACCGGCCGGATGTGGCGATGATCGCGTTGCCCGTTCAACTGATTGAACGAGTTTGGGGCGCAAAAGTTGAAGCCCGTGGAACCCGAGAAAAAGACGACAGCGGCGGTTCGGACGCGCCAAACTTTCGTGGCTTGTTGAAAGCGCGAGCGATGGATCTGAGTTTTGCTATCCAGATCGTTTGGGAGGATGTTTTGGATGAAAAAGCAAAAATTCCGCGAAAGATCAAAGAGTCCTCCGACCGCAAAATTCAAGACGTCGCAAGCCGAACTTGGAACCTGTTGACGACGCTATACTACAAAGGCAGTGGGCGTGTTCCGTGGCGTCGCCTGCCTCAAGACGGGGAGTATAAAGCTTGTTTCATCGGGATCAGTTTTTACAGAGACGTTGAAGGCCAACAGCTCTGGACCAGTGCTGCGCAGATGTTTGATGAGCGTGGAAAAGGGTTCATTTTGAAGGGTGGTCGTGCGCAGACAGAAACGCGCGGTCGCCATCCTTATATGACCCAAGAAGACGCATACGAATTGGTCAAGAACGTCCTCGAAGCCTATCGAGCGCACCACAAGCACTATCCGGCGAGGGTCATCATCATGAAGACTTCTCGATTCCGAGATGAGGAAGCTGATGGGTTCTTAGAGGCGCTGGATGAACAGGGCACGGAGCTTCGCGACCTCGTTTGGGTCCAGGAGCATTACGCGGCAAAAATTCTTCGCGATGGAGACTACCCCGTTTTGCGAGGCACATTCATTGATCTGGATGGCAAAGGATTGCTCTATACAAACGGGAGCATTCCTTACTACGGGACGTATCCAGGGTTGTATGTCCCAAACCCGCTCTTCCTGTGCCCCCACAAAAGCAGCGAGAGCACGATTGCCGAAATTGCGCGTGAAGTGTTCTCTCTCACCAAGATCAACTGGAATTCTACGCAGATGAACCAAAAACTACCGATTCCGATACGCGCGTCTCGTAAGGTTGGTGAGGTGTTGAAGTACCTTCCCGAAGGCCAAACGGTCAGCAGTGACTACAGAAAATATATTTGATGGCAAGATGAAGTGATAACCTTCTCCGGGCCCATTGATAGGATTCAGAAAACCGGCTGCATCGAGCCAAAGATGCGCGACGTTCCACACCAAAGCGTTGAACGTCACGTCAAAAACTGATGTTATTCCTGAAAACCAGATGTGACACGTGTCGCCTGTCCGATTGGAAAAACCTCTTGGGTTTTTATGACCGGAAAGGAACCTTTGCGGGATGGGCGGGCCATGAGGCCCGCCGAAGGCTTAGGAGCCTTCTTGCTGTTTCGCGACGCGGCGGCGTTCGTCTTGGCTGGCGTTGTCGAAATCGTCTGCTGCCAGCGTCATGCCGTACTCGGTGCCACCTGAGCTGTTTTCCCAGCTTGTTTGGCGAAGCGTGCCGCGAGCGTGCACCAAATCGCCGGGGAGCGTGTTGTCTTTCACCCACTTAATGACGTTCTCGTTGAAGATCGTCACTTCGTTCCAGTAGGCGTTTGCTTGAAAGTCGCCTCGGTCGTCTTTGCGGCCATACTCGGCTGCGATGCTGACGCGAAGTGTGCTGCCGACTGTCTTGATTTTGCCTACGCGGCCCATGATCTGAAATTCTGCAAAGGTTCTCATTGTGGTGTCTCCTTGGTGAAGTTGTTTCGATAAAAAACGGTCAAGCGTGTATTCGATGCGATCAAACCAAAAAGCGGAGGGTCCGAACGATATTATAATATTGTATAATATTCTAATTCGGGTGGAAACCGTTTTTTTGATTGAAGGGGAGGGCGTTAGCCTGAGCCAGTCGCTAAGAGAAGACTAAGTGATGGTCCGTTTGAGAAACAACGCCAAGGGGACACGTGAGAACCGACGCGCTCAGTTTTTAGAGGGCCGGATAGGATCAAGATTGTTGGCAAGCAGCGTCATGCTTAAGCTGCCGTGGGTAGCAAATACGACTGAGGTGCGCGCAAACGCAGACCGTAGTGAGGATCCTCCTGCAGAACAGAAATGGGTGAAAGAACGCTTCACGATTGGTTCTCGATTATGGCATGATTTGCCAAAGGGAAAACACGGGTGGTCCGTGGGCATGATGGGACGACTGACAGTGGCAACGGCACACGAACCTACGGGGATTCACGCACAAGGCAACACGCGGCCAATCTCGCGGCCCACCCATGCCTCGATGTGGTTTCTTACGGGTTTGATGGCCGTTGTTGTCCTTCTGGCTGGGCCGGTCAAAGCAGAAAGAGTGCAGCCGTCAGCAATCTACGTTGTCGATGGCGATACTATCCGGTTCGCAGGCGATAGTTGGCGTTTGGTTGGGCTGGACACGCCAGAGACCTACAGACCGCAGTGCGATTACGAACTGGCCCTTGGACAAGCTGCGACGGCAAGACTTCGCGATCTGGTCATGTCGGGACGCGGCGTTGATCTGGTCGCGCTGCCCGGGCGCGATCGGCACAACAGAGGTTTAGCGAGGCTTTTCATAGGTGGGGAAAATATTGCAGATATTTTGACCAGCGAAGGTTTGGCACGACGATACGATGGGGGCCGACGACAAAGCTGGTGTGGGTGACGCGATAGCGTTTCTGCGCGAATAGCGCAGGCCCGTTGTCGCAGGGCATCGCCCTGGGGCGGCGGGCAGAATAGGGGATTAGTTGCGCACCGTGCCTATGAGGCCAGTAACCGCAGCCATTAGGCCAGCGTAGAACGTAAACATCAGCCAGATCAAAACAAAGAACAGTCCGATGTTTCCGATCAGGCTAGGTTCGGCATCAAAGCGGAACGCATCGGACGATAACCCCTTGCCAAGCATGATACCAAAACCAAGCGTAGGTAGAAAAACGGTCCATCCCGCCAGCATGTATTGATTGCTTGTCTTGCGACCTGCTACCCAGCAAGCCCGTAGCACGCGGATGGGTCGGAAAATTACTTCGGCCATGCGATACTGAACCTGTTCAAGCATTGCGCTTGCCCCTAGTCATCAAGATCATCGAGCCGCTTGAGTGCATCCGAACGCCAGTTATCAGGCCAAAACCGCACGAGTTCGTCAACCGCATTTGCATCAAGGTTTTTGCTCGATGTCGATACTAGCTCAAGGCCCAACAGACCTTCTGGATCGGCAAGCTCGCCAGCGGCTTCGGCGTAATCGTGATCCATGTCCTCTGTTAGGAAGTCCTCGCCAGTCGTTCTAATCTCCGTTCCATCATCATCCCGTGAAAAAAACGTCCTATCGGAGTGGATCAATCTCGAAACACTCACCATTTTACGCGCTTGTGCTTTCGACATCATGAAAGTCTTGGTGACTTCAACAAAAACGAAATCATCATCTTTTGGGGCGTCTGTCATTGGAATCTCTTTCCACGTTTAAAGGCCAAGAAACTGCCAGTAAGCAGCCCGGCAAGACCGAACCCGCCAACAATGGCTATCAATCATCTGGGCACACTGTGCACAGCGGCATTTAGCGGCCTTCCCAAACCTCATCCAGCCGCAAGGGTTTTGGCAACTCCTTCGGGATTACGGTCAATAATCGAAAGAAGGACAACCGCTGCACGATCTGGTGAGCGCCGTTCTTGCTCCCAATCTCTGACGGTGCCGACAGGCAAACAAAAGCGTTCGGCGAATGCGACCTGTGATAGCTTTAGACGTTTGCGGATCGCAGCCACATCAACAGTTTCCGGCACGAACACGCCAGCGGGTTCAACTTCGCCTTTAGCAATTGCCAGCGCTTCGTTTGCGCTTTGGATCAGTTCTTCTCCAAAATTCATTTGTTTTTCCACTTCTTGCTCTGGCCCAGTTGGGCCGTTACTTTCTTCACGTTCGCTCGGTATGCGTCCGCAAGCGAGGGCAGTATCTTCGCCAGTTCATTCTTCTCGGCGTCGGTAAGGTTTGCTTTCGCTCCCTTCCCGTACACGGCAAGCAGGAATATAGGCACATCATCACCGCCAAAATAATGTATCGTCCGATACCCACCACTCTTGCCACCACCACGACCAGCATGGCGTAGTTTACGCGCCCCGCCAGTTCGGGCCATAAGATCACCAGCAACCGGATTATCGGCCAAAGTATTCACAATTGCATCCATGTCCGCCTCGGACAGTCCGTGGCGTTTGGCTTGAGTTAGAAAAGTGGCTGTCCAGATTACAGTGTGCATACCACAACATACGGCAATGCCGTAATTGGGTCAAGTGGAAAATACGGCATTGCCGTATAAAAAGAGGCCCCGCCGAAGCGGGACCAGTTGAATCCTCACCACAAGGAAACTCGCGGGCCTCGCGGCCCAAAATCTTTCATTCGTCGCCGCCACTAATCAAAGCTGCCACATCAAGTCCCAGATCATCGGCTTGGGCGGTCGTGAGGCATTGGGCTGGGCCATCTTCGGACATTGGAACAATCACGATGACGCCGCCGCTCTCAATGCAAAGCTCTTTGGCGAGTGTCATCACGGGTTCAAAGAATTGGTCGCGGTGCTGCTTCACCGCAATAGAATAAGTCACCACGACAATCATTGCGGCGCAAAGGATCACACCTCCGCTCAACAGCAACACTTTAGATTTCTCAGTCATTGTCCTTCCTCTCATCCTGTCCAACGCCGCCCTGATGGGCCAACGTCGATATGTGTAAAATCCGCGTACCGGCCCAAGCCGTGTATTCCGTAAGATTCAGCGTAGCCAACAACCAACGGTGGGCTGACACCTACAATATTGAAATCACATGCCCTGCCTGCAACGTGTTGAGAATTTCGGGCAGCGTTCGGGATGGTTGCATTCCGTCTCGCCGTGCGAAAACCAGAGTTAATCAAGATCGCCTTGGGCTGACCAAAATCCAGTGACATGCGCGTCTGGATCAGAGCCAAGTCAACAAACAACAGAGGGTCTATTGGACTCTGCGCATCTGCATCGCGCCAATCACGCCACAGCCAATTCAGACGTTGAAGATTACTTGCATCGTATCGCTGACCATTTCTGAACCTGACGGCCAAACTGTCTCCGTCTGTGTTCGCGACCAGGAGACGATCAAAGCCAATGTCAGACCAAGGGGTATCCTGCGCCGTGCAAATTTCTGGGGCTGCTAGCAACATCGTCGCCATGCTGACGGTCTTTAGAAAATGCCTCTTGGTTTGCATTGTCATATCCTCATGCGGAAAAATCGGCGGGTTCAACTGTGTAGCGCCCCCTTAACAATATTACAATATTGTCTCACAGGCGCTAAAATGGTTTTCTACTCTAATCAATGAAAGTGACGGGGAGGGCAGGGCGCTTGTGCGCCCCGCCCAACACATCAAACCATACCTTCGGGCAACCAAGCTGCGATGCGAGACTCTTGCGTCTCCGTGACGCCAAGGGCCTTACGTGTTGCCTCGTCGCCGAACAGCTTTTCTAACTTTGCAGCCTTCTCGCCTTTTTTCAAAGTCGCGAACGATTTGGCTGCGTCGTGGTTCTCGGACAGGTTCAACAGGTCGTTCCACAACTCGATCATGTAGGGACCACCAACCCGCATGAAAAAGTTCTCTGCTGTTGGTGTGAAGTGATCCCGTGTGACCTTCTTGGTCTTCTGGTCGATCATGTCTGCAAGATCAGCGTCGGAAATTGATAGCTGGCCGATAATTTTCCGCACCAACATATCCATGCACTTCTTATGCCCACGTTTGCGGAACGCTGCGAAGTCCTCGGCCTCGTTGCCTTTGCTCTCAATCGGATCGGGCAGGGTCAATCGTTTGTCTTGGGCATATCCTGTCTCCGTCTCTGGCACATTAGACAGGTAGGGCAGGGACACGTCATAGGCATGAATGCGGCGGTATCCCTGCGATTGCGTCAATTGGTAGGCCAGTAGATCAAGGGCAAGCGTCGGGTCGTCCAGTAGGGCGTTTTGACGTGCGCCTACAACCACACGGGTAAGGTCTTCTTGCAACTTGGCAGAAATCGGCGACTTCTTCGCTGTCTCTTTGTGGGCGGATTTTTTCAACACACCCGCCTCAATAGCGGCGGCTTGATCCTCAACGCGCACAAGTCCTTCGATCAATTCAACCCGTCCGTTGAAGTCCACATACATGATCATGCCTGCATGGGTCATTTGCTCGTCTGTGAACGCGCCTTTGATCTTCGCCTTCAACTCCGCATATTCAGCGATGCCAGCATCATCGCAAGCGTCACCCTCAACCAATTCGCTCAATTCGTTGAAGCGGTCATTTTCTTCCTCGGTCAAAACGCCTTCGACCTTGTAGAGCCGCGCCAGCTTCATCCGCTCAATGGTGTCATAATAGACGCCATCGTCCATCAACGCTTCGCCCCATTTCCAACCGTTGTGTTCTGCAAGCTGCGCCGCCGTATCCGCTAGTTTCGCTTCAAAACAATCCTGCAAAATGGTCGGATCATCAAAGAGCGTTTCATTTTCGAACAGGTCGCCACCGATGCGACCCCCTGCGGCTTTATATTCCTCAACACCCACGAAAACGGCGCGACGGTCAGTGCCTTTCACATGGTCAGGTTTCAACGCTTCCTTGATCTGGTGATCGGACATAGCCCCCCAGCCTTTGGTGCCACGGGATTTAACGACCTCCAGCACTTCAAGGGTCAGCTTTGCATCATTGCTGATAGTGAACGCCTTAGCTTGGGACAGGCTGATTTCGGTGGCTTTCAATGCGTCCAGCACTGCGTCGTCAAGGCCAGCAAGAGCCAAGCGGCGATACACTTTTTTCTCCGTCACACCGTAGGCCACTGCAATCTGACATGCGTTCATGCCTGTTTTTGACAAGGTGCCATAATCACGAATTTCATCGGCGGGGTGCAAGTCTTGGCGCTGCGCGTTTTCACTGGTCGCCCATAATTTCGCGGTGTCTTCGTCGGCTGCAAGCTGCACCTGCACGTTCTGAAAGCGTGGATCGTCCTGCAACAGCGCAAGGGCGCGGTAACGCCGCCCACCAGCAACAACGCCAACCCCCTCGGTCCCATCGTGACGGAACCCTGCAAGGTTGTGGATTAAGCCAGCAATTTTGATGTTCTCGGAAAGGGATGCGATTTCATCATCTGAAACCACTGTGCGGGGGTTAAACGGGGAAACGTATAGATCAGCAAAGGCCACGGTTTCTGTGATCTGCGGGACTGTTGTTTGATCGGTCATTTTTCTATCCTTGATGTGGTGATGAATTGAGGGGAACGCCCTGCACGGGCGCTCCTGATTTTCAGTAGTCAGAGGGGAAAAGGATGGTCATAACCCGCTTGGTTTGGTCCAAGTCTGTCGGGTCTTCTGCACCATATTCGAGGTTCAAATCGTAAAGGTCGATCTTGAACCAGATGGTTTTTGTGTCACTGGCGATGGTGATTTCCACTGCCCCAAAGCTGTGATCGCCGTATGGGTCATTATCTTCGGTGAAGTCGTCAAAGTGCTGGATCGCCTGCATCATCTGCGCCATCCAAGCGGGGCTAAGTGCTGCAACGGCCTGCGTCATGACGATCTGGCCAGATATTGTAAAATCCGCCCCCCAAGTATTGCGAAAACGGTCATTATGTTCCGCAATCGTCTTTGCTCGCTCGGCTGCGGTGTAGTCTTCTTCTGGAATTGAAAGCTGTTCAAAAGCCATTTTATCGGTTCCTTTGTGGTGCCACCGTCTGAGACTTTGTGCCTCTTAATGGTGCTGGTTTTGAGCAAAGCCCTAAAAGGGCGTCGTCTCTAAAACCTGCCATGTGGCCGAACAGGGTCGGGGAATTTGGAACGGAAAATCAACAAGGTAGGTGCGGGCAGAAGGCGTAGCCGACAACTCGGCCTTGTCTATTTTCTGTGTAAAAAGGGGCAGGAACAGGCCCCATTCTTTCTGCCCGAAGCGGCGTTCGGCTTGCCCGAACCCCAAGGGATGCACCATGCAATCGTTACCCGCAGGGCAGATCGGCGCGGCCCAGGGCGAGCATGACCAAAGGAGGGGGTACGGCTCGGAGAGACGGGCGACTGACTATTGGATCAGCTCGTATCGGGACGTGACGTTCTGGTGAAGCCGCGTGCCGGCTGAATTAGTGCGCGGTGACACGGCCAAAGGCCGGGTCAGGGGCCCAACATCACTACACCCACAAATCAAACCAAACGTTCGAACTTAGTGAAAAAATGAGGGTAAGAAATCGGATCAAATTCTTAATTTTTTCGCTGCCATTGGATCTTCAACCACTGGCGCCATTGCGCAGACAGAAGCAGAAAATGACTGCGATCTAGCTGTTGCCGCCATGCTAAATCTTGCAAAAACAAACCTGAGCACCCAAGAAACGCTGCTACAACTCTCCGTCGATAAGCTCAAATTTTTGACAACCTTTAAAGCACCACCCCTGAAGAACATGAACCACTGTCGCGCTTTGCTGTGACCATCGAAGGGGTCGAACGTATCGACACGCAGGTTATGGCTGCTGGCATTCAGGCAATGCGTCGAATGTGTCCCACCGCTTTCCAGAAAAACTAAGAACAAGATGGGGCTGTTTGCCCCCGCGCCGATGGCGCTCCCCCGAGGATTTTTGAGGGAAGATGAATGATGAAAAGAGCGTCTATTCTAGTCCACCAAAGCCAAAGACCGAGGCATAATATTATTGTGTTAAAAACAATATTGTAATATTGTTCGTTATTGCGGGCCTAGCAGGGATGCGACGGTTCGTGGAAGGTGAAAAAAACTCCGGTTGGATTTACCGAAAGGGCCGGAACCGCAAGGTTTTGGTCCTTTTATGTTTATGGAGGAAGCAAACGAAATTCGTATTGATACTGGTGCTGTTCAACCTTGAGTCTGGTTCCGAATTCACCAAGCGGCGGAGAAAGGATCGACGGTCTGAGCTGAAAGGCAAGGTTGGCGGGAGATTGAACGTGTTTTACACCTAGTCGGTGCCAAACGCATACTTCACTGAATAACTTGTTTTGCGAAGACACCGGCAACGGCTTTTTGGCCACGGAGATCGGCGCGGAACTGAGTGGTTCCGGTTGCGAAAAAAGGAAATCATGTCTGCCGTGGTTGATCAGATTCATAAAGCGGCCTGTTGCATTAGGTTGGTGTCTAAGATGAAATTGTCGTGGCCGTCAGGCCAGGACTTCGTGGTCTACAAGAGCTGGGATCGCAGCCGATAGTTAGTGCTGGGAGGGTTGGCACATTCTGTCCTATTCTTCCCGCAAACGCGCATCCAAACCTTTCAAACTAGCGATGATATTCAGTGTACCGTCGCGAGCTGCATTGTTCATGCCGCGTAGGTATCCACCAGGGCATTTGACGGGGAGTTGTGGATGGTATCGGTTTGCGTCTGTGATGATTAGGGCGAGGATCGCATCGTCTTTCCCCATGAGATCGCAAGCATCGTTCCAAGCTGATTGGTTGATACCCAATTCTCGCAACATCTGAATCGCTGCACATGATACGTCATGCTCGGTCGGTGGCCGCCCTTGAGCGTGAGCATCGATGTAGAACTTCATTTCAGGTGAGCAGAGGCCATAAAGGATCGGTCCTGATAGCTTTAGGCGAATTTCGCCCTTGCGGTACTCCCCTGACCCTTCATTCTTATTTTCTCTGCAATCTTTCGAGCCGGCAGGCTCGGAACTTAAATCCTTAGCGTGTGTGGACTTGTCCACACACTTTTGGGTAACGCTTGCGTTACAGACATAGTTAAGTTCTTGGGTTGTATCTTGTATATAGGGGGTAGCATCTGTGCCGCTCTGGTGTTGCATATTCTCTGACTCTTGCAAGATCATCAACACATTCTGGGTCAAGTTATCCGCCTCAAGAACATGCTGGCGAAGTTCGTCCATATCCATGCGACGAAGCAAACGAGCGTCAGGCCAGTCCTCATACTCTGATATGTAGTCTTCGACCTTCTGATTGGTGATCTGCATGTCAGCAAGATCGTTCAACGCAGCCTTCAAATGGCCCTTGTGAATGCTTCGTGTGTTGCACAGCAGGTTGCGCTCTACCTGTAGAGCCTCTTGCTGATGCTTGTGGCCCAACATGGCAGGGACCAAGGCAATGGCATTTGAGAAAAAGATGCCACAGCCAGCAAAACCGGACCTTCCGCCGTGCGCCATCGTGCGTTTCTCAATAAGACCCAATGCCACAAGCCGCTTTTCGTGCCGGTTGATTGTATAGCGGGATTTGCTGCGACGAGCTGCCACCTCGCCCTGACGACGCCAACAGCATGGTTCACGGTCGGGCTTCTTCCAGTCACTAGGCCGGGGATCTTCCGCCATGCGAACGAAAGTGGAAATTTCTGCGTCCGTCAGATTGAACAATGTCGGTGCGGTGTTCTCGAACAGCCGTATGAAGCCGTCCCGTTCCATGCCTTCGGGCAGGGTCGGATACCCTTGGGTGTCTAGATCGTCGTGCGCTCTTAGAGCGGAAATGTTGTTCATTTTTCTATCCTTGCTCGATTTTAAGCAAGACGGCTGCGGGCAAATTTCCATCGTTCGCACAAATGCGTTTTTTGTTGCCAGCTTGGAGAGAGGGTGATAAAACCAAGATCAACAGCTTTTGTGATCTACTAAAGAATTGGCGTTCTTTGGTTTCAGAACCCCCCCCCGTTAGGTTTCCGCCTTGCGGGGGTTTCTACTTTTTAGGGCTGGTTTCTCCTTTCGATTCTCTTGTTTCAGGCGCTGTCAGAATACAGGGTATTGGGCTTTCGGCCATAGTACCTACTGTATGCTGCGCCTTGGGCTAACTCTTGTGGTTGATGAGAGGGTTAGGCCAAGATGCAGATGTAGCGGACGCACAGATGCGTTTTTTGCTTGATTGCTATGTTGGTGGGGTGTTAGAACCGGACTTGAAAAATTGAGTAGCCGTTCGGGACGCCAATCCCTTGGTTCTAAAACCCCCCGTACAGGTTAACCCCTCTGCGGGGGTTTCTCGTTGTACGGCGGGAACTGCTCCTCTACCTGTTGATTCTTATTATTTATGACGACAGGCATACAACGTCTGGGTGCCTGTCGCAATTATAGTATCGTGCACTAGGCGTCATACCACGCCTAGTAGTTGACCTGCTCAAACCCGTAATTGCCCTCATAGTCGCGCCAATCCACGAAAACCGACCGATGAAAGATCGACGGGCAGTTACTTGGATAGTTCTCAAGACCCGTATGAGCCGCAGGCAGCGAGCGGTAATCGCTTGATCCCGCCCAACTGAAATCGCCTTGCGTCCCATATGTCCCAACGCGCATCGAAAATGAGTGGTTGCAGTCACCATCTCGGCCGCTCTCATGCTGTCTGGCGTATGTGACGTTGTAAACGCGGATCGAACGAACGAAATTGAACTCTGCACCGCTTATGTCGATGTCTGCACCGCCATCTTGGACGAGCTGCATGGCAAAGCCATCTGGAAGCGGGTTGGCAGACCCGCCGCTGCGTCGGACAACGGCGGGTTGCGCCATAAGCGAAGTATCCGTGAGTGGGACACTTGGATACGACTGGGCCGGTGCATCGTTCATGTCCAAGAGAATTTCATAGATGCGATCCGCTGTTTGAGTGTCAGGATCGACCGTGTAGGCTGCGCCCATCGGGCAACGCCAAATTTGCAATGGTGGCTCAACAGGCCAAGGTGTGATCCTGCGGATGAACTCTGCGCGGGCGCGGGCGCATGGCACCGATGCAGGCCAACCACCTGACAAGCAAAGCAGAATAGCGCAGTCAATTTGGTATGTCTGTGCTTGTGCGCGCTCTGGTGCCGCTATGATGCCGACCATTGCTGTTGCCATCGCCAGTACGCTTGAGTGGAGAATGTTTGTCATGCGTCACTCCTTCGATTGTTAGATATTATAACCGTGTGATCTTGTTATAATATTGTTTAGTCGAAGTTGGGGTGCTGAATCAAGTCTTTGTGGTTGCACATCGAGGTGAAATGTTGGACGTCAGATGACTTTGACCTTTACGTCATCAACTGATCCAAAAGAAAATCCGGCGTAACCGTCGTTCATGCAGACCGCAGCGAACGGCTCAAAAAAAGCCCATTTTGACAAATGGGGGTCGTTTGCGGAAGGGGGCGAAATGACAATGTAAGCATCGTTTAGGTTAACAGATGTTCGTGCTTACCGCAGCGAATGTCTTAAAAGCCAAAGGTAACGGATGCTGCAGATTGTACCAATGGAAGATATGTGCAGCGAAGCGGACGCTGAGCGTTTGCCACTTGAGAGAACGCAAGGTCATAAAGCAAATGTGGCTTTTTGTGCACCGCTGTCACCTGAGAACGGACCAAAGCCAACAAGACTGAAATCGTCATTTTAACATTACTCGACCTTCGAAACGGGACGAACGATAGCAGCGATCAATCGTAGTTCTGCGTTATCATAAGCCCTCGTCGTCCATTCTGGAAACCCGCCCGAGCCTTGAGAGCATACGTGCCCACTCATCTACATCGGTGGAGAGCCGAGGCGCGGGCTCGGAGCGTCGCTTGTGAGTTTTGTTGGCTGGTTGCGAAACCGAATTGCCTGACAGGGGTCCGGATGAACGTGGGTGCTTCTTGGCGCGTGCATGTGGTTGAGGCCTCCGAGCCTTTTGCAGTTTGCCGCCTGTGTTTCTTTTCTTCTGCCTATCCGGTTTTTCTTGAGAGACGCCGGACAGGGCAATCAGGAAAAAGGCAAGGCGAGGAGTCCAAGGCGAACCATCAGCGGTCACACGGCCTGTTTCATTCAAATAGTGAGAAACAAGTTTGGCCCCCACGATCCTCTTCTTGGCGAAATCTTTTAGGACAGAGCGCAGTGTTCCCAAAATCTTGGCAGTTCCGCCGCTTCCTGACCCAAAATGCCTCCTCTCGGATGGCATGAGCTCTGAAACCACAAGGGGAACAATGCTAGGGTCTATATCCTTCTCCAGCGCTTCGAAGTCGACTAGCCGATCACCGTTGACAACTTCGATTTCTTCAAGTGACGATGGGTGCAGAAATGAGAACGTCTCTCTACGCCGACTGACGAGGTCGCCTTCAGCTAGAAGCGGTTGATCACAGTAAATGAAAAAACGATATTTCTGATGATTTTCGGTTGAAAGGTCTTCAACCTGAACTTCCATGCCGAAGTCGGCGAATTGGACTTCAACCACCACTGCAAGATTCCAAGAGTTTCTTCTGGCTTTCCGGCCTACAGGTAGTATTCGCTGGTCGATCTTTTGTTCGGCACCGAGAATCTTTTTGATGTCGGCCAGTTTTCGGCTGGAGGGGCGAAGACGCGCAGAGCCAGAGGCAGCGCCCCCGTTGTCCGTGCAAGGGTGCTTCGCCCAGGGCTTTCCGAGTTCATCAAAGAAGACGCGGCTGCCGTGTTGATTGGCATAGAAATAGACGGGCTGACCGCAGACGGGGCAAGATGCATTCGGGTTAACGAAGCAGCGAGAGTAACTTGTTGCGCCGTAGCCTTTCAGTGTCTGCGTCGCTTGGTGCTTTTCATACTCAGAATAAACCGGCCGAAGTGGCTTTGTAACTGGCGCGGCGGGGACGCCTCCGCCGTTTTGGTTGCCGCCGCCAAGGCACCAGCCGCAATTGCACCCAGGGTAATGATTGTGACCGGTCAATTTAGCGCCAATGTGCCAATACTCATTACAGTAAATTGGATCAAAAATGCGCCTTTCGCTAGTCCCCTCTCCCGAATTTCTATCAAATTCCAACCGCAAATTAGGCCGACGTAACCTTCCATCCTGTCTAATGTCTGGTTTGGGCCTGGGAGAGGACACTGACCGTCAATTCACTAACGGTATGACTTGAAATAAAGAAAGGTATCTTTATTGATAGTGCATATTGAAGATTGAGGTGCCCATGGCTGATCCTGAAACGAACGATCCTCTCGAAGAACTCGTGAGTCTGAATTTTAAGATAACTGAACGCCAGAGGCGAGAGTTCAAGGTTTGGTGCGCGGAGCGAGGTATCACGCAGGTTGATGGGTTTAGGCGCGGATTTAAATTACTTAAAGATACAGAAAAGAGAAATTGATGAGTTCTGGTTATAACATTCCCCTGGTGACGTCGATTTGTGAGCTCAGCCCAGACGCTTTCTCAATGAGTAGGTCTGAACAAGTGGAGCACCTGTCCTCGATTACAGGGGCGGACCTCGCTTCTGCTAAGGCATTCTACGCGCGAAACCACGTAACTAGCGGCATGTCGGAATTTCTTCGTGGCGCTCTGAAGCGCCTTAGCGGCCAAAGTCAGCAAGCTATTTTCGAGCTCAGACAGGCCATGGGCGGAGGTAAGACTCACAACATGATCGCATTGGGCCTTTTGGCTCGCTTCCCTGAGTTGAAAGATTTGCTCCCGGACACGATTACTTCTGGCATGGATGACGAGCCAGCTGTCATCGCCACGGTTAACGGTCGGGATGTACAAAATTTCATTTGGGGGGATATCGCTGAACAGCTCGGTCAGGCTGATACGTTTAGGGATCACTGGATTAATGGGCCAAGGGAGATGACCGAAGGTGATTGGATGCGGCTGATCGGCGATCGTCCTACTCTCATCATGCTTGATGAGTTACCTACGTATCTTGCGATGGCTCACACGAAGTCTGTAGGACAAGGCACCTTGCTGGATCTACTTAAATATTCCCTTGCGAACCTTTTTTCTGCGGCCATGAAGCTTAAGCGCTGTGTTGTGGTGGTTGCATCTCTTGACGCGGCCTACGACGAAGCGCGCAGGATTCTTGGGGGGCAACTTGCTGACCTTCAAAAGGAAACCAGTCGCGGGGCAAAGTCGATCACGCCAGTCGACTTAAACACTGGGGAAATTTACGATATCCTAAGAAAACGCTTGTTCACCAAGCTACCGGATTCAGGTGGGGATGAAGTTGAGCGGGTATCGCAAGCTTACCTTGCCACGTACCAAGAAGCCATTCGGGGCCGCGCCCTCGCCAAATCTGCAGAACAGATGGCAGATGAAATAGTTGGTTCTTACCCGTTTCACCCGAGTTACAAGGACATCCTGTCTCTTTTCAAAGAGAATGAGAAGTTCCGTCAAACCAGAGGTCTGATCCAATTCACTGCGAACCTTTTACGCGGGGTTTGGGCGAACAAGGAAGAAGAGGTGTTTCTGGTTGGGGCTCAGTATCTAGACTTTGCGGACCAGGAAACACGAGACCAAGTCAAGGAGATTGAGCGGTCACTTGAGTCCGCTCTCGCGAGCGATATCTACGACACAGACGGATCAGCGCACGCGCAGGGGATCGATGGGGATCGAAACGATAGGGCCGCTTCCCAGGTCGCGACCCTTCTGTTTATAACTTCATTGTCGGACAACACAGACGGCATTCGCGGCTTGCCACGCGACACGTTGGTCGAGTACTTGGTCGCCCCTGGAAAAGAAGCGACGCGCTTCATCGAAGCTTTTGATCAACTGCGTGACCGATGCTGGTATTTACACAATAGGGATGGAAACAGGTGGTATTTCTCAGACATCGCCAACGTCCGAAAGCAGATTGAAGATAAG
Source organism: Litoreibacter meonggei (assembly GCF_003663885.1). Taxonomy (GTDB): domain Bacteria; phylum Pseudomonadota; class Alphaproteobacteria; order Rhodobacterales; family Rhodobacteraceae; genus Litoreibacter; species Litoreibacter meonggei. The sequence goes on from NZ_RCCE01000009.1 coordinate 31,796, forward strand.
GTTGGAAAGGTTCCGCAGGACCGTGTCGACGAAGAAATGCGCCGTCGCCTGACTGACATCTTCAGGCCTGTAACTAAACTCGCTTACGCGGATTTGGTAGTTCTGCCCAGAGTTGACGAAGTGAACTTGACCCCTTCAAAGCGGACCTGTCTAGTTCTCTCCCCTGATGCGAAATCCCCGCCAGCGGCGGCTGCTCGCTTCTTCAATGATGTTGTCTATAAAAATGCTTTCTGCGTCGTTGCAGGCGATGGATCGAAGATGGCTAGTGCGGAAGACAGCGTTCGTCGACTTCTTGCCATTGCCGCCGTGAAGTCGATTGTGGCCGACACGCCTCGTCACCAACGGGAGATCGAAGCGGAGCAGGAAACCACCGAGATCGGGTTTAATTCTACCATAAAGAGCCTCTTCAACGCAGTTTGGTATCCGCAGACCAAGGACCTGAAGAGCGCACGTATCGATCTGAGCCACTACCAGGAAAAGGGCGTTATCCAAGGGGAAAAAGCGGTGGAGGCTGCTCTCTCCGGGGGAGGAGCAAAAAAGCTCGTGGAATTGGACCCCGACCGGATGGATGGTTTGATTCAACGCTGTGAGGATCAGCTATTTCCTGACGCTACTTCTCGAACGCGATGGTCAGATGTGCTGGAGCGGGCTGCGTCAAATGCTCGATGGATCTGGCTTCCCCCTAAGGGTATGGAAGAGATTAAAGCGGCGGCCTTAGCAGAAGGCCGTTGGGTTGAAGAAAACGGATATGTCGACAAGAATCCACCGCCGCCTCATCCCACGATCAGAGTAACACGCATCGGTGGTGATGATGCGATCGGGGAAAGTGAACTTGAAATAGCGGTTTCAAATGCTGGCAAAACTCCTGAGGTGCTCGTCGCTACAGCGAAAGAGGGGCTAAGCTCTGGCGATCTAATTATAGATAGGACGTATCGTACAACTGAAGTGGAACTGTGGTTCCAAATACGCAATTTGGATTCAGGGGATTCTTCCGAGCCATATCGTTGGACAGGTTCAATCAACATTACGCACGACAGACGAGACAACGCGGGGATGTGGCAGGTAGCCCTTGAAGCTAAGCCGGAAGCTGAATTGCGCTGGAACATAACTGGGATCAACCCAAAGGATGGAGCCGTCTATGATGGTACTCCGATTGAGATCGATGGGACCCAGAAAACAACCCTCTACGTCTATGCTGTCAAAGGGGGGGTCTCGGCCGAACGTCGCTTCACTTTTGATGCTGTCGGTGCGAAGAAAACGATAGACAATGACCGTCCTGCAAAAGCGAAGCGGGACTTTCAGTTTGCAACAAAGGGCGAAGTGCTCCGGGTTGTTCGTGCATCTAAGGGACGAGAAACCATCGTGTTCCACGGGGTCAGCGTTACGGTCGGTGAAGGAGAGAAAAGCCTCCGAGTTCGCAGCGGCGGAGATGTTGCTCTGAACGGCCAAGAAATTGAGACGATAATCGAGGGCTTGCGAGCAGCACTCGGACAGGCCGACGCCGAAGTGCAACTCCGGTTCCGAGAGGCTGACTTTCCCGATGGGCATACAATGAAGGATTTCGCGACCCAAGTCGGCATCGATATCTCAGTTGAGGATGTTGAGCAGGAAGGAACGTGATGTCTGAAAAAGCAATCACGCACGGATTTGGAGTGCCGAATGACCCGCTTCCACATCAGTTTCTCGTAAAGATCCCAACAGGCCGCACTGATCCGGTCGAGGTATGGGAAGACTTCGGTGCGGCAGCCTTGGGAACCTCGGCACAAAAGCTGTGTAGAGTTGCGATCCCCCGAGATGCTTGGAGGCAGGTGTCGGAGGGGGTGAAAGGGCATCTAAATCGACGCCTGAAAGAGAAAGACCTAAAGTCGTCCCGTTTCGCCACCGGCGAAAACCGTATCGAACGAATCCTAGGGCGTGAACTCTGCGTACTTGCTTGGACCATCGAGGATGCAACATCCGACGAGGCAGCTATCGCATTCACACGTTGGTCGTCTCATCGCCCGGAAGAGCTCTGGTGGCTGTTTCAGCAGATCGACAAGGATGGAGGTGAGTGGGACAGTCCAAAAAGTGGTTGGCGCGCAGCTATCCGTCATGCGTTGATCCGAGAGGGGGATGAGGTTGCAGCTGCTACCCGTCGACCACGGCCCCAATCCACCGCCGAAAAGACCCCAGATTTATTTAAAGACCTTTGAGGAATTAATAATGACACTTACCGCCAACGAGGCCTCAGAAGTCGTGCCGTTCAGCCTGCGTGATGAACCTTCTTTAATTGAGAAGGCATGGCCGACTGCTAAAATATCGGCGGAGACACAGAAGGAGCGAAAGGCTGTTCAGGGCCAGACCCTGACAGGCCTCGGGTCCTATTGGAAAGGGCGTAAGCCCTTGATCTTGACGCGTGCTTGTGTGCTCGCCACGTTGCTTCCAGCGACGGACGACTTAGAGCGCGATGTCGAAATTTTCGAGAAGCTTATGGGCATGTCGGATGAGACATTCGGGCGGCGTTTTGAAGGCGGTCCGACCGCATTCGCAAAACTATTTCCAGAACACGCCTACGAAGTTGCTGATGACACCGGACGTTGGAACTGGCGGGATGATCTTGACCCGCGCGAGCGTCAGAAACGGATCGCGCGTGCCTTTATGGACATGCCTTATGCACAAAGGCTTGCGCATGTGAAACGGCCAGAGGAGCTGGCGGAACGAGACCTTCTGAGTGGCATATGGCAGGAGGTGAATGATCACCTCGGCACAAGTGCGCGAACGATTGCTGAGTTGGTGGAGCAACTCGGAATAATGCGGTTTGGTCGACGGCCTCTTCTGGCTGATACCTTCTCGGGGTCTGGGTCAATTCCGTATGAGGCTGCACGGGTCGGTTGCGATGTCCTTGCGTCGGATTTGAACCCTGTGGCGTGTATGCTTAGCTGGGCCTCCTTTAATATCGTGGGGGCCAGCCCTGAACGTCACCGGCAGATCGAGCGCGAGATGCAGGATATCGCTGATCGCGTCGATCGAAAGATCAGCGATTTGGGGATTGAGCACGATGAGAAGGGTAATCGCGCAAAACTCTACTTGTATTGCATTGAGACCAAGTGCCCCCGAACTGGTTGGATGGTCCCCCTATCACCAACTTGGATGATCTCGAAAAAGCGGAACACGATTGCGCGTTTGGTCCCAGACCATGCCAACAAGCGCTACGACATTGATATCCTTACTGGGGTCACGGACGCAGAGGTGAAAGCCTCTGAGACCGGTACACTTCAGAAAGGTCGTATGCTCCATCCTATGCTCGATGACGACCTTGGCATCTCTATCAAGGAGATTAGAGGCGATTTCCGAACTGACAGCGGAGTGAACGGAAACCGGCTTCGTCCTTGGCAACAGAACGATGTTTCTCCCCGTCCAGAAGATATTTTTCAAGAGCGCCTTTATGCGATCCAGTGGATGGATGCTGAGGACATCAAGAATGGAAAGGCTAACCCACGTAACTGGTTCGCGTCTGTTACGCCTGACGACTTGTCACGAGAATCAGCAGCTAACGATTACGCAGCGCAAAATCTGGAGAAATGGCGACGCGAAGGATGTGCGCCTGATATGGAGATTGAAACAGGGCAAGAGACTGCTCGTCTGTTGCGCGAAAGAGGGTGGACCCATTGGCACCAGCTTTTCTGTGCACGCCAGCTAATTGCTGGAGCATTAGTCCTGCAAAATGGTCAAAAATCTCCAGAGACGCGCGCACTACTTGCGAGATACATAAACTGGAACTCAAAGCTGTGTCATTACGGTACCGGAGCAGCTCGGGAGTCAACAGCTCAAACATTTTACAACCAAGCACTCAACACTTTCCCAAATTATGGGGTGAGATCGTATGGCTTTGCGCGTTCATTTCTTGACGGCGTCCCTGGAAATGCACCTGTTGGAGGAAATGCCCAAATCAAGAACGCCTCCGCAAAAGACGTTGTTGCAAAGGTGGATATGTACATCACTGACCCTCCTTATGCTGACGCGGTCCAGTACGATGAGATTACTGAGTTTTTCATTGCATGGCTTAGGAAGAATTCACCTGCGCCATTTAACGAATGGATTTGGGACTCTCGCCGAAACCTTGCGATCAAAGGGGAGGGGCAATCGTTTAAAGTAGCGATGATCGACGCCTACAGGGCAATGACTGAGCATATGGCCGACAATGGAATTCAGATTGTCCAGTTCACCCATCAGGACGCGAAGACTTGGTCTGATATGGCTCAAATTTTCTGGGGTGCTGGGCTTCAAGTTGTTCAGGACTGGTACGTTTCAACAGAAACTATGACAGAACTGAAGAAAGGCGGCTACGTTCAGGGCACGCACATGATTGTCTTAAAGAAACGTCAAGGCGCGCTATCTGGGTATACAGACGAAATCGTACACGAAATTCGTGACGAGGTAGAGCGCCAGATTAAAGACATGATCGGCCTTAACGATCAGATGGACGCCGCCAGAGGAGAGAATATTTTCAACGACGCTGACTTGCAGATGGCAGGCTACGCAGCCGCGCTGCGAGTTTTAACCGCCTATACTAAGATCGATGGCAACGACATGACGCGCGAGGCGCTGCGCCCCCGTAAGAAAGGTGAGAAGACCCTCGTCGACGAGCTAACCGAATTCGCCGTTCAGACCGCCAACGAGTTTCTCGTCCCTGAAGGGCTTGAAAGAGAGCTCTGGCTTGATTTCAACGGATCGGAGCGCTTTTACCTCAAGATGATGGATATTGAGGAAGCCGGTGAGGCAAAGTTGGACCAATTCCAAAACTTCGCTAAGGCGTTCCGAGTTGGGGACTATGATGAAATGATGGCATCGAATAGTCCAAACGGCGCTAAGCTCAAAACAGGGACCAAACTTGGCAAAACCTCAATGGCAGAAGGGGTTCCGTTTGGTCGGGATAGCATCGTTCGCCTTACTTTGCGCGCAATATGGCGTGTTGGAAAGGAGGATGAGGTAGAAGATGTTTTAGAAGAACTGCGCGACCTTATTCCAGACTATGTGCGAAAACGCGACGTTCTAGTCCAACTTTGCACGTATATGGCTTCTAAACGAGGGGAGTCTGAGCCTGAAGAGGCTAGCGCGGCTCGGATCCTTGGTACAGCAATCCAGACGGAACGAATTTGATGCGAGAGGTCGCAAGATGGCAGATCTGATCTCTCGCTTCTCTTCACGCAATCAACGTTTGAGCCACGTCTTTTTGAAAGATCGGCTTCAGGGAGCTGAGACCTATGACCGGATCGCAGGGTACTTTCGCTCATCGGTTTTCGACTTAATTCATGAGGAAATCAGCACCATTGGTCGTGTCCGAATTGTTTGTAATGCAGATCTAGACCCTCGTGATTTAACTGCAGCCACCCTTAGTCAAAAGGCGCGTGACCAAGCGCAGGTCGAGCGCTGGCATGAACAAGGTGACGAACTTGATGCCTTGTTGGAGCGTCCACGCTGGCGACGCCTCTATCAAATCCTGACCGCTGGGAATGTTGAGATTAGGGTTGTTTCCCGAGACAATGCTCCATTCTTACACGGGAAGGCTGGCGTGATCACAAGGCCTGACGGCACGACGTCAAGTTTCATCGGATCCATCAATGAGACTGCAAACGGTTGGGCTCAATCCTATGAGATGATCTGGGAAGATCCCGCGCCCGAAGCGGCGACTTGGGTTCAAGATGAGTTTGAATGGCTTTGGAAAAAAGGTGTTCCGCTTTCACAAGCAGTGATCGACGAAATTGGCCGTACTGCCGAGAAGGTCGAAGTGCATGTAGAAGAAATGCGCGATGACCCGATAGGGTTGGCTAAGTCTGTTACGGTGGAGAGTCCGCTCGTGCGCCGCGGAGAGGGCTTGGCTCCATGGCAAAAAGCGTTTGTTAAGATCTTCGTTGAGCACGACCAGAATTATGGTGCAGCCCGCCTTTTGCTCGCCGATGAGGTCGGAGTTGGAAAGACCTTGTCGATGGCTGCGGCGGGCGCTCTAACGGTGTTAATGGGGCAAGGTCCATTTCTAATCCTCTGCCCAGCAACTCTCACTCTTCAATGGCAAATGGAACTTTGGGATAAGCTCGGTCTTCCTGCGTGCGTATGGGGGCGTGCACCACAGAAAGGATGGCTAGATCATCAAGGGCATCTTTATCGGTCTCGTGACCCTGAAGACGTTTTGCGCTGTCCATCTCAGATCGGCATTGTCTCGACGGGACTTCTGGTAAAAGGAGGGCCAGAAGCGCAGGCCCTGATGCGCGGCAACTATGGCATGATTGCCCTTGATGAAGGTCATAAGGCACGTGTGCGCCGTGGTATTGGTATCGAAGAGCCTGAGCCGGGAAAACTCTATCAGGCAATGGAACGACTTGCTGGTCGGACGCGCCATTTAGTTATCGGCACTGCAACCCCTATTCAGACCAATCGGGACGAAATCTGGGATCTGATAAAACTCCTGGCTTATGGGCAGGATCACGTTCTCGGTCGGCCAAGTGTGTCTCGATGGTGGGACGCAGAGCAATCGCTCGACTTGATTTCCGGAAAGGAAACTCTTCCTGACCCAGCAACCGCCTGGCCATGGCTCCGGTCACCGCTGCCTCACTCAAGCGAAGCTTCAGTTTTTCGGGATGTCCGTGACGACCTTATGGTCGAGGATCGCTCATTCTTTACCGACAGGGGCGTTGCGGATCTGGACGATTTCACTCGGGGAGAGCTTGAAGATCTATTGGAGAGCGGTGAGATCGCCCGAAAGCTTCCGTTTATGCGCTATCACAATCCTCTCGGTCGTCATGTGGTTTTGCGGCGTCGTAAGACGTTGGAGGATGCAGGACTTCTAGATAGAATTGCAGTAAATATACACCCGCGAGCGGGGACAGCACCAGGCATATTCGAGAGAAACGCAGTCCGAACGCCCCATTTCTACGATCGCGCTTATGACGAAGTGCGTTTATTCACGCGCGCCATGAAAGCACGTCAAGCTGGGACAGGGTTCCTCGGTAACTTGATGATGCAGCGTATCTGCTCGTCCGTTGCCGCCGGAATTTCGACTGCAACGAAGATGCTAGAACGCAGGCGAGAGGGGCTATTGTCAGAACAGACCGACGATCCAGATCTTCTTGAAGCTATCGAGGATATGGGACTGGAAGCCTATTCCGCTGCCGTTGATGTAGAAGCACAACACCTCGAGCGTGTCCTTGATGTCCTCACATCTGCACGCCAAGAAGATCCCAAAGGGCGCGCTGTGATGCATTACCTTGATCAAGAGGGATGGTTGGCGCTCGGATGCATAATATTTTCACAATACTATGATACGGTCCGTTGGGTCGGAGAGATGGTTAGCGAAAAACATCCAACCGAGCCGGTAGCCGTCTATGCTGGGGTTGGGAAGTCCGGTGTACTTCTTGGAGGAGAGTGGCGGAGCGTGGATCGCGAGGACATCAAAAAGGGAGTCAAAGAGCGTAAGCTTAGGGTCGTCTGTGCCACTGACGCGGCTTGCGAGGGATTAAACCTGCAGACATTGGGTTCTTTGATTAACGTCGACCTACCATGGAACCCTTCTCGGCTTGAGCAGCGAATTGGGCGGATTAAACGGTATGGCCAGCAACGCCGTGAAGTGGATATGGCGAATTTAGTTTATGCAGGAACTATCGACGAAACCGTATATCAACGCCTATCTGAACGGATGCAGGATCGGTATGATATACTGGGCTCGCTACCCGATACGATTGAGGATGACTGGATTGAGGACATTGAGCGCCTTGAGGCGGAGCTTAAGACATTCACGAAGCCAGATAGTCCTGCTGATGTTTTTAGTCTTCGATATGGTGACTTTCTCAGCGTAGATGGAGATGATCGGGGATGGGAAGTCTGGACCAAAGTTGTCGCGCGGCGTGATATTGAAGAGAAGCTGATGCGTCCCTGGAAGAAGCGAGACCAAAACCCAGAAGCGATTTAGCCGCACTTCATGGAACGAATATTTCTGTAAGATGCTGATATATTTTCTATATTTATCGTGAGTGCTGTCTGAAGTTTTGGTTGCGTGTTGCCGTCAGTCACTAGTGTTTCTATGCCGTTCACATGATCCGCATGCATATGTGAGATCACCAAAAGATCGAGTCGCGCTCCTTTACCGTAAGCCTGCTCTGACGCCGCATAGAGTGTTTTGTAACCGCGCCATATGCACGTTCGGTCCAGTTGGGCCAACTTGATTGCGAAAAAATATCGCGAGGTGACGTTTGGGCCAATTTTGGTTGACGCGGCTCATTGATAAGATTCAGAAAATCACTCAATGGTTGCGCTTAAGTAACCGTTTCAAACCCCATCCAGCAACGAGGATGTGGGGAGGTAATGCTAACGAATAATGACCGCAATTCAGCTCCAAAATGCTTGGTTTTGCTCCAGCTTCTATTAGCCTATCCATGAACTGCTTCGATACCTCTGGCAGTACAACCGTATCTCTCTTAGCCAAAACAACATGAAGATCGAGATCAGGCCGTGCAAGCCTGTCCACGTAATTCTCCAAGTTGATTGGACCCCACGCCCTCCTGAGATTAGCTAAGTCAATCTCAAGCTCAAGGCTCTTGCGTATCTTTTGGGTTGCGCGACCCGTCCATACAAAATCCGCGAAGCTTCCCGCCGTGAGAAATAGCGATGCCTTTCGGACAGATTTTTCGTGTGCCGCGACCAGACCCGCAACCCACGAACCCAAACTCATACCAAGAACCGAAATCTCGCCATATCCTTCTGATTTCAACCAACGTATGAGCTTTCGCCCATCCCATACTGCCTGTCTCATTGATTGAATTGTACGACCAAGATTTGGACTAAGGATGTAGTCTGCGTGAGTAGAGTTAGGGCGGCTCCGCTCGAAATGGTAGGGCAAAGCGATCTCAACAACCGTGATGCCTCGCTTTGAGAAAAAGTTGGCAATTTGGCGGTTTCGTGTACTCGCGTTCCAATGATGAAAAACCACTAGAGCGTGGTCAAGGGAACCGCTGTCTGTCACCTTCGCCCAAACCACGTTGTTTACTTCGACGTCTGTTGAAATGCCCGATGGGAACTTTATCCAATCTTCATTCATTTCAAAACCCAGCGTGTCTCCACAAGGATCATCGTAGAAGGTCGTATTGGCGACGGCTGCGTCGGCAAGATCGCAAAATTCTGCGATACCTGTTGCATTTGTCGCCACTGAAAACCCAACCTCCGCATCAAGTTCGAAATCCGCTGTATGCTTCACGTCATCGCCGCGCTGCGCCCGCCGTTCGTCCCAATTATCCAACCATTTATGATACAACCTGATTGTCCTTCCGTTTGCTCTCTGTCCGTTTTCCTAAAGCTGGATCGAAGAGGCCGTACACAGCGACCAATAATCCGACACAAAGTAGGATCGAAAAACCAGCGAAAGCACCAATCATCAAATAGCCAATGGTGAGTAGTGCAACGATTGCCGTCATTTTCACCGAAGCCTCATGAAACGAGCTACCGAGACCAATTCTGATGGAACCATAAAAAAACGGGGTACATGTCGCCAAAGTAACCAACAAGCTGGTGTAGTGTGTTGGTCTGCGGAATGTATTCTCAGGGTTCAACACCTCTGATCCCCTCAACACTGAAAGCATGTCCTCAACCAGCCAACGTAGGATACTTGTTCCGCTCGACGTTAAATAGAAGCTTTGTAACTTCATACAGGTTGCAACCATGATCCCTAAAAGAGTGCAGCGGAATATACCACGCATTACTCTCAGGCTGACTTCATGAGCGTCTTCTTCTGAGGCAACGTTAGAGTGGCTGGCAATGTCCCAAAGGTCGTAGGCTAGCGTGTAGAGCAAAATGAGACCTGCAAATAGCAGATAGAAACAAATACACATGTATAGGTAAGCGAAACCAGTGAATGCGAAGGCTTGCGGCACTGATATGACGTCTGGACGTACAAGCGCCAATGTTCCCCAGTCTATAGCGTAGTCGCCCCCTCCGCTCGATAACGACACAAAGCGAACACCTATCCACTGAAAAAGGCCAGCAAACCCAATACATATCAGAAAAACAGACCAATACGTGTAGGATGAACCTTTAATCCTACGTGCCCAATCACCCGCACTGCTCGTTCGTTCAGCTTCCGTTAAAAACGTCAAACGGCCTTCATTTTTCCAGAAAACAAGCAGCTCAATGACGAACGCACAAAACAACGGCAGGAAGACCATAAACAAGAACGTCCAATTTGGTGCCCAGAGGAAACCAACTTGCTTCAAGGTCGCATCCGTATCGCCATAGGTGACGTTGTGAATACCCAGAAAATATGACGAAAATCCAAGCGCGACAGCCCCTGCAAAAATAGAAGAAGGTAAGTCTAGCGGAGACCCAGAAAAAATTGCTTCTGAACGCCTTGCAAGGCTAAATCCTTGTATCGGAAAAGTAAGAACATTGAGGTTTTCGGTCTCTTCCACCAACGCTTTGGTTGCCAGCTTCCTCTTTGCCGCTTTTCTCTCGTTCGTCAGCCTTTCTTTTGCCGCTGTCAGTTCAGCTTGCCATAGGCTTGCGGCTTCGGGATCGTTGCACCCAAAGATACGTGCCAGCCAACGGATATTGGTGGAACTGATGCCATGATCATTATCTTGAAACCAGACTTGCACGGTCCGCAGATCTATACCGTCACGATTTACATCAATGGCCGAAATTGCTTCGACGAGTAGGTCCGCAGTCCAAGGGCCGTCAGCCAAGCCATGCTGATCTACAGGACGTCCAGCACCTTCCGCCGCCAAGCGGGAAAAAAGCGCTTTGAAGTTTCCGGAGAAATTCTGCGGTGCAACAAAATACTTACCGTTCTTTATCAGGCTGTTATGAGGCACTTTTTCGTTCCCCTGCGCAACTGTGCGTTCTTTTTCGTGCTTATGCAGAAATTCTATTCACAACTAGTACGGGTACTTCCTGCTGCCAAATGCAGAAGTCAAAAACCAAATTTTTAGGCATTTCTTCGCCGCAAATTCAGGGGCCTTCATCATGACAACTGCTATCAATGCGTTGACCAAATCGACCCGACCTAGTTTATCAACCACTACGAAGACCGCTCGCCAGGAAGTAAAACAACGTCAGCACGCAGAACCAATCAAATTCATCCTTGATAAGGACACGCGGGATGTTGTCGGGTGGCTCTATAAATGGAACACGGGCGCACTTGTCCCAATGTGGAAAGATGGTGCCTGTCAGAACGTCATTTATGAATGATGTGGGCTGTCGGGAGGATTGAATCGTGATTATTTTAGGTCAGCAATACTGACTTATTTAACATAACAGTTCTTATGCGATTTTTATCAGGCGGCAAAATTTCCTAATGGAATTCGTATATAATGGGACTGAAATAATGAGGTTCAGAACCATTAGCCGCCGTTCGTGCAGCACGCAGCGAAGGTGTCGAACGAGCCCATTGTGTGAATTTGCTTTTCTCGCCGCGCGCGCTCGCAGCGCGGAGAATGCTGCGTTAGCGTAAAATTCGGTGCTGCCACGCGGCGAGAGAACCAGCCATTCGTGCAAAGTGCAGCAGGGATTGACCTGCGCCCCTAAAACTCCTCCAAATTTGTGTAGAGTCCGCCCAACAAAAGGACGGACAAATGAAGGCACGATTTACGGATGAACAGATCGTTGCGATGATCAAAGAACAGGAAGCTGGCGAGAAGACTGCCGATGTATGTCGGCGGCACGGGATCAGCTCAGCGACGTTCTATAAATACAAATCGAAGTATGGCGGCAAGGAGCCATCTGACGCGAAGTGGTTGCGAGCGTTGGAAGACGAGAACGGCAAGCTGAAGAAGCTTTTGGCAGAACAGATGTTGGACAACTCTATGTTGCGAGACATCAATTCAAAAAAATGGTGACGCCCGTTGGGAAGCGGAAAGCTGTGGTGCATTTGATGGAGGTTCATCAGGTCAGCCAGCGACGGGCGTGCGATGTGCTGCAAGGTGATCGGTCTTCGGTGCGGTATCTGTCGCGTCGTGGTGATGATGCGGCACTGCGAGATGCCATCAAGCGCGTTTCGCGGGAACGGCGACGATTTGGGTGCCGTCGTATCCACGTGATGATCGCGCGGGAAGGTTTTGTGGTGAACCACAAGAAAGTCAGGCGCATCTACCGCGAAGAGAAGCTGCAGGTGCGTCGTAGAGGCGGCAGAAAGCGCGCTTTGGGCACGAGGAAGCCGATGGCGCTGCCTGAAGGCCCGAACCGACGCTGGAGCTTAGACTTTGTGTCAGATGCGCTGACGGATGGTCGAAGGTTTCGTATTCTTGCCGTCGTTGATGACTTCAGCCGTGAGAACTTGATGCTGGTGGCTGATACTTCGTTGACTGGCCACCGCGTTTCCCGCGAGTTGGATCGGATCATCGCGGAACGCGGTATGCCAAAGACAATCGTGTCGGACAACGGCACTGAGTTCACCAGCATGGCCATCCTCAAATGGGTTCAGGATACGGGCATCGACTGGCACTACATCGCACCTGGGAAGCCCCAACAGAACGGTTTCATTGAAAGCTTCAACGGCAAACTGCGAGACGAATGCCTCAACGAAACGCTGTTCGCCACATTGGGCGATGCGCGGACCACGCTGGAAGAATGGCAGGAAGACTACAACTGGCGCAGACCACATTCAGCATTAGGCAATCTGACACCGATAGAATTTTTGCAGAGAAAGGCGATGGACAAGATGGCGGCCTAACGCCAAAGATTTAACTCCAAGGACTCCGCGTAAAGCTGGAGGGAACTTGGGGCTCAGGTCACGTTCTGACAGTGAAGGTAGAGACCAACCATTCGCTGAACCCGCGGAACGCCGAAAAACTCATAGCGAAAAGCAGACATGTGACAGGCACTGCCGTGTAAAAGGTTTCATTTGTGGTATTGCTGACTCCGCCTAGATTTGTGCAAGATCACATCCTGACCATTCTGGAGTTTCCATGTCCCTCATCTTTGTCGTTGCATTGCCGTTCTTTGGCGCACTTCTGCCAGGCTTGATGAATTCGGCCGGCCGTTCTGCCTGCGCTGGCGTGACTTTTGCTGTCTCTTTGGCTGCCTTCATTGGTATTCTGACTAATCTGCCAATGGTTCTGGCGGGCGAAGTCGTAATGGCACGGGTTGATTGGATGCCTTCGCTCGGCTTGAACTTCACGCTGATGCTGGACGGTCTGGGCTTTTTCTTTGCCCTGTTGATTCTGGGCATTGGCTTGCTGATCATCGCCTACGCGCGTCACTACCTTAGCCGTGATGACAACATGGGTGAGTTTTTCACCTATTTGCTGCTCTTCCAAGGCGCGATGGTAGGCATCGTTTTAAGCGATAACATCCTGCTTCTGCTGGTTTTTTGGGAGCTGACTTCACTTTCCTCGTTCCTGCTCATCGGTTATTGGAAGCACCTGCCCGAGGGCCGGCAGGGTGCGCGGATGGCCTTGATGGTCACGGGCATGGGCGGTCTGGCGATGATTGGTGGCATGCTGATCTTGGGCCAGATTGTCGGCAGCTACGACCTGAGCGTGATCTTGCAGAACCGCGAGCTTATTCAGGCTGATCCGCTCTATGTTCCGGCGCTTATCCTGATCCTGCTGGGCTGTTTCACCAAGTCCGCCCAGTTTCCGTTCCATTTCTGGTTGCCCCACGCCATGGCGGCCCCGACGCCGGTATCGGCCTATCTGCACTCGGCCACGATGGTAAAGGCGGGCATCTTTCTGATGGCGCGCATGTGGCCGGTTCTATCCGGTACGCCTGAATGGTTCATGATTGTCACCATCGCCGGTCTGGTCACGATGGTGCTGGGGGCGTTGATCGCGCTGTTCAAACATGATCTCAAGGCACTGCTGGCCTTTTCGACGGTCAGCCATCTGGGTTTGATCACCATGCTTTTGGGCACGGGTACGGCGTTTGGCGCGATGGCTGCGGTGTTTCACATTCTCAATCACGCGACATTCAAGGCGGCCCTATTCATGTCCGCCGGGATCATCGATCACGAGGCACATACCCGCGATATTCGCCGTTTGGGCGGTTTGCGCAAACTGATGCCCGTGACCTTCATGATCGCATCGCTTGCCGCATTGTCGATGGCGGGGATACCACTGCTGAACGGATTCCTGTCCAAGGAAATGATGCTGGAGGAAGCCCTTCATACCAAGCTCTTTGGTATGCCTTGGCTGGTCCCGGCGCTGGCGACGTTTGGATCGCTGTTGTCCGCCGCATATTGTTTCCGACTGATCGGGCATGTGTTCCTTGGTCCGGTGCGCGATGATTACCCTGCCAAGCCGCATGATCCCGGAGCGGGTCTGTGGGTGCCGCCTGCCATTCTGGTGGTGCTGGTCGTTATGATCGGTGTTGCTCCGTTTTTGGCCGAACCGTTTGTAAAGCTGGTGACAGCATCGGTCCTGGGTGATGCCGCCGAGGTGCCAAAAGCATACTTCAAGATTTGGCATGGGCTGGTGCCCGCCCTTTACATGTCGATCATCGCCGTTGTCGGCGGTTTGCTGATGCTTGCCATCTTCACGCCTGCACTGCGCTTGTGGGACGCGACGCCGCGCCCCGAAGCCAAGACAATACTGGACGCCATCGTCGCGACCATCGTGGCCCTTGCCCGGCAAATCATTCTGCCGCTGCACAATGGTGCCTTCACACGCTATGCGGCGATCGCATCGGTGGCGATCATTGCGGCGGGCTTTCATGCGTGGAACACTGGAACGGTCGGGGCCGCCACACGCGTGATGCAGGCCGCCGGCCCGGTGCCCATCGCGGGTTGGTTGATGCTGGTGGCCGCAACAGCTGGGATGGTTTTGCTGCACCGTAATCGCCTTTTGTCGCTGATACTGATCGGTATCGTAGGCCTTATGGTATCCGTCGGGTTTGTGTTTTTCAGCGCGCCCGATCTGGCAATGACGCAATTCACCGTCGAAGTGGTGACGATCATCCTGCTGCTGCTTGCCCTCAATTTCCTGCCAAACCGCACGCCCATAGAAAGCACGGTTCTGCGGCGTGTGCGTGATACCGGTGTGGCGGTGGCGGGCGGGCTGGCGACCTTTGCACTGGCCTATTACTATCTGTTGCGCGATGCGGTTGGCACGCCGATTTCTGAATTCCATCTGGCCAATTCCTACAAGGGCGGCGGCGGCACCAATGTGGTCAATGTGATCCTTGTCGATTTTCGGGGTTTTGACACCTATGGCGAAATCATTGTGCTGGGGATCGCAGCCTTGCTGATCTACGCACTGACGGAAACATTGCTGGGCGGCCCGGTGCGCGCACGGCTTTTGAACCGCCAGCCGGATCAGGAGCGGGCCGGGGACGTCCACCCGATGATGATGGTTGTCCTGACACGGGTTCTGATGCCGGTGATCCTGCTGGTCGGGTTCTACATCTTTTGGCGCGGTCACAATGAACCTGGCGGTGGTTTCATCGCAGGTTTAATCGTCTCAATCGGTGTTGTGATGCAGTACATGGCAAGCGGATTTGTCTGGACGTCGGCACGGCTGAGGTATCCCTACCACGGCGTGATCGGTGCGGGTGTCCTGATTGCCGGATTAACTGGTATCGGCTCATGGTTTGTCGGCAAACCGTTCCTGACGTCTGATTTTACCTATGTCCGCATCCCGCCTTTTGAAAAGTTCGAACTGGCGACAGCAGCACTGTTTGATCTGGGGGTATTTCTGGCAGTTGTCGGGGCTGTTATGCTCTCGCTGGAAAGCTTCTCGCGCCTTGCACGCCGTGCGCATGTGCCCGACAACGAACATCCGATGGACATCGACCCATCGCGCGATGATCCGCTGCAAATTGGTGCCAAACCGGCAAAGGAAGGAGGCTGATATGGAATTTCTCGTCGCCTCTGCCGTTGGAGTCATGACTGCCGGTGGACTTTACTTGATGTTTCGGCTGCGGACGTTCCCGGTGATTTTGGGCATGTCGCTGCTAACCTATGCCGTCAACGTGTTCCTGTTTGCGTCAGGCCGTCTGACCACCGGTGCTCCGCCAATCCTGAGCGACGGTGTGAGCGTTTATACTGATCCACTGCCACAGGCGCTGGTGCTGACCGCCATCGTCATTTCATTCGGCATGACGGCCGTGGTGGTGATGATCGGCCTCGGTGCGTTTCTGGGGTCGGATGACGATCATGTCGACGATCAGCTCGATGACGAAAACGAAGAAGCGCGGGGCAAATCATGAACCATTGGATCATCGCCCCTATTGTACTGCCTGCCCTTCTTGCGCCGTTCATTGTTCTGGCCGCACGGTATCACATTGGTATCCAGCGCGCCTTCTCGGTTGCTGGGGTCCTGATGCTGGTCGGCATTGCGGCGGGACTGGCCGTGCAGGTGTCGGGCGGCGATATCGTGCTCTATCAGCTCAGCGATTGGGCAGCCCCCTTTGGCATCGTCCTTGTCGGGGACAGGCTTTCGACACTGATGGTTCTGCTCACGGCGGTACTGGCGCTGTTTGTGCTGCTGTATGCTATTGGCTCCGGCTGGGACAATCGCGGGCGGCATTTCCATGCGCTGTTCCAATTCCAACTGATGGGGATCATGGGCGCGTTCCTGACCGGCGACCTGTTCAACCTCTTTGTCTTTTTCGAAGTGCTGCTGATCGCCTCCTACGGGCTGATGATCCATGCAGGCGGCAATGCGCGGCTGCGGGCAGGTGTGCAATACGTGCTGTTCAACCTCATCGGTTCAACGCTCTTCCTGTTTGCGCTCGGGTCGATCTATGCTGAAACGGGCACGCTGAACATGGCCGATCTGGCCAATCGGGTTGCATTGATTGCACCCGAAGATACGGTTGGCATCCGCGTCGCGGCGGTGCTGTTGCTGCTGGTCTTTGCGATCAAGGCCGCCGTTGTGCCGCTGCATTTCTGGCTGCCCTCCAGCTACGCTGAGGCCCCCGCCCCCGTTGCCGCCCTGTTTGCGATCATGACAAAGGTGGGGGCCTACGCGATCATCCGGGTCTATACGATGATCTTTCCACCGGACCTCGCGGTCACTGCGGGCCTGCACGACCTATGGCTGCTGCCTGCCGCCTTGCTGTCGTTGGCTGTCGGGATGGTTGGTGTGCTGGCTGCCAAACGGCTGGACCGGCTTGTGGCTTTTTCGGTTATTGGTTCTATGGGCATGGTGATGGTGTCAATCTCGCTCTTTACACCAGCAGGCATCGCGGCGGCGCTCTACTACATTGTTCACTCAACGCTGGCCGGTGCGGCATTGTTCCTGATCTCTGATCTGGTGCGTACTGGGCGGGCCAATCTGGAGCTAACGGCACAGCCACCCGTCGCGGGCACGGCGCTGACTGCCGCGCTGTTCTTTGCTGGTGCAATTGCGATGGCAGGCCTGCCACCACTGTCGGGCTTCCTTGGTAAAATGCTGGTTCTGGATGCTGCCTATACCTCAGACCTCATGGTCTGGATCTGGGTCATTGTGCTGGGTTCCAGCCTGATCAGCATCGTTGGTTTCGCGCGGGCGGGCAGCACTCTGTTCTGGAAAGCCCACAGCATTACACTGCCCGAGGATGCCGTCGTCATGTCGCGTCCTGCACCCTTGTCATATGTTGCAGTGGGTGGGCTGATCTCGCTTTTGGTAGCGCACACCGTCTTTGCGGGTCAGATGCATGCCTACACCACATCCATGGCAGCGCAGTTATTTACGCCCGAACCCTATATTTCGACCGTGGTGGACACACCCGGCAAGATGAGCAAACCGACAAAGAAGGATCATTGATATGGCGCGCGCATTCTATTGGCTGCTGCCCCATCCGCTGCTGACGCTTCTGTTGGCGGTGGTCTGGACGCTTTTACAGAACGAGTTTTCCGCAGGAATGATGGTCTTTGGCCTCATCCTTGGGACCATCATCCCATGGGTGACGTCGGTCTGGTGGCCGGACACGCCCAAGAGTTTTCAGCTGGGGAAGATGATAACATACAGCATCATGGTGATGTGGGATATATTAGTCGCCAATCTGCAAGTGGCGTGGATCGTCTTGACCGTCCCAAATTCGAAACTGAAACCGGCGTGGATCGTGGTGCCACTGGAATTGAGCCAGCCCGAGGCAATTACCGTGCTTGCCGGTACGATTACGCTGACACCCGGCACGGTTTCTGCGGACTTGTCTGATGAAGGGCACAGCCTTCTTGTGCACGTGCTGCACACCGACGACCCTGATGCTGTGCGCGACGAGATCATCATCCGCTACCAGCGCCGACTGAAGGAGATTTTTCTATGACGTTCGCTTCTGGATTTATGGATATCGCCTTGGTTGTCGCTTTCGTTGTCCTGGCATTGGGTCAGATACTGTCGATGGTGCGTTTGGTATTGGGCCCGACCCAGGGCGACCGGATCCTTGCCCTTGATACGATGGTGATCAACGCATTGGGCCTGGTCGTCGTTCTTGGCATTTATCAGGGTGTGCAAATTTACTTCGAAGTTTCCCTGCTGATCGCGATGTTGGGATTTGTCTCAACCGTCGCGTTGGCGCGGTTCTTGTTGCGGGGGGACATCATCGAATGAGTGGCGAAATCCTCGGAACCGTTGCGACTGCATTGTGTTTGCTGATCGGTTCAGGGTTCATAATCGTGGGCGTCATCGGCCTTTTGAAGTTCAATGATCCCATGACTCGTTTGCATGCGCCGACAAAGGTGGGGACCATTGGCATCGGTATGTTGCTGCTGGCCTCAATGATCCATTCATTCGTCTTGGGCGAAACATCGGTGCACGAGATTCTAATCATGGCGTTTTTGTTTGTAACTGCACCGATATCAGCACATTTTATTGCAAAAGTCAGCATTCACCGCCGCTCCTGCGATACACCACCAGCGCCACCTCGCGATGACACATGGTCAACCCTCAGTGCACCAGAGGCAGACCGGAAGAGCGAAAGCACCGTCCAAGAATAGGATAGCGGCGATTTTGCTCAGATCGGCAGGCCGCTTAGGGCGCATCTAACCAATTTGCCATATTGCTGCGAATGTCTGCTTGCAAGATGCTCGGTAAGTTAACTCCGACTGAAGCGCCCTTAAAACAGGATTGGCGAAGTGCATACATTGCGTGAGCGGACCATCGTTGCACCACAAGGAAATCACCGAACCAAGGGCTGTCTGTTGTGGTCGTATATTTAGTATTCTAGTGCTGACGTACAAACACTTCAGGAAACTCATTTGCCGTCAGAAAACGATCGCTGCAAGAATTGTAGCTCAGGGAAACAACAATTAGGGTCGCTGGATGGAAACAGAACCGGAAGCATTCTACGCATTGATTGAGGCCCTTGGGATTGGGCTCCTGATCGGGATTGAACGCGAACGTAGCACGCACACGCCAAGCGAGGGTGCATCATCGGGTATCCGCACCTTTACTTTGGCGTCGCTGATTGGCGCTATCAGCGTGATGACTGGTGGCGTTCCGTTGTTAATGGTTGCAGTTGTTGTGGTTGCAATCGCCCGGATCGTTTCCGTTGCGCAACAGACCGATCCAAATATTGGCCTTACAACCAGTCTGGCGCTCGTTTCAGTCGTACTCCTGGGTGGCTTGGCGACGGAAACTGCCTTGCTTGCGGCTGGCGTCGCTGTGGTCATCGCGTCGTTGCTTGCCGCGCGGGAAATGCTGCACGGGTTCAGCCGTTCGGTTCTGACAGCAGTGGAGCTACGCGACGGCCTTATCCTTGGTGTTTCGATCCTGGTGATCCTACCTATTCTTCCAAACCTAGAGGTCGGTCCTGGCGGAGCGCTGAATCCGCGGGCCCTCTTTATCATCGTTGTGGTTATCATGTTGATCAGTGCAGCGGGTCATATAGCAACAAGGATCATCGGCGCGCGATTTGGATTGCCTATAAGTGGTTTTTTGTCTGGCTTTGTGTCGAGTACGTCAACAATTCTAGCACTTGGTCAGCGCGCCGCCGAAAAGCCAGAAGACGCAAAAAGCGCCGCTGCCGGGGCGACACTTTCCTCGGTGTCTTCACTCGTCCAAATCGGAATCATCCTGCTGGCATTGAGCCCTGCCATGTTCACCGCGGGCCTTCCCATCCTGTTTGCCGCAGGCCTCGCAGCCGCATTGCACGGGGCTGCAATCTTCTTTTTGGCGTTGCGCCACAAAGTGGAGCCCGCGGAACTGGAGCTGCCATCGCAGGTCTTTTCGGTCAAAGGGGCACTTAGTTTCGCGCTCGTCGTTGCGATTGTCATGTTGATCTCTGCAACGCTCAATGACGTGTTCGGGAACACAGCTGTACTCGCGACCGTTGCGCTCGCTGGTCTGGTCAGCACGAATTCCGCATCGGTCGCTCTTGCATCGCTCGTAGCAGCCGGACAAATCTCGGCCGTAGACGGAGTGCTTCCGCTGGCTGCTGCGTTGACCACTAACACACTCATTCGGCTCGTGATCGCATGGCGCGGAAAGAACGTGACTTTTAAAAGAATCGTCGCACTTGGCCTCTTACTCCAGCTGGCAACAATTTGGTTGGTCTGGAGGCTGGCTGAATTCCTTCGCGAATGGTTTGCTGATTTGTCCGCGATCATTTCCTAATAGATGCCCCAAAGTGGACATCCAAAAGTCAGTCGTCTCGCAAAGCTCAGTATCCGCTTACCAGGAAACTGCAATCAATCACAAACCCGCCTCAAGAACACTCATAACGATCATCGTCGCAAACGCAGCGAAAGCTCACTTAGTCTTGAGTTTGTTGATTTCGAACACGACGCAACGAAAGGTCGGTTTGAAGTTCGTCGAGATCAGTAGCTTTGAATGGCCGATTCGACGACAGAAGCTGCATCGTGGCGTTGTACGCGCTGCAAATGCGAAGAAATGCTGCGTCAGCACTAGCCGCAACTGCACAAGTCCGTTTCGTCCAGCGTTGTGTGAGTTCAGGCGTGCCGCAGCGAAGGTCGGCTATGGCCCTTGCCCCAGTTTCATCATTTAAGGACTTCGACATTGAAAATTTTGGTACATCGGATACTTGCGCGTGGCGCGTTTTTTCGAGCGCCCCATCGGCGCAATGCGGTGAATAGATCAATCTACCCTGAGTAATCACAGTATCAACGAGCGGTTATTTCTTCAATTTGCCATTTGCTGAACGAAACGACCGTACTCCTGACTGACCTCTTGGGCCTCGGTGAACGCTCGCGCGCGCTCACCTTCCATGCAACGGAAATAGTCCTGAACATCAGAAATGTATGTTTCAAAATCTTGGCGGATCAGGTCTTCGTACTCTTTCGCAGCGGCTGAATCGCTTGGAACAAAAGGTCTGGATGGTGCCAAACAGGTCTCTGCCTGCACCGATGACGCCACAAAAACAAACCATACTATAAGAACGTATCTGATGTTCCGTGACGTTGACATGATGCTAGCACCCCTAAGCAGCTTGGAAAAATCCAATTCAATGCGTATTGATGTTTTATACAAAGAAGTTCGTCAGGTTACAATATTATAACTTGATGCACTCTTTATAATATTGTAATGCAGTGGAGCCTGAGAAGGGTTCCGCTGCTGCTATCTAAGGAAGGCCGCAGAAGTGGAGAAAGATATAACCAAAGAAGCTCCGAATGTGGTCACAGAAATTCACTTCAAGACCCTCATGCACAGTGGGTATCAAGCGGAGGTTGTTTGCAGGACAACCGCAACCAAGAAGGCAGCGGTGTGGTACGGCATTTGGATTATCCGCGTCGTTAACAAAGAACGAACCTACGAAAAGCTGCTTGTTCCCGCCCGTAAGAAATTGGGTGACGACGACGAAATTGCCGTTCGTACCTTCAAGACAGCTAACGGCCTTATCTCCTTCCTTGAGAGCATGGGCTTCCCGCAAATCAACATTCCGATGGTTGAAGGCGGTCGAACTACACACGTCTTACCGGACGAGCTTTTGGAGGGTCGCAACAGCTAGTGTTGCTGCTCTAACCCTCGCCAGCACCCCAGCCTTCTCGCAAAGTATGGTGCTGGTAATGAATGGCGACGGTTCACTTTCAGAATCGGCTTCCCAAGAAAATTTCACTCGAAACTACAACGATGGCGTGGGGCAAGGCTCTGCTGCCGACGGGTTGCAGCTCTTCGGCCAACAGGTAGATGAACCGGATCAGGCCTCAAACGCCGATGGTTTTCGTGTAGCGACTGTTGCCCCAAGAGGTGCCGTTCCTCGCCCTGAAATTCTCCAAGCAATCGACGCAACCGCCATGCGGTATGCAAGCCACCCTGCCCTCCGGCGGGCTGGTCTTTCGGTTACAGAATGGCGGCTGTTGTTCCGCTCAAACATTGAAATTGAAAGTGGTTACAACACCAACGTCCGCAGTTCTGTCGGTGCGATTGGGTTGGGGCAGCTTATGCCAGAAACAGCGCGTGATCTGAATGTTGATCCCCACAACTGGCAACAAAATCTCGACGGCTCGGCTCGGTATCTTCTGATGATGCTGGTCCAGTTCGGGGATGCTCAACTTGCATTGGCAGCTTACAACGCTGGCCCCAATGCCGTGGAGCAGTACGCGGGTATTCCTCCCTACAGGGAAACCCAAAACCACGTCAGCCGTGTGCTGGCTGTTTTCAACAGGCTAGAGGGAGAAAACTCATGAAGCCAACAACGACCAATACGGTGACACTCTGCGGTGTGTTCCTGATGCTGGCACAACCGGCGTTGGCACAATCCATCGACCTGTCGCCAGTACAAAACGTCCTCCAAGGCATCGTTGACGCGATTACCGGCCCGCTCGGCATCGTGATCGGCACACTCGCTTTGATCGGCGTGTTTCTGTCGTGGCTCTTTGGCATCCTCGATTTCCGTCAGGCCCTTTGGGTCATTATCGGGATCGCGGGCATCGCTGCTGCACCAACAATCGTAGCTGCAATCTGGACCACGTAAGGAACTCTACGAATGTCAGAACAGTCACCACTTTTTCTGGGCCTCATACGACCTCCCAAACTGCTGGGCTTGCCCATCATGTATGCGATGGTCTGGTTATTTGGCACTGTTCTGGTGTTCCTATGGGTGCAACATTGGGCGATCGCGCTCGCTGGCGTGATCGCCTACCCAATGCTGTGGAAAGCCGCCGATTGGGACCCGAATTTTCTCGACGTTGTAGCGACCACACTCCAAGAGACACCGCCAACAGCGAACCGCAAAATTCATGGGGGTGATAGCTATGCCTCTTGAAAATGGCCTTGATCCGCTTTCACTGCTGCCAACATGGGTCGCGAAAGAAAAAGACCTCGCACACATGCTGCCATATGTCAGTCTTGTAAATGACCAGACGATACGGACACGGGGCAATGAGTTGTTCCAGTGTATCCGTCTTGGTGGCATCAACAGCTTTACCAAGGATGATGAAGAACTCGACAAGGTGCGCCGTCTGTTTGCTGCGATTGTAGCTCAGATCGGGCAAGACTTTGCGTTCTATGTCCACAAGGTTTCTAAGGCGATTAACCACAATTTGCCACCTGTGGAGGGGGACGACTTCGCCGCCGCTGTCGATGCAAAATGGAGAGCTTCACTTGAGGGATATGGGATGCGGGATAAAACCCTCACCTTGACTGTCATCAACCGTCCTCCTGCTGGTTCTAAAATTCCTTTCAAGCGGAAAAAATCTATCGAACAACTGGCAAAGCGAACAGAAAAGCGCCTTCGTGCGCTCGGTGAAGTCGTTGGATTTATCAAATCGACGTTTGCGGATATGTCGCCACGATTGCTTGAAGCGTCCAGTGGCGAACTCTTGGGCTTCCTCGGCGGTCTTAACACCGGTCAAGAATTGCCGCTCTATCAAGGCTCAAAATATGGTTATCTGTCGCAGGACGTCGCCAATACCCGCGTCACATTCAAAGGGGCAAATTTCGAACTTTCTGATGGGAATGCGGGCAAGCGTCTCGGTACGACCTTTGCAGTAAAGAACTACCCAGAGAAGACAACATGCACGATGTTCGATGAGCTCAACTTGCCGGTTGATATGGTCATTACGCACTCGTTCACACCGATCAACAGCAACATCATGTCGGAGCGCATCAAAAAGCAACAACGTCTAATGCGTGCTGCTGACGATGGCGCAATTTCATTGTTGGAAAACCTTGCGTTTGCTCGCGATGATCTTGAAAGCCGACGCCTTAGCTTTGGTGATCATCATATGACCGTGACGGTGTTTGCAAACACCGCTGCTGACTTAGATGATCTATCGGGTGAAATTCGTAACAGCGCGGCTACACAGGGCGTCAAGCTGGTGAACGAAGGCTTTGCTGCCCGCACTCACTACTTTGCACAGCACCCCGGCAATGCTCCAAAACGAAGCCGAAAGGCCGCTGTTACCAACATCAACTTCGCTGACTTCGCGGCGTTCCATCGGACACCTATGGGTAAGCGCGGGCATCAAGTTCCATGGGGCAAGCCGATCACTATGTTGCCAACACCTGAACGCTCCGGCTTCTTGTTCAATTATCACGAACAAGGGTCACCAGATGCGGAGCCAACCAATGGACACACTTTGCTCTTGGGCCGTCAAGGTTCTGGTAAATCAGTTATATCAGCATTTTTCGCAACCCAAGCCCGTCGCGCCGGTGTTCGGGTATTTTGCCTTGACTACCGTCTTGGGATGGAAATGGCTGTGCGAGCCAACGGTGGGTCATATTCATCCATCAAAGCGGGTGAGCCAACGGGTCTGAACCCGCTATGGACGGAAACTGACGTCTCAGGGCAAGCATGGCTCAATGAATGGATTGAATCGCTATTTCTTCGTCCAGACAAACCGCTAACACCCCTTCAACGTTCAAAACTGCAAGACGTCATTCGCCAGAATAGTGAAGCGGCTGACCCTTCCTTGCGGAATTGGAAAAGTGTCGCATCCCTCTTTGCCTCTACGGATGATGACGGCGACTTGCAGCAACGTGCGCTCGAATGGGCGGCGGATGGCCGTTATGGATGGATTTTCGGCCAAACGCTCGAAGACTCGTTCTCGCTTGAAGGTGATTTCATTGGCTTTGATCTGACGGGCATTTTGGACAACGCAGGCGAGACTGAGCGCATGGCCGTCCTGTCGTATCTGTTCCGCCGGATTGAGCGGGTTCTCGAAGACAGAAAGCCCACACTGATCATCGTTGATGAGACGTGGAAAGCTTTGGACAATCACTATTTCGAGGCCAAACTCGCAAGTTGGTTGTTCTCAGTCCGTAAGCAAAATGCAGTCGTTGTTATGATGACGCAATTTGCAAGTCAGCTTGAGAAAACGCGGACAGGCAAGACGATTGTTGAAGCCGTCCCGACACAAGTCTTGCTGCCTAACATCAAGGCCAAAGCATCGGATTTCGACATGCTCAACCTGCAAGATAAAGAACTCGACGTGCTGCTGAATACCGCCACCAACTCACGTCTGGGACTTGTGCGGGACGATCAAGGGTCCGTTGTCGTCAACGCCGACCTAAGCGCCCTTGGGTCATTACTAACCATCCTCGGTGGGATGGATAAAGGTGAACAGTTGGTGGGTGCCGATTACCGCCAACGCCCAGATTTTTGGAGAGTAGAATGAAACTGACTTCATTAATGTTCTTGGCCGCGCTCGGCCTTACTGCCTGCGGCGACTATCAAGGGCTGCAAGCGAATTGTTTTGACGGTGGGAATAACGCCTCAAACAACACAGATGTCGTTACCCGTTCGGCAAACAACAGCTTAAATTTCCTCCCGCAGAGCGGTGATCGGGTTTCAACGTCCACTGCGCCTGTCTCTGACTGCACGTTCACCGCTCTTGGCGGTCCCGGTGGCGCGGGGGGCGAATAATGCGCTCAACCCTTTCATTGACGGCGATTGGCTTGATCTGGGCAACGTCGTCGCTCGGCCAAGGTGTGCCAACGGTGGACAGGGGCCTGATAATTAGGAATGAAGCCGCAAACCTCCGCCGTGAAGCTGACTTAGCGCAACAGGCACAAAGACTATCGACGGCGGAAGCTATCGCCGCGATTGAGGTAGAACAGCTCGACGTATTGCAACAAATTCTGGATGCTCAATCCAGTTTTGGTGGTCAGAACATACCGGGCATGGTGCAAGGTCTTGAAGATGGCGCACTGCCTGAACAATCGGCTGATGTGTTGTATTCACCAACGGACAGTAACCCCGGCGGCGATCAGATGTTTGGGGATGCGAACCTCAATATTGAACAGCTAATCATCCGTGTGGCGCAAGAAACCCATGGATTGAATGGCGTAAGCCAAGCGGGTCTTTCGGTTGTTCAATGGCGTTGCCTTCTTCAAGCTCTGATTTGGCAAGAAAGCCGGTTCACGATTGGCGCTCGTTCGCCTGTCGGTGCGTTCGGATTGACACAAATCATGCCACCTACTGCCGGTGATCTGGGTATCTATCCAGCATATTACGATAGTCCGTACTTGCAGGTCGAGGGTGGCGCACGATACCTCGCACAAATGCTGCGCATGTTTGATGGAAATATCATCCATGCTCTCGCTGCCTACAATGCGGGGCCAGGGAATGTGCAAAACTACGGTGGTGTTCCTCCGTTCAAGGAAACCCAGCATTATGTGCAGGTAATCCCCACAAAATATAACGAATACCTGACCCGTGTTGGTGGCATTGATGCCCTAGGCACGATTGATCCGGCATTGTTGGCAAACTCGAACCTCTCAATTTCGGGCAGTGGTGCAAGTTTCTACGCCAATAGCTCGATGCAGAATGTTGAAGCCGCGGCGCTCCGCATCCGCAACATTGTTCAACGAATTGGTCAAACACAGGACATTCAAGAGTCGATGGCTCTGAACACGTATGCGCGGGCCGAACTGGTGCGCCTCGTGGCTGTCCTTACCCGTCTCAAAGCTGCCCGAACTCGCCCCTTGAGCGACGCGCAAATGGCTATGGCCGCTGCGCAGTTACAGGAAAATCAATTCATGGACTTCACATTGGAGGATCTCGACTAATGGAAAAATTTGCTAAAACACGGACAATCTTAGGCCGTACAATCGCAGCAACAATGATTGGTGCCAGCGCCTTTGTTATGGCCCCTGCCCTCGCCGGTGGTGGTGCTGCATATGCTCAAGGTGTCCCAACTGTTGACGTTCAAAACATCGCCCAAGAGATTAACCAACTTCGGCAAATGATCGAAGATGAAGTGCTGCAAAATGAACAGTTGCAGCAAGCATTGGCACAGTTGGATACCTTGCGCGAACAGTATGCCCAACTTCAAGAAACCTATGCCGCCCTGACTGGTTTGATGGAACTTCCTGAAATCATCACGACGCGGTTTGAAGACGAACTCAACGGTGTTTTGGATCAAGAATTTGGCGACATCCTCGGCACGATTGACGCTATCAAAAACGGCGATTGGTCCCAGCTTGCAGGAAACGGCGCTGGCGGTATCCGCACTCAAATGGACCGAGTTCTATCCGACGCTGGTTTTGATGAAGATACCTTGTCGGAAATGGCAAACAGCGGAACGCCGGGTATCGAGCGCACGGCCCAGCAAGCGACAACAAGTGCTGTCATGTCGGCAGCTGCTCAAAACAGCTACGAAGAAGCCGGACAATCGCTTGAGCGCGTAGATCGTCTCGTTGGTCTGATCGGCGACATGGAAGAACTCAAAGACAGTGTTGATCTGAACACGCGGGTTACAGCGGAACTTGCAATCGCTCTCGTTGCCCAATGGCAGTTGGAAGCGGTGCAAACGGTTGGCGCTGGTCAGGCTGGCGTCATTGATGCCGCGACGCTCGCCGAAGAACAACAGTTCATGGACTTCACACTGCCAACGCTTTCGGCTGATTGAACGGGAAAATACTGTGGCTACTGACAAGGAATACATCGAGGAAGAGTTGATTTACGGGGCACGGCGTCGTGAGCAACTCTGGCAAAAGCTCGGGTTGGCTGGATTGGCATTTGGGGTTTTTGGGTGCTTGGCTGCTGCGGCGGTCGCTGTTCTTGATGTAGACCCTGCGCCTGTAGTCGTACCCTTCAATCCAGAAACCGGTATGGCCCTACCGAACGCAACGGTTAGTGCCGTTGCTGTTACAGAAAATCAGGCAATCATTGAGTCTGTCGTTTTCCGTTATGTGACTGATCGGGAAACTTACAATCAGCTGGATAACGATGTCCGCGTTCGCGCCATTCTTGAACAGTCTGATCGTGCTGCTGAAGCGTCAATGCGGGCGCTCTGGGACAGTGCTAACCCAAATTACCCACCAACACTTTATGGCCCCACTGCTCGTCTTGAAGTGGAAATTCTCAGCATCAACCGCATTGGCGTCAACAGAGCGCAAGTTCGGATGCGTAAGCGTCTGACCTCTAACCAAGGGGTTCAAGGCGGTCTGTTTACCGCCACCCTGCTCTTTGACTTTCGGCCGGAAGAACGACGCTCAATCGACGATGTTTGGGCAAATCCATTTGGCTTTACCGTCACTGAATATGCCATCCGCTCAGACAGATTGGAGAACTAAAATGAAGGCCATGAAATTCACCACTCTGTCACTGGTCCTTGCGCTCTTTGCTGGTCCAGCCTTGGCTGAATACATCCCTCGCTCTGGCCCAAACGATAGTCGTGTGCGCTTGGCTACATATCAAGAGGGGCAAGTGTACCGGCTGAACGTTAGCTTAACCCATGTGACGTCTATCGAGTTCGGTCAGGGTGAAACTATCCGCTCAATCATCGCGGGTGATACCGAGGGTTTCCAACTTGATGGTGTTCCCGGTGGTCAAGCGTTTGCAGTAAAACCCAATGCTCGTGGTGTTCATACAAACATCACAGTCTATACCAACCGTCGCAGTTACTATTTCAACGTGCAGGAAGTATCATCACCGACGTACTACGTGGTCCAGTTTCGGTATCCAGAGGACAACGCTCGCCCTGTTAATGCCGTTGCCCAACAAGCACCGAACTACAATTACGCAGCAAGTGATAGGACTGCATTTACCCCAACGGCTGTTTGGGATGATGGGACGTTCACCTACTTCCGTTTCGCTCGCAACGCGCCGGTTCCTGCCGTCTTTCGCTCTACTAATGGTCGAGAACGAACTGTCAATTCTCAGCAAATTGAAGACGGCGTGATGCGTGTCTCAGGCGTCAGCGGGCAATGGGTTCTTCGCCTCGGCGACGAAGTTGTCTGCATCCAAGTAACATCAAATGGAGGTGTTGGATCATGAGCGAACAGGATGATTTAAGAAAGCGTCTAGCCGAACTGGACGGAACTGACCCCGCCCCTGCTGCTGGTGCGCGGAAAAAACGATCGATGGCTGTGGCCGTAGTCGGGATCGCGGTTATCGCCACACTTGGTGGACTGGCTTATGTCAGTTTGCAGCCAAGCGTCGATGTTCCCATGCCGGTGGCACAGCCAGAAGAATTTCAAAACGAGGGCGACAGCTTTGGAGAGATTGAACCTTTTGTTCCTCCCCCAACCCCTGCTCCTGAAATTCAGATTGTAGAGACGCCGACAGAACCCAACGCAGAATTGTTGGCTCAACTGGCCGCTCTACAAACGCAAATTGAAGCATTGCAAAACGCCCCAGAACCGGTTGTCGAAGACGACACGGCAGCGGCAGATGCAATCAACGCTTTAGGCGAACAAATTGCAGCTTTGCAGGCATCGTCCTTAACTGCGCAAGAGAATTTTCAAACCGAGCTTGAGCAACGTGATCGCGAGTTGGAACAATTGCGCATGGACTTAGAACTTGCGCAGCTTCAACAGCCGACACCCGCGCCTTTCGATCTGGGACCATCGCAAGATGATCTGTTAGAGCAAGAACGGTTGCGTTTGGAACGCGAAGAAGAAGCGCGTCGTCTGGCGGAATTAGAGCGCCGTCGCGGCCAAGAGCTTGCCTTTCAACAGGCTCGCATTGAATCTCCAACAATCGCATTTGGTGGCGGTGCTGGTGCGGGTGATGAAAGCGGTTTAAGCGAACGCACATTTGGGGCTGTCCAAGACTTTGTGACCAATGGTGCTGTACCGACACAGGTCACACAGGCTGAAATTATCGCAAATCCGGGCAACACTGTCGTTCAAGGCACCATGATCCAAGCCGTCACTGAAACTGCACTGGATAGCTCTCTGCCCGGCCCGATCCGCGCCATCATATCAGAGGACGTTCATTCCTTTGACGGTTCTCGTGTGCTTATCCCGCGTGGTTCCCGTTTAATCGGACGGTATCAGTCAGGCGTCGAAATTGCGCAGCAACGTGTGACCGTGGCATGGGACCGGATTATCCTCCCGAACAACCAAACCGTAGTTATCAGCTCCTTCGGTGGCGACGAACTCGGCCGCTCCGGTGTTACCGGAGTTGTTGATACCCGTTTCGGCGAACGCTTTGGTTCGGCGGCACTGATTTCGTTGATCACTGCCCTGCCCGGTGCTGCCGCTGCGCAAGTGGAAAACGAAACGACCGCAGAGGTTCTTGAAGACGTTGGCGACGATCTGTCAGACAGCACAGATTCCGTCCTCAGCGAATACCTTGCAATTGGCCCTGTGATCTACGTTGATCAGGGATCACGTATCACTGTGATGGTTGATCGCGACGTGGAGATTTTCTAGGTGGCAACGCATTTTGAATACACTCTGGATCAACTCGTAGACGCCAAAAGGGATGATGTGATTGAAATTTGCATCAACCCTGACGGCTCGATCTGGGGCGAATTTCAGGGCGACCACTTCATGCGGCGGCTAGAAACCCAGTGGAGTAAAAAGCAGGTTGGTGATTTAGCGACACAAATTGCGGCTGCGGCGGAAACACAAATCAGTCGTGCCAAGCCTATCGCCTCCGTTAGCGTCGATTATCATGATCGGCCTGTACGTGCGCAGGTGATCCAAGACCCCGTTGTTCGGGGCGGATATTCAATCGCGCTTCGCTTTTTTTCAACTATGTCTCTGGATGACATTAAGCTGAAATTCCTCTTTGGTGAGGAAGTCAGTCTCGAAGGCAACCGCAAGTCGCGAAACCAAGAACTACGGAAAATCGTTGCGACTGGCGATATTGAGGCAGCTATCAAATACTGTGTCGAAAATCGTCTGAACACTGTCATTTCGGGCGGCACATCGACGGGTAAAACTGTCCTATGCCGAAAGGTAATCAGTTATATCGCCGACGAAGAACGTTTGATCACTATTGAAGAAGCCGCAGAGCTGGTTCCAACGCAACCAAACGTGGTGACGCTGATTTCAAACCGTGACGTAGAGGTACAATCGGCTGATGTGCTTTTGACTTCAACCTTGCGGATGCGTCCAGATCGCATCGTTTTGGGTGAGGTTCGGGGCAAGGAAGCTATGACGTTCCTTGAAGCAATCAATACAGGTCACGGCGGGTCGATGACGACGCTTCATGCGGAAACGCCGCAGTTGGCGGTTCAACGGCTAGCAATCGCCGCTCTAAAAACTGATGTGCCAATGACTTACCAAGATATGATACAATATATTGAAAGCTCGATTGATGTTATTATTCAAGCCGGTCGCCATGAAGGCAATCGGGGCATCACGCAGTTTTACTTACCCGGTGCAGCGAAAGACGAAGGAGATGGAAAATGAAAAAGTTTGAACATGAAGTCTTAGACTTCGACCTTACCAAAAAAGACCAACATGCCGCTATGGCCAAAGCCCTCACTGAATGGGGCGCTGCTGGTTTCGAGGTTGTTTCAGTGGTCCCTCACGGTCAGTTGGGCGGTCGAGTGACCATCTTTTTGAAGCATGAGTTACCAGACGATACAAAATCGGAGGCAGCGTAGAATGAAACACCTGTTATTTGGTGCTGCCTTGGCCGTTGTTGCTCCTTTGAGTGCAGCGGCACAATTTCTTCCGACGATTGGAACAGATGCACCACGCATTTGTCCCGATCAACCGGCCCGCCCTGATTGGATCGAAAACATAGCTCCACGCGAGGCACATAAAGGCCAGTTGGTTCAAATGATGTATCGGGCGCAAGGGATGCAAGCAGTTGCGGAAAGCGGGTCCTGTGGCTGTGATACTAGGTTTCCTTCATGGGAATCTTCTCAAGAATATTACTACGAACATTATGCCGCGCTCGAACGATACGACACCCAGCAAAGGACCGCTGAATACCGACGCACGGCCAATGATTTCAGCAAAATCGCGCGACCGATCTGTGAACTAGAAAATAACTGGTGAGGTGATCTAAATGAGCGTTGTAACTTACTTCGTGGAGACATCAGAAGGCTACCTAAACTCAGCCGCTGAAACTCAGTTTGGGTCCGTCGCTGCGACTGTCGGAACACTGATTGTTCTTGCAGCAACATTGATAGTTGCTTTCGTTTTCATCAACATGGTGTTTCAAGTCCGATCTATGGACGGAAGGACGGCATTTTGGCTTGCTGTGAAGATAACGTTAGTCGGGTTGTTTGCGACCAATTGGATCCAATTCAATGCGTTTTCTTCAGGGATTTTAAGCGGAATTGATAGCATTGCTGGGGCTTTGGTCGCTTCGGTCGGCGGGGGTGTTCCTGGGCCGTCAGGAACATTTGCGGAAGAATTTGATACCCTCATTGACGAACTTGGAACATATCTCAACGCTGCTGGCTCAGAGCTGAACTGGATGGCCGGTGCGATGCTTGATATACTAGGCGTATTGATGCTTTCTATCCTTGGCGGGCTTGCAGCCTTTATCCTTGTTGCTTCACGATTGATGATCGCACTTCTAATCGGTCTCGCACCAATCATGATCTTCCTTACGCTTTTCGATGTAACGAAAGACTATTTCGCCCGCTGGCTATCCGCACTTGTGTCCTTTGCGATGTATCCAATCGTGGTAGCCGGTGTCTTTGCAACAATTACTGGTGTGGCAGGGGCGCTGATTACTGAACTCGGTGATCCCGCAGGTGCTTCGAATATTGGTGCTTTGATCCCGTTCTTCATGATGATCTTGATGGCAA
>NZ_RCCE01000010.1 GCF_003663885.1 Litoreibacter meonggei
AAAGCGCCATCCCACCCAGTACTGGTGTATTGAGCGCGCGATCTAGCTTTTCAATTTGCGCCACGCGCAGAAGTAAAAAACCGGCAACGCAAACGACCCCCGCCACAACAGGGCGGAATTCTGCGCCATAGCC
The DNA here is from genome assembly GCF_003663885.1 of Litoreibacter meonggei. GTDB lineage: Bacteria > Pseudomonadota > Alphaproteobacteria > Rhodobacterales > Rhodobacteraceae > Litoreibacter > Litoreibacter meonggei. The sequence continues at coordinate 134 of NZ_RCCE01000010.1, forward strand.
TTGCTGCCCGCGTCGCAGCCACAGGCCCGCTCCGAGGCACAGCAAGATCAGCACGCCCAAGGCCGCCAGTTTCACAACGTAGCGCGCCTCGTACCAACCTTGCAGCCGCGCCGCACAGCGCGCGGTCGCAAACAATAGCGATTGCAAGTCCAGCTCTTTGTTGATGGCCAGCGCACCCAACAGAAGTGCTAGAAACAGCCAGACACGTCGTTCCTGCATGTGGTTTTGCGCCGGCAAAAGCATACTTAAAGCAGCCAGACAGCTTGCCAAATACAGCGCGGCAATGGCCCAACCCAAAATACTGGGATCTCCGACAACAAGCTGCCAGCCATCCCCCTTCCCCCCTGGTGCGGCGGCTCCTCCGCGGACACATGCTATGAGTTTTTCCACGGCAGTTACCCCGCCTTCTTGCCCACCCAGCCCAAGAACGCCCGATCAGCGGAGCGCAATTTGGGGCGGCCGGAACTGGCCCACCAGTCACGCCACTCCGCCTCTAATGCGTAAACATCCGCGCCGGGCAGAAGACGACGGGCGTCTTCCAGCGCATCGGCACTGAGATGAGGGCCGGTTCCGGGCTCGATCACCGCACTGCGCGGGGTGATGCGGATGATGTCACCGGGCTCCTCGACCAGCGTGTAATCCGGCATTCCATCCGCCTTGATGATCTCGCGGACCATCGCACGGAACACACGGCGCGGGGATGCAGAGCCGGTTTTCTTCAATAGCGTTTCTACCGAGACCTGCCAGCTGGGTTGTCGGCCGCAATGTTTGCGCGCCAATTCGTATAACCGCCGCTCCAGCGGTTTGCGCAACGAGAAGTAGTCGCGGCTGAGCGTCAGCACCGATTTGGAACACACCGCCTGAAACAGCCAGTCCGACAGCGTGATACTCACCGACACCATCCGGCCCGCTCTGGTCTTGCGCACGATTTCCCAGCTTTCGATCAGCCCGAAGCCCGATGTAACTTCCCGATCACCGGTGACGATATTGGTGGTGATGCGGGTGCCCGCCAGCCGCTCGAACGCGTCACGCAAGCGGCGGTAGCTGTCACCAGAAGTTTCGCGCTGTGTGGCCAGCAACAAATCATGGGCGGTCAGGGTCAAGGTCCGGCTGACCGCACGGCCCGCATTGATCGCCGCCATCAGCTGAGAGATGCAGAAAATCAGAATATCCGCGTCAAAGATCGTGGCACGCCCTTTGACCGACGGGGTCACAGTGATTTCAGAGTTATTGTGCGAATAGCTCAGGATGCGACGGTCCGGTCTTGTGGATAGCGAAAAGATCGGATGCTCCATCGAGGCCAAATCATGCTTGGGCACTGCACCCATAAAATCGCATACGAAAAAATCGCGCGTCTGGCTGGGCACTCCGCCCGCACCAGACATTGGTGCTGCTGCACTCATGTCACCGTCCTGCTCTCAATGCCCGGGCCTTTTGACCTCAGGCGCGATCCCCCTCGTTTGGTCCGCGTTTATGCGGCGGGAGGATTCGTTGTTTCATTGACACCCACATTAGTTATCCACAGGGGTCCGGTCCAGCCTCTGCTATCGGGGGATCGGAGTCGGATGAACGTGGGATCAGAGTCGCTTTATCGTGGGTTCAGAGTCGGGCAGCCTTAAAGGAATGGCAGAATAGCCTTTATTTATAAGCGCCTGAGGAAACGCGGCAAAGCCCGTAACGTATATATAACTAGATTCATAACAGGTATTTTTTTCTTTTCCTTCCCTGCCAGTTCAGTGCAAACTGGCAAAAGACGGGATTTTGCTAAGAAAACTTAAAGAAAAGCAGAACAACCTGCGCTCCTTCTTCCCATGTCACAGCTTTTGTGTTACTTGAGCCTAAACGTGTCACATAAGACGCGATGGATCATAAAACAAAGAGGTTGCGTCATGAGCAGTGACAGCCTGCCACCGTATTTCAACATCTCGCCCGACGAGGCGCTGAGCCAGCTTGAGCCTCCTATGGGGACAAACGGTTTTGAAGCAATAGCACAAGCCTGCCAGCAAGGGCGCACCGATCTGACCGGTCGGGGCCTCAGCGAAGGCGGCGGCAAAATGCTGCGCCAGTTCTCGACATGGGAAATCACCAAATATCTGATCCCCGTGGCCCCTGCCCATTTCCGGAGGGTCCTCCGCAGCAACCCGGATCTGCCTCAGGGGCGCTCGGAGACCGATGGCGGGGCCAAGTGGTTCACATTGGACGAGGTGCTGCGTCTGCGCGCCCATTTCGCCGCTGAGGGCTCGAAATCGAAGGACTACCTGCCCTACCGGCCCAAAGGCCAGCCTGCCAAGATCGTGGCGGTGGCCAATTTCAAGGGCGGTGTGGGTAAAACCTCCACCTGTGCGCATCTGGCGATGTCTGCGGCGCTGGACGGCTATAAGGTGCTGGTCATCGACCTTGATAGCCAAGGCTCGATGACCTCGATTTTTGGCGGCAAGGTCGAAGACGAATGGACCACTGTCTTCCCCCTGCTTGCCCGTCACTACGCCACGACCCTACAGGCCGACAATCAACGCCGCCTTGATCGCGGTGAGGCCCCGATTGCGCTGGAAGAGACTCTATCCGAGGCCCTTGATGTCAAAACAAAGGATGTCATCCAATCCACCCATTGGCCCAATATCGACCTGATCGGCGCGCAGCTGAACCTGTATTGGTCCGAGTTCCAGATCCCCGTCTGGCGCATGCAGTCGCGTGGCTGGAAGCTCTGGGATGCGCTGACGGACGTGCTGGAAGCAGACGGCGTGCTGGACGAATATGATCTGGTTTTCCTCGATACCCCCCCTGCCCTCGGCTATCTGACGATCAATGGACTGTCGGCGGCGGATATTCTGCTGGTGCCGCTGGGCGCGTCGTTTTTGGAATTTGATAGCACGGGGCGGTTCTTCGACATGCTGCATTCCACCTTTCATTCGATTGAAGAAGGCGAGAACGTCGCGGCGCGCGCGCTCGGGCGGCCTGAAATGGCGTTTGAATGGGATGCCGTGCGGGCGGTGATCACACGATATGACGGCGCCCAACAGGCCGAGATGGCGGGATTGATCCAGGCCTATCTGGGGCGCACCTTGCAGCCCTACAGGCAGGATTTCACCGCACTGATCGGGCAGGCCGGTGAAAGCGTAAACGGTATCTACGAGGCGGATTACCGCGACTTCAATCGCGAAACCTATGCCCGTGGGCGCGCCACCTTCGACGAGACATATGCCGCATTCAAGACTCTATTGCTGGGGATTTGGCGGCGTGACGAGCTGGAGACAGCCAAGGCGGCCGAGTGATGCGCGCGCAGGGCTCACAGGTTGCTAACCGTGTCGGGATATCTCCGGCGGACATTTCCAAAAGGAGCGCCCCATGGCCAAACGCAAACGTCTGACCCCCGCGGCTCTGACCGAGAGCACCCCCTCCCTCGCGTCCTCGGCCGCGCTGGAGACCAAGGCGCATTATCCGTTGGGTGTCGCCCCGAGTGGTGTAACCCGTGCCCCTATCGCGCAGGTGGCAGGGGACACGGCGGCCCACGCGGCGTTGGAGGAGCTGGCGACGGCGCTGGAAACGGCGCGGGTGTCAGGACGGCTGGTACAAGACATTGCGTTGGACGACATCAAGGCGGACCATCTTTTGCGGGACCGTATGGGTGTTGATACGCAGGAAATGGATGCGTTGAAAACCAGCCTGCTGGCGCGCGGACAGCAAACCCCGATCGAGGTGATCGCGCTTGAGGGCGGTGGCTACGGGTTGATCTCGGGCTGGCGGCGGCTGTCTGCTTTTGCCGCGCTGCATGCAGAGACGGGGGAAAGTCGATTTGCCAAAATTCAGGCTCTAATCAAGCCGATTACGTCTGTGACCGACAGCTATGTCGCCATGGTCGAAGAGAACGAAATTCGCTCCAATCTGTCTTTCTACGAACGGGCGCGGCTTGCCAGCGAGGCGGCGCGTCTTGGGGTCTACCCCGATAGCATGGAAGCCGTACGCGCATTGTTTGCCTCTGGCAGTCGGGCGCGGCGGTCCAAGATCAATTCCTTTGTCAGACTGCACGAGGGGCTCGGTAGCCAGCTGTCCTTCCCGGCCCATATCCCGGAGCGGTTGGGCCTCGCGCTGGTCAAGGCGCTGGACGCGGATGCGGGTTTTGCCGCACGGGTGGACGACGCGTTGCAGCAGGCGGGCAGCGCTGATCCGGATGCCGAGCGCGCGGTGTTGGAGCAGGTGTTGCGTAAGGGCGGTGCCGCCAAGCCGGCCAAACCTGCCCCTGTCGAAGTCGCCCCCGGTGTTGCGTTAAGCGCCCGCTCCGGTCGGCTTGTCCTGTCAGGACGGGGTGTGACTGACGCGTTGGAGCAAGACCTGATCCGTTGGCTCGGCACGCGCTAATGTTTCGCGTGCGAAACCGATATTGTTAAGTCATTGAAAAATTTATAAATTTTCTAAGCACTTTTGCCGGACGCACTTATACGTGGCGAGTCTGCCCATCTATAGAGTCTGTTTCGCGCGCGAAACGCTGCGCCCTCGCCTCGCCTTGTGGAATGAGTTATCAGGGAGCGTAACCGCCCCGTTTCGCCAACCAATACGAGTGCCGATTTGCCCGACACAGATTTACCCGACGACACGCCTTACAGCCGCTATCGCGCAACGCGTTTTTTCGGGTCCCTGAACGGGCTGCGCTTCGTGTGTATCATCGCCGTGATGTGGCACCACAGCCCTGTGCGCGGGGCTTGGCCGGACGCACCGTTGGCGTTGCTGCGTGGCTTTGTGGGCGTGGATTTTTTCTTCGTCCTGAGCGGGTTTCTGATCACCACATTGCTGCTGCGTGAAGAAGACCGCGAAGGCCGTTTTTCGCTGCGCGGGTTCTACTGGCGGCGGATCCTGCGCATCGTTCCGGTTTATTTTTTCGTCGTCACGGTGGTCTCGGCTTATTTCATCCTCGTGAAAGGGCAGGGCGCCTTGGTGCCATTGGTGCCGTATTACTACCTGTTCCTGTCCAACATGCTGGTTGAGGACATCCCGTTGCTGACGATCACATGGTCGCTGGCGGTAGAAGAGCAATATTACATGATCTGGCCGCTATTGCTGTTGCTGGTGCCCGCACGTGCTGGACGGGGCAGGGCGCGGATCTGGATGTTGCTGGGGCTGATCGCGGGGTGCATTGCCGTTGCCACCGGAATGATCGGGCAGGGCGGCGGGCTGCGCACCGAGCACGCGCTGTGGCGGCTTCCGGCTACGGGGTACAGCGCCATTCTGATTGGCGCGCTTTTGGCTGTGGTGCTGCATATGCCTAGCGGGTTTGCAGGGCTTTACCGACTGCTGGGCCATCGCGTCGCCCCTGTGGTGCTGTTTGTGGCGCTTGGGGCCGTGTTGCAGTTTATTCCGGGGATGCTGGAAGGGTGGCCAAATGTTGTGATGCACAGCGTGATGGCGCTGTGTCTGGCCTCGATCGTGCTGCGTGAGGATCACCTGTTGGCAGGCGTATTCTCATGGCGCCTTCCTGCGCGGATCGGCGAGATCAGCTACGGGCTTTACCTGTATCACATGATCGGGCGGCATTTCGGCGTCGAAATAGGCGCGCGGCTGGGGCTTCCGTCTGCGCTGGAGCCATGGGCGCAAACGCTTTTGTTTGCCGTGATCTCGATCCTCATTGCCGAAGTGAGCTTCCGCAGCCTCGAAGCGGCTTTCCTGCGCCTCAAGGGGCGCAGCAGACCCATTGGCGAGGGGGAAGGGGCGTCACGCCCCTCCTGAGGTCTTATATAGGCTCTGGGAGCTTGTTTAGAGAATGAAGCTATCTGCCATGCCGTCCAGAGGGTCATCTTCGGGCGCATCTTCTGCAAATGTGCCGTGACCGCTGGTCAGAGCCGCCCACAGGTCGTCATTGGCCTGCGCGTTGGTCTCATCGCCTGCCACCACTGTACTGACAGCACCGGTGCCTGTGCCGGCTGCGCTGAGCGTCAGGGTGACGGTGTCAGCGTCATAATCATACCAGACCTTGGCGTCTTGTGTGTTGCCTAGCCCGGTGATGACGATCTCGTCAAAGCTGCCGATGATGTCGTCGACGGTGATCAGTGTCTCGCTGATGGCGATCCCGCCGGCCAAGGCCGAAACGTCGATATGCAGGTCGGCATTGCCCAGATTGACACCGGATTGAATGCCAGAGCCGTCTTTCGGGGTGTCGAAATGGCCGCTGTAGAATTCACTGACCTGACCCAGGCCATCTTGATCCGCGATGTAGGACAAGGTCGAGTTATCGTTCAGCAGCAGCACACCAGTGCCGCCTTCCTCGCCATCAAAGCCGACTTTACTGTCATCACCGTCGATGGTGAGGCTGCTATTTGCGTCCACGGCGAATATGTCATCGTCGGTGCCCAGAAGAACCTGCGCATTATCGGTGATGTTTACCTCGACCGTGCCATCAACCAGCCCGGTGTTGGCAAACCGGCCACCATCGACGTTGATTTTCAGAAGGTCGTCGTCGCCATAGCCGCTCAGCCAGATCTGACCTGCGCCGTCGATATCAAGCGCGCCGCCGGTGTCACCGACATTCAGGTCGCCGTCGACCTCCAGATACCCATGGGTGACGTTGAGCTTGCCGCCCTCGCCCAGATCGAGGTTTTCGATCGTCGTGGTGCCACCGTAATTGACCCAGTTTCCGCCCAAATCGACACTATCATTGGCTGCCGGACCTTCGTCAGACCCTGGCAGATAGCCGCTATCCCAGTTCAGGCTGTTGTCCCACCGCACCCCGTCGCCCAGATGATTGGGAACAAAGCGCAAGGAGCCCGCATCTTCGCGCAGGTCGACTTCAATGCCGAAGCCTTTCTGGAAGAAGGCAATGATCAGGTCGGCATCGACGACATCGGCAAGTGCGCCATCGGCCTGCGCCCGCAGGTGCTCTGCGAGGTCAGCAATGGTGGCGTCAGGATCGCCCAGCAGGTCGGCTGCGAAGTTCTGGATGGTGGTGGCGTCAAGGACCGAGGTGTTCAGACCGTCGATATTCTGGTCAAACTGGTCTTGCTTGTCTACGTTGCGCCCGCCGACCCAATTGTAGATGATCGTGTCGTTATAAAGGGGCGCTTCTTGCAGGTTTAGAGCCTGATGGCCGGTATATTTTCCGGCCAGATCGGCAGGATCATTGGGGTCTGCAAGATGGGTGATAATGTTGTTGATCAGTGTCGCATCCGCAGCTTTGCTAACGGCACCGATGGTCAATCCGCCTTTCGGGCCCACAGTGACTTCTTTATGCGCACCGGATGTGACGACATTGTCCATGAAGAGTGTGTAATTGCCTTGGTTGACGCCGTCTTCGACGGTCCCGCCCAAGAAATTTACACCGGCGTTATTGTCCAAGAAGACGTTGTTTTCGATGAATCCGCCAGAGCGGACCTGCGCCCCGAATGAGGCCCCGCGCGCGGTGATCGTGTCGCGCAGCGTAACATCGGAGTTGCCATAATTGAGGTAGATATTATGGCTATAAAGGCTGGGAGGCATGCCGCCGCTGAGAGACAAATCTGCCTCATAGTCATCTGCCCAGGCATTATGGTCCAGATACAGGTCTTCGAGCAGCATCCCGTGATTGTTGTTGCCGTAAATCCCGGTCATGCGGTTGACATGCGGGGACCAGATTGTTGCATTGAGCTCGTTTGGAACCTCGTGCACGACGTCGGTCACATCGGCATTGCGGAAAGTAATGTTCTCGATGTTTTGGAACACAGCTTCTTCGCCGGTGATGCTGATATCGTCAAATGCGATGTTCTCACCGCGCAGGAAACGGATGCCGCCAGTGAACTCAATGCCTTGAAAAACAACGTTTTCATAGCCGTCTTGAGCCAAATTCATTGGTGAGGAGATGATCGGTTGCTCGCCGTTTCCATAAGATCCGACATAGATCGGGTTCAATTCACTTTCGCCTGTCGTCCCCCGGTCAAGGATGGGGCCCATTTCGCTATACTCGTGGCCGGCTTCGAACAGCAGCCAGTGCGAGGAGGGCTCAGTGCCGGTGCCGGTCAGTTGCGACCACAGCATTCTGCCTGCATCTTCGGCCAGCGCCATATCGGGATCGGCGCCGTATTCGGAATGGGATTCAAACCACTTCCCGTTGATTTCAGAGACGTTGATACCCTCGAGATTGGCAATGTCTTGAAGACTCAGCGCGTCGTTATCGCCCGAGATGTGGACTTTGACGTGATTGAAGCCATGCTCGACGACCAGATTGTTGTCCTGATCGGTTTGGAGCATGTAAAACTCGCCCATGCCCCAGCCGCCAGCCTGACTGCCCGCAGAGACGTCGACACCGGCATCATAGATCGTGCTGGTGCCGTCTGCGTAGGTGGCTTCAAAGCTGAAGGACAGATCTGTGGTGTCGGACGTTCCCGTAAGCACGAGGGCGAGGGTGTTGTCTGGATTGACTGTCACATTGCCATAGTCCGGGCCGGAGATGATTTTCACTCCAACAAGATTTTCGGCGTTGTCGATTTCGAGCGTTGTCACGCGTCCTGCGGTCGCAGTGGCGTTGAACGAGCCAAGGGTCGGGGGACCGGAAGGCTCCACGACAACAGGGTCGGTCGGGGGCTCTGGATCAGGTGTCGGATCCACGACGACCGGTGGGACAACAGGGTCGGGTGTTGGTTCTACGACGACAACGGGGTCCGGCTCGGGGGCCGGTTCGGGAGTAGGCTCTACAACGACGACAGGCGTTGTAGGGGTCGGCTGTGGAACCACAACAGGGTCAGGGTTTGTTACGGGTTCTACGACGACATCAGCCTCGGGATCCGGTGTGACCACGGTCTCGGGGTCTGACGGAGAGGTTCCTGGTTGAGCCGGGGCAGCAGGCGTCGCAGCCTTGCTTCCACCACCGCCGCCACCAGCCATGCCAGCGAGAGCGCCTAAGAGTGCGAGAATTGCAGCCAGCATCTTAACACGAGCCCAGATGATGGGCCGCGCAGGCGGATTTCGTTTGGTACTCATGTATCCCCAGACAAATGGTACGTGCTTGCAGGGCCTGGCCCACAACAAGGTTTCTAAATTCCATTTATACGTTATCCGCTTTTTCATTCCAGCACAGTCGTGAACAATCCATCACCTGCTTCCGTGTCGGTTTATGGTTAATAGGGTGTCCGCAGGCTGATTTTTTCGAGGCAGGAATGTGGCGTTCCTTTTGGGTTTTTTTGCTGATTTGAGGGGCCGGAAGTGCGGCATCTGTCGATGCGAAACAACCCTGCGCGCCAAGCCTGTATGGACCCGCTCGGCGAATTTCCTCGCGCGGGGTGGCGAAGTTCCGCACGCAGCGGGCTTGCCTTAATCTGGCAAGGGGAGGGGACGGGTTAAAAAAAGTAGGGAAAACCCGACCCAAATCAGTGTTTCTGATTTGGAAATGATCGAGGGTCCTGAGGGTGAATCTCGTGAGGTTTCAAGGCGCTGATGTGGCAATCCACATGTTGAGCCGTCTCGAAATCATGTGCCCGAACCGCGGCGCGCGACCTTTACCGCGTGTCGCGATCCTTGTGGGAAGCCCCTGAGAGCGGGGCAGGGGCGTCATCGGCGCCATTCTGCCCGTCGGGTGACAGCATCTCGCTGGAATCCGCCGGTACTGCGCGCGGATCAATCAGCAGGGCAGCCACCCAACCGGCAAGGAAGCCGCCCAAATGGGTTTGCCAGGCCAAAAGCCCGTCCATGGCCCACCATAAGACCAGATTGAGCAGCACCAGTAGCCCCACCGCGCGCCACACCGGCCAGAGCCTGCGCGCGGTGATGAAGCGGTCGATATAGTTCCATGCCAGAATGCCGCCTATGAGCCCAAACAGCCCGCCCGACGCGCCAACCATGGGCTGCGTGGATTTGGCGAGCAGCCCAAACCCCAAGGCACCGCCCAGGACAGACGCGGTATAAAGAGCCACGAACCCCCATTGGCCAACCCTGTCCACGACCGCGCGGCCAAGGCTGAACAGGGTGAACATGTTGACCACAAGATGGGTCAGCCCCCCATGCAAAACAGCGTAGGTGAGAAACATGGTGTAGGGCTGTACTGCGTAATTCGGGGTCCAGCGGCCCAAAAGCCCTGGCCAGAAGCCGGCATATTCATAAGCGCTTTGGCGCAATCGGGGCGCGGCGATCCATCCGGAGTCCCCCAAAAGCAGCACGGCCTCTACGGCGACGCAAATCACGATCAATCCATAGACCGGCCACATCCGCGCGATATCGGCCCGGTCGGGAAGGGAAGGGAGGTCGAGCTTCATGGCTGCATTCTCAGCCGTGCCTGACAGAAAGCCAAGAGGTCAGGGGCGGAAATCAAATGCCCTCTCAAGGCCGACAAACAGCGTTGACGTCTTGCGGTCGGCCTGCGTGTCACGCTTGGTCTTTGTATAAGTATAGCCCGACACCAACTCCCAGTCTCCGCCGACTTCGTAGCGATGTGACAGGTTCAGCCGCACCGAGGTCTGATCCTCGCCGCCTGCTGTCAAAGTATTTCGATCGGTAACTTGCAGCCCCGCTGTCAGGGAGCTTAGCGCGCTGAGTTCGCGCGCATAGGTGAGGCCGAGGCGGCTGTTGATGGTTGTCTCGTCGTCATCGTTTACACTAGAGGCCTGACTGACCGTCAGCTTCAGGGAAGACAGCTTGTCGAGCTCGTAATTGACGTTGAGATTGGCCAGCGGTTGCGCCGAGAGCCCATCGGTTTTGGTTACGCCAAGCGAATAGGCCATCGTGCCGCGCTTGAAGGTGGTTTGACGCCCGACAGTGGCTTGCCGGCGCTTGCCGTTGACAGTTTCTTCTTCGGAGAAATCGAAGGTCAGCTCGCCATTGGGCAATGTGCGGCTCAGGCCGAAGCTATAGCCAATGCCATCTGTGGTGGTGATCGTGCCCGCGTTATTGTCGGTTTCGATCTTGTCATGGGAGACTTCAGCCGTGGCGGTCAGGGTCGGGGTGATGTCATAACTGCCCCCGATGCCGACACGATCTGTCGTGCGGTCATTGGAGCCTACGGTTTCCGCATCAAGCTCTTTGTGGGAGGCGAAAACATTGACCGAGGCCACGGGGCTGATCTGGAAGGTCAGCCGCCCGTCGATCTGTTGGGTGGTGGTGTCGACCAGACCGGGATCGGTGGTTCCTGAGTAGTTTGTCTCGCCATAGAGCAGGTTCAGCTCCAGCTTTGTCGGGCCCTCGCGGCCGACCGTTAGCCCCGAGCGCAAGGCATAGGTCTCGCGACGCCCTGTGCCGGTCACGATCTCCTGCACAATCAGCCCGTTGTCGATAAAGGCGGTTTCATCCAGATCTGCGCGCCGGTAATCGGCGTCGAATGTCAGCTCCGAGTTGCGGCTTTGTAGCTTGTAGGCAAGCTCGACCCGCGGATCCTCGATCTGAAAGCGGTCCATGATGCCGACGTCGGAGAAGTTGTAGCTGAGCCCGGTATCGGCGCGAAAGGACAAGGTCTGGCTGCGGGTTTCCGATGTCAGGCTGACCCCAAGATCGGTACGCGAGATTGCGCCCTCGTCCTGGCGCGAGGTCACGCCGGTTTTATTCGTGTGCTGCAGCTTTTGGCCCAAGGTGAATTGCCCGCTCAAGCCTTCGGCGGCCCAAGACAGCCCGGAAGGCAGCGCCAGTGGCACTGCGATCAATACGCTTGCGAGTAGTGCCTGTTTTACGCCGTTTGCGGCGCTTTTTCTTTTTATTGTCACTGCGGCCCCCACGGGCTTTGGATTATTCGAACAGTCTGCGTTCGGGTACCAGGATCACGTCGCCATCCTGGAGATAGATTTCGTTGGCCAGACGCGCGCCTCTGGCGAGGGCGCGGTAATTGATAATGCTGGTTGTCTGCTGCCCGCTGGTATCGGTGCGGCGTAGCTGAACACGCTTGGTGGCGGCGAAGTTGGAAAACCCGCCGCTTTGCGCCATGGCTTGCAGGAAGGTCGTGCCTGGGGCCACCTTCTTGATGCCGGGGGCGCTGACTTCACCGGTGAAATAGATGTCGATTGTCGCCGGAGCAGCGGGGGCGCCGCCGCCAGAGGACCGAACGACCGGGCGCAGCGCGCTGACAGAAACAAAAACGGTTGGCTCACTGGCGAATTGCGGCGCGATGCCGGCCTTGATCGCCTGCTGGACCTGACCCACGGTGCGCCCGCTGGCTGTCACGGTGCCGGCATAGGGAAAGTCGACCGTGCCGCCGGGCAGAACCAGAAGCGAACGGTTCAGCTGGCTGTCTTCGAGTACCTCGACGGTGATCGTGTCGCCGGACTTGATGCGGTAATTGCTTTGTGCTTGCGCGGCGAACCCTAAGGTGAGCGCAAAGATCAAGCCCGTCAGGGCGGTCATCAACTGTTTCATATCAAACCTCATTCGGTAACGGCATTATGGTGCCGCAAGCGGACCTGATTATGCAAGTTATGTGCTGATTTTTACCAAACATAAAGTGCTCAGATGACTCTAGGGCGGCTAATGTGCCTGCCGGGCCACTCTGATTGTGGTCCGGCCTCTGGTTTTAGGCCCGGAAATCTCATTTCACGGGCATTATTGTGCCTCTAGCTCCGCAATTTTGGCGCGGGCGGCCTCGACCAGTGCTTCTGTGCCGAGCGGGCCGGCCGTGGTGATGGCCTTTTGCAGTTGGCGCAGGGCGTCTTCTTTCCGGTCAAGAGCCGCATAGACCATCCCCAGATGCACTTGTACCGAGACATCGTCTGGCAGTCCTTCGGCGGCAGGCTCAAGGTAGCTGCGGGCGGCCTCATGGTCGCCATCGAGGTGCTGGAGCCAGCCATAGGTGTCTTGGAACGCGGGCAGATCGCTGTCTTTGAGACGCCGCGCGATAACCTGTGCCCGTGCGATGCTGTCTGGATCATCGGCGCGGTAGGTGCTGAGCAGGCTGGCGAGGTTATTGGCGATCACCGGCGATCCGGAGAACCTTTTGTAAAGCTCCTCGTAAATGTCGATCGCCCCGCCAACGTCACCGGCGTTCTGCATGAAAGAGGCTTTGCCCCAAAGCAGGTCGGGGGCCCCGGGCACGGCTTCAAGCCCGTCGTCGATTGCGGCAATAGCGGCTGGCTGATCGCCCTTTGCGATATAGACGCGGGCCAACTGCAGCCAGACCGGTACAACTGTAGGATTGGCGTCCAGTACGGCCTTGAATTCGGTTTCTGCCGCCGTGTAATCGCGTACGGAGGCATAGGTCAGGGCCAGAGCGTTGCGCAATTGCAGGTTCTCGGGATCCTCTGCCACCAGCGATTTGGCGTATTCCAGCGCGGCATCGCCTTCGCCATTTTCCAGTCGCGCGCGCAGCAGGGCGAGTTTGGCTTGCGCCCCGGTGGCCCCTGACTCCTGCGAGAGACCTTCGAGATAGCCAAGGGCTTCCTCTACACCGGACTCGCGGGCCAGCAGCTCTATGTTGAGTGCGTTTGCGTTGCTTTGCGCGTTGTCAGTTTCTATTTTGCGCAGAGTATCAACCGCCTGTCTGGCACGCGGTACGTCGTCTATGGCAAGGTAAATCTGACCCAACGCGGTGAGCACATCGACATTCCCCGGCGTGATACGCAGCGCGTTGATCAGGACCGATTCCGCCTGTAGCGGCTTGTCCGCTTGATTGAGCGCCGCTGCATAGCGCAACGCTTGAAGCGGGGCACTGTTGGAGGCTTCGACTGCGAGGGACAGAAAGTTCAGCATCAACTCGGTGTTGCCGGCCCGCTTATAAGCTTCGGCCATCAGGGTCATAGCTTCGGCATCCTGGGGGGCCGCGTCGAGCGCGGTGCGCAGAGCGTTGATGGCTCCGTCTGTGTTGTCCTCACGGGTCAACCAGACCGCCTGCATTTTCAAGGCACCGACGGAATTGGGATCTTCGGCTAGAATTTCTTCGACCAGCTTGCGGCCACCAACCTCGTTGCCATCGGTCACCAGCATTTTGGCGAGGGCAACTTTGATATTCTGCTGTTCGGTTTTGCTCAGGGTAGAGGATTCTGCACTGAGGATGTCCTGCAACTCGGTGATGCCTTCGCTGCGCTTGCCGGTGTCGAAATTGATCGACGCGCGCAAGGTGCGTAGCGTGTCCTGACCGGGCTCTTTGGCCAGACCCGTTTCCAGTTCGGCCAAGGCGGCTTCTGTTCCTTGAGTGGCGAGCAGGAACTGGATCAGGCTGGTATATGTGCCGATCCGGGTCTTGTCATCGGGTGCTGAGGCCATGGTGTTGCGTAGGAAAGCTTCGGCCTCATCGGGCTTATCGCGGCTGATCAGGAAGCGCAGCAGGGTGCTTTTGACATTCGCGTCTTCCGGGAATTGCACCACCATGCGGCGCATTTCCTCTTCCATGGCGTCGGGCCGGTTCTGGCGCGCGAAGAGTTCTAGCTTGGCAGAGTAGAGCTTCAGCTCGTCAGGGTCGTTTTCGATGGATTTTTCCAGTTCCGACAAGGCTTTGTCGAACTTTTCCTGAGAGACATAGCCGTCGATCAGAATCTGGCGCAAAATTTCATTATCTGGCTGGTCAGGGGAAAGGGTTTCGGCTTGGGCCAGCAAGCTGTCGCGCAGTGCCGAGTCCTCTGCCAAAACCGCATTGCGGTATTGCACGCCTGTATTGATGGCTTGCACCGCCGGGTCATTGGGGGCGAGGCTGACGGCAACAGCGGAGTGGCGGTCAAATTCTTCCCAGTCACGTATCGCAAAGGACAGCTCGCTCAGCGCCATGCGCCCTTCGAGATCTTCGGGGTTCTTCTCGACCACGCTTAGGTAATTTCGGTAGGCGGCCTGAAAATTGCCGCGCTCTTTGAATATCTGCGCCATCTGGCGCCGCGCGTCAGTATTGTTTTTGGACAGTTTCAGCGTGTTGCGGAATTCGACCAATGCACGGTCAAAGTCACCCTCTGCGACCAGCTTGAGGCCGTTATCGTAATGCTCTGCAGCACGTTCTTCGGAGGATTTCCAACAGCCGGCGACGGCGAGACAAACCAATAAGGGCAGGACAGATTTTCTTAGGGAACCCAAACGCACGTGCGATACCTCATGTATTTAAAGCGATTGTGCTTTATTTTATCAGCCAAAGACACTTTGTCATCGACATGATGCATTTTGGGGCAAAACAATATGTTTGCCCCTTTTGAAATGCTAAGATGACGCAGTTTTCAGACTGAGATCAATACCCAGTGCCGCGAAGCACCACATTGAAGGTCCGCAAGATCACAACTGCGTCCGTGGCAAACGAGACCGACCGGTTATAAGCGTCGTCATGTTGCACGCGGTCACGGAAGTCGCATTCGTTGCGATCAGTGATCTGCCAGAACCCGGTTAATCCGGGGCGCAGCGCATAGTATCCATGGCCGTGATACATGCCTTTTTGCGATACCATCATCGGACGTGGTCCGACCAGCGACATGGAGCCAAACAGGACGTTAAGCAGCTGTGGCAGCTCGTCGATGGAGCATTTGCGCAAAACGCGACCAATAGTCGTGATACGCGGATCATTCTTCAGCTTCTGGGTGGCGTCCCATTCAGCTTTGGCCGCCGGATTGGTGGCCAGATATTGTTCGAGTTTGGAGCAGGCATTCGGCACCATCGTGCGCAGTTTGAGCATCCGGAATTCGCGGCCACCCTGGCCGATACGGCGTTGGGTATAGAATGGATTGCCGCCATCGAGCGCCACCAACAGTGCGGCTCCCAAAATCAGGACCAAGCTGATCGGCAGGGTGAGAACTACCAAAACGATATCAGCAACACGTTTGCCGGTATTGCGGTAAAACTGCGGGTTGTTGGTTATGCGCTGGCTTGGCAGCGTTCTTAGATGCGATGCCAGCTTGGCGTCGTATTCACCATCGTTAATATCAAAAGGCATATAAACTTCCGGCAGCAGTACCGGCCCCTAAACTAAATACATTTGGCATCAATGTGCCAATTTACACACGGTCGCGTGAGCAGATATCGCCTAGCGACAATTAATATAAATATATTGATACCGGCTAATTTGCGAGTCTTTCTTTGATGAAACGCCAGTATTTATGGGAGCATACGCCTGTTTTATAGGCATCCGGCCTGAATTAGGCGCGTCATCACACTGAGATTTACATAGGTTGGGCAGGACAATCTTCAAAAAAGTCGGGTTTTGTTAACGAATTTCTAAGATTTCCGTCCATTTCAGGTCCGAGCACTCTCGAATCGACGTCAAAATGCTCTTGTAGTCAGTGTTTGCCGCATTAGGACGGCAGTGTTGTGACCAAATAGCGACGCGGGTGGTTCCTATTTTTGCCGCCTTTCATATATAATGAGACGACAGGCTGCGCTTTGCGTGGTCGAAATGTACAAGCGTTCACGGTATGAGCAGACTTCGTTAAGACGTCGCTATTGATTGAGGGTGGCCGATATTATGAGTTCTGAGCTCTACACAGTGTTTTTCGGCTTCACCGAGCGGCCTTTTACCTTGTCGCCCGACCCAGATTTTCTGTTTTGGTCCAAAAGCCACAAACGCGCTTTCACCGTTTTGGAATATGGGGTCATGACCCGTGCGCCGCTGACTGTCGTTACCGGCGATGTCGGGGCGGGCAAAACCACACTGGTCCAGCAATTGCTGTCGACGCTGGGCCCGGGGACGACCGTGGGCCTGATCTCCAATGCGCAAGGGGGCAAGGGCGATCTGCTGCACTGGGTGTTGTACTCTTTGGGCCTGCCGACGGATCCGCAAGACAACTACATTTCAATGTTCCAGCGGTTTCAGGATTTTGTGATTTCGGAATACGCGGCGAACCGGCATGTGATCCTGGTGATTGACGAGGCGCAGAACCTGACGATCGGGGCGCTTGAGGAACTGCGTATGTTCACCAACATCAATTCCGGCAAGGATGAGCTGTTGCAGATGGTTCTGGTGGGCCAGCCCGAATTACGCGACATGGTCACAAGCCCCGGATTGCGCCAGTTTGCCCAACGGGTATCGGCGACCTGCCATTTGCGCCCGCTCGATGCCAGCGAGACCCGCGACTACATTCGTCACCGGCTACAGCATGTGGGCGGCACCGGAGATGAGATTTCAAGTTTTGCGATTAAGCTCATCTATCAGGAAACCGGTGGTGTACCGCGTCTGGTCAACAAGCTTTGCGACATGGCCTTGGTTTATGCCGCGTCCGTGGAGCGCACATGCGTCGGGATTGACCTGATCCGTGAGTTGTTGGCTGACGGGCTGTTCATAAAGACCAAAGAAATAGAGCCGCGCGAGGTGTATGTCTTGCACAACCAGATTAGCTCAGGCGGAAAAATAGCAGAATGATTTCGGATTTTAAATTTTACTTGAAGCTTCTGTCGCGGCGGTTGCCGGTGATGGTGCTGCTGTTTTTGATGGTGGCGATTGCAGGGGCCGTAATCGCATTCCGACTGCCGACCTTATACCAAACGAAGGCCACGCTGCTGGTTGAGTCTGCCCAGATTTCGGATGATCTGGTGCGCTCGACCGTGCAGGTCAACGCGTCCGAGCAGCTAGAGGTGATCCAGCAACGGCTGATGACCCGCGCCAACCTGATCGACATCGCCAATCAGGTAAATGTCTTTCCAAACGCCGCCGAGTTGAGCCCTGACCAGATTGTCGGGGCGATGCGCGCTGCCACCAAAATCAGGCGCACCTCGGGGCGCGATAAGGCGACATTGATGTCGATCAGCTTCGAAGGGCGGTCCCCTAGAAAGGTCGCCGAGGTGGTCAACCGCTATGTGTCCATCGTGTTGGAGACCAACTCTGCCTTCCGCACCAGAAGCGCCGAAGGCACGCTGTCGTTTTTCGAGCAGGAGGTAAATACCCTGTCGGAGAACCTTGATATTCAAAGCTCCAAGATTGTTTCTTTCAAAGCCGAGAACGCCGAGGCTCTACCGGAAAATCTTGATTACCGCTTGGGACGGCAATCACTTTTGCAAGAACGGCTGTCCCGCGCAGAACGCGATCTGGAGGGGCTGGAGGCACAGCGCGCCACCATCCAGCGTGTCTTCGAGACGACAGGCACGATCGAGGCGCCGCGGTTCGCCAAGCTGACGCCAGCGCAAGAGCAACTGCGCAACCTTGAAGGGCAGCTGCGCGTGGCGCTGAGCGTCTACTCGGAGAACAATCCGAAGATCAAAAATCTGCGGGCTCAGATAACGGCGCTCACCGCCGAGGTCGCCGCGCAGGTGCCGCAAGCTGGCGACGGCACGTCATCAGAAAACCCGCAGGTCACGGCGCTTGATCTTAGTCTGGCAGAGCTGGACTCGCGCATTTCGACCTTGCGTCAGGAAATCACGGATACAGATACCGAGCTGAACTCCTTGCAGGATACGATCGACCGCACGCCGGCTAATGGCATCGCACTTGGCGCCATGGAGCGCGATTTGCAAAACATCCAAGCGCTGTATTCCGGTGCGGTAAACCGGCTGGCGCAGGCGCGCATGAGCGAGCGCGTCGAGCTGTCCGGTTCGGGCGAGCGGATCTCGGTGCTGGAAGCGGCCAGTGTGCCAACGCAACCCTCCAGCCCCAACCGCCCCGCCATCGTCGCCATGGGTATCGCCGCGGGGCTGGGTTTGGCAGCGGGCTTGTTTCTTTTGCTAGAGTTTATCAACCAGACCATCCGCCGCCCGGCCGATATCGTCAAAGGGCTTCAGATCACGCCGCTGGCCACGGTGCCACGTATCGAGAGTTTGGCACATCGTCGATGGCGGCGGGTCAATCAGGTTCTCTTGCTGGTGATCATTGTGGTTGGTGTGCCTGCAGCTTTATGGGCGATTGATACATACTACCTGCCGCTGGATCTTCTGTTCGAGAAGATCAAAGACAAGCTTGTCTGATACGATGTTGTCGTCACAAATTTATGATCGAGTAGCGCACTGATATGGAAAAACTGCA
The DNA here is from genome assembly GCF_003663885.1 of Litoreibacter meonggei. Lineage (GTDB taxonomy): Bacteria > Pseudomonadota > Alphaproteobacteria > Rhodobacterales > Rhodobacteraceae > Litoreibacter > Litoreibacter meonggei. Next base: position 18,915 of record NZ_RCCE01000010.1, read on the forward strand.
AAAAGCCCTCGGGAAAGCGCGAAAACAGCGTGGTGACGTGACCTCGGACGCGTCGGGACGCAAGGCGTCGGACACGTTGAAAGGTGGCGTACTGTTGCCTGTTCCGCCCGTCTGGGATGAGTTGACGCCGTTCGAGCCGAACCTGGACGTCTTGATGCATAATCGCGTCATGACGTTGAATGCGCAGGCCGTGCCGAACCCGTTCGACATTTTGCGCACCAAGGTGTTCTTGTTGATGCGCCAGAACGGCTGGAAGCGCGTGGCGATCACCTCGCCGACAAAATCCTGCGGCAAGACGACAACTGCATGCAATTTGGCCGTCGGCTTTTCGCGGCAACGTGAAAACCGAACCATGCTGTTTGACGTGGATTTACGCAGGCCCGGGGTGGCCAAGGTTTTGGGGCATAAACCACAGCACGGCATCAAGTCACTGCTGACAGGTGATGTGACGCCGCAAGAACAGATGCTGCGATTGCGTACGAATGTGGCGTTGTCGATGGCGCATAATCCGGTTTCCGACCCGACACAGTTGCTGTTGGCGCAGCAGACCTCTGAGGTGCTCGACGACATTCAGACGGAGTTCACTCCGGATATTATGATCTTTGACTTGCCGCCGATGCTGGTGACCGATGATGCGCGGGCTTTCCTGAAAAATGTTGATTGCGCGCTGATCGTCGCGCGGGCCGAGCAGACCCGCATGAGCGAGCTCGATATCTGCGAGCGAGAAGTCGGCGAGCACACCAATGTCTTGGGCGTGGTGCTGAACAATTGTCGCCATGTAGCAGATGAAGAGCAATATTATGGCGAATATAGCTAAGCCGCTCAGCTGGAGGCAGTAAGGAAATGTTGGTAATTATTAACATAACCTTGATTACAGGGAAGCTTTAGTGCTTCCGGCGCGCGGTATCTTCAACCGCGCCTCTTTCTATAAAACAGTAACTTACCTGCCGGACCGGATTGAAGTAGACATACGATGATAATAAATCGCGATAAGAATTTTGGATTTGTCCATATTGCGAAATGCGCAGGGTCAACAATTCGCCAACAATTGCGTGAGCAAGATGATGCGGCAGGCAAATTCTATCACTCCATAGACCACCCCCAACTCGGCTGGATTAACGGCAACCATGTGCCGTTAGACGTGTTGGCGCGCTATTTTCCAGAAGATTTCGAGGCGCTGCGCGCGGTGGTATCCTATACGATCGTGCGCGATCCCGTGGACCGCTTTGTTTCCGGCATGTCGCAATATATCCGAGATCAGGGTCAGGAGCCGAGTGAGTTAACCCCGGCGCAGATCGCAGCGCATGCCGAAGATGTCATTGCGTATATGCAAGGGCTCGAAGGGCTGCCCGACCGCTCCCATATTCTGTTTGCACGGCAAGAAGATTATGTCTTTCTCGAAGGCGCGCGCGTGATCACCCATGTCTATGCGATGGACCATGTTGATGCGCTGTTTGAGGTGTTGGAACGCCGGCATGGGCTGACCCTGATCCGAGACAAGGTCTGGAATCCGACCGTGACCTATCGCTACCCTGCTTTGACAAAGACTTTAAAGTGGCTGAAGGGCGTTGGCCAAAAGCATCTTTCGATGAAAGCCTATGTGACGCTACGCGAAATCGCGTTTCGAGCGTTCACGCAAAGCGGTGCTCCAAAACTTAATGAAACTCTCATGTCCTCGGAAGCCGTGATGTCATTTGTTGCTGAGTATTATCCTGCCGATAATGCGCTTTATCATGAGGCAAAGACCGCAGCAGAATTCGACAAAAGCGCCTGAATGCGTCTTGGGTCGCGATCCATGGCCAAAGCCCGCAGGGCCAGGCAAAATCTGCGCCAGCTCAAATCTCTTTGTAGGCAGATGTTATCATGTTAGCCCAGAATCCATGAGCTTACATATTCGCGTCGTTACCCCGATCATTCCTACCGGTTTAACTCAGGCTTCAGATTTTGAAGGGATCTTGGGGCCCGAAGACCGCCTGAGTTATGTTGAAATCGGCAAGGGCGCAGCCTCTATTGAAACCGAGCTTGATGAGATACTTTCCGCGCCCGATACCGTCGCGAAGATTATTGAAGCTGAGGCCGAAGGCGTTGACGCTGTCGTTATCGATTGTATGGGCGACCCCGGTTTGCGACCCGCGCGTGAATGTGTCGAAATTCCCGTTCTTGGACCATGCGAGACGACAATGAACCTCGCGTGCATTTTGGGGCATCGTTACAGTGTCTTGGCGGTTGCTGCGAATATGCGCGTCCGATTTGAGAACCAAGCCCGCATTTATGGCGCCTGGGACAAATACGCGTCCACCCGCTCTGTCGATGTCCCGGTCCTTGAATTGGATTGCGAAAGCGATTTGCTAAAGGAAAAGCTATTCGAGCAGGCCATTCTGGCTTTGGAAAATGACGGGGCTGACACGCTTATAATCGGCTGTACCGGCATGGTGGGCCTTGCACAATCGCTTCAGGAAAAATTGCGCGATGCGGGGTGGTTTGTGCCAGTGATCGACCCGATTCCGATCACTGTCAAAATTGCAAAAGCCTTGGTGGAAACCGGTATTAGTCATTCAAAAGCTGCCTACCCGAACCCGGAAAAGAAGCTGAAAAGCGGTCGCGGATATCCTGAGTTTGAAAGCTTTTTGAAGTAGTAAAACGCCGACGGGGTATGAGGTTTACCGGTAGAGCCTTATGCGCGAAGTCCTGCTCTCTACAAGCGGCGTTACCTTGACTAGAAACCAAAGATAGCGGACCATGTGCTATTATCGTACGTTTATTGTGTTTTTCGAAATTCGAAAGGTGTTTTCTTGCCATGGTAAACCACGAATTCGCGCAAACAGCTTTTTCTACCGAAACGTCAATTGAACATAGTGCGCCTGCCAAAGCACGTCATGTATAGCGGTCGAATGATAAATTCGCTTGCCGATGACGCGGCGGATGTATCTTCGCGAACCGGGCTCAATGTCAGTGAGTTGGTCCCCGCCCAGGAAAGCATGCTGCCCGGAATTGGTGGTGTTCTAACGAACCGCGCCGGCGATTTTGATTTGGAGGGGCGTGACGCATGGATTTTTATCAGCATCAAGAACAGAGGCTTCAACCGGCCCTATATTGATAGGTTTATCGACCTGTGCGACGGCTTCGGGCTCAATGGTCATGTGTGTCCGGTCGACGATCCGTATCGCTACAATAGCATGGCGGAATTCAAGAGCGATGATTTGCCAGAGGCAGAGGCCGCAAAAATCGAACGTCTGTCTACCGATATAACGCGCATGGTGCAGAAAGCCATTAACGGCAAGCGAACCGAGCGTGTGGATATCGTGAAGTGGCGCGACATCGAAGAGAACACACCGAAGACCTACCGCGAGGAACTCAGCGCAGCCTTCCATGGCAGGACACGTATTCGAGACATCCTGTATGACCATATCAGCTCGGTGAAACAGTTGGACTCGGAGAGATGTTTCGAGCGCTATGCCGAATTCTTTTTGTGCGAAGTGCCGGTCTTGATTCATGCCTATTACAGCAATGGCCCGACGATGGATATTTATCCCGGCCCGCAACCCAAGTTCTTTTGGCAAATCGAGATGGGCCTTTTTGAACAGGAACTGCCAAAACTCACCGCCCTAACCAAAGCCGGACGTTCCATGCTTTATCTGGATACGCACGACCGTTCAGGGGGCGGAAAAAAATGACTCATATCGACGGCCGCCCTGATGGGGCGTCTGAAATATCCGCAGAAGAAATTCTTGCGAGTCATTTCAGTTTGATTTCTCAGCCCGGGACGATTGACTGTGTTAATATCGCTGGCGCTGACGGCTGGACATCGCCGCATCCACATCCGGTACTCAGCTTGATGCGCTGGACGACAGACGACGAAGCTATTGCGACCGCAGCACTTGACGAAGTGTTGGAGCGATGCGGCGAAATGGGTCACGGGTTTGACTGGATGACCGGGCCGAGTTGCGCCAAGAGCGGGCTGCTATCCCTCTTGGAAAGCCGTGGTTTCGTCGGCCCGCCTCTGGAGGTTACAGCGATGGTAAGGGCCATCGCACCGGGCGAGCCGCTGGATCAAGAGGCTGGTATCCGCATTCGGAAGGTTTCTGATCATACCGATGACCGTGTTTGGCGGCTTATGGCAAAAGGGTTCGACGTCCCCGACGAGGTCGGGACAATATTTCATAACGCCTATATGACGTCTTCCCCGCTTCAAAACTCGGACGTCTATGTCGCAATGGTTGATGATGACGATACGCCGGTGGGCGTTGGGTATTTATCCTATATTGGGACGGGCCCTACGGTCTTGCTCAGAGTATCTTGCACCGAAGAAGGGCATCGAGGGCGCGGCATCTACCGTGCACTTGTGAAACGGCGGCTGCACGATGCGGCGCAGCAGGGCCGAACGCACGCCTTTGTACATGCTTATTCTGAAGCCTCAATGCGGGGTCTGAGCGGCCTTGGCTTCACTGATGTCGGTACCCTTCTGCTTCATCGATGGCGGCCATGACGACCGCCGAAACGCAAGTTTCGACGGCCAAGATCGCACCTGTCTATCTTCACGAACTGATCACACCGGCGCTTAAAGCGAATCCGGATCACTGCGCTTTTCGGTTTCGTGGTGCGGAGCTGACCTGCGCAGATCTGCTCAAAGCAGCACGCCATGCAGCAACGAGGCTGAGCCGGCTCGGCCTTGTTGCAGGGGAGCCTGTGGCCGTCGAGATCGAGCATTCTTTTGAGCTCGTCATCGGAATGTGCGGCGTCGTGATGTCAGGAGGGTGCGTGGTCCCAATTGATCCTACGGCATCGGAGGAGCGCCGCCGTGCCATTCTCGCTGATATCAATCCGCGACTTGTCATGACGAGATCGCAACAGAAATCCGCCTCCTGCCCCCCCGGCTCCTCGGCTTCAATTGATATCGTGGATAACGGGCCCGGACAGGTGGTCCCCGCAGATCCCGATTTGGCCTTTGTCGTCTATACGTCAGGGTCCGGTGGCGGCCCCAAAGGGGTCGAGATTACGCACGCCAATTACACTGGGAGATTGCAGAAGATCATCGAAGCAAGCCCCTCAGGCGCTGGAACCGTGGATCTCGCATGGACCCCCTCAAGCTTCATCGGAATGCTTGATGAAATATTCTACCCTCTGCTTATGGGTTTTCGTGCTGTTATCGCTGATCCGAACGGTCGTACCGAACCTCGCGACCTTGCTAACCTTATTGCCCGTGAAGGAATTACGACTTTCAGGATCACACCAAGTCTTCTCGACGTTTTCCTGCGATCGGGTGTCGCGGACCGGCTTGGCGGTGTGCGACGTATCTTTTGCAGCGGCGAGACGCTGTCCGCGGATCTGCAAAAGAGGGCGCATGATTTGCTCAACGCCGACATTGTCGGCTTTTATGGAGCCACAGAGGCCCCCGGTGTCGCGTTTCACGCCTATGATCGAAATGCGCCGCCACTTGAGACGAGTATATGCATGCCGCAAGTGTTTGCGGCCATCTGCGTCACAGGCGCTGACGGCCGGGATGTCGACGTGGGAGAGACAGGCGAGATCTGGATCGGAGGTTGCGCAGTTGCGCGGGGATATCGAGGCAAACCGGACCTGTCCGCTGAAAAGTTCGTTCAACGGGATGGCGCGCAATGGTATCGCACCGGAGATTTGGGGCGGCGTTTGGACGGTGGGCGCATAGAAGTCTTGGGCCGCTTAGATTTAAGTGAAGTCAAAATCCATGGGGTGCGCGTCAGCCTGCCTGAAATAAGAGAGGCGCTTGGCAGTTTGCCTTTGGTCGCGGATGCATGGGTCAGCGTTGTCACGACCGCACAGGGGGGCGACCCGATACTTGTCGCGCACTATGTTGCTACGGATGGGGTCGATGCTGCACCAAGAGGCCTGAAGTCGGAGTTATCCTCGCTGTTGCCGTCTGCTGCTGTGCCGCGTGCGCTGATTGAGCGAGATCATTTTCCGCTCACCGCGAACGGCAAGCTGGACATCCAGAAACTGGCGCAGGAGGCATCTGCTTTTCTTGCATCTGCATCGAAAACCGAAATCACGGGGGATCTGCCGGAACCCGGTAAGATGTCGTCGGAGATTGAAGCCCTTCTCCCTGTCGTGATTGATGTGGCCGAGGAAATTTTAAACGTCGAAGGGCTTTCTGGCAGGGACAATTTTTTTGCCGCTGGAGGGAATTCCCTTCTTGCCGTGCATTGCTCTTTGGCGTTGAGCGAGAGGCTTGGTGTGGACATCATGACCACGCTTATTTTCAACACCGAAACATTGTTGGATATTGCTGAGGCGATTGCCTCGGGGCGTGGTCACGCGGCTGCATCGCTTAGGCTTTTGCGCAACGGAGATGGTGAAGAGCCGCCACTCTTTACTGTGAATGCGACCGGAAATTACAGCGTATTGGCGGCCCAGCTGGGTGGGACATATCCAGTCTACAATCTGAATATATTCGGCCTGACGAATGATCTGATCGAGACCCTCGACACTGTGGCCCTCGAGGATTTGGCTGTTCGACTGGCAGAGCAGATATATGACGCCCACCCAACCGGTCCCTATAGGTTGCTCGCGTATTGTCAGGACGGCTGCCTCGCGATTGAGACCGCGCGCGTTCTGCAACAACGGCACGGGGCTATATGCAGCCTTCTCCTTATTGATACGTTCTTCATGGAGCATAGGACGAACCCAAAGATGTTGTTGATGAGGGCGGTCGATCTGGGGGCGTCCTATTATTTCAAGAAGCTCAAAGGGATGCTGCGAAAGCAGAAGGCGCAGGATAGTTTCGCCGACATTGACCCCGAACGACGTGCCGCACTCATGGGCAAGTCGCAAAATGATCAGAGGCTTTATCGTCGCTACACCGAGCTTTTTACGGCCTATCGCCCGTCTGTTTTTGAAGGTCAGGTCGCCCTGTTCGTGTCTCAGGAATGGCGGCGCGCCAACCTGTCTTGTGTGCAGGAGATGGCACAGAACGGCCTTACGGTGGCATATGTCCCGGGACTACATAACACACTCTTTACTCAGGAAGATGTTCCCAACCTAGCTGCCGCAATAGACGCAGAATTGCCAAGGTTGCAGGGTCGTCGCACGTGTTGATTTGCTGGCGCGGGATGGGGTGAGAATCACCTTAAAAGGGAAAAATATCGAAGCCGTAACAATAGGCTAATCCTCGCCGGATATTGTTTCCAATCAGGGAACAGTGCCTCTTTTTGGGGGGTAAGCAGCTGAACTTGTTCAGAGCAATTTGGCCGCGTGTACGCTTTAATCGTTTTAGATTCAGTGGTTTGCTGTTATATTTTGTAAATTCCAGAAATTGGCAAAAATAAGGAGAATATGCGGAATTTATGCTGCCATGACGTTAAGGATATGTTAAGATTATAGGTGAATTAGGTGTTTTAAGTGATTTTTTGCACCTTCTTGTATGTTTATTTGAGGGCGTAACCAATGAAAAACTTTCTGAAACTGACTACTACTGCCGCTGTGCTGACTGTGGCTGGGTCGCTATCAGCTTCCGCCGCATTGATTGACTTTAGTGCAACCGGGACCGGCTTTTCCGGCTCGCTTGGTTCAAACAACTGGACATTGACCGGTTTTCCAGTCGCTCCGAATACGGACGAAACTGGCAGAGGCCCGGTGGGTGTTATTGCCGGTGACAACGACGGTGTCGGCATCGACAACGACGAAGTGACCGCTCCTTCCGAATATTTGACCCTGACATTTGATCGCAATGTTCGTCTGGTTGGATCCTACTTCCTTGACCTGTTCATCGCACGTACTGGGTTGTCCCATGAAGTTGCGAACATCACCGTTGGCGCTGTGCCAGGTGCTGTTGCTGCATTTAAAGATGCCGACGATGTCTTCCCAACCCAAGGCGGCTATGCCGAGTTGGAAAACCTGAGCCTTGTTGGAACTCAGTTTACCTTCTTCGCAAGCCTGACCAATGACGACATCGGCAAAGCCGACTTCGCTTTGGCTGCGGTTGAAGTTGCTCCGGTTCCACTGCCAGCAGGCTTCTTGCTTCTGGGCACGGCACTGGGTGGTCTGGGCGTCGCACGTCGCCGCAAGCAGCGCAAAGCTGCTTAAGCCAGACTGTTTAGCTAATTTGAAAGAGCCGGCCTTTCTGGGTCGGCTCTTTTCTTTTGTGTGAGATGCTGCGGGTGTTCTATATCGGGGTGATCCTCTGGACCCGGGCCGGTGGCCTGAAAAATAAGAAGCCTTAAGCGGGACGCAGTTTTCCATGCTATTTACCGAGCTGAGATTTTGGGCCTTCTTTGCAATTGTCTCATGGCTCTATGTGGTGCTGCCGCATCGTTGGCAGAACCGGATGCTTCTGGTGGCCAGCTACGTCTTTTACGGCGCGTGGGACTGGCGTTTTCTTGGCCTGATCGTGTTTTCTACCGTGGTGGATTATCTGATCGGGATTCGGCTGGGGGCCGAGGACGACACCCGACGCCGGAAGATCCTGGTCAGCACATCACTGGCCGTTAATCTTGGGCTGTTGGGCGTTTTCAAATATTTTGGCTTCTTTGCCGACAGTTTTCAGGCGCTGCTGGCGATGGCGGGGCTGGAGGCCGGGCCAATCACCTTGTCCATTGTGCTGCCGGTGGGCATCTCGTTCTACACCTTCCAGACCCTAAGCTACACGATCGATATCTATCGCCGCGACCTGAAGCCCACCCGTGACTTTCTGGATTTTGCGCTGTTCGTGGCCTTTTTCCCGCAGCTGGTGGCCGGCCCCATCGAGCGCGCCCGCAACCTTTTGCCCAATATAGCCCTCCCCCGCACCCTAAGCTGGGATGCGGTTGGCCGCGGTGCGGTTCTGTGCTTGCTGGGATTGATCAAAAAGGTGGTTATCGCGGATGCCATCGCACCATCGGTGAATGCGGTCTATGCCAACCCTAGCCCGTCGGGGCTGGATATTGCCTTTGCTACTTGGCTCTTTGCGATCCAGATTTATTGCGACTTTTCCGGCTACACCGACATCGCACGCGGAGTAGCCAAGATGTTGGGATTCCGGTTGATGCGCAATTTTGCCCAACCCTATTTCGCGGCCGATCCGCAAGAATTCTGGCGGCGGTGGCATATCAGCCTGTCCACATGGTTGCGTGACTACCTCTATATCTCGCTAGGGGGCAACCGCGGCGGACGTTGGTTTACCTACCGCAACCTGATGGCCACGATGGTGCTTGGCGGCCTGTGGCACGGCGCGGCATGGAACTTTGTGCTATGGGGGCTTTATCAAGGTGGCCTCTTGTCGGCGCACCGCGCATTTGCAGGGCGTCATGACAGGGTGGGTGAGGGTCAACGCCGTAGTTTGGGCAGCTGGCTGTGGCGGTTGCTGGCGGTTGGCGCGTTTTTTCAGGTGGTCTGCTATGGCTGGCTTTTGTTCCGGGCGCAGTCTTTTGCGCAGATTGTAGAGTTCACTTCCCGGCTTTTGGGCGGCGGCGACCGGGCGTATCTTTCCATGTCGATGCCTTCGGTCCCCTTCGCGGCACTTTTAGGGCTGGTGTTCTTAACGATGTGGGATCTTCTCGTGGAAATGACGGGAGATGTGCAATTCTACCGGAATTGCTATCTGCCCCTGCGAGCGGCCTTATATGCCGGTATGATTTACCTTCTGGCGTTCGGCTCCACTTCGGCCAGTTCGGCCTTCATCTATTTTCAGTTCTAGGAGGCAGGCATGAAACGACAACTTGGTGTGCTTGGCTTAACCTTGATGATGCTCGTCGTCCTTGATCTGGCTGTGGCCGGAATCCTTCATCTTGCCGAGACGCGCGGTGCGGTGACTTCGTTGGTGAGGTTCTTTGAATATGGGCGCAGTGTTCCGGGAAAGCTGGATCGCTGGATCGAGAATCCGGGCTTGAAAGACAGCCTGTTCAAAGTCGCGTGGCTTCCGGCGGAGATGGACAAATCCGCCCAGAGATTTCGGGACGAAGATGCCGGCGCTGGCCCGGTTTTGCGGTCTTACGGCATGTCGTTTTCAGGCCGGATTTTGAACGGCGCCAAGAAGGCTGACCCAGAGCTGAGCTTTGATTTGCATGGTGGCCCGGCGGCGCCTCCCAATTTGGTCTATGAAGCGTTCTTGCGCGACCAGCCAAACCGGCGGTCGGGTGATATTGCCATTCTGGGGCTCTTGTCTTCGTCGGTGTCAGCGATGTCCGCGATGAGCAACCGGACCTGGAATTTTGAGCAGCCAGCGCCTTTGACCTACCCTGTCTTTCATCTTGATGATGCCAATACCGTTGAGGGAGGTTTGCGTGCAGTTCACCCTTTGGTTGAAAGCATGGCAGACGAACTGGCGCTCCGAGAAGATCCGCAAGCGGCACAGGACTGGGCGGCACAGCTTGAAGCGGAAGATGCGTTATACGTCAAAGCCGCATTTTATTGGCCCGGTCTGGATGCCTCCCCGTTTGTCAGGTTAGTGCGACGCGCCCTTGCGATCAGCACCATTCAAGACAGGAAGCGGGAGCTGATCCAAAATACGCAAGACTATGATTACCCCGAGGTGCTGCGCCGCATGATTGGGCAATTTGCCCGATCAGCGCGCGCGGACGGGCTGATCCCTGTTGTGTTTCTTATCCAGTCCCGACAGCAAGGCGATCCGGACCTGTTGGCGATTGCCCGCCCCGTTCTCGACGCGGATGACATCGTCTATTTCGCAACGACAGAACATTTCGACCCACAGGATTCCAGCGGTTTTCAACCGGATGGCCATTATACGAGGACTGTTGACGCCATGTTCGGGGAGGCGCTGATCGGCACGTTTGAGCGCGCGGGTATTCGCTATCGAAAGTGACAGCTATCAAACTGGTGCGGGCCTGATGAGTGGGCTATGGCCGCGGTATCTTGAAGGACGGACATTGTGAAAAACAGGCTGCGTTCAACATTTTCAGGCGATTCAGTCGGTAAGCGCGCCTTGCGCGGCAGTGCCTTGACGGTGGTCGGTTTCGGGGGCAGCAAAGTGCTGCGGCTTGCGTCGAACCTGCTGCTGACCCGATTGCTGTTTCCCGAAGCCTTTGGCCTGATGGCCTTGGTGCAGGTGTTCATGGCTGGTTTGGCGATGTTTTCCGATATCGGCATCAAGACGTCGATCATCCAGAACCCTCGTGGTGACGAGCCCGAGTTTTTGAATACCGCATGGACGATGCAAATTGCCCGAGGCGTGTTCTTGTGGCTGGCGGCCTGTGCGTTGGCCCTGCCGGCGGCGAGCCTTTATGACGAGCCGATGCTGAGCCAGCTTTTACCTGTGGCGGGATTGAGCGCATTAATTGCAGGGTTCAGGACAACAAAGATTGCCACGGCAAACCGGCATCTGATGTTAGGACGCCAGACCGTTATAGACCTGGGCGCACAAGTGGTCGGGATCATCATCACCGTGTCGCTGGCTTACATGCTCAGATCCGTTTGGGCGCTGGTGATTGGCGGCCTGATCTCCGAGGTGCTGCGGGTTGTGCTGTTCCACCTGATTTTGCCGGGTATTCGCAATCGATTATATTGGGAGCGAGAGACTGCGTCCGGCTTGATCCGGTTTGGTAAATACATCTTCCTTGGCACGGTTGCAGGCTTTGCTATCAACCAAGGGGACCGCGCGGTTTTGGGCGGCTACGTCTCTTTGAGCGAGCTTGGCGTCTACAGCATCGGGATGCTTTTGGGCACAATGCCGTTGATGTTGGGCATGGCCCTGAACGGCAAGATTGTTCTGCCGCTTTACCGAATGAAGCCGCCCGCCGAGAGTATGAGCAACCGCAGGCAGATTTCACGGGCACGCCGCCTTCTGGTCACGGCAACGTTCATTTTGAACATTCCGTTGGCTTATGCGGGCATAGCGTTGATCGAGACGCTATATGATCCCCGCTATGTTCTGGCAGGACCGATTGTCGTGTTGGTCAGCCTCGCGGCCGTGCCGCAACTGGTCTTCAACGGCTATGGGGGGGCGCTGCTCGCGAATGGCGATTCAAAGCGCCACTTTATTTTGCTGTCCTGCACCGCTGCGGCGCAGCTGATCTATCTGTTTGTTGGCGTGAACTGGTATGGTCTATTCGGTGCAATTCTGGCGCCGGGTCTGGCGGCCTTGACCACCTACCCGATGCGCATTGTTTTTGTGGCCCGCTACAAGGCCAATGATCATTGGAGCGATCTGAGATTTTTGGCTCTGGGGCTTGGGCTAACGGGCTTTGCGTGTTGGCTGCACCTGGATGACATCATGGCGTTGATCCCATGAGATACAGACCAGAGATCGACGGGCTGCGCGCAGTTGCTGTGGTTCCGGTCATTTTGTTCCACGCCGGGCTCGGGCTGTTTGCGGGCGGCTTTGTCGGAGTGGATATCTTCTTTGTGATTTCGGGCTACCTGATCACCAGTATTATTTTGGCTGATTTGGCTAGGGGGCAGTTTTCGATCCTGACGTTCTACGAGCGGCGCGCGCGCCGAATTTTGCCCGCATTGTTCACCGTGCTTATATGCTGTCTGCCCTTTGCGTGGATGTGGATGCTCCCCTCGCAGCTGAAAGATTTCGGGCAGGGTCTTGTGGCGGTTTCGGTGTTTGCCTCCAATATTCTGTTCTATCGCCAGAGCGGCTATTTTGAACCTGCAGCAGAGGAAAACCCGCTGCTCCACACATGGTCTCTGGCGGTTGAGGAACAATATTACGTAGTTTTTCCGATTTTGTTGGTGCTGCTGTGGCCATTGAAGGCGCGGCGGGTCGGCCTCATTATCATGGGCCTGGCTGCGATCAGCCTTGTGTTGAGTGACTGGGCTTCGCGTGTGCATCCCAGCGGCAATTTCTACCTTGCCCCGACCCGGGCCTGGGAATTGCTGGCAGGCTCTCTATGTGCCTTTGCGCAGTCATCTTACGGTCAAAAGACACATGAGGGGCTGGCGATCTTGGGGACGGGTCTGATCGGAATTTCTATCTTCGCCTTCGACGAAACGACCCCCTTCCCATCGTTTTACGCGCTGCTCCCTGTCGGCGGCACCGCGTTGATTATCTTGTTTGCGGCCCAAGGTACTCTTGTCGCCAAAGCCTTGTCTCTACGCCCGGTCTTGGGGCTGGGGCTGATCAGTTACTCTGCGTATCTGTGGCACCAACCGCTTTTGGCTTTTGCCCGCATCAAAGCGATTTTCGAGCCACACCCTTGGGTGATTGCGCTGCTGGTTCTAGCCTCCTTCAGCCTTGCCTATCTAAGCTGGCGCTTCGTTGAAGCGCCGTTTCGCAAGAAGCCCGCGCCGCTTTTAGATCGACGGGGTGTCTTTACGGTGTCGGCGCTGGCTTTGTCCGCGCTGATCGGGCTGGGGCTGGCGATCCATGTAAAAGATGGTCTGCCGAGCCGGTCGGTAGCGCTTCTACAAAAACCATTGATTGACCCGGCCCGAGCGCGCGACCGCAGCTATGCCCTGCTGCGCGATACAGGGCAAGAAGAGACGCGTTTGCGTGATTTTCTGGCTCAGGGTTCCGGCGCGCGCGTGCTGATCTTGGGGGACTCCCATTCCAAAGACATCTTCAATGCTTTCGTTCTCAATCAAGACGCCTATCCAGACGCTGTTTTTCTGCGGCGGGATCTATATGTCGGCTGCAAAGTCGCGGCGCGTGCGATCTCTGAGGACGGCAATATCTATCAAACCTGCCCACGCGAGTTTGCCGCGCGCGCGCCTGATATCTTTGCCCGTGCGACCCATGTCATTTTGACAGGGCGTTGGCACAAGATGGAACGCCCCTTGGATATCGTCAGCGCCTATCTGAGCGGTTTGGCGGATATGGGTAAAGCAGTGAGTGTGTTTTCGAATACCGTCGAATATGCACCGGAGGCCCCGAAGTTGCTGCGCAAAGTGGCGCGCGACAGCGGGTTTTCCGGGGCGCAGACATTCCCGTCCAATGTTTCGGGGCAGCTGTTTTATAACAGCGTCGATCCTCAAATCGCCGCTTTTAACGACAGCCTGAAAGCGCTCGTCACCACGTATCCCGAGGTCTCTTACATCGAAAAGTCGGGCTTTATATGCGACTCTGGACTGGAATATTGCGAAAGCGTGACCGACCGGGGGGACGCGATCTATTATGATTACGGGCATTGGACCTTACCGGGTGCCAGATATCTGGGACGCAGGATGTTGGAGCAAGGATTGCAGCCGCGCTTCTAGGGACTGCCGTCTATTTGTATTCGATCAGCTTCTTTTTACGGCCGGTAAGCCGCGCGCGGTAGTAGCTCAATACGCCAAGGGCTTCGGGAAGTTTCCCCAAGCTCAGGAAAAATGCTTGTGCCGGATCCCGGCTGCGTAACGCGAGGCGCAGGATTTGCGCAGGCCATGCCAGCAGGGCGATGTAAAACAATGGTGACACAAAGAGCCCGGCAAGGATGATCACCATCGTGCCTGCGCTCCAAATCAAGGCCCTGCGGGTTTGGACAACGTTATGGCGTTCGGGTGGTGCCCCGTGAAGTGCGGCCCCCTCGGCATAGGCATGCCCCGCCCGCTTGGCCCGCGTCCACCATTGCGAAAATCGGGTCAGGGCCGCGTCATGCCATGTCATCTCAACATCCAGCCGCCAGATCGACCAACCAGCCTGACGCAAGCGTACGCATAGTTCGGGTTCCTCACCGGCGATCAGCGTTGGATTGAAATCCCCAACGGAGTGCAGGGCCTCCAGCCGCATCAAAGCATCCCCCCCGCAGGCGCGGGTTTGGCCTATAGGAGTATCCCATTCAAGATCGATGAGGCGGTTATAGATGCTCGCCTCTGGATGGCGTTCACGCCGCCTGCCGCAAACAACTGCCGCCTTTGGGGTCTGTGCCAAAAACTGCAAGGCGGTATCGAGCCAGCCATCGCGCAATTCGCAATCGCCATCAATAACTTGCACCAGTTCGGGAATGACCTCACCTGTCCGTAGCTGCGCAAGGCCTGCGTTGCGCGCGCGCGCTGCGGTGAAAGGCTGCTCCAGATCAAGGGCGATCACTTCGGCGCCAAGTGATGCCGCAGCTTCCCGGCTGCCATCTGTGGAACCGGAATCGACATAGATCACCCGCGCAACCTGTGGCCGGAGCGCGCTGAGGCAGCGCTTTAGGCGGGCACCTTCATTGCGGCCAATTACGACCGCGCCGACATTGAGATGCGGGCGGGTCACTGCGAGGGCCTTACGGGCGTGCGTGAATACTGCTTTTCGGATCGCGCTTTTGGAACGTGGGCGCGTGCGGATGCAGGCGCGTGTTCAGGTCGTGGCCTGGAATAGCCGGGCGTCTTTTTGTCGACCGGGTCCGGCTCATCAGCTTGGCTTATTTCGGCCTTGGTCAATTCCAGCCGCCCCGCCAAGGCCCCTGCGATCAGCCAGCTTAAAGGGGTAAGCCCCGAGTTGGGAATTAGGTCAATCAGATTACCCGCCAGCACGACGCAGAGAAGCGAGGTGGAAAGAGCCACTTCATATCGTCGTTTGCGAAAGGTCAGGAGCAGCACCGAGAGAGTGAGGAGCCCGAACTCGGTAATATATTTGACCCAGCCTCCTACGCCCAGCTTGATGATCCAGGTCCCGTCGGTGATGCTGATGTCACGGCCTTTTTCATCAAACACCCGTGAGCGTGACCACCCACCCCATCCAAACACCGGTTTCTGTGCCGCCCTCTCGAGGAGGATATCTTCATTCTCAAAGCGGAAACTCAGGGAGCCTGCGCGGCGGTCATCTATTTTTGCAGCAAACGACACCAAAGCATCTACCGGCACCCAGCCGCTGGTGCGCAAGACGGGATAGCTGAGAAAACAAATCGTAATGATGGACGACACCAGCATCTGCATCCGCGGGGTTGCAATCAAAACCAGTGGCATCAACAACAAAGCAATTATAAGTGCACCAAGGGACTTGACCAGTACGAGCGTCATCAGCAGCCAAAGCATGGCCCATAGATATCTTTTGTAACCCAGACGCTTATAACCTAGCGCACAGAGCACCGCGGTGGAGAAAAACAGACCAACAAATAGGCCATGTGCCAAAAAGACGGTCGGTCGATAGCCGCCGCCACGCAGGTTTTGAAGCCACCCGCCCGGATGATAGCCGTAAAGCATTTTGCTGAGCTGCGGGGAGATGCGAACCTCAAGGAGGGCCAGCAAGGAATATGCCAGACCAGCAAGGCAAACGATGCGTAAAATATCTTTATGGGCGTCGGGATGGGCCAGAATTTTTCGCCCCAGAAAGAACGGCAGCAACATGGTCAGGGCCGTGAGAGTATCCGAAAACGCATCAAAGGGGCGCAGCCCCCGCGAGATTTTCGGCCCATATATCTGCGGGACGGAATTGTTCAGGACAGTTGCAAAGGTGCCGAGGATCAACACCAGAAGCAATATGCGCATGATCGTGCTGCCGGGTAGCCATCCGGGCAAAATAACACTGCCCTGAAACGTCTGCGCGCCATTGCCTTGTGCGCCTGTTCTTACGGCTTTGCTTTGCTGACCCAACCAGACGGCCACCGCCAACATAGCTGCAATGGCAGGGACAGAGCTCTTGTCGAGAGTTGGCAAAATAGGCGGATTGTACAAAGTCCGGACCGGCAGCAGCAAATAGCCCCCGAGGATGGACCAGATCAGGGCATCTGTCGCCTTGAGCCGTGCGAACAGGATGAACACCACAACAGGCCAGGAAAATAGGGCAAAATAAGCGAACATGAGCTTACCCCGGACTGGTTGTTATGTGACGGAACATTTTCATTGGCCGCGCTTGTTCCCGACAGCGCGGGCGCGGAGTGCATCGCGCAAAAGCCCCGGCAGCAATGCAATGCATTTACCGTAACGACCAGCGAAACGGGCTGGGTTGGTGGCCAGCCGCCACAGCCATTCGGCGGCCAGCTTCCGCACGATTTTCGGCGCTCTGGTCTGCACCCCCGAGACGAAATCCGGACCGGCGCCGATAGACAAGAAGCCGATCTGGGGCAGTTTAGGTGCCGCGTAGCTGGCAAATAGCTCTTGTTTGGGGGCCCCCAAAGCCAAGAAACAGATGCGGGCGCCGGAGGCGGCCAGCTGTTCTATACAGGCGTCGGCCATAGGGCCGGTCGCGTCAAAACCCATAGGGGGTGAGATACATGTGGCCACTGTCAAACCCGGATAACGCCCTTTGAGAACGCGTGCGGCTTCGGCCAAAGAGGCTTCGGTCGAGCCCAGAAACGCCACTGGCGCATCGAGGCTGGCGGCCATGTCACAGATAGGATCGATCAGTTCGCTTCCGGGAACCAGATCGATTTGGTGGCCGGACAAGCGCGACAGCCAAACAATAGGATTGCCGTCAGCGGTTATATGAGAGTGGTTTGCATAGGCTTCGTGGAAGTCGGGCAATGCGCGCATTTTGACGACGTGATCAAGATTGAGCGTTGCCACAGAAAACCCCTGCCCCGCGGCCACCCGGTCCTCGAGCTCAGTCAATAACACAGCGGCGGAGGCCACGTTGACGGCAATTGAAGGGGTGCTCTGGCGGTGACCTGACCAATCTATCATCGTGGGTCCAGTTTCTAAAAATGCCATATACTTGCTACTACCATATCCGTCTTGCAGAGGCCAAACCCTTGCTGGGAATTGGAACATTATAATGACCGAGCCAAGGGGAGAAAGGGGCGTTCTGCTCGGCCTGCGGCTTATGATATCTCGCTCAGCCGTCTTGCCAGCCGCTTTGCGGCGTCATCCCAGCTATAGGAATGGGCAGTCTTGTAGGCGGTGTCGGAGCAGGTTTTCCACTGCAGGTCCGACAGCTGCGCCATGCGGATAATCTCTGCGGCGAAGGCATCTGCGTCACTGTCCAGCAGCACACCGTTGGTGCCGTCAATCAGATCGGGGGCCGCACCAGCACGGGTTGCCAGCACAGGTGTGCGGCAGGCCATAGCTTCCAGCAATGGCAGCCCGAAGCCTTCTTCCTTGCTGGTGAACAGCCACAGATCGCAGTTGGAATAAAGTGCTGCAATGCGGTCTTGTGGCGGATCGAGATGATAGGTGACCCAATCGGGCAACGGCAAATCATCCTTGGGCGCGCGGGCGCCAAACGCCATGGCTTCAATGTCAGGCAGGCTGTGTCTGACCTGCTCCAACGCAGAGATGGCGAGCCCCACATCTTTGATCGGGTTGGCGGTGTAGAGAAACCCAACCGTGAAGGGCGTTCCGCGCGCTCTGACAGGGGCATTGAACTGCTCCAGGTCGACAGAGTTGGGGAGCAGCTCGACCTCTTTGCAACCGTGACGGGTCATAAGCGCGTCGCGCACGAAACTGGACACCGCAAACTTATGCAGGGGCAGCGCATAGGTCGCTGCGACCCGATTACGGGGTTGAGTGCCGAACACCTCGTAGCCTTGGATGAGATAGGCTTTAACACCTTTGCTTGCGCTTAGACCGGCCACCCATTCAGCCGTCTCCCACCATGTGGCGATGATCGCGTCACCCTCGGGCACGTCGCTGTTTGTGACGGGCCTGCACCTGTCGAGAATGATGTGATTTGCGCCGAGAAAATCCAAAAGCGGGGACGGCTTGAAGACACGTAGAGGCGGGCGTCCCAGCAGCCGTCGCAGAGCCAGCCTCCAGCGCGGGTGGTGCGGGGCAGGTTGCGAGATCACTGTGATGTCGTGCCCCTGCTCAACCAGCTTGCGTGCATATATTGCCACGACACGGGTGCCGCCAGCCAGGGACGCATATGGAAGAATAAACGTAATTCTCAAGACCTTGCGCCCCAATACCGGATCAACACCCCGTCAAATACGGGAGCGCGGATGAGAGGGCAACAGGTTCCATACGCTGCTCGGCTCAGAGCAGCGTACGCCGCCATTACCAGTTTTTAGGGTCTGAATGTAAGTTTCCACGACTTCAACGGCGTGTTTGCACATTCGCCATCTGCCCCATCAGGAAGTCACAGAATGATCTTTACGAAACAGCTTGCCGTTGCGCAGGCTTGCTCCGCTTGGGCGGAGAAAAACATACTCCATTTGTCCCTTATCGCAGGTTTATTGCCGGATATGGCCCAATGATTGGTCTCTGCTTGGGAGTTTCCCCTTTGGTGGCCGCATCTGGCGAAGACCCGGTAGAGACCGGTCTCGCAGATATCGTGATCGAGGTTCACCGTAGCGCCGATCAAGTGGCCCCCGAAGGGGTCTATTTTACCACGCGGGTATCTGGTTTCGATGTCGCACCTCAAGCCGTGGAGCAGGAATATGATCCCGCATTCCACGAGGTGTCCTATGCGTGGTCGCTTGGTGATGGTGGAACATATGATGTGCCGCAGAAACTGCATCAGGCCCATCGCGATAAATCGGTGCGCTACACGCCCCACATTGCGCATGTTTTCGAAACCCCCGGCACCCATAGTGTAACAGTCACGGCGCTGGACGCCTCTGGTAACATGGCTACGGATACCGTCGAGATCGCGGTCGGAAATCCGGAGGTTGTTTATGCCGGTGCGCAAACGCTGGCAGTGGCCGCCGATGGCGATTTTACCAGTATGAACCTGCCTGCCGGGTATCAGGAATTCGCGTCGTTCAAGGCCGCACTAGAGGCCTATGAAAATCTTTCTGCACCCGGCCGGATGGTCTTGAAGGGCGGGGATGTCTGGACGGTCGAGAACCAATATCTGCGCACCGGATTGCCCAATTTCAGACTATGCTCCAAGGGGGGCACGGGCACTCCAGCGGTGCTCTATGCAGGTATGGCGGCGCACTTCATTCTACGCCCGCAGGGAGGCTATGATAGAGGCGCGGTGCTGGAGCATATCAAGCTGCAAAGCGATTGGGACAGCACCATCGAAGGTCCACAGGTGGGAACACAGCCCCCAAAAGGGTTCATCCATTCGGAAGCGTCATTTACAGTCCTTCACAATTGTAAGGGCGAGGGCCTGAACCTGATGGCCAGCGCCGAGGCCCTGACAAATAAGGTTGGCGACAGCTTCCTGATCATCAGCGAATGCGACATCACCAATTTTCAGGACTTTGGCTGTTATCATGCCAAATATGATGACGGCTATTTTGCGGTTATCGGATCGCGCATCGTTCAACATCCAGAGGCGATGATGGGTGGCGGGGCAAAAAGCGCGTATTACCCGACCAATGATCACGGGCCGTGCCGCTACCAGAACATCAAACAGTTCATATGGGACGCAAATGAGAGTTTCAGCCGCAATGGCTGGGACGGCTCTGCCCCGCCGAGTGCCGTTCAGTCGAATATCAGGATGCACAGTTACGGGCCAAACTACCGAGGCTGCGTCACACGCTCTGTCTTGGAGGCGTCAGACACAATCATTTCGCTGTCCACGGTCAACGGAAATGGCAACAGCGAGGTTGCCAATAACATCATCGCCATGAACCAGTTTACGGGCTATGCCAGAACGTCCCGGATGATCAACGTGGAGCATTCCGGATGCTCCATTTACAACAATGTGTTCACCCAGCCCGAGTATGATTCAACGGATGGATCGAAGTTCAATGGCGGCATCTATGCCGGCTTCCAGATTGGCTATGGCAAGACTGCAAATGAGATTGCGCGCGCGGCCCCCATTCGCGTGTTCAGCAATACCTTCGCTTTCCTGTTCACAGATAACGCTCTTGGTTCCAAAGGTCGGGCGGTCGAGCATCATGCCCGAAAACCGTTATGGGGTCTGTTTTCCGACGTTCTTGACGAAAACAACCTGACGTATAGGCCCAATACGACGACAGTGCTGGATGGCGGTGGCGCGTTGGATTTGGCGCCACTTTGGCCGCCACATTTCCTTGGCTACAAGTGGCAGGCGAACGCGGTGGCGGGCGCGCGGGGCAGCATTGCCGCCGGTACGACTGTTACGATCAATTTCACCCATCCCGACATTGGCACGTATTCGATCGTCAAAACGGCAAACGCCAATGGCGGCTGGGGGATGTCCTATGCGGGTGGCAGCACGCCAAATGCGGCGGATCTGGTGGCCTATGGCGCGAAACCTGTTGAGGACGAGCAACTGACGATCGACGCAGGGTCTGCCACCGCACCAGACACGATCGCAAGTTACGCGCCCTTGCTCGGGAACATAAATATTGGAGCTGCCGTCCCGGGGCGTTTCAATCCACGTGACCTGTTTGGCAAAATCCGCCCGCCCCGCCCGTCGACAGGCGCCAGCGAGCCCGCCTAGTCCGCAGCAGCTCACACTTTACTAATCACGCGCGCGGCTGCAATGCTGCGCGCGTGAACATGTGAGAGTAGACGGGACATATTGGCGCTTATGAATGACACTTTCTCTCTGCCCCGCATTGCTTATCTGACCGGGCAATACCCGACCGTCTCCCATACGTTTATTCTGCGCGAAGTGGAGGCGCTGCGCCGGCTCGGCTTTGAGGTGCTCACCTGCTCCGTGCGCCGCACCAGCCCCGAACAGCACCCCGGCCCTGCCGAACAGCAAGAAGCGCGCACCACTTTCTACATTCTGCAGGCTGCGAAGAACCCCGCCACGTTGCTCAAGGCGCAAAAGCTGATCTTCAGCCACCCGAAGCGCTATTTCGGGGCTTTATCCCTGGCGTGGAAAACCCGCTCTGCCGGGCTGCGCGCGGCCCTTTATCAGCTATTCTATTTCGCCGAGGCCACCGTGCTTGCGGACCATTTACAGAGCCGAGGGGTCACGCATCTGCACAATCACTTCGCCGAGGGCAGCGCCAATGTCGCCATGCTGGCGTCACAGCTTTCCGGTATCCCGTTCAGCTATACCTTGCATGGGCCCGCTGACCTTTTGGAGCCGCGCAGATGGGCGTTGGGCGAGAAGACCGCCCGCGCCGAATTCGTGGCCTGCATCAGCAATTTTGCCCGCAGTCAGGTGATGCTCTTCTCCGACCCCGTACATTGGCACAAGCTGCGCATCATTCATTGCGGGGTTACACCTGACCGCTATCACTCTTCTGAGACGCCCAACACGCCTGATCCGCAATCTGGCGCGCATCTGGTGTTTGTAGGCCGGCTGGCCGCCGTGAAGGGACTGCGTATCTTGTTGGAGGGTTTCACGGCCGCACGCGTCAGTAGGCCCGATTTGCGTCTGACTTTGGTAGGCGATGGCGATGACCGTGCGCATCTGGAAAAGCTGGCCAAGCCGTTGGGGGATGCCGTGCAGTTTGTGGGCTACAAATCACAAGATGAGGTCGCGGCCATTTTGGCGGAGGCTGATATGCTGGTCCTGCCGAGTTTCGCCGAAGGAGTGCCTGTTGTGCTGATGGAGGCGATGGCTAGCGGTAAGCCGGTGATCGCCAGCCTTGTCGCCGGCGTTCCCGAATTGGTAGATGACGGCGTGTCGGGTTTTCTGGTGCCACCTGGTGATGTCGATACATTCGCCGCGCGGCTTGGACAGCTCGCTGATGATCCGGCCTTGCGTGTCAGAATGGGGATCGCAGGCCGGTCCAAAGTGCAGGCCGAATTTGATATCTCGCAGGAAGCTGCGCGTATCGGTGCGCTCTTTGCAGGGACAGGCGGCGATATGCCAAGGCCTGAGCCTTACATGCCTGACTGAGCCCGCCCTAGATCGATCAGTCTGAGTAACCGTTCAGGGTCCACGTAATACCCGCCCTCCGCCTGCCCAACCACCAAAGTGGCAAGCCGCTGGTCAAGTGCAGGCATGAAATCGGCATAGTGGCAATTGAACCGGTCACAGGGGTTGAACGTCACATGCAGCGCCCCGCGCCGCGCGGCAAAATAGGCGTTGCCCCAATGGCTCCCTTCCATCGACACGACGCATGGTACGCCCGCGCAGGCGCGCCGGATGGTCGCCAGATCGTCGCTTGCATGGCAGATGTTAAAGCCACGTGCGGCCAGCAGCTCCGCGATCTCATCCTCATTGACCACAAGTCTTGCCACGCCGGTATTGCCTCGGCGCAAAAACGCGCCAGGGGCCGAAGAGGCCGCTATGTCTTGCTTCAAGTGATCATGAATCTGCGAAATTCGCGCCCGCCTGCTGGCATTCTGACCGATATCGACACATAGCGACATCTCTTCAAAATAGGCCAATTGCCCCGGGGTGGGGTCCCATCCCAGTAGGCGGACATATGCGTGAGCATGATCCCAACCTTCCTTTACGGGAAGGTACAAGGCCTCGTCGGGGCGCCGCAGAAGCGCCGAAGGCAACCCATCCTTGAGCCAGTGGCCGAAATAATCCCGCGTGACACTGGTTTGCGCGCAATATCCCTTGGAATAGCGTGGAATTGGCCCACTCAGGAGGGCTTGTAGCGGGACCGGGCCTTTGTGGTTCAGGGATTTGCCCAACATGTATTGGCCTCGGGGTGTCGCCAGCACATCGCGGTAGGTATAGCGCAGTGTTGCCTGGTTTTCACGCATCCCCCCAGCCACACGAATGCGTTCCAGCTCTGGCGTGGTCTGGCGCTGAAACGCGGTAATCCGGTCCCAATCCCCATCCAGCATCAAAACCGGGGGGAAGTCTGATGTTTCAGCCGGGCTGATTTCTTCGATAGATAAGGCGCCGTCTTTTGCCGACCTCGTCCCACGCGAGGAGAACAGCACCTTGTTCAAAAAGGGATAAAGGCGCGGGGCTAAAACGGGACGCTTCACCGCAGGTTCCAGTGCTCGAAAGTCAGCCCGCTCAACGCTTCAAGACGTGGCAGCATCGGGGCGAACCGTGCCTCAAGTGCGGTGCGTGTTTCAGGCGTCATCGGGGGGGGTGCCGTGATTTGTGGCTCCGGATTGACCCGGTTCAGCGCCTGCCCCCGCAACCCGTGCCGCAGCTTGGCCGGTAGCAACTTGCGCAAGGTCCAAAGCGGTCCCAGCCGTTTTGCTATCCCGCGCAGCGCAGCACGTTTACCGCGGTCCTCGAAATAGGTGGCAGAGACATTTCGCGCGGCGGCTCCGCCGCTCAAAACAGGGTCTGATAGAGGGCTAACACCTAGAAATTCCGTAATCTGTCGCATCGTGCCAACACGGTCACGGCGCAAGTCTTCTTGGGTCAAAAACAGGATTTGTTCACGGGGGAAATGCGCCAGATAGGCCTCGATTTGCGTGACGTAGTCGCTGCCGGCCAAACACAGCTCCGGCGTGTCGGGCAAATGGGTATCATGATGCGAGAAAGCCTGGTCACGCGGGGCGGCCTGCGCATGGGCCTTGGGCAAAGCAAACTCTTCAAAGCTGCGGTTCACCCCCGTGTCACCACTGGAATTCTGGTAGTTCTTCACCAGTTGAACATAATAGGAATAGGCTCGTTCAACGGGGTGGCGCATGACATAGATCAGCTTGACCTGCGGGACTGCCGCCTTCATTCGGGCCGCCGTGTCAGGAAAGAGCGGCGACAGGGAATAAAGCGTTGAGGCCTCACCAGTGATCTGTTCTTCACCTGCGGGCGCAAACGCTTGGGCATACGTCTCTAACCCGCGCTCATAGAGGTCATCGCGGGCGAAAAATTCTGGCTCTTTGATCTTGGGCAGGAAAATGTCGTCATGTTGCTCAAGCATTGCATAAAGGCTGGTCGTGCCCGCCTTCGCGGCCCCGATGATAATAAAATCAGGAAGCCTCATGACGTCGCTTCCGACCCAGAGGTCGTGAGCAACCCTGCCCGTTCAGACTCGATTTCGGCCACCGCGCGCGCTTTGCCGACACGCAAGGCGCGCCGTTGATAGGTGCGGATAAAGGCCCGCAACTCCGCATCTTCATGGCGCGGAACACCTCGTATCCACGCCCCAAGATAGCCCTGCATCATTGAGAACCCGCCCAGAATATAAGGCGGTTCGGCCATGCGAAAAATACAGGTGGCTGCAAAGAACAGCGGATCGGACCCCATGTAATATTGCCCAAACCCGTGACGTCGCCTCCCGGTATGGATGGAAGTTTGCGACGATCCCATGGGGCGCAAATGTTCAAAGCGCAAATCAGGCGTGTCCCAGCTGACGGCACGCCAACCCAACTGCCGTGCTTTGTGGCAATCAAGCGCGTCCCACATCACTTCATGGACAAAGCCGCCGATTTGCTGGAAGCAGCCGGTGCGGTAGAACTTGGTCATACCGACAGACATCTCGTCGCCGCGGCGCTCTGA
Source organism: Litoreibacter meonggei (assembly GCF_003663885.1). Classification (GTDB taxonomy): domain Bacteria; phylum Pseudomonadota; class Alphaproteobacteria; order Rhodobacterales; family Rhodobacteraceae; genus Litoreibacter; species Litoreibacter meonggei. The sequence continues at coordinate 43,867 of NZ_RCCE01000010.1, forward strand.
AATCAAAGCCCCGTTTTGGCGAATATAGGGCTTGCCAGAGCAGGTGCCGATGCGTGGATCCGCCTCCATGCGGTCCATCAATTCCTCAAAATACCGCTCCGGTAAGGCCAGATCCAAATCCAGTTTGCACAGATAGGGAAACGCGCCCATATCGACCCTATCAAGGCCGAAATAGAATGCCTCTACGACGCCGGGGCCTACGGCACGGTGGCCACGGTCAGGCTTTGCGATCACCTCGATCCAGTCATGCCGCGCGGCATATTCTGCCAGAATGGCAGGGGTCTCGTCGGTTGAGCCATCATCCACAATCACCCATTTGGCAGGCGTCACCGTCTGCGCCACCACAGTGTCGAGGGTTTGGCGCATATATGTCGCCTCGTTGCGACAAGGCGAAATCAGCAGGTAGCGGCGATCGGTCATAACAGCGTCGTCCTCTTTCAAAGCCCTACCCCTCGCGCCAGCCGGGGGCCGAACAGCGCCTCGCCTTGCGGCGACCAGTGGTCCCCGTCCGACCAGTATAGTGCCTCGCAGCTATAAAGCTCGTGGGCCATGTCGAACGCAACCGCTTCCATTGTGGAAACATAGTCGATCCCACGCATCTGTGAGGCGGTTTTCAAATGGGCGTCCAGTGTCTCGAACAGGGCCTGATGCGTGGGGCGCAGGTGCAGGACATCGGGGGCCTCGTCACAAGGCAAGGCCAACATCGCATCGAAGCTGACATGCGGCTCAAGGCGGGGTCCCACCCAAGTGACGGGGGCCAACGCATCAAAGCGCGTCAATACATCCAGTGCGCGCTCAATCGCAGGAACGTCCAACTGGCCGTCAATTTTGCCGGCCGCGGTAAACAGATTACGGTCGGGCTTGGCTCCATCGGCGCGCTCCAGCAGCCAGAATCCGGCTTGGGCAAAATAAATCCGCGCAATCCGGTCCTTCTGGGCGGTCAGGAAAAGCGGCATCGGCGTGGTTGTGCAATCGCTGCCTGCCACATGGGGGCGACATTGCCCCTGCCCCATCGCCAACAGAAATGGCGCATCAGAGCCTGCAAGCAGCGCTTTGAACACGTCTTCGGAATGACTGTCGCCAATGACCAGCAAGGCCGGGCCATGCTCCGCGGCGCAAGTCTCGAACCTCGTGATACTTTGCGGATCATCGGGGCGCACCATGAAGCGGCAAGCACCGTCCTCGTCAGCGGGGGTAAATTTGTGCTCCATTCTGCGCATCGTGTTGATGCGCTCCAGCAACGCCAGGTTTTGCGGCGCAAGATTGGCCCGAAAGGACTGTGCTTGCCATGGCATAACGCTCAGCGTCGCGCCCACGCCCAAAGCCACGATCGAAACCAGTCCCGCAGCACTCACGGTTTTCCATGCGGCCCAAGGTATATGACGGGCCGGCTGCTCGACAAAGCGCCAGCTGAGATAGGCCAGCCCCAATGACAGCCCGGCCAGCCCCATCATCAAGACCAGTTCCGGCTCTTGCGGATCGCGCAACCGTGCCAGCGCAAAGAGAGGCTGGTGCCATAGATAGGCCGAGTAGCTGATCAGCCCGACAAAAACCGGCGCGCGCATCGACAGCACATCCGCCACCCAAGTGCCCTTGGTGCCATACACCAGCACCAATCCGGTGCCGATCACGGGTGCCAATGCGTAAAGAGACGGAAAAGGTGTGTGGGCGTCAAAGGCGAAAATAGAGACTGTTATGGCCAAAAGCCCAATGCCCGAGGCCAAATTGTTTGACTGCACTCCGCGTTTGAGCACGAAAATCGCGCAAAGAGAGCCGGTCATCAGCTCCCAAGCGCGGGTCGGCAGCAGGTAGAAATTGGCATCAGGCGCAACCCGCCACATCACTTCGGCCAACGCCAGACTAACAACAAAGATCGCCGCCAGTAATATTGTCGTAGCTTTGGGTAACCGTGCCCAAAGCGCCATCATCATCAGGGGGAACAAAATGTAATATTGCTCTTCGACGGCCAGAGACCACGTGTGCAGCAAAGGTTTCTGCTCGGCGGCAGCGGCAAAGTAACCGCTCTCGATCCAGAACAGGAAGTTTGACGAAAACAGCCCGACAGCCGCCACGGATTGCGCGTAATCCTTGAACTCGGTCGGCAGCATCCAGATCCAGGCAAAAGGCGTGGTGCATAGCACGACCAAAATGAGCGCGGGCAGAATGCGCCTCGCGCGCCGCGCGTAGAAATCCAGAAGCGAAAACCGCCCCTCGTCGATTTTTTGCAAAATGATGGTGGTGATCAGGAACCCCGAGATGACGAAGAACACATCCACGCCCACAAAGCCGCCTGAAAACAGGCCAAGCCCGCCGTGAAACAGGATCACCGGCAGCACCGCAACAGAGCGTAGCCCGTCTATTTCTGGACGGTATTTCATGTCGTAGCGTTGCGCATTAAGAACGTGCCTGAACCAATTACCTCCCCTTTATATCCGCGCTACCTTTCGATACCAGCACCGTTATGGCATATCCGCGCTCAAGGCCTTGCGGCCCAGCTTGAACAGGACGCACCCAGCATGGCCAAAATCGCTGTCATCATAGTCAATTACAACGCAACCGAGCTGGCGGTGACAGCAGTGAACAGCGTGCTCGACCCCGCCCGTAGGCATGGCGGGCATGAGGTCTCGGTGCATCTGGTCGATAATGCCTCCACGGATGGCGGGGCGGCAATTCTGGAAAAGGCCCGTATCGGTTGGGGTGATCGGGTGACGCTTTACCTTGAGACCACCAATCATGGCTTTGGGCGCGGTAACAATCTTGTGCTGCACAAGTTGGAAACAGACCCTGAACCGCCGGAATTTGTATTTCTGCTCAACCCTGATGCGCAGTTGAAAAATGATGCTATCGAACAGCTCGCTACGTTTCTGGAGACCCACCCCAAGGCCGCCATGGCTGGTGCACGGGCATATAATCCCGGAGACCCTAACCCTGTGACCGCCGCTTTCCGCTTCCCAGGACTGGTCAGCACCTTCGCAGCTTCGTTCAATTTCGGCCCGGTCACGCGGTTCCTGCGCCGCTTTTCGGTAGCCATTGGCGCAAAGCTGGACACGCAGAAAGTAGACTGGGTGTCCGGGGCAGCCGTCATGGCACGGTTTGATGTTTGGCGCGATTTAGGGTTCTTTGACCCGGAATATTTCCTTTATTACGAAGAGGTTGACCTAACACTGCGCTGCGCCCGCGCAGGCTGGGAATGCTGGCATGTGGCCGAAGCCGAGGTCGTGCATATTGAAGGCGCGTCGACCGATGTGCGCACCGCCAATGCAGGCCGGACCCGCAGGCCCGCATATTGGTATCATTCCTGGCAGTATTACTTCCGCAAAAACTATGGTCGCGCCTATGCATTGCTGGCCGCCAGTGCTTGGATCAAGGGGGTGGCAGGCAATCTGATCCTGTCACGGTTGCGCGGCCGTCAGGCTATCGCGCCCAAACAATTCTTCGGTGACTTTTGGGCCAATGGATTGCGTCCGCTTCTGGGTCTCAAACCCGTATCGCGCGATTAGGTCCGGTCGTAGCGCCAAAAATCTTCGGGCTTGCCATGTGCCGTCAGAAACAACGTAGCATCTGTTTGCAATCGAGAGACAATTTCGCGATGCGCGTCAGGCGAGAAGGTCGGATGCTGTGAGAGTTTCTGGCTAAAGAACGTCTGCTTCACAAATCTCTTGAATCCGCGCGGCGACAGGCGGCTGAGCATATCCATCAGCGGCAACTGCCGCAGCTTGGTATAGCGCGGTGACAGCACGACCTTACCGGCACTTGGATTCACATGACCTGGCTTCAGCTGAGGGGCATGGGCCACACCAAGAAAATCGGTGAGCCTTAAGAAAAACGCGTCCGGGTCGGTTTTCATATCTTCCATGAAGCCGACAAAAATCTGCTCCTTTGGAAAGACGGCCTCGTAACGCGCCAGATTGCGGCTATAGAGGCTTTGATCCACAAACAGTTCCGGGCGCTCCCGCACAGCGCGATCCAGCGTCGGCGGTACGTTGTCCCCGCTATCGGCGCGGCTTTGTATCCAGGCCGAGATAATCCGCTCCAACGGATTACGCACTATATAGACGATCTTCATATCGGGGTTATAGGCCGCCATACGCGTAGCGCTTTCCGGGAACCTGTCACCAGAAGCGTAGTTGTTGGACCCCTCCCCCGCCATGGTTTCACCGTCGCGCGCGGCAAAATGCGCCTCGTACCATTCCGCGCCCTTGGCGTATATTTCATCCCGGCTAAAATAATTCGGCTCGAAATTCGACGGCATGAATACATCCGGATGCGCTTCAAAATAGGCGCTGATGGTCGAGGTGCCGCATTTCATGGCCCCGATGATAATGAAATCCGGACCCATCTCAGGCGGCTCCCTGCATGGCTTCCGCCACGGCTTTTTGCAGTTCGGCATAGCTGCTGATCTGACCAAGCCGCGCGGCAGGAAGGCGCAGGCCCAGACTTTGTTCAAGTTCCATGGCGAGCCGCAGATGCCCCAGAGAATCCCACGCGGCAAGGCTGTCCATCGTGGTGTCTTGCACATCGTCATCCGCCCCAAGGCGGAAAACGCGCCGGAACGTGTCGGCGAGGGCTGCTTGCTTGCCATGCTCCAAATCTGCGACAGGTATGGCAATGGCTGGCGATGCGGCGGTGGAGACCGGTTTTGGTGGTCTTGGTTTTGATGCAGCCTTGGCCGTTGTCGCTACGGGCGCAGGTGCCGTGTCGGACAGGGTAAAATAATCCGGCACATCCAGCGCGCCTTTCGACAGGTCATGGCGATAAAGCCCTCCTGCCCCAAGATCAAAATCTGTCGCTACCGGGTCCAGCCCGCTCTTGGAAAACAGGTCCCGTACAGGCGTGTTGCGCGGGGCTTCGATCACTTGGCCTATCAGGGCCGTGGCCCCCGCTTCTTGCGCATGCGCCGTGGCCCAGGCCACGATGGCCTGCTCGACGGTGCGCCCCAAAATACGGCAACTCAAGAGTACAGAATCCACCCACCATGCGCCCTCCGCCTTGAGCGATTGCACCGCCTCATCCTCTGGATATGCAGTTTTCATCGCCGCATCAGGCCGCAAGGCAATCACGCCCATCAACTCGTAGCTGCTATGGCGATCGGCCACCCCGATGGCGAAAACCTCGCCGCCCTCGTCCAATATCTGCTGCACCGCACCAGCGTCATGGCGGCGCAATGTGGCGTTGAATTGGTTGGTTTTCACAAATAGCTGTAACACGCGTTGCTGGTTGGCGGGGCTATAAGGCTCGAAGGTCAGGCGCATGTCGAGGTCGCGGTAAAATTCCTCGATATTGGCAAACTCCCGCTTGGCCGAAACCTCGCGCGCGCGCACCTTGTATTGCGCCGTGCGTTTGAGGTCCGAGCCCGTCAGGCTCATCGCTTCCAGAAAGGGGCTGTCCAGCAGCCAACGGGCCAGATCCTCCGGGGCGTCAGGGAAAGGCGGCACGATCAGGCCGGGAACGTTTTTGCGGGCCTTCTCACGCTCGACGGGGTTGTCGTCGATAAACATGGCATTGGCAGCACCCAGCCCGATCTCGTCCAGCATCTCGGCAATCCCATGCGATTTTTCCACCCAGCCAATGCGATGGCTGACGATGTCACTCAGGCGCAGGGTCATTTCGGGATGAGTGTCGATCATTTGCAGCGCGAGATCTTCGTCGTTTTTGCTCGCGACCGCCAAGGCAATTCCCCGTTGGGTCAAGGCCCTCAACGCTTCTTGGAACGCGCTATAGGCAGACCCGGGATAGGCGCTGTGGCCGATCGCCAGCCCCTCCATACCGTCTTCCCCCAGCACGCCGCCCCAAAGTGTGTTGTCGAGGTCAAGTACGATAATCCGCGCCGATTGCCCGCGCAGGGAAAGCAGCCCCCCCAAAACCCGCCGCGCCAGACGGCGGTTAAAGACGGTGCTGAAAGGCATGCGCCCCAGATGCCAGAACTGACCGGGTTGAGCCGCATCGCGGCCCGTCTCGGAAATCAGGGCGTCGGCATCCAGCAAATGCACGTCCGACAGGGCCGCACAGGCCTCGTGCAATTTGCGATTGGCCGCTTCGATCAATGTTGTCAGGCCGGCCTCTGCGGTGGCATCAGCCAGCCCCAGACTTGACCGCGTCATTACTGCGAGACGCATCACGAAAACGGGCCCGGGCAGACGTTTGCGCGCGTCGCGGACCAGATCCAAAAGCGGCTCCAGGGCCGCATCCAGATAGCTGCTCGCATCTTCTTTGTCTAAGGAGAGCGGCGCGGTGTAGACCTCTCCCAGCAGGTCTTCGGCGCGCTCGACGATCAAGGTCGCGGCAAACCCGTCGCCCAACGCCTCGACCAAAGGCGAGCTCTCTTGCAAAAGCGCCATCCGCGCCTGCCCGAATGGCGGCACGTAAGTGTCTATTTCAAGCGAATACTGCCGCGCAGAGTCCTTGATATCTTCGGCCAGCGTGTCGAGATTGCTCGACCCCAACAGCGCAATCACCCCCATGTCGCGTGGGGTTTCCAGATGGGTTTCTGGTGTTGAGGCTGGCGGTGCAGGTGTCAAAACAGGCGCCGCGACCGGCGTGCCACCATAAACTTGCGCAGGATTGCCGATGGCAGTGGCCCCGTCCGGCACATCCGCGATCACCAGGGCGTTCGCCCCGATCTTGGTGTTGGCCCCGACATAAACCGCGCCCGCAACAACCGCACCTGCGCCAATATCTGCCCCCGGACCGATGATTGGCAACTCGTTATTACGCCCTGTCTGCGCCACACCCAGCGTAGTGTTCTGGCGGATATGGCAGTCGTCCCCGATGGCGCGCGCGCCAAGGCTCATGCCGGAATGGTGCCAGATACGCACCCTGCGGCCCAGCTTGACGGTGTACCACAGCGAGATGCCGCAGATCCATTCCACCAGCTTGAACATGATGCGGTAAAGCAATGTTGATGGCGCACGGATAAGTTTCGGCTGGCCCATCCGCCAATTGCCAAAACGGTGCACGAAAATCGCCCAGAACCCTTGCTCGAAAAGCTTACGCTCATGGGTGGCAAAATCTTCTGCGACCAAGGCCCAAAAGCCGATATCTTTCGGGTTCTGATCACTGCGTCCACGCGCCGAAACGGGGGGGACCCCCATGTCGGCTTCGGCAGCCAGATACGCGTCGGATGGGGTGGTCATGGACTATTCTCGGCTTGTACTGGTCTCTACTCTGTCAGTCCATACACCACAGATGTGACGGGAAATAGACCCTGACAAGATCACCATTGTGTATTTTGTGGCAACCGGTGAACGGATATGCTCAAACTGCGAGGTGCCATGACAGGGATCTGTCGTGAGTGAGTGGTAAGAGGTGTTTGATATGAAAAACTTGAGTCGCGCGGTGCGGATCAAGAACAGCCTCTCGTCGTTTCTTTCGTCGTGCCCTAAGGTTCACCTCAACATCTCTCATCCGCCTCACAAGCCAGAAAAGCTGTATATGCCATGTCAAAATTGCGCGTCCTGATCCTTGCTGAAAGCTGCAACCCTGATTGGCCATCCTTGCCTGTGGTCGGTTACAAATATGCGCGGGCTTTGGCCAAGATTGCAGACGTGACGCTTGTGACGCATGTCAGAAATCGCGAAAATATCGAAAAAGCGGGCGAGCTGACGCAGATTACACGCTACATCGACACCGAATGGATCGCAGGTCCAATGTATAAGCTGTCGACAGCCTTGCGCGGCGGAACCGAGGTCGCGTGGTCAACCAACCAGATCATGTCCTACCCCCCCTATATCGCATTTGAGCGGGCTGTGTTCACCAGCTTCAAAAAGGCTTTTCAGGACGGGGAGTTTGATGTGATTCACCGCATCACGCCAATGTCGCCAGCCCTGCCCAGCTACCTGTCAGGGCGCACCAAACTCCCTTTCGTCATCGGGCCTCTCAATGGCAATCTGGACTGGCCGACGGCGTTCTCGGGCGAGCAAAAGCGCGAGCGCGAAGGGCTGCGCAAACTCCGCGGGTTGTATCGCTACCTGCCTTATGCCCGCTCCACCTACCGCAAGGCTGCCTGCATTATGGCCGCGTTTCAGCATACAATCGACGATATCGACCCCGCCTTGTCCGACCGCATCGTTCCGGTCCCCGAAATCGGGTTCGACAGCAAGATATTTCATTCTGAAGGCCGGAAGGTGCCCTTCGCCGGCAAGGGGCAGAAACATTTCCTGTTTGCGGGCCGGTTGGTCCCTTACAAGGTGGCGGAAGCAGCCATTCGTGGTTTTATAGGGTCTGAAACGCTCAAACCCCACATTCTGCATATCGTCGGGGACGGCCCCGAACTTGAGCGGCTGGAAGCGATTGTGGCCGAGGCTGGCGCACAAGATCGGGTCATCTTCGAAGGACAAAAAACACAAGCCGAGGTCGCTGATTTCATGCGCCGGTGCGATGCCTTTGTGTTCCCGTCCATTCGTGAATTGGGGGCAGGTGTGGTGATCGAGGCTATGGCGTCGGGCATGGTGTGCATTGTGACCGATTACGGCGCGCCGGGTGATTTGGTCGCCAACGGGCGTGGCGTGAAGGTGCCGTTGCAACCGATGGACGGGCTTGTCGAGGACCTGCGCGCGGCGATGGAGGGGTGCATCACCAATCCGCAAGAGCACGCGCAGCTCGCACAGACCGCAGAGCATTACGCCACAACCTATTTCGATTGGGATGCCAAAGCGGCTTATACACTCGGAATTTACGAGGCCGTTTTGAACAAGGCCCCCTTGGGCGGGTTTACAGATTACGTCTAGGTCAGGCCGGATCCGGTCACATTTTGCCGTTTTGGATCAAACGGGTCACTTTTCTGACAGAAGAAAACTGTCCTATGTGAAAACCATAGCCCATCTGCTATAAATGCCTCTGGATGGGGCGAAATTTAATGTGTCGAGGTTACTTTAACCATGTCGGTAACAAGTTCTAACATTTCCGCCGCCAAATCCTTTGGAGGCTTTTTTAGCTGGGGTATGCTGGCGCTGATCGCCGCAACGATTGGCGCAGGTTTCTTCTTTGCCGACGGGATCGATGCGCTGCTCACTGCATGGCAGGTGCCTGAATATAGCCATGGCCCGCTGATCCCTGTACTTTCGGCCCTGTTATTTTTGCGCCAGCTCAAGGAATTTCCGGAGCGCCCCGGCGCGATCCCAGACCGTTGGCCCGGCGTTGTGCTGCTGGTCTTCGCGCTGCTGATCGGCGCCTTGGGACAGCTGTCCAATATCTCCGATATCGTGGCTTATGCGTTGATCTTGTGGGTCGGCGCGATCCTGCTGATCAGCTTTGGCTGGAGCACCGGCAAACATTTCTGGCCGCCGGTGCTGCATCTGGTCTACATGCTGCCGCTGCCGGGCGTGATCTATTACAAAATGAGTACCGGGCTGCAATTTGTCTCCTCCGAGTTGGGGGTCTGGTTTTTGCAGCAGTTGAATGTTCCGGTCTTTCTGGACGGCAACATCATTGATCTGGGCGTGCTGAAGCTGCATGTGGCCGAGGCTTGTTCGGGGCTGCGTTACCTGTTCCCGATCCTCAGCTTTTCCTACATTTTCGCGGTGCTCTATCGCGGCCCGATGTGGCACAAGGCGGTGCTTCTGGTCTCGGCCGTGCCGATCACCATTTTGATGAACTCCGTGCGTATCGCGGTGGCGGGTGTGTTGGCGCAGCGCTACGGGCTCGATTGGCTCGAAGGGTTCACCCATTTCTTTGAAGGCTGGGTTATTTTCCTCGCCTGCATCATATTGTTGTTTCTGCTGGCACGTATCATGCTGTTTTTTCACCCGACCAAAATGGGGCTGATAGACGCGCTGGATCTGGACACTGACGGATTGGTACCACAGGCCATGCGCCTGCGGCTGGTGCGCGCAAGCAAAGCCATGATTACAGCAGCGGTGCTGATGGTGGGCGCGGCAGGCTTGTGGACATTGGTGCCGGACGACCGCGCCATCGGCGCCATGGATCGGGACAGCTTTGCGGTGTTTCCACGTAGCTTTGGCGACTGGCGCCAAGAGGGGCCGCCCATCCTGCTCAAACCTCGTGTGGCCAAGACCCTGAAAGCGGATGACTATCATCAGGTCAATCTGGTGCGTGATGCAAACTCTCCGGCGGTCGGATTGTTCATGGCGTGGTACCGCAATCAGGGCAATGGCGGTGTCCACTCTCCCGAGATTTGCCTGCCCGGTGCAGGCTGGGAAATCGCGTGGCTGGAGCGCACGGATATCGCAGCTCAAGTCGGCTCCGAGACCGAGTTCAACATCAACCGCGCCATCATTCAAAAGGGTGAGACCCGGATGATGGTCTACTACTGGTTCGAGCAAAAAGGCCGCCGCATCGCGTGGGACTTCGCCGCCAAATTCTATCTTATGGTTGACGGCATCATGACAGGTCGGGTTGACGGTGGTATTGTACGCCTTACCACTTTGATCACACCCAACGAGACCGACGCAGATGCCGAGGCCCGCTTGAACGAAGTTCTGCTGGGAGTTGTCGAGCCGCTGCCACGGTTCATGCCCAAGACCTAAGCGAGCCTAAGAGTTTGGAAAGCACCTGCCATGACAGTTAATCACGGCCAGCAGGGTCTCTGCCCTGCGCCCGTTTTCCATATTGGCTTCCACAAGACCGCTACGACTTATTTGCAAAAATCCGTCTTCTCAAATGCGGATGTGTTTACCCTGCCATGGGGCAACCAGCCCGCCGAGGCGATCGAGCATTTCGTGCTGTGCCATCCCGAACGCTACAGCTCTGACGCCGTGCGGGCGGCGCTCTATGGCGCGGCGCCCGTAGCGGATGGAAAGCCCGTGGTGGTGTCCCACGAAGCGCTTTCGGGTAACCCTATCCACGGGCTTTATTACATGGAGCGTGTCGCGGGCCGTATCCATGCCGGTTTTCCCGACGCCCGCATCATTATCGGCATCCGTGAGCAGCGCTCTATGCTGAACTCGATCTATTTTCAGTACATCAAACAAGGTGGCAGTCGAAAGCTACGCGATATGATCTGCGTCAACCGCGACCGTCCCGGCTATCGCCCTACCCTGCGTATGGATCATTTCGAATATGACCTGACCATTGCCCATTACGCGCAGCTGTTCGGGGCTGACAATGTACTGGTGTTGCCGTTGGAGTTGCTGCGCCACAGCCCTGATACCTATATCGCCCGCATCAGCGGGTTTCTGGGGTTGGACTGGCACGCCCCGGCACCCGCAAAGGTGGTGAATGCGCGACGGTCCGAGGCTGCGATGCGGCTGGAGCGTCTGGTCAACCGCGTCTTACCCATCCCGGCCGAGAAGGCCTCGCAATATAATGACAATCCCGCCTGGTTCCGCGCACGTCAAAAGCTGTTGCGTTTGTCCGACCAGGGGTTTCAAAAGGCGGCCGGCATCGGGCTCGCCCCGTCTGGATTGCGGGACGAGATCGCCGAGCTTGTGGGGCAATCCTTTGCCGCCTCCAACGCGCGGACTGCCGCGCTGACGGGGCTTGATCTTGCGGCGCTGGCTTATCCGGTAGCACCCGCCGCATGACACCGTTTTTGATCAATATCGGCTATCCAAAGACCGCCACCTCCTTCCTGCAAAAGCTGGTATTTACAAACACGCGAATATTTACCCAGCCTTGGGGCTCTATGCCGACACAGGCCATCGAGCAGTTCGCACTCGCGCATCCGCGAAGGTTCGACGCGGCAACCACCCGTGCGATATTCACCGATCAACTCGACAAGGATGATACGCGGGTGCCGGTGATTTCCCATGAGAGTCTGTCCGGGAACCCGTTCTACGCACAATATCATATGGATATTGTCGCCCGCCGCATGCATGCAGCCTTTCCCGAAGCACGCATCCTGATCGGCATCCGTGAGCAACGCTCGATGCTGCGGTCGATCTATTTTCAGTATGTTCGGGAAGGCGGAGGCCAAAGCCTCACAGAAGTGCTGCAAACCAATTTGGGCCGGACCGGATACCGCCCGCCCCTGCGCATGGAACATTTCGAGTATGATCTGACCATCCGCCATTATGCCCGGCTATTTGGCGCAGAGAACATTCTGGTTTTGCCGGTTGAGCAGCTGAAATATGACACGTCGGCCTATATCGCCTCTCTGGCCTCGTTTTTGGGGGCCGACTGGAAAGAGCCGGTTCCAGAGGATGTCGTTTATGGAAGCCGTCCCGAAACAGCCATGCGGCTGGAACGGGTCGTCAACCGCATCCTTCCAAAGCCCGCAGTGCGTCCCAAGACATATAGCCGGAACCCGTTGTGGTTCCGCATCCGCCAGAACCTGCTTCGTAAAGTTGAAAAGCCGCTTGCCCGTCTGGAGGCCCGCGCCCCTCGGGCCTCGGCGATTGATACTGAGATTGAAGCCTTTATCGGCGAAAGTTTCGCCGCCTCAAATGCGCGCACGGCTGCGATGACAGGACTTGATTTGACGGCTCTCGGGTATCCAGTGACCTCTGATCCACCGGTTTAGGGTCTAAATTTTTAGCCCTGTCAGGGCCAGAACACGATCGCGGTCGCTGCGATACAGCTCCGCTACCTGCGCCTCATCGGTGAACACAATCTCGGAAGGGCGCTTTATCACAGCCTCGACCACCTGCCCCTGCAATCTGCGTGGCAGCGTAGATTTGAGCTTGCGGGTTGCGCCCGGAAAATGCCGCGCCACGGATTTGGCCCACCGGCCAGCGATGGTCAGCCGATGCGCCGAATGTTTCTCGGATCGGGTTGGGTCGACGTCAATGCCCTCTGCATCGATGCCCAGATAGGTGCAGGTCTTGGCCACAACCGCCTCTGGGTCACGCGTCAGTTCGTCAAAATCAAGGAACAGAATCTCCTCGCGCGAAAACACTTCCAGATATCGCTCGATCTGGTCGGCATAACGTCCGATCAACTCGACCATCGGATCGCGCTTCAACTCCGCCATCAAAGACACAGGTCCGCTGGGCTGTGGCTGCGTGCGCATGTGATGGCGCAATGCCGAGATGGCACGTTTGACCGGATCCCGCAAAATATAGATCAGCTTGGGGCTCCCCGCGTGATCGCGCAGACGCTGGGGGACCGGGGCCAAAAGCCCCGGCGCGTCCTTGATATCCAACGCATGGGCGGGCCGCAGAAACGCGTAGGTGGTCGAAGCATCCAGCCTGATCTTGGCCGCGGGATTCGAAAAGCAGCGCTGATATTCTGCTGGCGGCGGCAAAACCTTTTGCGAGAAATAGAACGGCTCCTTGGGGCTGGAGACGCAGACATCCGCGCTTTGGTCCAGCAGGGCCGCCAAAAAGGTCGTGCCGGATTTCTGCGCTCCTATTAGAAAGCTGTTGGCAATGGAGGGGGTGTCACCCGGCATGTTGGCTCCTGTTCCGCCCCTTTGGCTATATCTGCTCCGCGTCGCCTTCAGCAATCGCTTTTCGCTCGGATAAGACCTGTCGTGAACAGGGTTGCCCTGATATGACATGTCTTGAGCATATATGCCCCAAGCCTATGGATTTCTCCTGCCTTGACCTCCCCCGCCCCAACTCTTGTGGTCTTTCAGCACGGCCATTTTGCCGAGGCTCACGCGAAAGCTCAGTCCGGCGCGCCCGAGACCTACCGTGATCAGTATGCGTCTGTGGCGTATGTGGCGGGGCTGGCAGCAGCCTATAATGTCACCACATTGTCCATCTGTGATGCCGCGCATGACATGGTTCTTGCCCCGAACCTGCGCTCGATCGGCGTGCCCTTGGCGCAAATGAATGCGGGCAAAGCAGACTCTATTCTTGCTGAACTTGCGCCAGACTTAATGGTTCTGCGCGCGCCCTATTCGGCCGCGCTGCGGTATGCCGCGGCGCATGCAACCCCCAGCTTGCCGTGTTTTGCGGACATCTTTCAAACCCGATCCGGGCTGCGGGGGCTTAAAGACACCTGGCGATTTGCGGCCCTGCGCCGCTTGCTGAGCGGGGCGCACATCCCTTGCGTGGCCAATCACAGCCTGAACGCCTCGCGGGCGTTGGTGGATGTGATCGGCCTGCCACCGCAGCGTGTCGTTCCTTGGGATTGGACCCGCGTCACCCCCGCCCCCCACGGCAAGGACCATGCTGGCGATCTGCCCCGCGCCTTCTATGCCGGAGTGCTGAGCGAAGCCAAAGGCGTAGGCGATTGTCTGGACGCTATCCGGCTGCTCAAGGATCAGGGGCTGATTTTGTCGCTTAGCCTCGCGGGCAAGGGCACCGAGGATATGCCAATAGAAGCGTGGCAAAACCGTGCACAGGTCATGGGTATCTCGGATCAGGTGACCTTCCTTGGGCTTATTCCCAATGCGCAGGTGCGCGCTCGCATGGCCGCCCATGACATGGTGCTGGTTCCGTCACGCCACACGTATCCCGAAGGGTTGCCCAACACGATCTATGAAGGTCTCGCCTCCCGGTCTCCATTGGTGATTTCTGATCACCCTGCTTTCGCGGGGCGTCTGACCCATGGCCAAGGCTGCGTGCAGTTCAAGGCCGGTGATCCGTCAGCTTTGGCCCGCGCCATGTCGACGCTTTGCGCCCAGCCCGCGCTTTACAGCCGCCTGTCACACGGCGCAGATCTGGCGTTAAACAGGCTCTATATTGGCTTGGAGTGGTCCGATCTGGTCCAGCACTTCCTTGATGACCCAAGTGATGCCACCGGATGGGTCTTGCGCCATTCCCTTAGCGCGCAACAGGTCTGAGCCGCAATCGCCCCACCGCCCATATAATCAAAATCGGCCCTGCTATCTCAAAGAAAAGCGCCATCCCACCCAGTACTGGTGTATTGAGCGCGCGATCTAGCTTTTCAATTTGCGCCACGCGCAGAAGTAAAAAACCGGCAACGCAAACG
>NZ_RCCE01000011.1 GCF_003663885.1 Litoreibacter meonggei
CACCCTTAGAGGTGTTTGAAAGCGAACTGATGGAGTTACGGAACCGATTGGAGTAAAAGGTTAAATCAGGAACTGCGCTTCAGCGTGAGTTCACAGGAAGATCGAGTTCTGCGATAAGCCCTGTTGCCTTCCAATCAAACGTGAGCGATCCTCCGGATGCTGCGATTAACGTGCTCACAATGCCAGAACCGCTTTCGCGCGTGGATCGACTCACTGCTGGTCCATGGCGCTCTTCCCATTTTAAGTAAAGTTCACCAGTGTCCTTCACTTGCCACGTCAGATCAACCATGCCCCCCTCGACCCCGAGGCTACCATGTTTGACCGCGTTTGTTGCCAACTCATGAAGAAGCAGTGTGAGCGACGTCACGGATTGTTCAGGGATCACTACATCGTCGCCGCTAAGCAGCACCTGCGATTCTCCCAATGGCGCATAGGCGATCAAAAGCATCTGCGCTAATTCCTTTAAGTGCATAGTATTGAGCGCATTAGTTGAAATCGCCGCAAAGTGGGCCTGACCGAGCGCTGTGAGGCGATCTACTATTTTCTTGCTGTATTCTTGTGGATCGGTCTCCGAACGCCCAGTCATCTTAATAACAATGGTCATCACGTTGACGATGTTCTTCAGTCGATGAAGCAGCTCCTCATTCTTGAGCGCTGCTAACTGACGTTCTTGTTCCCTAACTATTGAAATATCCAGTTGTGAACCAAAGTGAAAAATCAGGTTTCCGTCGTCATCAAAAACGGGCCCGATTTGAAGGGCGTTGATAAACTTCTCACCAGATTTCCGGTAGTTTACAATCTCTACCATTGCGACGGCATTTGACGTCAGCGCCTGTCGTATCTGGTCGACACTTTCCTGTGTGGTTTCGGGACCCTGCAAGAACCGGCAGTTTTTGCCAATAAAGTCTTCTTCTGCATAGCCGGTCAGTTCGCAAAAAGCGGGATTGGCGAACACAATAGGCTCGTCCGGCTTTGTCGGATCGGTTAAGCAAAGCGGCAGTCGACTATATTGAATAGCATGCGCAAATACAGTGTTGTTAGGCGTATCTTCTGCGGTAAATTCGGCTGTTTCCAGCATCTTTATTGTGTCAGACGACATTTGCTATTTCCAGTATTCTATTAAATTATGACCACAACGATTGAAAACGACAGCCGTAGTGTCAGCTTGCCCAGTAATTATTCTTGCGGCGTACTTTTGCGTAAGTCAGCAAGGACAAAACTCAAAATTCTGTCAACGCCCGGCTTAGAGACTGAATCGAGGTTTGCCGTTCATTTTTTTCGCCGTTCTCTTCACGGATTCCGATCATTATTGTTAGTTGCTATCTTTACTACATAATCGGCCGGATCTTGGGGTCGGCCAGCGTTGTCAATCCAATGCTGGCCAATTTGTCGAGATCATAGATTTGTATGTCGTCTCCGGTCCAGCCCAGCAATTGACGCGACTTCAAGATGCCAATGGTCTTGTTTGTGTGCACCAAGGACAGGCCCAACGCGTCAGCGATATCTCGTTGTTTGAAAGGAAAGCGCATCGTCCCGTCGATACTGGTTCTGCTGGCCTTCAAGCGCAGGTAAATTCGTACGAACATCCATGCAATTGATTGTAGGGCGGTTCGTTGACCAACAGTTGTCAGGCTTTCCCCTAGGAAATGCTCTTCGACGGCGGCCAGCCATGCGAGTTCAAACCCGCGTTCCGGGTCGGCCTTTATGAATGACCACAACTCTTTTCGGTCAAACACACACAGGGTCATCTTTGTCGTTGCCTCAACAGAATGTCCCATCACGCCCATCAGGCCTGCCTGCAGCCCCAGAAAGTCCCCGGGGAAAACGAAATTGATCACCTGCCGCTCTCCGTTTTCAAGATGGCGATAGCGAAGCCCCATCCCATGCAGGAGCGTAAAAAGCTGAGGACTGTTAGACCCTTCGAGCAAGATCGGGGTGCCCGGATCGACGACCAGCTCACCAACCTTAAACCGCTGCATTCCCGAAACATCTTCCTCGGTCATCGGGGCGAAGAGAGAATTGCGGCGCAGTGGACAGTGTTTACATTCTGTGGCCAATGGATCGTTCTTTCTTTGAATCATGCTTCTGCGAACAGAAGTCTGGCACGTTCGTTACCTTAGAGTGGAACGCGCACCTTCCCTACCTGAAATGACGTAGGGGCGCTCAGACGCCTAAATGAAGGTTGCTATGTCATATCATAATACGCGGTTTTGTAGGTCGACTAGACCGGACTCGGCTCTGTGCCTTGATCGACCTGTCCCGGTCAGTTCCGTTTATCCAACCGCATTCCCATTCCAATCGGATGCGAGGTGCAGAGCCAGATATCCGGCGAACAAATACGGCATGACGCCGTAGCGCCACATAAAAGAGAGCTGAACTTATGAAAACCCTTATGATGACAACTGCCGTTTGCTTGACCATGGCAACATCTGCGTTTGCGGATGGCCATGCGACTGGTTTTCTGGATTACTCCGTCACCGAAAATGATCTGTTTGCATCCGAGTTCATCGGGATGCGTGTATACAGCGCTGAAGGTGATGTTGATTTCACGGCCAACATGGTTGCTGATGCGCAAACCGAATGGGATGACATTGGCGAGATCAATGAAGTCGTACTGTCCTCTGATGGCAATGTTCTTGCTGTAATCGTTGGCGTTGGCGGGTTCCTTGGTCTTGGCGAAAAAGATGTCGCCATGGACATGTCCCAGATCAAGGTCATGCGCGAAGCAGATGACGCTGACGATTTCTTCCTTGTGATCAAATCATCCTCTGAGGCGCTTCAGGCTGCACCCAGCTTCGCCCGCGTTGATGAAGACGCCACTAAGAACACCGATCGCATGATGCTGACTGCCCCAACAGTCGAGCGCGACGGCTTCGTCAGAACTGAGCGCACTGAACTTACAGCAGAAATGCTGACCGGCGCGCGCGTATATGGTGTAGCTGATGAAGATGTGGGTGAAATCCATTCGCTTCTTCTGGACAGCGACGGCACAATCGGACGCGCAGTCATCGATGTCGGCGGCTTTCTTGGCCTGGGAGAAAAACAAGTGGCCGTCACGTTCGACGAACTGACGATCCTGCGCCAAGACGGCGGCGACGATGTGCAAGTTTACATAGATGCTTCGCAGGAGGCACTAGAAGCGCAACCGGCATACATTAACTAATCGGTAACGGAGAGGGACTGCATTTGTTCCTCTCCGCATTAAACTCAAGACATCATAGAGACATCGGGGCTCCGCCAATTTTGGCCGGCCATTTGTCGCGCTCGCCCAATTATGCTCGCCCAATTATATAGCCCTGCGTGATTGTAGGGACACCCTCGGAGAACGGAATATGACTGGAATAGGTTGGATTGGCACGCTGATTATCGGCGCGCTGGCAGGTTGGATCGCCGAGACGATCATGAAATCGAACACGGGTCTGCTGTTCAGCATCGTGCTGGGGATACTTGGAGCTGTTGTTCTGAACGCTGCGCTGTTTGCTGTATTTGGCACGACGTTGGGAGGCTGGATTAGACAATTGATCGTCGCAGCTGCAGGAGCGTGCCTTCTGATTGTGGCAGTCCGCTCGATCGGTCGGAAAGCCTAACCCGCGCCGCATTGGCTGGCCCTCGCGCCATGCCAATGCGGCTTCTTAGAAACAACCAACGACAACATCGGTCTTTGGCCAAGCGTTGTCATAACATTGAAAGGAAATCCGATGAACTGGGACCAAGTTGCAGGAAAATGGAAAGAGATGTCCGGAAGCGTCAAAGCCAAATGGGGCGATCTGACGGACGATGAAGTGGCGGAACTCGACGGAAACCGTGAAGCGCTGGAAGGCAAAATCCAAGCGAAATACGGCAAAACCAAGGAGCAGGCCAAGAAGGAGGTCGATGACTTCTTGAACGAACAATAATCGCTTTGGGGTCGTCAAAACGGCGACCCCAACGTTTTTGGTCAGCTCATGCTGATTGCCACCACTAACTGAGAGGATTCACATGAATCGGCTTATCTACATTATCGGTCTTGTCGTTGTCGTTTTGTTCATTCTGGGGTTCTTAGGCCTGCGATGAACACGACCGCCAAATATGCCAAAACCCGTCGACGTCTTATTCCCACTGCTCTAGTAAGTTTGTTAGTGAGTTACTCCTTTGCGAATGCAGAGCAGGTCGGGAATGTAGACGTCGACTGGCTAGGCAATGACTGAGGTGCCCCTAGATTTGTAGACGCTTTGCTTGGTAATTTTGGAACCAAGGAGAGACAGATATGAACAAGGGCATTCGGTTTACGGACGAGTTTAAGCAGGACGCTGTGGCGCAGGTTGTCGAGCGTGGATATGCGGTCAGCGAAGTGGCTGAGCGGCTGGGGATCAGCACTAAGTCACTTTACACGTGGAAGGCCCAATTTGCGAAGTCGCCGCGTGTTAGATCTGAAGTGGCGGAACAGGCAGCTGAGATCAAACGGTTGAAGCGGGAGCTAGCCCGCGTCACTGAGGAGCGCACAATTCTAAAAAAGGCGACCGCGTACTTCGCGCGCGAGTCTCAGTGAAGTACGCGTTCATTGAGGCTCACCGTGCGGAGTTTTCTGTTCGGTCGATGTGTCGTGTGTTGATGGTCCATTTCAGTGGGTTCTACGCATGGCTTAAGGAACCGTTAAGTGCGCGTGCGCTCGAAGATGCGCGGCAGACAGAGCTGATCCATCAGGCTTGGAGGGACAGTGGGAAGGTGTACGGATATCGCAAGCTGACGGATGACCTGCGGGACGCGGGCGAGACCTGCTCAGAGAACCGTGTCGCACGTTTGGCCAGCCTTGCGGGCATTGCGGCGCAGATCGGTTACAGACGCCGCCCTGGTCGCTACGGCGGCAAGCCTGCTGTCGTCGCAAACAATACGCTGGACAGGCAATTTGAGGTCACGGCACCTGACACGGTTTGGGTGACCGACATTACCTACATCCGAACGCATGAAGGCTGGTCGTATCTCGCTGTGGTCATCGATCTGTTCTCACGGCGCGTGGTGGGCTGGTCAATGCAATCGCGCATGACCACGGACCTTGCTCTACAAGCGTTGTTGAGCGCCGTTTGGCGGCGCAAACCGAAGCACAGGGTCATGATCCATTCGGATCAAGGCTCACAGTTCACCGGCAAAGAGTGGTAATCGTTCCTCAGCAAACACAATCTGGATGCCAGCATGAGCAGACGTGGGAACTGTCACGACAACGCGGTGGCGGAAAGCTTCTTCCATCTGTTGAAACGTGAGCGGATCAGGCGGCGGACATACACCACACGCGACGCTGCAAGGCAGGACGTGTTCGATTACATCGAGATGTTTTACAACCCGGCCCGCAAGCACACAAACAACGGCATGCTGTCGCCGGTTGACTATGAAACAGAACAGACGAAAATGAATGAGGCATGTGTCTAGGAAACTAGGGGCACCTCACAAAGCCCATCTGAAACTATTGAACAGACCATATCGTTGACCTTCTTTCAGGTCCGAGGTCGCGGATACCGGACAGAGAAAAGAGGCCATCATGCCCAATCTCCCAACATGTCCATCCCTTGAAAACCTCAAGAACAATGCAAAGCGGCTGCTGAAGTCTGCCCGCTCAGAAGATCCCAATGCTTTGGCACAAGTGGGGCCTTACTTTGGGGACCCATCGAAGATTTCGCACAACAAGCGCAGTTAGTTATTGCACGAGAGTACGAATTTTCCAGTTGGACCAAACTCAAACGACATATCGAGGCCGGATCTTCGCCCTGTGTTCGGTAGTTGTTTGGCCGTAGCTTGGAGTGCCTTTTTAGATCACCTGAAGTAGAGCACAGATGTCTTGCAACCATGTCAGGATTTGCATGGGGTATTATATGTGGTATTTTTTTATCTGGTATTTTTATTAAATATATATATCAGTAATTTAGCTTAGATATTTGGCGGACTTCGTCTCCGCCACCAGCCCTGTATATATTGTTTATTTATTGACAATGTTCTCTAACCGAGGGCGCCGTGCCTACTTTTGCAGCTAGTAGCGTCGACGAAGCACTCTTGATCTGGCAAGGCTGGTTAGGCCAATCTCAAAGGTAACTGTTCGCGCTTTTTCTTTAGCTCAGGTGCAGATGGCCGAGTGTGTAAGCTCGCCGACTTTTTGGCGACGAGTTGCAGACGCAACAATCCCTAGGCCTGTGAAACTAGGTAGACTGTCTCGCTGGCCGCAATCAGGAATTATGAGGGTCATCGAAGCGGCCAACACGCCTCGTGCGGACGCCTGATTCAGTTAGTTTTGCTTTATACCTTGGTGGGGTCTGGCACGGCTCCTATGGCGCAGTGCCATGCCCGGTCCGCCAGCGCCACATAGACGCAATGATTAGAACGCCCTCACCTTAAGCATTTAGAAGGCTATGAGCCTGCCGGTCCTTTTGTATCGTTGCAAGACTTACGTGGTGATGCCAAATTCTGGGCTGAATGCGCTAGCCCACGCGAACTTGAAGTCTACATTGCTGCGATATTGTGGGGGTAGGGATGCGTGCCTTTGCGCTCAAAGCGCGTAAGCGCCTGTTCACCTTCCTTCGGGCAAGTCTCACAGACGCGGACCGCCAGTCATTTTATCTGTCTGTTGTCAGGGATTATGGTCGCGCTTTTGGTAGCGATAGGGCGCGCGGGTGCGTCCAGCGATGAAATCCGGCTCAATGCGGCGACCAAAGACAGGGTGGTCGAATAGGGAGCTATCGCAATTGAGTTGATTTACGTGCCGTCGCTGCAAAAAGAAGATACTTAGACTAATGGACCAGTCTTCGCCGATTCCCCTCGACAAGTTGATTGTTTGTACGCATTGCGACGCGGTTTTCACGCTTGAACGTCCTCAGGTGGGGCAACGGGCGATTTGCGCGCGGTGTGGGACCGTGTTGATCACGCCGCGCCGTAAGGCGGGGTTGCAGATCATTGCCGTGTCCTTCGCGATCACAATCTTGATTATCGCGGCCACAGTTTTCCCGTTTCTGTCAATTTCAGCGGCGGGCACAACAAATTCGGTCTCGATCCTTGACGCAGCGCTTGCATTTAGTGACGGACCTTTGGTGGCGCTTGCGCTGACCACGGCGGCGTTGATTATCTTCGTTCCGCTGGCGCGCGTATTGCTTACAATTTACGTCCTCGTGCCGATTGTGCTGGATCGCCCGCCCGCGCGTGGGTCCACTCAGGCTTTTCGCTTGGCAGAGGCGCTGCGGCCTTGGTCGATGGCAGAAATCTTTGTGCTCGGGTGCGCCGTAGCATTGATCAAGATCAGCGATCTGGCGGATGTCGCGTTCGGGCCGGCGTTCTGGATGTTTTCAGGACTGGTCGTTCTAGTTGTGGTTCAGGACAATTTCCTGTGTAGGTGGTCGGTATGGAAGTCGCTGGACAAAACACAAACATCATAAGCGCGCGCGATCTCGGTGTCGTCGCCTGTATGCGTTGCACTCAGGTCTGGCCCGCGGGCACGCAGGCATGTGGGCGCTGTGGCAGTGCAATCGTCTCGCGTGACCACAAGAGTTTGCAGCGGGTGTGGGCGCTTTGGCTGGTTGGGCTGATGTGCTACGTGCCCGCCAATATGTATCCGATGCTTCAGACCCGTACGTTACTCAGCGTGCAGGAAGATACCATCGTCGGCGGCGCGGTCGAGTTGATCCATCACGGGGCTGTGGGCATTGCGCTGATTATCCTGATTGCAAGTGTGGTCATCCCGTTGGGCAAGTTTATGGCCATCGCGTTTCTTGCCATATCGGTCAAACGCCCTTCCAGCGTGTCCAACCACCACCGGCAAATGCTATACGAGGTGGTCGAATATATCGGACGCTGGTCGATGATCGATATATTTGTAGTTGCGATCATGTCGTCGCTCGTTCAATTAAACACTCTCGCAGCGGTCAATCCGGGCCGTGCAAGCCTGTTTTTCGCGCTTTCTGTGATCTTTACGATGCTATCGGCGCAGGCTTTCGACAGCCGCATGATCTGGGATGTGCGCACCCGACAAGAAGGAGCGCCCTTGGATGAATGAGACGCCAACGCCAGTGACCATCGAGCCCGCGCGCGCGTCTTTCTTTGCGAACGCATCGTTTGTCTGGATTATCCCATTATTGGCGCTTGCTATTGCGCTTGGCGTTGCTTGGCAGTCCTACAATGATCGTGGCCCGCTCATCGAGATCGTGTTTGAAAACGGTGCGGGTATTGCTGAACGCGAAACCGAGTTGCGCTTCCGCGATGTGGCGGTCGGCGTCGTGGAGAAGGTCAAGTTTGCGTCAAACCTGTCCGGCGTCATTGCCTTTGTGCGTCTGGACAAGGAAGTCTCGCCCTATGTCGATGTCGGCTCGAGCTTCTGGGTCGTCCGTCCAGAGCTGAGCGCCCAAGGCGTCAGTGGCCTCGAGACCGTTCTGTCAGGCGTCTACATCGAGGGATCCTGGGATGGGGAAATTGGCCCGCCCCAGTCCGAGTTCAAGGGACTCAAAGACACCCCGCTTTATCGCTATGGCAGAGAAGGGCTTGAGATCACCTTGCGCACAACGTCTGGTGGCAATCTGACCGATGACAGCCCCATCACATTTCGCGGGATCGAAGTCGGGCGCGTCGGCAAGGCGCATATCTCTCAACAGGGCAGCTTCGCGGTTGCTGAAGCGATCATTTATCATCCTCACAGCCGTTTAGTCTCGGCGACAACGCGGTTCTGGGACACCTCCGGGTTCACGTTTTCAGTTGGGCCCGGCGGCGCGGAAATCGACTTTTCGTCGCTTGCTACGCTTGTGAGCGGCGGGCTGACTTTCGAGACTTTCGTGTCAAGCGGAGGCCGCGTGTCCGATGGCATGTCTTTCGAGGTTTTTGCCGACGAGGAATCCGCGCGGGACAGCGTGTTCAACGCGTCCGAGGCAGAGCCGCTCCAAATGCGCGTGGTGTTTGAGGATAGTATTTCCGGTCTGGCTGTTGATGCCCCCGTCGAGTTGAGCGGCTTTCCGATTGGCCGCGTGACCGGTGTATCCGGCGTCATTGATGCAGATGCGTTCGGGGACGAACGTGTGCGACTGAACGCGTTGATAGACATCCAGCCTGCGCGACTTGGGTTGACCGACGAAGTGACACCGGAGGCCGCGTTGCAGTTTCTATCGCGCCGCATTGAAGAAGGGCTGCGCGCGCGTTTGGCGTCTGCCAGCCTTCTGGCGGGAGGGTTGAAAATCGAGTTGGTTGATACTGAAAATGCGCCGCTCTATGTCGTGCAGTCTGGCGAAGGCATCATCCCCGTTATTCCCAGCACCGCCAATGACATTTCGGATGTTACCGCAACGGTTGCCGGTGTTGTGTCACGGATCAATAATCTGCCCATCGAAGAGTTGCTCAATAGCGCCATTCAGTTTCTCAACAGCGCAGATGCGCTTATATCCAACGAGGATCTGCGCGAGACGCCCAAAGTTGTGCGTGCCCTGTTGGGGGATGTGCGCGATATCGTCGGCTCCGACGACGTGCAAGCCATCCCTGTTAAATTGAACGCGACCCTCGGGCGGTTTGAAACTCTGTTGGCACAGTTGGAGAAGGATAAGTTTACCACGCAACTCGTGGCGGCGGTCGATGCTGCTGCCGCTGCTGCCAACGGCGTGAATGCGTCCGTCGAAGGCGTGCCGGCACTGGTCAAACAACTCCAAGCCGTAGCGGCCAAGGCCGAAACGCTGCCCTTGGAAGACCTGACCACGCAACTCACCACGCTCACAGCATCGGCGGATGCTATTCTTGGCACCGACGCAGCAAAACAACTGCCTGCTGACCTTGGCGCCGCGCTGAACGAAATCAACGCAACCTTGCGCGAATTGCGCGAGGGTGGTGCTGTTACAAACATCAACGCGACACTCGATTCAGCGCGCAAGGCCGCCGATGCCGTGGCCACATCCACGCAAGATTTGCCTGCACTGGTCGAACGTGTTCGCTTGGTTTTAAATCAGGCCAACCAGACCATTGCAGGATATAACAAGGGCGACGTGCTCAGCAGGGATGCGCAAAGTGCGCTGCGCGATATTTCTAAGGCGGCCGAGGCGATGACCTCGCTTGCCCGTATGCTGGAACGCAATCCGGGCTCACTCATTCGAGGAAGATGACTATGGATTTTCTAAAGCCGATCCTTATCGGGACCGCCTTCGTGCTTTCTGCGTGCGGGGCCACGCCTGACCTGTATCCGGTCACTCCCCCGAAGGTGGAGCAAAAGCAGCGCATTGCCTTTAGAGCCGTTGAGGTGCGCGACGTCTCGCTACCGGCCTATGCGGGGGCCAACGAGATCGCTATCGAGGATGTGGACGGCAAACTGGTGACCGACGCGGCCGTTCTTTGGGCGGACAGCCCCGAGCGAGCGGTCGCGTTGGAACTGACACGCAATCTGTCGCGCCTGACTGGCGCGCGTGTGGCGTCCGAGCCTTGGCCTTTCGAGGCCTTCCCGGATGCCCGACTAGAGGTACGCTTCGAAAGTCTTATCGCCAGTGCAACCGGACAGTTCCGCGCGTCCGGGCAATTCTTTGTGGGCGTTCCGGAGGGTGGTCGCGAACGCTCAGGCTTGTTTGAGCTTTCCGTACCATTCGATCCGCTAGGCGGGCCACAAGCCATCGCAGCGGCACGAGGTCAGGTGATACTTGATCTTGCCTTGTATATTGCTCGCAACGGATTGCGTTGAACGCGAGTTTGTTCTCGACGCCTAATTCGCAATTTATACGGTCCTACCGTGACGGCGAGACAGATTAGGTGCGCGCGTTTTCGAACGCGGACCAAGCGGCTTCGAACTTGGCAAAGTCAAACCCCGGCTCGCGTGCCGGACCAAGCACTAGGTGCTCCGTGTCCTGTAACTTTTTTATCGCCGCGGCGAGGTGCTCAACCACCTCGGGCGGGATCACAACGGCGCCATGTCGATCAGCGTGAACCAGATCACCGGACTGCACGGTCATTCCGAAGATGGTGACGGGTGTTTCTAACTCTTGCACATGGACGAAACCGTGGCTTGGCCCGATGGAGCCAGCGATCACAGGAAAGCCGTCGGTCAAGTCACCGAGATCGCGCATCACGCCATTGGTCAGGGTGCCCGACATGCCAAAACCTTTGTGGACTACGCAGTTTACCTCGCCCCAAAAGGCACCGACGCAATGCGGAAAGTCGGTGTCCTCGATCACCGCGATTGACGGTTTCGGGGCTTCTGCCATGGCCTTGTAATACGCCATGCGTCGCGTGCGAATTACATCAGGGGACTCGGTTGGCGGATTTACGGCGGCGATTTTTGCGGTCACAGCGTAGCCCACGACGGCGGGGTCATCAGGTGCGCTGCATAGCACGGTGCCCCGAGTGAAAGCCCTAAATCCGCGCTTGCCTTGAGCGACTTCGATGGCGTTACAGACAGTCGGCGTATCCACCGTTCGCAATAGGTCTAAAAGTGCGTCGTTCATTTTGCCTCCAACCAACGGGACAAGGCCGCTGTCGTTTCGTCAGGTTGTTCAAGTGTCGGGAGATGGCCCGCGTTTTCAACGATATGCATAGTTGATTGGGGCATAAGGCTGTGCATCAATTCGTGGCGATGAATAGGGCAAAGCGCATCTTCTCGGCCGCATAGGATCAGCGCAGGAACGTCGCAGTTTTGCAGGGTAGCGGATTGATCAGGGCGCGTTTGCAGGGCGCGCGACTGAGCAACAAATCCCTCTGGTCCGACGGCATCGGCCATATCCATACAAAGGTTCAATATCTCTGCGCGGCGGGGCCCATCCGTTAGATAATTGGGCTTCATTTCATCGCGCATCACCGTGGCAAGCCCACCGGCCTGTACCTTGGCAATTTGCGGTTCGCGCATGGCTTTGACTTTATCGCTTTCCGCCAGCGGGTTGGTGTCGAGCAGAGCGATACGCTCCACCCGTTCTGGCGCTTGCCGGAGTACTTCCATCGCCACGATGCCCCCCATCGACAAGCCCGCCAAAGCAAACTTGGGCGGCGCTTGAGAGAGAATTTGGGCTGCGATTGCCTTTATCTGATCACCGACAAACGGGGCAAAATGTACCACTCGTTCTGCAGAAAAGGCGGCGATCTGTGGCGCGAAGAGCCGCGCGTCGCACATCATACCTGGAAGCAAGACAAGCGGTGTCATGACGCCAAGGCTGCCCCTTCGGCCATCGCCTGCAACTTGGCGTATGCGATATCAGGATCAACGGAGCCAAATCCGGCGAAGGTCCCGAACCCGCAATCCGAGCCGGCGATGACACGGTCGGCGCCGACGATATTGACGAACCGTTCCAGTCGCTGGGCCACAAGTTCGGGATGCTCTACAAAGTTGGTGGTCGTATCGACGACGCCGGGGATCAGAATTTTGCTGTCAGGAATGTCCGCCTTGCGATCGCGGAAAGTTGTCCATTCGTGGCCATGGCGGGGGTTTGAGGTTTCGAACAAAACATAGTCAGCCCGTGCAGACATCAGCGTGTCGAACATCTTGGACATAGGGATGTCGCAGGTATGTGGTCCTTCGTAGTTACCCCAACAGATATGGATACGGACTTTGTCGGCGGGGATGTTTTTAAGCGCGTGGTTCAACGCTTCCACATGGGATGCTGCTATTTTTATGAACTCAGCATCTGACAGGTCGTTGAACAACATATGACGCGACAGCGCGAGGTCTGGGCAATCGAGTTGTAGATCAAGCCCGCTGGCCACGATCGTTTCATATTCGGTCTGCATCGCATCGGCCAGAGCTGCCAGATAAGCATCCCGAGTGGGGTAATAATCATTCTGCAAAAACAATGAGATAACGCCGGGCGATGCTGCGTTCATAAAGCCCTGTTCGACACCATGTTCGGCCATGCCGGCCTTAAGATTGGCGATGTCTTTTTCAAGCTCGCCTTGACCCTTGGACTTCACCTCACCGACGCACATGGGGCGCGCATATTGGGGCGACCCACCGTCATCGGCCAGCCGTTTGAGAAAGGTCGGGAACTGCTTGAGGTCTGCAGGGGCATTACGTGGGCTATCGCCGTCAAAACCGGTGTAGCGGTCTTTGACATAAGTTGCGTAGCTGATTTTCGAGGTCTCGCCGTCACTGACGATATCCACGCCAGCGGCGACCTGTTTGCGCACGGTTTCGGACACGGCGGCCGTCATGCAAGCGTCGAACTCTGCTTGCGCGTAATCGGTGCCATTTTCGCGCGCGAAGATGAAATCAACCACGTCTTGCGTGCGCGGAAGGGACCCGACGTGAGAGGTTAAAATCTTGGACATATCAGGCCTTTCAGAGCGTATGGAAACGGTATGCAAAGCGTATGGCAGCCGTATGGCCGCCATACGCATGAGGGGGCTTTAACCTTTCCAGGTCAGACCCGCCGGATCGCCTGTGGCGACGACATGGTAAAGTGATGCCTCGCCGGACATTGACGGCACAGCGGAGTGAGCAAGGTTTTCGGGAACCGACATGGTGTCACCGGGCGCAAGGGTGGCCGCTCCGCCGTCCCACGTGACGCGCCAGTGGCCGCGCATCGGCATCAGCACTGACGGGTAGGGGTGGCTGTGTTTGGTCTCGGTGGCGGATCCACGCGTGATAAAATCAACCTCGAAGCCCGGCTTGTCGCGCAGGAGGCCGTTTTCGCCCAGCACATTGACAGGTTTCTTGTCCGCCAGCGCGACCATATCCCAGTAGCGAGCGATGTGGTTTGGCAAAACATCGGTTGTGGTCGGCTCAGGGCGCTTGGCCAGCTCCGCATCGCTCATTAGTGGCATTGGGTTGATGCCTTCAGGCAGGCGCTGTTGCTTCTTGCTGTCATACAGTTTGCCGTTCTCACCAAGGATCAACCCGTGCTCCGCCGCATCCTCAATGACCTGTGGCGCCCACATGACGCCGCCGCCGGCATCGTCGCCACCAAGGATTGCCATAATCATTCCGTAGTCGGTGCCGATGTTTTCAAAGCCGCGGAAAATGCCCGTGGGGATGTTGAAAATATCGCCCTCTTGCAGCGTTACTTCGCCCGCGTCGCCCCAACGGCCCCAGAAGAAGCGCCAGGTGCCCTTAAGGACAAAAAACACCTCGGCGGTGTGGTGATCATGCAGCGAGTTCCGGCATTTGGGGGGCTGGCCCGCCGCGCCGATGTTGAAGCCGTGGGGTATAGCGATGTGGACATGCTGATCGGGGCTTTCCGATACGCCGCCACCGATTATGGTGAAGTTTTCCTTCTGATCGCTGCCCGGTGTGTGGGCGTCGATAAAGGCTGTTTTACAGGGTTGCAGATCGCCATAGCGAACGATGCGGGATTCCATGTCTTGCGGTGTCATTTTGATATTCCTAATTTTTTAATTGGCATTTAACGTGGTGAATTGCCAAAACTCGAAGGTGGCCGCAGGTTCAAACGCCGCGCGCGTCGGCTGGCTAGAAAGCCGTGAAGCCGGAATAGGGTGCGCGCAGTGCGTTGCATTAGGCGGCCCCGGTGTGCAGGTGGATTTGTTTCCAGATCGCGACTTCGTCGATCAATGTGTATTCACGGCGCAGACCCCTCTCACCCCATTCGGCATGAGTGATGCCCATGACGTGGACCTCGGCACCGGTCGGAGCGCCAAAAAATCCTTGGCCAGCGTGTTTGCCGGTGAGTGACCAGCGCACGGCGGCACGATTGGGCAGGCCGGGATCATCGCGCCCGATCACGTGGTCAATTTTAAAGGTCGCCGTGGGGAAGGACGAGCGCAGGCGCATCCAGTCGGTTTCGACAAAATCCCAGCCCCAGCCACCACGTGCGCCCCAGTGTTCGCTTCGCACGGCGCGGTCGTATTGGCTACGGATGACGGTGAAATCTTTGTCCATGATCCGTTGCAGGATATTGGCGAGTTTGCCGCCCCACTCATTGTCGTTACCGCGCCCCGTGTAGGGGCCTTGCACGTCATGAGACGGGTGGAACGGACGCTGGCAATTGTCGGGGCCACCTTCGACTTCGATCTGATGACGCGCGTAGTCGGATGGGCCCCAGCCCAGCTGCCGTGCGATGCCGCCGACGTCACGGATCAACCATTCGTCGTCGATCACGTCACCTTTGGCCGCGCAATCGGCGATGGTATAGACCGAGAACCGCTTGCCTGTCGGCGCGCCAAATGCGCCATGCCCGGTGTGTGTCCCCGATGTATTGATGCGGTGAGAAGAAAGGAAGCCGTCCTCTTCATTGCCCGACCAGATCACGTCATCCGCCAGCAGTTCGCGGTCTGGGAATTCGGCGAGGGTAGCCAAGGTTCCGTCAATGACGCCCGCGTTCCCGGTGACAAGGCCGGACGGGAAGCGCATGGGGATGTCTTTTTCGTAGTAGTGGTGCAAGGTGGCCAGTCCGCGATCTTCCCATATCTCTTTGGTGATCTTCACGATGTAGTCTGGCAGGTCTTTGAATTGGTTTGAAAAACCCTTCATGGGTGGGATCCTGTCTGTAAGAGAATTTGTTTCCAGATCGCGGTCTCGTCGATCAACGTATACTCGCGCCGGATAGTTGGATCACCGGATCCAAAGGGGCCAAACTCGGCGTGGCTGATCCCCATGATATAGACCTCGGTGCCGGTGGGTGTGCCGAAACGGCCCCAACCCGCGTGTTTGCCATGCAGCGACCAGCGGACAGCGGCGCGGGGGGGCATCATCCGGTCCTCGCGACCAATCACATGCTCGATCTTGAACTCTGCCGACGGAAACGCCGCCCGCAGCCCCATCCAGAATTCATCAGCGTGCCGCCAGCCTCGTCCATCCGCGCCACATGGGTAATGCAGTGCGCATGCACGATCGTATTGGCGCGGGATGACATCCAGTTCGGCCGCCATTATCGCGCGTAATGTTTGTGCGTAGCGCTGGCCCCACGGGTCGTCATTGCCTGTTCTGTCATACGGGCCGGCAATGTCGTTGGCGGGTGTCATGGGTTGAACGCAGGCGTCAGCGCCACCTTCACGGGCGATTAGATCCCGAGTCCAATCAACAACATCAAAGCCAAGCTGCTGCACGATTGCCGATTGGTCGCGCACCAGCCATTCGTCGTACACCGCCCCGTCGCGGATCGCACAATCGGCAAGTATCCGGTAGGCCACGCGGCGGCCTGATGGCAAGCCGTAGACACCAGGTTTGGTGTGGGTGGCGGTACAGATCAGGCGATGCGATGAGAGATAAGCGTCGGAGGTATCGGTCGCCCCGGCGGGGTCGTCACACCAGATCACGTCTTCGCCCAACAGCTCACGATCAGGAAATTCGGCCAGTGTTGCCATGGTAGCGGCAATCACGTTGGAATTATCAACGACCACCGATGCAGGTGACCGGACAATCAGTCCGTCGGCATACAGCCCGCGGAGCGAGCCGATCTTGCGATCTTCCCATATCTCTTTTGTAATGCCGATAATGTAGTCCGGCACATCACGCCATTTGGGGTCAAAACCGCGCATAGCTATACCTTTTTTGCCATGGTTGAACCGCGCAAGATCAGTTCGCCCTTGAGTTTGACCTTTTGAGACCGTGTTTCGGGTTCGGCAATGCGGCTTAAAATAATATCAACGGTTTGAGCCACCATCCGGTTGATCGGCTGGCGGTAACTGGTCAGATCATAGGCGGGCCACGCGGCAATTGGCACGTCGTCAAAGCCGGCAATGCTGATATCTTCCGGAATGCGTAGCCCCAGTTTGCTGCGCAACACGTCCATCACGGCGAACGCCATATGGTCGTTGGCAACAAACGCTGCATCGGGGCGGTTACTACTGGCGAACATCTCGAGCGCCGCGGCGCGGGCCATTTTGTAGTCAAAGCCACCAACTTCGTAGAATGACAAAGAGAGCCCTGCCTCCTCCAGCCCGTCGCGGAAACCTTTTTCGCGGTCCCTTTGGGTCGAGGCCCCTTCAAATCCGGCAATATAGCCGATCCGCGTGTGACCAAGAGCTGCAAAATGAGCGGCAATCTCGCGACTGCCGTGGTAGTTGTCGGTCGTGACCGAAGATATCAACGGGTCATCCTGATCGCGGTTAAACAGCACCACGGGAATACCATAATCGTTGCACCGCGCAGTCAGTTCGGACGACATCGACACCGAGGCCAGCACGATACCGTCCACCTGATAGTCCAGAAGTTCTTTCATGACGTCTTGCACATCGCTCACCGCTGACGAGGACATGAAGACCAGCACATGGTAGCCCTTGGCCTGCAATGCGATTGACAGACGCTCGACCACTTCGGGGTAAAACTGGTTTTCCAAATAGGCGACGACGAGGCCGATGATCCGGCTTTTGCCGGTGATCATTGCGCGAGCCAGAACATTAGGACGATATCCCATTTCCGTCGCCGCACTATGGACCTTTTCACGCGTGGCCTTGGATACCGACGCCCCCGGCGTAAAGACACGGCTGACCGCTGATTGGCTGACGCCAGCTCGCTTAGCGACTTGCAGCGATGTGATCTTGTCGTTGGGCATCAGTCAGCAGTCCAACCCCCGTCGATTAACATGGACGTGCCGGTGACCAGCGACGATGCGTCGGACGCAAGATAAAGGACCGCGCCCATGATATCTTCGACCTCGCCCACACGGCCCAGTTTGATCTTTTCCGCGATCCATGCGGCCCGTTCCGGATTTTCAAATGTCGCGGCCGTCAACGGAGTGCGAATGAATGTCGGGCAAATTGTGTTGATGCGGATTTGACGCGGCCCCCATTCGATGGCCATCGCTTTGACCATGCCTTCAAGCCCGTGTTTCGAGGCGCAATAAACCGCGCGATCAACGCCACCGACATGGCCCATCTGACTGCTGATATGGATGATCGAGCCTGCGCCGGTCATCCGTTTTGCAGCATAGCTGGACAGGAAATAGGCGGCGCGCAGATTCAAGCCCATCACGGCGTCGTAGTCTTCCGGAGTTGTGTCGAACGCAGCAGTATGCCGTGCCAACCCCGCAGAATTTACGATAATGTCATAAGGATCGTGCTGCTCAAACGCGGCTTTCAGCGCGTCAAGATCCGCCACATCCAGTACCAGCACTTCGGCGGACCAACCATTGCTGGTCATCTCGTTCACGGTTGCTTGCAGTTTGTCCGCGCCACGCGCGGCACAAACCACATGTGCGCCTGCTTCAGCCAAGGCAACAGCACAGGCCTGCCCGATGCCCGAAGAGGCACCGGTCACAAGGGCGCGTTTGCCGTCAAGGCGCATGGAAGGTGTTCGGGGAAGGGTCATGACGCGGCCTTTAGTGTGAGGGGCATTGTTCCGGATGCGCGGGCCTTGTTGAACTCTCGCATTCTGGCAAGGACATCAACGCCTGTCTGGGCGTGAAAATCAAGCAAGTCGACCAGCACCCAGTTTTCGCGGATCAAGCCGTCTTCAAGGCGCCAGAAATCAAGGCTGCGTAGCAAAACCTCGCGTCCCGCAGGTGCCACACCAAGCCAGCCATCGTGATCAAGCGTCAGTCGCATATTTGGCCAGCCAGTTTCGCAGACATATTCGCCCTCGCCAAACCAATGCGACATCAGATCGCCCATTGAATCAAGTTTACGGTCGGGCATGGCGCGCAAGAATGGCATTTGATGCCAGTTGCGGAATCCTGAAACGCCACGGCCTGTTCCGATGCCAACTGGCCCGTACCAGTTGAAGCGCGGATGCCAGTACCGCTCAAGCTGCATCACCGCGGGGTCGGGGTTGCTCGGATATTTGCATAGATGCGTCAACATCGCGATGACGTGGTCCATTGCAGCGGTTCCGTCACCGGATGCTGTGAGGCCATCCTGCGTCATGGGGGCGGGCGTGCAGAGGTATTTGCCAAGCTGCGGTGCCATCGGCCATGCGTGCGCCTGCATCATCAGCTCGGGGATGTCCCAGATGATCTGCGCCTCGGTCACCTTTCCGTCCGTGATGCGGAAAAATTCGTGATAGCGCATGTGGGTCAGATGCCCCGTGGCGGGAATATCCAACCACGGGTGCACCATGGTACCCATATAGTTGCCCATGCACCCGACCCACTCCTGTCCTTGCGGAGTTGTTCCGGACAGCACGATCATGTCGCGACGTTCCAGGTCTGGCATCGCCGCGAGAAGCGGTGCGTAAAGAGTGTCGTAAACCTGAGCGCCAGCGATCGTGCCAAACGGGTGGCACATATGGATGGTGGCATCAGGTGAAATGGTCAGCTCGCACGCAGCGCGCGCACCATCTGGGGTGGCAGTCGCGAGCGCAGTCTGGAACACCGCTAGGGCGGGGTTTGCACTCATTCCGTAGGCTCGCGATAAGGTGCCCCTGCGCCGTAGGGTACATTGATGCCACCGTATCGGCGCACGCGGACGTTGCATTGTTCGGCGTGGCCAACAAACCCCTCAAGCATGCATAACCGCGAGCCGTATTCACCAATCAAAGTCGCGGCCTCGTCCGTGGTGACGCGTTGATAGCTGTGCGTTTTGAGGTATTTCCCAACCCAAAGACCGCCCGTGTACCGGCCAGCCTTTTTGGTGGGCAATGTGTGGTTGGTGCCGATGACCTTGTCGCCATTGGCCACATTGGTGCGCGGCCCGAGGAACAAGGCACCGTAGCACGTCATGTTTTCCAAGAACCAATCATCGCGATCCGTCATAACC
The DNA here is from genome assembly GCF_003663885.1 of Litoreibacter meonggei. Lineage (GTDB taxonomy): Bacteria > Pseudomonadota > Alphaproteobacteria > Rhodobacterales > Rhodobacteraceae > Litoreibacter > Litoreibacter meonggei. Next base: position 19,543 of record NZ_RCCE01000011.1, read on the forward strand.
TGCACATGCTCGGAGGCAATGTCGTCGGCCACGGCCAGCATTTCGTCATAGGTGTCGCAAACGATGATCTCGCCGTAGTCTTCCCAGCTTTTTGACGCCGTATCGGCGGTGGGCAGGATGGTCAGGATGCGATCGATCTCGGCCATTGTCTCGCGGGCAAGTTTTTCGGAATTGGTTAGCAAAACGCAGGGGCTGTTATAGCCGTGCTCTGCTTGGCCCAACAGATCGGTGGCGCAAAGCTCGGCGTCGGCGGCCGTTTCATCGGCAATCACCATCGTTTCGGTTGGCCCTGCGAACAGGTCGATGCCGACGCGCCCAAACAACTGGCGCTTGGCCTCGGCCACGAAGGCATTGCCGGGGCCGACAAGCATATGGACGGGGTCGATGGTTTCGGTCCCGACGGCCATAGCACCAATTGCCTGAATGCCGCCCATGACATAAATTTCATGCGCGCCGCCCAGTTTCATGGCCGCGATCACTGCCGGATTGGGTTCGCCTTTGAACGGCGGGGTTGCCGCGATGATGCGCGGCACCTTGGCAACCGAAGCTGTGGCGACCGACATATGCGCTGACGCAACCATCGGGAATTTGCCGCCCGGCACATAACACCCGACCGATTGCACGGGGATGTTTTTGTGGCCAAGGAACACACCGGGCATGGTTTCCACTTCGATATCGAGCATGGAATCCCGCTGTGCTTGCGCGAAGTTGCGCACCTGTTCTTGGGCGAACTTGATGTCAGCCATTTCGCGGTCGCTGACCCGTGCCATCAGCGCGGAGATTTCATCTTCCGAAAGACGATAGGTTTCGCGATCATAGCCGTCGAACTTGTTGGACAGCTCACGCACAACCTTATCACCGCCTTCCTCGATTTGCTTGAGGGTCGATTCAACAACGGCGCGCGTCTTGGCATCATCTTCGGCCCGTGCTTCTTGCGAGCGAGCAGTTTTCAGGTGACGAATAGTCATTGAGCAGTCCTTTAGTAGTGTTAGTTGGGAGCTCTAAAGAGCGACCCTTTCTCCGGTGGCTGTGTCAAACAGGTGGCAAATCTCGGCAGGGATACGGGCACGAACCACATCACCAATCTCAGCGCGGTATTCCTTGTTCGTCTTGATCGACACAAGGGCACCACCCAGACGCCACGTGATCATCGATGCTTCTCCGAGCAGTTCGATCGAGTACATTGGCGCCTCGATTTGGCCGGCACCGTCAACGATTTCGGCGTCTTCTGCACGAAAGCCCAGCGTGATGTTGCCGGACGGGCCAGTTGGCAAGCCTTCGACACGGATGTTTTCACCCTCGAATACGCCGTCTTTCAGCAAACCTTCCACAAGGTTCATAGCTGGCGACCCGATAAAGCTGGCCACGAATGTGTTCGCAGGCGTGTCATAGATATCCGTCGGTGTACCGACCTGCTGGATTTTGCCTGCGTTCATCACGACGACACGGTCGGCTAGAGTCATGGCCTCGATTTGGTCATGGGTCACATAGACGGTCGTGGTTTTCAGCTTGGATTGCAGGTTCTTGATTTGCGCCCGTGTTGAAACACGCAGCTTGGCGTCAAGGTTGGACAGCGGTTCGTCCATCAAGAACACAGTCGGCTTGCGCACGATAGCGCGACCGAGGGCCACGCGCTGACGCTGGCCACCGGACAAATCGGCAGGACGGCGATGCATGAAATCCTCAAGCTCGGTCATACGCACGGCGTTCATCACCATGTCGTCGTGCTTTTCCTTAGGAACTTTACGAACCTTCAACGGAAAGCGGATGTTTTCGTAAACCGTCAGATTCGGATAGAGACCGTAGGACTGGAACACCATGGAGATGTCGCGGTCCTTTGGCTCCAGATCATTGACGACCTTGCCATCGAACAGGATTTCGCCGTCAGTGACATCTTCAAGCCCTGCGATCATCCGCATGGTCGTGGACTTACCGCACCCCGAAGGGCCCAGCAGCACCAGAAATTCCTGATCTGCAATGTCGAGGTCGAAGTTGTCGACGCCCACGAAGGAGCCCCAGCGCTTGTTGACGTTTTTGAGTTGTAGTCGAGCCATGATTGAGCCCCCTTATCCTTTGACCGCGCCAGCGGTCAGGCCGCTCACGATTTGACGTTGGAAGAACATGACCATCACGAACAGCGGTGCGGTAGCCGAAACAACGGCAGACACGGCGAACATAACGTTGCCCTTGGTTTGAGTGGTGCCGAGGAAGCTGGCAATTTTCGGGATCATCGTCTGATTTTCCTTGCTCAACAGCATCGAGGTGACGGCAAAGTCGTTATAGGCCAGCAGAAAACTGAACAGACCCGTGGTGATAACGCCCGGCCACATGACCGGAATGATAACGTGCCGGAAGGCTTGAAAGCGCGTACAACCGTCAACCATTGCGCTTTCATCCAGATCCTGCGGGATGTTCTTGAAGAACGAATGCAGCATCCAAAGCGTGAAGGGCTGGTTGAGTGCGACAAGCACGATGATAGTCGTCGAAAGCCGCCCCCACAGATTCCATTCGAAGAATGGCAACAGATACCCCGACACCAGCGTAATGGGTGGCATTGCGCGGAACATCAGCGCGAACAACAAGAACCAAAAGGCGTAGCGGTACGTAGAGCGCGCAAGTGCGTAGCCGCCCAACGTGCCGAAGGTGAGCGAGATCGTGACCACACACACACACACGATGGTGGTGTTCATTACGGCGCGCCAGAACTCTTCCTGGACCCAAGCGCCGTAGTAACCCGCGCCTGTGAATGACCCGCCGGTTTCGCTTTGGGTCAGGGTGCCGAACAGGGCGTTGGCCCAATTCGCTTTCGAGAAGAAGTCACCCTCGACCTTGAAAGAGCCCCAGAGAGTCCAAAGAAACGGGAACGCGGCGACGATCAACCACATGATCAAAAAGCCGTTGGCCAATATTTTGACGGTGGGTGTTTGCTTGGTTGCGATGCTGGACATATCCGGCCCCTCCTAGCGGTTAAAGTCGCGCCACGTCCGGACAAGGACGGGGGACAAGAGAATGCCGATGCCGATGATCGTCAGAACGGATGTGGCCGCAGCGGATGACAGCAGCCGCGTTTCGCCGCCCAGATCATTGAAGATCGCATATGACAGTGATGTGGCATGAGCTGACGCCTGAAAACTGATGATCGGCTCAAAGACACGGAAGTTGTCCATCAACTGGATCAGCGCCACGAATGTCACGAGAGGCATCAGGTGTGGAACGACCACATAGCGGATACGTTCCCAGCGGGTTGCGCCGTCGACCATGGCGCTTTCAAGCGTGTCGGTGTTGACGGTCTGAAGGCCCGCGTAAAAGACCACGAAGGCAAAGGGCGCAGCGTGCCAAACGCCATAGACCATAAGCATGATCCACATAAGACCCGTCGACGCCTTGACCGACAGGTTCGGATCATCCGCAAGCCATTGCAGACCCGTTCCCAAAATACCGCGTGCATCGACCATCCAGAACAGAATGAGCGAGCCGACGAGTGGCGTCACGATCATTGGCAGAAGTGAAAAGAAGATCGTTGGACCACGTAAGGACTTTGCAACCGCGTTGACAGCGATGGCAACGATGAAGCCCAGCACAATCGTAAGAGGTGTGACAATGGCGGTGTACGTCAGTGTGAACCCCAGAGCCTTGTAGAAGGGCAGGTTCATCAGGCTACTGCCAAAGTCGGGCAAGCCATCTGATTTCACCCAGGCCGCGGCGACTTCGCCGAAGGCGAGGTGGTTGCGGTCGGTGTAAATATCAAAGCCGGCGAACTTGCCCAAAGGCTCGGCTTCGCGCAGGGCGGCTGTTGCTTCTTGGTCGACGCTGGTTTCCTGCGTACAACCGAAGGGGCCGCAGTTTTCAACTTCGAGGATCACCTGTTCATGGGCGGTATAGAACGACTGGGTCACGACCGACACGATGGGCATGGCGATGAACAAGAGCATCAGCACCGTTGACGGAAGGACGAACCAAAAGAATGAACTATGTTTCATAGCACACGGGCCTCGCGGATCGGGGAAAATAAAGGGGTGTAGGGGCGCACCATTGGAGCGCGCCCCTCAGTCGTGAGGGTTTACTTGATGTAACCTTGCTCACGAGCGGCAGCTGTATACGCCGCTTCGATATCGGCCAGCGTCTGCTCGGCGCTTTCTTTACCGGTCATAAAGTCGGCAACGTTGTCACCAAGTGCGGTGTGCAACAAACCCATATATGGCAGCATCGGGTATGGTGCCGTGCCAGCTTTAACCGCTGCCAAGACGCCTTCGGAAACCGGTGCGGGCTTGTAGCCGTCGATCAGCCATACTGCTTGTTCCATGGTATCGTCGGTCAATGTCTCAGGCGATACAGCGTGAGCCAAGGAGCGGAACGTTGCAGCAGCGTCATCGTCGCTGATGTTTTTGGACACGGTCCAACCGTCCCACCACAATGTCGAAGCAGGTACGCCGCTGTCGCCAACCATCAGTGGGCCGCCAACTTTGGTGTTTTCGTAGACCTGCGGCTCGGAGCCTTCGTCATCCATGATGTTCTGCATCCGGCTGCCCCACATATTCATCAGGGCAACGTTGCCTGCTTCCCATTCGGCCTGTGTGCCGTTGGAATCATGCGTCAGATAGTCAGGGTTCATGTATTCGGTCAGCGCCTTCATCACTTCCAGTGTGGCAACGCCTTGCGGGTTGTTGATGGAAACGTTAGCCGAGCCGTCTTCGAAGAACTTACCACCATGCCCAAGGTACATGTTGTTGAATTCTTGCGCGATGTTCCAACCGGCTGCATAGGCGCCGCCGACCGGGTGATCCATGATGCCAGCCGCGCGGATGGCTTCAGCAGCTGCAAGCACTTCTTCGTAAGTTGTAGGCACGTCGAGACCGACCTGCTCCAGCACGTCAGAGCGGTAGGCTAGCGTCTGTGCGTTCGCCATGAATGCGATCGCCATGACCTTGCCACCAACAGTGATCTTCTGGCGTTGTGGAATGTCGGCGCCAAATTCTGCGACCAGATCATCCAACGGACGAATGACGTCTTCATTGATCAACGCGACGATGGAGGAGTTCGCAACGATCGCGCTGGTATATTCAGCAGGGTTGCCGCTCATGCCAGCGACGTTCAGCGTTTGGTGGTCGGCGGTCAGGTTCGCCTCAATAGTAACGCCGCCAGTTGCACATTCGGCAGCTTCGGCTGCAATGGTCTGAATGGCAGGAAATTCGTTGCCGATAATATTAACACGGCCAGCTTCTATGCCGCAATCAGCCCATGATGCACCTGCCGAAGCAATGAGTGCGCACGAGGCAGCGAGTGTTTTCAAGTTCATTCCGGTTTCTCCCGTTGGTAAGCAGAACCCTTTTGCACTTTCTTGTGCATGGGCCATTATCAATAGTTGGGCACCTCGTTGAGGGGGCGCGCATCTTTACGGTAGTCACGATTGAATACGCTTGCAATATTTTTGTTTTTCGGATCAGATTTTTGGATCGAAACACCGTGGGAGATGGAAATTCTGGGAGAGCAGAAATTTAAAAGAGTAAACTACATCAGATAGTTGCCTCTTCTTTCAATCTTGCAGTGAGAGAAATTGCGCGAGTTGTTGCTGGGTTCCTAAGTCATGAATACGCCTGCGATCATCGCATTTGGTGAGGCGGTTGACTGCTGCGCCGATTCGCCTTTACCTAGTTTTGGACGCCAATTCCGGACGCGTCCCTGACCTTGGGCATAGTGATAAATTAGGTGTCGTGGACAGTTCGAGAGCCATGAATATATCAGGACAGTAGCCCAGTCAGCTTCAACGGATTACTGCGGATTTTGCCGGCGTGGTTGCGTCCTACAAAGCGGTGCGCAGCTGGTGTCCAGGGCCGAACAGGATACGAGCCTTCGTGACGGCCGCGCCCTGATCCCACGTTAAGCGATCAATCGTGAACAATGCGCTGTGCTCGGGGCAGTCCATTATGGCGCTGTCTTCTTCGCTTGCTGCTGTTGCCGAGAAGACAATCTCGCCATGTGTGTAGGGGGCGTGTTTCAACAACCATTCGTTAGCACTGACGTCTTGAAAGGTTTCGTCTTTGGCGGCTGGCACGACAGAGGTGTTGATCCAACGATCCTCCAACGCGTAGGGCGCGTCATCCGACATGTGTAGGGCGCGAATACTCAATAAAGGATCGTCGGCGTTGGTGTGCATGGCGGCGCTGACGGTGACCGGCGGTACGGTGGTTTGCCGGGCCATGAGCCGGTAGCTGTAGTTCTGCCCGCGCTCTTCGATTTCGGAGCGGATCACAGCGATATCCAGGATTGCTTTGGCCACGGGCTGGGCCGCGACGCGGGTGCCTGCCTTTCGGCGGCGATCCAGCAACCCACTGTCGGCGAGCGCGCGCAGCGCACGATTCACGGTCGTGCGGGCGCAACCGAATTCTAGGGCCAGGTCAGTTTCGTTTGGAATAAAATCGCCCGGCTTCCATTCGCGCGCATGGATACGGCGCAAAACTTCGCTCTGAACGCTTTGCCAGTTGCGAAAGGTGGGGGTGTTCATATGGCATCTTTCAGGGCGGTCAGCGTCTGTTTGTACGCGGCAACTATCTGCGGTCGCGCGGAATGCTTGCCTTCGGTTACCATATGGCGACCGGCAGACCAAACGTCACGGACAAGTCTGTCATCGCTGGCAAATATCCAAGCATCTAAGATCGCATCGCCGTGGCGGCCCCAGAGGTGTTCCGACATGGTATCCAGCGCCAGCATGTCAGCGAAGTAGCCTGTTTCAAGGCGACCTGTGTGACGCTGCGCCGCCTGCGCGCCGCCTTGCAGCATGCCGTCATACATGCGCCGACCGTTGGAGTGGTCGGGCGTCGCCAACGCCGCGCGCGTGCCGTCGCGCAGGCGTTGCGAATAGTCGAGCGTGCGCAACTCTTCTGCCAGCGAAATGCGAATGTTGCTGTCAGAGCCGATGGCGAACTTTCCGCCCTGACCCAACCAGTGGACGCCATCGAATATTCCGTCGCCAAGGTTGCTTTCGGTGATCGGACAAAGGCCTGCCACGACCCCGGAATGTGCCAGACGTATCGTTTCTGCCGGGGTCATTTGTGTGCAGTGAATTAGGCACCAGCGCCGGCTCAGCCCTATGTTGTCTAGCGCCCACTCAACGGGGCGGCCCCCCCAATGGCTGGCGACCTCTTCAACTTCGGCGGTCTGTTCTGCCAAGTGCATATGAATGGGGCCATTCGGAACAACGCTCGCATAGGTTCTCAAGTCCTCCATGCCGACTGCGCGCAGGGAGTGTGGGGCGACGCCGATGTTGGCGTCTTGGGGCAGGGGCGCTATCGCAGCGGTCGCGCCGTCGTGCAGGGTCAGGAAGCGATCACGCGAATTGCCGAACCTTACTTGTCCCGCAGTGAGAGCGCGCCCGTCGCAACCGCCAAATTCGTAGTGAACCGGCAGCAGGCAAAGCCCGATGCCCGACCGATCTGCTGCCGCCGCGACCCTGAACGATGTCTCTGCGATGTTGTCATAAGGCGCGCCCCCCGGTTGATGGTGCAGGTAGTGGAACTCGACGTTGGTGGCGAAGCCCGCCTCTAACATTTCCATCTGAACGAAGGCGGTGATGTTCTCGATGTGGTCAGGGGTCAGGCGATCTAGAAATCGGAACATCAATTGTCGCCAGGTCCAGAAGCTGTCGCTGGGATTGGGGCCTCGTGTTTCAGTAAGACCGGCCATGGCCCGTTGAAATGCATGACTGTGCACATTGACGGGCGCGGGAGCCAATAGCGGCACCTGAGTGCCGCAGGCCGGTGCGCCCGACTGCACGTTGCTGATCCGTCCTGCCACGTTGATGTCGATGCGGACATGACGTGCCCATCCTTGCGGCAGCAACGCAGTTTCGGCCCAGACTGTTGGCATTGTAGTCTCGCTTGACAGATTATTATGTATGCACATAAAAACATCAAGGATAAGTAATTGCAAGCGAGTCGATCTTCATGCTTTTGACCAACGCGCAGATCGTGACCCTTCAGCGAGACGATGATTTTGGCCTGATCGCGGATGGGGCTATCGCCCTTGATGGCGACCGGATTGGGTGGGTAGGGTCGGCGGGCGATGTGCCGGACGTTTACCGCACACACAAGATACGTGACCTTGGCGGGCGGCTAGTTACGCCAGCCCTGATCGACTGCCATAGCCACATTGTTTTCGGCGGCAATCGCGCGAGTGAGTTTGAACTGCGCCTGAACGGGGCCAGCTACGAAGAGGTTGCGCGAGCAGGGGGCGGGATCGTATCTACCGTGACCGCGACACGCGCCGCATCGACCGAAACCTTGTTGGCGGATGCGTTAACACGTGTCGATGCAATGATCGCCGAAGGCGTTACGATGATCGAGGTGAAATCCGGCTACGGGCTGGATTGCGACACCGAGTTGAAGATGCTGCGCGTGGCCCGTCAGATTGCGCGTGTGCGACCCGTCGACATCAAGACCAGCTTTCTGGGCGCGCACGCGATTCCGGCGGAATATATGGGCAAGGCTGACGCCTATATTGACGACGTGTGCATTCCGACTTTGCGGGCCGCACACGCAGAAGGGCTTGTCGATGCGGTTGACGGGTTTTGTGAGGGCATCGCGTTTGACGCCACACAGATTGCGCGGGTGTTTGATGTGGCGGTTGAGCTCGGCTTACCGGTGAAACTTCATGCCGAGCAGTTGTCCAACATTGGCGGTGCGCGCCTCGCGGCCAAATACGGCGCGTTGAGCGCGGATCATGTGGAATATGTGACGCTAGCGGACGCACAGGCCATGGGTGCGGCGAGTGTCATTGCAGTCGTGCTGCCCGGCGCGTTTTATACATTGCGCGAAACGCAGGTGCCGCCGATCCAGGCGTTTCGCGACAACGGTGTGGCCATGGCGCTGGCCACTGACTGCAATCCCGGATCATCACCGCTGGTGTCGCCGTTGCTGGCAATGAACATGGGCTGCACCTTGTTCCACATGACCCCGCTTGAAGCATTGCTGGGCGTGACCGCCCATGCCGCAGCCGCCCTTGGTGAGACGGATCGGGGCCGCATCGTCACCGGCGCGCGGGCAGATTTATGCGTCTGGCATGCCGGACATCCGGCGGAGTTGTCATATCGCATCGGGTTCAACCCGCTTCATTCTCGCATCTTCAGGGGGTCGATATGACTGTCATTCTAACCCCCGGTGCCGCGACGTTGGCACAACTGCACGACATATGGGCTGGCGGAAAAGCCGCCGTCCTACACCGGTCATCACACGCCGGAATTAAGGCTGCATCTGACCTCGTTGCCAAGGCAGCCCGTGGGGATGACGCGATTTACGGGATCAATACGGGATTTGGCAAACTGTCGAGCGTCAAAATCGCGGCCAAAGACGTCGAGAAATTGCAGCGCAACCTGATCTTGTCGCATTGTTGCGGTGTGGGTGACGCGCTGGACGGCGCGACAACCCGTCTGATGATGGCGCTGAAATTGCTGTCCTTGGGCCGAGGCGCGTCGGGGGTTGTGATGTCCACGATCGATATTTTGCAGGACATGTTGGCCACAGGCGTCACGCCCGTCATTCCCAGCCAGGGATCGGTGGGTGCGTCGGGCGATCTGGCTCCGCTGGCACATATGGCAGCAACGATGATCGGTGAGGGCGAGGCGACGTATAACGGTGTGCGCATGGCCTCGCGTGATGCCTTGGCCAAGGCAGGGCTGACGCCTATCAAGTTGGGTGCCAAGGAGGGCTTGGCGCTTATCAATGGCACGCAATTTTCGACCGCCTGTGCATTGGTCGGGCTTTGGGGGGCTTGGCGCAACGCCGCGACATCCGTGCTGACTTGTGCGCTGTCTACCGATGCGATCATGGGATCGACTGCGCCATTGCAAGATGCGATCCACACGCTGCGCGGGCATGCCGGGCAGATCGCGGTTGCCCGGGCACAACGTGCCTTGATGGAAGGGTCCGAAATCCGTGAGAGCCATGTGGACGGCGATACTCGCGTGCAAGATCCTTATTGTATCCGCTGCCAACCGCAAGTGACCGGCGCCGCGATGGACCTTTTGCGTTTCGCCGCCAATACATTGGAGGTTGAGGCAAATGCAGTTACCGACAATCCGCTAGTGTTGGTGGATGATGAACTGATCGTGTCTGGCGGCAATTTTCACGCCGAACCTGTGGGCTTTGCTGCTGATCAGATCGCAGTGGCAGTGTCCGAAATCGGCGCGATCGCGCAGCGTCGCGTAGCGTTGATGGTGGATCCCACGCTGAGTTTTGATCTGCCACCGTTCTTGACGCCGGATCCCGGACTCAACTCCGGACTGATGATTGCCGAGGTAACTACGGCGGCATTAATGAGCGAGAACAAACACCTAGCTAATCCGTGCACCACCGATAGCACGCCGACGTCGGCGAACCAAGAAGACCATGTGTCAATGGCGGCCCATGCTGCAAGGCGGTTGCTGCGGATGAACCAGAACCTGAACGTGATTTTAGGGGTCGAAGCGATGTGCGGTGTGCAGGGCATTGAATTCCGCGCACCCTTGAAAACCAGCGTGGCATTGAGCAATGCGATGGCCACCCTGCGCGCTGAAGTTCCCACGATTTTGAACGACCGGTACATGGCACCGTCTATTGAAGCCGCGGCGAAGCTGGTGGCGACGGGGGAGTTGGCTGCCTCGGTTGACTTGTCTGCGTTTGTCAAAGGTCAGGCGACGTGACCCCTGTCAGCGTCACCCAAGGGACCGGCCCAATCATATTGGGGGTGCCGCATGCTGGCACGTTTGTGCCGGATGATGTCGCAGTCAAATTGAATGACAGGGGCCGTAAGCTCGCGGATACGGACTGGCACATAGATCGCCTATACAACGGGTTGATAGAGCAGGTCACGACTGTCAAAGCCAACTTTCACCGCTACGTCATCGACGCCAATCGTGACCCTACGGGGACGAGTCTGTATCCGGGTCAGAATACAACCGGACTTGTGCCACTGACGGATTTCGAGGGTGTAGATATTTGGGACACGCCGCCAAACGAGGCGGAAGTTGAGCAGCGCCGTCAGGCATTCCATGCGCCCTATCATGCGGCGCTGACGGCCGAGATATCGCGGGTGCGCGCATCGCATGGCGTCGCGATTTTGTATGATTGTCATTCGATCCGGTCCAGCATTGCGTTCCTGTTTGAGGGCACGCTTCCGGATTTCAATATCGGCACAGACAACGGCACCACCTGCGCGCCGCAAACCGAAGCGGCGGTCGCGGATATATGCGCCGCAGCGGAGGGGTATTCTTGCGTGCTAAACGGTCGGTTTCGCGGTGGGTGGACAACGCGCCATTACGCCGCCCCCGCCTCAGGCGTTCAGTCGATCCAGATGGAACTGGCGCAATCGACATACCTCAAGGACGAGGCCGCGCCGTGGATTTATGACGCCGTCAAGGCGGCCCGTTTGCGAGGTCACCTCGCGTCAATTCTTTCGGCTTTGGCAGACCTGACCCCTACCTTCGGAGGTACACAATGACCCATTCCCGCCACAACACCCGTGACGTTTTCCCGCCAACAGGGAGTGAAATTACTGCCAAAAGCTGGCTGACCGAGGCCCCCATGCGGATGTTGATGAACAACCTGCATCCTGACGTCGCTGAGAACCCGCATGAACTGGTTGTCTATGGCGGCATCGGGCGCGCAGCGCGGACTTGGGAGGATTTTGACGCGATCGTGGCCGCCCTCAAGGACCTTGAAGACACACAAACCCTGTTGGTTCAGTCGGGCAAACCTGTCGGTGTATTCAATACACACAAGGATGCACCACGCGTGCTGATAGCGAATTCCAACATCGTTCCGCATTGGGCGACCTGGGAGCATTTCAACGAGCTCGATAGGAAAGGTCTGGCGATGTATGGTCAGATGACCGCCGGATCGTGGATTTACATCGGCACCCAAGGCATCGTGCAGGGCACCTATGAAACCTTCATGGAGGCGGGGCGACAGCATTATGATGGCAACTTGTCGGGACGCTGGATTTTGACGGGTGGTTTGGGCGGTATGGGCGGCGCGCAACCGCTGGCTGCTGTTATGGCGGGCGCGTGTTGTTTGGCTGTCGAGTGCGACGAGACCCGCGCCGATTTTCGTTTGCGCACGCGCTATGTGGACGAAAAGACTCATGATCTCGAGGAGGCGTTGGCCCTGATCGATACTTGGACCAAAGCAGGCGAGGCTAAGTCGGTGGCCCTGATTGGAAACGCCGCCGACGTCTTTCCCGAACTGGTAAAGCGCGGCGTGAAACCCGACATGGTCACTGACCAAACCTCTGCGCATGACCCGATCCACGGCTACTTACCGCAAGGTTGGAGCGTTGCAGAATGGCGCCAAAGGCAGGAAAGCGATCCCAAAGCGGTGGAAAAAGCAGCCCGCGCGTCGATGAAGGTTCAAGTCAAGGCGATGGTGGATTTCTGGGACGCAGGCGTTCCGACGCTTGATTACGGCAACAACATCCGACAGGTCGCGCTTGACGAAGGGCTGGATAACGCCTTTGCGTTTCCCGGTTTCGTGCCTGCCTACATCCGACCGCTGTTTTGCCGTGGCATAGGCCCATTCCGGTGGTGTGCTTTGTCGGGCGACCCTGAGGACATTTACAAAACGGATGCCAAAGTCAAAGAGCTGATCGACGATCCGCATCTGCACAATTGGCTGGACATGGCGCGTGAACGCATTGCGTTTCAAGGTCTGCCAGCGCGGATTTGCTGGGTCGGGCTGGGCCTGCGTGACAAGCTCGGTCTCGCATTCAATGAAATGGTGCGCACGGGCGAGCTTTCCGCTCCTGTGGTGATTGGCCGTGACCATCTGGATTCAGGCTCTGTCGCATCGCCAAATCGTGAAACAGAAGCGATGAAAGACGGATCGGATGCGGTGTCTGACTGGCCGTTGCTGAACGCGATGCTGAACGTTGCAGGAGGGGCCACATGGGTGTCTCTGCACCACGGAGGCGGTGTCGGCATGGGCTTTTCGCAACATTCGGGCATGGTTATTTGCTGCGATGGCACGGCAGATGCTGACAGGCGCATTGCCAATGTGTTGTGGAACGATCCCGCTACAGGTGTCATGCGCCACGCCGACGCGGGTTACGCCGAGGCGCTGGATTGCGCCCGTGAAAAAGGGCTGAACCTACCTGGGATTTTGCGCAAGTAAGCGGGTGTCTATTGTTTGAGACGCGATGTCAGACTTGCAAGCGCGCATCCGATTTGCCCGAGGCAACATGCTGTTCAGGCACTTAATGTTGCACCGATGAGATTCAGCTCTTAGCTCAAGTTCCGGAGCCCCACAGAGGCGCTAGTCGTGCCGCGAGAAACCGCGATGACCATACTGATGACCAAGTCTCGATACCGTCGATTAATGCCCTTTGACGCGCTGATGTGGACGCCGACTACACATGAACGCAACTGGCGCGATATAATTCCCGTTCGGTAAAATTGCGAACTGGTAATCGAGCCAATGCCCAAAGCTGCAATCGACCCAAACTTGTGGGGTTTCATACCAAGATGCTCGGGTAAGCAATTGGTAGGGCGGAGATTGCAAATAACTGCGGTCAAATGGTTAAAACTCAGCTAGAGTTTTTCGAGCCGGAAGTAGAAGCAAAGGAAATCCCCGTGTCATTCTTCGAAGTCCACGACCCTAGTTTCGCGAATTTTGTGATGGGCAACGCTCCCGTCAAGCAACTGGCCACCGGGTTCGATTGGGTCGAAGGGCCGGTTTGGTTTGGGGATGCCAATTGCTTGCTGTTCTCTGATATTCCTAACAACCGGATCATGCGATGGACCCCCGGAGACGGAATTTCGACCTATCGTGCACCGTCAAATTACACCAACGGTCACACTCGCGACCATCAAGGCCGGCTTATCAGTTGCGAACATGGCACGCGGCGCGTGACCCGCACGGAGCATAACGGGACCATAACCGTGATCGCAGATCACTTTGATGGAAAACGCTTGAACTCGCCCAATGACGTAGTGGTCAAATCGGATGGCTCGATTTGGTTCTCCGATCCGCACTATGGCATCATGACCAATTATGAGGGCTTCAAAGCCGAACAGGAATTGTCCTGCAACGTCTACCGCGTCGATCCCGGTACGGGCGCCGTGACTGAAGTTGTCTCGGACATGGCCTGCCCAAATGGACTGGCTTTTTCACCTGACGAAAGCGTGCTCTACGTGGCTGACACCGGTGCAATGTTTGACGAAGCGGCAGAGCGGCATATTCGCAGCTATGATGTGACTGGTGAAGCGGTCACGGGTGGGCGGCATTTCCATACGGTCAACGCGGGCATTTCTGATGGATTTCGCGTCGACACGGACGGGAATATCTGGTCCTCGGCCGCCGATGGCGTGCACTGCATTAGCCCGGAAGGAACACTTCTCGGAAAGATTCTTGTGCCAGAGTTGGTGTCGAATGTTTGCTTTGGCGGGCGGGCGAAGCACCAGTTGTTTATCACTGCAACCACCAGTGTTTATTCGGTGAGCTTGAACCGCACAGGCGCTCAACAACCCTGAGTATGGCGGTGAACCGCAGCGTCGTGTCCTAGGGCCTTTCGCAAGGTGTTCTGGAGTAAATTAGAACTCACTTCGGAACGTAAGGCCAAAGGCTTGAAGTTCATCGTATTGGCGAGCATTTTCGGCCAGAGCCAGATAAGCCTCGAACTTGCCAAGCTGGGTGTCGAGAGACATGCCGATACCTGCGGAAGTTCGGAAATTGCGATCGCTGTTCAGTGTGCCAGCAGGTGCAGTTGACGTATCAACACCCCATGCGCTGCCGATGTCGAAGAACGCGAAAGTTTCGATGCTGTCGCGATCCTTGAAAATTGGCACAAGAACATCGGTCCGCATAGCGGCGTAGTAGTCGCCGCCCAGCTCTGTGACCTGATCACCGCCGCCAACCGCACAGCCTGTGCAAACATCTCGTGGTGAAATCGTACCACGAGCAAAGCCTCTTAGTGAGGCGCCACCTAATGTAAAGCGTTCGCTGGCGCGTGGTTTGTCACCGCTCAAGCCCGTCACCGCACCAAATTCGACGCGCGTCCGGATTGCGAGGCCGCCCGGCGTCAGCGACTTCCGCGCAAAGAGCGACAGTTTACTGAGGGACAAGTCTGTGTCGCCGCCGAGGCCAGTGAAATCCTGATCAAACCGCACCGACCAGCTGTCTAGTACAGACTCTTCACCGCCCAGCAACGAAGAGCTGGTGGCAAGGCTAAAGCCAATGCCCGACGACGTCTTGCGTCCCGCCTCGGCGACTATGATGGGGGAGGCCGCCGCTGCGACGTTGGAAATGTCCTTGGAGGCCAATGTGTAGCGCAGTTCCAATGCGGCCTTCTGATTCAGATCAAAGACGACGTAGGGCTCAACTTTTGCCAAGGCGTAGTCGTAAGTCGTGTTGTCGTACTCGTAATTTTCGTATGCCAAACGCACTCCACCACGCACACCCTCCGACCAAAAATTCGTTGACCTGGCCTGAAAGCGCAGGGTTTGAGCTTCTTCCGCGACGACGAGGTTGCCGCGGAGCTCTAGGTCTTTGCCAAATGCATTGTCGAGCGCCAGCCCCGCTGCCCCGAAAAGCCCTGTATCGGAGTCAAAACCCAGCCCGAAGGTCAGGCCGCCGCTGTATTCAGGGGTTTCCTCGACCGTAACGATTAAGTTGTTTCCCGAAGACGTGATAACAACATTTTCGAACTCGCCTGTGTATTCAAGCGCCTCAACGGCAGCGAGCAAGTCTTCCTGCCCAAGCACGGTGCCAGTTTCAAGTCCAGACGTTGCGATGATATCGCCGTCCCGAAACCTTTTGTTGCCGTCTACTTGAATAGTGGTGAACACCCGCGGAGCCGGCGTGGTGGCGGATTGTTGCGCATAGCTTGGGGAAAGCGCCGCAGGCGATACGGCAAAGCCCAGTAGGGCTAATGTGCAAATGCGACGGATCATTGGATTTTCCCCTTAGAGATGACTGTGCAGTGCGATAACTCTAGCCCTATTGGCTTGGTAGGTGGATACTACGCAACAAAGAAAGTATAAACGGGGAAAATCAGCGTACTGTTGCACTGGCGCGCAAGAAAATTGCGTTTGGCAAAAATTCAATCTCGACGGTGTTGTTGCGTCCCGGTTTTTGAGTAAAAAGTGACCCAAAGAATGTGGTGGCAGCATTGATCAGAAATAAATTGAACCATGGAGCAGGGGCATAATGGCTAAGAGAATATTGTTCGGACTTACAGCGATTTTATCCCTTGGGGCATGTGCTGAAACACCACTTTTTCCGGGCAGAGGCGAGACGCCGTTGCCACGCGGGTTTTCCCCAAGTGTTGCAGAAGAAAAGGCAGCGAACCGCGATGGTGTGAACCTGACTTCCGAGCAAGCTCGCGCGCGTGTCGATGAATTTCGTGTGACCCGTGATTCCGCCAAAGAGCAATGGCCTGTCGACACGATCGGCTACAAGAGTTTTCGCAACCCCGGTCATCGCGCTGTGTATCTGCGACGCGCCCTTGGCCGCTATGCGCTGATCCAAGCGAAGGAAAAAGGGACGGGCGTTTCGCTCCAGAAGGTTCGTCAAGTCGCGCGGACATCAGCGCCGGGAACCGCGGGTGAATGGTGGGCCAGCTCTATCCACAAGACAGATCTTTCAAAAGGCGAGAGAAACCGCTCCATCTCGTTGCCGGATATCGTGAACTCAACAGTCAAGAACTCGCATCAGATTGCAGCCTTTGGCGACTTGCCTGCTATTCGCGGCACCGCCATTCAAGAAGCGCGGGGACGATTTGTCCCCGAGTTCTTCGCAGAAATTAGCAGGTCACGTGAAAATGACCGCGCGTCTAGCCCGGCAATCGCCGCAGGTGCTGCGCGTTCGATCACAGACGAGGATGAGGTCGAATTTGGCGTTCGCAGCCGATTGATCACAGGCGGCGAAATCTCGGTATCTCAACGGTTCACCTCCACTAACACAAATCGGACGAGCTATATTCCAGGTGAACAGACGGACTCGCGGACCACGATTGCGCTTGTGCAGCCGTTGCTGCGTGGTGGTGGAGTGATTCATAACGATGCGCCGCGTCGCATCGCAAACATGGACACGACAATCGCTGTGGAGGAGTTCCGTCGGCAAAGTGAATCGCACCTACTCGAAACAGAGCGTGCCTATTGGAACCTCTACGTAGCGCGCGCGGTATTTGTCCAGAAATCGCATCTGGCCGGGCATGGTCAGCGCTTGTCCAATCAAGTCCGCAATCGTGTTGATATCGATGCTGATCCGATCCTCGTCAGTCGCGCAGCCTCTCTTGCGGCGCAGTGGCGGGCAGATTCTGTTCGGGCGAAAGCTGCTGTCGACAATGCGGAGTTCCGGCTGGCGGCATTGGTCAATGACCCGCGTATGGGCCCCGGCAACGTAGAGTTGCTGCCTTCGTCGGCGCCGAATGGTGCATTGCGGGTTCTTGGAACCGAAGACACGATTGAAGAAATTTTCAAGAACCGCCCAGAGCTTCAGCAGGCCATCTTGCAATATGAGGCGGCGCTTCTGCGTGAGGGAGTTGCTGCAAACGAAAGCCTGCCGGAGTTGGATTTGGTGCTTGAAGCATCCGCTTCCGGTGGCACCAACGGGCGCAGCCTGTCAGGCGCTTTCAGCGATAGCGACAACGGGTACGGTCATTTGGTCGGTCTCAAGTTTTCGGTGCCGCTTGGCTTTGACGAGCGCGACGCACGTTACAAGCGCCGTCGGATTGAAACGGTGCAGCAAGAACGTCAGGTTCTGTCCGTAATCTCGACCATTCTGGCCGAGGTGGATGTATCTGCAAATGAGTACATCGTGGCGACGCAGGACTTGGTTGCTCAGAGAAGAGCGCAGCAGGCTGCGCAGCGTGATCTAAACACCTTGCGTAACCGATGGAACGAGGGTGTGAGCGGCGAAGGGATCGCGCTTCTTTCGGCGCTTCTTTCGAGCTATCAGCAGGTTCAATCAACCGAGCAAGCCGTGGCAACCGCGCGCGCTACCCGCGAGATTGCGGCGGCCAATTTGGCGCGTGCGCGCGGTGTGCTTCTGAAGCGTTGGGGATTCAAGACCGACATTCGCAAGGATGTACGGAACCAACCGACCTACAAACTCGCGCGCAAGTAATCGACGCAAGGCAAGCGTAGCCTACCCAAAAAGGAGCGGTCGCCGTGACTGTACTGCCAAAGTTTGAAGTGCTCGAGGATCGCATCGTTCTGGACGGTGATCCCGACGTCACGTTCACCACAACCGATCCGGATGAAGTGATTGAGCTGGGTGAACAAAACGTCGCATTCACGCTTACGTTTGACAATGAAGGTCCCGATTCAGGTTACGTCCCTTACGCAGAGATTATCATTCCGACCTCCGGCGGCGATGGGGAGGGCGACGGCCCCACCTTTGATAGCGCCACTTTTCTGGGTGCACCGATCGTCACGCACGAGATCGTCTTCGATGCGGCCGGCGAGGCTTTGCACCCGTTTTTGCTGGATGCGATGGGCGACCCGTTTGTCGTAACAGGTGGCGCGGAAAACGATACGTTGGTTGTTTTTGAACTGCCATATGGCTCCTTTTCGCCGGGCAACCCGGCAGTCGACATTGATGTGATTATTGATTTCTCAGATCAGGAAGATTTGGGATCAATGCCAACATTTGGTGTTCTTGGTGGGTTTGCGTTAGGGTCCGATCCGCTCGATAACCCGCTGGTTGACGCCCCAATTCGCGAAACTATGGCCTCTACGACGGTTCAGCCAGAGCTGTTCGAAGTGACCAAAGTGAACACGGCTCCAGAGACCGAGGCATCGACTGGTCCGAACTACGTCTATCAATATGTGCTGACAATCGATGTGGCACCGGGCCAAACGCTGACCGACTTTACGCTGACCGACACTTTACCTCCGGAGCTTGTTTACTTGGGCAATCCGGTGATTTCTGGCGGAACTGTAAACACGATTACGGAACCTCCGGTCGGTGTGCAGGTGGCTGCGCCGAATAATACCTTGGAAGTGTTGTTTTACAGTGTTTCAGATCTTGTGACGGTCACGTTTGACTACTACGTCAGCAATGATCCGTCGAACACGGCAACGCCAACGAATGACGAGACCACTGGCGTTGATGCGCCGGTCACCAACAATGTAACGGGCTCCGGCACGTGGGATCCGCTTGATAGTGACGATGCTTCGATCGCGGTGATGGATACAGCAGTCGACACATTACAAGCGTCCACGCTGTCGATTCAGAAAAGCAATGCTTTGGTGGCGGACAATCAGGCTTTGGGTTTGGTCACTCCGGATGATGTTTACCAGTTCACGCTTGAAATCCAAGTGTCCGACTACTTCACTATGGGTGACCTGGTTGTCGAGGATATATTAGGAGACGCTTGGACTTATGTGGCAAACTCCGGTGAATTCACAACGGTTGAAGAAGTTGGTGGGATTGCGACGGATACGTCATTTGGCGTAAATGAGTCTAATAGTTTCAACGGAACCACCGGCGAGACGACAGTTACATTTGATCTGTCTAACGCGATGATCGCAGCGGGTTCCGACGGACTTTTGACCGGTGACATCGCTGGCGACGGGACACAGAGCGGGTCACAGACGACGGTGACGATCACCTATCTTGCGACCATCGCAGATGCTTATACGAACAGCGGTGTTTCTGGCCTCAATCAATTGAGCCAAGGCGATTTTATCGAGAATACTGTTACCGTTACGGCAGACGTGCGCGACAATGCCGACCCCACCACCCGAACAAATGTCGCGCTAACAGACGTCAGCGAAAGCTCGGTTCAATTGGCGGTAGGCGCGATCCGTGAAAAGTCTGTCTATGCACTAAATGGTAACGACAACCCGCCAGCGGATGTTGTGATTGCGGCGGGGGACACCGTCACGTTCTCGATCATCTATGATGCACCGCTCGGGGCGTTTGAAGATTTCCGTTTGGTCGACAACTTGCCCCAACTTGTGTTCGACGCCACAGAAATTGACAACATGTCTTTTGATGCTGCTTCAGGGCAGCCTCCGCTTGCTGGTGTGGTTACATATGGTCCGGGAACGTCCTCCGACTTGAGTGCAATCGTACCAACAATCTCGACCGTGGCTTCGGATAACCAGATAGATTTTGAGTTCGGCAGTTTCACTTTGGCTGAGCGCGGCCCGCTGGTGATTGAACTTTTGTTCACGGTAACTGTTCAGGACGCTATTTTTGCGCCTGATTTGTTGTTGACGAACCAAGCGACAGGCTACGAATACAACTCCTTTGGCGACGAAACCGAAACCACAGCTATTGCCAACTTTGAGTATGCGGAACCTGATCTGAATATCACCAAAGGGGTCTTAGCGACTGATGGCGCGGACCCTGATACGTCGATTGTCAACGGACCGACGGGGTTGAGCGGGGTTACCATTCCCGATGCGACGGTGCCACGTTTTTCTGGAACGGTCACATCGGACGGTCTGGCTCTTGCGTCTGTTGATGCCAATGTTGAGAACGTCAATGCGGGTGACATCGTTACGTTTGGCGTTGTTTTGGAAAACACGGGCCGCGCGCCGAACGGTGCTTTCAACATTACTGTGCAAGATACCCTTCCCGCCGGGTTTGTCGAGCCCACAGGCGGTTACAACCTGTCCATTACAGATGGTGCTGGGAATGCGATTAGTTTCACGCGAGCGGATGGTAGCCCCGCGACGGATGCAGATTTCTTTGATCCTGCCCAAGGACTCTTGTTGGTAGATGATGGACCGCTCGAGGGCGCGATTTCGGCATTTAATGCTACGTCGGGCGAGAACGTCATAGTCATCACCTATGACTTGTTGGTTGATGCGGTCGTGACCCCTGACGAACGGATCACAAATACTGCCGGCATAGCCAGTTACAATGCTTTTGAAGGCAATGGGTTGCCATTTGACGTGAACGGACCCGTAAACCGTGTGGTCGACCCGATCCAAGACGATGCCTTTGCCACGACTGAATCCATCGAGATTTCCAAAACACTCGAGGCGCGGCAATTTGACGGCAATACCATGCGACGTGGCGGCAATGAGGTGGCAATTGGGGAAAACTTCACCTTCATCATTCGCGTAGATGTCCCTGAAGGCGTTATGTACGATACGGTCATCTCGGACAGCGTGATCTTTGGTGGCTTGACGATCTATGATGCAGAGATCGTCACCTTAGGTAGCGCCACCGATATGAATATGACCAACACCGGCCTTTTGGCGGTGGGTGATACCGCGACTGTTTCGGGTAATGCTTTTTCTTTTGACTTCGATACGCTGACGAATGCCGGGGACAACAATCCCAACAACGATTTCATTGAAATTCGCGTTTTTGCCCGCGCAGAAGACGCCAATATCGGGACGCCCGGCACTAATGAGTTACTTCGAAATCGAGCGTCGATCACATTTGAAAACGCCTCTGGCGATGAAACGAGAGTTCGCGACAATGCCAGTGTTCGCGTCTCCACGCCCAATGTCTCACTCGACAAATCCGCCAGCCCCGCGATTGTGGATGCAGGTGGAGTCGTCAACTATTCCGTAGATATCACAAATCCTGCGCGCTTCCGCGACGCGCCCGCGTTTGATCTGACACTCAGCGATACACTTGACCCTGAGTTGACATTGAACACGGCCAGCATTCAGTTGCTTGTTAACGGAACGCCAACTGCTTTTGATGGCACTAACTACGCTTTGACAACGAGTGTCGGGGGCAACGCAAACGCGTTCGAGATTTTCATTGATCGTTTGAACCAAAATGACTCGGTGCGGGTCGTCTATAACGGCACCGTCGATAGTGATGTTGCCGCAGGATTAACCTTGCCCAACACAGCCGATCTGGTTTTCGATACAACCCCAGAGGACGACAGCGGTGCCGACGGCGATGACCGTGAGTATTCCCTGAGTGACACCGAACAAGTTATCACGCGTGCGCCCGACATCGCCAAATCGGTGGTTAGCGGCAGCACGAGCTACGCCGAAACATCGGGTACGGATCTTGGGATCGGTGAGCTGGTCACATATGAATTCGTCCTGACAATCCCAGACGGCTCCATCGCCGATGTGGTTTTGATTGATACGCTGCCAGCGGGTATGGAATACGTCTCATCTACCGTTGTTTCGCTAGGGTCCGATATTTCTGGCTCTCTTTTAAGTGTTGCCGACAGCGGAGCCAACGCTGGGGGCGCTGATACGACCTTCGACTTCGGTCCATTGGTCAACCTCGTTGATTTGGACAGTAGCGCAACCGATGTGAACGATCAGATTGTCGTGCGATTGACGGCCCGGCTGACCGCTGATCCTCTCGTAGATACAGCGGACAGTATGACCAATGTAGGCGTATTGAGCTTTACAAACGGGAACGGTGGAACGTCGTCGGTGCAAGATGATGCAGTTGTCGAGGTTGTTGAGCCTGATCTCAGCATCGACAAATCTGTAACGCCATCGACAGCCGATGCGGGTGATGTTGTCGCCTATCAAGTGACGGTCACCAACGACGGTGACGGGCCAGCTTACGACATGATCGTCAACGATGATGGGGCTGGGGGCGAGGTTGTTGCCATCCCTGTTTCACTCGACATTGCGTTGTTCGAAGCGAACGGCACCACACCATATACACCGGCGGAAGCGCCTTTCGGCTCCGTCAACGCAGCAGGTGAGTTGCAAGTGGTAATTCCTGATCTGCCGGCAGGCTACATTGCCGTCATCAGTTATAACGCGACGGTGCAGGACAGCGCTTTGTTCAGCTCGACTTACACCAATACTGCCGAAGTGGCACGCTATGACAGCAATCCGGCGGGTACCGAGATCATCGATCCGGTGAACCCAGAGGAAGAGCGCACTTACACCGGCCCGACCACAACGGCGGATATCACAACTCCGGATGCTAGCTTGGATAAGTCGTTCGAAGGCAGCGGCGACGCAAATACAGCGGGTGCCAACCTAAATGTCGGGGAAGAGGTCAGCTACCTTCTGACAATTACTGTCCCGGAAGGCACCGCCGATATTACCTTGACTGATAACCTGACTGCCGGACTTCTAGCGCAATCTGCGGAGATTGTGACGTTCACGGGTGTGTCGCTCAACGGCGTTACTGCGGGCGATACCCAAACCAACCCTTTCATCAACATCAGCGGGAGTCGTGATCAAGTCGAATTTGACTTTGGCACAATCGTAATTGCTGGTGACAACGATGCAGCCGTGACCGACACCACCATTGTTGTTCGTGTAACGTCGATTGTAGATGACGTCGCCGCTGCGAGTGCAGGGATGACGTTGACCAATACGGCAACGCTTCAGGTCCTAGATCCGCTGAGTTTGACGCCTTTGCAAAGTCCTGTTGTCGCCACCGAAGATGTCACTGTCGTGGAACCCGATCTGGAGATCGTCAAGTCAGGCGAAGTGGGTGGTGATCCGGGGCAGATCGTCGACTATTCCATTACTGTCACGAATAACGGAACTGGCCCTGCTTACGACATCGACGTAACTGATACGTTCAGTGACGCGTTCCTGACCTATCAAACGGGGTCGGTTGTTTCGACGCTTGCTGGCACGTTGGTTGAGCCGGCACCAGGTCAGATGGATGGCTTCCAGTATCAAATCGCTGGGCCGATCTTACCAGGTGACACCGTTACGATCACCTTCAGCGCCCTGATAGAGCTCAATGCGCCTGATGCGCAATCCTTCATTAATACGGCTCAGGTGGATTACGACAGTGCGCCGGGTGATCCCGTTGATGCGGATGGCAACCCGACGGGCCGTGACGGGACCGACGATGACGATCATACCATTGCGACAGTCCCACGCATCACCAAGACGCCGTTTACGTCAAACTTTGCCGAGACAGATAGTGAGCTTGGTTCGAGTCCGTTTGACTTAGCCATAGGCGAGGAAGTGACTTTCCGCTTCGAGATCACCTTGCCGGAGATTAACCTTGATAGCGTGATAGCGTCTGATTTGCTGCCCGATGGCATGGAGTTCTTGTCAGCGAACGTCGTTGACGTAAATGGAACCGGCGCGAGCGGCACTGTCACCGCGACGCCTGACGTCGGCAACCCGCAATTGATTGCGCTGGACTTTGGGGCAATGAACAACGCGTCTGACGGTTCTATCGGGCCGGATGATGTATTGGTGTTTGAAGTTGTCGCACGTGTCACTGAAGGCGGGATACCTAGTGCCGGTGACGTCTTGACCAACACGGTTTCCCTGTTCGTTGATCCTGTCGGTGATGCACCGTTTGCTATCCAGACAACGACAGCCGAAGTGCGCGTTGTTGAACCCGAAATGAGCATTGCAAAGACGGGGCCGGTCGCCATGGACCCGGGTGGACCTGCGGAAGGCTTCACAATTGTCGCGACCAATGACGGTGCGACAGGGGCAGAGGGCCCAGCATACGATGTTGTCATCTCGGATGCGTTGCCAGCTGGCATGACGCTGGAGACGACATCATTTGTTATCACCGATGGTGCAGGCAACGCTCTTACACCCGTTAGCGTGACAACTACTGCGACTGGTTTTGACGTCAGCTTCGCCGTTTTGCTGCCCGGAGAGTCAATTCAGATCGACTACCTTGCTTCTTTGGATGCAGGGGCAACACCTCTGACTACATTCGAGAATACGGCTTCGGCAGAATATGACAGCGCACCTGGTGAGGTGCTGGACGGCATGGGTAACCCGATCGAGCAAACATACGCGCCAGTTACTGACACGCATGTGATCGCTACTCTGCCAACTCTGGATAAGACCACGATTGGGTCTGAACACAATGAGACGGTTGAAGATGCCGACGGTGATTTGATCCAAGATCTGGCCATAGGCGAGACCGTGACGTATGAGCTGGTTTTGACACTGCCCGAGATATCGATGGATAGTGTGGTTCTGACAGACCTGCTACCAGCAGGCCTGAGCTTTGTGTCCGCTGAAGTGACCGAGATAGGTAGCTTTATCACGGTTGGGGGCGACACAGTTCCTGCTAATATTAATGCTGCTGCCACCTTTGCTGAAGCAGGTCAGCTTCTGACCGTTACCTTAGGTGACGTGTTGAATAGCGATACCGATGAGACCGGAACGCGTGCCAATGACGCGATTGTTGTTCAAATCGTAGCGCGGGTGGAGGATGTTGTTGGAAATGTCGGCGCACTGCCAAATACGCAACTGACCAACACCGCAGGTCTTACAATCACCCCAGACGGCGAGGCGGCGCTTTCGCCAGTGACAGACACGTCGACGGTTGAAATCGTTGAACCAAATCTAGTCTTGGAAAAGACCGGCGATGTCGCGGCGAATCCCGGCGACACAGTCAACTATCAGATTGAAATCGAGAATACGGGTACTGGACCTGCTTTCGATCTCATCATCGCAGACGCATTCGCCGATCCCAATCTGTCGCTCGTATCTGGCAGCGTCATGTTTAGCTTTGGCGGCTTTACGCAGGCTGACGTGACGATCACTGAAACCGCAAATGGTTTCACATTTGAGTTGGATGACAACGGCACAGGTAATCCAATTCCGGTCAATCCGGGTGATACTTTGACTATCACCTACCAAGCTGTTCTGGACATCAACGCCCCTAGCGCACAGACCTTTATCAACACCGCGACTGTGGATTACGACAGTCTTCCGGGCGATCCGGTGGACGACATGGGCAACCCGGTTGATGACCGCGATTATATGACGGGCGACGACAACTCTGTCGCAACGGTGCCGTTCCTGAACAAAACTCCGACCGCTTCAAGCTTTTCCGAGACGGATAGCGTGCTTGGTTCCGATCCGTTTGACCTCGCGATTGGCGAAGAGGTGACGTACACCTACCAACTGTATTTGCCTGAAATCGATATGGATACGGTTCTGTTCACCGACAATTTGCCAAATGGCATGGATTTTGTGAGCTTTAACGTCGTGTCCTACGGTGCGGGGCTGACTGATCTGTCGGGCGGTGCGTTGGGTATCCCTGTGCTGTCGCTGACAGGAAATGACTTCGAGCTTAATTTCGGGGACGTTCGCAACCCGGCAGACGCGCCGCCAAGTATTGGCGCGGACGACATCATAACGCTTGAGGTTGTCGCCCGAGTGAACTCGAATATGTCTGCCGGTGACACGCTCACCAACACGGCGACGCTTGAAGTTGACACGACAGGTGGCCCTGCTTTGACGCCATCCATAGCGACAGCAGATGTGCGCGTCGTCGAACCCGAGCTGACGATTGACAAGACAGGTCGGGTTGCGCTCGATCCGGGCGATACGGGAACGTTTGTCATTGCTGTCGACAATGTTGGCCCAGGGGCCATTCCCGATGCGACCGGCCCCGCATATGACGTCGCCATCACCGATACATTGCCTGCGGATATGACCCTTGATGCCGGTGCAATCTCCATCACGTTAAACGGTGTTGCTTATACGCCCGGCGCGGGTGAACTGGTCACAAGCGCCAATAGCTTTACGCTGAATATTGACGTTCTGATGCCGCAAGATGCTGTTGTGATTACGTATAATGCGCAGCTATCGGCGAGCGCTGCGGCGCTGGACACGTTCACCAACACAGTCTCCGCAGCGTATGATAGCGCACCGGGAGATCCGGTCGATAGTGGCGGTAATCCTGTTGAGGAAACTTACACGCCAGTGGTTGCCGAGCATACTGTCGCGACGCGTCCTACCTTGGACAAGACGACCATTGCGTCCGAACACGCACAGACACCGGAAGACAATGACGCTGACCTGGTGCAAGACCTCGCCATCGGCGAGACCGTCACATATGAGCTTGTCCTGACCTTGCCAGAAATCACGATGGACAGCGTAGTGCTGACCGATCTTCTGCCAGCTGGTTTGACCTTCGTTTCTGCTGAAATTACCGAACTCGGCAGTGCCATCACGGTGGATGGCAGCGATGTGCTGGCCACGGTGAACGGCAGTGCAAGTTTTGTCGACGCGGGCCAACTCCTGACCATAACGTTAGGCGATGTGATCAACAGTGACACTGATGGCACGGGTACGCGCGCCAACGATGCGATCGTCGTTCAAGTAGTTGCCCGCGTTGATGACATCGCGGCAAACACGGGTATCTTGCCGAATACGCAGCTGACCAACCGGGCGGGTCTAACCGTCACACCCGGTGGCGAGGGGCCGCTGGACGAGGTCGTCGACACGGCAGACGTGGAGATTGTCGAACCGATGCTGACGCTCGACAAAACCGGTGATGTTGCGGTCAACCTTGGTGACACCGTCAACTATCAGATTGCGATTGAGAACACTGGCACCGGCCCTGCCTTCGATCTGTTGATTGCGGATACCTTTGGCAATCCCAATCTGTCCCTCGTACCGGGCAGCGTGATGTTCTCCTTCGGGGGCTTTAGCCAAGCTGACGTTGTGATCACAGAGACGGCGGGCGGGTTCTCGTTCTCAATGGTGGAGAGTGGGTCCGGCGATCCGATTCCAGTCAATGCGGGCGACACACTGATTATCACCTATCAGGCCGTTCTGGACGCAAACGCACCTAGTGCGCAAACCTTCCCGAACACCGCCACAGTTGACTATGACAGCCTGCCCGGTGATCCACTGGATGATATGGGCAACCCCGTTGACGACCGTGATTATAACACATCGGATGATCACTCGGTAGCAACTGAGCCTTTCCTGACAAAAACGCCAATAGCATCCTCTTTCACTGAAACAGACAGTACTGCAGGTTCTACCCCGTTCGATTTGGCAATTGGCGAAGAGGTCATATACACTTACTCTCTCTACTTGCCTGAGATCGACATGGAGTCCGTGATTTTCACAGACAACCTGCCGACTGGCATGGATTTCGTTAGTTTCGATAATGTTGCCTTCGGCGCCGGGTTGGTCGATCTGGCTGGTGCCGCCTTGGGAACGCCGAGCTTCACACTAACCGGTGCTAACGACTTCACCCTTGATTTTGGTGACATCCGCAACCCTCAGGACACATCGCCAGCAACGATAGGCCCCGACGACGTGATCACCTTCACTGTGACAGGACGGGTGAATAGTGAC
The DNA here is from genome assembly GCF_003663885.1 of Litoreibacter meonggei. GTDB lineage: Bacteria > Pseudomonadota > Alphaproteobacteria > Rhodobacterales > Rhodobacteraceae > Litoreibacter > Litoreibacter meonggei. The sequence goes on from NZ_RCCE01000011.1 coordinate 47,507, forward strand.
ATGGGCGCAGGCTCAACTTTGACCAACACGGCAACGCTGACCGTTGATCCCGATGGCGCAACACCCGCGCTCAACACGGCAACGGTTGACGCTGATGTCCGCGTGGTCGAACCAGAACTGTCCATCGATAAAACTGGCCCGCTTGCTGTCGATCCAGGAGACGTTGGTAACTTCGCGATCAATGTGACCAACACCGGCCCTGGTATTGTGCCGTCGGCGACCGGTCCGGCATATGATGTTGTGGTTTCGGACGTGCTTCCGACAGAGTTCACGTTGAACACCGGTTCAATCAGTATCACCTTGAATGGAGCGCCCTACACGCCTGGTGCAGGTGAGCTGGTTGCGACGAGCACTGGGTTCACCCTAAATGTTGCGGTCCTTATGCCTGACGATGTTTTGGTCATTGATTATGCAGCCACACTTGATGCCAATACGCCGCCTTTAACGTCTGTCTTTAACACGGCAACGGCGGCGTACGATTCTGCACCCGGAAATGATCCGAACCAAAAAACCTACACACCCGTGACCGATGATCATCGCGTGTCCAGCAACCCGACGCTGACAAAGAACGATATAGCATCCGGATTTGTGGAAACTCCGGAGGACGGCGACGGCGATAATGTTCGCGGTTTGGCGATTGGTGAAACTGTTACCTATCAGCTTGTTCTGACACTGCCGGAAATCTCTATGGATACGGTTGTCCTGACGGATTTGCTCCCCGCGGGTCTGGATTTCGTGTCTGCTACGGTGACGCAGGTTGGTAGCGAGATCGCTATTAACGGCGGCACGACCGTCAGTAACTCGGGTCAATTGCTGACCGTAACATTCGACAATCTCGTCAACACCTATGTCAACGGAACGATTACCGAAGCAGAGGATGCAATTGTCGTAGAAGTAGTAGCTCGCGCGGCAAATGTCGCGGCGAATGTGCAAGATGTTCAATTGACCAATACTGCGGGCCTAAGCGTCACCCCCGCAGGGGAAGCACCGCTTGATCAGTTGATCGACACGTCAACAGTCGAAATTATTGAGCCATCACTGACGATCGATAAGTCAACGACAACGATCAAGCCGTTTCTTGGTGACACAATCGTTTATACAGTGGTGATCAGCAACGAGGCGTCTGCCACGTCTCCGGCGTTCAACACTGTCGTCACTGATGCACTGCCCGGTGATCTGGAACTGACGGGCGTGATTTCATTGTCCGACCCGGCCTTGGGTTCCGTCTCCCCTAACTCAATCGCGGGTGCGACAACCCTGATTATCAATATTCCGGTTCTACAGCCCGGAGAAAGCCTTACCATCGAGTATGAGGCCTTTGTTGGCTTCACTACAAATGTGTTGAATGACATCACCAACGTCGCCACCGGCGTGGGCGGGTCCACACCAATTGTGAATGATCCTAATGGTCGACCTGACAGTGTCACCGACAATGCAATAATCGTGCCGCAGCCCACGCCAGTCGATGATGAAGCTGATCGGCCACGTGCAATTGATGGCATTGACGATGCGCAGTTCTTACCGATCCTGTTGATCGATCCGATTTTCACAGGCACCGCTGAGCCGGGTTCGAACGTGACCATCAACCTCTTTGGTCAAGATGGTCGATTGGACTACGTCCGGAATATCGTCGCTGACGCGGGCGGACACTGGATAGCGATTTTCCCGCGGGTCGAACTGGATCAACCAGAAGATGACTTTTACGAGTTTAACCAACGCTCTGTGCTTTTTGACGCGCCGGTGAAGTTGATTGATGAAGCTCGGTTTTCCAGCATGAACCTGAGAACCGAGGCACGCGAGCTTTCGACCGGAGCATCCTTGGATGATGAGGCTTATACGCTTGGTGTAAATGTCGATCGACCTTCAACGCTTCCGCAAGATGCCGGAATTTTCAACACCCGCACTTACTTTGCGCCTGCCCATATTGGCGAGTGTCTGACGTCAGCGCCTATGGGTCCAACTAGGGCAATTTGATAAGAGAGGGTTGTTGGCTCATCGTAACCACTGAGGAGTGGAAGATGAGACAG
>NZ_RCCE01000012.1 GCF_003663885.1 Litoreibacter meonggei
TTGCCAGCGGCGCTGATCGCCATCGTGCTGAACCTGATCCTGCCGGAAGAGCTGTCCGGCGAGGCCACCGAAGAGGTGTCCGGCGGCATGGCAGGTCATGGCGAAGGCTCCTTGCCGAAAGACGATCACGTTTGAATATGCAATGTCCCGCCGCAACATGCGTGGCGGGACACTCGGCGCATTGTGCGCCAAAAAAGCTGGGAACTAGCTCTGGCCTTTTGATCCTAAAGCAGGCGTAATGCGGTTTGTGCCTGAAAATAGCAATTTACCCACGCCGCACGTCTATCGGAGATCCAGAATGACAATTCAAAATACCGACATTGATCCGATCGAGAGTCAGGAATGGCAAGAAGCCATTCAGGACGTGATCGAAAAAGATGGTGCCAACCGAGCCCATTACCTGCTGGACAAGGCAGTTCAGCAAGCCCGTGCCGCAGGGGCCACACTGCCGTTTTCGGCGACAACGCCTTATCAAAATACCATTCCTGCCGATGACGAGTTGGCCGTGCCGGGCGATCTGGAGATGGAATGGCGCATCCGCACGATCAACCGCTGGAACGCTATGGCGACAGTGGTGCGCCGCAACAAAGAGAGCAGCGAGTATGGCGGGCATATCGCCTCCTTCGCGTCCTCGGCTGTCATGTATGACATCGGGCTGAACCACTTCTGGCGCTCCAAATCCGCGATCCACGGCGGCGATCTGGTGTTCTTCCAAGGGCATGTGATCCCGGGTATCTACGCACGCTCCTTCATGGAAGGCCGGATCAGCGAAGAGCAGCTGGAAAGCTTCCGCTCCGAGGTCGATGGCGGCGGTCTGTCCTCCTATCCGCACCCGTGGTTGATGCCGGATTACTGGCAGTTCCCGACCGTCTCGATGGGCCTTGGCCCGTTGATGGCGATCTATCAGGCGCGGTTCATGAAATACATGCACAACCGCGGCCATATCGACATGGCCGACCGCAAGGTCTGGGCGTTCCTCGGCGATGGCGAGATGGACGAGCCGGAAAGCCGTGGCGCGATTGATCTGGCGGCGCGCGAGGGCTTGGACAACCTGATCTTCGTGGTGAACTGCAACCTGCAACGCCTTGACGGGCCAGTGCGCGGCAACGGCAAGATCGTGCAAGAGCTGGAAGGTGACTTCCGCGGGGCTGGTTGGAACGTGATCAAGCTGCTCTGGGGCAAGGGCTGGGACGAGCTGCTGGAAAACGACAGTACCGGGCGCCTCAAGCAGTTGATGGACGAGACCGTCGACGGCGACTACCAGACCTTCAAGTCGAAGGACGGCGCTTATATCCGCAAGCATTTCTTCGGCAAATATCCCGAGACCGCTGCGTTGGTGGCCGACTGGAGCGACGAGCAAATCTGGGCGCTGCGCCGGGGCGGGCATGATCCGCAGAAAGTCTACACCGCGTTCAAGGCTGCCAGCGACACCAAAGGCCAGCCGACCTGTCTGCTGATCAAGACGGTCAAAGGCTACGGCATGGGCACGGCGGGCGAGGGGCAGAATATCACCCACTCCGCCAAGAAGTTCGCCGACAACCAGCTGCGCGAGTTCCGCGACCGGTTCGACATTCCCGTATCGGACGAAGACCTGCTGAAAGCGCCGTTTGTGGCGTTGAACAACTCCCAAAAGGCCTATCTGGCGGACCGCCGCACAGCGCTTGGCGGGGACTTCCCGAAACGCGAATGGCGCGATGCGCCGAAGCTGGAAATCCCGCCGTTGACGAAGTTCGAGGCACAGCTAAAAGGCACGGGCGATCGGGAAATCTCGACGACCATGGCCTATGTGCGCATTCTGACGACGCTGCTGCGCGACAAGACCATCGGCAAGTTTGTGGTGCCGATTGTGCCGGACGAATCCCGCACGTTCGGCATGGAAGGGCTGTTCCGCTCGGCGGGGATTTATAACCCGCTGGGGCAGAATTACACGCCCGAGGATGCCGACCAGATGATGTTCTACAAGGAGACGACCGACGGTCAGGTCTTGCAGGAAGGCATCAACGAGGCCGGCGCCATGGCTGACTGGATTGCGGCGGCGACGTCCTATTCCAACCACGGCGTGCCGATGATCCCGTTCTACATCTACTACTCGATGTTCGGGCATCAACGTGTCGGCGATTTGGCATGGGCCGCAGGTGACAGCCGCGCGCGGGGCTTCTTGTTGGGGGCCACGGCGGGCCGGACCACGCTGAACGGCGAGGGGCTCCAGCACGAGGATGGCCACAGCCATATTCTGGCCGGCACCATCCCGAACTGCGTCACTTATGATCCGACCTTCAGCTACGAGGTTGCGGTGATCATCCACAACGGCCTGCAACGCATGTTCGTCGATCAGGAGGACATCAGTTTCTATATCACCTTGATGAACGAGAACTACAGCCATCCCGATATGCCGATGGGTGCTGAGGAGGGGATCCTGCGTGGTCTCTACCGCATGACCGAGACCAAGAAGCCGGGCAAGAAGCACGTCAACCTGATGGGCTCCGGCACCATTCTGGTGCAGGCGATTGAAGCGGCGAAGATGTTGAAAGACGACTTTGGCGTCACGGCTGATATCTGGTCGGCCACCTCGTTCAACGAACTGGCCCGCGACGGTCAGGATGCGGCGCGCCATAACCGGCTGAACCCGCTGATGGACAGCCAAGTGCCTTATGTGACCCAAGCCCTGAGCAAGGCCAAAGGCCCGATCATCGCGGCGACGGATTACATGAAGAACTACGCCGAACAAATCCGTGCCTTCGTGCCGGGGTCCTACACCGTGCTCGGCACGGACGGCTTTGGTCGCTCCGACAGCCGGGTCAACTTGCGCCGCTTCTTCGAGGTGGACGCAAATCACATCGCCGCGGCTGCGATGGTGGACCTCTACAAGGCGGGCAACGTGACCAAGAAAGACTTGGAAGCAGCCCTCAAGAAATACGACATCGACGGCGCCAAGCCGAACCCACGGCTCGCTTAATCAGCGCTTGAGAGAAGGAACAAACTTATGACTATTGAAATTACAGTCCCTGACATCGGTGACTTCGACGAAGTGCCGGTGGTTTCCATTCTGGTCAGCGTCGGTGACACCGTCGCAGTGGAAGACCCGCTGGTAGAGTTGGAAAGCGACAAGGCCACGATGGAGGTCCCAAGCTCGGCCGCCGGTGTGGTCAAGGAAATCAAGGTTGCCGAAGGAGACAAGGTCTCTATGGGCTCGATATTGCTTGTGCTGGAAGGTGACGTAGCAAGTGCTGCGGCTCCTGCGGCTCCTGCGGCTGAAACGGCACCCGCTCCTGCTGCCGCTCCCGCGGCGACACCTGCACCCGCAGCGGCACCCGCTCCGGCAGCGGTGGTCGACAGCGGCTTCTCCAAATCCCACGCATCGCCGTCAGTGCGCGCCTTTGCACGTCAGCTGGAAATCGACATCACCAAGGTAAACGGCACGGGCCGCAAGGGCCGTATCCTGCGTGAGGATGTGACCAAGTTCCTGAAATCCAACACGGCTTCTGCCCCTGCGGGCGCAAGCGGTGGCGGCATGGGCATCCCACCAATGCCAGCCGTGGATTTCTCGAAATTCGGCCCCGTCGAGGACGTCGAGATGCCCCGCATCAAGAAACTGTCCGGTCCGGCGCTGCACCGCGCTTGGCTCAACATCCCGCACGTCACAGTGGATGAAGAGGCGGACATCACCGAGTTGGACAAGTACCGCAAGGAGCTCGATACCGCCGCTAAAGAGCAAGGCTACCGCGTTACGCTGCTGAGCTTTGTGATCAAGGCCTGCGTCTCGGCGCTGAAAGAGCATTGGGAGGTCAATTCCTCAATCCATCCCGACGGCGACAAGCTGATCAAGAAGAACTTCTACAACATCGGGTTCGCGGCGGACACGCCTCAAGGTCTGATGGTTCCTGTGATCAAGGATGCCGACCGCAAGGGGATCGTCGAGATTTCCAAAGAGTTGGGCTCGCTGTCTCTGGCGGCGCGTGAAGGCAAGCTGAAAGGTCCCGACATGCAGGGCGCGACCTTCACGATCTCGTCTCTGGGTGGCATTGGCGGCACGGGCTTTACGCCCATCGTCAACGCGCCGGAGGTTGCGATCCTTGGTCTGACCCGCGCCAAGATGGCCCCTGTCTGGAATGGTGAGGAGTTTGTGCCCCGCCTGATGCAGCCCTTGTCGCTGTCCTTCGACCACCGCGCCATAGATGGCGCTTTGGGCGCGCGCTTCAACGCGTCGCTGAAACACCTGCTCGGCGACGTGCGCCGGCTGATGTTGTAAGGGGGGCGTTCAGATGGAAGTCAAAGTACCCGATATCGGTGATTTCTCCGATGTACCCGTCATCAGCATTCTGGTCTCCGTGGGCGACACGGTCGCCGAGGAAGACCCGCTGATCGAGCTGGAAAGCGACAAAGCCACGCTGGAGGTCCCAAGCCCCGCCGCTGGTGTGGTGAAAGAGATCAAGCTGTCCGAGGGCGATAAGGTCTCGATGGGCGCTGTCATCATGGTGCTGGAAGGCGCTGGCGCGGCGGAAGCGCCTGCCGAAGCGGCACCTGCACCTGCGGCGACTCCTGCTGCCCCGACCGCAACCGCGCCTACAGGCACGGCCACCGGACCGGGCGATATCCATGCCGAAGTTGTTGTTCTGGGCTCCGGCCCCGGCGGCTATACAGCGGCGTTCCGCGCGGCGGATCTGGGCAAGAATGTCGTGCTGATCGAGAAGAACCCGACCCTTGGCGGTGTCTGCCTGAACGTGGGCTGTATCCCGTCAAAGGCGCTGCTGCACGTGGCCAAAGTTCTAACTGAGGCTGACGAGATGGCGGCCCATGGTGTCACCTTCGCCAAGCCGAAGATTGATCTGGACGCCTTGCGCGGCTGGAAAGACTCGGTCGTGGGGCAGTTGACTGGCGGTCTCGACGGCTTGGCCAAGGCGCGCAAGGTGACCACCGTGCGCGGCACGGGGCGCTTCACCGGTCCCAACATGATCGAGGTCACCGGCGACGACGGCACCAAGACGGTCAGCTTTGATCAATGCATCATCGCGGCAGGCTCGGAGCCTGTGGAGTTGCCGTTCATCCCGCATGATGATCCTCGCGTGCTCGACAGCACGGGTGCGTTGGAACTCAAGGATATCCCGAAGCGCATGCTGATCCTTGGCGGTGGTATCATCGGTCTGGAAATGGCCTGCGTCTATGACGCGCTCGGGGCGAAAATCTCCGTCGTCGAGTTCATGGATCAGTTGATGCCCGGCGCCGACAAGGACATGGTCAAGCCGCTGCAAACGCGGATTGCAAAGCGGTATGAAAAGATCATGCTGAAAACCAAGGTCACCGCGATGGAGGCTCAGAAGAAGGGCCTGAAAGTGACCTTCGAGGACGACAAGGGCGAGATCACCACCGACACGTTCGACAAGGTCCTCGTCTCGGTCGGGCGTCGCCCGAACGGCAAGCTGATCAACGCCGAGGCCGCAGGTGTCGCCGTGGATGAACGCGGCTTTATCGCCGTCGACAACCAGCAACGCACGGGCGTGCCGCATATCTTCGCCATCGGCGATGTGGTGGGCCAACCGATGCTGGCGCACAAGGCGGTGCATGAAGGCAAGGTCGCGGCAGAGGTGTGTGCCGGTGAAAACCGCGCCTTCGACGCGCTGGTGATCCCGTCGGTGGCCTATACCGACCCCGAGGTCGCGTGGGTTGGCATCACGGAAACCGAGGCCAAGGCCAAGGGGCTGAAAGTCGGCAAGGGTGTGTTCCCATGGGCGGCCTCCGGTCGGGCGCTGTCCAACGCACGGTCCGAGGGGATGACCAAGGTGATCTTCGACCCAACCGACGACCGTGTCGTTGGCGCGGCCATTGTCGGCACCAATGCCGGTGATCTAATTGCAGAGGTGGCGTTGGCCATCGAGATGGGGTGCGATGCGACCGATCTAGGCCACACGATCCATCCGCACCCGACCTTGTCGGAAACGTTGAACTTCGCGGCCGAAATGTTTGAAGGCACAATCACCGACCTGATGCCGCCGAAAAAGCGGCACTAGGTTTCAATCGAAATGAGGTTGGAAAAGCGCGTCCCTTGGGGCGCGCTTTTTTAGTTTGCGACCTCGAATAGCAGTAGCATTCCCGGCAGCCACGCGGTGAAGACGCCACAGAATAGTGTGAAATAGGCGGCCAGCTTCTGGATCGGCTTTTGCACGGTGAGGAGCACGAAGTAGACGAACCAAAGCGCCGCCCAAGCGGTCCACGAGAAGGCCAGCCAGACCGACATCAGGCTATCGGCTTCGGTAAAGCTCAGCAACGCCACAGGCACGACCGTTACAGACACGAACAGGCTGAACCAGCCTAGGCCACGCCCGTCGCAATCTTGCAGCCGGTTATAGGCGACCCACAGATAGGTGATAGCAAAAAGCAGTGTCATGGCGGCGGCTCTGACGTCTGCAATCGTATCTGCGAAGACCGCTGAATGAATCGCCACAAGGAACGATATCGTCGCGACGGACAGATTGATGAGGATGATTTCGCGATCCTCTACCCGTCCCGAAAGCCATAGCCCGTTCAGGATGAGAACAGCCCCGACATAGAGCAATGATAACCCAAGTAGCATAAATCGATCCTTTGGTGGGGCATTGGCACCCGTTAGACGAGCGAAAGGGGCCAAACGGCCCCCTTCCTTATCTTGCAGTGATGGAGGTCGGAACTAGTGACCGCCATCCGACTGAAGTGCCGCTTCGCGCAGATCATCTTCCGAGATGTCTTTCGCACCGTTGAACACGACGTTCAGACCGACAGCAGAGATTGCGGCCAGAAGGATGCCGGAGTGGATCAGCGGCTCGATCGCGTGTGGCAGGTGCATGGTGAACTGAGGCGCGATCAACGGGATCATGCCCAGACCAAGCGAGATTGCCACGATCAGACCGTTGAAACGGTTGGTCTTGAAGTCCACCGCGCCAAGGATGCGCACACCGGTGGCTGCAACCATGCCGAACATCACCAAACCGGCACCGCCAAGGACGGCGACGGGCAGGGACTCGACCAAGGCACCCATTTTAGGCACCAAGCCCAGCACGATCATGATCGCACCACCGGCCACACAGACATAGCGCGACCGGATACCTGTCACACCGACGAGGCCGACGTTCTGGCTGAACGAGGTGTAGGGGAAGGTGTTGAACAGGCCGCCGATCACGGTGCCCAGACCATCAGTACGCAGACCAGCGGACAGGGATGGGCGCTCGATCTTCTTTTCGCACATCTCACCCAAGGCAAGGAACATTCCGGTGGATTCGATCATCACGACGATCATCACAAGGGTCATGGTTATGATCATGATAGGGTCAAAGATCGGCACGCCCCAACGCAGCGGGGTAATCAGCTCGAACCAGCCAGCGTGGCCGACCTTGTCGAAATGCATCAGTCCCATTGCGGATGCGGCAAGAGCGCCTACGACGATACCGATCAGCACAGAGATGTTGGCGAAGAAGCCCGTGGTGAATTTCATGATCAAAACAATGGTAGTCAACACAATGCCGGAGATCAGCATGTTTTGTGGAGTTGCATAGGCAATATTGTCCATCGACGGCGCAATTTTCAGACCCTGCGGGATTTCAGGGATAGCACCTGCACCCAGTGCTTTGACCTGATCCAGCCAAGCTGTGTGCTCGGGATTTACGATGCTTGGGGCCGTGGGGCCGAACGGAAGGCCGAAGATCCAGTTGATCCCAACGCGCATCAGTGTAACGCCGATGACCAGAATGATCGTGCCGGTCACAACGGGCGGGAAGAACCGCAGCATTCGGCTAATTAGCGGCGCGATCAGCATCGCGATGATGCCGGCACCGATGATGGCGCCGAAGATCATTCGCGCGCCGTCCAAGCCGGGGTTGGCAACGGCGATGGACACCATCGGGCCAACGGAGGCGAAGGTCACACCCATCATGACGGGCAGCTTGATGCCGAACCATTTGGAAGCACCCATCGACTGGATGATCGTGACGACACCGCACACAAACAGGTCGGCAGAAATCAGAAACGCGACCTGTTCAGGGTCAAGTTTCAGAACTCGGCCAACGATGAGCGGCACCGCGATGGCACCGGCATACATAACAAGGACGTGTTGCAGTCCCAACGTAAAGAGTCGGCCAGCTGGCAACCTCTCGTTGACGGCGTCGGCCGTGGCAGTAATAGACATGGGGTTCTCCTCGTTAAGTCCAGATGTTTCGCTCTGGGGCGTGGTTGGGGATGGTGCGGGTCGGTGTATCAGGCCGACCCGCACCGCTATTTAGCCGTAGCTTGAGACATCAGAGCCCGCGAGCGCTGCTATGTTGAGCAGATCTCGGACTGAGACGCCGGGTGTGACGATATGGGCGCGATTGCCCATACCCATCAGAATTGGGCCAACCTCCATGCCACCTGCCGCACATTTGAGCAGGTTGCGTGCCGCTCCTGCGGCGTCGGTGTTGGCGTAGATCAAAACATTGGCGCGACCGGTCAGGCGGTTTTGCGGGAACAGACGTCCGCGCAGTTCCGGGTCCAATGCGGCATCAGTGTGCATTTCGCCCTCATAGGCGAAATCCAGATTTTGGGCGTCGAGTATATCAAGCGCAGCCCGCATGACGCGACCAGACGCACAATCGCGGTTGCCGAACTGGGAACCGGAACACAGGGCGATGTTTGGCTCTAGCCCGAAGCGGCGCACATGGCGCGCTGCCGATATGACCGTGGTGGCCAATGTCTGGGGAGTCTGTTCGGTGTTGATATGGGTATCGGCCACAAAGAGCGGGCCTTCGTCGAGGATCGTCAAGGACAAGGCCGCAACAGGTTTTAATGTTTCGGTTTCAAGCATTTGTTGCACATAGTTGAGGTGCCACAAATACTGTCCGAAAGTTCCGCAGATCATGCTGTCCGCGTCACCACGATCTACCATGACGGCGGCAATTGCCGTGGTGTTGGTCCGCATGACGGCCTTGGCCAGATCCGGCGTGACGCCGCTGCGCTCCATCCGTTGATGGTAGCTTTGCCAGTAATCGCGGTAGCGGGGGTCGTTCTCGGGGTTCACGATTGCGAAATCGCGACCCGGTTTGATCGTCAAACCAGCACGTTGAATGCGCGCCTCGATGATGTCGGGACGCCCGATCAGGATCGGTGTGTCGACTGTCTCTTCAATCATCGCTTGCGCAGTGTGAATGACGCGCTCGTCCTCGCCTTCCGCAAACACGATCTTGCGCTTTGCCTGCCGTGCGGCGGCAAACACCTGCCGCATCAGGAGCGATGATTTGTAAACCTGCGCATCCAGCTCGCGTTCATAGGCGTCGAGGTCGATCTCCTTCTGGGCCACGCCGGATGCAATCGCGGCCTTCGCAACGGCAAGGGCGATCGTGGGCAACAACCGCGGATCGAACGGCTTCGGGATCAGGTATTCCGGTCCGAACGTGAGCGTTTCGCCTTTGTAGGCTTGTCCTACTTCAGCGGATGTGGTGGCGCGCGCAAGCGAGGCAATCGCTTCGACACAGGCCAGCTTCATTTCGTCGTTGATATCGCTTGCCGCGACATCCAGCGCACCGCGGAAGATGAACGGGAAGCACAACACGTTGTTAACTTGATTGGGGAAGTCAGAGCGCCCCGTGGCGATCATCGCACCGGGCGACGCCTTGCGGGCTTCGGTCGGCATGATCTCGGGCGTCGGATTTGCGAGCGCAAAGATGATCGGGTTCGGCGCCATTTTCTTGACCAACTCGGCCTTCAACAGGCCGGGGCCGGACAGGCCCAAGAACAAATCGGCCCCTTCAAGGGCGCCCGCAAGAGTTGTTCCCACGTCGGCCGAGGAGAATTCCATTTGCTCGGGGCACACGTCGGTGCGGTCCTTGTGCAGCACGCCGTCCTTGTCGAACAGCGTGATGGACTTGGCTGGCACGCCCATTTTGCGCAACATGGTGTGGCAGGCAATGCCCGCGGCCCCAGCTCCAAGGCCGACGACACGGATATCTTCGGGCTTTTTCTTTGCCAGACGCAACGCATTGGTGGCAGCCGCCGCTACGACGATAGCAGTTCCGTGTTGGTCGTCGTGAAATACTGGGATGTTCATCCGCTCGCGGCAAATCCGCTCCACGATGAAGCAGTCGGGGGCTTTGATGTCTTCAAGGTTGATCGCGCCGAAGGTCGGCTCCAGCTTGCACACCAGATCGGCAAGGGCCTCGGGGTCAGCTTCATCGACCTCGATGTCGAAGCAATCCAGTCCGGCAAACTTCTTGAACAGGACGGCTTTGCCTTCCATAACCGGCTTCGAGGCCTGCGCGCCGATATTGCCAAGGCCCAGCACGGCTGTACCGTTCGAGATGACAGCGACCAGATTGCCTTTCGCGGTGTAGCGCACGGCATCAAGCGGGTTGGCCGCGATTTCGGTGCAGGCTTCGGCCACGCCCGGTGAATAAGCACGGGCCAGATCACGACCTGTTGCCATGGGCTTGGTTGGGCGGATTTCCAGTTTTCCCGGTTTCGGGAACTCGTGATAGTCCAGCGCTGCCTGACGTTCAGCAGCTACGTTTTCTTTGTCGAGTGCCATTGGACCCCCCTTTATTATTCTTCTCGAAAGCCGACATGCTGAGTGGCCCATAGGCTTGGTTTCGGATCGTCGCGTTAGCGCGCGCGTAAGTAGTCAAGTACGTCGACAGCACTCTCCACCGATCACATAATCGGATGGAACAGCTACGTGGACTTGGATTGCGTAGATTGCCCGACGGCGTGAAACGTCTCGTGGCTTTCAGTGCGAGTTTCGGGAGCTGGCACTCGACCAAGTCACGAACGGTGTCGTGATCTGGTGCCAACCTCCCGAAGCCATTAGAAATCGACGTCGATTGCGACGCCTTTTTGGACCGCCAGCTCGACGACGCTTGCGGCGACCGCCAAATCTTGAAGGCCGACGCCGGTGCCGTCGAACAGCGTGATTTCATCGTCAGACGCGCGGCCTTTGTCGGTGCCGTTGATCACTGCGCCGAGCTGGTGCACGTCGCTTTCCTTGATCAAACCTTGGGCGACGGCATGTTGCGCCTCGCCGATGCTGACGGATTGCGCGACCTCGTCGGTGAAGACCGTGGCGCGGGCGAGCAGGGCGGCCTCAACCTCTTGCTTGCCCTTGGTGTCGGTGCCCATGCAGGCGATATGTGTGCCGGGTGCAATGTGGTCGGCCATGATGGTCGGCGCAAAGGTGGAGGTGATGGAAATCACCACGTCGGCCTCACGCATGCCTTCCAGCTCGACCGCTTCAAACGGAAGGCCTGCTTCATTGGCAATTTTCTCAATATTGGGCAGCATCTCAGGGTGGTAGTTCCAACCGATGACTTTCTCGAACTGGCGCTGTTCAAGGGCGGCGCGCAGCTGGAATGTTGCCTGATGGCCGGCCCCCACCATGCCCATGACCTTCGCGTCCTTGCGGGCCAGATGCTTGATCGACACCGATGACGCGGCGGCGGTGCGCAGGGCGGTCAAAAGGTTTCCGCCGACCATGGCGCTGACCATGCCAGTGTCTGGATCGAACAGGAAGATCGTGGACTGGTGGTTGATGTGGCCATGCTTTTCGAGGTTGTTCGGCCAGTAGCCACCCGCCTTCAGGCCAAGCGTCATGCCTGCTTTGTCGAACCCGCCCTTGAAGCCATAGAGCGCGTCTTCGTGGCCGATGGCTTCGCGAATGACGGGGAAGTTATAGGCGTCTTTGGACGCCATCGCGGCAAACACACCTTCGACGGCGTCGAAAGCGGCTTCGCGTGTCATAAGATCGGCAATTTCGCGTTCTGGAACGATCAACATGGGCTATTTCCTCTGGAGTGTGTGCGCCCGCATGCACCTTTGGCGGCGCATGCGGGCGTCTTGTTTTAGTAGGCTTTGCCGCGGGCCGAGACGGGCCACAGGGTCTCGACCTTGCCGTTACGGACACCGACATACCAGTCATGCACGTTGCAGGTCGGGTCGCAGTGACCGGGAACCAGCTTCAGCTTGTCGTTGACCTTCAAGACACCCTTGGGGTCCTTGATCACGCCATGCTCGTCGGAGCATTTGAAATATTCCACATCATCGCGGCCATAGACCACGGGCAAACCACTGTCGACGGACTGGGCTTTGAGGCCCGCGTCAACAACGGCCAACTCTGCTTTGGCGTGGCTCATCACGGAGGTCAGGATGAACAGTGCGTTCTCCCATTCGCCTTGGTCGATGCGCTTGCCGTCCTTGTCGAGGATACGTCCGTAATCGGCATCCATGAACGCGTAGGAGCCGCATTGCAGTTCGTTGAAAACGCCGGAATTGCCTTCAAAGTAGTAAGACCCGGTGCCGCCGCCGCCGACGATGTCACACTCAAGGCCAACGGATTTCAGGCCGGTGATGGCGTCTGCCACTTGCGCGACTGCAATGTCGATCTTGGCTTTGCGGTCGTCATACGAGTCCATGTGCTGCATAGCGCCTTGATAGGCTTGCAGACCCGCGAACTTGAGGCCCTCTGCTGCGTCGATCAGCTTGGCGATGTTGACCACGTCTTGTGTGGTGGTCACGCCGCAGCGACCGGCCCCGCAGTCGATTTCCACAACACATTCGATCTGCGTGCCATGCTTTACCGCAGCAGCCGACAGGTTGGCGACGTTGTCAGGATCATCCACACACACGATCGTACGCGCGCCCAGCAGGGGCAGGCGGGCGAGACGGTCGATTTTCGCGGGCTGTGTCACCTGGTTGGACACCATCACATCCTTGATGCCACCGCGCGCGAAGACTTCCGCTTCGGACACTTTCTGGCAGCACACGCCGACAGATCCGCCAAGCTTTTCTTGCAGCAGGGCCACGTCGACGGATTTGTGCATCTTGCCGTGGACGCGGTGACGGACACCCATCTCCTTGGCGAAGTTGCCCATCTTGACGATGTTGCGCTCCAGCGCGTCCAGATCCAGTACAAGGCAAGGCGTCTGGATATCGGCCTCGTCCATACCGGGCAGAGCGGGGACGTCATAGCCGACTTCGAGGTCTTTAAAATCTACATGTGTGTTCATTGCGTGAACTCCCTTTACTTAAGCCATGGCAGAATATCGAGATCGACATTCCCACCCGTGATGATGATACCGACCCGCTTGCCCGCGAACCGCTCTTTGTTTTTCAGGATCGTCGCCAGCGGCACCGAGGAGCTGGCTTCCATGACGACCCGCAGATGCTTCCATGTCAGTTTCATCGCGTCGATGATTTCTTCTTCGCTTGCGGTCAGAATATCGGTCACGTGGTTCGAAACGAAGTGCCATGTCAGGTCTTTCAGAGGCACCAGCAGACCATCAGCGATGGTTTTTGGTGCATCGTCAGCGATGATATGGCCAGCCTTGAAGCTGCGATAGGCGTCGTCGGCTTGTTCCGGCTCTGCCGCGATGATCTGCGTTTCCGGCGCTTGGTTTGACAGGGTCAAACAGGTGCCCGAGATCATCCCGCCGCCGCCGATAGGGGCCATCACGATATCCAGCCCGTCGGTCTGCTCCATGAACTCCCGCGCGCAGGTGCCTTGGCCGGCAATTACGCGCGGGTCGTTGTAAGGGTGGACGAAATCACCACCGGTTTCGGCCTGCACCTTGGCAAAGGTCTCTTCGCGTGACGATGTCGACGGCTCGCATTCGGTGATCACGCCGCCATAGCGGCGCACGGTGTCTTTCTTGGCCTGTGGGGCCGTGCGTGGCATGACCACGTTGCACGGGATGCCACGACGGCTTGCCGCATAGCTGAGGCAGGACGCGTGGTTGCCCGACGAGTGTGTCGCCACACCCAGCTTGGCTTGGCTCTCATCCAGCCCGAACACTGCATTGCTGGCACCGCGCACCTTGAAGGCGCCCGGTGTCTGGAAGTTCTCGCATTTGAAGAACAGCTGCGCGCCGGTCAGCTCGTTGAGGTAATCCGAGGTCCGCACCGGGGTGCGCTGGATATACGGCTCAATGCGCGTGTGGGCGTCCAGCATGTCTTGATAGGTTGGAATATACATCTGTCTCTCCTCCCGTCGGCCTTATTTGCCTGCCGCCGGATTGGTGCGATAGTACTCTTGCGCCGCGGCGACGCCAGAGCCGAGTTTCACATCCAGACCCAGATCAACCATGCACATCTCTGCCGTGGCCAAACCGCTCAGCGTCATCACGTCTGTCAGGCTGCCCAAGTGGCCGATGCGGAAAACCTTGCCCGCAACTTCGCCCAGACCCACACCGAAGGCCACGTCGTATTTGTCAGCCGCATGGGTCACGATATCGGTGGCGTTGAAACCTTCCGGCGTGCGGATCGCGCTGACCGTGTCGGAATACAGATCAGGCGAGGCGGCGCACAGCTCCAGCCCCCAAGCCGAAACGGCCTTGCGGACACCTTCGGCGATGCGGTGGTGGCGTGCGAACACGTTTTCCAGACCCTCGTCCAGCAGCATGTCGAGCGACAGTTTCAAGCCGTTCATCAGGCCAACTGGCGGGGTGTATGGGAATGCGTTGGCGTCGTAACCCTTTTGCATGTCTTTGATATCAAAGAACGTACGCGGCAAAGTTGCGTTCGCGGATGCCGCGATTGCTTTGCTGGAGAAGCCGATGATCGCCAGACCTGCTGGCAACATGAAGCCTTTTTGCGAACCGGTGATGGCGATGTCCACGCCCCACTCGTCGAAGCGGAAGTCCATCGACGCGATGGAGCTAACACCATCTACGAACAGCATGGCAGGGTGACCCGCCGCGTCGAGCGCTTTGCGCACGGCTGCGATGTCGGATTTTACGCCTGTTGCAGTTTCATTATGCGTGGCCAGCACGACTTTGATCTCGTGGTTTTTGTCGGCTTTCAGGATTTCTTCGTATTTTCCGGCAGGAACGCCTTCGCCCCAAGGGGTTTCAACGATGTGCACGTCCAACCCATGGCGTTGGCACATGTCGATCCAGCGATGCGAGAACATGCCGTTGCGCGCGGCCAGAACCTTGTCGCCTTTGTTCAGCGTGTTCGACAGCGCCGTTTCCCAGCCGCCAGTGCCGGTTGACGGGAAGATAAAGATTTTCGCGTCTTTCGATTTCAAAACCTGACGAACACCATCAAGGCAGGGGTGCAGGATTTTGCCAAAGGTCGGCGAGCGGTGGTCGATCGTTGGCATATAGCAGGCTTGGCGCACTGCTTCTGGCATGTTGGTCGGGCCGGGAATGAATACGGGGTTCTGGAAGCTCATGATCGTCTCCTTGTAAGCGTCGAGGACAACCTAGGGCCGCTTTCTTCAAAGGGATATTTTTTTGAAATTGTTTTTTATTTTTACATTATGGTAAATAGTCTAGCATTGTCAGCATGTTGTAT
The DNA here is from genome assembly GCF_003663885.1 of Litoreibacter meonggei. Taxonomy (GTDB): domain Bacteria; phylum Pseudomonadota; class Alphaproteobacteria; order Rhodobacterales; family Rhodobacteraceae; genus Litoreibacter; species Litoreibacter meonggei. The sequence goes on from NZ_RCCE01000012.1 coordinate 15,280, forward strand.
TTTTCATGTACTGAATTCGCTTTTCACATAAAATAGGATGCATCTTATGGAATCGCAAAACAATGCCGGAATCAGTCACCGCAAGGCGCGCGGACGGCCACGGGACTGGGATGACAAAAGCGCTCAGAACACGATCAAGTCGCTTGACCGCGCCATGGAGGTTTTCGAATTTCTGAGCGAAGCGCAGGGCAAAACCCTGACGATGCTGGCGAATGACTTAAGCCAGTCTCCCGCAACTGTGTACCGGATTTTGGTGACGTTGGAGGGCAGGGGACTGGTTGAGTTCGATCAGATTGATCAAGTCTGGCATGTCGGGCCTAGAGCTTTCATCATCGGTTCGCGCTTCCTGCGCCGCACCACCCTCGTTGATCGGGCGCGCCCGATCTTGCGCACGCTGATGGAGCAAACCGGAGAGACCGCCAATCTTGGCATCGAGCAAAACGGTCATGTCCTGTTTGTCAGCCAAGTTGAAACCCATGCCAGCATCCGCGCTTTTTTCCCGCCCGGCACATTGTCGCGGCTTCATGCCTCCGGAATTGGCAAAGCGCTGCTGTCGCAGATGGAGGACGCTCGCGTCGACAAGTTCCTGACGGACATGCCGCTTGAGAGCTTTACCGAGTTTACGCTGACACAGCCGGATGCTTTGAAAGCCGACCTAGAGTTGACCCGACAGCGCGGCTATTCCATTGATGGCGAGGAGCGGAATGTGGGGATGCGCTGCATCGCGGCGCCTGTGTTCGACATTCACGGGGAGGCGATTGCGGGTATTTCGGTGTCCGGCCCAACGTCGCGGGTCGGGACGGAGGAGATTGCCAATCTGAGCACGTCCGTGCTGAGCGCTGCGCGCGAGTTGTCAGCGGCAATTGGTGGCGTTGCTCCGGCAGCGCGCTGAGAGGCGGACCGGAGCAGGGTGCGATTAGATGCTTGAAGGACGCAGCGGCATGTGGCGGTTCACGTCTTTATACAGCAGATAACGGAACGGACCGGGGCCACCAGCATAGCAAGCCTGCGGGCAGAACGCGCGCAGCCACATATAGTCACCGGCCTCGACCTCGACCCAGTCTTGGTTCAGGCGGTACGCGGCCTTGCCTTCCAGAACATATAGCCCGTGTTCCATCACGTGGGTTTCAAGGAACGGGATCACGCCGCCGGGCTGCAAGGTAACGATGGTGACGTGCATGTCGTGGCGCAGATCGTTGGGGTCAACGAAACGAGTCGTAGCCCATGCGCCGTTGGTGTCTGGCATGACATTGGGTGCTACGTCGTTTTCATTGGTGATCACAACGTCAGGGGCGTCTAGCCCGTCGATCTTGTCATAGGCTTTGCGGACCCAGTGGAACCGCAGCATGTCCGTCCCGTTGTTGCGCAGGGTCCAGTTTGTTGCGGGCGGCAGATAGGCGTAGCCGCCGGGGGTGAGCTGATGCTCTGTCCCGTCGACGGTTAGCGTGGCGGTGCCTTCCACGATGAACAGAACGCCCTGTGCCACAGGGTCGATTTCCGGGCGGTCGGACCCGCCGCCGGGGGCAACTTCCATGATGTATTGCGAAAAGGTTTCCGCAAAGCCGCTGAGCGGACGCGATAGCACCCAAAGGCGCGTATTGTCCCAAAACGGAAGGAAGGACGTCACAATGTCACGCATCGTACCCTTTGGGATTACAGCGTAGGCATCGGTAAAGACCGCGCGGTCGGTCAATAACTGCTCTTGGCCGGGGTGGCCGCCAGTGGGTGCGTAATATTTAGCAGACATGGTCATCCTTACTGATGTGGATTTTCCTGTACTATGAGTGAGCTACCAACAGACAACCATGACCTTGTTGAAATAGGACTTTCTGGGATTTCTTTATAATCGTCGCCGATTTGCGGGAAATTGAACTACGTGACATGTCATATGGCTTGCACAGACGGGCATAACGCGACCCGTCGTGGGCGCTGCCTCGATGTGGATCGCTTGAGTTAGGATATATGGCGGAGAGACAGGGATTCGAACCCTGGGAACCCTCTCGAGCTCAACGGTTTTCGAAACCGTCCCGTTCGACCACTCCGGCACCTCTCCGCAAAGGCTGACTTGTGATCAGGTGGGCGGGGTTTAGCGGGCAACTTGGTTCGCCGCAAGCCCATCCGTTAGGTTTTACGCGCAAGTCGTCGCTGGTCGCGACAAATTCATTGATAGGGCCATTGTAGCGCAGGGGGTGGAGGCTTATCCTCAGCCCAAATCGCTCCAAAAGGAAAAGAAATGCGCCTCCTGACTGCTACTTTCACCGCGTTGATGATTTCGGCTTTGGCTGTCACGGCGCAAAGCACGTCATTACTGGATAGATATTTGACTGCGCTGGACATGGACACCGTCTTCGATGTGTTGCGCGATGAAGGTGTGGTGGCGGGGCAGGATATGTCTGGCTCTGACGGGGTGAGTCCGTCTCCGGCATGGGTCGCGCGGCTGGAGCGCATTTATGACCCGGAGAAAGCGAAGCGCGCGTTTCTTGAAGGGATGGAAACGATCAAGGATGTCGCCGCATCGGAGGATGCGTTGGCGTTTTTCGAGACCGACCTTGGAGCGCGTATTGTCCAAGTGGAAATCGACGCGCGGAAAGCGCTGAACAGTGATGGCGGAGAAGACGCCGCCGCCGCGAAGGTGGCAGAAATCCGTAAAGAAGATCCGGCGCTGTATCTGATGTATCAAGAATTCATCAAAGTGAATGATCTGGTGGAAAGCAATGTCGCGGGGGCGCTGAACTCAAATTTGGCATTCTACCGCGGTATGGCAACCAGCGAGAGCTACGCGGAAGGCTTGTCTGAGAGCTTTATGCTGAACTCGGTCTGGGAGCAGGAGCCGGAAATCCGTCAGGAGATGGAGGAGTGGACGATCAACTTCTCGTCGGTGGCCTATAGCGGGCTGACCAAAGCCGAGTTGCAGCGCTATATCGACATCTCGAAAACTCCGGCGGGGCAGCGCTTGAACACTGTTCTGTTCGCAGGCTTTGACAAGATGTTCGAGCAGCAGAGCTTTGAGTTGGGGCGCGCGACCGCTGAGTTCATGATCGGTGAAGACACCTAACCTCCGTGTACCATAAGGCTAACGGTTAGCGCTTCGGGGTCTTTCGTCAGGTTTGGCTCCGCCGCAAGCATTTGGGTGAGGGCAGGGCGGTTCGCTTCCGGAACTCCCGCCAATTGATAGGCCATTTCGAGAGCTGACCCGTCGCCGCCCAGAATGTCTTGATGCAGCGCTTTGAAATTCTGCGACACGTAGGTTTTGACCTTCGCGCGGCGCGCGTTGTAACTGGCATTGTGAATGGCGTTGCCCACCGCATATGCAGGCAAAAGAACCGGATTGGGCAGGTGCGACGGCGCGCTCGGACTGCATCCCGCAGAGGCCAAGACAATAAAGCCGATCGCGGTGCGGATATTCGGCCAGAGCCTGTTGACAGAGGGGCGCAATTCCAACATAAGCCCGCATCTGCGCATGATGCGTGGATTTTTGCAATGACGTCCCGATCCGGGGGCGCGCTGTCCGAGGTGGCCCGTCTGGGCTCATGAACGCCGCGAAATGCGGGACCACAGGGCGCGGAAGATAAAAGGGTATGCGATATGTTCGCGGTTCTAAAAACCGGCGGCAAGCAGTATAAAGTCGCCTCAGGCGATGTTCTGCGTGTCGAGAAACTGGATGCCGCCGCTGGCGACAAAATCCAATTCAACGAAATTCTGATGGTCGGGGGCACTGTAGGTGCTCCGTTGGTCAAAGACGCAGGCGTTCAAGCCGAAGTCATCGACCAGATCAAAGGCGTGAAAACGATCAACTTCGTAAAGCGTCGTCGTAAGCACTCCTCGAAGCGTACCAAGGGCCACCGTCAGCAACTGACGCTGCTCCGTATCACGGACATCCTTGAAAAAGGCGCAGACAAGTCCGGCGTGAAAGCTGCCATCAATGGCGCTGGCGTATCGGTTGCTGCAATCGAAGCGGCTGCTCCGGCCAAGAAAAAAGCCAAAGCCGCTGCCAAGCCAGCAGCGAAAACTGAAAAAGCCGCTGCTCCGAAAAAAGAAGCTGCACCTAAGAAAGCCGCCGCCCCTAAGAAGGCCGCAGCGAAATCCGAAGGCGCAGATGATTTGACACGCATCAGCGGCGTTGGTCCGGTTATCGTGAAGAAACTTCACGGACTTGACGTCACTACTTTCGCCCAGATCGCAGCATGGACCCCAGAGGACATTGCTGATATGGACGAGAAACTGAATTTCAAAGGCCGCATCGACCGGGATAACTGGCTCGAGCAGGCTGCAGAACTCGCTAAAGGTTAAGGAGAAGCACAATGGCACATAAAAAAGCAGGTGGTTCATCCCGGAACGGTCGCGACTCAGCGGGTCGTCGTCTTGGCGTGAAAAAATATGGCGGCGAGCTGGTCATTCCAGGCAACATCATCGTGCGTCAACGCGGCACTGTTAAGTGGCCGGGCGAAGGCGTCGGCATGGGCAAGGATCACACGATCTTCGCAAAAGTCGAAGGTAACGTGAAGTTCCACAAAGGTCTGAAAGGCCGCACCTTCGTCTCTATCGTCCCGATGGCGGAGGCCGCAGAGTAACCGAGACCCACAAGGTTTGAAAAATTTGAGGGATCGGTTGAAAGACCGGTCCCTTATTCTTTTGCTACGTTAGGGCTGACCATGAGTGTCGCCGCCGCATCATTTGCCATTTTCGCCGCCTCTCAGGTGGGCACGCCGGGGCCAGCCAACATGGCCCTGTTGGCAACAGGCGCGCGCTATGGTTTGCGTCGTGCCTTGCCATTTGTGGCGGGCGTGGCGTTTGGCAAGCAATTGGTTATTTGGCCCATTGGATTTGGCCTTATGCAGTTGGCTGAAACTGCGCCTTGGGTATTCCAGTCCTTAAAGTGGATATCAGCGGCCTACATCATTTGGTTGGCGTGGCGGGTCGCAAATCTGCGTTTGAGTACCAATATAGAGGCTAAAGCCCCCGGTTTTGCGGCTGGGCTGATCATTCATCCGCTGAACCCCAAAGCCTGGGCGATGATCACGGCGGGTTTCACGGCGTTTACGGAGCCCGGGACACCAAGTCTTGAGGCGACCGTTACAATCGCCCTGATATTGCTAGGAGTGCAACTCATTTTGCACCCAATTTGGACTTATGGAGGGGAGCGCATTGCGCGCAGCTTGGCTGGAACGCCCGCTGAAAGATACTTGATGTGGACGCTCGCGGCTTTGACCGTTGCCAGCGTTCTGTTTGTTCTATTTGCGGGAGGCAAATAATGAGTTTTGAGGGAACCTATACCCAGCCGATAATTGAGGCTGATGGTTTTGTGCTACGGCCTGTGACCCAATCCGATACGGGCCAGATCGGCCTCTACGCGGCGGATGAGCGGATTGCCAAGGGGACATCGTCGATCCCGCACCCGCTGCCCCCCGGCACGACCGAAGGGTTCATCAAGCGCTCGCTTGCCGAGGGCCGCGCAGAAGACGTGTGGGTTATTGATCCGTCAGATGACGGCTCTCAGGTGTTGGGTTTGATCGGGTTGAACCGGATGGACCGTGAGCAGTCGGAGATCGGTTATTGGGTGGCACCTCAGCTGTGGAACAACGGTCTGGCCTCCAAGGCGGTCGAGGCGCTGGTCGCGGCGAACCCACAGGCCTGCCGCACGCTGTTCGGGTCTGTGTTCCAAGACAATCCGGCCTCGGCGCGGGTTCTGACCAATGCGGGGTTCGAATATATCGGCGATGCCGAGACCTTCTCGGTTGCGCGGGACACCACTGTGCCAACCTGGACCTATATCAAGAAGCTGGATTGAGCGTTGCGGACGGGTGCGGTAAGGCTGCGCGACCCCGCTAGAAAAGGCCAAAGACTATGAAATTTCTCGACCTCACAAAGGTATATGTCCGCTCTGGCGGCGGCGGGGGCGGTAGCATCAGCTTCCGGCGCGAGAAATATATCGAATATGGCGGCCCCGATGGCGGCGACGGCGGCAAGGGTGGCGATGTAATCGCCGAAGCGGTGGATGGGCTGAACACCCTGATCGACTTCCGCTATCAGCAGCATTTCTTCGCCAAGTCCGGCCAAGGCGGCATGGGCCAGCAACGCACCGGCAAAAGCGGAGAGGACATTATCCTGCGCGTACCCGTAGGCACCGAAATCCTTGACGAGGACGAAGAAACCGTCATCGCGGATGTGACCGAAGTGGGCCAGCGCGTCGTGCTGGCGCAGGGCGGCAATGGTGGTTGGGGCAACCTGCACTTCAAGTCGGCCACCAACCAAGCACCACGCCGCGCCAATCCGGGCCAGCCGGGGGTGGAGCGGACCTTGTGGCTGCGCCTGAAGCTGATCGCGGATTCCGGCCTGTTGGGCCTGCCGAATGCGGGTAAATCCACCTTCCTAGCCGCGACATCCAATGCGCGTCCCAAAATTGCCGACTACCCGTTCACCACACTGCACCCCAATCTGGGCGTGGTTGGCGTAGACAACGCCGAATTCGTCATGGCCGATATTCCGGGCCTGATTGCTGGCGCCTCCGAGGGCAAAGGCATCGGCGACCGCTTCTTGGGCCATGTGGAACGGTGTGCGGTGCTGTTGCATCTGGTCGATGGCAGCTCGGACACGGTGGCGGAAGATTACCAAACGATTATCACAGAGCTCGAAGCTTACGGCGGCGAGCTGGCGGACAAGCCGCGCGTGACTGCGTTGAACAAGATTGACGCGCTGGATGATGACGAGCGGGCAGAAAAGAAGGCCGAGCTGGAAGCTGCGTGCGGTGGTCCGGTGATGATGATGTCCGGCGTTTCCGGCGAAGGTCTAACCGAGGTGCTGCGCGCGGTGCGCGCCGAGATTCAGGAGGATCGTCTGCGCATCGCCAAAGCCAGCGAGGAGCCTGAGCCATGGCGCCCATAGCGACAGATCTGCGCAACGCAAAGCGGGTCGTCATCAAGATCGGCTCCGCCTTGTTGGTGGACCGCGACACAGGCGCGCTTCGCGAAGACTGGCTTCTTGGCCTTGCACAAGACGTGTTACGCCTGAAACGGCGTGGGCAGGACGTGGTTCTGGTGTCATCCGGCTCCATCGCGCTTGGGCGCACGGTGCTGGCGCTTGGGGCGGGGCCGTTGCCGCTGGAACAATCGCAGGCATCCGCTGCCGTCGGGCAAATCCGCTTGGCCCGCGCCTATGAAGAGGCGCTCGCGCCGCACGAGATTACCACGGCGCAAGTTTTGGTCACGTTGGAAGACAGCCGCGACCGCCGCCGCTACCTCAATTCCCGCGCGACGCTGGAGCAGCTTCTGAGCATGGGCGTCGTGCCTATCGTGAACGAGAATGACACCATCGCCACGGATGAAATCCGCTATGGCGACAATGACCGCTTGGCCGCACAGGTAGCGGTGACCGTCGGGGCCGATCTGGTGGTTTTGCTGTCCGATGTGGACGGGCTTTACACCGCCAACCCCAACGAGGATGCGACCGCCACGCGGTTGGAGGTGATCACCGACATCACCCCCGAGATCGAAGCCATGGCAGGGGACGCAGGGTCCGGCTTGTCCAAAGGCGGAATGAAAACCAAGGTCATGGCGGCGAAAACCGCAATGGCTGGCGGGGCTGCGCTGGTGATCACCGAAGGCTCCATCATGACACCGCTGGATGCGTTGGAGAACGGGGCCAATGCCAGCTGGTTTGTCCCGCAAACCGATCCGCAACTTGCCCGAAAGCGCTGGATATCCGCGATGAAACCGCAAGGCGCGCTGATACTGGATGATGGTGCCGTCGCAGCCCTTGGGCGCGGAAAATCCCTGCTACCAGCAGGGGTTACGCAGGTTTCGGGCCAGTTCGACCGCGGTGATCCGGTATCGCTGCAACGACCGGACGGCACCAATATCGGCGTCGGCCTGTCGCGCTATACTGCTGAAGAGGCAGAGCTTCTCAAGGGCCATCAGTCCTCCGAAATTGCCGACCTGCTTGGCTACCCCGGTCGCGCCGCCCTTGTGCACCGCGATGATATGGTGCTCTAACCGCACTCGAAATTTCCCCGAAGGTCCCACCCCATGACCCAAAACGCGAACATCCCCACATTGATGGCCGAGATTGGCCAAAATGCCCGTATTGCGGCTGCCGAGTTGTCTTTTGCCAGCGCCGAGCGCAAGCATGCCGCCTTGATCAGTGCCGCCGATGCCGTTTGGGCCAACCGCGACAAGATCATCGCCGCCAACAAGCTGGATCTCGACTATGGCCGCGAAAAGGGCCTGTCACCCGCGATGATGGACCGCTTGATGCTGGACGAGGACCGCATTCGCGCGATGCAAGACGGGCTGCGCGCGGTGGCCGATCAAAAGGATCCGGTGGGCGAGGTGATTACCGAATGGGATATGGCGTCTGGTTTGCACATCAAGCGGGTGCGCACGCCTTTGGGTGTCATCGGCGTAATTTATGAAAGCCGTCCTAACGTGACGGCCGATGCCGGCGCGCTGTGCCTGAAGGCCGGCAACGCAGTGATCCTGCGCGGTGGTTCGGAGAGCTTTCATTCCTCCGGTGCCATTCACGCCTGTCTGGTGCAGGGCCTGAAAGATGCAGGGCTGCCCGAGGCCGCAATCCAGCTTGTGCCAACCCGCGACCGCGCGGCGGTGTCGGAAATGTTGACGATGACCGACTATATCGACGTGATCGTTCCGCGTGGTGGCAAGGGGCTGGTCGGCCTCGTGCAACGCGAAGCCCGCGTTCCGGTTTTCGCCCATCTCGAAGGTATCGTTCACATCTATATCGACAAGGCGGCAGACCCCGTGAAGACGCTGAACGTGGTGCTGAACGCCAAGACACGCCGCACCGGAATTTGCGGCGCGGCGGAGTGTTTGTTGATCCACGAAGATGTGGTCGCCACGATCGGGCAAGGCGTCATCCGTGCGTTGCTCGACAAGGGTGTGACGGTGGATGCCGATATGAAGCTGGCGAAGATCGACGGCACCAGCCCCGCAAACCCCGAACACTGGGGCAGCGAATTCCTCGACATGGAGATCGCCGCCAAAACAGTGGGCAGCGTCGAAGAGGCGATGGATCATATCCGGCAATACGGCTCCAACCACACCGACTGCATCATGACCGAGGATCAGGCGACCGCTGATCTGTTTCTCGCGCGCCTCGATAGCGCGATCCTGATGCACAATGCCTCAACCCAGTTCGCCGATGGCGGGGAGTTCGGGATGGGTGCGGAGATTGGCATTGCGACGGGCAAAATGCACGCGCGCGGCCCTGTCGGGGCAGAGCAGCTGACCTCGTTCAAGTACATCGTCACCGGTGACGGAACTGTGCGCAGCTAAGCGCCGGGCTGCACTGGGGTTTCGAGCAGCTGCACATCAATGTCGGGTGCAACACTTGAAATCTCGGACTTAACAATGTCGGATCGGGGCAGGGCGGTCGCCAGCACCTGATACTGGCCCTCGTATTTCAGGTCCGCCAATCGTTCCGCAAGCTCAACAGCGTCAGAGCCGCGTGACACCAATCCCGAGATGATTGTCGACGGTTTCAACTCGGCCAGGACTTCGCCATCCAACGCGCCGACTGGCGCAAAATGCACCAATGCGTTCGGTGGCATCGTGCCGGATGGCAGACGGATCAGATCAACATGGGTCAACCCCAAGACAAGTATCACAGGCGGGTATTTGGGATGCCTGTTCGGGGATATCTGGCAAGCCGGTTGCGAAAGTCTGCTGTTCAATATGCGTCCTCCCGGGTGGTTTTGCACGCTACACGTCACCTCGCTACGCTATCAGCGTCGCCAAACCGCACAAGACAGGTTTCCCTGTCCTCGTGGCATGGGTAGATGTAGCAAGAGCGGCGTGATCATGAGGCCAGAATGACACTCGAAGCAGTTCTCGAAGGCATCCCGATGCCGGTGATTCTGATTGGTAATGACAGCCGGATCGGGCTGGCAAACGCGGCCGCGTCGGAGATGTTCAACCGTGATCTGGGGGGTGTGAGCGCCGTGTCGCTTTTGCGGCAAGCGCCTGTGCTGGCGGTGATCGACGCGTGCCTGACTGCTGCGCAAGTGGGACAAGCGCGGTTTCTGCTGTCCGGCCTGTCGGGCGAAAACACCTATATCTGCCGCGCGACCCCGTTGCCGGATGGCGGTGCGATGCTGAGTTTCGAAGACCAAACGCAGCAAGAAGACAGCGAGATGATGCGCCGTGATTTCGTCGCCAATATCAGCCACGAGCTGCGTACGCCGCTGACCAGCCTCATGGGGTTTATCGAAACCCTGCGGGGCCCTGCGCGCGGGGACGTTGAGGCCCATGACCGTTTTTTAACCATCATGGACCGCGAAGCGCAGCGGATGAACCGGATGGTCTCCGACTTGCTGTCACTTGCCCGTGTTGAGGTGGATGAACGTATCCGCCCGCGCGATCAGGTGGATTTGGCGGCGGTGCTGCGTTCGGTGGTCGCGACGCTGGAAGGTAAGCTGTCAGACGCCTCGGTGACCGTTTCAGCGGACGCTTTGAGGGACAGCTTTCCGATCCTCGGAGACCGTGATCAACTGACCCAGCTGTTTTTGAACCTGATCGAGAATGCGATCAAATATGGTGGCACAGGCAAAACCATCCATATCGTCGTTGAAAATCTGGATCGGGATCAAGCTTTGCGTCAACCAGCGGTGCGGGTCGACATTCGCGATGAGGGCGAGGGAATCGATGCGATACATTTGCCCCGCCTGACCGAACGCTTTTACCGTGTTGACGACCACAGAAGCCGCGATCAGGGCGGAACAGGCCTAGGCTTGGCGATTGCCAAACATATCGTCTCCAGACATCGGGGTCGGTTGAAAATCACGTCAAAACAAGCTGTTGGAAGCTGTTTCTCGGTGTTTTTCCCGCGTGCGGAGTGACAAATTTTCGGAACGGCTGCCCATTGTCATGAAACTGTTACCAAAGCTTCACAAAAGGTCAGCACGGCGTCTTTAGACTGCGGTCATGCGCTGCCACCAAGGGGGTGGGGGCGCGCACATGACACCAAAGGAGTGACCTTATGTCGTTCGTCAAAACCGTGGCCTCCGCCGCAATCCTCGCCGCAGCTGCAAGCGCTGCCGATGCCCGTGACCAGATCCGCGTCGTCGGCTCGTCCACCGTATTCCCGTTCTCCACCGCCGTTGCCGAACAATTCGGCCGGTCGACCGATTTCCAGACACCCGTGGTCGAATCTACAGGCTCCGGCGGCGGTCTGAAGCTGTTTTGCGCAGGCGTCGGCACCGAGCATCCCGACATCACCAACGCATCGCGCCGCATGAAGGCGAAAGAATTCAAGCTTTGCGCTGATAACGGCGTAACCGAAGTAACCGAAGCCATCATCGGCTATGACGGCATCGTCATCGCCAACGCCAAGGGTGGCCCCGTGCTGAACGTCACCCGCGAACAACTGGTCACCGCGTTGGCGGCCCAAGGCCCGCTGCCGGAAATGTGGTCCGATGTTGATCCGTCGCTGCCCGCCATCAAGATTGAGGTGCTTGGCCCGCCCCCATCCTCCGGCACCCGCGACGCGTTTGAGGAACTGGTCATGCACGAAGGCTGCGAAGGTGCAGGCATCGCATGTGAAGGCATCACCATCCGCGAAGATGGGGTCTATATCGAGGCGGGCGAGAACGACAACCTGATCGTCTCCAAGCTGGAAGCCAACCCCAACGCGGTCGGCGTGTTCGGCTTCTCGTTCCTCGACCAGAACTCGGACGTGCTGCAAGGCGCCAGCGTGGACGGGGTCGAGCCGAGCTTCGACAACATCGCAGATGGCGCCTATCCGGTGTCCCGCTCGCTCTACTTCTACATCAAGAACGCGCATGTGGGTGTGATCCCCGGCCTGCAAGAGTTCGCGGACGAGTTCATGTCCGACGCGGCTGCCGGTGAAGAGGGTTATCTGGTCGACAAGGGCCTGATCCCGCTGCCCGAAGACGCGTTCGGGACCGTCTCGGGCAATGTCAAATCGCTGACCCCGATGACGGGCAACGAGTGGAACTAGCCGCAAACTCAGGGCAGGGACTGCATGTCGCGGTCCCTGCGCCAGTCCTTCGGGGGAACGGATGCTGACACTCACCTTCTTTGCGATCCTCGCGCTGGCGCTGGCGTTTTTCGTCATCGGGCGCAGCCGGGCGGTCGCTGTGGTGCGCGGGGACGTGCGTCTTTTACATTCGCGCCCGAACTTCCACGGCATTCTCGCGCTTCTGCTCTCCGCGATCTGCGGCATCGCAGTGTTGCTGCTGCTGGGAACGATGGGCGCTGTGTGGATCGAGACGCATCTGCTGGCCGCGATCCTGTCCGCTCAACCTGACATGTCCCCGATCGAGGCCGAGTTGGTTCTGTCCGACGCCCGTGCACTGGCCTCCGGTGGCATCGCCTCAAAATCCGATCCACTGCGTTTGGATATCGCACAGCAAGTCGGGCGCCAAGGTGCGCTGCATCATTGGGGCACCGTCGTCGTTTCGCTAGTCGCGGCACTCGTCGCGGGGCTATGGGCGCTTGGCAAGATTTCTCCGGACTGGCGCGCGCGCAATCGGTCCGAGACCATCATCCGCCGCATCCTGATGCTGACCGCTGCCATTGCGGTACTGACCACCGTGGGCATCGTGCTGTCGCTGATCTTCGAGACGATCAACTTCTTCAACAATATCGACTGGCAGGTTCACAAGTTCCTGTTCGGCACCACATGGTCTCCGCTGTCCGGCGTGCAAGCAGGCAAGCTGGACCCTGACAAGGTTGGTGCTGTGCCGCTGTTCGCAGGCACCTTGATGATTACCGTTATCGCCATGCTGGTCGCTGTTCCTGTGGGGCTGTTTTCCGCAGTATACCTGTCGGATTTTGCCAGCCACCGCGTCCGTGCGTGGGCGAAACCGATGCTGGAACTGCTGGCCGGTATTCCCACTGTCGTCTACGGCTTCTTCGCGGCGATCACGCTGGCACCCTTCATTCGCAACTCGGGCGAGGCGATCGGGCTGACCATCGCCTCCGAGAGCGCCTTGGCGGCGGGAATCGTCATGGGGATCATGATCATCCCCTTCATCTCCTCGCTGAGCGATGACGTCATCAACGCCGTGCCGCAGAGCTTGCGCGACGGCTCCTACGGGTTGGGCGCAACCAAGGCGGAAACCATCCGTCAAGTCGTGTTGCCCGCCGCGTTGCCCGGCATCGTGTCCGCCGTCTTGCTGGGCGTGTCCCGCGCGGTGGGCGAGACGATGATTGTGGTGATGGCCGCAGGGCAGGGGGCGAACCTGACCGCCAACCCGCTGGAGGCCGTGACGACCGTGACCGTACAAATCGTCATGCTGATCACCGGCGACACGGAAGCCTCGACCGCCGCGGGCCCCGCCTTCACCTTGGGCTTCACGCTGTTCTGCGTGACCTTGCTGATGAACATCGCGGCACAGCGTGTGGTGCGCAAATACCGTGAACTTTATGACTAGGGGCTGGCTCAATGGTTGATATGACAACACTCAGCGCGCGTCACGGGGATGCCGCCTCGACCAAGCGGGTTCGCAAGCGCCGCGCCGCCGAGACGCGGCTGAAAGCTTACGGCATCATCGCGCTTTCACTGGCGGCGGCGGCGTTGATTGCGCTGCTTGGCTCGGTCTTCACCAAGGCGGGCGGGGCTTTGACCGAGACCTACCTGACGATGCCGATCACCTTGGAGGCGTCAGAGATCGACCCGGACGGCACCGGCGATCCCGCAATCATCCGGCGCGCGGACTTCTCGGGCCTGACCAAGGATATGCTGAAAGAGCAGTTTCCAAACGCCAAGGGCCGCACCACGCGGCGCGAGCTGTATGACCTGACCTCGTCCGGTGCCGCGTTCGAGCTGGCCGACAAGGTCGCCGCCGACCCGTCGCTGCTGGGCCAGACCATCGACTACCCGCTTCTCGCGTCGGACGTGGCTGACCTGTATCTGAAAGGCGCGTTCGGAGACCTCGTATCCAAGCCCGTCGAGGGCAACCTGACCCTGACCGAACAGGATGGCGCTTACCTTGTGTCCTCCACCGCCGATGACTTTTCCAAAGCACTGGACCGCGTGAAAGAGGGCCTGACCGTCGAGGCCGCCAAGCTGCGCGGTCAGGCCCGGTTGCAGGACAATGGCGTGGTCGAATTTACCCGCCGCGCCGAGATGGCAGAGACTGCCGAGGAACGTGAAAAGAATGAAAAGCTGGCCGAATCCCGCGCCGCCGCCCGCGACGCGCAGCTGGCACAGGCGGACGAGTTGGAAGCCCGTGCAGCGGCACAAGGCGGTGACGAAGTGCTGGACGAAAACAACCGCTCCGTGCTGATCAACGTCGCCGGTGGCTGGCTCAAGATGACCCGCATCACGCCGAACGGCGGTCTGGCCGAAGCCGTCGCGCCGATGGAGCGCGCGGTGGATGCTACGAACTCCTGGGGCCTCTACACCACCGACCTGCCCGAAGCCTCGCGTAAAGTGTCTGATAACCAGATCATCTGGATCGAGCAGTTAAATGCGCAGGGCAGGGTGGACGTGGTGTTCAACACCCGCTTCTTCACCGCAGGTGACAGCCGTGAGCCGGAGCTGGCGGGCATCTGGGGCGCGGTTGCAGGGTCGTTCTGGACGATGCTGGTGACCTTCCTGCTGGCTTTCCCCACGGGCGTTCTGGCGGCGATCTACCTTGAGGAATTTGCCCCCAAGAACAAGCTGACCGACTTCGTGGAGGTCAATATTAACAACCTCGCGGCCGTGCCGTCCATCGTGTTCGGCCTGCTGGGCCTGTCGGTGTTTCTCGGCGTCTTCGGCGTTCCACGCTCCGCGCCCTTGGCGGGTGGGATCGTGCTGGCGCTGATGACGCTGCCCACGATCATCATCGCTGCGCGCGCCGCCATCCGGGCGGTGCCACCGTCGATCCGTGACGCTGCCGTGGGTCTTGGCGCTTCACCGTTGCAATGCACCTTCCACCACGTGCTACCACTGGCCATGCCCGGCATCCTGACCGGCACCATCATCGGCATGGCGCAGGCTCTGGGTGAAACCGCGCCGCTGATCATGATCGGTATGGTGGCCTTCATCGTGGACATCCCCGGCTCCATCACCGACAGCGCGTCGGTGCTGCCAGTGCAGGTGTTCCGCTGGTCCGACTTCCCCGAGCGCGCGTTCGAGGCCCGCACATCCGCGGCGATCTGCGTGCTGCTTTTCTTCCTTGTGGTGATGAACGCCATCGCCGTGATCCTGCGCAAACGATTTGAAAGACGGTGGTAAAGATGCTCGATACAACCCAGACCCTTTTGACGGAGCCGACCATGTCCAAAGAGATCAAGATCAGCGCCCAAGGCGTGGACGTGTTCTACGGCGATACCCATGCGATCAAGAACGTCGACCTTGAGATCGAAAACAAGGCTGTGACTGCTTTTATCGGCCCGTCGGGATGTGGCAAATCCACCTTCCTGCGCTGCATCAACCGGATGAACGACACCATCGACATCTGCCGCGTGACGGGGGATATCCTGCTTGAAGGGCAGGACATCTACGCCAAATCGGTCGATCCCGTGCAACTGCGCGCCCGCGTTGGTATGGTGTTCCAGAAGCCCAACCCGTTCCCGAAGTCGATCTATGACAACGTCGCTTACGGTCCGACCATCCACGGCTTGGCGAAGAACAAGGCGGAACTGGATGAAATCGTTGAACAATCCCTGCGCCGCGCGGCGATCTGGGACGAGGTGAAGGACCGCCTGCACCAACCCGGCACCGGCCTGTCCGGCGGCCAGCAGCAGCGCCTGTGCATCGGTCGCGCCATCGCCACGGCGCCGGAGGTGCTGCTGATGGACGAGCCATGTTCGGCCCTTGACCCCATCGCCACGGCGCAGGTTGAGGAGTTGATCGACGACTTGCGGCAGAACTATACCGTTGTGATCGTAACCCACTCGATGCAACAAGCCGCGCGGGTCAGCCAGAAAACTGCGTTCTTCCACTTGGGAAACGTCGTAGAATATGGCGATACGAATAAGATTTTCACCAACCCCGAAGACAGCCGGACCGAGAGTTACATCACCGGACGGATAGGGTAGGGAGCAGGGATATGATGGACCAGGAACATATAGCCTCCGCCTTTGATCGTGATCTTGAGGGGGTGCTAGCGCTGATCATGCAGATGGGCGGACTGGTGGAGACGGCGATCTCTGACGCCGCACGGGCGCTGGAAATGCGCGACACAGAGCTGGCCGACCAAGTCCGGCGCAACGACAAGCTGATTGATGCGCTGGAAGAACAGGTGGCGTCCGAGGTGGCCCGCGTGATTGCCGTGCGCGCGCCGACTGCGGGTGATTTGCGCACGGTGCTGTCGGTGCTCAAGATTTCCGGCAACCTCGAACGGATGGGCGACTATGCCAAGAACCTTGGCAAACGCACCTCGGTGCTGTCTGAGATGCCCGCCATAACGGGTACAGGCGGCGCGCTGCGCCGGATGACGCAACTGGTGAATGTGATGCTGAAAGACGCGCTGGATGCGTATATCCAGCGTGATGTGGATCTGGCAGAGGATGTCCGCCAGCGGGACAGCGAGGTGGATCAGATGTATAACGCGTTGTTTCGTGAATTCCTGACCCACATGATGGAAGACCCGCGCAACATTACGGCCTGTATGCACTTGCATTTTATAGCAAAAAACGTGGAACGCATGGGCGATCATGTGACCTCGATATGTGAACAGGTGGTTTACCTTGTGACCGGTGACATGCCCGACGAGGATCGCGAAAAGCAAGACCGGACATCCACGGACAGCGCGCTAGGTAAGGTTTAAGACGGTGACACAACCTGTTGTTCTTGTTGTTGAAGATGATCCGGCGCAGCGCGAGGTCCTCGCGTATAATATCCGCGCCGAGGGTTATCTGGTTGAAACCGCCGAAAACGGCGATGAGGCGCTGTTGATGGTACAAGAACACGCGCCGGATGTGGTGGTGCTGGACTGGATGTTGCCAAACGTGTCGGGCATCGAGATATGCCGCCAGATCAAGGCAAAGTCTGAAACCAGAGACATTCCGGTGATTATGTTATCTGCGCGATCCGAGGAAACAGATCGTGTTCGCGGGTTGGAGACCGGTGCGGATGACTATGTTGTTAAACCATATTCTGTCGCAGAGCTGCTGGCGCGTATCCGCACGCAGCTGCGTCGGTCACGGCCATCTGCAGTGGGTCAACGACTTGAGTTCGAAGATGTCGTCATGGATGTCGAGGAACATCGCGTATACCGCGGTGATGCGCCTCTGAAGCTTGGTCCGACGGAGTTCCGGCTTCTGGCGACCTTCATGGAGCGACCGGGTCGCGTTTGGTCGCGAGAGCAACTTCTGGATCGTGTTTGGGGCAGAGATATCTATGTGGATACTCGTACTGTGGACGTCCATGTCGGTCGGTTGCGTAAGGCCCTGTGCTCAACTGGGCGTGCGGATCCGGTTCGTACGGTGCGTGGAGCAGGCTATGCTTTGGGGTAATTGTGCTTCGGTAGAAGCGTTAGAATCCAAGTTCTTATAGGTGAAACCTTAGCGTTCGTAAATCTACACCTGATATTAAGTTACATAATAACGATTATAAGTAAATTGTGGGTGTAGCGGTGGATTCACAAACGAAGTGCAAATTCTGTATCAAAACAGAACCTTGCATGGAGAATGACAAATGGGAAGCTGTTACCCTCACCTGAGTTTGGA
>NZ_RCCE01000013.1 GCF_003663885.1 Litoreibacter meonggei
AACGAGGAGGCGGGAACGGCGATAGTCCACCACGAAACTGTCGTGGATGCAGAGGACGGGGACGTTGGCAGCGGTCAACCGCTCGATAACAATCTCAGCTATCCGGCTATCCGTATTCATCAACTTGATCCCTCGGTCCGAACAGAGTGCCTCCGCGAGGTGGGGGTTCTTCTCGATAAATGCATCCAGCACCTTCGATAGCTCGGCATCCTTCATCGACTTCTCGACTGACCCCGTTGGTTGATCCTGCCTGAAAGCAAGGCACGCAGCGCGGCGGTTCTTCGCGTTGAAGGCCATGAGAACTAGCAGCTTCACCAAGGCACGTTGCTCTTGCGCGCCCATCTCAGGAAGTAATCCTTGGTCCAGTGTGTAGGGGTCTTTTTCGATCACCACCCCTCGCTCCGCCGATAGCACCGCAACGTGGAGGGCTTGATAGTCGATCTCTATCGTCGGGGTGTCGTTGATGTGGATGCGCTTCCGAACCTCGGAATCTACGTGCTGCCACCACCCACCGAAGAAGCGCCCCCCACAGTCGAAGGACCCTCGATTGAATATCCTCCGGACGAAGTTCTCTTGGGTGGCGATGGGGACTTTGGTGGCTTCCCCCGCTTGCCGCCCCGTCTTGACCTTCCTCTCCACGAAGGGCTGATCGTAGGTCGGGATATCAATGAAGGTCTGGGCCAGTAGCTTGTTATAGTCCCGCAGCACTGCTCGCATCGAAGTGGTCCGGTCATCGTCCTCGTAGGGAACCTCGCGCCCCTTCACCCCCGTCAGGTCGTCGGTGTTCTTCAGGATGATGCACTCTCGGTCAGGGACGAGCCAGATGTGCTCCCGCCCGAACTTTGCCTCTCGGAACATCTCCTTCAGGGGCTCCTCGGCCCGTATCCTTGCCGTCCGATTGGTTGCTGCTCCGGGGGCCGTGAAGCTTCCCTTCGAGAGCTGGATCAACCCCACTTCGCTGAGACGGTGGACGAAGTCAGGGATGATCTTGGAGAGGTGCAGGGCATTATACCGCGAACCCGTCTTCCAAGCGTTGGCAGAGAGATGAACCCCGATGCTGAGGTCAGGATCGGTCTGCCAAGCCACGTAGAGGTCTAGAAGGATCACTCGAAGTTGGTCGCGGTGCTTTTTCTTTGCCTTTGCCCCTGACTTTACGAGCTCCTTCGCCGCGTAGTCCCCGAAGTGCTCTTCCCAGATACTATCGACGAACTGGGCCACCTCGGGGTGGTCCGACCAACGGTGAACGTCGATTGGGCGGGAGCGTTTCGGGTCGAGTGGGTCTTCAAGTTCCATGCAGGTGCCTCGGCAGAACTTTCAGTTGGCTCCTAACTAGGACTTCAAGCTGCTAAATTCCACTGTTGCTCCTTACGTTAGAGCATCCAAGATGGTCAGCGTTTCGCGGTGCTCGCATGCATTCCAGCTCATTGTAACTACTCTAAGCAGACCTCCAATGCCGTTAGTCTGCGACATCAAAACAGTCCAAAAGCCGCAATTAGCGAAATTGTTTACCCCGACAGTTTCGGGACGACTAGTCTAATTTACCGCTGTCTTTCCAGCGTTTAAGAGTCATGTAGCTGACACCGAGTCTCTCTGCAATCGTCTTGCCGTAATCTCCAGCGGCATACCCCGCTTTTGCAATTGCAATGTTTTCAGGCGATGCATATGTCCGCCGCCCGACTTGTGCCTCTTTGCTAAGTGCCGCCTCGAGCAGTGAATCTGCCTTCGCTCCACCCTTTGGGTCGATCAAATGCGGCTCTACCCAGCGTGCCCAACGTTTTAGTGCATTGCCGACACGTATTTTGGAACCGTCTGTTTGGTAGCGCTTGCCAAACTTTGTGACTAACATCTCGGTAACTTCGACACTTGAAACGCTTGGGTTCTTAACCAGCATACTTCGGGCCAATTGCACTGTGTCACAGCGGGCAATCGCATGCTTAAACATCGCATCTGGGTCCGACACAAGCTCGTCAACAGGTAGAATTTGACCGTCAGCTTTCTGAACTAACCCCAAGTTTATCAAGTCTCTTAAGACCCTTCCATTTGCGATGTCGACCCAGCCTTCTTCGTCTACTTTACCCATTCGCACGAGTGTTGCGTATGCTCTCGCAGAAACGACCGGTGATGTGTAGCCGACAAATCGACCTAGGCTTGTTTTCTTGTTTTTAGGTCTATCAACATTCTCTCGAATTATTTCATGGGACACTCCGAGCGACACAAGTATTTCTTCCTCAGTCCCCGGTGGAGACACTAGAAAAGCCTCTAGCTTATCACTTTCAAGTTGAACCCGACCGGATGATGCCGGTGCACTTACCGCGACAGCCTTGTCAATTTCAGGCCTAACCACGAACGGAAAGACAGCGAGAACAGCTTCATCTGGACGCGACGACTGTGTGCTCATGCCCTTTGTGGACAAATGCCGGAGCAAAAGGGCAAACATCCTCTTTCGATTCTGATTATTCGACTCAAACAGCTTTCGCGCTTTGTCACCGATGCGACCTTTGAACGAGCCATTTTTTACATCGATAAAATTGATCCACGCTTCCCTTACCTTCAGACTTCCTATTACCCCTGACGGTTCATCTAAAGTTTCAGGAATTACCCGCCAACCAACATAGTCCTCTACCTCCATGCCATCCAAATCACCAACAACTGTTCCAATAAGAATTGTTTGAGCGTTGAGTCGCTTCCAGTTCTTTCTTTTCCGCGTCCCGTCTCGTTCTAAACTGCCGGAACCTTCTACTGCTGCCTTGATATCGAAACCGACTTCTCCCTGCCCACCCGCTTTCGAAGATGCCCCCAACAAAAAGCCTGCACGACCGGAAGCACTGCGGCGTGTTGACACCCGCTCTTCAATTACTCTTTCATCGGATAGATGTGGAACGGGAGCATCTACTAAAGACGCTCGACACTTAACAAATTCTAGATCAATTTGAGCGCGATTGATCGATATTTGTACACTGACGGCAAAGTCTCCACCTGCTAATTCTATTCGTTCACTGCCAAAAAATGCCGACACTGCAAGATCATAACCCTCAGTCAAACGGTTTGATCTTGTCGTCAGATTGATTGAGGCAATTGCCGGGTCTAGGGGCGCAGGTCCGGACACATCGTTAACAACTATCAGATCAACCAAATTTTCATTCTTTGTCACTTTTGGCCCCACGCATTCGTTTCTGTTTTTTGACCATGAAATAGTATGGCGCGAAACGGAAGCCTATCATTTATTGTCCATTTGCGTGAATGACTGCTTATCCAATCGCTCGGATCGCAGATTGCAGGCGCGGCGTTTGTTCGCTTTCCGCCCGA
>NZ_RCCE01000014.1 GCF_003663885.1 Litoreibacter meonggei
TGTCTGACGTCAGCGCCTATGGGTCCAACTAGGGCAATTTGATAAGAGAGGGTTGTTGGCTCATCGTAACCACTGAGGAGTGGAAGATGAGACAGACAACTGGAAACCGCAAAAGTCCTGGCGAGAAGATCGTCAAAGATATCAAACGGGCGACGCGCAAGCAGTATTCATCCGAAGAGAAGATCCGGATCGTCCTGGATGGCTTGCGTGGTGAAGACAGCATTGCCGAACTGTGCCGCCGTGAGGGCATCTCGCAGGGCATCTATTACAAATGGTCGAAGGACTTCATGGAGGCCGGGAAGAGGCGTCTGGCGGGCGACACCGCGCGTGCTGCGACGACCGACGAGGTCAAGGATCTGCGCCGCGAAGCTCGGGACCTGAAGGAGGTCGTGGCGGAGCAGACGCTCGAACTCCGTTTGCTCAAAAAAAGCATGACAGGCGGTGGGGGCGACCAAGAATGAGGTATGCTGCATCCGAGAAGCTGGAGATCATCCGACTAGTCGAGGGGTCGCACTTATCAGCGCGTCAGACACTGACCAAACTGCGTCTTCCCCGCACGACATTCTACCGTTGGTATGATCGGTACCTAAAGCTTGGTGAGGCCGGGCTGCAGGACCAATCCCCCAAGCCAAAACACGTCTGGAACCGGATTCCTGACAAGGTGCGCCGCAAGGTCGTGAAGCTGGCGCTGAAGGAGACTGAGTTGTCGCCACGGGAACTGGCGGTGACGTTCACGGATCGGGAACGATACTTTGTCTCAGAATCCTCTGTCTATCGCGTGTTGAAAGCCCACGATCTAATCACCAGCCCGGCCTTCATCGTCATCAAGGCAGCCAGCGAGTTCACCGACAAGACCACGGCAATCAACCAGCTCTGGCAGACCGACTTCACCTACCTCAAAGTTCTCGGCTGGGGCTGGTTCTATCTCAGCACAATCCTGGACGACTACAGCCGGTACATCATCTCGTGGAAACTGTGCACAAACATGAAGGCCGAGGACGTGACTGATACCCTGGATCTGGCTTTGCGGGCATCTGGCTGCGATCTGGTTCACGTCGTTCACAAGCCACGCCTGCTCAGCGACAATGGCTCCAGCTATGTCTCTGGCGATCTCGCTGAATGGTTGCAGGTCAAGGGTATGAAGCACTCTCGCGGAGCGCCGTATCATCCCCAGACCCAGGGCAAAATCGAGCGTTGGCACCAGACCCTCAAGAACCGCATCCTGTTGGAAAACTACTTCCTGCCCGGCGATCTTGAAGCCCAGATTGAAGCCTTCGTTGATCACTACAATCATCAGCGATACCACGAGAGTCTGAACAACGTCACGCCATCCGATGTCTACTTCGGTCGTGACAAAGCCATTCTAAAACAACGGGAAAGGATCAAACGAAAGACGCTCGAAACGCGACGCTTGCATCACTGCCAGCACGCCGCATAATCACAGCAACCAGATGAGCCAAACTCTCTCTTAGATTAAGCAGCTCTTGGTTCCAAAAACTCTGACGACGGACA
>NZ_RCCE01000015.1 GCF_003663885.1 Litoreibacter meonggei
GGGGAGAAACGTCATGGCTGATACATCATTGGGGACCGCAGAGCAGCTGCGCGATCCGAACTATACACCGGCTCTCGCGAAAGCGATTCCACTTGGTATCCAGCACGTGCTGGCCATGTTCGTCTCGAACGTGACACCGGCCATCATCATCGCCGGGGCCGCTGGCTTCGGCTTTGGCTCGGACGCAGGGGCGCAGGGTTTCCCTGACATGACCTACCTGATCCAGATGTCGATGCTGTTTGCCGGCATCGCCACGCTGTTCCAGACCATCGGCTTTGGCCCTGTTGGTGCCCGCTTGCCAATCGTGCAAGGCACATCGTTTGCCTTTATCCCGATCATGATCCCGCTGGTGGCCGGCAAGGGTGTCGAAGCGCTGCCAGCCTTGTTTGGCGGCGTCATCATCGGTGGCCTGTTCCACACATTCATCGCCACGTTCATCGGCAAAATCCGCTTCGCCCTGCCACCTTTGGTAACCGGGCTTGTGGTGACGATGATCGGTCTGGCGCTGGTCAAGGTCGGCATCCAATACGCCGCTGGCGGTGTTCCTGCCATCGACAAGCCGGAATACGGCTCACTGTTGAACTGGTCGGCGGCTTTGGTCGTGGTCTTCGTGACCTTAGCGCTGAAGTTCTACGCCAAGGGCATGCTGGCCGTGTCTGCGGTCGTGATCGGCATCTTCGTGGGCTACCTCTATGCCATGACCGTCGGCATGGTGACCCTCGAAGGCATCGCCACCAGCTGGGGCCGTGCGGCACCTGTCGCCTTCCCGATGCCGTTCAAATACGGCTTCGAGTTGAGCTTTGCCGCCGTTGTCGGCTTCTGCCTGATGGCCTTCGTGTCCGCGGTTGAGACCGTGGGCGACGTCTCGGGCATCACCAAGGGCGGCGCAGGCCGTGAGGCGACCGAAGAAGAGATCACCGGTGCGACCTATGCGGACGGTGTTGGCTCTGCTGTTGCGGGCATCTTCGGCGGCTTCCCGAACACTTCGTTCAGCCAGAACGTGGGCCTGATCGCCATGACCGGCGTGATGTCGCGCCACGTGGTGACCATCGGCGCGATCTTCCTGATCATCTGTGGCCTGATCCCGAAAGTTGGCGCGGTCATCCGCACCATCCCGATCGAGGTCTTGGGCGGCGGCGTGATCGTGATGTTCGGCATGGTTGTGGCCGCCGGTATCTCGATGCTGTCGGACGTGAACTGGAACCGCCGCAACATGGTGATCTTCGCGATTGCCCTGTCGGTTGGCCTTGGTTTGCAGCTTGACCCGAAGGCGGTGCAATACCTGCCCGACACGCTGCGCATCCTGATGACCTCTGGTCTTTTGCCAGCGGCGCTGATCGCCATCGTGCTGAACCTGATCCTGCCGGAAGAGCTGTCCGGCGAGGCCACCGAAGAGGTGTCCGGCGGCATGGCAGG
>NZ_RCCE01000016.1 GCF_003663885.1 Litoreibacter meonggei
GGTGGATTCACAAACGAAGTGCAAATTCTGTATCAAAACAGAACCTTGCATGGAGAATGACAAATGGGAAGCTGTTACCCTCACCTGAGTTTGGATGAACGCCGTAGGATTGCCGAATGGCTAGAAGCCAAAATGCCAATTGCTGAGATCGCAGATCGCTTAGGCCGTGATGCCTCGACAATCTACCGCGACATCAAGCGGAACCGGTACACGGACAAAGAGATCCCCGAACTCAATGGCTACCACGCTTTGGTCGCGCAGGATAAGTACGAGCAACGTCGTGCGGTCCATCGAAAGATGGTTGTTCACCCTAAGCTGAAGGCCGCCATTGAGGACAGGCTCAAAGAAGGCTGGTCGCCAGAACAGATTGCCGGGCGCATGCGGCTTGAGCGCCATCCGATCCGTGTGAGTCACGAGACGATTTACAGGTTTGCCTATTCCAAAGATGGCCGTGCGGAACAGTTCTATCGCCACCTGCCCGAGCATCGAAAACGCCGCAGGCCGCGTGGATATCGACGCCATCAGCGTGGGCATATCTTTGATACGCAGAGCCTGTCTTATAGGCCTGAGAACGTTGCAAAGCGCACTGAGTTCGGTCACTGGGAGTGCGATCTGATGATGTTCCGGCGCGAGCATGGGAAGGTGAACGTGACGTCTCTGGTCGAGCGTGTCAGCCGCTACGCAGTCGTCATGCGCAATGAGGATCGCACATCCAAGCCGATCATGGAGGCATTGATTAACGGCCTCGCTCCCCTGCCCGCTGATGCGCGTCAGTCGATCACCTTTGATCGCGGCACTGAGTTCTCCGCCTGGAAGAGTCTCAAGGACGGGATCGGTGCGGACGCATGGTTCTGTGATCCCCAAGCACCCTACCAGAAAGGCACCGTTGAGAATACGAACAACAGGTTGCGCCGATATCTCCCCAGATCTACCGAACCGACGGCGCTGACAAATCGATATTTGAGGTCGATTTGCCATCGCCTCAATTCAACGCCGCGCAAGTGCCTCGGCTACCGTACACCCTTAGAGGTGTTTGAAAGCGAACTGATGGAGTTACGGAACCGATTGGAGTAAAAGGTTAAATCAGGAACTGCGCTTCAGCGTGAGTTCACA